>QHZD01000015.1 GCA_003225315.1 Acidobacteriota bacterium
GACATGCTTCCCCCTTCCGCAAATGCGAAAATCATATATCCTCGTGCGCGGATTTTGGGGAGCAGGTCAGTCCTGCTTCATTCATCCCAACCTACGGCTACGACCTCGCTGGTAACATCACCAGCTTTGCGAATGGTATTGGCGTGACGTTCTCCTATGCAAACGACACGGCAGGACGGCCCACGCAGATCACCAGCAGCCTAGTGGACGCGCAGCACCCTGCTACACTAGCGACCGTCGACTCGACTCTGGGATACTATCCCCACGGAGCGATCCGCAAGATGACACCGGGCAATGGCTTGACCCAAACAGCGGCCTTCAACAATGCCTTGCAGCCGTGTCGAATCAACGTAAATTCCAGCGGTACAGCCCTTGGCGCTTGCGCCGACGCTATCCCTTTGGGCAACGTGCAGGACTTCACCTTCGGTTTCAACGCGGGCACTTCCGACAACGGGAACGTTGCCAGTTGGACGGCAACTGGCCAGCAAGCCTTTAGTCGCTCCTTTACGTATGATGTACTCAATCGCCTTTCAACTCTGAATCAATCCAGCGGCAGTGCTACTGGTTGCAGTGCCACGTTCAATCTTTCCTGGACCTATGACGCCTGGGGCAACCGCAGGGACCAGACTGTCAACAGCGGCACGTGCAACCCTTTCCATGCCACAGTCAACACGCAAAACCAGCTTGTCGACCCCATCAACAACAAGTACCAGTATGACGCTGCCGGGAATATGATCCAGGACGCCAACCACACGTACTTTTATGATGCCGAAAATCGACTCACTCAAGTCGACGGCACGCTCGGCACCTGTTCCGCAGCCACGGCTTGCTACCAGTACGATGCTTTCGGTCAGCGCGTAGAGAAGACTACGGGTTCAGCCAACGTAGACTATCTCTATGATCTTGCCGGAAAGGCTACCGGCGAATGGCTGACTGAGCCGGGATTCGGGGCCGGGCAGCTAGCCCACTATATCTACCTGAATGGCCAGCTCGTCGCCGAGTACACCAATGGCACGACCTATTTCGTACACCAAGACCACCTCGGCTCCGCCCGCCTGCTTACTGGCATGGGTCAGACGCAACTCTCGAACGGCGGCTTCGAGCAGGGCTCTCAAAGTTGGAATCTCTGCAGCGGGATACCCCAAGTCATAACCGACTCTGCGCGCTCTCATTCCGGTAGCAATTTCTTGTGGGCTTCCACGTCCGTATACGCCTGCGCCATTAGCACTCAGCACGCGCCCGTTTCACCCGGTGAGCAGGTTACTTTTGGCGGATGGACCTATCTGGAATCCGGGAGCAGCTTACTACGTTGGGTCTTGGTCGCTTACGATGCCAATAATAATCAGGTGGGCGCTGCGGCAGCTTCTCCTAATACCGCCAGCCTGCAGATCTGGACCCAAGAAGTCGGCACGTACACGATCCCATCTGGTGCGGCTTATGTACAGATATACTGCGAAATTTATCAGCCTAGCGTCGCCACTGCGGCACGCTTCGACGACGGTTTTCTCTACAATAACGGAGCCCCTGCCGTCATTGCCCAAAACCTTGACTATCTCCCTTTTGGCGAGCTCAACTCCAGTGACTTCTGGCACACCACGCACCAATTCACCGGCGACGAGCGCGACTCCGAAACCGGCCTCGACCACACCTGGTTCCGCCAATACTCTTCCTCCCTCGGCCGCTGGATGCACCCCGACCCCGCCGGCCTCGCCTCTGTCGATATGGCCAATCCCCAATCCTGGAACCGCTACTCCTACGTCCTAAACTCGCCGCTCACCTATATCGACCCTCTTGGCTTGACCATGCAGATGATCTGTATGCCTGGTTACTCCGTTGGCTACGACGATTACCAAGGCTCAGGCCAATGGGGCCCGATCTCTGGCTGGTGCACGTATTACGATGATGGGTTCAACTACCCGGGTAATGTCTCGCTTAGCTACAACAACAGTCCAACAACCTCCGGTGGCGGAGGTGGCGGCGGCAATAGCAGCGGCATACTCGGAGCAATTACAGACGCGCTTAAATACGCAGCTGATAGGAACCGGTGCGCGGCGAATAATGCCGGATCAGCGGCTAGCGCTATGGGCATCTCCAAAGAGAATCGGATGGGCCAGAGCCTCCTCGGCAATGACATCTCGGCCATAAGTCAGTTTATTACAGGTCCAGACCGTAGCGGTGCCGCTGGCGATCTGGCCATAAGCAATCCCACCCCTGTGAATGTCATTGGCATCGGCATAAAAGCCGGGCTTGATTGGATCCCAACTAGTGGTAGCGGGATCGTTTTGGCACAGAATGGAGCCGGCACCTATTATGGCGTAGGAGCAACAACTACAACGCTCGGGGCGAAGACCGTTGGGAAAGCAGCTAGCTCAGTTCTGGCAGCGGTTGCGGCAGTTAAGTTGACTGCCGATGTGGCGAACTACTTCGGTAGTCTAGTAGCTTGTTCCTTGGACCCTCTCAAAAAGTGATATTCAGTAGAGAGAAAGGAATCCTTTGAACCATGCGATTTGGGGAAAAAATATGGAGGCTGTACTTAGGAAAATTTGGGCTCACCGGCGATGAATACCAAGGCATTGGTCTTGACATGGCATTGGCAATTCCTATGACGCTCGCTGTCCTCGTATTGGTTGTATACCCGTCTGAAAGCCATCCGTCAGACCGCTTAAAATACGCGGCAATCGTTTCGTTGGTTGTTTTGATTGCTGGACTGCTTTTGGCAAAGCGTAAGGCAATTGTCGTTGGGTCCATTGCTGCCATTGTTGGTTTCAGAGGTCTTATCGCGATTGCTCAAGGCCTCTGGCAGGGATTAATAATCGTTGGCATCGCAGCACTTGTATTCATCCTTTGCACTCGGAGTTCGCCTGCTGACTAGGCTGATCGGGCGGTAGCGGCAATACCAACGGGGGCCCAAGTCTCTGGACAGTCTCAAAGAATTTGAACAGATGCGCAGCTCAATTGTCGGGTGGCGCAGAGATAACCCAGGAGGACGAATCTGGGTGCCGCATCCCTGCGGTTTTTCAGGGTGCGGTCGTTGACCTTGCTCTTCATTGTTCGTGTCACTCTCACAGAAACCATTCAACCACCCTAATAACCGTTCGACGTTCATTTTCGGCCTTTCACTGCAAATCACTTAGCCAAACCTTACTCCCATACTATCCTTCCGCGTGTTTGCTTGGACGGGTGGCCCAGACGACAATCGTGCGACGAATCTGGGTGCCCTGCCCTCGGTTTTGGAGGGTGGGGCTTTTGACTTTGTCTTTTTCGTTTGCCCTGTCAGTGTGAAAACCATTCAATCTGCCCCACGACCGTTCAACCCTCATTTTCGACCATTCACTGCAAAACACTTAGCCAAACCTTACTTCCATGCTATCCTTCCGCGTGTTTGCCAAGCTCCATCCTCGCCGATTCGTCTCCCCTCCTCCGCGTCATCTCCGTGGACGGCGGCTGCTCCGACCCTGTCGGGACTGTCGACTGTCAACCTCCTCTGCGCCGCCCCCCACGTTCACAACTCGCTGCCCACCCCTGCCTTAAACCCTTTATCTGCAACACTTATGGGATCCCCTCGTATGTGTTGCAAACAAAAGACTTACAGCAAAGCTAAACCCTTTAGATGCAACACTTACACAAAACACGGGGGGTGGGGGGCGAACGCCTAATGACGCCTCTTCACACAGAACTTGGAGGGAATGACTGCGGGGCCGCCCAAAGGCTGAGCCGAAGTGCTAAAATACAGTTGCACGGAGGGGGCGACACGGTTTCGACGGAAGCTGTCGCGGCCCGAAGGCATGCCGGGACCCACCTGCCCGTAACTTGGTGGAAACTAGAACTGCCAACAACAACTTGGCACTTGCCGCTTAATTAATTAAGCGCACGCTTCCCCGGGCTTTGCTCATGGGCCCGGTCAGAGGCGTCACACAGTGAGCTGGCCCGGGCCTTTCGGTCCGTAAGGCTCGGGCGAGATTCATCGGACTAGCCGGCTGCGTTTCTTGCTCATTCTGAGCGTGGCGGGCGAACCAAACGGAATTGAGCTAAGCATGTAGGCTTCGTGCCGTAGCGCTTTTCGGACGGGGGTTCGACTCCCCCCGCCTCCACCATCGTTACGCAGGTCACGCTACGTAGGTCATTTTAAGAGGGGAAGGGCTGACGGGCGCGTATGAATCAGCCCGCTAGAAGCCGGTAGTAAGCAAAGTGTCCGGCAGACTCAATCGCCGAAGCGGGCCGCCGCGCGAGCTTTCGCTTTTGCCGCCTCTTCTTCGCGATTTCTCGGCAGCGCATTTGTTTCGAGCGAGTGAAGAAGGCGGCTCGAAGCGGCCGCTACTTCGTCGATTGCAGTCTGGAACGCGGCTTCGTTCGCTTTTGATGGCTTGTTGAAGCCGCTGATTTTTCTCACGAACTGCAGCGAAGCGGCGCGAACCTCTTCGGGCGTGACGGGCGGATCAAAGTTGAAGAGTGTTTTGATGTTCCTGCACATGCGCGTGACCTCGGCCAGATTTGACTAAACGCTTTGCGCTTTTCTTTTGACGGCGGAGACTCGGCCTTTGTTTCGCTCGTTGTAACTGGAATTTGTTCTATGTCGTTCCAGCGGATTTCGTCGCCTTGGAATTGGAAGAACTACAGCGCTGGCGCGCGTAACTCGCCCAGGGACCTGTAGGATCCAAGCGCACGTACGCTTCCCAGTGCTGTCTCGCTTCGGCATACGCCTTCAGTTTTTCGCAGACGAACGCCAGGTTGTAATGCGCGTCCGGATAAATGGGATTCAGCCGGACCGCTTGCCGCAAGTGCTGGCGCGCCGCATCCACATGTCCGGTTTCATCCAGCACGCTGCCCAGATTGAAATGCGCCAGGGCGTTTTCGGGGTCAAGCACCAGCGCCTGGCGGAAATATTCCGAAGCTTTCTCCAAGTTTCCGTCTTCGTAGTAAAGCGTGCCGCAATTGATCAGCGCGTCTGGCCGCGCCGGGTCCACGCAAAACGCCCGCTCATATGCATCGATGGCTTGCGCCCTGTTTTTCCCTTCGGCTTCATACTCGAGCGCCACGGCAAGCCATTCGTCGGCGCTGCGTCCGGTCATGACCCGCACGGTTTCGGTCAATTCGCGCGTCTCGAAGTTCAGCACGAACTGACCGGACAGCGGCTCCAGCCGCGTGCCGCCGCGTTCGACGATCACCGCTCCCCCGTCCGAGAGCACTCGCAACTCCGAAAGCGGAGCTTCCGCATGCGCAAGTTTTTCGCGCAGTGCGGCAAGCGCTCGGCGCAGGCGGTTCGCAGGCACGCCATTTTCGACCAACTGCTTCACCGTGCGCAAACCGATCAAATCGCGGAAGTCGTAGTAGCGAGTCCCTTGTTCTTTTCGGGGAGAAACGAGGCGCAACCTTTCCCAGTAATCCAGCTGCTTTTCCGTGAGGCCCAAAATGCGCTGGACTTCGTCGGGGCTGAATCTGTCCGTCGAGCCCATCAAATGGTATGGCCGGAAAACTTAACCGGCGACCTTCTTTCCCTTCTTCTGCACTGTCGTAATGGCTTCCACGGCTCGCGCCGGAGGCTTTTTCCCCACCGGCACAGGTCCCGCCGCAGCAGCAGGCGGCGCCTGCTTTTCCGCAAGGCTCTTCTTGAGCGCTTCCATCAGATCAATCACGGGAGCCATGTGCGGTTGAGCAACTTCGGTTACTTCCTGGCCTTTGAGCTTGGCAGCGATCATCGCACGCACATTTTCTTGATACTCGTCGCGGTATTTTTGTGGATCGAAAGGAGCCGCAAGGCTCTCGATGAGTTGCCGCGCAAGCTTCTTTTCCTGTTCTTTCACTTCGATTTTATCGGTCGGAACAGATTCCGCCGCGCGTATCTCATTCGAATAGAACATCGTATGCAGCGTCATTCCCTTAGAACCTGGCCGTAAAATCACGATGTGTTCGCGCTGATGCATGGTGAGCTTGGCGATGGCTCCATAGCCGGACTCTTGCATGGCGCTCATTAACAGCTTGTAAGCCTTCACGCCGGCGTCCTCCGGCGCAACGTAATAAGAGGAGTCGAAATAAAGCGGGTCCATGTCGTCCAGCTTCACGAACTCCAGGATTTCCATTACTCGCGCCGAGGGAGGCTCGATCTTGTCGAGCTCTTCTTCGCTGAACAGCACGTACTGATCCTTTTCGTATTCGTAGCCCTTCACAATTTCGGATCTTTCCACATTGCGGTTGCAAACGGGACAAAACAAGGGCTGCTTGAGCCGCGAATGGCACTCTTTGTGGAGCTGGTTGAAACTGATTCGCTCGCCACGGGCTGCCGTAGACATGCGAACGGGCATCGAAATCAGCCCAAACGTGAGGTGGCCTTTCCAGACTGTGGTGGCCATGTCAACACTCCTTCGGTAAACAGGCTAGGGATAGCGCACGAGGTTTTAGATTAGCCGCCCACGCCAGCAGTAATCAAGGCGAATCCTCAGCTCGTGGTTTATTAGTCAGCTTGATGTTAGCTTGCCGCGGCGGGGAGATCCCGGGCCCTTGGAATAGTCTGGGATAGAATGCTTTCATGGCCAAGCTTGAAGAATACCGGCGAAAACGGCGCTTTGACCGGACGCCGGAGCCGTCTGGCGCGCCCGAACCTGCCGCCGGCAAGGTCCCAGAGAAGACTTCTCCGGCCCCAAAACCTGCCACAGCGGGCAAGCGTACACGCCTGCCGAAGCCGAAATTGCCACAGTTGGAAGTCCGTCCCGGGGCCGAGCACGGCGACACGTTTGTGGTTCAGAAGCATCGGGCAACGCGCCTGCACTACGATTTCCGGCTGGCGATCGATGGGACGCTGAAGTCGTGGGCCGTGCCCAAAGGACCTTCGCAAAGCCACGCGGACAAGCGGCTGGCGGTGATGACCGAGGATCATCCGCTGGACTACGGCAATTTCGAAGGGAAAATTCCTGAAGGCAATTATGGCGCGGGAACAGTGATGGTATGGGACCGTGGGACTTTTCACCTGGAGGGCAACCTCGGCGCGCTGAAGCAATTGGAAAAGGGAGAAATCAAGTTCAGCTTGAACGGGGAAAAATTGCGGGGCAGCTTTGTTTTGGTGAAACTGAAACAGAGCGAAAAAGGCAACGAATGGCTGATGATTAAGCACAAGGATGCCGCCGAAGATTCCTCCTGGAACATCGACGAGCACGACGGTTCCGCGCTCACGGGACGCACAATTGAGGAGATTAAGGAGGAGCTGCCCCCGAAACGCCAGCCAATCCCAATTCAAGCGGTTGAGGTGCAAAACGCACGCAAGGGACCAATGCCGCCCCGCGTAGAACCCATGCTGGCAACGCTCGCCGACCGCTCTTTTTCCGATCCTCACTGGCTCTTTGAGATCAAGTGGGACGGCGTGCGCGCGCTGGCACGAATCGAAAATGGCGCTTTGACGCTGCGCTCTCGTAACAGCATTGACATCACCCAGCGCTATCCCGAGATGGCCTCTCTTCCTACTGCTTTAGCCGCTCGCGATGCCATTCTTGACGGAGAGATTGTCGCGCTGGATGCGCAAGGCCGCGGCGACTTCGAGCGATTGCAGGAACGCATGCACGTACGGGCGCCCAGCGAGAACCTGGTCGCGCAGATTCCCGTCGTTTACTTTGCCTTCGATCTTCTCTACTGCGATGGATACGACCTTCGCGAAGCTCCGCTCCTCGAGCGCAAGCAACTCCTGCAGCGCTTGCTTTACACATCGGAACGGTTTCGTTACGCGGACCATCAGTTGGAGCACGGAAGAGAGCTTTTCGATCTGGCAGCGCAGAATGGTTTGGAAGGGATCGTCGCGAAGCGAGCCGACAGCCCGTACGTTTCCGATCGAAGCCTGTACTGGGTAAAGCTGAAGATTACCAAGACGGTGGACGCGGTCGTGGGCGGCTGGACAGAAGCTCGCACGTCGGCGCTTCCTCTCGGCTCATTGCTGTTAGGGCTGTATCAAGGCAAAAAACTTCGATTCATCGGGCACGTTGGCAGCGGATTTGACGCGAAGAAGCTGAAAGAATTGAGCAGCAGGTTGAATGAACTGGCAGCTTCCGCGTGTCCGTTCGACGCCGTGCCCGAAACCAACGAAAAACCGTCGTGGGTCTCTCCCGCCCTGGTCGCGCGCGTCAAATTCAGCGGATGGACGCAAGAACGCGCTCTGCGTCATCCCGTTTTCCTCGCGCTCCGGGAGGATGCGCGGCCGACAGATTGCCAATGGGAAAATGAGGTTGTCGCCGAGGCACCCGCCGCCGCGCCTGCCGTGGTTCGCGCGCCCGAGGTCGTTGGCCGAGTGCTCAGCTCAAAAGGTGAGATCGAAGCTGAGTTGTTCAAGGGGCGCTCCGAAACGGTCACTATCGAACTGGACGGCAAACGGCTGCGCCTCAGCAACCTGAACAAAGTGTATTTTCCTGAGTCCGGCTACACAAAGCGTAATCTGTTGGCCTACTACTACCGCATGGCGGATTTCATCTTGCCCTTTCTGCGCGACCGGGCCTTGGTTCTGCGGCGCTACCCCGACGGAATCAAGGGACAGGCTTTTTTTCAGAAGGACGTACGCGAAGGCTTGCCGGACTGGTTCAAGACAGTTCCGGTAGATTCCGAACATCGCGGTGAAGTCATTCAATTCGCGACGGCCAATGACCGCGTTTCCCTGCTTTTCCTGACGGGCCTGGGCTGCATCGACCACAACCCATGGTCCAATCGTTATGACGATCTCGATCATCCCGACTACTTCTTTTTTGATTTGGATCCCTCGGATGGCACGGAATTTTCCGTCGTTGTGACTATCGCTAAGGCGCTTCACGAAAAGCTGGAAGAATTGCGGTTGGCAAGCTTCCTGAAGACTTCGGGCGCGACGGGAATGCACATCTATTTGCCCGTCGAGCCGATTTACACTTATGAGCAGTTGCGCACCTTCGGCGAAATTATTGCGCGAACGGTGACTGCCGAGCATCCGAATCTGGTTACCAGCGAACGCATTGTTGCGAAGCGGCCAGCGGGCCGCGTGTTGATCGACGTGCAGCAAAATGCCCACGGCCGGCCGCTGGCTGCTGCGTATTCCGTGCGCGCTTTCCCCCAAGCGCCGGTTTCCGCTCCGCTGCTACCGTGTGAATTGCGCCCGAGCTTGCGCCCCGAAACGCTGAATATAAAGACCGTGTTCGCGCGCCTTACAGAGAAGGGCAATCTCTGGGCCGATTTCTGGAAACGGCGTCAACGACTGGAACAAGCTATCGAACTCCTCAGTACCCGCATGCCGCCAAGAACCAAGAAGGTGCCTTGATTCACAAACCGAATGCCTTTGACTTTTCCGAGTGCGAAGGCTGTGATTAAATGCCAGGGCACGGAGGTGCCCTATTCCTCGCGCAGGCCAGCTTCTTGTTGGGACTTCTGGATACTCTTATAAACAGTGGAAGGGGAGTTTTTACCCGGAGAAACTTCCGGACCGCGAAATGCTTTCCTTCTACGCCAAGCAACTCTCGACAGTCGAAATCAATCACAGTTTCTATCGCATGCCGACGGAGAGCGTGCTCCTGCAGTGGGCGCAGACTGTTCCCGAAGGCTTTCGTTTCGCGTTGAAGGCCAACCAGCAAATCACGCACATTCAAAGGCTGCGTAACTGCGAGAGTACTCTGAAACGCTTCCTGGAAGTCGCCTGCGTCCTCAACGACGGAGACCACCTCGGGCCAATCCTCGTGCAGCTCCCGCCTAATTTCAAATTCGACCGTCCGCTGCTCGAGGACTTTCTTGCTCTTCGCCCGGACGCATTCGCTTTCGCCTTCGAAGTCCGCCATCCGTCCTGGTACACCGACGAAACCTATGCCGTCCTCCGCCAGCACAAGACAGCTCTGTGCCTGTCCGAAACCGACAAGCAAACTCCCCCGGACGTGCTCACAGCAGGTTTCACTTACGCCCGACTGCGCCTGGAGGATTACACCCCGAAGCAAATCACGGCCTGGAGGAAACGCTTCGACGACTGGCTCGGCCAAGGCGTGGATGTCTACGTTTATTTCAAGCACGAGGACGCCGGAAAAGCGCCGGCCTACGCCCGTCAGCTTCTGGGAAAAACAAATTGACCATTCCCGCCAGCACCATGCAGCCCGCGGCGTAGCTAGTCGCGTTCGTGGAAGAGCGTGGCTGCTCCGGAAACGCTGGCGCCAGACTCGCCCTCGGCGGCGTCCCAAGCTTTGCGATCGAGGGGCTGGATGGGCTCCAGCTTTTTCTGTGAAAGCGTCTTGTTTACGCCGGGCAGTTCCTTGGAAACGAAGGTGTCGAACTCGCCGGCCACGTCATCCAGTTCTTTCTTCAGCGAGTCGATGCGCGCGATTTGATAGTCCCCCGGCCGTCCTTCGTAATTCAAAACGGCTCCGTAGAGTTGCGTCGTTTTTTCGCGGATGCGCTCCTCGCCGGTGATGGCGCCTCCCTCCGTGGTGGCCACGATTTTCTTCCGCATGGCTTCCACTTTGCCGGCGAAGTCCTGCAGCCGTTTGCTGAAAGCAGCGTCTCCCTTCAGCTTTGCGGCGCGCTCCGCGAGCGCGTTGTGAACGCCGTTGATGCGGTCGACATCGAAGCTCATCTCTCCAAGCAGCCGGTGGAGGCGCATCGCCGCGTCGAATTCCAGTTTGCGATCTTCCATCGTGAACTTGGCGCGCGGATCGAGCTCCAGCACAAGCTGTGTGCTGTAGGTCTCTTTTCCGCGCGTCATCTTCACCGTGTACGTGCCCGGCAAAACTCTAGGGCCCTGCGCTGCTTCAAAGGCAGCCGTAGCCGCCGGCGGAACGTGCGGCGCCTTCAGCCGCATGGGCCATTCCACACGGCTGATGCCGCGCCTGCTGTTGGGAGGGAGCGTGTCTACCAGCTTCCCCTGCGAATCGAAAATTTCCAGTTTCATTTTTCCAAAAATGTGCCGCTTGCTCTGGTAATAAGTGATCAGCGCCGCGTCCGGAGGATTGGGCCCGCTATACACCGCGCTTCCTTCCACCCAGCCGCCATTCGCAGGCAACCGCTGCTGCGCGGGCTTGGCCTGGAGGAAAACTGCCTCTTGCGCCATAACTTCGGGAGTCAGCTTGCGCAGCGGCGTGATGTTGTCCACGATCCAGATGCCGCGGCCATGCGTGGCGATGACCAGATCCGATTCGCGCGGGTGAAGCACGATATCCCGGACGGCCACCGTCGGAAACTCGTGGCCTTTGTATTGCGCCCAGTGCTTTCCGCCATCCGGCGAAATCCAGAGTCCGAACTCCGTCCCGAGAAACAATAAATTGGGCCTTACGGTATCTTCCTTAATGACGTGCGCGTAGCCGCGCACACCGCTGTCCGCCGGGACGATGGGCGTCCAAGTCTTTCCGTAGTCCGTGGTCTTGAAGACGTGCGGGTCCATATCCCCAAACGTGTGGCGATCGAACGTTGCATATGCCGTGCCCGCGTCATACAAGCTGGCTTCCACCCACGAAACCCACGAGGCCTTCGGCAGATTTGGAATATTGCCAACGACGTTTGTCCAGGACTTCGCGCCATCGCGCGTCACTTGAAGATTTCCATCGTCGGTTCCAACCCAGATCGTTTGGCCGTCGCGCGGCGACTCGCTGATCGAGTAGATCGTCGTGTGCATTTCGGCATAAGAATTGTCCACCGTCACGCCACCGGACTCCTCCTGTTTCTGTTTCTCCGGATCATTGGTGGTGAGATCCTGCGAAATGCGGTCCCAAGATTGTCCATGATCGCGCGAGCGGAACAGGAATTGCGCACCGATGTAAATCGTACCTTTCTCATTCGGGCTCATGTGGATCGGCGTGTTCCAGTTGAACCGCAGCTTCCCTTCTCCGTAATTCTGTTCGGGCTTGATTAAGCGCCCCTCCAGCGTGATCCGATTGACTCGCCCAATAAAGCCGCCTTGCGATTCGGCGTAAACGTAATTTGCATCGGCCGGATCAGGAAATACCCAAAAGCCGTCTCCTCCAAAAATATTTTCCCAGCGCCCGTTGGTGATTCCTCCTGGGTATTGCGAATCGCCGATCCACACGCTGTTGTCTTGCAGCCCGCCAAAGACGTGGTAAGGATCGGCGCTGTCGACACTCACGTGATAGAACTGCGAGATCGGAAGGTTATTGCCCTTCCACCAGGTATTGCCGCCATCGTAGGAATACCAAACGCCCCCGTCATCACAGGCGATGAGGTGATCGGTATTGTCGGGATTCACCCATACGTCGTGAAAATCTCCGTGCGCGCCGTTCCCAATTCCGCTGAAGCTTCTGCCGCCGTCCTCGCTCATGATCAAGGTAAGGTCCGGTTTGTAAACTTTGTTTTCATTTCTCGGATCGACGATCAGGTTTGCGAAATAAAAAGGCCGCCACACCATCCAATTGCTGCGGTCTCGCTCTTCCCACGTTTTGCTGCCATCATCGGAACGGAAGAGTGCGCTTCGCGTCGACTCGATCATGGCGTACACAACATTTGGCTTTGACGGCGCGATCGTGACCGCAATGCGGCCCCACGGCTTCGCCGGAAGCCCTTTGGCGCTCTTTTCATCCAGCTCTTTCCACGTGGCTCCACCGTCCGCCGTCTGGAAAAATCCGCTGCCGCTCGCCGCGGTGGCATTCTCTCCGCCCGATCGGAAAGTCCAGCCCTTCCGCCGGAAGTCCCACATGGCCGCGAAAAGCGTTTTCGGATCTTGCGAATTCATGGAGATCATCGAGCATCCCGTCGAGAGATTCGCGCCCTTCAGAATCTTGTTCCAGCTCTTGCCACCGTCCGTCGTCTTGTAAACGCCGCGATCTTCGCTATCGCTCCACAATTTTCCGGGCACGCAGACGTAAACCGTATCGCTGTTCTTTGGATCGACGATAATTTTCGCGATGCGCTCTGAATTTTGCAGCCCCATGTTGGTCCAACTATCGCCGCCATCCGTCGACTTGTAGATGCCGTTGCCAATCGAAACGCTATTGCGCGTCCATGACTCACCCGTGCCTGCCCAAATTGTTTTCGGCCCTTGTGGATCGATGGCCACCGCACCAATCGACTGGGCACTCTCCTTGTCGAAAACCGGCTTGAACGTTGTGCCGCCGTTTGAGGATTTCCAGACGCCGCCGCTGGCTGCGCCAATGTACACGGTCAGCCGGCCGTCTTCTTTCACGGCGGCAATCGCGGCCACGCGCCCGCTCATGGCAGCGGAACCGATGTTCCGCGCGCCGAGGCCTGAGATTGTGTCCGAGTCGAACTTGGCCTCTTGGGCTGGCGCGGGCCCGGCGAAAATCATCGTCACGACAAACACAATCGTCATTCCTCAGCGATAGAGTCGAGAGTAAATCTCTTGAGTTGTGGTCGATCCATGGATATTCGTGTAGTGGACAGTCACTTTCCGGCCGGCGGAGCCTTCGTGTCCGGTTTGGACACCGGCATCGAGAAGTGCGCATCTTCCAGCGGTATGTTTTGTTCGATTTTCTCGACGGAGAATTGCGCCCGCGAAGCGCTGCCCTTTTGCGCCTGTTCGACGGCAAAGGGATAATAAATGCCGTTCACCTGTTCGTAGTCACCGTAATACACCTCGGATTCCTGCAGGGCGCCGCGAATCGTGGTTTGAATTTCCACTTTCAACTCGAGATAGGAGTCCGCATCCAGGTAGTAGTAGCGCACGTCCCCGTTTTTCATGTTCAGTTTGATTTTGAAGCAATCCGTTCCTTCCATCGAATCGTGCCCCACGAGCTCGGCCTTATGCCCCTTTTCTTTGTAATCCACCAGCGGCCCATCGATATCGGCGTTCACGATCAGGCTTTTCAAATCGTCCTGCGAGAGCAGCTCCGGATCCTTGCGCCCGCCGAACGGAGAAATTTGCCACCCGGTCTTGCCATCGTAGGCCTGCACCTGCGCCAGGCCCTGAATGATAAATTCTTCCCGAACTTTGTCCGCGCGCTTGATCTCTTGACGAAACTCGGCGCGAAAGGATCCCTGGCTGAACTTCGTTGTGATGCGCACGGTGCGCACCGATTTCAGTTTGTCGGCTCCGCCTTTCGCCTGGATATTCTTGGCGATAACCTCATCAACGGTCTGCGCGCTGGCGGCGAACGAAAAGAATCCGATCGTCGCGGACATTATGAGGAAAAAACGGAAGACGCTTGCGATCTCCCTAAACGGAGTCCGCCGCAACTTTGCTTTCATGAACTCACCCCACCCCAATGGGTCGCACACTACTCTAAACGGAAGGAACCGAAACGGCCAATCTTTATTACTCGGACGAAATTAGCAGCACTTAGTTAGCAGACTTTCGCCCCGCTGCCAAGCAGTTTCGCTCGTGGCCTCGGGAAAGGCTGCTTTCCCTAGAGGCTGTCGCCGAGTCATCCAAATCCTCCGCAATTATTTCAGATGATCAGAAGAGAGTCGCCTTTCGAACGATTTTTCTATATCTTCTTTGCACCGATACTCCTGTGGCTGGAATCAAAGGAGATCCCGCGGTGCGAAGAATCTTCATGACTTTCGTGTTCGCCACATTCCTGAACGCGCCAGCGGCGCGCGGGCAAGCCGGCCCTGTTGAGGGCGGTCATGAATTGCAGGTCTGGACCGGCGGGGGCCACGGAGTCAGTGGCAGCCAGTCCGGCGACGGCCTATGGAACGCGGGCTTCCGCTATGGCCTGATCCTCACCGCGCCACACGGCCCCGGTTTCCTGCGCGGCCGGTTGGAATATGCGGTGGACGCTGTTCCAGTCTTCCTGATAGTTCAGAAAACGAACACGGCCTACGGCGTCGGCGTAAATCCGTTCGCCTTCAAATGGGTGCTCGCCACGCGCAGCAGCATAGTTCCGTATGTCGAGATCGGCGGCGGCGTTCTCTTTACCAATAACAAGGTCCCCGAAGGAACATCCCACACCAATTTCACCAGCGGCGGCGCTTTCGGTTTGCACTTCCTGCGCAGCAAATACAACATCAGCACGGAAGTCCGCTACATGCATATTTCTAACGCCGGGCTTGCCACTCCGAATCCCGGGATCAATACCATTCAATTTCGTTTGGGTTTCGGTCTGTTCAGCCAAAAAGAATAGTAGGGGCTGCGCGACCCGTCCCGTTCAAAACCAGAGTTGAGTGTGCGAGATGAAAATGATTGGAATCTTCGTAGCTGTTTTCGTTCTCCTCATCGGAATTGCCGTCGTCCGCGCCATGCGCACCGGAGGCAAAGCGCCTTCTTCAGGCGCCACTGCGCCGGACTTCACGTTGAATTCGCAGGATGGCAAGCCGCTCAGCCTGCGTGATCTTCGCGGCAAGTGGGTCGTGCTCTACTTCTATCCCAAGGATTTCACCAGCGGCTGCACCAAGGAAGCCCACAATTTCCAGCGCGACCTCGGCCAGTACGAACAGAAAAACGCCATCATTCTAGGTGTAAGCGTTCAGGATGAAGCTACCCACCAGAAGTTTTGCGCCAAAGAAGGCCTCGGTTTCAAGCTGCTGGCAGATACAAAGTACGAAGTGTCTTCCTCCTACGATTCCCTTGTGAACCTCGGCGTCGCTAAACTTTCCGCCCGCCATACCTTCCTCATTGATCCCCAGGGCGTCGTCCGCAAAACCTATCTCAACGTGAACGCCGAAAAACACAGCTTCGAAGTCCTCGCCGATCTAGCCCAACTCCAGAAGCCCGGAACTTAGGCCCTATCGTGTAATCCATGTCATCCTGAGCGAAGCGCGCTTTTTGCGCTCCGAACGGGTCTACCGAGTAATGGATCCCACCCGTTCCCTACCTCAACATATCCATCCAGTTGAGTTTCTGCTTTTCAATTTCCGCATTCCACCTCAGCAGCCAGATTCGGAAATTCGGGCAACGCCGCGAGATTGCTCTTCCCGAGCAGGACGTTCAGCGTAGCTACATCTTTGTTCTTCAGGTCTTGCCAACCCGCAAGCGCTTCATTCTCTCCCTTACAGATTCGCCGGTATGCCGCGAATGATTCCTCCGATGGCGCAAAGTCCGCTCCATCCACCAGCGCCATCAAAGCCGTCAAAGTATCATTCACAGCCATGAAGCTTGTGGTTTTGGGTGTCTCCAAAATTGGAGTGGCTTCGCCTTGGAGGGCTGCGACTTTCACATCCAGCGCGCTCCCCGCGACGGCAACGGGGTCTTCCTTCGCACGCTTCATCAAATCGGCCAGCCTCTTGCGCAACTCCTTTGCCTGCTGGTAGCCGTCAGAGTTTTTCTCGAGCAGCGCGGAGATTTTCAATTGCAGTTCCAGCGAACTCTGCAACTCGTTGCGCGCCACTGTCACCCGTGGATCCATCTTGATTTCCAGCGGCTGGCGAGAAACCTGACTCCCTGCCTTTAGCCGCACTTCATACTTTCCGGGCAGCACTAGTGGCCCCTGCGGAGGCAGCGGCGTGGAGCCCACAATCGCGGCTATTGGGTAGTTATAAGGAGACTGCGGATGCATGGCGCGTGGATCGGCGTACCGCAGATTCCAAACAAAACGGTGCATTCCCGCAGCTTTCGAGGGCGGCTCAGGATGCGCAATCCAATACGCTGCGACGAATGACGTTTCCTCTGGTTCTTTCGGTACGGACGTGCTGGAAAAACTCCGCACCAGTTTCTCGTCCGCGTCGTAAATCTCCAGTTGAATGTCTCCGCTGGAATTCGCCGGCAAAACGTAATTCAGGATCGCGCCGTCGGGCGGATTCTTTCCCGCGGGAACTTCCGGCGGCAGCGGCGTGTCTTGATTTTCGTCGCGCCGCACGCGGATGGCGGTTCGGGGTGCAAAAAGATGTGCGCCCGGTGACGCTGCGCGCGTGTCCGACTGTCGCAGCGGCGTCACGTCGTCCAAAATCCAGAACGCCCGGCCATACGTCGCGGCTACCAAATCGTCCTGCTCGATCGCCAGGTCGTGAATGGCCACCACTGGCATATTCAGACGCAGCGATTGCCAGTGCTCCCCGCCATCAAACGAGACATAAACTCCTCGCTCCGTCCCCGCATACAACAAGCCCTTGCGAACAGGATCTTCTCGCACGGTTCGGACAAAATCGCCGTCTCGAATCCCGCCGACAGTCTCCTGCCAGGTCTTTCCAAAGTCGTGCGTCCGGAAGATGTGCGGATGCAAATCATCCAGAGCGTTTCGATTCACTGCGGCGTAAGCGGTGCCTGCATCAAAATGGGATGCTTCCACAATACTAACCGTGCTCCATTCAGAGACGCTCGGCGGCGTAACGTTTTGCCAGCTCTTTCCTGCGTCTTTCGTCAACTGAATGTTTCCGTCGTCCGTCCCAACCCAGATCACTCCTTCTTTCACTTCCGAAGGCGCGACGGTCAGGATCGTCCCTCGCGCTTGTTTCTCATCCTTTTCATCCGCGCGGACACGCGTCAGGTCCCCGCTCACGGCTTCCCAGCTCGTGCCGCCGTTGACCGTCTTCAGCAAAAACTGCGTTCCGAGATAAAGCAGGTATGGGTCCTGCGGCGAAAAAACCATCGGAATAGTCCAGTTGAACCTGTACTTGCTGCCAAAAGAAACCGGCGCAGGCGAAATATCCCGCACCTGTCCGGTTGTTCTTGACAGTCGCACCACGCTCCCGCCGGGTCCCGCGTTGTAGACCACGTCCGCGTCCAGCGGATCGGGAATCGTATAGCCGCTCTCTCCCGGCCCGACAGGGAACCAATCGCGCTCCGTAATTTGTCCGTTGTTTCCGCGGCTCACGATTCCCGCCGTGCCGCTGTCCTGCTGCGGACCGTACACCCAGTAAGGAAACCTGTGATCCGTCGCCACACGGTAGAATTCTCCCGTCGGCTGGTTGTACCAGGGACTCCAGGATTCTCCTCCGTCCAGGCTGATCGTCGCTCCCTGATCGACTCCCAGCATGATTCGCTGCGAATTTGTCAGATCGATCCAAACGCTGTGATAGTCATCTCCACCCGGCGCGCCTTTTATCGCAGTAAACGTGCGCCCGCCGTCCGTCGAACGGTACAGGTTTTGTGACGGCACATAGACAATGTCGGCGTTCTTCGGGTCCACGAAAATCTCGCTCATGTACCAAAGGCCTACGATCCGCTTGTCCTCCGTCGCTTTTTTCCACGTCGCTCCCGCGTCGTCGGACCGGTACAGTCCGCCTTTTTTCTCCTTCGCTTCCACAATCACGTACACGCGTTGTCCATGATTTCCCGGCGCAACTGCAACTCCCGCTCGTCCCCACTCTCCTTCCGGAAGCCCGTGCCCCGTAATTTGCGTCCACGTAACGCCTTCATCTAGGGACTTGTACAGCCCGCTTCCGGGCCCGTACGAGGTTCCCTTTTGTCCCGGCTTTCGAATGCCGTGCCACAGTGTCGCGTACACCACGCGCGGATTTCCCGGCTCAAAACAAAGATCAATCGCCGCCGTGACATTGTCTTTGTACAGGACTTTCTTCCAGCTTCGTCCTCCATCCGTCGACCGAAAAACTCCGCGCTCTTCGTTCGGCCCCGAACTGCGTCCCATCGCCGCAACCAGCACGAGGTCCGGATTTCGCGGATCGA
>QHZD01000016.1 GCA_003225315.1 Acidobacteriota bacterium
CGTTCACCAGGTCATTGGCGTAAAAATTCGCATCAATGATCCCGCTGGCCATGTTCTTGCAGGCATGGCCGCGGATGTGAAACTGAAAGCGGAGAATTGAAGCCGTGGATACGGCTCCGCAAACGAACGGCGAACCTGCCATCTCTGCCGAGCATCTCGTGCGCCGCTTCGGCAACTTTACTGCGGTCAACGATGTCAGCTTCCGCGTCCAGAGAGGCGAAATCTTCGGTTTCCTCGGCCCCAATGGCAGCGGAAAAACGACGGTCATCAAAATGCTCACCGGCCTTTTGCCGCTCAGTGGCGGCCAGGCTTACGTCGAAGGGCTCGATGTCCGCACCGATTCTGAAGCCGTCCGCGAGCGAATCGGCTACATGTCGCAGAATTTCAGCCTGTACTACGATCTGACCGTCACGGAGAATTTGCAGTTCTATGGCCGCATTTACAGCCTCGAGCCCGCGCGCCTCAAGCGGCGCTTTGAAGAGATTGTCCAGCTCAACGGCCTCGAGCCTTACTTGAATCGCCTGGCCTCGCAACTTTCCGGCGGCTGGAAGCAGCGTCTAGCCCTCGGTTGCGCCATGCTGCACGAGCCGAAACTTCTTTTCCTCGATGAGCCCACTGCCGGCATCGACCCCGTCGCGCGCCGCCAGCTCTGGGATCTGCTCTTCGAGCTTTCGGGGCATGGCATCACGTTCTTTGTCACCACTCACTACATGGACGAAGCCGAGCGCTGCAGCCATGTCGCGTACATTTATTACGGCAAACTGATCGCCGATGGAACGCCCAATTCGCTCCGCGAGCTACCCGACGTCCAGCCGCACGGCACACTGCGCGTCGAAATCACCACGCCCGAAGTCACGCGCGCGCTGCGTTTCGCGCGTCACCTCCCGGGCATCCGCAGCGCCACGATTTTCGGACAATCCATCCATGCGCTCATCGAAGATCACTTCAATCTCGACGATCTCCGCGAACAGCTCTTGAAGAACGGCATCGCCGTCGCCGAAATTCGCTCGCTCGCTCCCAGCCTCGAAGACGTCTTCGTCGAGCTCACTTACAAACACCAAGCCATGCTGGAGGCCGCGCGTGCGTAACTTCTTCCGTGGTTTCGGCGCCGTCTTTTACAAGGAAGTGCTGCACGTTCGCCGCGACCCCGCGACGCTTTTTTTTTCGCTCGTCATTCCGCTGTTGCAAATGGTGGTGCTCGGTTTCGGTATTGACACCAACATCCGCCAAATCAATACCATCGTTTTCAACGCTGACGGCCGCCGCGAGAGCCGCGAGCTTCTCGATCGCCTGAGAAATTCCGACACGTTTCACATCATTCGCTACGTCGAAAATGACGGCGACCTTAACAACGCCATCATCGCCGGTAAAGCACGCGTGGGCATCAAGATTCCCGTAGACTATTCGGACCGCCTCCTCCACAACATGAGCGCGCAGGTGCTCGTCCTCATTGACGGCTCGGACTCTTCCGTCGCGGGCCAAGCCATCAATGTCACTACCGCCATCGGCCTCGACGAATCGCTTCGCCGAGTTCTCCAGGACCGCGCCAGCTTTGCAGTGGATATGCGCCCCAAGATGCTCTTCAATCCCGATTCCCGCTCCCCGAATTTCTTCTTGCCGGGCCTGACCGCCATCCTTCTTCTTAACGTCACCACTTTTCTTACCGCTTTCTCCATCGTCCGCGAAAAAGAGCGCGGTACCCTCGAACAACTATTCGTCACTCCCGTCCGCCCCATGGGCTTGCTCTTCGGCAAGCTCCTTCCCTACCTGGCGATCGGATTTTCAGAACTCTGCTTGATTCTCACGTTCATGCGATTTGTCTTTCAGGTTCCCATCCACGGCAACGTTTTAGTTCTTGCGTTTCTCTCCCTGCCCTATCTTTTTGTTTCTCTTTCCATCGGCATCCTCGTTTCCAGCAAAGCCAATTCGCAGTCGGAGGCCATCCAGCTCGCTTTCCTCACCTTTCTTCCCAGTATCTTCTTTTCGGGCTACATCTTTCCGCGCGAGACCATGCCCGTCTTCTTCTACGTCATCAGCTATTTCATTCCTGCAAGCTATTACATCAACATCACCCGCGGCATCATCCTGCGCGGCGCCGGACTCTCTCATCTTTGGCTCGACGGCCTGGCCCTCTACGCCATGGGCTCCATCCTTCTTCTTATCGCCGCCCGTCGTTTCCAAAACAAAGTCATCATGGCTTAATGGGCCCCCATCAGGTTTTCTCAGGAGTTGGGTTTGCGCTTTTCACCTGATTGCGAAAAGCGCCCGTGCCTTCTATATCCTCTCCGTGTCTTCAAGAAACGGGGTGTTCAAGAGAGCCGCAAGGCGTGCCACACCCTCGTTTCTTGTGGGCTCTAGCCCTCCTCGTCCTCAGTGTCTGCCGGCCAGGGTGGAAAGGCATGGCTAAGGTGGCGCTGCGCAAGATCGCATGCTGAAGTGAGATTCGTGTTTGGCTCGCCTGCTTGCTGAGGCAGCCGAACGCGGGAGATTGTGTTCGTTTTCTCGCAATGACCAGAATTCAGCCAACTACATGGAAGGAGCCATACTCATGAGAAAGCCAGTACTCGCGATCCTCTTTGCAGATGTCCTGCTGCTCGCCCTTGTTCCGCTGCTGCTTCAACTTGGCCCCGCCAGTCAATTTCATGTCATGGCGCAAAGTTCATTTCCTGATCCGGCTAACGAGCACGCCTGTCCCAGCCAGACAGGTGCGGGCGGCGGCGCCGAAGCAATTCCCGCCTTTGTCGGCTCGGGCAGTGACGGCTTTAGCCCCAATCAAAGCTTGTGCTTGCCTCAATTGGCTCCTGTTCCGACTGGCTTGAGCCCCCTCGCTTTCATCGTGCAAGGCTTGGAGCCCGGTGACCGTGTCGACTCCCAGGGAACGATTTATGTTGAATCGATCCGCGGCGTGCCCGGCGGTGTGGATCTTTGGCGGTGGTCTCAGCCCATTGAAGGTGCGCCCAACGCCAACGGAACTTTGCCGTTCAAATATGAAGGCCAACCCGACAATTGCGGCATCTTTGGATTGACGGGCGGCGGGTGCGTCAACAACGTGGGCAGCCCCACAAATCTTGGCCTAGCACCCGGCGGAGGCGATGCCGACATCGCTGTGAATGCGCCTGACCCCAACAATTCCGCCATCCCCAACGTCGCCCTAACAAGCTTGGCCCTCGTTCCTGGCGTGACCGCCACTAACTCCAGGAATCGCGGCGACACCTTCTTCACTCCCCCAAACGTGCTCTCAGCACAGGTCGCGGGGGATGACCGCATGTGGAACGACGCACCTGATGATCCTTCCACTGTCTATATGAGCTACCACGACGTGGCCACTTTCAACATCGATGTGCAACGCTCCAACAATGGTGGTCTGACCTATCTCGCCGGGGCCGGTGAAGCTATCGACGCCGCCACTTTCCCTGCCGCAGGCAGCCTGTTGCCAACGAGCAGCGCAAACGTCGCCGCCCAGATCAAAGTCGACCGCAACACCAGCTCCTGCCCGAGCAAAGGAAATCTCTATGTCGCTTTTGTGGCGCCCGATAGCGTGACCGAAAACATGGCCTCCGGACCGCTCCGCAGCGTGTACGTTGCCGTGTCCACAGACGCCGGCCTCGGTGCTCCGACCATCACCTTCACCGACCACAAGGTCTTCACCGGCTCAGCTGGCGCCGCCAACATCTTCCCGGCGCTTGCCGTCGACAACTTCGGCAACGTCTATACCGTCTGGTCAGACAACCAAAATATCCTTCTCTCTTCGTCTTCTGACCTCGGAAACACCTGGACATCTCCGGTGCGCGTCAACCGGGACGGCACAGTTGGCAAGTCCAACGTGTTCCCGTGGATCGCTGCCGATGCCTACGGCCACGTGGTCGTCACCTGGCTAGGATCTAGCCTCCCTGGCAACTCCAACGATGTGGCCGCCATGCAGCCGGGGTGCGCCGATGGCACCACGAATTGCTGGGCGCAATGGAGCGTCCATGCAGCGGAATCCGTGAACGGCAACGCGGCCGTGCCATCCTTTACGCAGCGCACGGCCAGCGATCATTTCATTCACGCTGGAACCGTATGCACCAACGGCACTGGCTGCTCCAACGGCGACAGCCGCGCCCTCGCGGATTTCTTCCAGGTGGCTCTAGACACGCAGCACCGCGCCAACATCGCCTTCGCCGACGACCACCTGGCAAGCCCGCTCTGTTCGCAACAGAGTCCGGGCCACTGCGCGAATAACGACCCCCAAACCTTCCGCGTGGCTGTGCCGTATTTCACTTATCAGCTCAAGCCCACTAAGCACATCGTGACCACCGGCCTTTGTGCCAGGTAGCGAGACAAGTCCGAATCAAGCCAGAGGTCTTTCCGTAGACAGCTCGGCCCCTGAACTCATTCACGATGTTCAGGGGCCGCTTCCATTTCAATCTCATCCGGGCGTGAGCCATCGTTCAGCGCTTTTGTCTTTTGCGGCGGCGCAGCGTATCCTGCGATTATTCTGGAAGGAAGAGGATATTCCGTGTCCTGCCCGATCTGCGATAGGCGCAAACCCGCCCGCTTCTGCCCTGCCAAAGGCGAAAAAATCTGCGCGGTCTGCTGTGGCACCGAGCGCGAAGTCACCATTGACTGCCCGTCCGATTGTTCGTATCTCATCGCCGCCCACCGCTACGAAGACGGCCATCAGCGCTCCTTGCCCGCGGATACTCCATTGCTCGATGAAAAAATCCCGCAGGATATCGTCTACACTCACCAGCAACTCATGGCCGCGCTGGCCTTCTCCATCGCCAAGTTCTGCGCTGTCCAGCCCGCTGCCGGGGACACCGACGTCCTCGCCGCTCTCCAGTCGCTTGCCCAAACCTACAAAACGCTGAGCACCGGCATCATCTACGAAAAACCGCCGGACGCACCATTGTCGCGCGAACTCTATGCCGCACTTGTCGCCTATATTTCCGAAGTCAGGAAACAGCAATCCGAAAGGGCAAGCTCCGCCCTCTTCAAGGACACAGAGATATTTTACTTGCTGGTTTTTCTTTACCGCATGGGCTTGCTGCGCACCAACGGCCGCCCGCGTTCGCGCCGCTTCATCGAATTCCTCCGCGGCCAGTTCCCGCAATCCCCCGAACTCCAGCGCGAGGAATCCCGCATCATCGTTCCCTAGCAGTTTTTTTGTGGCACAGCCCTCTTGGGTGTGCGCCTTCTAGTGCAACTATCCCGTCGCACACGCTTGTGTTAGTTCCATCGTCTGGGCCACCACATCCCAACCCAAAGACAACTGCGAGCAAGTTGCAGTGCGCTTTTTTTCCACCCACGGCCTTGATCGAAATCCATATTTTTCGCGGATTCGCGCCACGCGCTCCGAGGCTTTGCGCCGGTACTCTTCCGGAGCGTAGCCATTCTTCGCAAACCACTGTTCGTATTGCTTCGCCAGGCGTGGAAACTTCTCTCGCACAAATGGCAGAAACTGCTTCGCCGAAGAAGGCATCAAGAACAACACACCCGAAAAAAACCACTGCGCGCCGGCTTCCCGCGCCGCCTCGGCCACGGCTTCCAAGTCCCCCTCGCGGTCGGTAATTCCAGGGATCAGCGGTGAAGCGGATACGCCTACGGACAGCCCGGCCTCGCGCAATTGCTTCACGGCCGCCAGCCGCAAATCCGGCCTTGGCGCCCGTGGCTCGAGCAACCGGGTTAATCCTGCGCGCAAGGTCGTGATCGTTATGTCGATTCCCAGATTTGACCGCTCCGCGATGCGCTGCAGCAGACCAATGTCCCGCACAATCTGGTTCGACTTGGTGATAATAGAAATGCTGAGTCCTTCGCGCTTTGCAAGTTCCTCCAGGCAAGCCCGCGTCACTCCATACTCCCGCTCGGCCGGCTGATACGGATCCGTCGCCGTTCCAATGGCAATATGGTCAGGCCTCGCTCCGCCTGACGCTTCCGATTCATACGAATACTTGTGCGTCACATCCCAAGCCAGCAGCGACGCCGCGTCCTTCTTCACGTAAATCTTTTTCTCAAACTCAGCGCCATCCAGCTCCATGTATTCATGTGTGTACCGCGCGTAGCAATACTTGCAGGCAAACTCGCACCCTCTATACGGGTTGATCGTCCACTCGAACGGCACGCGGTCCGAATCGCACCGGTTCAGGATCGACTTCACCGGCAACACAAAATACTCCGGTTTCTCCGCAGACTTCCGCCGTGTCTCCGCCGGCGGGGAAAATGCTGCGAGGCGGGCTATGCCAACCAGTCGCGCGTTAGCGCGTTCAGGGGGCTCCGCGGCATCATTTCGGACCGGACCCGTTTGGCGGTTTTGGGTTCCGCTTTGGGTCTTGAACGCCGGGGCGCAATCCGTCGTCGCTCGATCTGAAATGCTGCCGCGTCGGTCCTCTGTCCGGGCAGGACTTTGGACCACTTGCTTTGGGCTTATGGCCTCAGGGCACTCAGGAAAGAGTCCTGCTGTGGTTGGTGAAACGTGGCGGCGTCGAATCCGAAAACTCGGCGCCGATAGGGAATGAACTGGAGACATAGCCCACCTCTAAGCACGGGCCAAGTATTTCGCTTTTTATTCGCCAAGTCAAGCATTATTGTTCGCCTTTTGTTCGTCTGCGCCTTCTGTTCCTCGTTCTATTTCCGACGTGCCTGTCTGGATAAGGCATCTCGCCGCAAGCCTGGAGGCAATTGCCTCCCTCGCTGCCACAAGGTATCCTCTTTGTCCAGGGAACCGCCGTCCACATGCATAAGGGGCCCAGAAAGGTTTTGCTCGCCACACCCCTGCTTCTTGCGGGGCTGCCTGCGCTTTCTTTCGGCCAGATTCCTCAGGCCCCAAAGAAGCTGCCTGCGGGTCCTGCGGCCCCTCAATCGACCCACTACCCCATATTCATCCTGGCCTTTGGCAACGATCCGAACTGGAGCCTGCGGATCGGCCTGAAAGGCCCTGAGCGCGTGGATCGCCCCGGCTATCCGCCTATCCCGCTGGAGGCCGCCGACGTCGCGCACGAAGCCACCGCTGATTCCTGGACCTATCACGCCAAAGATTCCGCCACCGGCGCGGCCGTTGCCATTCACCTCTCGCGCGAAGCGTGTACCGATGCCAAGAACGACACGCTGACTCTCACTCCGCCACCCTCAGGAAAGTATTCCTTCCGCGCCTCCGTCGAACATGCACAGCTCGGCTCGATGACCGGCTGCGGTCGCATCGCTGCCGAACTCTTCCCCAGGATCAACAATCAGCCCGACCAGGAAGAAGAAGATGACGCCAAGAAGAAACCTCCCGTCCCCGTATCCTCTGTCACCAGTTTCAAGTCCCCGGTTTCTGCGGCTTACCTGAATCCTGCCGGAAAAATCGTTTTCAAGCGTGGCACCACAAATCATTTGATTGGTTCGGAGGGTTCTCAATTAGCGGTTTCCCATGACGGCAAGCGGCTTCTCTACACGCACGAGGACAAACCGGAAGACCGCGCCATTTTTCTCTACGATTTCACTACGGAAAAGTCCACCGAACTTGTTCGCGGGCAGGTCCAACAAGCCTTCTGGTCGCCTGACGACGCACGATTCGCATTCATGAAATTCGGCGATGGAAAATGGCATTTGTGGACTGCGCCTGTCGCTTCCCCGGAAGCCGCGGCTTCCGTTTTCCCAGGCGATATTGTTGCAATCCACGGATGGGTTGACGCTCAAACCATTCTCGTGGACGACCTGCAGCAACTCTCCTGGGTGACCGATACCGGTACAATCCAACAAGCGATACCCGAGAAGGACATTCTCGGTGATGCTTTCGGCTCTTCCAGTGCGGGCACGTTTCGCGTCCATCCCCTAAATCCAGATCTGCTTCTCGTTTCCGCAGAGTGGGTGAAGCCGCCTTCGGGTGTTCCCATCGATGCACATACCGGTGGCAGCTTTGGCTTTTTCTTGTACGAAATTCGCTCGAAACGGCGTGTCCTGCTGAGCCCCCTAAATCTGCTCACCGAGCATGCGGAATGGTCCCGTGACGGCTTCCAAATCTTCTTCACCGGGGCCGATTCCTCACGGCGGTACGCCACTTACCATATGTTTTGGGATGGCATCGGCTTGCAAAAATACGTTTCCGGTACATCCCTTGCAATCGGGCCGTAGCTTCCTCCCCATCGGCCTCGTAAAGTGGCAGACGACCCTTGTCCCATACGTCGCAGCCTCTTGATTCCTTACCGCTGTCTGCGGCATTGAGCGTATACTTTGCATCATGAGTACTAGTCCCACACCGACTCCCCAACAGGTGGGCATTCTCGTCCTCGACGACAATGCCCAAGGCGCGAGCGCGGTCAAACAGATCCTGGATTCCGAGGGATGGCGAGTTCGGGTCGTCTCCGACACCAAAATGCTCCTCGCGGAGTTGAAGACCGGGGAATGGTCTCTCGTGATTGCCAATGTGGTTTTGACAGGGGTCGACGGTCACGCCTTCGTGATCCTGCGCGAGCTCGCGAGCGTTTCTGCGGCGGATGGCGCCCGCATTCGCGTCCTGTACCTTATTCCAGAGGCGACTAGCAGCCAATACGTGACCCATTTGGAAGCCGCGCGGCTCCCCTATGTGCTTCGCCCTTACCACCTTCACGACTTTCTCGAAAAAGTCAGTGATCTGCTCGTCGAAGTGAAGGCCATCGAAGGCCCAATCCGGCAGGTCCGCCACGAATTCGGCGCGTTGCGCAAGAAAAAGAAACAAGCCGGGCGTAACTCCATGTTCGCTTCGCGCGATACCTTCTCGTATACCGACGAAGAACTCACCGAATACGAGAAGCAGGAAGGCGAATTGGCCAAATCCAGGCGCAAGCCCCGTATCAACCTTGGCGACCCCAACCGCTAAACTATTCGCCTGAAGTTTTCCATCACAAGTTGATGCAAGGAATTCACACGAGCGCGTTCTAACCGTGAGTCGTGTCCCCGCTGGTTTGCTCTGACCGGGCCGGGGCTGACACACAGGAGGCTCTCATGGAACGTTCGATTTTCGCCGCCCTGATCGGCGGACTTCTCGGTATTACCGCGCTCGGCGGCCTGGCTTTTGTCGGCTCGGCGCCTGTCTCACCTTCGGCCCTTCCTTCCCGGCCAGAGGGCGAATGGCGATTGCTCGACCCCGTCGTCTATGAAAACATCTCCATCTTCCCTGTCGTCAGCTCCCAGAGTCAGGACACCAGTCCTTTTCTTACGCTCGAGGAAGGTCTCGCGACCGGCGAAGTCACCGTCGCCGAGCAAGGCGCGCAGGTCCTGCAGCGTTCGCGTGACGGCCGTCCCGTTTATCTTCCGCAGTACAACACCGGCGCTTCCGTCAACCAACTTGTTCTGATCAATCGCAGCCGCCGCCCGCTTTTGCTTCTTGCCGGCGAACTCGTCAGCGGCGGCAAGCAGGATCGCGTCATCGGCAAGGATCGCATCGTTCCCGTCGGCGCGCCTCCGCTTCCTCTTGACGTCTTCTGCGTCGAGCACGGCCGCTGGACAGGCGCCGCGCAATTTGCCGCCGCGAATACCATCGTCCATCCCAGCGTCCGCGAAAGAGCTGCCGTCGATCAAAAGCAAGCTGAAGTTTGGGACGCCGTCCGCAGCGGCACCACGGCCAAGTCAGCTCCATCGGCTCCTCGCCCGCAGATATCTTCGGACAATCTTCAAGCCGCCATCGCCGGTAATGGGCGCACCGAAGCCTACGAGAAAATCTACGTCTCGCAGGCCGTTGGCGTCTCCATCGATGACTTCGTGAACGAAGTGCAGCGCCGTTTTGCGCAGGCCACTTCCGGTTTGAAGAACGAGCGCGTTGTCGGCGTGGTCGTCGCTTACGGTGGCGAGGTCGCCTGGAGCGACATCTTCGCCTCCAGCGATCTATTCGATCATTACTGGCGCAAACTTCTACGCAGCTATGCCGTAGAAGCTCTCACTCGTCCCACGTACCGCCAAGTGGCCTCACGCGACAATGCTGTCGAGTTTTTGCGCCGCTTGAATGGCCGCGAAACGCAGGAAACCGAGCCGGGCGTTTACCGCTGGCGCGAAATCAAGGAAGGCCAGCTCGCCCAGATTGAGCTCGACGCGCTGCAACCCAAACCCATCACGCTGCACCGCCTGCTGCTCCATCGCACCAGTTGACGATGTCTCGTTGGATGTAGCCGAAGGGGCACGATATATCGTGCCTCTACTCCAACTTTCGTACGGCGCTGTGATCTGGCGTCCGTTCGAGCAGTTGGGCAGCCGTCATCTTCAGAGCAGCGTGCAGCGCTTTCGGCGCTATTTCCGCTAGCGGCGCCAGCACGAACCGCCGCAGGTGCATCCGCGGATGCGGCACGTGCAATTCCGGTGTGTCAATCGTCTCCGAACCATAAAGCAAGATGTCTATATCGATGAGTCGCGGCCCTTTCGCCACCAGCTTCTTGCTTCCCATTTTCGTCTCGATCTCGCGCAGCACCCGCAACAACGTCATCGGATCGAAATGCGTTGCCACTTCCACCGCGCAGTTCAAGAACCACGGCTGTTCTCGCAAATCCACAGGCTCAGTTTCATACAACGACGAAACTTTTTTCACCGCTACGCCCGCGTGTGGTAACTCATCAATTGCCACTCGCAGGTTCTTGGCACGGTCTCCCAGATTCGAGCCGACCGACAAGTAGACTGTTTTTTCAACCATGCTTTGTCATTGGGAGTATCTATTTAATCGTGTCCGCGCCGGCTTTGGCGCACTGTGCGTCCTGCGCGCTGGTTGCTCCGCTGACGCCGATCGCTCCCACAATTTTCCCGTCCATCACCAAAGGAATTCCGCCTTCCGCTGCCACCACGCCCTTCAGTGTGAGTATACGCAGACCTTCTCCTCCCGCCGCCAGCGCATCCTGAAACGCTTTCGTCGGCCTCTTGAAAAGCGCAGCCGTGCGAGCCTTATCAATGGCCACTTCCGCGCTGCCAAGTTGCGTGTTGTCCATTTTCTCGTAGTAAATGAGTGTGCCCCCCGGACCAACGATCGCCACCGCCACTCTCCAATTATTTTTCGCCGCCTCCGCCAGCGCCGGTGCAGCCGCCTTCTTGGCATTTTCCAGGCTGATGGCCGTCCCATACGGATTCGGCATTTGTGCTACCGCGCTCGCCACCACGCCAAGTGCAAACATCACCGCAACAACAAATCTCACCATAACTTTTTGTGACATACTGTCTCCCCTCCGATTCAATTGTTTTTCGTTCACTTGCTCTCCGCCGTGCAAACAAAATTGCCCGCATCGTTCGTATCGCCCGCGCCTCTATACTTCGCAATCTGCGGATAGGGACAGAGCGGCCGTGTCATCTTCACTCCCGTGGAAGCGTCTCTGCCCTGGTACTTCGTCGCAACGATCACATTAGGCGCAGTCCCCTTCTCCACCCACTGTTCGAGCGCCGTCTCAACGTTGTGTTGCGCATCCCTCGCGTCGGCCACTCCCTGTCCGAAGGAGTCTGTCCCAGGACCGCCGCTGCAGTGTTGCATCCCCGGCATCATGTAGAGCCGCGCGAATGCCTCGGACTTCCGCGCCCCCATCTTGCGCACCACATCGTTGTAATAGTTGATCGTGTTGAGCGCGGAAATCGCCGCATCGTTCCAACCGTGATAGAGGATCAACTTCCCTCCTCGCGCCTTGAATGCCTTTAGGTTGGGGTCCGTTGCGTTCAGTATTTTCGCGGTCTTCTCGTCAGCCGCTTTCATCGCTTCATTGACGCTGGCATCCTTGTAATTCCAGTCCGCCTTCCCATAAACGAAGCTGGAGAAATATCCGCCACTAAACGCGAACAGCAAGCTTTTGCCCGGCGTAGGTCCGGTGATCCACGTTTCCCATCCTCCGGGTCCTTCTTCTGCTCCGGGCACGTACCCCGGAAAAATCTTCCGTCCTTTCGCGTCGTTGGGCCCTTCATACAATTTCTTTAGCGCAGTGACTTGCGCCGCCGTCAAGCACTTCTCCGAATCACCTTCTTTGCAAAGCAGTACCGCGGGATCGAAGTGGCATTTCTTCGGGTCGTTTACGATGCCGTCGCTCACGCCGTCCTGCGCGTCGCAGGCAACATTCACCGCGCGAGCGATCGCCGGCAATTTGCTCGGCGGGATGTAGCTTGCCGGATCCAGCGTGGTCGCCTGCGCATCCGCAAGCGCTTTCGTCAGCAAGTGTGTAAAGTAATTGGCCGGCGCTCCCGCCAGAATCCCATCGTAGTCTTCCGGAAAGCGTTGTGCCTCCATCAACGCTTGCCGCCCTCCGTTCGAGCAACCCCAGAAATACGAATGCTGCGTATCCTGGCCGTAGTAAGCCTTGACCGCCACCTTCGCCACGCGCGTCATTTCGTGGATTGCCCGGTATCCGAAGTCCGCTACCTTTTCGGGATGTCCCAGCGCCCAACTCGCGTAAGTTGCATTTCCGGAGTGGCCCCCGTCCGTGCCGGTCATCGCATAACCCTGCGACACACCGATCCCCAATTGCGGGTAACTAATCTCTCCTGAGAATCCTCCGTTGCCCCGTCCTTGCAGCTTCCCGTTCCACCCTCCGTCCTTCGCATCACCGGCGGGCATCCACACTTCGATCTTGATGCAGGAATCCGCGCTCGGCGTGGCTTCCGCCACCACCCGGCAGAACGCAGGAAGGGTTTTGTAGAAAGAGGGGTTTCCCGCTACCAGCGGAGACGCATTTGGCGGCGTGAACGCTCCGGCCGCGACCGTCTCCGCTGAAAGGATTCTCGCTCCCAGCAATTCCAGTTGCGCTAAATCCTCGCAAGAATGCGTTCCGGAGGCCGCGTCCTGTCCATAAGCCCCGCACGACAACAGCACCACACTAAACGCCGCAAGAATCAGCTTCCTCATAACGAGTCTCCCTGCGTTTGAGCGCCTTTCGCGCCGAAGCGCACGTTAGCCCAAGTCCAAACTCCTGCGCAATCCTTTTCGTGGAAGCAAGATGCCCCTCTGTCATTTCGTCTATAACGAGGTCGGCTCTGTCAAGGCAAACTTCTCCGCGCACTTCTTCTGGAGTGTTTTCTCTTCACCTATAAGAATCTTTTTCTTCCTCGCGACCAAGGTTCGTGCCGTAATCGTTTGGCGGAACTTTCTCAGTTCCACCACCCATCTATTCGATCCCAACCCGCGTCGAGACCATGATTACTTCTTCGAACTCCCCAACTTTTTTGGGGAGGCAGGACGCCCACTCAAACGGTCGGTCTCAAACGCGACCACGAAATGACTCAAGCTGTC
>QHZD01000001.1 GCA_003225315.1 Acidobacteriota bacterium
CATTCCTTGCCCGACAATTCCCTGAAATACGCATCAGCCTTGCAAACAACGATAGGGAAAAACAGACAGCACTTGCCCGCGCCATTGCCGATGAATTGTAAAATTCTTGGCCGGTTGCGAAGGTTGTGAATTTGAGGGGGCTTTTTGGCGGCCCTAAATCCCGTAAGTGACGCCAGGACGATGGCTTAGGGATTTTTAGATACTGGTTCGGGACCAGGAGGTCGGTGGTTCAAACATTCGCGCGTTTGTTTCCACCTGCGCCGCTAAATCAGTCAGCAGAATCAGCAATTGGATTTTGCGGGCGGCTGCAACGCCTTCATTCCACGGGACTTTGTAGTTTGGGGGTCGTGTTCGATCCCCACCGCCCCTACCTGCTTTCTCTTTCACTCCAAAGGACTTGCGAATTCCGCGAGGCAGCAAAAGGCAGCAATAGCAAACCTAGCAGGGTCGGCCAGTAGCGTTACAGGTTGCGGCATGGATGGCAAGCCGACGAATTACTACGCGCTGGAATTTTATATCCCTGATTGTTCGCAGAGGGTAGAGCAGGTGCGCTCCCATGCAATCTTCGTCGGCCGGTAAGTAATACAAATGGCTACGCCGCGGGCGACAAGTTGCTTCAATCTTCCGTTTCCTGCGTTACGATGTGCACGTCTACGGCAGGAGATTCGCGAAGGAAGCGGTGAACGGCTGAGAGATAGAGATACTTGCGCCAGTCACGCACGGGTGCTCGGCCAAAGATTACCTGTGTGATGTGCTTGGAGCGGACAAACTCGGCCACCGCATCCGCCACGCTTTTACCTTTTAACCGCACGACTTGCGCACCGAGACTTTCTGCAAATCGCACATTTGCCGCCAGTGCGTTTGGATTAGATTCCTTGGGACCGAACTCGCGATCCACGTGAACCAAGTAGAGCTCCGCGTCCATGCGGCGGGCCATACGCGCCGCGCGCGCGATGAGGTACTGCCCGGTCGGATTGGAGGAGATGCACACAGCCATGCGCTCACGCACGCCCCAGTTTTTCCGGATGTCCTGCGCCTCCATGTAGGATTCCAGGCTGCGATCGACCTGCTCGGCGACTTGCCGCAGCGCCAACTCCCGAAGCGCGATCAGATTCCCACGCCGAAAGAAATTCTTCAATGACCGCTCGACTTTTTCCGCACTATACACATCGCCGCGCTTCATCCGGTTTTGCAGTGCTTCCGGAGTAAGGTCCACCATCACAGTTTCAGCGGCGGTGAGCGGAACCCAGTCAGGCACGGTCTCGCGGACAATGATTCCGGTGATCGATCGCACCACCGGGGCGATACTTTCAATATGTTGAATATTCAGTGTAGAGAGCACATCGATTTTTGCTGCGAGCAGCTCCTGCACATCTTCGTACCGCTTTCGGTGTTTGCTTCCCGGAATATTGGTATGTGCGAGCTCGTCGACGAGGACCACATCAGGCCGCCGAGCCAAAATCGCGTCAACATCCATTTCCTCGAAAATCGTGCCCTTGTACTCGATTTTCCTTCCTTGAACGATTTCCAGTTGGCAGAGAAGCTCTTCGATCGCTTTGCGCCCGTGCGTTTCGACGACCCCGATCACCACGTCTTCGCCGCGGCTATGCCGGCGAAGCGCCTCGCTGAGCATGCTATAGGTCTTGCCAACACCCGGCGCGTAACCGAGGAACAATTTGAAAGTCCCTCTGGCCTTCTGCGGAGGCGAAGCGATCTCCAGCCAATCTTCGGGCTTTTTCGTCAATGGGCTGTTTACTCCACTGAAACTGTGGCCTGCGCTAGAATGATGCGATGCAAAGAGTGCTTGCTGGCAGAACCTTCGGCCTTGTTTGTGCAGTCGCCATCATCGCCGGCATCACCTTTTTTTATCGCCACGTTCTGGCGGCCAATCAGACAACCGTTGCACTCTCATTTCTCCTCGCGATTCTAGCAGTTTCCGCAGTGTGGGGCATGGCTGTCTCCGCTTCCACGTCGGTGACCGCGATGCTGGCGTTCAATTATTTCTTTCTGCCTCCAGCTGGGACATTCACGATCGCGGACCCACAAAACTGGGTGGCGCTGGCAGCGTTCCTGGTGACTTCTCTTGTTGGCAGCCAGCTTTCGGCGCGCATTCGCAAACAGGCCGACGAAGCAAACAGGCGGCGGCATGAGATCGAGCGGCTTTATCACTTCAGCCAGAAACTGCTGAGCGAGGGAAACGTCATTCAGCTGATGAACGCTATTCCTAATTACATCGTGGACAGTTTTGAAGCAGGCGCAGCGGAGTTGTTTCTTCCGCAGAAAGACAAGTTCTACCGCTCGGGCCACGGCGTGGCGCTGGTGGACGAGCAAAAGACGAAGACGGCGTTTCTGCGCGATGAAGTAACGATCGAACCCGGCGCCGGGTTGTACTTTGTTCCAGTGCGTCTGGGTGCGCGTGCCATCGGGAGCCTGGGAATTTCCGGAGCAATGATGTCCCGGCAGACGCTGGACGCGGTGAGCGGTCTTGTGGCGATTGCGATCGAGCGCGCCAGAGCCATCGAGCAGTTGGGGCAAACCGAGGCGGAAAGGCAGGGCGAACGATTGAAATCGGCGCTGCTGGATTCGATTACTCACGATTTCCGGACGCCGCTGACATCGATGAAAGCGGCAGTGACCAGCTTGCTCGGAAGCCAGGGAACGGATCGTCCGCAGAGCACGGAGCTGCTGACCATCATCAATGAAGAATGCGACCGGTTGAATCATTTGGTGGAAGAAGCGGCAGAGATGGCGCGCCTGGAGGCCGGAGAGGTCGAGCTGTCCGTTGCTGCCGTGCCGATTGGAGAAGTCATTCAAACCGCTGTTACAAGGATGAAAAGCGTGCTCGCAACTCGGGTCATTGATGTACGCGCCAGCGCGGAATTGCCAGCAATCCGGGCGGATTTCGAGCGAATCGCGGACGTTCTGATGAAGCTGATCGACAACGCCAATTTGTATTCGCCGAAGGAGCAGCCGATCACGATTTCGGCGGAGGCAAATGGCGAATTTGTAGCCACGAGCGTAGCGGATCGCGGCCCGGGCATCGACAGCTTCGAGCAGGAGATGATCTTCGACAAATTTTATCGCGGGAAAGACCACCGGTATCTCGTGCGGGGAACAGGAATGGGTTTGCCAATCGCCAAGGCGATTGTGGCGGCCCACGGCGGCACGATTGCGGTGACGAGTCAGCTGGGGCATGGTTCGGTGTTTTCGTTTACGCTCCCGGCAGCCCGGACCGAGGTGCGGCGGTGAACGAAGCGACGATCCTAGTGGTCGATGACGAGCCGCAGATTCGGCGCGTTTTGCGCGCGACGCTCTCGAACCGCGGGTACGTGATCGTTGATGCGAAAACAGGGGAAGAAGGAATTGAGCTGGTGCGCAAGGAAAAGCCCGACTTAGTTTTGCTCGATGTAAACATGCCGGGGATGGGAGGTCTCGAAGCGTGCCGCGAAATCCGGCGAGGGTCAAACGCGCCGATCATCATGCTGACCGTGCGTAACGCGGAGCGCGACAAAGTGGCCGCGCTGGACGCGGGCGCCGACGATTACGTAGTTAAACCGTTTGGTATCGAAGAGTTGTTGGCGCGAGTTCGTGCTGCGCTGCGCCGGCACAGAACGGGCGAAGCCTTGATACCGTTCGAAACGAAGGATTTGAGCATCGATTTTGAGAGTCGCAGCGTGAATGCGCGCGGTGAGGACGTGCATCTGACCCCGAAAGAATTCGAAGTGCTGAAACTGCTGATCGCGAACCAGGGAAAACCGCTCACCCACCGAAGATTGCTGCAGGCCATCTGGGGGCCGGATTATGGAGAAGAGACCGAGAATCTGCGCGTGGTGATCAACCAACTTCGGAAGAAGATTGAGAGCGATCCGACTCACCCGAAATACATCCTGACGGAACCGTGGGTGGGCTACCGCTTTCAGATGCCGCGACGCCCAGCGTCGAAGGCTCCGGCGCGGAGGTAACAGAGCCTGCGGGTTACGATCACCCGAAAGATTGGCCCTATTTTGACTGCTTCACTTCGAGTGTTCTTGCTACTCGGCGCGACTAATACAAAGGGTTGGAGGAATCAAGAGCGAGGTTGAGTTGAAGGACATTGACGCGCGGTTCCCCCAAGATGCGGAATTGCCGAGGCTGGGTGTAGCGGGCGACCAGGGCGCGTACGCCAGACTCGGCCACGTGGCGTTCGCGGGCGATGCGTGGAATTTGAAATTCAGCGGAGGCGGGAGAGATGTCAGGATCGAGGCCAGAAGCGGAGGCAGTGACTAAGTCAATTGGAACCGTTGTAGAAGGATTCTCCGCCTGTGCTTTTTGCACATCGGCCGTGACCCGATCAAGCAATGTCTTATTGGTGGGACCAAGATTGGAGCCCCCGCTGGAGGTTGGATCATATCCAGTTCCCGCCGAAGACGGCCGGGAGTGAAAATAACCAGGGCCAGAGAACGCCTGCCCGATGATTCTCGATCCCACGACCTTGCGGTTTCTTTCGATCAACTGTCCGTTGGCTCGGTCAGGAAACAGCACCTGGGCCAGACCCGTGATGGCGAGCGGATACAGGATTCCGAACATCACCGTCGTAACCAGGGTGAACCACAGAGCAATCAGAAGATCCTTTTTCATAAGTTCCTCAAACAACCCGAAGATAAGTCAGCAATACGTCGATGAACTTGATTCCGATAAACGGCGCAATGATTCCACCTAGGCCGTAGATCAACAGGTTGCGCTGCAGCAAAGCCGCCGCGCCTAATGGACGATACCGCACGCCACGGAGAGCAAGCGGAATCAGAGCGATGATGATCAGAGCGTTGAATATTACCGCAGAGAGAATCGCCGATTCTGGCGTGCGGAGATGCATCACATTCAGGGCGCCGAGCACGGGAAAGGCTCCAGCGAACATTGCGGGAATTATGGCGAAGTATTTGGCCACATCGTTAGCGACCGAGAAGGTCGTCAAGGCACCGCGAGTGATGAGAAGTTGTTTACCGATCTCCACGATTTCGATGAGTTTCGTCGGATTGGAATCGAGATCGACCATGTTGCCGGCTTCTTTCGCAGCTTGCGTGCCCGTGTTCATGGCCACACCGACATCGGCTTGAGCTAGAGCGGGCGCGTCATTGGTTCCGTCCCCGGTCATGGCGACAAGTTTTCCTTTGGCTTGTTCGCGCTTGATGAGTTCCATCTTGTCTTCGGGCGTTGCCTCGGCGAGAAAATCATCGACGCCAGCTTGGCGGGCGATGGCCGCCGCGGTCAGGGGATTGTCGCCGGTGATCATCATCGTGCGAATGCCCATGGCGCGCAGGTGATAGAATCTCTCCTTCATGCCGCCCTTGACGATGTCGGTGAGAGCGATGGCGCCTAAAACACGACGGTTCTCCGCAACCAGAAGCGGTGTTCCCCCAGAATTCGAGATTTCCTCGATACGAAGCTGCAACTCGTTCGGTATCCCGTTGCCCGTTGAGTTAATAAACCGGGCAATGGCTTCCGGCGCGCCTTTGCGGATTTCCCGTCCGTCGAAATCCACGCCCGACATTCTGGTCTGAGCGGAGAACGGAATAAAGTTGGTGTCGTGCGAAGAAAGGTCGCGGCCGCGCATGTTGTAACGCTCCTTCGCCAGAACGACGATCGAGCGGCCTTCCGGGGTTTCATCGGCGAGCGAAGAGAGCTGCGCGGCATCGGCAAGGTAATTTTCTTCAATCCCGCGTGCTGGGTAGAACTGCGTGGCGGCGCGATTGCCGAGCGTGATCGTACCGGTTTTGTCGAGCAAGAGTACGTCCACGTCGCCTGACGCTTCGACGGCGCGACCGGACATCGCGATTACGTTTCTCTGAATGAGCCGGTCCATGCCCGCAATGCCGATCGCGGAGAGCAATCCTCCAATGGTCGTTGGTATCAGACACACCAGGAGTGAAACCAGCACGAAGATGTTCTGCGGCGCGCCGGAATAGATCGCGAAAGGCTGCAGCGTGACGACTGCCAGCAAAAAGATAATGGTGAGACCCGCTAAGAGTATGTTTAGGGCAATCTCGTTCGGGGTCTTCTGCCGGCAGGCTCCTTCGACGAGCTTGATCATGCGGTCGAGGAATGTTTCTCCGGGATTCGACGTAATGCGCACCTTGATTTCATCGGACAAAACGCGTGTTCCACCCGTGACCGCGGAACGGTCGCCGCCGGATTCGCGGATGACCGGCGCGGACTCGCCGGTGATCGCCGACTCGTCGACCGACGCCACGCCTTCGATGACCTCGCCGTCTCCGGGGATGAACTCACATGCCGTGACAACGACGATGTCTCCGGAGCGCAGTTGCGAACTGACCACGGTCTCTGTACTGCCATCGCTCCTCAAGCGATGAGCCTGGGTCTCGGCCCGCGCCTTGCGCAGAGTGTCCGCTTGTGCCTTGCCCCGGCCTTCGGCCATGCCTTCTGCAAAGTTAGCAAACAGAACCGTGAACCACAGCCAGAGGGTGATTTGTAGTCCAAATCCGAACTGGCCGTCATGGTGAGAGACGTTCCACACGAGCTGGATGGTCGTCAAAACCGCACCCACCTCTACGACGAACATCACCGGGTTCTTGACCATCGTGCGCGGGTCCAGTTTTCGAAACGTATCCAGCACGGCCCGCGAAACAATGGCGCTTTCGGCGAGCGACTTTTTCCTGATTTGAGCTACTGGGTCCATAGACACCTCAGAAAGCCTTTCCTGCATTCATCAGCAGGTGTTCAAGAATCGGCCCCAGACTCAGAGCCGGGAAGAACGTAAGGGCACCGACGATCACAATGGTTGAGGCCAGCAACCCAGCGAACAGTCCGCCTGTTACCGGGAATGTTCCGGCCGACTCGGGAACAATTTTCTTCTTTGCCAGATTTCCCGCGACGGCCATGATCGGAATGATCATGAAGAATCGGCCGAGCAGTTGAGCAACCGCCGTCGTCGTGTTGTACCACATGGTGTTCACGTTCAAACCTGCGAAGGCCGAACCGTTGTTGCCGGTCGAAGAAGTGTAGGCGTACAAGATTTGGGACAACCCGTGTGGGCCAGGATTCGTGATGCTTGAGGTGCCATACGGCTTAACCACTGCAATCGCCGAAAAGACCAGAATCGTGAACGTCAAGATCAGAACCGCGAGCATGGCCATCTTGACGTCATGCGATTCAATCTTCTTGCCTAGGTATTCCGGAGTTCGCCCCACCATCAGCCCCGCAATGAAAACGGCGAGCACAACGAAAACGAAAATGCCATAGAGTCCCGCACCGACTCCGCCGAATACAACTTCGCCCAGCATGATGTTGATCAAAGGAACCATTCCGCCGAGCGGAGTAAAGGAATCGTGTATACCGTTCACGGCTCCGCAGCTGGCATCGGTGGTCACCGTAGAGAACAGAGCGGAGTTCACAATTCCAAACCGCACTTCTTTGCCCTCCATATTTCCGCCAGAGTGCAGCCCGCTAGCCCCCTGGTCGGTGCCGGCCAAAAGCCGATTGCCTTTGGCCTCTGCCCAATAGGCGGTCGTCACACCGGCGAAAAACAAGACGGCCATGGCCGCCCAAACCGCCCAGCCGTGGCGTTGCGAACCCGTCATCCAACCTAGCGTGTAGGTCAGTCCGGACGGAATTGCGAAAATCAACACCATCTCGAAAAAGTTCGAGAATGGGGTGGGATTTTCAAAAGGATGGGCGCTATTGGCGTTGAAGAATCCGCCGCCGTTGGTGCCGAATTCCTTGATTACTTCCTGCGAAGCCACCGGCCCTTGCGCGATGACTTGCTGAGTCACGGTTTGCGTAGTCGTTTTGCCGTCCGGACCCGTGACCTGCGTGGTGTAGGGCTGAATTAAATCCACGGTCGTGTAGGGCTTGAAGTTCTCCACGACACCTTCGGACACTAGGATCAAGGAACCCACCAGGCAAACCGGCAGCAAAACCCACAGAAGACACCGCGTTGTATCGACCCAAAAGTTGCCGAGTTTGTCCGTTTCTTTGCGTGCGATGCCGCGGATGACGACGATGGAGAGCACGATGCCGACTGCGGCGGAAACAAAGTTGTGATAGGCCAAGCCCGCCATCTGCGTGAAATAACTCATCGTGGACTCGCCGCTGTAGGCTTGCCAGTTCGTATTGGTCGTGAACGAAGCCGCGGTGCCGAACGCCAGGCCCGGTTCCAGATTGCCCAATTTCTGCGGATTGAATGGAAGCCATTTCTGCGTGCGCTCAATGAGGTAGAGAAGAGCCATGGTCACGCCGCTGAACAGGAGCATGGCTACGGCGTACTCGGTCCAGCGCATTTCGCGCTTCTCGTCGATACCGCTCAACCGGTACACGAGTTTCTCGACGGGCCGAAGGATAGGATCGAGAAATGTCTTTTCCCGATTGAAGACTCGCGTCATGAAAACGCCTAGGGGTTTCGTCACCAGGAAGATCACGAAGAGATACAATCCAATTTGAAACCAGCCATTCGCGGTCATGGGTTAGAACTCCTCCGCATTCAAAAGGGCGTATAGCAAATACCCAAAGAGAAGCGCGCAAATCACCAGCAGTGCCGCATCACCTGCATGCATAGGTTCACTCCTCACTTCAAGCGTTCGCAGCCGCGAACGTAGGAAATTCCAATTGCGAAAAACAATACCGTGGCCGCGATGAAAATCACGTCTAGCATTCTGGTTCTCTTCCTCCGGTCGACTCGTTCAACACGGCTTGCTCGTCAGCGCCCGTCTCCGCGTTACGGTTGAAAGTGCGAGTCGAAGGTCAAAATGACCCCCAAGATCAAGAGATTTTGCGTCGGCGTCAGGCCAATTAGTCCCTGCGCCACTTGACCGTCGCGGAAGAAGCCGCCAGCGGGCCCGCGGGAATCGTCTGCCCGGTGCTCCAGTCTCACGATGGCAGTAGCCTGGCGATACGGAATGCGGTATTCCAGGGTCGTCGTGTTGGCTTTGACGGTTTGCTGGAAGCCAGTCGTGCGGCCATCGCGGTCCCAGTAAACTTCAGGACGCACGGTTGCGCTCCAGTGCTTGTTGAAGACCCAGTGCACGGGTAGCTGAGCAAACATCCACAGAGCACGTGGATTCCCGGGCGTCGCGACTTTCTCAGTTCCGACGTGATATTCGAATGCGGTTGTAATCCGAACGGTTTTCCATTCGGCAATGCTGTCCCACAAAAAGCGCCAGAATTCGAATCCTGTCTCCGATTGGTGCGGACCGAACAAAACTGTTTCTTTTAGCGTCGTATGCCCCGTCACCTTATAGGTGGCTTGGCCGCCCAAGCTGGGCACACGATTGGCATCGGCAAGATGCCAGTAACCGTTTACCACGAACACCGTTCCGGTCAGCTTACTGGTGAGAGGGTAGCTCGCGGTGACTCCCATCATCAGATAAGGCGTGAAATCAGCTCCCCAGGGACGCGTATAGTTGAAGTTGTCCTTCGCGTACAACGAGTCATAGCCGATGAAGCTGGAGAAGATTCCAGCCTGCACCGTTAGGCCCTTTCCCGCCGGCGCCAAATAGGAGACCTCCGTCGGCCCGAGGTGGCGCAACCACTCGGACCCCGGAAGACTTGGCGCGGTCGCGGAGAAACCGAAGATTCTGGAATCCTGGCCACTCTGGAGAGTGAATTCCATTCCCCATCGCGATGACTCGGAGGCGGTCTTGCGAAGGTAGCCGGCCGCCATGTTCAGAATCGGCTCGTCAACTTTGTAAGCCGTGCCTCGGCTTCGAAACAGATGGTTCGATGGGTGGTTGAAATCCAGCAGGTAAGCTGAGTCGATGAATCCAGCGTATTGCCACTCAGGGTTCGCTGGCTGCGTGGCCGCTTGGTCGGATGGCACATTCTGACAAACCGCGAAATCATGTTCGGGCTTCTCATAAGCTGGTAACGCGGTCTTGCTCTGAGTGGCTAGAAGAGCAGGAGCATTCGATGAGAATGCCGTGATACCGGCCAATTCCTTAGTCTGCCCTTGAGACACTTTCGGGTCTCCTTGAGATGGCGGAGGTGCGTCTTGCGCTTGCGCGTATGCGGTCCAGGGCCACGTCGCCATCAGTGCAAGTAATCCGGATCTGAATTTCCCCATTACCATGACTCCATTCGGCGGTGTGTCTTTTGGAAGAAGAATGCTTTCGCTCCGACTGTATCGAATCCATGCTGACCACGCGTCCAGTCCGCAGGTTCCCGGCTTTCGGGTTGGAACTGTACTGACGGTTGCTGGTCCTCCGTTTGCCCTCACGGAAAAACTGGACAAGGACGTACAACATGAATACAAGACCGTGGCTCACGAAAATCAGGAAAACCCACATCGTCGATTGACACTGTCCGTCCCGAACCTGCCACAGTCTCGCCTCCACCGCAGCTTCTGTCAGGGGATCAGCGAACGTGGGAAGAGTGGCATGCGTGGGTTAAAGAAGTCGCAATGAAGTCGTAAGGATTTCGTAAGGCTCTATACCCATTGGGGAGTGGTGTTGCTTAGAGCAGAACCACAGAGAGTCCGGGAATCAATCGGAAGTGACGAGCGTTGAGAGTTGCCACGGAGTAGCCTAGATGCAGTGCAGTCACGCCGATCAAGAGGTCTGGCACCGCGATAACAACGCCCTTAGCGGCTTGCTCGCCTTCGATTCTTCCGGCGAGTTGTGCGATTTCGAGTGTCACGGGGTGGACAGGGATTGCTTGACTCAGTTCCTCGACGAACACACGCCGCTGCTGGCGATCTGCTTCTGACTTCGCGCGATAGATCCCGTGGGTTAATTCGACTACAGTGATTACGGAGAGGGCGTTTTCTGTCTCACCTTGGGACGCCTTTGCGCGTTCGAGAATGTCCCAGACACGTTGCCCCCGACGCTCACCTGCGATGAGTAAGCTGGAATCGAGGATCAATCCCATGTAGGCGGGTTGAGCGGCTTACGATGGCTGTTAATGACTTCTTCGAGGTCAGCGGCGAAGTCAGCGTCCAAGATGGGCTCATAACCCAATTCCTTCGCGTGTGCCTTCGCCAAGGCGATGGACTCTGAGAGAAGGCGTCCACGAAAGGCTTCCGCCGGGCGCACCACAGCCACGGGTCGTGCGTCGTGTTCAATAACAACTTCGGCGCCCTCGCGGACACGAGCCAGCAGGGAAGCGAAGTCGCTGGCGGCTTCTTTGTCCGAAACGTGAATCACGTCCTTTGCCATGGAACCCATTATATCCCCCTTTCCCCTGGTGTCTGGCCAGCGATGGCAAATCCAGGCCAAACTGTATCATAGCCATGTTTAGAGGTCTAGAAGTATTGTGTAGTTGACATATAGACCTGAATAGAGTACTCTGAAATTGGCCAGAGGAGCTATGCTATGAGAACCCTACCGGAACCCCAGTCTCTCAAGCAGCAGCGGAAAAGCACACTCTGCGTGTTCTATGTTTTCGCGTTCCTTGCAATCGGGACTTTCACTTTCGCAGTCCGAGCGAGTCATGCTGCGCAAGAAGCGCTGATCGCGCTTGGCATTGTTCTGGCTGGCGGAGGAATTTGGAGTTTCCTTCGATTTCTGAAAGTCGCAGACACACATCAGAGACTCATCAACCACGAAGCGACGAATTTTGCTTTTGTTGCCTCCTTACTCCTCACGCTTGCCGTCGGCCTACTTCAACGATTCGGATTCCTTTCCGGGGCCTCGCTCTTGATCCCGGCATTGATGATTGCCTTGTGGAGCATCGGCCTAATTCTATTTTCTTGGCGGTATCAATAATGAAGACTCGGCTTCGCGTCTTGAGAGCAGAGAAGGAGTGGTCGCAGGCCGACCTCGCCGACGCCGTAGGCGTGACGCGGCAGTGCATCAACGCCGTTGAGACCGGCAAGTACGAGCCAGGGCTCGACTTGGCCTTTAAGATCGCTCGCACTTTCGGGAAAAATGTCGAAGAAGTCTTCCTGTACGAAGAAAGCGAGACAAGTTTCAAACGTCAGTAGAGATTTTTCGCAATACGACACGCGGCGATGTTATCAAGTCCTCAGCGAAGGCTTTGCCCTTCCTCTTCTGCGGTTGATTTCTGCTTCGATTTGTAGTCGAGGTCAACAGGAGTCATTCGATGTCCCGAGGCTTTGACGGTTTCGAAATTGATGATTTTCGCGACTCTGATTTTGGCCCAGACCGCGAAGTGTCCCGGAGCCCTTCGTCCGACTGGAACAAGTGGACTGAACTTCACAACATTCATCGGGAGGAAGAGCGCGCCGACAGACTCGACCGCGAAGCTCCCGACCGTTCCAACAGAGACCGTCCTCCGCTGGCCCGCGAAGAACGAGTCCAAACGATCCTTTCTCAGCGTGTCCGTACCCAGTACACGGACCGGAACAAGACTTATTCACTCCGGGATTCCGAAATTCACACGCTGTCGGAGGTTGGCAAGTTCCGTGTTGTCGCCACTAGGGACCTGGCCGAGTTCGCCCATAACGGCGATCGAGCACGGGTCGAGAACGACGTGGAAAATCTAGTCCGGCAGGGGCTCATGAAGGCGACCACGATCGCTGATCCCGAGCACAACCCAACCCAGGTTGTAACGCTAACCAAGGAAGGACACAAACTCCTCTCCCGCGGCAAGGTTCTCCCTTCAGATCAAGCCACCTACCACGGGCTCAAGAAACCGAAAGAAACCTTCCATGACGCCGACCTCTACCGGCTCTATCACAAGGTCAGCGATGAGATCGAAAGCCGCGGCGGTAAAGTTCTGCGCGTCCAACTTGACTACGAAATGAAGAAGGAGCTTTATTCCCGCCTCGCACATGTTCCCAAAGACCGGAGTCGCGACTCTGAAACGCTCAGAAAAGAAATTGCCGAGCGGTATCACCTGAAAGTTGTATCGGGCAGGATTCCCATTCCCGACGTGCGCATCGAGTATGTGAACGAGAACGAAAACGAAATTCAGCGGCGCGACCTTGAGCTTGCCACGGAACATTACCGCCCGCGCGGCCTTTCCCAGAAGGCTCGCGCCGGCTTTCAGATCTATGCCCGGCATGGCGAGACAGACCGCCTTCGCCGTATCCGTGACGACCGGGAGTTGAGTGCCGCAATCCTGGGCTTCTAGACCATGAATATCGCAGAAGACCAACTCGCTAAGCTCCGTAACTTCGGGTATACCGAAGTGGAAGCCCGGTTTCTTTACCTCGTGGCGACGCATTCCGGCTACTTCACCGTGCGGCAGTTTCTGGACTTTGCTCAAGCCAAGAGCGGCAAGCGCAATGCCCGTTTGGTTGAAAAGCTGTTTGGCCTGGGCCATGCGAGCGCGCAGCAGTACACGCGGAGGAGTCGCGTCTATCACCTCTGCTCGCGGCAACTCTACTCCGCCATCGGCAAAGACCATCTCCGCAATCGGCGAGAGCACGAACTCGCCCACATCAAAACTAGGCTTCTATCTCTCGATTTCATTCTCGCGCATCCGAAAGAAGATTATTTCGAGACCGCCGAAGCCAAGCGCCGATACTTTGTCGAGCGATTCAAGGTCAGCGAGAATCTGTTCACCCCGTCCGACGGGCGCAGCAATGGCATCACCTTCGCAGACCGGTTTCCTCTTTGCGTTGCTTATCCTTCTCCCGATTACATGCCTGTGGTCACCTTCACGTACGTTGACCCTGACAACCGAAACCTTGATGCGTATATCGTCCACTTGCGCATGTACCGGCCTCTCTTCCGGCAGCTTCCGGGCTTCCAATTCCTCTACATTTCGACGGCCGCGGGTCTGCAGAAAGAGGCTGCCGAGCTCTTTTCGCTGCTTGTCGAAGGCAAGGGCCTCTCGGATTTGATTCGTTATTTTGACCTGGAAACGAAGTGGGAGCGCGAGCAATACAGGCTCGTCACGGAGCAGGACGCGATCTTTCTGAGCCAGGCCAGGAAGCGTTACACGGGGGACAGCATCAGCACTCTCTACTACCTCTGGCGTCGGAATCAGCTGCCAACGGATTTTCAGGCTGAAGCTGCGTCGGCTTCACGGCCCATGCAGAAGACCCTCTTCCGAGCGACCACTGTGCCTGGCCATGAAGCGATTTTCGGAGACAGCACAAAGAACTGGGGCGACGGCTGGCAGATACGGGGTTGTCCAGGGGCGGGGTCACCTCGCGGTTCACTTTCGAAACCAACCCAAACTCTTCAGAGAAGGGCAAATGCGTGATGGAAGGAGGTGACATATGCACGCGGCCAAAACACTTGGATGGGCGGGAGCGACCCAGTATAAAACGGGTCGCTCCCGCCCAAGTGGACGTACCCTCCGCTGCGGTGGCCGTCAAGGATCTCGCTGCGCTCGACCGCTGCGCGGCGCGCAGAGACCGCGCGTCCT
>QHZD01000027.1 GCA_003225315.1 Acidobacteriota bacterium
CGGCGGATTTCTTCGCGCGAATACCCAGGTCCCCAGTAAGTGTGATCCATCACAAAAGAGCGCGGCTTGCCAAGTTTCTGGTGCCACACATAAAACGCGGCACCCACTGCAAGCCCCGCGTCCCCCGCGGCTGGATGGACGTAGACCTGCTCAAACCCGGTGCGGTCGAAAATTTTGCCGTTAGCGACACAGTTGAAAGCCACTCCACCGGCCAGACATACAGCCTTAAGGGGTGTGTGCAACCTCTTCAAGGTCAGCAGGCGAAAATAAACCTCCTCCAGCCGCGCCTGCAGTGATGCCGCCAGGTTGCGATGACGCTGGTCGAGAGGTTCTTCCGGAGAGCGCGCGGGGCCCAGTCTGCGTGACATTTCCTCCGAGAACAGTTTCCCTAGCGCGGGCATTTTGTCGCTTTCGGCCCACACCATCTCCGGCCCGGTGCGGTGATGCGTGAAGTATTTGAGGCTCAAGTGGAAGCCGGTGAACTTGTGGTCTTGGCGCAGAATGTCGCGAAATACTTCAAGTTGCTCCGGTTGACCGTACGCGGCCAGTCCCATCACTTTGTATTCGTCACCGAACTTCGGAAAGCCGAGATACTGTGTGACTGCCGTGTAGTACAGGCCGAGCGAGTGCGGGAATGGAATTGCGCCGTCAATCTCCATGCGGTTGCCGATCCCCAAGCCCCACATGGTGCTCGCAAAATCGCCGAGGCCGTCGGCCGAGAGCAGGAACGCATGCTCGAATGGTGAAACGAAGAACGCGCTTGCCAGGTGAGCCTGATGGTGCTCAATGCGGTGAAACTTTGCCCCTAGCTTTTTGGGATCGGAATCAAATGCCGCGGCCAGCGCCTCCGGAATACCCGTGAATTTTGCAAGGACTTTGAGGCGTTCGCGCGCAAAGGACGGCATGCGCAGTGCATAGAAAAGTTTCGTGGCCAGCCTGGCGTATGGATTTCGCGGCACGGCGACGTGATCGATGTCCGAAAGTGTGAGGCCCGCTTCCTTCAGGCAATAGCGAATCGCTTGCGCGGGGAATCCCGCCGCGTATTTCACGCGATTGAAGCGTTCCTCCTCGACCGCGGCGATCAGTTGGCCGTCGCAGACAATCGCCGCAGAAGCGTTCCCGTGGTACGCATTGATCCCCAGAATGTTCATCGCGTGATTTGGAAGTGTACCCCAGCCGGAAGATTATGCCGCGAGGTGCCGGCGGCACCACTCATTCAGGACGTACAAGGACCAGGGGCGCGACCATGTGGTTTTTGCGGCAAGAAAATCCGTCCAAACGGAAGGAACGCCACCCTGGCGAAGATACGAGGCCAGCGGCGGCGCAGGGTCCGCGAAGCTTGCTTCGATGCGACCGCGCAACGGTCCGCGGAGCCATTCTTCCCACGGCAAAGTAAAGGTGCGTTTGCGCTGTGCAAGAATTTCCTGCGGGAGCAAATCGCCGAGGGCCTCCGCAAGCAATGCCTTTTGCGCACCGGGACGGCGGCGTGCCGTATCCGGCAGCGAGCCCACAAATTCAACCAACGGTGTGTCGAGGAGCGGCACCCGGACTTCAAGCGATCGCGCCATGCTCACCGTGTCCGTATCGCGCAGCAGCGTGCTTGCCATGTAGGTGCGCATCTCCAGCCAGGAAATTCCGCCGGCGGATTCGAGCTTTCGCGCTTCGTCCGCCGTGCGCTCCAGCCAGCCGAGCCAGGTCGGCTCCAGCGTCACGCCGTCAGCGCCCACCGTGCTCGGGCGAAACCGCGGTTCAATGACTCCTTCGAGCTGCCCAGGCGGGAAGAGCGTCCGCGCAAAATAATAAGGATGTGGCAAAGCGTCCGGATACGCCCACGCAGCCGCGGTTTTGCGCGCCGCGTCGGGTGAACGGTGTCGCGATGCGAGAACGGCAACGAGCGGAGCCGTCATTCGTCGCACGGCCGCGGGCACGAACCATGCACAGCGGATCAGTCTCGCAAGCCGCGGAGTATCCACAAAAGTGGGATAGCCTGCAAACAGCTCGTCTCCGCCCAGCCCCGATAGCGCCACTTTCAGACCAATCTGTTTCGCGGCCCACGACACAAAGTATGTGTTGATTCCATTCATGGTCGGCTGGTCGAGAGCAGCAAGAGCTTCATCCAAACGCGAAAGGATCGACTCGCCGCTTAAAGGCACTTCCGTGTGCTTGGTTTTGAACCGCTTCGCTGCCAACGCTGCGAGCTCTGCTTCGTCAAACGCCGTACCCGGAAACGTCAGTGTAAAACTCTCGATTCCGTGCCGTGCTTGAGCCGCAAGCCCCGCGATTGCGCCGGAGTCCAGCCCGCTGGAAAGAAACAAACCCACTGGCACGTCGGCAATCAGGTGTTTGCGCACGGCATCTTCAAGAAGCGGCCGCAATTTCTTCGCCGCCGAAGAAAGATCGCGCGGCCTATGCATGTCCCGCGCCGCGGGAGAAATCGTAGGGTCCCACCAGGGACGCGCGCGCGGCGTGCGGCGCCGCTCCGGCACATGCAGCAGCATGCGATGCCCCGGCGGAAGAGAAAACACTCCTTCCACAAGCGTAACGGGTTCCGAGACGCTTCCAAAAAGCAGATAGGCGGTCACGGCATCTTGCGACAGGCGCTTGGGAACGGCACCCGACGCAAGCAGCGCTCGAACTTCCGAGGCAAAGGCGAATCCGTCCGGCGTTTGCGTGTAATAGAGCGGCTTGATACCCAACGGGTCGCGCGCCAGGAAGAGAATCGGAGCCGTGGCATACCGTTGGCGGAGATCAAGCAGCGCCAAAGCGAACATGCCCCGCAGTTCGGTCAAGGAATCCTCGCCCCACTCTTCCCATGCGTGAACGAGAATTTCCGTATCCGACTGCGTTGCGAAGCGGTGGCCGCAAAGCGACAAGCGCTCTCGCAGGTCGCGATAGTTGTAAAGCTCGCCGTTGAAGACCACCGCCACGTCTTTGGTTTCGTTCCAGATGGGCTGATGGCCGCCGGCCAGGTCGATGATGCTCAGCCTGCGCATCCCCAGTGCGAGCCCCGGCGCGCGCGGATTTCCCGCAAGAAAGCCCTCGTCATCGGGACCGCGCTGGCGCATCGCGGCGGTCATGGCGCGAACGCGCGATTCTGCTTCCCTAGTCCGCGAAGCAAACGCGACGCCGCATATACCGCACACGCTATTGTTTGATTTCCGGCGCCGAGAAGAAGGTGGCACCCGCACGGATGGCGTGCTCTCGCAAATGGAAGCGCGGGATTCTCAGGCGGTGGTCCGCATACCAGGCGAGCCCGGCTCGCAAGAGCAGGAAGAACATCGCCGCCACGGCGGAGAGCACCAGATAGAAAAAAGATTCGCGCTCCAGCAGCAGGCTCCAGTCGACCGCTTCCTCCCAGCCCGGGTAGACCCTATCCATCAACGGTCGAAGATACAACCCGTTGAGGGGCAGCCGAGTCAGCCGAACATGTGCGAAGCGGTCGTAATTGTACTCGCGCGGATAGTTCGGGACGACGCTGATCGCCTCGGAAAACACGGCAGGATCCTGCAGTTCCTTGCGCGTTAAGTAATGGCCCTTGGCGTCCTTCATGATGACCCGGTAAGTCGGGTCCACGATGATCCAGCGATCGATAATCAGGACTTCAGCAATCACATGCTTGGTGGTGTGCTCGGGAGACAAAAGGAGCAGGCGGCGCACTCGCAGATCGGAGCTTCGCGCGAGATTCAGGAAGGCGTTCGTCGCCGTGCCGCAGACGTTCAACAGTTGGCGGTAAGTAAGCGTCATTTCCGGATCGCGTGTAGCAAGCTTGTCCGGATTGTTCGTACTGGCTCGCGATGGGTCGGCACGCATCCAGTTCAGAATGGCTTGGACTTTTTGTTCCGCGGGCTGGCTATTGGGGACAATTGCGTCGGAGAATCCGTCGAGATACCGGCGCACGGAGTATTCCCGGACGCACGAGTAAACCATCGCTACGAGCGCAGTGGCCAGCAGCAGGTTGCTGCTCCACCAGATGACACGGAACGTCCTATGTTGGCCCCTTGGCAAGCCGCTACTCCATCCGTTCCGATTCTGCCTTCATCGCCTGACGCGAAGCAAGCGTGGCGTACAACGTTTCCATCTCGCGAACGGGTTCATCCCATCCTAGTCGCGACGTGACCACCGCGCATCCAGCTGCCAGCCGCGCGCGAAGTTCCGTTTCATGCAGGATCCTCTCAATCGCGCCAGAAAGCGCCGCCGGGTCGTGGGGCACCACCAGCCCAGCCTCATCTGCTAGCAGTGGTGCAATCCCGCATTGCTCTGTCACGATCGCCGGAGTCCCTGCAGCTACCGCTTCCGCTGCTGTATTCCCGAAGTTTTCATTTTGCGACGGAAGCACGAAAACATCCGCATCCCGGTAAGCCGCCCACTTGGCCTCACCAAATACCGCACCCACGAATCGAACCTTGCTTTGAACGCCCAGTTGGCTGGCGAGCTCGGACAGTTTTGCTTTTTCGCCGCTTTCGTCAGGTCCTGCGAAGACTAGCGTCATTGGTATTCCTGTGGAGCGGCTCGTGAGCTCCGCGAATGCCCGCAGAAGCAAGTCCGGACTTTTCTTGGCGGATAGCCGCCCCAGAAAAAGGATCAACTTTTCTTCTGGCGAAATTCCGCGTGCTTTCCGGAATGTGCCTCGCGGGGGCCAGGATGCGGGCACTTCCACGCCGTTCCGCCGCAATAGCACTTTCGAGTGCGCAATGCCTCCGTCGGCGAGTTCCTCGCCTTCCTGCTTCGAAGTGACGATTACCGCGCTTGCCCCTTCGAGTAGCCGCCTTCCCCAAATCGTATGATACATCCGTTTCAGCAAGAGACTTCGCACAATGGGCACGAACATCCCGATGGGCTCGAGCACGTACGGCAGACCTCCCTTGCGGCTAGCCGCCGCAACTGCCGGGCCGAGCAAATCGTAGAGCCCGAATATGTGCACGACATCGAAATTCTGCAGCCGCGCCCGGCAGTATCGCTTGACCGCAGGATTCCAGCTCACGCTCCGGTAGCGCAGCCACGTTGGGATGTAGATTGCCTGCACGCCATTCTCATTCCGCCGCCAGCCAAACGGGGACCGTTCTGCCGTGATTTTTTCTTCCTGCGTTTCCACTCGTTTTTCCAGCCCCCAGTCCGCAGTAACGACGGTGACCTGATGGCCGCGTCTCGCCAAGCCTTCAGAGAGAGCGCGCACTTTCACCGGGGGACCGCCGAATTCCAGAAAGGGAGCGTACGTTTCCGTAACGTTCAGGATTCGCATTGTTCGCGGAGGATCTTTTTCAATGATTTCGCGAAGACGTTGAAGCGGAACTCGTGCTCCGCCCGCTGCTTCGCGCGCGCGCCCATCTCTTTCGCATGAACGGGGTCGGCTAGCAGGGTTTCCAGGCTTGTCGCAAGCTGGATCGGGTCGCCGTGCGGCACCAGATAACCGGTGACGCCATCCTGAATCACCTCGGGCGCGCCCCCGTGCAGGCCCCCGATTACCGGCTTGCCGCACGCCATCGCCTCCAGATAGACCAGGCCGAATCCCTCTCCCCGGCTGGGCAACGCAAAAATCTCGCACGCGGCGTAGCATGCCGCAATCTCCGAATAGGTCAGTCCGGTCAGGAAATGCACGTGGCGGTTCATTCCGGTTTGCTCCGCCAGATCCTCCAGCCAAGCGCGGTCGTCGCCCGCGCCCACCAGCGCCAGTTGCACCTCCGGCCTTTGCGTCAGGAGCCGGGGCAGCGCGGTGATCAGTGTGTCCATGCCTTTGTACCGTTCTGACGCCAGCCAGCGTCCCACACTCAGAATCACTCGTCCCGAAGGGAAGTTTTCCGGCAGCACGGGATGCGAGCCCGGGCTGATCAGTGCTTCGAATTGCGGATCGAGCCCCCACGGCAGAACGCGTATCCGCTCTTCCGGTACGCCTTGTTCCTCGGCCACGTGCGCCGCCGTATCCTTGCTCGGAACGAGAACTAAACTCGAATGCTGCAGCGCCACGCGCTGCAAGATCCCTAGTGGTTCCCAGACGTCCGCGCCATGCGCGCACACGATGCTTTTCATCCGTGGCGCGGCAATCCGCATCATTTGCACCACAGGAGCGAGATTTGGATGCGCGGCCAGGACTAGTTTTGCTTTGCGGCGCGCCGCGCGTAGCGCTGTCGCCGTGAATCGCCCTTTGGAGCGTTCGCACCCGGTGAACACAAATTCACGCCCCGCCAGTGTCATCCGGTGCAGCTCCGGGGAGTCATTCAAGGTGAGCAAGCGGCATTCCATGCCACGGCTGGCGGCAAATTCCGTCAGCACCGCCGCCAGGTGGCGGCCGGCTCGCTGCACCCCGCCGGGTGCGTCCAGTTCAGGGAAGAGGCCAATGACCACGGGCCGAGTCTGCCAAGCGCAGCGGCCAATGGCAAGCACGTATGCAAAACCTGTGTCGGAAAAGCCTAGCTAGGTCGCCAGGCTTGGTGGTCGGCAAATTCAGTGGATTACTGGCTGTCCGTCAAACTGTCAGAATTCGGGCGGCTGGGACGCTTTCTGATCCGGGGACACGGGCGCGGCCCGGGAAGAATCCTTTTCGGCCTGAAATGCTGCTTTCTTCAGATGAACGTCGCCGTCAACGTATGCGGTAAATTCAGTCCCTTGCGTGACAACCACATCTTTACCGGAAGCCAGTGGAAGAGTCCCTCCACCCGATGAACTCTCTTGGAAAGAGCGCACTGCGGCCTTTTCGTTGTTCTTGAGGCGGACGAAGTCAATGCTGAAAGCCAATTTTCCGCCGTGTCCCAGGCGTTTCTTGGGTTCTGCTTCCTTCACGATACCGGTGGCTGCCGCATCCTTCGGAATCACCGCAAGGCCGTCAACACTCACCTCTTCGGTCACTTGCAGATCCACCGCGTCTCCAACGTGTGCGGTCGCGGAAGAAATGGTCTTGCCAAGTCTCACATGAATCGGAGTGCCGTTGCGCAAAGTAAATTCAGACGGATTGGGTGGAGCGCTCGGAGCAGTTCCCGCGGTCGATCCCGGCGCGTCATATTGAGTGCGCTCTCGTACCGTCGGCGCTGGCTTGGCCAGCGGGGCCTTGGCGCCCGGCTTGTCCTTCAAGAGCAGGAGACTCTCTACGGGGACGAAACCCACTTCGCCCTTGGCAGTGCGCACACCGAAGTACACATCGTATCGACCGGTGATTTGCACCTGCTCCCCACACTGCAGCGTCGTCCGCACATCCAGCGTGGTCATGGAGCTGTATAGATAGACGTAGTCGCCTGTGCGTGGGCACTCTACCTGGCCCACGCTTTGCGCTTGTGCAATTGCGGGGCAAAAAATGCTGAGGAATAGAGCGAAATACTTGGCGTCGAATTTCATCTTGTACCTGCTGGTCCCAAAGTTGCCCGAAAACGGGAAGATGCCACGCTTCTATCTCAACGCAAGATGGTTCTCTCTGACAAGAAGTGTAACTACCGCATTTATATAAAGAGATACCATGGGAAATCGGCCGGACATCAGGAATGCTAAGGATCATCGGCGCTCTTCGATTAGTGAATCAGTTTCCGACTGCTCGACTCACCAGTCTCTGACAAGACTTGAGTGCGCTAACGCACGCGACCGCAAACTCGCGTTCCGCCTCAGGCGGCGACTTCACCTGGAGTATCTTAATCAGCAGTCTTGAGGCTAGTCCTCTTCGCTAGCAAGGCCAATCGCTGGTTGTGATTCATGGGCTCCCACGGGACAAGTTTCTCGGCAAGTACATCCATTCTGCGCAAAAGAGTCAACTCCACGAAAAGTCCCATAAAATCCAAGTCTCGGAAGACCAACGAGCCAGCCTCTCTCATCTTGTCGCGAATCCGCTCAAAATGAACTGGCATCTCGGTCCAGTGAAGGCTGGCACGGTGGTGATGGCAGAGGTGGTATCCTTCGTTCATGAAGTTCACCTCATCCACAACGGTCACGGAATTGGTGAAATAATCTTCAGGACGTTCCGGGTCACAGAAGGCGTGCTGGACCCATGCGGTGATTGCGTTGATGAAATTCATGCAGAGAAGAGGAACCAGTACGAACATCGTCCCAATTCTCCAATCGTAAATAAAGACAGCTCCGAAATAAGCATAGTAGCGCGCCATTCCCCACAACATGCGCCTTCGGCTCTTTTCATCGCCTCTCGCTCTAAAGTAGGCGTAGGGAGCAAGCCCCAAAACCGTCCAACTGTTGTCCGAGAGATACCACAGGAAATCGAGCCGGCTGGTTCGATCGTAGCCCATCGTGTTGCGAGTGTCCTCGGGCCCACTGTTCTCTCTATGGTGGAGACACACATGAGCCGTCCGGCCCAGTTCCGGAATGTTCCCATAGAAATACCCGAGGAAGAATTCGACGTAGCGGCCGAAGACTTTGTCGTATTTCTCCGAAAAGTAGCCCTGGCGCCTGTGTGCCTCCAAGTGGCTGGCGCTGAACATCCTCACAAACCGCTGGAACTTGGGACCGTAAAGAGAAAGATAGAAAGCGATCGCCAGCAGCAGCCGAGGTTTCCCTAAAACGAGTTGAATCACGAAAATTGGCACGGCGGTAAGACTGAGAGACACCATCAGTCGTAACGCGGGCGTGTCTCGGGAGTCCCGCAGCACTCTTTGGCCCAGCCTGTCGAGGACTCGTTCGTACGCCCGGGAAAGAAATCCATACGCGTCGCGTAACGGACGAATCCTTCCGAGGAACACGGCCGCCGCGTAGAATCCGAAAGAAAGCGCAGCCACGGGCAACGCCGCCAAGGCGCTTGCCAAACCCATAAGGATTGCGAACCCTTGAAACAAGAATAGGAGTTTGGGTTTGGTTCCAAAACTCATCGTCATCGAGGAGGTGCCTAACTCGGGGTTATAGGTTTCCATTTCAGCACCGTGCGCCAAGATTTGGCTTATGCACCCGAGTGGTGATATTAGGCCGCGCTGCGAAAGCGAGTCAACATGGGCTCATGATGGGAATGCCCCTAACCCACCAGTTGCGAAAGACTGCCTAGCGGGATCGTCTCGCTTGCTTACGACTTACGGCAGAAGGTATCTGGCGAATGACAATGGCCGGCGCGCGCGGAAGCCGACGGCGCTCTTCTCAGGGCAAAAGCAGAACGACGTGACCGCGTCTCAATCGCCGAAGTTGTCGCCAATCGTCCTGGCTAGCTTCCTCGTCAAACCGTCCTGGGTTATCCTTCGGCGATGGAACCGATCTTCAAAGGGGCGATACCCGTTCTTCCTGCCGCCGACATGACGGAATCCCTAAACTGGTGGACCGAGGTCTGCGGCTTCAAGGAAACCTTTCGTGATGCCTCCCCACCGAACTACGCGGGAATCAACCGCGGCGACGCCTATTTGCACATAGCTGGCATGAGCGACAAGGAACTGGCGCGCAAGGTCGGAGACCAGACCATGGTGCGCATCGCCGTTCAAGGCATTGAGGCGATGTATGCCGAATACCAGAAACACGGCGGAAAAGTGCACCCCAATGGCGCGCTACAAACCAAGCCCTGGGGCACGAAAGAGTTCGGCGCGATTGATCCCAACGGCGTCTGCGTGACGTTTCAGGAATGAGTTCGATCCCGCTTGGCGGACCTTTCCCCTGACGCGGCTTATCGCCCGCGAACGCTTAGTGCGACCTCATCCTGTGAAATCCCGCCATGATTAAATCCACTCAAGATTTTCGGCGGATGGCAGGTACGTCGTTGACCAAAACAAGCCAGCCATTCCGCACATGTGTCTTCACATTTCGGGTGAGCCGCCGAACGCGAGTAGAATGGCCGCACGAGGTGTTGCGATGGGAGAAGAGGAAGCCGCGAGCGCCGACCTGGAACGGTTGTGTCAGGGCATCTCGCCCGGCGTTGCGGCGTGCACTTACCCGGCGACCGTACGGTGCACTTCTTGCCAGAAGTGGTTCTGTGATGCCCATGCTGAGGATGAGCAGTGGCATGCGTGCATGGTGTCCAACCAATGAAGAGCGCTTACCTGATTAGCGCCCTCTTCGGTTTCTCTCATTACCAGCACGGGCTCACCGGCATCATCGAGGAGGGTTCTGACGGGCTGATTTTGGGATTGATGTATCTTGCCTGCCGCCGCAACCTCGTGTCGCTGCAAAATGAGAATGTCCTGTTTGTGCAAAGTAGAAATGTCCGCTTTCATGGGTGGCCGAGGGGCCTATGGAAACGGAGCGGATCGCCTTGAGCCAACGAGAACGGGACCGATTACACGTGTTGCATGAGCTGCAGCAGGGGCGTTTCACGCAGTTTACGGCGGCCCAGCGAATGAAATTAACCGCCCGACAGGTGCGGCGGTTGCTGCTGCGCTTGCGAGAGGAAGGAGACCGGGCGGTGATGCACGGGTTGCGCGGGCGGCCATCGAATCGGAAGTTCGCTGTTTCCTTCGAGCGCCAGGTTTTGGCTCGCGTGGGTCAGCGCTATGCAGATTTCGGACCCACGCTGGCCGCCGAGCACTTAGCCAAGGAAGGGTTAGCGCTGAGCCGGGAGACTTTGCGGAAATGGATGAGCAAAGCGGCCTTCTGGCGTCCGCGCTGCCAGCGGGTGAAAAAGATCCACGTCTGGCGGGAGCGGCGAGCCAGTTTCGGAGAGTTGGTGATGCAGGATAGCTCCCCGTTTCGGTGGTTGGAGGAGCGTGGCCCGGTCTGTCAGTTGATTGCGGTGATCGATGACGCCACCAGCCGTTTCTATGCCCGGTTCACAGAACACGACACGACGGAGGAGAACTTGCGGACTTTCGGGGAATGGGTGCGGCGCTACGGACGCCCTTTGGCGCATTACACCGATAAAAACAGCATCTTCCGGACGTCTGCTCCAGCGCCGCTCGGGGAACAGTTACGGGGAGAAAAAGCCTGCTCGCATTTCGGACGAGCACTCCGGGAGCTGGGGATCGAATGGATTGCGGCACACAGTCCGCAGGCGAAAGGACGGATCGAGCGACTGTTCGAAACGCTGCAGGATCGCTTGGTAAAGGAAATGCGTCTGGCGGGGATCGACAGCATCGCTGCCGCGAACCATTTTTTAGAGATGCGTTTTCTTCCGGAGTGGGAAGAGCGTTTCACGGTGGCACCTCGCAGGCCGCGCAACGCGCACCGACGGTTGGATCGAGACCAGCGGCTGGAGGAAATTCTCAGCGTGCGCGTGGAGCGCTAGGTAGCCGACGATCACACCATCAGCTGGGATGGCAACCGCTGGGGCGTGCCACGTGAAGAAGTCTGCGCGGGTCTGCGGGGTGCGCAAGTGGAAATCGAACGACGACTGGATGGTTCGCACTGGCTACGCTTCCGTGGCCGCTATCTCCGCCTGCGCCATTGCCCCGCATCCCTGCGACCGTCCGCAAGTCCTTCCGGCCTACGGCCTCCAGGACTCGCGGAACAAATAGCGAGACCCAAAAACAAAATCAAAATCAAACCAAAATACCATGTCCCTACTAAGCACCCCTGGAGGAAACCGTGGAACCGGACATTTCTATCTTGCGAAAAACCGGACATTTCTACTTTGCGTTGACAGCCGCCGCAACCTCGCCGTTCCCATTATCGCCCACGGAGTCTGCGATACCATCGATATCGCTCTGCTTTTCTTGGGCAAGTATCCCGGCTTGTAGGGATGTGAGATCTCCAACCTTCTCCTCTCACCCTTTCCCGCCCGGTGCTTCGCTCTGGGATCTTTCCGTCACCCCCGTTCTTGTTTCCAGTCCACGGACGAGTCCTCGAGAATCGTTTTCATCCACCCACGGAAAGACAAGTGGTGTAGAATTCACGCCGTTTTCGATGGAATCCGGCAATCAACTTACGTCGGGTTCTGATAATTCGGTGGGTACCCAATAACGGCGGTCCCGCGACGAACAACGCCCGAAAGTGGAGGAAAATGATGAAACACAAATCTCTTGTGGTTGCCGCCTTTCTCGCGCTTCTCACAGGGCTCGGCGTCGTCTCCGCCGTCTTCGAGAGGCGGGCCGCTGTCGCTGCCGCGGGCGTCGAGGCGCCTCAGTTTGAAGTGGACCCTCTGTGGCCAAAGCCGCTTCCGAACCATTGGATCCTGGGCATGACCGTTGGTGTGGCCGTGGACTCCCAGGACCACATCTGGATCGTGCATCGGACGAATACGTACGAGCCCATGGAAATTTACGCCACCGCGAAGCCGCCCGCGTCAGAGTGCTGCGTTCCGGCCCCGCCCGTTCTCGAGTTCGACGAAGATGGCAATCTCATCGGGCATTGGGGCGGCCCGGGAGCGGGTTACGATTGGCCGGATTCGAACCACGGCATTACCGTCGATTACAAAGGCAACGTTTGGATTGGCGGGAACAGCCGCGGCCCCGATCCCAAGGGATACCACGACAACATGGTCCTGAAATTCACGCAGAGCGGCAAATTCCTCATGCAAATTGGCCATCCGAACAAGAGCCAGGGCAGCAATGACACCGAAAACTTGAAGGGTCCCGCCAAATTGTTCGTCGACAAGGCTTCCGATGAATTGTATGTCGCCGACGGCTATGGCAATCACCGCGTAATCGTCTACGATGCGGAAACCGGAAAGTATAAGCGCCACTGGGGTGCTTACGGCAAGAAGCCGGACGACACCGATCTCGGCAAGTACAATCCCGATGCGCCGCCCGCCCAGCAATTCCGCAATCCGGTGCACTGCGCCGAGCTTTCGAATGACGGCCTGCTCTACGTCTGCGACCGCCCCAACGACCGGATCCAGGTGTTCAAAAAGGACGGTACGTTCGTCAAAGAAGCATTCGTTGCCACAAAAACTCTGGGTGACGGATCGGTCTGGGACATCGCCTTTTCCAAGGATCCTCAGCAGACCTACATTTTTCTGGCTGATGGTTCGAATGAAAAAGTCTATGTCCTGCTACGCGATACGCTGGAAGTCCTGACGAGTTTCGGCGACGGCGGGCGCCAGCCCGGACAGTTCTATGCCGTGCATAGCATCGCTGCCGATTCGAAGGGCAACCTCTTCACCACCGAAACCTACCGCGGCCAGCGCGTCCAGAAATTCGTTTACAAAGGCATGGCCCCGGTCACGAAAAAAGATCAGGGCGTTCTGTGGCCGAAATCGAGTAAGTGAATCGGCCAATCAATTTCATTCCTCGAAGGAGAGCGTCATGCGCAAAGTGTTGCTCAGTTTTCTCGCGTTTGCCTTTGTGATCGCCATTGCCATTCCGAAAAATTTTCAAACGCAAACGCCCAGTCCGGCTTTGCACCTGCCACGTGGAACCGCCACGGACATCAGCAGCGCGGAAGTGCAAGCGTTGGTGCAAAAGACAGCCGCCGACCGTGTCAGTGATCAAGCCATTCGCGTCGTTAATGTCAACGGCGAGTACAACGTCAGCATCGGCGTCGTCCATCGCGCTAAAACTTCCGGCAAAGAGGCTCCCAGCGGCATCGAACACGCCCAGATCACCGAGGTTTACCACGTGATTGAAGGGACCGGGACACTCGTAACCGGCGGGACGCTGGACAATCCAAGGGAGATCCCTGCCGACAATCCCGTCGTGACCGTGCTCAATGGCCCCAGCACCGGTGGCTCCGGCATTCAAGGCGGTGTGAGCCGCAAGATCGCTCCCGGCGACGTCGTCATCATTCCGCCAAACACGCCGCACTGGTTCAGCGAAATTACTACCGATCAGATCGTCTATCTTGTCGTGCGAATCGATCCTCACAAAATATTGCCTGCGGGATACACCGCAAAGTAGGCGGCACTCTCATGCCTCGCATCTTAGTCGCGATTCTGGCCGCCGCATATTTGTTCTTTCCGTGTGGCGCGGTTGCTCACGACATCCCCAACGATGTCGTCGTCCAGGCATTTGTCAAACCGCAAGGCGATCGCCTCCATCTTCTCGTTCGCGTTCCGCTCAAAGCCATGCGTGATATGAATTTTCCCGAACGCGGGCCCGGCTATTTGGACCTCGCGCGCGTGAGCGACGTGCTCCCCGGCGCCGCGACGCTTTGGATCGCGGATTTCATCGAAGTCGATGAAAACGATACTCATCTCTCGAAACCTCAAATCGTCGCGACACGCATCTCGCTCCCGTCCGATCGCTCTTTCGTTTCCTATGAGGATGCGATCGCCCACGTCAACGCTCCGCCCCTTTCGAATGACACAAACGTCTACTGGGACCAAACCCTGCTAGACGTGTTGTTCGAATACCCAATTCAATCGGAGCAATCCCGTTTTTGCATTCATCCGGCGCTCGCGCGCCTGGGTTTGCGCGTCGTAACCGTCCTTCGGTTTCTGCCGGCCAGCGGAGAAGTGCGTGCATTCGAATTCACCGGCGATCCCGGCATCGTCCGTCTCGACCCGCGGTGGCATCAAGCCGCCCTCCGTTTTGTCGACCTGGGTTTCTTCCACATTCTTGACGGTAACGACCATCTTCTGTTCTTGCTTTGTCTTGTAATCCCGTTCCGTAGCCTCGGCGCGCTCATTCCCGTCATCACCGCATTCACCATCGCGCATTCCATTACGCTGATTGCTTCCGCCTACAACCTCGCGCCAAATGTTCTTTGGTTTCCTCCGCTCATCGAAACGCTCATCGTCATTTCCATCGTTTATATGGCGCTCGAAAACATCGTTGGTGGCAGCAGCTTGCAGCGCCGCTGGATGATGGCCTTCGGCTTCGGCCTCGTACATGGATTTGGCTTCTCGTTCGCCCTGCGGCAATCGTTGCAGTTCGCCGGCTCCCACTTGCTCACCTCGCTTCTTTCCTTCAACGTCGGCGTCGAGCTTGGCCAACTTCTCGTGCTCATTCTGCTGATCCCGGCGCTCCAGCTCCTTTTCCGCTATGCCGTCGCGGAGCGCATGGGCGTCATCATTCTGTCCGCAATCGTCGCGCATACCAGCTGGCACTGGATGCTGGACCGCGGACATGTTCTTGCCCAGTTCCGCTTCGAATGGCCGGCACTTACCGCTGCATCGCTGGCGAGTGCCGCGCGCTGGCTGATGGCGTTCTTGCTCCTCGGAGGCGTGCTCTGGTTTTTGCAAAAAACATTTCAGCGCTGGGCGGAACGCGGATTCGATTGGAAAGCCTTCGGGGGAAAATTTCACATTGGCGTCAGCGCCATCGCCAGATCGGCGCTCAGCGATGGTTCCCAAGAAGCGGGACGAGATCGGTGAGGCGGTCGAGATAAACATCCGCGGGGTGCGTGGCGCGGTCGTGCGCGCCGAAGCCGTAATTCACCGTGGCCGCAAAAGTGCCTGCGTTGCGCGCGGTTTGCACATCCACTTCGGAATCGCCGATCAACAGGGCTTCGGCGGGGGCGGCGCCGAATTCGCGAAGAATGGTTTTCGCGCCAAGCGGATCGGGCTTTTTCGTTTCAAAACTGTTGCCGCCATAGACGGCGCGAAAATATTTCGCCAGCCCGAGCGCTTCCAGAATGCGCACACTGATCCGCACCGGCTTGTTCGTGAGAATCGCCATCGGAAACGCGGCAAGTTGTTCGAGTGCTTCCGGAACTCCCACGTACGCGCAAGTTGAATCCATTTTGTGATTTTCGTAATACGCGAGAAAAAACTTCAGCGCGCGCTCGAGTTCGGTTTCCGTGGCGCTGTTGCCTAAAGCCTGGCCGACGAGTTGCGGCGCGCCGTGGCCGATGTAGCCGGAGATGGTGTCTTCGTGGAGTGGCTCGCGCCCCATTTCCACCAGCATGGCGTTGACGGAGCGGATCAAGTCCAGCTTGGAATCGATGAGCGTGCCGTCCAGATCAAAAATCAGCACACGCACGGAAGGAAAAGTCGGAGCAGCCATAAGCAGATAATTGTAATATGAGCGCGCTTTTTCGGCAGTCACGCATGTCGCGCCAAATTCCAATTGAAAATTAACGTCGCGCCCTTTTCGGATTTCCGGCGTATTCGCGTAAAATAAACAATTCGGCTGGCGGCACAAGACGATTCCGGAGAATTCATGGCCCAGGTTTATCCCTTTCGTGCTTTTCGCTACAACCCCAAGCAAGCGCCGTTCGACCGCGTCCTGACGCAGCCTTACGACAAAATTTCTCCGGCAATGCAGGAAAAATATTACGCTGCGGATCCCCACAACCTCATCGCCGTGGAAAAAGGACGCGCCTATCCCAGCGACACGCCGCAAAATAATGTTTACACGCGCGCGGCCTCCGCGATCGACGATTGGACTCGCACCAACATCGTGCTGCAGGATCCCACGCCTTCTTTCTATGCCTATACGCAGGAATACACCGTGCCGGACACCGAAGAGCGACGCACACGCCGTGGCTTCATCGGTGCGGGAAAACTTGAAGAATATTCCGCGGGCGTAGTTTTCCGGCACGAGCACACGCTTTCCGGTCCGAAGGCGGACCGGCTGGAACTTCTTCGGCACACCAAAACGCACACCGGTCAACTTTTCATGCTGTATTCGGACGCGGAGAAACGCATTGACGCGCTTCTCGCGGAAGCCGAAGCGGCCGCGGTGCCGGCGACGGAGATGCGCGACGAGTACGGCGTGATGCACCGCCTTTGGGTAATTGCCGAGCCGCAGCGCGTGGCGGCGATCCAGAAGGCAATGCAAAACCAGAAGCTGGTGATTGCCGACGGGCACCACCGCTACGAGACGGCGCTGAATTATAGGAACGAGCGCCGAGTCGCTTCGGGGCTCAGGGCAAACGCCGGAAAAATCGATTCGGAAGCGCCGTACGAGCGCGTGATGATGACGTTCATCAACACGAAGAGCGAAGGGCTGACGATTTTGCCGACGCACCGCCTGGCGGCAAACGTCCACGATTTTTCCTGGAGCGGCGTGCGGCGGCATCTGGAGCCGTGGTTCACGGCGGAGGAATTTCCGTTCTCGGGCAGCGCGGAGAGGTCCGAGGTGAAAAAGAAATTTCTCGCGAAGCTCACGGAGGCGCGCGCGAAGCGGGCCATCGGCGTTTATCCCTCGGGCTTGCCGAAGCGCGCGTTTTACGTTCTGACGCTGCGCGAGGGCGCCAACCTGACGCAGCTTCTGCCGAGCGTTTCGCCGCTGCAGCGCGAACTTGACGTGGTGCTGCTCCACGAAGGAATCCTGGAGCCGGCGCTGGGCATCACGCCGCAAGCGGTGACGGCGGAGGCGAACTTGACGTACGAGCGGGAAGCGCTCGCGGCGCTCGACGCCGTGGACAGCGGGCGCGCGCAAATTTCGTTCCTGCTGAATCCCTGCGACGTCGACCAAGTGATGAAAATTGCGACGTCCGGCGAAGTCATGCCGCAGAAGTCCACCGATTTTTTCCCTAAGCTGATGAGCGGCATCACCATGTACCGAATAGAAAACTGAGACCCTCTTCTTTACATCCTCGCTGAATTAGCGTATATACAGTAATGTGTTCTCTTGGGACGCCCGGAAAGCCCTGAGCAACCTGAAGAAACACGGCGTGTCCTTCGAGGAGGCGGCCACTGTTTTCGGCGACCCCGAAGCCCTCGACTGGGACGATCCCGAGCACTCCGACGCTGAGTTTCGCTCCAAGCGTCTGGGAGCCTCGGTCACTGGCCGGATTCTGATTGTCGTTTACACGCCTAGGAGGCTGAAAGATGACAAAGAAATCATTCGCATCATCAGCGCGCGCCAGGCGACCCGCAAAGAACGCCAAGCCTATGCCGGATAGCAAGCTCGACCTCTCCGACATCCCGGAATCGACTGATGCCGAATTGCGCCGCGCCCGCAGAGTCGGCCGCCCTGTTTCGGGAAACGCAAAACAGCTCATCGCCATTCGCATCGCCCCGCAATTGCTTCGCCAGCTCCGCCGCATGGCCGCCAAGCAATCCAAACCCTACCAAACCCTCATCCACGAACTCCTCGAAAAATCCGCTCGCTGAGTCGCCTAACCACTCTTTGTACCGGGACCATTCGAATCACTAACAAGTTATCATTGACAACGTATTACTATCGTGCTACCATAATCTTTGAACTCGACGATCCATCCCCGTCTGTGGAGTGCGGTGGCTTGCCACCGCTTTTCCTTCTGCCCCGACTCACAACCTACTTCTCCCCCGAATCTCCGCGCCCGGAGTCTACGTCGACCGGGCCGGGGCGGACTCTGTGTAAAATCCGATCTTGCTCTTCGCTAACTCCCTAACTCCTTGGCTCTCTACACAATCTCTCTATACAGAGACTCTCCTCTGCGCAGAGGCTCTACTCAAGTTCTTCGGGGGCGAATTCTTCGGGGGCGGACTTGGTTCTTGGTTTGCTGCCGGTGCGGGCGAGGGCGTCTTCCATCATTTTGGCGATGCGGCGGTCGCGGGATTCGGGAGTACGGCAATAGAAGATGCCGAGCAACTGGTAGCGGCGCTGCAGCGGAGTCATGGACTGCCAGCCTTCGTAGGCGCGGGGATCCGTGGCGAAAGCCCGCTTGAGGATGGGAGGCAAGTCGAGTTCGGCTTCCATGGTGGACAGCAATTGTTCAGCAATTCGCTCGGCGCGGCGGACGCGGGCTTCGGGACTCTTTACGGCGACGATCCAATCGCAAATCCATTTGCGCATGGAAAAGCCGAGTGCGTCGAACCAGCGGCGGAACCCGCGGTCTTGCTTGAGGATGCGCTCGAACTCGGCGGGGATGATGGCGACGCGTTTTGCGGTGTCCGGTTCGAGGCGAAAGTGCGCGGTGTCGCCGACGGAGACGTTGCCGCCGGTCTGCAAACTTTTTTTGATGAGCATGCACTGGTAGCCCTTGCTGGTGGGGAAGACCCAAGCGCGAAGCGGAAAGCCGTTGATTTCGCCTTTGACGCGGACTTTGGCGCGCGTTCCCCAAACTTTAGTGACGTCGAACGGGATGCGAATAAGAACAAAGTTGAAGCGTGAAGGGGGGCGCTCGAGGGTGGCTTTGAAGGATTTTGCAACGAGTTTGGGCTTCGACTTCATGTGGAAGATGGAAAAGCGAAATTGGAAACTCCGAAATTAGAAATTGGGAAGAAAAAGATTCCGCGCTTCGACGCAGATTTTGCGCCTACTTTGCTTCTAAACAAAGGACAAGGTCAAGCACGAGCAGGCCCTCCGGCAAGGGCACACGCGCAAAACCAGCGTGCGCGGCACTCTTCATACGGCCTGGACGCTTAGGCTCCGGCGCCCTTGGAGAAGCTGGCGACGGCTTCCGCTTCGGTCTTGTACACATCGAAGACGGTCAGCAACTTGGTGATTTGCAGGACTTCCTGGAACTTGCTGCCCAAGTGGCAGAGCCGAAGCGAGGCGCCCTGCGTCTTCACGGTGTGATGCGAGGCGACCAGCGTGCCGAGGCCGGCGCTGTCAATGAAGGTTACGTTGTCCATGTTGAGGACAATTTTCTTTTTTCCTTCGGCGAGCAGGCTTTTTACTTTCTCGCGCAAGGCATTGCTTTCCTCGCCGAGCACAATGCGGCCGTCCAGCGCGACCACAGCCACGCCGTCCACTTCGCGGTTCGTCATCTTCAAAGCCACGGTATTTTCCTCCTCATCGGAAAGCGGTTCCGGTGGCAACCCGCGCCGGAGCCGTAAAGCTTATCAAAACAGGATGTTCCCTGGAGCGTTGCATCGTAAGTCGAAGACCGGGCAACGGTCAAATCACCAGGCGGCTAATAGTAGTCCGCGCAGGACATGTAATAGCCGCATACCGGACAGATCAACTTACAGCGACGGGACTCCAACCGCTGCGAGCAAACGGGACAGTACCGCGAAGGATCTTCGGCAGGACAGGCGGGACTCGGGCTGCTCTGCGAGGCTCCAGAAGATGGAGCTACAGACTGTGCCGGCTCGGCCCGGACCTGCGCTGATTCCCACTTCGCGGCGCGTTCCACGGCTGGACGGTTATAACACAGTGAAGGGAATAGGGGATAGGGAATAGGGAGCGAGGAAGGGGAGCGGACTGCACGGAGCCGAGGGGACGGGCGTACGGGCGCGAGAATTCAGAGGAAGAGACGAATTGGATTGAAACCCATGGCGTGGCGGGCGCATCCTTAGTTAGTGGCGATGGGCTCTTGATGATGGCTCATTGCCGGAAGGCCCAGAAGGCCGGGTGTTCAGGTGATGACTATGGTGCGCCAAATTCTCCTCGCAGGTTTTGCCGCTTTTCTTCCCGTGGGCGTGCAAGCGCAAGAGCGCGGTGCGATGGCGCCGGTTTCGCATGCTGCGGCGGTTGCGCCGAGAGTGGCGATGGCGGCTCCGCACGCGGGCGTTTCGCAGATGGTGGGAGTGCCGCGGACGGTGGCAAGGGGCGGAATGGTTCGTCCGCGAACGGCGATGCCGATAGTGAGAACCCCCCGCCGGCCGGTCACAACAGGAAGGCGCTTTGATCGATTTGGCAGAGAGGATATTGGCCGAAGACCGGGTTGCAACTCGGCGCCGGGATTGGGATTTGACGCGGTACACCAGGCAGCGGTGTGCGGATCAGGAATCGTGGGATCGCGTGGCCGCGGGGTGATTCCCGCTTTCTTTCCCTTTTTTGATGGCGGATTTTTTCTTCCAGGTTCGCAGGCGGCGGTAGAGGAAACTTCGAGGGCGGATGACGCAGCGGCGGAAGAGTCAGACATTGAAGCTCGGGAGACGAGCCGGCGTCACAGAGTCAGCGATGCGGTGGCGAATCCAGCGCCGGCGTCGACGAATGAAGCGGCCAGCGTCACATCGTCGGACAATGATGAATTTGTTTTTGTGCGGCGCGATGGGACGATATTTTTTGCGGTGGCCTATTCGTGGGAAAACGGAACGCTGCGCTACGTTACCAGCCAGGGATTGCGTCATACGGTCACGCAGGATGCGCTGGATCTGGACGCCACGAGGCAGTTCAACGAACAACGCGGATTGAATTTCCGATTGCCGGCGTAAAGACTAGTTTTTCGCAGGCTCCGGCATGACGTAGCCGGATTGTGCCGGAAGACCTGCGCGCTCCAACTGCACGGTGGTGTGTTCCACGCCAAATTCCTTCGAGGCTAGCTGCTTAATCGAGGCGAGAAGCCGCTCGCATTCGTCGAGATGCATATCCGGAACGCGCGCGTGAAGACTGAGCGCGTGGTGGCCGCCGCCGAGGGACCACAAATGAACGTCATGCACTTCCTGCACGCCTTCGATCTTCAACATAGCGCGAGCGACGTCTTCCACTCGCAGATCAGGCGGGCGGCCCTCGAGAAGAATGTGCGAGGACTCGCGCAGGATGCCGACGCTGGACCACAGAACGAGCAAACCGATGGCGAGGCCGAGAAGGGGATCGATCCAACGCGCGCCGGTCGCATGGATGATTAGCGCGCCGCCGATGATAGCGATGTTCGAAAGGGCATCACCGAAATTGTGAATGAGGATGCTGCGGAGGTTGAGATCGAGGCGTCCGCGGACGAGAGCGAGCGTGATGCCACCATTCACGGCGAGCGCGGCAACAGAAGTCCAAATCATCCAGCTTTCGACGACTTCCACGGGGGAGCGCAAGCGTTCGAAAGCTTCGTAACCGAGCCAGAGCGAAAGCAGGACTAAGACAAACGCGTTGGTATACGCAGCGAGCGTGCCTGCGCGGTGATAGCCGTAGGTTTTTTCGGTGTCGGCGGGCCGTTCGGCCCAACGCATCGCAAGATAAGAAATACCCAGCGCGGGAATATCAGAGAGATTGTGGACGGCGTCGTTCAGAAGGGCAACGCTGCGTCCGAGAATGCCGCCAAAAACTTCCGCTAGCACGAGGCCAAGCGTGGCAACCATGGCCCAGCCAAGCACCGAAGGGCGGAGCGTGGGGTGAACATGGCAGGCGTGAGCGTGGCCGGAGGAACGCGAATGCCCGGCGTGGCTATGGTCGTGGGAATGAGCGGCCATCCGCCTTATTCTACTCACACGATGGCAGGGTGAGACATTATTTCATAGCATGGAGGGCCGCATTACAAACGAACGATTCTCCGTACCGCGTCCAAGTCGCACGGCGAGAGATAGAGCAACGATTCAAGCGAGCGACAATGTGGTAGACCGCCCAAGTCGTTAAGACACTCCTTTTTTTGGGGAGCAAAGCTCTAAGTAGCAGAATGCGCTAGAATTACAAACGGAGGAGTGGGTGAGTGGTTGAAACCGGCGGTCTTGAAAACCGTTAGACTCGAAAGGGTCTCGGGGGTTCGAATCCCTCCTCCTCCGCCATAATTTGAGGCTTGAGTCGCGCCTTATCCAGTAGTGGGTCGCGTTTCGTTTATCTTTAGGCCATGCCGGAGAGATTGTCCGCCCCGCATCCCTGCCCTCCGCGCCTAAACTGGAAATGCTCAGAGTATGTCTTCCTCCCGCAGAATCGCCTGGATGTTGGGAACCTGGATCTTGATCCTCGTTATCTACTCGGCCGTGTCGCTTTTGCTAAGGCGCGGCTCGGATTCGCTCACCGCCTTCGGCAACATCGTGCAATGCGTCGTGCCGCTTTTCGCCAACGCGGGCCTGCTTTTGAATGCGGGAACGCCCCACTGGCGGAGAAATATCTTCTGGATGTTGCTCGCCATGAGCTGCACTCTCTGGATGATCGGACAGTTTGAGTGGACTTACTATGAGGTTTACCTCCACCGGCCGCTCCCCGAGATGTACCCGGGAGACATCCTGTTTTTTCTGCGCGGAATCCCCATGATGGCAGCGATTGCCTTGCGTCCCCACCGCAAACGAGGGGAGATTCAGCTGCGTTTTGGTTACCTGGATTTTGTTTTGCTCTTGATCTGGTGGACCTTTCTTTATGTTTTTGTGGTTCTGCCATGGTTGTATGCTGCGCCGTCTCTCGGCCAGTACAATCACACTTTCAATTTAGTCACCAACATCCAGAACATGGTGATCGTCGTCGGATGGGCCATTCTATGGCTGCAATCGAGCGGGGCGTGGCGGATTGTCTACGCTAATCTCTTCGGCACTTCGACAGTCTATATGTTTTCCTCGTTGACCATCAATGTTGCCATCGACAGTCACAAGTATTACACGGGAAGTTTGTACGATCTCCAGCTCCTGTCAACTTTCCTGTGGTTTGCTCTTGCCGGCGTCATCGCTCATCAGAATCAAGACAGGCTGGATGCGCCCTCTGAAAACGCGTACGACTCGGATCCTGATTCAACTTCGGAAGAGAGTGTCTGGCCGGCCCGCCTGGCGATGGCCGCGGTGATTTCGCTTCCTCTATTCGCCATCTACACGCTGCGATTCAGCCAAGATGACGCCCAAGTTCGTGATTTCCGTCTCATGGCTACCCTGCTTGCCTCCGTTCCCCTCGCGTTGTTGATCTTTGTGCGGACACATCTGGCAGACCGGGACCGTTCGCGGTTGCTTGCGCAATCGGAACAATCCATCGAAAATCTGAAACGGCTGCAAGCCCAGATCGTACAATCCGAGAAGCTGGTCTCCCTGGGCCAGCTCGCCGCTGGGGCGGCGCACGAAATCAACAATCCGCTCGCCGCCATACTTGGCTTTTCCGATCTGCTTGCCGATGACCCGGCAATCCCGGAGAAGGCTCGCACAACCGCCTCAAAAATCAGAGATCAGGCGCGCCGCACAAAGACTCTGGTCGGCAATCTCCTTAGTTTCGCCCGCCAGGTGCCCGCTGAACGCACGCTCCTTGATATCAACACGGTGGTCAACAATGCCGTGCAGCTTCGCGCACTTAATTTGCGCTCCGGGACAACGCGCGTTGAATTGCAGCTCGAATCCGTACTCCCGGGCGTTCGTGGGGACGGGAATCAATTGATGCAGGTTTTCTTCAACATTATCAGCAACGCGCTGGAAGCCATGGAGGCGGCTAACGGCGGGGTTCTGACAATCAAGACGATCCGCGACCGGGGAAACGTGGTGATTCTTTTCTCTGACACCGGCCCCGGCCTCAAGGACCCCCAACGCGTTTTCGATCCCTTCTATACGACTAAACCCGTTGGCAAGGGCACCGGCTTAGGTCTCAGCATTTGCTTCGGGATCGTTCAGGAGCATGGCGGAAAAATTCTTTCCTATAACCGGCAGGAAGGCGGAGCCGTGTTCCGTGTTGAACTACCCGCGGTCTTGGCAGCCCTGCCGGCGAAGGAGTTGCAGCTCAGCACCGCATCGGCCACACGTCAAAAGCCTTCCTGACACTGTTCCAGTGTTGTGATATCTATCCGCTCTTTGTCCGGGAATCAACTTGAGTCGTGCTAGAGTTTTGCATTCCGTTTTCTAGGCCAGAATGGGAGCCGCGATGACCGAAATGGCCATTCAGACGCAAAAACTGACCCGGACATTCGGGAATCTTACTGCGGTCGACGGTATCGATCTTCAAGTGACTGCGGGACAATTTTTCGGCTTTCTGGGGCCGAACGGCGCGGGAAAATCGACGACCATCAAAATTCTGACCGGCTTGCTTGCGGCGACTTCTGGGAGCATGCAGGTTCTCGGCATGGACTTTGCCGCGAATCCTGTCGAGGTAAAGCGCCAGATCGGCGTTGTACCTGAAGGTATGGGCCTTTTCGAGCGCTTGACGGGTTCCGAGTATTTGAAATTTGTAGGCCGGATGTACGGCCTGGATCGCACGACAACTCAGCACCGTTCGGAGGAGTTGCTGGATTTTATGCAGCTCGCTGATCGCCCCAAGACCATGATTGCGGATTACTCGCACGGAATGCAGAAGAAACTTGCTCTCGCTGCCGCCGTGATTCACGGACCACGCGTTCTGTTTCTTGACGAGCCGTTCGAAGGCGTGGATGCCCTGGCGGCGGGGGCTCTGAAGGCGCTGCTGGCGCGCATGACGGAACGCGGTACAACCATCTTCTTGACGTCGCACGTCCTGGAAATCGTCGAGCGGCTGTGCAGCCACGTGGCCATCATCCATAAAGGCAAGCTTGTCGCGCAGGGTTCTCTGGAAGAGTTGCGCGCAGGAATATCGGGCGAGGCTGGGACCAAGACCACCCTCGAACAGATTTTCCTTTCAATTGTTGGTCAGGATGGCACGGAACGCCCGCAACTCGAGGAACTTTCATGGCTGATGTGACGCAGTCCGTCGGCGTCTTCGAGCAAATCCGGCTGATCGCCGGACTGCGCTGGCGAATTCTGCGGAACAGCCTGCGCAAGAGAAATAATCGCCTCGATCTGATGGGCTTGATTTTCACGGGCATCTTCAGCGGCATCCTGGTGATTGGATTCTGTTTTGCATTTTACTCGGGCGCCTATGCCTTTGTTTCCCAAGGCCGTCTGGAGTGGATGGCATTGCTATTCTGGGGCATTTTCATTTTCTGGCAGGTTTTCCCGGTTTTTGTGGCGGGATTCGGGGCGAATTTCGAGTTTTGCATGCTCCTGCGTTTTCCGCTGAGCCTTCGCGCGTTTTACATCATTGGATTGGCCTATGGGTTCGCCGATTTCTCGGCGCTCGCGTCGGTCATCTGGCTTCTGGCGATGACTGCCGGAGCCACGGTCGCCAAACCGGGCGTGGTGCCGGCCATGCTGTTGATCGTTGCTGCGTTTATGCTGCTCAACGTAACGCTGGAACGGCTCATTGGTTCCTGGCTGGAGCGCTTGCTGGCCCGCCGCCGCACGCGGGAACTTTTCTTCGGCTTGTTTATTCTCTCCATGGTTTCGTTGAATTTTATTTCGCCCCTAATGCAGCGCTACGGCGCTTCGGCGCGGCCGGTCTTTCTGCGCCTGCTTCCTTACTTTGCATGGTTTCCGCCCTCGCTTGCAGGCCGCGCCTTGGCTGAAATTGCCCGTCTTCAAGCGGCCGGTTTTCTATTGCATTTCGCGCTCCTTCTCCTGTACGTGATTCTGTTCAGCGCTTTCTTGTGGCGACGGTTTGCCGCGCAATACCGTGGGGAAGAGCTCAGCGAAACTGCGGCGCCGGTGCTCGCGGCCGCCCGCCCAATCGCAGAAAGGGACGACGCTCACGATCATTTAAGCTTGCTTTCGCCTATTGTGGCAGCGATCCTTCGCAAGGAGTTCCGCTATCTTACTCGCAACAGTTTTGCGTATTTCACGCTCCTGTTGCCGCCGTTGCTCATACTGATCTTTAGTATGAATTCTGCCGGGTGGCATCTAACGGTTGGCGGCAAAGGCATTTCCGCGGATATGTTTTTCCCCGGCATGATGGCCTATCTCATCCTGATTCTGATGGCGCCGGCCTACAACACCTTTGCCTACGAAGGCCGTGGAATTCAAACCTACTTCACCGCCCCGCTGCGCTTCCGAGATGTTTTACTGGGTAAGAATCTTATGCTCGTTCTGGTGCTCTCCGTGGAAATCTTGCTTTCCCTCGCCATGCTCGCATGGCGCGTCGGTCTGCCTTCACCCCCTATGCTCACAGCTACGTGCGCCGCGATCATTTTTACGATCGTGGGTCAGCTCAGCGTCGCCAACTGGTCCTCGATCACCTTCCCACGCAAGATGGAATTCGGACAGATGCGTGGCCAGCGGCAATCCGGAATGGCCGTGCTGGTTGCGTTTGGCTCGCAGATATTGATGGGTGGTATTTCGGCGGCGATTCTCTTCACCGGAAATTTGACCGGTAACCGCTGGCTTCCCGCTGAAGCGTTCGTATTACTTGCAGTCATGGCGGTGGGTGGCTACTTCGCGTCGCTTGACGCACTGACGCAACTCGCGGAGAAAAGGAAAGAAACCTTGATCGAAGCGCTGTGCCGGTAATGCCCTGGATTTTCCATTGTTACTTGCAAAACGCACTGCCTATTTCAAACTCCGCATGAATTCCCCGTAGCGCGCCGCAATCGCGGGCCATGAAAAATACTGCTGCTGTGCCACCCAGCTTTGCTGTGCAAGCGAAGCGCGATAGTGCTCGTCCTCCAAAACGCGGAGCAGGACGTCTCCCAGGTCGCCCTTCCTCTGCGGGGAAAAGAGTGCCAGTCCCGCTTCGGTGATCGGCGCCGCCGTTTCCGATCCAGCGGACGCGACCACCGGCAGGCCGCAGGCAATCCCAGCGATTGCGCTGCCGCGCCGCGTGGAAATATGTCCGCGCACAAACAGCAGAACGTCGGAAATGGAAAGGCTGCGCACTACGTCTTCTCCGGGCAAGACGCCCATCACGTGGAGTTCAACACCTCCATCTTGAAACCGCTGCCGCAATTCCGCCTCGGCCCTCTGCGCATTACGGCCAAAAACAATCAGCCGCAGATTTCCAACACGCGAGGCGGCGAATTGGACGGCATCAACGATTTGGTCAATTTCCCCTCGTCCCGCTTCCCCGCCGGTGATGCCAAAGACCGCGACGCTCAGCTTTCCGCGGGTGAGAATACCCTTTCTCGAGTTGGCCTTGCTGGCCGTGGGCAGATTGGCTCCGACGGGAATGAAGCATCCTTTGCCAAGCTGGTTCTTGAGCCAGGAAATTTTCTCCATCGGAACCGTGAAAATAGCAGCGTCGCAAACGCGCAGCGCCTTGAGCATGGCGTGCAGTTGCGCACGACGGCGCAGCCGATCGATCGCCCGTGTTCCACCGTAGGGTTCGACGTCGTGAAACACGACCCCAACGCGGACTTGAGCGGCTTTCAGTATGCTAAGAAGCCGAGGGAATCGCAGCGGAAAGCCACGCGCTGACCACGCCAGTGCCGTGTATTGAACGAGGACCCACGCTCCGCGCCATCTTTTTGCCCGCCGTCGAAGTCCTTTCGCTGCGCGCGTCCACCCGTCTTGTGGCCACGCGACTCGCTCGATGATCAATTCGAAGCCTTCCGCCGTCATAGCCTCGCCGAGGTAGCGGCAATACTCTTCAACCGCGTCGGTGGGGGCGTCAGGCCGTCCGAGGAGCGCGATGACGCGCTGTCCGCTCATGGCAAGATGCTCATTTTTCGACGAGAAAGCTTCCGATCACCAGCGCGTCCATGCCGGAACTGAAAAATGTCCGTATTGCATCAGTCGGCGTGTGCACAATGGCTTCGCCGCGCAGATTAAAGGATGTGTTCATGATGACGGGCACGCTCGTGCGTTTCTCGAATTCATCGATCAGCCGCCAATAGAGCGGATTGATTTCTTTCTCTACCGTTTGCGGGCGCGCGCTTCCATCCACATGGGTAACCGACGGAATTATGCTCCGTTTTTCCGGGCGCACCTGCGCCGTCAGAATCATAAACGGTGAATCCGTCGCGCTCTCCAAGTATTTGTCGGCTGCTTCCTTCTTGATCGATGGCGCAAACGGCCGCCACCACTCACGGAATTTCACCGCATTGTTGACCTTGGCGTTCATTTCCGGATCGCGGGGATCCGCAAGAATCGAGCGGCTCCCGAGCGCACGTGGACCAAATTCCATGCGTCCTTGAAACCAGCCGAGAATCTTCCCCTGCGCAAGCAGTTCAGCCGCCGTGGGCGCGGGATCCGACAGTTTCGTGTAATGTAATTTGTACGTGCGTAGCGCGCTTTCTATAGCTTCGTCGTCAAAACATGGCCCCCAATACGCGTGCCGCATCGTCTTGTTCGGCAATTTTCCGTTGCCGTCAAGATAGTGAGCAAGCGCCGCGCCAAGCGCTACTCCATCATCCGAGGCCGCGGGCTGCACAAACAATTTATCCACAAGACCGGATGCCACGATTTTTCCATTGGCTTTCGAATTCAGCGCCACGCCTCCGGCAAGACAAACTTTCCGGCACCCTGTTTTCTCGATGGCCATCCGCACTACATTCATCATCGCTGTTTCGCAAGCGTCCTGCACGGCGTAAGCGGTGTCTTTGTGACGTCCGTCGATGTCGCTCTCTGGAATACGCGGCGGGCCAAGAAGCGCAGCCATGCCGGCAATCGGCGTCGCGCCGTTGGTGATCAGTTGCCTAGTGTGGATACGATACGGCGACGCCCTCACATCGATGAAGGCGGACAAATCCACGCCGGGCTTCCCGTAGGGCGCAAGTCCCATCACTTTCCATTCGTCGCTGTTGCGCTGAAAGCCGAGAAACTCGGTAAATTCGCTATAGAAATGTCCCACGGAATCGGGAAAGGGAATCATGAGCACGGGGTCGAGCCTGCCGTTGTGGGCTTGCCAGATGGTCGTCGCTTCCCACGCGCCGCGGCCATCCATTACCACGACGGCGGCATCTTCAAATCCCGAGTACGCATAAGCGCTGATGGCATGCGCCAGGTGATGATCAACAAACCGCATTTTCGCTTTTGTCGGCCCGAATTGTTGCGCGAATTTCTTCGCTCCGCTTTCCTGGTGCCACATGCTCAAGAAGTGCAGCGTCGAATTCAGCCCATTCAGGTAGGTCAGAGGCATTTTCCCTGTGGCGTAACATTTCAGATCATGCCGGAAGACCGGCCCCGCCGTCTGCCACCCAAAACACACTTCATCCAACTGCTCCGCTCGCGCATTTGCGAAATCGAGACATGCTCGAATGGCATTCTTGGGGAAGCTGGCATCGTGCTTCAATCGGCTGATGCGCTCTTCCGCCACAGCGAACAAGAGCTCGCCGTCGCGCACGATGCACGCCGACGAGTCATGCATCTGCGAATAATTAATCCCTAGCGTGACCATCCCTTGGCTTGGCCTTCCAGTTCGAGGACATGCATGTACAAGGCTTCGAGTTGCTTCGCGGCGCGCTCCCAAGTATATCGTTTCATTGTCTCGCGGGCGGCGACGCCGAGTCTCCCGCGTAATTCAACCGATCCGGCGAGACGCAGAATGGCTTCTTCGATCGCCCTGGCATCGGCCGGCCGTATTAATAATCCGTTGTAATCGTTTTCCACCACATCTGGCATCCCGCATGTCTCCGTCGTGATCACCGGCATTCCCGTCGCCATGGCTTCAAGCAGCACAGATGGCAATCCCTCCATCAGGGAGGGAAAGACAAAGACGTCATGCTCGGAATAGAGTTCTTGCATTTGCTCCGCCGCAACGACAGGACGGATTGAGATTCGGCCTGCCAGTTCTGCTCCAAAGAATCGCTGGATTTCCTCCGGTGGGACGCCACACCCTGCAAAGGTCATCGTAAACCGAGGAAGACGCGCCGCTAGATTTCTCATCGCATCGCGAATGTAAAAGATGCCGCGCTGATCGAGCCACGTACCTGCATAGAGCAGCTGCAGCGAATCGCCATCTCGATACTCCCGAGAAATGAAGAATCGGGGTTCTACACCGTTAGGGATGTACGCGACACGATCTGAATCCATGTCATATTTGAGCTGCAGCATCGACCAGACATCGCGACTATACGCGTGCGCTCCGTCCGCGGTGCGAATCGACCATCGAAAACGTGGCTGATGGTAAAAGCGGTGCCAGAGGCGGTTTCTCAATGAAAAATTCCAGGCGCGGCTCTTTTTCACTTCGCGGCTCATTACATGCACGCGGCGCTCTTCGATGCCGTGAAGTGTCATCACGTAGGGTGGATAGCCTGCTCCGTAGCGCCAGCGGCGGCGAACGCCATAGGGAAAACCTGTAGGAGCGTGCAGATTCACAATCGAGAACTTTTCGCGGTTTCCCGCGATGTAGCGGCTCAGCCGTAACGAAAAGACGAGCTCATTCCACCGTGGCGAGACACTCCCGGGATCGACCAGATCTTCTTGAAAAATGTAGGTGAGATGATGACCCAGCCGTTCGAGCTCGCGGCCCAGGTTATAGATGATTGTCGCCACGCCGCCCTCGCGACGCCTCGGCACTCCCGATCCCATTAAGATGTGCAGCGGTTGCTGCTGCCAAGCGTTCGGCTCCATCCGTCAGGGCCTCGTCGTCCGGTAACGGTCCACGTGCGCGGGCTGCTGGAATGGCAGCCATCTCTGTCGTGCCTTTCGGTAAATATTGTTCTGTGCCAAGCTTTGACGCAATGAATAGTAGAGCCGTGAACTCATAATGCAAGCGGGAATCAGGGTCAGCCCCTTGAACGCCCAATCGGCAGTTGAAGCATTTTCATGCATGATTCGATAGTTCCTCAGTTCCGTCCGTATCGTCTCCCACGGGAACCCGTTATTTATCGATAGCCGCATCAGACTCGCCTCGGTTTCAAGCGACTCGACGACCGCGCTCACAACGGGTCCAGGTAATTGCAGTTCCTCAAGTTTTTTCCTAAGCGACTTCGCCAGCGCATCAAGTACTTGGTGCTTCTTGCGAATGGCAAGCGTGTTCCCTCTTGATATATGGAATGCATTCGATTCGTGTACACGGTAGAACGTCAGTGATTCGCGCAAGATCAATACATCTGAGTACAATCCGGCGAGCGTGAACAAATATTCGTCTGCCTCTATCCGGAGTCTTTCGGGCACCGCACCGATTCCCCTGAGTACCTCGGAGCGAAACGTCATCCGGCTGGTGCCAAGAAAACTTTTTCTCAACCGGAAGGTGCGCGCACCTTCCACCGAATCAAGGCGGAATCGGGGAACTTCGCGAAGCAACTCAGTGTGTTGCCGGCCGTCTGGAAAGACTTCGGTGATTCCGTGTCCTATCAGGCCAATTGACATATCGCTGGCGAGCGCGTCAGCGACGGCTTGCAGTTTCCCCGGCGCCCACCAATCATCCCCGTCCAGGAACGCGATGATCTCTCCCCGGCATTCCGGAATGCCCGCATTAAACGCTGAAGCCTGCCCGCCGTTCTCTTTGCGCAGCAATCGCACGCGCGGCTGGAATTTCTTCACAATCTCCGGTGTGCGATCCGTCGAGCCGTCATCGACGACGATGATCTCACGCTCCGCTGCTGGAGAATCCTGCTCCAGCACGCTCACGATCGCCTGCTCGATGAAGCGCTCGTGGTTGTACGTGTCAATCAGTACGCTGACAAAGCTCCTTGGCAAATTCGCGCTCCCCAAAATCCTCAATCCCGCATGCAGCAAGGATCATTTCAACTCTTGGCAGCCAGTGTTCTTGCCTTTTCCGCCGCCCCGCTCTTCTTTGCGGAAGAATTGAACAGCCGCTTGCGCTTCATCCGAACGTCATCCAGCACATACAGATGATGATAGCCCAGGAACAGCGCCGCAAGTGCACGCAGATAACTGTAAGCCCGGTGCCGCGGCGTCATGATCTCGCCGTACGTCGGGAGAAAATCAAGCAAATGGCGAAAATATTTCCATCGGCCCGGCGCCCTCAGCACAAACCCATCGCTCTCCTGGGCTTTTACCCATTGCTTCAAGTAAGCGCGAATATTCCTGGAGCTGATATCCTGACCGTATTTTTGCAGCCAATGCCGGAGCTCCCTGAGCAGCGCCTCGCGCGTGGCCATCCTGCCTTCGATTTGGCTGCGAGAAGGTCTTTCGGCGTTTACCTGAAACAGGTTTGCGCCATGCAGCCGGTACTTCCCCAGAAATCTCGGCAAGGCCACAACCGGCGCAACAAATATCACCAGCGCCGTGAGATAGGCATCGGCCTGAAATCGCAGCGACTCGGGCACCGGCAATAGTTTCTGAAGCGCTTCGCGCCGGAACGCCAGGCACGATGTGCCCATCATGGGGTATCGCAGAAGCGCGCGCCGGCTTTCCGTTACGTGCCCCGAAACAGGTATGAAATAGGTGTCTTCAGAAAGGTGTGCCCTGCCATCCCACAAATACAGGCGGTGGTAGACCATCCCCGCGGCAGGATGGCGTTCGAACTCTTCGTAGACTTGCCCCAGTTTCTCCGGAAGCCAGACATCGTCCGCATCCAGCAGCGCGAGCACTTCGCCCCGAGCATGCTCGAAACCGAAATTGAAGGCCGAAGCCTGCCCGCCGTTCTTCTTTCGGAAATAGCGGATCTTCTCCCCGAACTTCCGCAAACGCTCTTCCGTATCGTCGGTCGAACCGTCGTCCACGACCAGAATTTCCCGCTCCTCAGCCGGAAAATCCTGCGCCAGCACGCTCGAAACAGCGTCTTCGACGAATTCACCGTGGTTGTAGGTATCGATCAGAACGGTGAAAAAAGGGGCTTTCATTCGTGCCTTCTTGGTTTATTTCGCCATGGTCCGCGCCAACTGTGTTCGTTGTACCGCAATAATCTCTTCGAAAATGACGTCCAATCCGCGTGTGATTTTCCAATTCGGATAATGGCTCAGGAACTTTCGCGTGTTTGAGATATAGCAGATGTGGTCGCCTTTCCTCGCCTCATCCACGTAGCGCCAGTCCAGCTTGCGTCCGGTCATCTGTTCAATGTGGTCGATGGCTTCCAGCATCGACACGCTGTTCGCGCGGCCACCTCCCAGGTTGTATACCTCGCCGGGCCGCGGATTTGCCGTATATTCCTCGATAGCTCGCACCACGTCATGGCTGTGAATGTTGTCGCGCACCTGCTTGCCTTTGTAGCCAAAAATGGAATACTTCCCTCCGCTGAGCGCCACCTTCACCAAATAGGACAAAAAACCGTGCAACTCTACGCCGGAGTGGGACGGCCCCGTCAGGCAGCCACCGCGAAAGATTCCCACCTTCATTCCGAAGTAGAGCCCATATTCTTGCGCGGCAAGGTCCGCTGCCGCTTTCGAGGCGCCAAAAAGCGAATGCAGCGTTTGATCGATCCGGCAGGTTTCCCTGATACCCTCAAAGTCCTCGGCCCGCGCGTAATCGTACCGCTTCTCCAACTCTTTCAGCGGGATCTCATTGGGCGCATCTCCATAAACCTTGTTGGTGCTAAGAAAAACGAACACCGCGTCGGGCGAATGCTGGCGCGTGGCTTCGAGAAGGTTCACTGTCCCAAGCGCATTCACTTCGAAATCAAGAAGCGGAATCTCCCGCGCTTTATCGTGTGAAGGTTGCGCTGCGCAGTGGACAATCAAATCGAAACGTTGCGTTCGAAAGAGTTCTTCCATCGCCGTCCGGTCGCGGATATCCAGCGCCGCGTGTGTGAATCGCTTCGTCACACCCTTGAGCCGCTCCAGATTCCACAGCGTGTCGCCCGCCGGACCGAAGAACACCCGGCGCATGTTGTTGTCCACGCCGACGACTTCGTGCCCCTGGCGGTCGAAATGCTCGGCAGCTTCCGAACCAATCAGTCCGCTGCTGCCCGTGACCAGAACTTTCATGCGTTCGAATCCAATCCTCACCTCGTGGGGCCCAAACCGTGGAAGAGCGGCGCAATTTCACACATCGCTTTCCTAAAATGATTGAGATCAAAGACGAGAGGCCGCTCCCTCACCAAAAGAGTACCAGCAGTCGCCCGCAATTTGACTGCCTCGAGATAAGGCCAAAGCCGGGCATTCACCTACTGCCACCCGAGAAGACTGAGAAACTCCTCCACGCGCTCCACGGGAAGGGCAACCAGATTGGCGTCATACGATGCCTGGTCGCAGGAAATCGGCACCAACGCTCCCTTTGCGGCAATGGCGAACCAGCGGTAGTCCATTCGAACCAGGAATTGGAGGATTTCTCGTGCCGCATAGCCCCATGGCTGCGTCCGAGTGTCCCGCACCTCCGCCAGTATCGCCGGTCGCGATTCCCGGTGTAGCAACTTCATCGCGCTGTATAAGACGGAGAGTTCCGCCCCTTCTACGTCCAGCTTGACAAAATCAACTTTGCTCACGCCTGATTCGGCAAGCACATCGTCCAGTCGTCGGACCGGGACCCGCACTGTGTGGATGGGTTCGCTGACAGCTGGCCGCCGCAGGCTGTTGCACCAATCTTGCTCTCCGTCCACGAGATAAAGGTCTTCCTCCCCAGGATTCTCTCCCAGCGCGCAAGGCACCAGTTCGGTGTTCGAACAACGGTTCATCCTCAGGTGTTTTTCCAGCCGTACGCACTCCCGCGGTGAAGGCTCGATCGCAATAACGTGTCCATCCCATCCGACGCGCTTCGATGCCAGCAACGTGTACAACCCGTGATGCGCCCCGGCATCAACGACAGTCATGTCCCTCCGTAGCAATCGCATTACAAATTCCGTTTCCATCCGTTCAAACTCGTTATAAATCAATTCTTGATCCAGGGCGCTCTTCTCTGCCAGCCACCACGCGCCGAAGGGCAGCCGTAAGGGAATAGGCATCCCGGGGAAAACCCGTCGCGCTCGGTTCACCAGCGTAATGTACTTCCTTCGTGGAGGTGCGGCCAGGAATCGTCCGATTCGTTGTGGCAGTGTGGCTGCTACCGCCGGCTTTTTAGACCAGGGATCTTCTGCTTCATGCGGCTCGGGGATTAGCCGGAATCCCGCCAAATCGATCGACATGGTGGAGGCCAGCAAGACCGTGCGCCGCCGGGTGTGTTCCGCTGTCTCGCGAAAATCCTCGTGCTCCGGCAGGGGCACTACGCGGTAGACCATCCCGAAACCCGCGCGGTACAGCATCTTCACCAAGCCAGCCTCGCTCGCATAGCAAGCTACCTCGGTCAAGCTCTGATCGCGCTCATGCGGTTCCTTGCGCAACAACATCGAGGGCTCTTCTCCCGGCAGGCACATGCTTTCCAGCAGCAGGCATTTCTTCGTCAGTACGCGAAGGTTGCGAATCGCGAGCAATGGATTCTCCAGGTGATAAAGAAGTCCGAAGCATAGAACCAGATCAAATTCGCCCAGTTGCAGGATTGCACGTTCCACAATATCGCCCTTTTCGAACGGAATGTGCGGGAATCGCCGCCGTGCCTCCGCCACGTTTTCTCCGCGCGCGTCGAACCCACGCACTTTCAGGCCACACTCCACAAGAGTTTGTGAGAAAAATCCCACGCCGCAGCCTGCGTCCACGGCATTTGAAAGCTCCAGCGCGGGTTTCAGCTTGGCGACGATTCGCCGTATTGTTTCGCCTCGCGCATCAATCAGTTCCCTGTACTCTTTCCGGTCGAACGGCGTCAAATGCATGGTCATTTCCGCCGTTGGCCGGATGGGCTCGACCTCTCGGATCTGTGAAATTCTTGGTGTGTTGGTATTCATCCGTCGGCTTCCTTGCCGCAGCACTCTTCCGGAGTCGGGCTCGGCGTGGCGGAACGCACCCGCTGCCGCAGAAGCCGACGTGTCACCGCATCAGGCAGCTCGGCTGCCAGCGCGAGCGACGGAAAATACTTGGGAACAGAAGGACGATGGTACTTACTGCTTATGGTATGCGGATACTAATTACGACACGCTAATAATGCAACATATTTCTTTTGTAGTAACAAGCTGAAAACATGTCTTTCCGGCCTCCAAGCAGACTAAAACTTGTGGCCGAGGGACCGTCGGACAGGGCGGATGAGATCTAGAACCGCGAACCAAATAGTGTGCCAAACGTCGTTCCGCAGCACACGTCCCGCTTGCCTCGCGTAGCGCCTCGCTGCGAACCAGTGGCGCAGCACATTAGACTTCAGCCCCTCCGGCGTGAGCACTTCCGCGGCATCGGCGATGGTGCGAAGATGGCGCCAACCACCCGCAAGCTGCGCGTTCCGGCCTGCTTCTTCTCCGTTCCAGACTCCGGCTTTCCCTTGTGGATGGTAGCTGTAATCGTGATTTTGGTGTACGGCCATCACCACGCGCGATGCATCGATGACTGGCTTCCCCGAATCCAGCGCTTTCCAAACAAGCCAGTTATCCCAGAAGACGCGCAGCACAAACGGGGGTATGTCCGGTCCATAAAGGCCTCGTGTAAACGCGAAGTAATCGATCCATTCGGAGGTGCACCGCTTGCCCAGGCGCAATGCGACACTTCGCAGTTCCGTTTGCCATTCATAGCGCTCGAACGCCAGCGGTTCTGTAATCCCCGTATCCCAGCGGTGGCCAACCATTAGAAATTCCCGGTGCATCGCATGGACACGCTCGATCGCACGACGCAAATCCTGCATCAGGATAATGTCGCAATTGACGTAGCAGAGGACGTCGTGCTTCGCGATGAGCTGCGCTCGCGCGAACAAATAGTCCAGCCGCTTGGTGCCGTGCTCGTTGCGCTCCACGTGCGGTTCGTGGTGAAGTCCTAATTCTTGCGCGGCATGGGCCGCCCCTTCATCGGCGCCAAAGAGGATGATCTCTACGGCCGGATGAAGGGCCTTCCACGATTGCAGCGCGTTGCGCTGAATGATCCCGATGTGCCCGCGGAAGGGTTTTGCAGTCGTGAATATAGTTAGCACAGGCGTTATATTCTTATATTAGATAATTCTGTGGCGGCATGTTACACCGTATTAGCGAAATGACAATAGCAATTCCCGGGATGACCGCTGCCACCTGGCTGGTGGACGGGTTCCGTCACGGCGAAATCCCGCGTCTAGTCCGCTGAAATGGTGGCGGTCGCGAAATGCGGTGCGGGGGCTGGCGCCCCCAGGCGGATGTAGTGAACGTTTTGCGAGCCTTCCAGGTGCGGAAGAGCGCGCCAGCAATCGATGACCACGCGCCGCGTGGCATGAAAACTCGGGCCCGAGCGGAACGGCTGCATCCATGCCGAACTGGCGAGATCGCAGAACTGCTGCCAGGGAGTAGCAAGAACGACGATGCCGGATTGCGCGATGCAGTCCTCCGCGGAAGTCGCAATGCGCACGGATTTATGCGCGGCGAAAGCACGAGGCAAGTCGGCGGAAGGGTCGAAGACCACGATCGGGAGATTGGCGGACGCCAGCTCAAGGGCAAGCAGCAGCCCAAAGGATTCTTCGATTACGTCCGTGTCTGGTTTGTACGTAAGGCCAAGAATTCCAACCGGAAGGCTCCCGGATTGATGGGATTTTACAAGCCCGGCCAGAGCCGCGATCTGGGCGCGGTTGAAACGATCCGTGGCTTCGGCAAGATCGGAGAAGGCGCCGCTACGCGCGGCCAGCGCTGCAAAGGCCCGATTGTCGCGAGGAAAACAGGGGCCGCCATAGCTGACCGCGCCCTTCAAGTATTTGGACCCGATCCGCGAATCGAGTCCCAGCGCGTAGGTAACCACGCTGACGTCGGCTTCGGGAAGTTTCTCGCACAGCCGGGCAAGCATATTGGCATAGCTGATTTTGGTCGTGATGTACGTATTGACGGCCAGCTTGGTGATTTCCGCGTTAATGAAATTCATGCGCGCTATCGTGGGAGAGTTCTTGCAAGTCCGCGCGTAGACATCCGAAAGAAGGTCCCCAGCGCGAGGATCGGACTCGCCGATCAAAAGAAAATCGGGATAATAGAAATCGCGGATCACCGTCCCGAGCGCGATAAATTCGGGACTGTAACACAGCCCGAAGTCCTGGCCGCAGCGCTTGCCGCTGGCGCGTTTGAGCGCCGACTTGATTTCGCCGCCGGTGGAACCGGGCATCACCGTGCTGGTAAGCACCACGAGATGATAGGAATCTTTGTTGCGCAACGCGCGGCCGATGGCTTCGCAAGTGGGAATGGCATACCGAAGTGAAAACCCGCCGTCCGCTTCGCTGGGAGTGCTGACGACAATGAACGTGGCCTCGGAATCTCGGACTGCCGCTTCGGTGTCCTGCGTCGCGAGAAGGCGCCCTTTGGATTCCTGGAGAAGCTCCGCGAGTCCGGGCTCGTGCACGGGAGGCACCCCGCGGCCGATGGCGTCCACTTTCTGTGCATCTATATCTACCGCGATGACTTGAAAACCGCGCGCCGCAAAACAAGCTGCGATCGGCGAGCCGAGTTTGCCCAAACCAATAACCGATATTGTCGAGACCATGCGCCTCCTGAGAGAGGCCCTAAGTTTAACGTGAGAAAGTGCCGGCAGGAAGCCTGCGATCAGCGAAACGTCAGACTTTGTCGGTGGGAGGACTTGCAGCGAGATCGCCTCCGCCGGAGCGCCGCAGACCTCTCAATTCCTGCTCCGCCCGAAAACGTTCCTTCGAGATCTCGCGGTCGATACCTTCGTCCGCGGATGCCCAACGCAACAAGCCATATAGAAGGAAAGGAGTCGCGAGAACAACCAGGACCAGACCCCACCAAAACATGACGCCGCCTTCCTTCGGTTTCCTTAAGACTCTTCAGCAACGGCAAGGCCAAGCCACAAAATCCACTAGCGATGTTCAGGAGCTCTGATCGTTCGCTGTCTGTCTGAATCCCCTGCGCAGCCCCAGCACTTTCCGAAGCGCCGCTGTTCGCCGCACGAAAATATCCCACGCGAATCGCCTCATCTTGAACAACGGCTTGCGCAAGCGCACCCTTCGTAATGCCCCGCCCGGCGTAAGCTTGTGCGTCACATCCAACAGCGTGTACGAGTCCTTCACCCTGCCATAAAGCTGATAATTCCGTTCCTGTTCTTCACCGTTCCACACTTGTTCCTTGCCGCCCGCGACGTGATTGTAATCATGATTTTGGTGCAGCACCGTCGCCGCTAGCGACGCATCCACCACCGGCAGATTTTGCTCCCGCACAGCTTTGATCAGCCAGTGATCAAACCACAGCCGCCCGATTGCGAAATCCGGCACATGGGCATACATGCCTTTCGGGAAAACGAAAACATCTATGAACTTGTGGTCCCCGGCGACACCATCCGAGTTTCTCCGCGTTTTCATACGCGATTCCCAGCCCGCCTCAAAAGTCAGCGTCTCTGCAATGTCAATGTTGACGCGTTTAGAAACCATGAGGGACTTCGGAACTTGCCGCCGCACCTTTTCGAACGCCCGCGCAAAATCACTCAAAAGCACAATGTCCGCGTTGACGTAGCACATCCATTCGAAACTCGCCGCCGCCTCCGCCTGCCGGAACATATCGCTCAGCAGCGGCGTGCCGTGTTCGTTCGTCGCCACGTTCGGCAAGTGTCGCAAGCCAAATTCCTGCGCCACCTCCATCGTTCCCTCATCATTTCCCAGAAGGATGATATCCGGACGCGGCTCCAGCTTCGTCCAGCTCTCAATGGCATTGTGCTGGATAACCCCAATGTGCCCTTTGAACACCTTCGGGATCGTGAAAATTGTCAGCACACTTCAAGCATAGCGAAAATAGCGTTCGCAACAAGTGAGTAGACCAGCCGCCAATTAAACACGTAATACTAGGCCTGCGCGGTCAGCAGAAGATGCCAGCCCCAGCGGCGCTCCAGCAATCGAAAAAACGGCCGCGGCATCCAGCGGAAATACCATTCCTTGACGTACCGATACTTCACGTAGTCCGCGATGCGGTAAGGAAAGATGTGCTCGGCCTGCACGTCCGTCACGCGGAAGCCGTGCCGTTCCAAGAGTTGCCGCCCTTCTCGCCGCGTGTAGGTGTACGTCACCGGGCATCCCGTTTGCGCTTCGGAGTTTTTCGCCACTACGTCCTGCAATTTCCAGAACTGGCCTTTGCCCTCCGTCGCCAAAATCCACGCAACTTTCCACGACCGCCGGTGATAGACCATGATCTTGACCGTTGTTCCCGGCCGCGTGTACTTCCGAAGCTGCTCCAGCACCGCCTCAGGATTCGGCGTGTGGTGGATTACGCCGAAGGAGTAAATCAAGTCATACGGCTCCGGCGGCACGAAAGCGCTGAGCTGTTCCGCATTCCCCGCGCAGAAACGAATGTGGTCTTCCAATCCGAACACCGCGGCACGCTGGCGGGCCAGCTCCATGGACTTTTCCGAAAGGTCTACCGTCGTGACTTGCGCTCCCGCGCGCGCAAAATTGATCGTGTCCGTGCCAATCCCGCACCCGATTTCCAGCACCTTCTTCCCGCGCCACAGCGCGAACTCCGCGAATCCCGGTATGTGATATTCCACAAAGTATTTTCGCGCCTCTACCTCGTCGAAGTATTCCTTCGTACCCACCGTCGCCGTCGAATGCCGTATGTTGCAGGGACGATCATTCCAATAATCCCTCACGCGAGAAATTTCGACATTGGCGAATGACATGGACAACTATTCTCCCAAGCTAGCGGGGGTCTTTCATCTGTATCGCGCTTTGCAAATGATTCAGTGGCCGGACGTGGAAGTGCTCAAGTAACTCTGCGTCTTGAAAGGCAAGAACCTCGTGTTGGAGTTCTGGATTCTCCCGAAGCGCGCGGAGCCGCCTGGGCATATCGGCCATACCCTTGCAAAGGCACAAGGGATGACAAAGCAACCGGTGGTAAGGCTTGTCCTTTTGGCCAATGCAAAGGCAGCCAAGCGCGGCAGCGTCGGCGAGGGCCTGGCCCGCGCCAGCGATACGTCCCACTGCAACATAATAGCGACATTCAGCTAGCTCGCGGAAGTAGTGGGCCGCGTCTCCCCATTGCGGGCTATCGGAGATTCCATAAGTCTTCGCTTGGTTACTTGTGCGGCAGCGAATCTCAATTCCGAGGGAGTCTTGGAGTCGATAGAGCTCGGCTTGGGCCTCAGGGCACCATGCCTCGCCGAGTTGCTTCATCGCTAGCGTCATTAGTGTGCGCCAGTCGACCCAAGCGGCCTCCTGCTGGGATGACCCGAACAGGCTGCGCATAAGACGGTGGTCGTGTATATACGGGAATGAGACAGGCTGCGGAAGGGCCCGGAGTCGGTTCGGTGCAGCCATCATGTGGTCGAGAAAGAGGTCGTAGTTGGGAGCCGGTTTTCTTAGGGATTGCGCGTAGATACCATCCCAGTGTTCCTGCACGTAATATGCGTACAGGATCCTTGAGAGTTTGGGAGGGCTGAGGATGGGGTCGAATGTGATGACCACATCATAGTCAGAGAATGGAATGTCCTCAGGTGGCGTAATGTTTTTCACGTGTTTCTCGGTGAGTTCCGCACGTCCAGCAACACGACGGATAGCGTCTCGGGTGTAGTCCGTCTCCAGCGTTTGCGGGATAATATACCAGTCGGCTTTGAGGACGCAGGTAAGTTCCCAATAGACGGCTTTACCGGGCCACATGTCAAAGAGACGCTCGGGAGATGTGTCCTTCCATAGCACTCCAGACCAAGGGCCAAATACGTCCAAGGCCTGTTTGACAAGGGCAGTTTTGAAGGGACGTTTTGTGACAGCATCGCCGGTCTGCCTGCGTGCCGAACGGAGGCGGGGGTAAGTTTTGCGCGCGACTCGTCGTGCCAGATCCTTAACCCAATTGCTCATTTCTCTTTCGTAGCTGGGGAGGATGAGACTGAGAATTCATCGGGCAAGTTGAGCATTCCGTTCCATTCGTCGCTTGGATGTTGGTAATTCTCGGTTGCTACCGTAAGCTCGGGGAGACAATCCCAGAGATCCAGAAGCTCGTCCATGTTATACAAACTCAAGTGCCAGTAGTAAGGACCAGGCTTCAGCGGAAGCATCGGGAAGTTGTGACGGAATTCATGCTCTCCGACAGCGAGGTCTGCGAAAGCAACGTCCGTAGCCCACACGAGGTGCTGATCTGGATTAAATAGTGCGATCCCATGGTGACCTTTGCGGATGGGTTCATGGAGTTGAAGCGTGAACTGGATCGTCGTTCTGCCAACACTTGCAAGGGTATGAGGGTCGTCGCCGTCGGGCTCAATGATTTGCCATTTAGTGAAATGGCCTTTGGAATTGACCGGCCGCTCTTGGGAATGTCCATTTGAGTCTCCACGAGCCATCGCAGATTCGTAAGCGGAGACAACTTCATGCGTGGAGCCATTCTGGCGAACAGACCCGTCATCGATCCACACCACGCGATGGCACAGCCGCCGAATCTGGTTGAGCTGATGCGAAACGAGGACCACCGTGCGCCCCGCTCGCGCCACATCTCCCATTTTCCCCAGGCACTTCTTCTGGAAGTTGATGTCGCCCACCGCCAGCACTTCATCGACTAGCAGAATCTCCGGCTCCAGGTGCGCCGCCACGGCGAATGCCAGCCGCACGTACATGCCGGAGGAATAATGCTTTACGGGCGTATCGATGAATTTTTCCAATTCCGCGAAGGCCACGATTTCATCGAACTTCCGCTCGATCTCCGCTTTGCTCATCCCCAGGATCGCCCCGGAAAGAAACGTGTTCTCGCGACCCGTCAGCTCCGGGTGAAATCCTGTCCCCACTTCCAGTAACGAGCCGACTCGCCCGTGAATCTCCGCCCAGCCTTCCGTGGGCCTCGTGATCCGCGACAGAATCTTCAGCAACGTCGTCTTTCCCGCCCCATTGCGCCCGATCAATCCAAGAACTTCCCCTTCTTTCACTTCCAGCGAAACGTCTTTCAGCGCCCAGAACGTCTCTTCCTTTTTCCTGCGTAGCGAAGCAATCGGCGACCGCACGAAATCTTCCAGCGCATGCCGCAGCCCGTCGTCCACCTGCAGCCCCCGCCTGTACCGCTTCCCCAGCCCTTCGCCATGGATCACCACGGTGCTCATGGATACGCCGCCTCCGCCGATGGCCGAGGAACAGCCTTTGCCGATGGTTCAGCGAACGTATAACTGGAACGGTGGCCTAACCGTATCAGTGGGCTCTCGAAATACCGCCAGGAGAGGCGCGCGGCCACCAGAGTCAGTGCGAGCGCAGTGAGCGCGGTCAAGAAAGCAAGAGCGTTTGTTATCTGCGGGAAGTGTCCCCAGAAATAGCGAAAAAGGAATCCTACTATCGCTTGATGAAGAAGATAGGTGCCGTAGGCGATCCCGCCCAGCCAGCCGAGCCACTTAAATCTCAGCGCGCGGCTGATAAAACTATTCGGTCTGGTCACCGAGAAGAGAAGCACGCTGACATAAAAAAGAGCCAACCAAGTGTAACCAAACGTCCGCATTATGGAATCTGTAAAGGCGGGCGATTTCCAGCCTAGAAAACCGATACCGATTAAGAGAATGGGCATCAAAATGGCGAAAAATAGATTATTACTCCGGATTCGATCTCTCCATGCGTCATCCCGAATCAGAATTGCCGCTAGGACGCCAAGCAGCAGAGCGTCTGCGCGGCATGGCATAAGGACGAAACCAGCTATCCAATTATGCGGCCAGATCAGCCGGATAGCGACACGCGCCAAAGGTGCCATGCAAATCCCGCCGAGGACCCACGCCCAAAGCTTGCGGCCGGTGAAGAACCGGACGATCAGCGGCAGCGTGAGATAAAACTGCTCTTCGATCGCCAGCGACCACGTGACCCCCAAAGCGTTGCCGCCAAAGTCCATCGCGCGGACCATCCAGAAATTCTGTGTGAAAGTCCAAAAAAAGTACCACGGCGGATGTGCCGGAGTCAGCCACGTGCCGTGATGCGTGCGCTGCGCCAAAAGCAGGAACGTCGGAACGATGAGGAGGACAGCAGCATAAATAGGGACGATCCGGAAAAAACGGCGTGTGTAGAAGACTTGGAAATAGTTGCTGGCCTTGCGCGCATCCAGGAGGATTCCACCGATGAGGAAGCCGGACAATACAAAAAACAGATCCACGCCGCTCCAAGTTAGCCGCCCGAAGACTAAGGCGTACGAAAGCGGTGTGCCAGGAGCGGTTACTGTAGGAACCATAAAGTAGTGCCAAATCAATACGCTGCCGATGGCTAGCCCACGCAGGCCGTCCAGCTCCGGGATCCGGCCGGAAAGATTGAGCGGGGCCGCATTCCCGATCTTTTCTCCGTGAATGACTGCTTCCCTCATGAGAGCTTCTTGGCCTGCTCCGCGAACTGCGCTTTCATTTCGCGGGTTGAAGCTTCGCGCTGCTCGGGAGTGGCGAAGGCGTGAGATCGACGGAAGGGACCATCCTCGCGGACGAAGATCATGTCTACCTGGGCCAGTGCGCCGTCGAGTGGACGATAGTTGACGCCAAATATGTCGTAGGCAACGAAGCCGCATTGCTTCATGAAGTGGACAATGTCATAGAACTGTGGCCCTCCGATCATGGTGCCGAAAAAAGTGACTTCGATGATTACGGCCTCGGTCTTCTGGAGCGTGCGTGTAGCGCCTGCGAGGATTTGGAGCTCCGCGCCCTGTACGTCGACTTTGATGAGATACGGGCCCAGGAGTTTCCTTTCGGCGCACTGCTGGTCGATGGTCACGACGGGCACCGTACGGGGAGTTCCGTCGACGGAGGCGCCTTCGACTTCTCTAAGAAGGCTGGAACCGACTTTGTCGGCATGGACGTTGAGAGTGGCGGAGCCCGGCGCTTGGCCAGCGGCGGCGAGAACATATTGGGCGTTATACCCCGAACAGATTTTCTGGAGAAAGGGCTCGAACTCGGCTAGTGGCTCGATGAGGAGGATGGAGGCGGAGGGGAAGGTGGAGTAAAGCTCAGGAGTGGCGCTGGCTACGCCGGCGTCAATGACGGTGCGGGGCTGGAAGCCGAGGCGCGCAAGCTGGGCGAGCCCGCCGGCCATACTGGCGCGCTCGGGCGTCGCGGGACGGCGGCGCCGGATGTCTAGGCCGAAGGCGTTGAAGAGACGGACAACGAGATGCTTCACGGATGCAGTCATACCGTGCTACCGCACCGCTGTTTCGTGAGGATGACCGCCTGATTCACTGTTCTAAGTCGCTCTTTCTGAATAGTTTATGTTTTGCTTGACGAGACGTTACCTTCATGCTATCATTCCCCGTGAATTGGCCTTCCCATCCCCGCTGCGAAGCATCCGTTAGCGCCTACACTACCGTGGGCGCTTTCTCCTCTCTTCATCCGTCTCCCTTTTTTAGTTTCAGCTGTTCATTCTCCGGTTCCTTCACGGGCCCCAAGACCTCCGTGGCCTCAGTGCCAATGTTTAGTTCCCCCTCGCCAAGCCTTCACGCTTCGTCCCATAAGTCCTTTAACTGCAACACTTATGGGCCTTCCCCGTAAGTGCTGCAAACAAAAGACTTACAGGCAGGCCAAACCCTTTAGATGCAACACTTACAAAAAACTGGGGGGAGGGTACCCCCAACTCAACATGGGGATCCGCGTCACACGCGATCCGCAACGGAAGTCTCCATGCGGTTGAAAAAAACCAGCCCACCAAGAACAACCAGCGCCACCGCGAAAGCCGAAGCCAGCAGCAGCAGGCTAGGCGCTTGCCCGCGCCCGGTAATGGCCCAGCGGAAACCGTCAATCACTCCCGCCATGGGGTTGAGCCCGTACAGCCACCGCCAGCGCACCGGAACGAGCGAGGAAGGGTACGCCACCGGAGAAGCGAACATCCAGAACTGGATCAGAAATGGAATCACGTACCGCACGTCGCGGTACAGAGCATTTAGAGCCGATAGCCACAATCCCACGCCCAGCGCGGTGAAAAAAGCGAGCGCCAGCAGCGCCGGCAGCCACAGCGCGGCAAGCGTGGGGCGGATTCCATAAGCCAAAGTGAAAATCGCCAGCACCACGAAGCCGATCGCGAAATCCACCAGGCCGGAAAGCGCCGCGGAGATGGGAAGAATGAGGCGCGGGAAGTACACTTTGGTGATCAGCCGCTGGTTGTCCACGACGACGTTGGTGGTCATTTGCAGGGCGTAGGAAAAATAAGTCCAGGGAACGAGCGCCGCAAAATAAAAAATGGGATACGGCAATCCCTCCGACGGCAGCTTCGCGAGGCGCCCGAAAAATAATGTAAACGCCAGCATGGTGAGCACCGGTTGCAAAACAACCCAAAGGACGCCGATGGCGGTTTGTTTGTAGCGGATCTTGACGTCGCGCCAGACAAAAAAATAAAGCAGCTCGCGGTAGGCCCAGACTTCGCGGAGACGCAGCTCGAGGAGGCCGCGGGGGGGCTCGATCCGAATGGTGGCGGAGAAACCGGAGTGCAACGGAAGAGCGGCGCTCGATTGAGGGACGGAAGCCATGCGAGAATCGAAAACTCCTGAGAGCGAAATGAACCCTTCGCTAGAGTATCAAAGAAAAGAGTCGAGAAAGAACGTATTGCACGGCAACAAATGTTTCAGGGAGCTGGAGGATTTTTTTTGAGCTGCTGGATGTCCCGGTCCTCGATCTGCTGCATGAGGGCTTTGCGGCGGAAGATGTAGGCGCGAAGCTGGGTGGAGAGCTGTCGGGGGACAACGAAGAATTGGTTACGGGCAACTTCCGAAAAAGAGACCGGGCCCCGCGCTGGGATCAGATGCGCGCCCCACTGAAAAATGAAACCGGCATTCCACGCCACCAGGAAAAAACAGAGCGCCGCGGAGATAGCGAAAGCACGGCCCGCGGAACGAAACAATATGCCGAATCGCTGGAGCAGCATCGCAAAGCCAAAAATAAAGACGGACGTGAGCGGGATGAAGTACCGGTTTCCGAAGGAGGCCGTGCCATGCCAATAGGGATAACTGGAAATCAGGTAGTAATAAGCGGCTGCGCCAACGCCGAGATATAAGGTGATGGATTTCGCCGCGCGCGGCGCGAAAAAAAGGCCTGCGACGGACAGCGCAAGAATCGGAGTCCAGGTGAAAAGCCCGTGTTCGGCGGAGAAGAGAATGGAGCGCCAGTAGGGCGCGGTCCAGTCCCACGCCAGTTCGCTGTAAGTGCCGAAGCGAAATATTCCTCCAAAAATGATCCAGCGCGTGACCAGTGTGGGGATAAACACCATAATCGCTACAACTAAGAAGGATGCGTTTGCCGTAAAGAGCTGCGCTGCTTTGCGAAAGTTTTTCTCTTTCCAGGAGCTCCAATACGCAAGTAGGGACTCGATCAGAGGGAGAAGAAGAAAAACACCGTTGGGGAAATAGACATCGACCAACAAGCCGGCGAGAAGCCCGAGAAGAATCCATTGAAAAGTAGTGCGGCAATCACGCGTGCGATCCCAATACCAGAGAAAGAGGGCCACAGCGAATGCAGAATGCGCGTGGGACCAGGCAGGATTGAAATACATGTAGACGGGAAGCGAACTGGCGCCCCAGATGGCAACAGTGGAAAGGAGGGCCCAGCGCTCTTCGATATACTTTCTGGCAAGCAAATAGGAAAAAAGCAAGCCAAGGAAACCATAGGTCGAGGTGCCAAGCGCCATGGCCAGGAGATAAGGGGTAGAAAAACCATTAGCGGGGATATGCGCACCAAGCGCGTTTGCAACAAGCACAAAAGAGTGCGCTGCCAGCAGGAACGGACTCCAAAGGATGGCCGGTCCAATGGTGAAGAGGTTAGCGACGTACCCGGTCCCCGTGTACTCGTTAGGACTAAGCTGACCGTTGGGGAGAGTTCGCGCCTGCGAAAAATAAAGGTTCGCGTGCCTCCAGTCTTCCTCGAATCGCAGATTGTGCTGGATGAGAAGCGCGCGAGCGTAAGCGTAGTATCCGACGCCGTCCCCGTGCACGATCGGATTGAGCAAGAGAAGCGAGAGAATCCAGAGAAGGAGAAGCAGCCGCTCCGATTGGCGCGGAGACCACGCGGGCGATGACCTGAAGTCTTGTTGGTTCACGAACGATTTTACCTGCCGAAACTTTTTCGTAATTCCGGCTACCTTTGTTACAGGGCAGCGTAATGACGTGGAACTAATTCCGCAAGGCCGCTGAAAGGAACCTGGTAAATGCCAGAAATCGTGGCGATATTGTACCGCACGATTTTATTTTGTGAGTCAAATATCCGTGAGCCGGGATGAGGTTGGATCTGCTCTGACATCAGTCATGTAGCCTGAGTGGGACATCTCTGGAGTTGGCTCACCTTGACATTCTACTGAAAGCGAACTACGCTCCCCTAGAATGACTACCAAAGAAGAAAAAGAGCGCATTGAACTGCTGCAAGGGACATTGGACCTGCTGATTCTCCGCACCCTGCTGCTGGGGCCCGAGCACGGCCACGCCATCGCCAAAGCCATCGAATTCAATTCCGACGACGTCTTGCAGGTGGAACAGGGTTCTCTTTATCCAGCGCTGCACCGGCTCATCAAGCGGGGATGGATTTCGTTCGAAGAAGGCACTTCAGAGAACAATCGCCGGGCCAAGTTTTACCGTCTAACTGCCAAAGGCAGGAAGCAACTGACGCTTGAGACCGGCAAATGGGACAAATTAGCCGGAGCGATCGCGCGCATTCTCCGCCCGGCAAAGCAGGGAGGCAAATCATGAGCCGCCGCAAACGCGTGTTGGAAGACCTCGATCAGGATATCCGCGACCACATTGAAAGAGAGACCCAGGACAACATCGAGCGCGGCATGCCGCCGGAGGAAGCGCGTTACGCGGCCGTGAGGAAGTTTGGGAACGTAACGCTCGTCAAAGAAGAGACTCGGGAGGTGTGGATCAGCGTTTGGCTTGAGCAGCTCTGGCAGGACATTCGCTACGGGCTTCGCATGCTTAGGAAATCTCCGGGCTTTGCGGCCGTTGCGATTCTGACACTGGCACTCGGCATTGGCGCCAACACCGCAATTTTCAGCGTGGTGAACGCCGTCTTGCTGCAGCCACTTCCCTTATCCAAATGCAAAGCGTCTGGCCATGATCTGGTCGACATGGGGGAACGAGACGCGCGGGCCAGCTTCCGGTCCGGAGCTGATTGAGTTACGCAGTCGCAGCCACGCATTTGAGGAAATTGCCGGAATATGGGTAACCAGCGGCACGATTACAGGAACGGCCGAGCCGGAGCAAGTGCGACTGGCTATGACGACCGCGAATTTTCTGCCGTTGCTGGCCGAGAAGCAGCAACTCGGACGCTTTTTTGCGCCCGGAGAAGACCGCCGAGGCGCGGCTCCTCTCCTCATCTTGACTGACGGCTTATGGCGGCGGCAATTCGGCGCGAATCCGGCCATCGTTGGGCAAACGACGCGGTTGAACGGAAATGACTTCACGGTTGTTGGCGTGCTGCCGTGAGAATTCAAGCTGCTGTTTCCCGATAGCAGGATGGCAGAAGTGCAGGTCTTCATTCCGTTTTTGAACGACCTGGAGAAACAGAGCCGCGACACGGGCTACATTAGAATGGTTGGCAGGCTGCGCCGGGGCTTTACAGTGGCGCAGGCACAGGGTGAAGCGGAAACCATCGCCTCCCAACTTCGCAGGGAGGCGAAGGAATACGCAGAGCAGTCGCTGCACTTGAGCGTATTGTCGCTTCAGGAGGACGACGTAAGGCCGGTACAGCCGGCATTGGTTTCCCTGTTCGCCGCCGTTGTGCTGGTGCTGCTCGTGACTTGCGCGAATGTCGCTAATCTATTGCTGTCCCGCTCAGGCGGCAGAAGGCATGAAACTGCTCTTCGCTCGGCCATGGGCGCGGAGAGAAGGCGCATTGTCCGTCAATTTCTCACAGAAAACATACTCCTTGGATGCCTTGGAGGAACAGCCGCGCTGGGGATTGGATGGGCGGCTCTGAAGTGGATTCTCTCCCTTCAGCCGGAAGGAATTTATCTGCTGGTGGCCGCTAAATTGGACGGATGGGTCTTGGCATTCACGCTCATGCTTTCGATCTTGACGGGCATTATGTTTGGCTTGGCGCCCGCTTTGTCGGTCGCTCGGGGGGATTTGGTTGAAATATTGAAGGAAAGCGGGAAAGCCACAACGACGGGAAAACCATGGCTACGGCAGTCGCTGATTGTGAGCGAAGTAAGCCTCAGCTGCATTCTTTTGGTGGGAACCGGCTTGATGATTCGAACGTTTACGAGCCTGCTGCGCGTAGATCCGGGCTTTCATGCGGAGAACGTCTTAACGTTTCAACTGTCTTTTCCCTGGTCGCGCTATGGCACCGTGGAGTCCGTAACTAATTTTCTAAAGGATTTGCGAACGAATCTTGCGGCTATGCCTGGTGCGGAATCTGTTGGCGGCGTTTCTCATCTCCCGCTGGATGAAGGACTCGGAAACTGGTACAGCTACTATTGGGCCGAAGGCGCGCCTATCCAGCAGCAAAACACAGTGATGGCGGACCACAGGTCGACGCTCCCAGGGTATTTCCGGGCCATCGGCGCGACGCTGCTGACGGGCCGCGAATTTGAGGACGCAGACGACGCCGTCCACACGCACGTTGCCATTGTGGATGACACGGTGGCCGAACAGACTTGGCCCGGGCAGGACGCGATCGGCAAAAAGCTGAGTGTCGAAGATTCACCCGCCGGCGCCTTCCAATTTATTCGTGAGCCTGTCGTGGTGGTTGGAGTGGTGAAGCACATCCAGGCGCACTCCTTGACGAGCAAGGGGCGCGGGCAAATTTATTTGCCTGTGTCGCTGGCACCGCGGCCGGCGTATTCGCTGGTCGTTCGGACTACAGCGCCGATGCAGACGTTTGCCGCCTATGTGCAGCAGGCCGTGAAGAAGCTTGACAAGGAGATGCCGGTTTCGAATCTGCGCCCGCAGATGGACTACGTCGAAAAGGCCCGCGCGCAAACGCGATTCGTCACCGTGCTTGCAGGAGCGCTCGCCGCGCTAGCGCTCTTCCTGGCATGCATCGGCATTTACGGTGTGACATCCTATTCAGTAGCCCAACGAAAGCGGGAGATTGCAATTCGGATCGCTGTCGGCGCCAATTTGGGTGACGTGGGGAGGATGATATTGCGCCAGAGCGGGCCGCCGGTAATCGTGGGGGTGGTGACAGGCCTGGCGACGGCTCTCGCTCTAACGCCGCTGCTGTCCGGGCGCCTTTATGGCGTGCGTCCGAGTGATCCGCTGACTTACGCTGCGATTTCTCTTGTGCTGGGCGCCGTCGGCGTCTTCGCATGCTACATCCCAGCGCGCAGCGCCACTAAAGTCGATCCGATGATCGTGTTGCGTAGTGAATAGCTATCCTTCGATTTCTTTGTACTGCGCTTTCCGCCCGGAGCCGCTCGTTTCCTATTGACATTCTATAGGTATCCCTATAGGGTGCCGATAGGAGACATGCCTTGAACTCTGAACCGACAACGCTTTTGCAGGGGACTTTGGACCTGCTGATCCTAAAATCGCTTCTTGCCGGCGAAATGCATGGTTTGGGAATCTCGCGCAGAATCCAGCAGATCACCGGCGGCACTTTTGTTGTTAAGCCCGGCTCGTTGTTTCCGGCACTGCACCGAATGGAGGAAGAGGGCTGGATTTCCTCTTTTTGGGGAGACTCCGAGAACAACCGCCGCGCGAAATACTACCGCTTGACCAAGCCTGGACGGAAGCAACTCGAAACCGAGACCAAGCGATGGGGCCGCATCTCGTGGGCTATCGCCCAAGCTTTGGAAGCCTCGTAAAGAGGAGTTCACCATGCCGCTCTTTGTGAAAGCGCAAAGGTTTCTGCGAAATCTTTTCTCGTCGCGCCGAATGGAAATGGACCTCGACGAGGAAGTTCATGCCCACCTCGAACTGCTAACCGAGGAAAACATTCGTGCGGGCATGCCGACCGGGGAAGCGCGACGTGCCGCGCAAATCGAACTTGGCGGGATCGAACAGGTGAAAGAACAGGTTCGCGAAGAACGGCTTGGCAACTGGCTCCACTCCCTGCTCTCCGATTGCCGGTACGGCCTCCGGCAACTCAAGAAAAATCCCGGAGCGACTGCCGTCATGGTGTTCACGCTCGCGCTAGGCATTGGCGCGACGACAGCAATCTTCAGCGTTGTCTACGGCGTGTTGCTGCGGCCGCTGCCGTACACCGATGCGAACCGGATCATGGCCGTCTTTGAGGTCAACTCGAACGGCGGATGGTCGCATCTTGCCAACCCGAACTTTGACGACTTTCGCGATCAAAACCGCAGCTTCCAAGCGATTACAAAGTACAATTCCAACATCGTGTCCGTTTCGGGTGCTTCGCAGCCTTCGCGCACGATGGTGGCGGGCGTCTCCCCAGACTTTCTCAAGGTCTTCGGAGTTCAGCCGATCCTCGGGCGGGACTTCACCGCCAGCGACGCGAAAAAAGGGGCCGGCCCCACCGTTCTAGTCAGCTATGGATACTGGAGGCAGCAACTCGGATCGTCGCTGGACTTCTCGCAGTTGCATCTGAAGATTGATGGCGCGGTGTACTCCGTTATCGGCGTGCTCCCGGACGGATTTCGTTTTCCAGCAGACGTGGATCTGTGGCTGCCGGCCGATTTGAACGGCGAAAATCCAAGCAGGACGGCGCACAACTACTATGCAGTCGGGCGCCTCCGCGATGGAGTGACCGTCGATCTGGCGAACCAAGACATTAGCGCGATCGCGCGCCGCATTCACGATACCTCGAGCGAGCAAGGCGATTACCTGCTCAAAGATGGGATTGTCCTTCCGCTACAGGACTCGATCACGGGCAAAGCCCGCCCGGCGCTGCTGGTCCTGTTGGGCGCGGTGGGATTTCTGCTGTTGGTGGCCTGCGCGAACGTGGCGAACTTGCTGCTGGCGCAAACCTCGGTGAGAGAGCGCGAGCTCGCCATTCGCAGCGCGCTTGGTGCGGCACGCGGGCGGCTCATCCGTCAATTTCTTACCGAAGCCTTTCTGCTTTCGCTCGTTGGCGGAGGCCTTGGCGTGCTTGGTGCGTTCTGGGGTGTGGCGGCATTAGTTGGGCTGGCGCCGCAAAATCTGCCGCGGCTGGACAGCGTCTCGATCAGTATTCCAGTGCTGGTGTTCGCGTTCCTGCTTTCCACTGCGGTTGCCACCGGGCTCGGAGCGTTCACGGCCGCGCGGGCGACTTCAGGGGACTTGCGCAAGGGCCTCGAAGAAGGCGGGCGTGGGCAAGCGGGTTCGCAAGGCAGCCAACGCGTTGGCCGGGCAATCGTGGCGGCGCAGATTGCCATTACCTTGGTTCTCGTTGTCGGAGCGGGATTGCTCGGGCGCAGCTTGATGAAAGTGCTTGAAGTGAATCCCGGGTTCCGGGTGGACAAGGTTATCGCCATGGACGTCTCGCTTCCCTGGGTGGAGGACCCGAAAGCAAAAGCAGGGCAGGGGATTTTCTTTTCACGTTTAATTGAACGGCTCAAACAAATCCCGGGCGTGCACAAGGTTGGTGCGGCTACCGCGTTGCCGATGGAGGGCGGCTTTCCGGACGGAATGTTCGCGCTAATAACGCAGAATGAGCTCCCCAAGACCGTAGATGGTTTTGGTCCACTGTTGCAGCAAAAAGAGCGCCTTGGCATCGCGGATTTCTGCGTCGCCACTGACGGATACTTCCAGGCGCTGGGAATTCCGCTGATTCGAGGACGAATCTTTGACGAGCGCGACGGCGCGGACGCTCCGCACGTTGCCGTGATCAGCGAATCGCTGGCGCGCGACCGTTGGCCAAATCAGGACCCCATCGGCCATACCATCGAGTTTGGGAATATGGATGGCGACGTGCGTTTGCTGACTATCGTTGGAATCGTGGGCGACATTCACGATTACGGGCTCGATGCGCCGCCGCGTCCCACCGTGTATGTGAATTTGTTTCAGCGGCCGCGCTCGGCGATCACCTTGACGATGCTGAGTGACGCCGACACGCGCCTGGTCACGTCCTCGGCGCGAGGAATTTTGCAGGACCTCGACGCGGAGATTCCGGCGAAGTTCCGGACGTTTTCGCAAGTCTATTCAGCCTCGCTGGGCTCGCGGAGATTCAACGTCATTCTCGTGGGATTCTTCGGAATCACCGCGCTGCTGCTCGCTACGGCTGGCGTGTTTGGCGTGATGGCGTATTCCGTCAGCCGCCGCACGCGCGAGATTGGCGTGCGTGTCGCTCTCGGCGCGGGTTCCGGCGACGTTCTGAGGATGATCTTGAGCCAGGGACTGCGCACGATCTTCATTGGTGTGGCGATTGGAATTGCCGGTTCGCTGGCGCTGACGCGCACCGTGGAGTCGCTGCTTTTTGGAGTGACGGCCACCGATCCGCTGACTTTCGGCGGCGTGACATTGCTCCTCGTTGGGGCGGCGCTGCTGGCTTGCTTCATTCCGGCGCGGCGGGCCACGAAAGTAGACCCAATGGTGGCGTTGCGTTACGAATGAAATTACGTTTCCGGCCGTTTCGATTCTTTCGGCGGCGCTTAGCCGCATGCCGATCCTGCTGGCGCGTGCTGCACGCCGACCCGGCGACCTTGCTTCGCGAACAATAGTTCTTGAAGAGAGATTGAGCTTCCTACGCGTTGTTGGAAGGATCGGAATTACTCATAGCGCAGGGCGGCCATGGGATCGAGGCGGCTGGCGCGGAGGGCGGGGACGTATCCAGCGGCGCAGGCGACGATGGCAAGTGTGGCGGTGGCCAGGCCGAGCGTTAACGGATCGTGCGGGGTCAGGCCAAAGAGCTGGCTCTGCACAACGCGAGTGAGCGCGAGGGAAGCAGTGACTCCCGCGACAACACCAATGGCGACGAGCAAGAGAACTTCACGCATGACCAGCCAGATGACATTGCCGCGGGCAGCGCCGAGTGCGATGCGAATGCCGACTTCACGAGTGCGCTGGGCGACAGTGTAAGCCATGACGCCGTAGAGGCCGATAACGGCAAGCAGGGTGGCGAGAAAACCAAAGACGGCAGAGAGACTGGCGATCATGCGCTCACTGGATAGGGAGTTGTTGATCTGCACTTCAGTGGTCCGCATGTTGAAGATGGGGAGATTGGAATCCATGTCGCGGACTTTCGAACGCGCGGCGGACATCAACTGATTGGGATCGGCGTCAGTGCGCAGGTACACGGTCATTTCGCCGAGGAAACGGCCGCCAAGATAGGGAACGAAAGCCTGCTCGGGAATTTCATCGCGGAGGCTGGTGTACTTGAAATCCTTGACGACGCCGATGACTTCCATGTCGGTGGGCGTACCGGGATCGGTGCCGAAACCGAGGTGGAGGCCGATGGGATTTCGTCCGGGGAAATATTTCTTGGCAAACTTCTCGTTGATCATGACGGTGGTGGGAACCCAGTTCCAGACTTCAGGACCGTGCTTAACTTCGTGATTGTCATTGATGGTGAAGTCGCGCCCCGCGACGATGGGCACACCGAGAGTGGTGAAATAGTTTGGGCCGATGGCGTTCATGAAAGGCTGAGCATGCTCACCGGGCTTGGCGGGCGTGAAGCCCTCAACGGACGTGCCACTGTCCCATTCATTGTCTTCGAGGATGCGCACGGAAGCGAGGCTGACGGATTTAACGCCGGGAATGGAGCTGAGAGCGTCGGAGAGTTGCGGATAGAAAACTTTCATGCGTTCGATGCTGTAGTCGTTGAGCGAAGGATCGATTTGAAAGCCAACGAGTTTCTCCGCGGAAAAGCCGGGGCCCAAACCGCGGAGGTTCGCGAGACTGCGGACAAAAAGACCTGCGCCTACCAGGAGCAAAAGCGAAAGAGTGACTTGCGCGACGACAAGGCCTTTTCTCAGGCGATGATGGCCACCGCCGCCCACGACGGCTCCGGCCTGATCTTTTAATGTTCCGGCGATATTGGGCTTGGTGGTTTGGAAGGCAGGCACGAGACCGAAGATGACGCCGGTGAGAACGGTGACAGCGAGATTGAAGAGAAGAATGCGGAGATCGGGAGCGCTGGAAATGTTCATGCCACCGGAATCGGACGGCAGATAAATCTTCATGAGCGCGCGGTCGGCCCAAAACGCCACAGCCAGGCCGGCGAGGTCACCAAGCGCGGAGAGAGAAAGGCTCTCGATCAAGAGTTGCCCGATGATGCATGGGCGCGTAGCACCCATGGCCAAACGAACGGCGATTTCCTTGAGACGGCTGGAACCGCGAACGAGCATGAGGTTGGCAAGGTTGGCGCACGCGATGAGCAAGACGACGCCGGTGGTGGCCATCAAGACCCAAAGCGGAGTGGTAAGCTGGCGGCGCGTGTACGAACGGCCCTGGGAGCCGGGCAAAACGTCAACCCAACATTTGAGAAATTCGTCGCGGTCGTATTTTGAGGCGCGGCTGAATGCCGGGAGCTGCACCTCCGACTCCAGCATGGAGTGCATGAAGGGCTGGAGAGCGGCCTTGGCCTGCTGCTGCGAGACGCCGGGCTTCAAGCGGCCGAAGGCGTTCACCCAGCGATTGCGGCGCTCTTTCAGCATGTCTTCGGGTGCGCCGATGATGATCTGCCGCTGCATCATGATGGGGACGAAGATTTTGGGCGAGAAGCCGAGTTCCACGCCATCAAAGTCTGCCTGAGCAACGCCGACGACGGTCATTTTGTAATTATTCAGAGTGAGAGTTTTACCGACGATTTGGGGATCACCGGCGAAACGCGTCTTCCAGAAGTTGTAATTGAGAACAACGAAAGGATGACCGCTGGGGACTTGATCGTCTTCGGGAGAGAGGATGCGGCCAATCGCTGGGACGATGCCAAGCGTGGAGAAGTAGGTGCCGGAAACGAGTTCCACGGAGACGCGTTCGGCTTGCTGGCCAATGGAAAGGCTCGCCGAAGTCGGGAAGCGGCAAAACATGTCCGAGAAGACATCGTTGTGGTCGCGAAAATCACGGAACATGGGGTGGGAAATGGCGTTGCCGCCCCAGTTGTTACCGTAATGGCGCCCGCGCATGGTGAGGAGGACGAGTTGCTGCGGGTCCTTGACAGGCAGGAGACGCAATAAAACCTGGTCGAGGAGGGTAAAAATCGCGGTGTTGGCGCCGATGCCGAGGGCCAGAGTCAGAACGGCCACGGCCGTGAAGCCAGGAGTGCGTGCGAGCATGCGGAAGGTGTACTTCAGGTCGCGCAGGATGGTGTCAAGCCAGCCGCCGAAATTCATAGGTCGAGTGGCCACAGTGGCAGTTTTGGTCACAGGAATACCCTCGTGAAGCTAGAGGTAAAGACGAAAAAGCTTACCAAAAGTTTGATGAAAGTACGAAGAGATTCGTGGACTAGAGGCTATGCCAAGAGGCAGCGAAAGGCAGGAGAAGATGGCGGTCCCTGGGCGAGGGGCCGAAGTTAGTCGGCGCTGGTTGTAGCCACCTTGTGAGCCTGCAGACTTTCTGCCTTTTGCTGAAAAAAGGCGGCGACGCGGTCAATAATCTCATTCAATGGAGTTTGCGGGCGGAAGCCGGTGAGAGCGTGTAGCTTTTCGACGGAGGGCACGCGGCGCATCATGTCTTCGAAGCCGGGCTCGTAGGCCTGATCGTAAGGCACGTACTCGACGGGAGACGAGCTGCCGGTGCGCTCTTTCACCCTGTGCGCCAATCCTTCGATGGTGATTTCCTCGGTGTTACCAACATTGACGACTTCTCCGACGGAGCAGTCCAAGTCCATGAGGCGGATGAGAGCTTCCACAGTGTCGCGGACATCGCAGAAGCAGCGCGATTGCTTTCCGCTGCCATAGATGCTGATGGGGGAGTTGTCCAAGGCAGACTTGACGAAGTTGGGGAGCACCATGCCGTAGCGGCCGGTTTGCCGCGGACCTACGGTATTGAACAAGCGAGCTACGATGATGGGCAGCTTCTTTTCCCTCCAGTAGGAAAGAGCGAGAAACTCATCGAGTGCCTTGGAGGCCGCGTAGCTCCAGCGGCCTTTTGTTGTAGGGCCAAGGACGAGGTCGGCGTCCTCGCGGAATGGCACGTCGGTATTTTTTCCGTAGACCTCGGAGGTGGATGCGGTGAGGACAAGTTTCTTTTTTTTGCAGGCGGCTTCAAGGATCCGCTGCGTGCCGTTGACATTGGTCTCGATGGTCTTGACAGGGCTCTCGACAATGAGCTTGACGCCGACCGCCGCGGCCAGATGGACGATGACATCGGCATCATCCACAAGTTCAGCGAGCAACTGGCGATTCTCGATGCTGTCCAGATGGTATTGCATTTGGGTGGAGGATTTGAGATGGCGGATATTTTCGACGCTGCCCGTCGAAAGATTATCCAGCAAAACGACGCGGTCGCCGCGATCGAGAAGGCGCTCCGCCAAGTGCGAACCAATGAAGCCAGCTCCACCGGTAATCAAGTAACGCAAAGGGTCTCCTTAAAGGGCCTCGGAGTCATCATCGCGATCGCGGGAGACGCGATGAGCAATGGCATCGGACTCATTTTCATGCGGAGCTTCAAGAGCTTCCTGGGGACCATATCCATACGAATAGGGATAATACCGGTAGGAGTAGTAGTAGTCCGGCGCGCTGGCATCCACGGCGTTGAGAACGACGCCGAGGATGTGGCACTTGACGCTGCTTAGCAGGTCGCGCGTGCGAGTGAAGGCTTCCTTGGGTGTTTCGCCGCTGCGAACGACGAGGAGCACGCCATCGGCCTGCACGGAAAGAATCACGGCATCGGTAGCGGCCATAATGGGAGGCGAGTCGATGACAATGAATTTGAATTTGGCGCGGAGCTCGGCGATGGCGTCTGCGAGCTTGTGGGAGGAAAGCAAATCCGCGGGATTCGGAGGAAGAGGTCCCGTAGGAATGGCAACGAGATTGGGAATTGCGGGATGCGGGACGGACACGAAATCAAGACTGGAAACACCCGCGAGATAGGAACTCAGCCCCGCGTATTTTCCAGCGGCTAAATTGAGGAGACGGCCGATGCCGGGTTTGCGAAGGTCTGCATCCACCAGCACCGTGCTGTCTCCCAACTGCGCGAGCGTGACAGCAAGATTCGCGGCAGCAGTGGTCTTGCCTTCGCGTGGAAGAGCACTGGTGACCAGAATGACTTGAGGCGGATGGTCGGCCTGCGAGAGCAGAATGGAAGTTCGCAAAGCACGAAACGCTTCCGACATCTGCGATTTGGGCAAGTGCTGGGCAACCAGCTCGATGCGTGCATCATGTCCGTTGGACGAGAGGCCTTGAAAGAAGCCGTGGCGCTTGCTGCTGCCGTTCGAGCTGGCAAATTGCGGAACGACGGCGAGGGAAGGCAGCCGCGAGAGGGTTTCAACGTCATCCGGGGACTTCACGGTGTTGTCGAGGTACTCGCGCATCAGAGCCAAACCGATGCCGCCGACCAAACCCACGAGAAAAGCGAGCGCAATGTTGCGAGTCTTGGCAGGACGCGCGGGTGTGGAAGGAATCATAGCGGGGTCCACGACACGGATGTTGGAAGAGCGCAGTCCCTGGGAAATGGCGGTTTCCTTCAGCTTGGTCATGAGGCCTTCGTAGAGAGTCTTGTTGGCTTCCGCCTCGCGCTTAAGGATGTTGTACTCGACAAGTTTTCCCGCCATCTGATTGGTGTCCGCTTTTTGCTGGTCGAGGGCCCGCGTGAGCAGCGCTTCACGCTGCTGCGCTTCGTGGTAATCGCTCTCGAGGACGTCCAGGATTTTCTGTTTCTCTTTTTCGATGGTTTGGTCAAATTCCTTTATTTGAGCCTGGAGGCGCTGCACCTTGGGGAAATTGGGACCGTATTGGGCCAAGGCGTCGGTGTACTGGGAGGCGGCATCGCTACGCTTCTTGAACAAATCGCCGAGTGCCGAGTTGTTTTGAACTTCTGGTACGGCGTCGAGATTGCCGGCTTTGGCAAACTGGTAGAGCGATTCCTTCTTCAGGCGTTCGCTCTGCGCGTCGGTCAACTGCTTGTTGATGTCCGAGAGCCGCTGCGTAGTGATGTTCTGCTTGTCGTCGAGCGTCCAAATCTGGTTTTGGCGTTCGTAAGCGATGCGGGTGTCCTCGGACTTCTGCACCCTGATCTTCAACTCACCGAGCTGGTCGGCGAGCCAAGTGGAAGCCTGAGTGGTGGCCTCGTACTTACTCCGGAAATTCTGCTCGATGTAGGAAGCTATATGGGCGTTTACGATGCGCGCCGCGAGCCGGGGATCAGTAGATTCAAAACTGACGTCCATCAGGCGGCTGTTAGGAACCCGTTTCACACTGAGACTTCCCAAGAATTCAGCGAGCTCGGGCGGACGCTTCTGGTTCGCGAGGCTGCCGCTGGCGACGGCTTCCGATGGCCCGTTTGGTGAAGAAAACTCCGGTCGCGTGGAGAGAGCATTATTACGAATGGTTAGGAGGGCGAGTGTTTCGCTTGTGAGGATCTTGGATTGCGTCTCAATGTAGTTTTCGAGATCCATCATGTATTCGTAGGACTCGGCACCCTGGAAGGGAAGAATGTTGGCGTTCTCGCGATCAATCTCAATGCGGGCCGTGCCCACGTAGACGGGCTGCATGCGGAAAGTGGCGATGGCCACAATGGTGACGACGGCAAGCATGAAAGAGAGAATCAACCACTGGTGTTTCCGCAAGATCAGCAGATAGTCGTAAAGGTGGGGTTCGCGTGGGGAAAGTTCAAAGCTGGGAACGCGACTCTGCAAGGAGACAAGCTCGACGGCGCCGTTGGAGCCGTTCTCACGCGGCACGAGTTTGTTTTCGTCGGCCATTGTTAGCGGTACGCGACTCGATAGAGAGCAATGCCGGTCCCCAGAGCAATTCCCAATTCCACGGTGCGCAGCATAGCCTTCCTCGCGGCACTGTCCGGGACGTACAAAATGTCGCTGGGCTGCAGCTGAACGTCCTCCGCCTGGCGCGCCATCACCTTCTTAAGATCGACAACAACTTCATGCTGCTGCCCCTGAGCGTCTTTGCGGACGATAACGGCATGATCCTTTTTCGCGGTGGAGTTCAAACCACCGGCCAGAGCCAAAACTTTCAACGTAGTCATCTGCCCGCGGTCATTGGCAAGAACGAATCCGCCAGGCCTGCTGACGGCGCCCAAAACATAGACGATTCCGGAGTGAGGGACCGTAACGATGTCGCCGGCCTGAAGAATAATATTGTTGGCAGCGTCGCCGCTTTCCATCAGCTCGTTTAGATTAATCGTGATGGTATTGGACAAAGCAGGAGGATCAGCCGGCGCAGCAGGGTTTGCGGAGGACTTGGAGACCGCTGTGTCGGAAGGCGCGGCCACGGGGGCAGAACCCTCCGGGCCAATTGCTGGAGGCTCCAATGGATCGGACGACGCTTCCTGAGAAGGCCGATTCACAATCACCGTGTCGCCGGCGTCATTGGCAACGCCTCCCGCTTCCGCCAGGACTTCCAGAAGCGTGACGGGTCGGTCGGCTTGGTAAACCATGGGATGTGAGACGGCCCCAACGACAGTGATGGGCTTGCTCTTTCTCTCTTTGACTGCGACGCTTACTTCGGCATGAGAAACCAGGCCACTGGATTCGAGGACTTCAGCAATCTTCTGTTCGGCCTGGACTTCCGTCAGTCCGGCAACGTGCAAGCGAACAGGGACAAGAGGAATGCCAATGGACCCGGTCTGGCTAACGCGCACTTCCCGGCTAAGCTCTTTTACATCGAAGACTTCGAGGTCCAGCAGGTCGCCATTGCCAATGACATAGTCATGCGGCATGACCCGCGCGGCGGCAGACATCGAACGTATACGGTCGTTGACTTGTTGAGGCGTCTCGAGAACGGCCTGCTGAGCGCCACTGGATGGGGGCAGAACCAGAGACACTAGAAGGACAGCCGAAGCGCAAAACGACACCAACGCACCCAGTCTGACTGGCTGCATGAGATAGATGACCCCGCCGTTGATTATACAGCGACAAGGCTCAATTCAATCAGTGATTTGCGGGATCTCGATGGCGCGGGCGTCCGGGAGCGGGCAACGGAGGCGTAGACGCCATCTCCGTGGTTGCCAAGTGGGCCATAAGAAAGAACAGAAGAGCATTCGATGGGATATGTAAGTTGAAATCGACCAGGCTATGCACGAGAAAGCCGACGCAAGCCACCAGGCCGCAGAGCTGCAAAGCTCCGGCAAAGGAGTTGTGCAACTGAAGTAGTCGCTTCAGAGATTCTCTGAACAAAACGCCCAGAAACCAAGCGCAACAAAGTCCTCCGAGAACTCCAGTTTCGGCGAGGGCCTCGAGGTAGTCGTTGTGTGTGTGGTTGACGATTCTACCATCGTAGAGCGATTCGTAAGGCGGATAGACGATCTGGAGAGTGCCGAGTCCCGTTCCGGCAAAGGGGTGATGGAGGAAGATTTGCCACGTGTCCCGCCGCATGGAAGCGCGCTTCCCAGCGGTGACCTCGAGCGACTGAAACGAGGAAAAGCGCTGCAAGACCTGATCGACGCCGAGCCAGGAAACCATCATCAACGCAAGCAGTAGAACGGTGGCACCGGCAAACAATTGCTTTCCCTTCGCGCGTCGCTGAATGATTGCCAGAGCCAACACGGCCAGCTCGACGCCAAAACTGACGATGCCCCCCCGCGAAGCAGAGAGGAAAAGCGCGCCGATGGGGATAATTGCGAATAGACCGACGACAGGCCAGCGTTCCCGTCGAACTCTGCCCAAGACAAGGGGAACGAGAGACAGCGGGAGAATTAATTCTACGAAGCCTGCGAAGTGATTGCGATTCACGTAGGGCCCGAATGGAATCCCGCCGTATTCCATCTCGCGAAACCAATAGAGCTTTCCATTAAAGGTAAGGTGCTGGAGAACGCCAAAAAGGCTGACTAGGAATCCAAAAAACATCCCGAACCAAATGAACCCTCGCCAGTCCTGAAGGGCGCGGAAAGCTTGGACGGCAAGAAAGAGGAGGACGAGGTCCGAGACGAGGAGAAGAAGTTCCATCCGCGTGCTGTAAGAAGAAGCGGTGCCATGAAAAGCCAACTGTCCCAATACAATCAACGAAAGAGCTGCGAGGGGAGGGAGAAGAGGAGAAATAATAACCTCGTCTTCTTGCGTGAAATAGATCCACACAGCCCAGGCGAGAAACAGCAATCCGGCGCCGGTTTCAAAGACGGCTCGCGCCCAATCCTCCACACCTCCGTGCGCAGCAACGGCAAACACGGCCAGCGCGCAAATGCCAAAACGCAGCAACCTCATGGTTTGGGATACTCCGCAAGCTCCGGAACCAAGGCGACGTCATCCACCCAGGCCGTTCCTTGAATCTTGTTGTCGGCTTCCTCACTGGGAGAACGGACCAAGCAAACTTGCAATTCCTGAACATCCTTTCCTGAGGACCAAGGCAACTGGACAAGTGTCCAAGGAGTAGTTCCGTGACCTTCCGCTGTGGCGGCGTAGGACGTGTCCTGGATTCCGATTGGATGAAGCTGGAAACGGATTCCCTGATCAGAAGTGAGTGCTCTGGTTCTGACCCAGGCGGAGAAACGATAAGTGGCGAAAGGCTGCACCGGGATGTTATGGCAAACGCCGGCGAAATTAATATTGGAGTTCCCTTCAAAGATCAAACGCAAGGAGCGCTTGCCGGAATGTTTCTCTTGAGTGTCGAGGCCGATTTGGACACCGCGAGATGCTTCGGAAATCAGCCAGGAGAAACCGCCATTCTTGACATTTGATTCGAATCCGCCGTCCCACAAAACCGAGCCCGGGGGTCCTTGCAAATCAGCCAGGCCGGCAAAAAGGACCGCCTGGTCCCAGACTCGGCTGGCTTCCGCGATGCGGCGTTCCATCATCAGCGCGCTGACGACGGGAAAAGATTCGGGCAAGGAAATGCGGGGGCGCAGGAAGACGAGCCGGTCCCAAACTTTAAGCGCATTTTGGGTGTGGCCGTCTTCCGATTGCTCCCGAATCACATCGATATATGCATCGCTGATGGGCGGCAGGACACTATCCAGCGCGATCTCGAAGCTGGAACCGGCGTGCAGGGAGCGTGAGAAGGCTTCCGCAGCGCGCCTGGGATCAGCTTCGACAGCAAGACGCATTTCCGCGAATGCCGGCTCAAGCTCTTCCTGCCGCAACAGGAAATTTCCGTAGCTCCAAGAAACCTCGGCAGAAAGCGGATAAACCTTCTTGGCGTGCAGATAGGCGTCACGCGCCGCAGCGAGGTTGTCGTCGGATTCGTAGGAGGCGGCAAGATCCAGCCACGATTGCCAGGACGCCGGATTCAACGAGAGCGCCGAAAGGTAGGAACGAATGGCACGCGCGACGTCTGGATCTGCGGGGTTGTACTGCCAATAGCGGCCGAGGAGATACCAGTTGCGCGGATCGACGGGCTCGAGGCGTGTGGCGCGTTCAATGGCTTCAGCAGTTTGCAAACCAGCATAGTGGACCGCAAACGCATTTCGAATGCTGAAAAAAGAAAGGACGAACGCAACAGCGAGAGAAGCAGCGACAAGTGCCGCCCGCCGCGCATTGCTGGAGAGACGCAGAATCATTCTCCGGTACTGTGCCTAGAGCGCTTCAGAGTTGCAAGACAAAAGAAGGTCGAATCGCGGGAGAACGGGGTTCTCCCGTATCTTTCAGAGATCGAATTTCCTTGCACCACAAATCTACGGAAAAAATCACACAATTGCCGTAGAAAAGTGCTAACAGTACAATGAAGTTCAACCAAGCTGCGTTTTGCAATGAAATACGAGACTCGCCGGAGGGAGTTTGCTTTAGGGCGTGAGCTTAGGCGGGATGGGCGCCGGTTTTTCGAGCTGACCGAAAGTCAGTGTTCTTTTCAAATGTAAGGACAAGGGTACTCGAATGGAAAGGCAAGCTGATTGAGCGGCATCGTCGGCATCTACCATCGGGACGGCAAACCGATCGAGCGGACACTTTTGCAGTCCCTCGTGGATTTTCTGGCTTACCGCGGCCCGGATTCGCGTGAGTGTTGGATGGAAGGCTCCGTCGGTTTGGGCCACACCATGCTGCGAACCACGTACGAATCTCTGGACGAGTGTCAGCCTGCAAGCTTCGATGGGCGACTCTGGATCACGGCCGACGCGAGACTGGATGCCAGGACAGAACTCTTACAGGAACTTAAGCGACGCGGAGACGAATTGCAGCCCGGAGCTCCGGATTCCGAGCTGATCCTGCAGGCATATGCCGCGTGGGGCGCAGCTTGTGTAGATCATTTGCGCGGAGATTTTTCGTTTGGCATCTGGGACGCGCAGAGCAAGCAACTGTTTTGCGCGCGAGATCATTTCGGAATAAAACCTTTCTACTATGCCGCGATCGGTCCCCTGCTTGTCTTCAGCAACACGCTGGACTGCATCCGCAAGCATCCCGCTGTCTCCACGCGATTGAACGACCTTGCCATTTCTGATTTTCTCCTTTTCGACATGATCAGGGAATCTGGAGCTACCTCTTTCGCCGACATCCAGAGGCTGCCGCCTGCACACGTCCTTGTCTGTAACGAAGACGCAATCTCTCTTCGCCGCTATTGGGTATTGCCCGCGAGTGCCCCCATCCACCACGCGCGACCGGCCGAATGCGTCGAGCAATTCCACGAACTGCTGGATCGCGTTGTAGCGGACCGGCTGAGAACAAACAGTGTGGGTATTCTGATGAGTGGTGGACTTGATTCGCCTACCCTGGCCGCTAGTGCCCGTCGGATCTTAAATGGAGATGCGACTGACACCAGAGTGCAGGCATACACTGAGGTCTTTGAAAGTTTGATTCCCCACGAAGAGCACCATTTCGCGGGTCTTGTGGCGCAGGCTTTGAGAATCCCGATCGAATTTCAAGTGAGGGATGAGATGGGCCTGTGGAAATATCTGAATCACCATGACCATCAGTGGCCTGAACCCTCGCATGTACCCTGTTCGGATGGGGGACTTGCACAAATGCGCCAGGTCGCGGTCTGTAGTCGCGTGGCGCTGACTGGGTTTGGAGGCGATCCAGCGTTATCCTGTTTGCTTTCTGTTCATTTCTTGCAACTGCTCAAGAAGAAGCAGTTTTGGCGAGCGCTGGTGGATGTGATTCGATATCTGGCGGCCGATGGCCGATTTTCGCGGCTGTACGTGCGCACCCGCTGGGAGCGATGGTTTGCTTCCAAGAGCCAAGGGCCCTACTACCCGGCATGGCTTAACCCCGACCTGGAGAAACGGCTGAGCTTGCGCGAGCGGTGGAAAATGTTGAGCAGGAATACTGCTCCGAATGAAGCTGTTCGTCCTGTTGCCTATGAAGCGATGACCGACCCTATGTGGCCAGTTTTGTTTGAAGGATACGACTGCGGAGTCACGGGAGTTCCTGTGGAGGTCCGACATCCCTTTTTTGATTTGCGATTGGTTGATTTCTTGCTAGGCTTGGCTGCACTGCCGTGGTGTTCCGACAAAGAGTTGCTGCGCGAGGCCAGTCGTGGTGTCCTGCCGGATGCAGTGCGTCTGCGACGCAAGTCGCCCCTTTTGGCAGACCCGTTGATCGCGCTTCTCAAGCGGCCAGAGTCGGCGTGGGTCGATTCGTTTAAGGCTGTACCCGAGCTGGGTCGATACGTGGATCGGAAATGCATTCCGAAAGTTTTTGGAGAGAAGGATGCCTGGACTGCGTGGATTCATCTTCGGCCACTGAGTCTGAACTTTTGGTTGCGGTCGCTGGCGGCAACGGGATAAACTTGTTTGGAGGCGCCTAGTGACGTCGAATTCTCGGGAGTGCGGCAAGAAAAAACCGTATCAAAAACCTAACCTCCGAGTTTATGGAGATGTCCAAGCGCTGACCGGTGCCGTAAACATGGGCGCAAAAACTGACGCCCAATTCATGAACAAGACAGGATAGGATGTGTGCTTTCAGAGGAACCTTTGTCAGCATTTCATGTTGTTTACGGGCTGCGACTTGCGACGAACAAGGCTCTTCCTGGCCTTCCCCTGCAACGCGATTCAGAAACACCCGACCTGCTGATAAAATTGAGGGATCGGCGAGCATCCCCCGCAACACTTCCTGCTTTTGACGAGAGCTTTTGCAGCAACTCAAACGACGGTCCGGGCGGCCAGCCTAATTTACGATTCGGTTTATTCCCCGGCGGAGAGTATTTTGGCTTTTTCTGCGGTGATGGGGTGCAATTTGCTATTGAGCACCGCGGACGCGAAGTGTGGGCCGATTGGCCAGAAAATTACACACTCGAAGATGTCTGCACCTATTTGCTCGGGCCAGTGATGGGATTTGTGCTGCGCCTTCGCGGGACAGTCTGTCTCCACGCCAGCGCAGTGGCCATCAGTGGTCGCGCTATTGCACTGGCGGGCCCGCCGGGCGTCGGCAAATCGACCACGGCTGCGGCCTTTGCGCGTGCCGACTTTCCGGTGCTCTCTGACGATGTAGTGGCGCTGGCAGACGAGGGGGCGCAATTTCTTGTCCAGCCGGGCTATCCTAGAGTGAACTTGTGGCCGGACTCCGCCGTCACCTTATTTAAATCAGAGGATGCTCTGCCGCGCATTACGCCCACATGGAACAAGCGTTATATGCCGCTTGGCCAGAGCGGCCACCGCTTCGCTTCGAGACCGCTGCCTCTAGGAGCGATTTACATCCTGGATAGTCGCGACACGGCCCTTAGTGCTCCTGTTGTGGAAGAGATCTGCGGTGAAGAGGCATTCATGGCGCTCTTGGCCAATACGTATGTGAACTATCTTATCGACCGGGATATGCGGCGTACCGAGTTTGACGTGCTGAGCCGCGTGGTCTCGGAAATCCCTATTCGTCGAGTGCGGCCTCCGGCTGAACCCTCCGCAGTCTTTGACCTCTGTGAAGCTATTGCCTCCGATGCCAAGCAAGTGATGGCTTCGGTTCCGTCAAACGCAACTTCGGTGCGCGGATAGGTCCGCATGTACGGCTTGGGCGCCTATGGCTCAATGATTGCGGATCGCGTTCGCGTGGAGGCTTACGCGGAGGCGCTGCGAAAGAGCGTTCGCAAAGGATCCGTCGTCGCGGAAATCGGCACGGGGCCGGGCATTTTCGCAGTGCTGGCGTGCCAGCTTGGGGCCAGCCGCGTCTATGCCATCGAGCCGGGTGAAATTATTCAGGTGGCGCGAGAGGTTGCCGCCTCCAATGGCTGTGCCGGCAAAATCGAGCTTGTCGAAGAGATCTCCAACCGTGTGACGCTTCCCACGCGGGCCGATGTCATTATCTCCGATCTCCGGGGCGTACTGCCGCTTTTTCAACGCCATATCCCCGCCATCGTAGACGCGCGGCGCCGTTTTCTCGCGCCCGGCGGAACCTTGATCCCAAGAAAAGATACTTTGTGGGCTGCAATCGTCGAAGCTCCAAAGCCCTATGGCGACGTAGTGGGCCCGTGGGACCAGAATTCCCTCGGCCAAAACTTGAGTCCGGCGCGGCTGCTGGCTGTGAACGATGTTCAGAAAATACGTGTGAGTCCAAACCAGCTGTTGACCGGGCATCGACTCTGGACGACGTTCGATTATGCCCGCGTGGAAAATCCCGATGTTCGGGGAAATCTCGAGTGGGTGGTCGAGCGAGCCGGAACCGGACACGGTATCCTGGTTTGGTTCGATGCGGATTTGGCCGAGGATGTGGGCTTCTCCAACGCTCCAGGCGCTCCCGAGACGGTTTACGGATCTCTCTTTCTTCCCTGGACACAGGCCGCGGCTTTGGCGCAAGGCCAAACAGTTTGCGTGAGCCTCGCGGCAAAACTCGTGGAAAGTGATTACGTCTGGCGATGGACCACGTGCATTAAGCCGCTCGAAGGATCTGGCGCCTCCCTCATCCAATTTGAGCAATCGCAGTTGGCCGGAGCAGTGTTGTCTACCACGCAGCTTCACAGGAAGGCGGCAGACTACATTCCGCACCTCTCCGAGGAGGGGCTCCTGCGCCGCAGAACTCTCGAACTGATCGACGGAAGAGCTTCGCTTGAGGAGATTGCTCGCCGGCTGGCGATGGAGTTTCCTCAACGTTTCCCAACGTGGCAGCAAGCCTTGTCATATGCCGGCACGTTTTCACAAGAGTACAGTCGTAGATGAGCAGAATTTGTCTGACCAAAAGAGGCCGTCCGATCCTTCAGGAAATCAGCCTTTGCCATTCCGGCCGTATTTTCGCGTCAAGCGGAGTGGCCGGCGCACGGCTTCGAGAAAGCCATCCCGCTTTACTTCCGCGTCCACGCCAATCTTCCAGTCTTCTTCCGTAGGGGAAAGCGAAAGACGCAATAAATAGGCAGGGGCCGTCAGCCAATCGCCGCGCATGCGCAGGCGAAAAAAGGCGCGTTGGAACAAACTTGGCGACGCGTAACTGGCGGCGGGCAACCACTGGCACACCTGATGCGCGAGCCGTGCAGCCGACACATCCGCCCGCACGATGGCATGAACATTCTCCGGAAGCTGCGCCTTGAGCAAGTCCGCAGAGAGAAGCAATCCCGTGTGCAGCATTCTCTCAGCGCCAACCGTTTTCGACAAATTCGCGACGCGTTCCCAATCGATATCTGTTTGGCGCGTGATCAGTCCGGCCACGTCTGCAATCCACATCAGACGCTCCCAAAGGTGCTTTGCGCCGTGGACGCAGATCAGCACGACTTCGTCTTCCACAGAAAGGGCAGGAACTTCGCGGGCATCGAGTTTCACGCGGACTTGTCGCGCAAAGAATTCCTCCAGGGGAAGCCGGCGGGGAAAGTAGCGCAACGTGCGGTCGTTATGCAGTTCGACGATCAATTGTGAACCCGGCTTGGAAAAAAGATATTGGCCGGGAATTTTCCCGGCGTCGATGGCGGTCAGCGGAACTGCAGGAGCGAAACCGGCGGCGCACATTAGTTCCGTGGCGCGGCGAATATCCCGCTGGCGGACGAGCAAGTCCAGGTCGCCGTAGCTGCGCGTCGCCGAGTCGGCGTACGCTCGCGCGGCCAGAGCCGGTCCTTTTATGACCAGAGCATCGATACCCTCCGTAGTGAAGAGGTCCAAAATGCGAAACAGCTCCGCAGTCAGCCGCATGGAAAGAAAAATCTGTGCGCGTTGACGATCGACAAGCGATTGCCTGATTTCTGGCGGCACGAGATTCTTCTCTAGATCGCGCAGACCCGCGGCGAGATGGCCGGATACGCCGTGCGCTTCTGCGAGAATGAGCAAACGCGCCCAATCCGCGGACCGGAGCAAGTCTGCTATACGCTCACGGTCGTGCGCAGGGACAGCGCATTCGAGCAAGACGGACCATTCATTCCGGAACAAAGGGATGTCGCATGGACGCGGAAGGATCGGCTCGGTCATAATGGTCGGCAGTTAGTGTAGTCGATTGGACTAGCGAATTCGCGCGAGAGACGCTGGGAGGGAATTCTTCACCCGCCGGGCGCTGCTATTTTCCCACCGAGGCAGACAACATCTCGTCACCACGGCCGCGGCGGCGGACGTCAATGCCAAGCCGCTTAATTTTCTGATTGAGCGTGGACAGGGGAATCATAAAGCGCTCAGCGGCCTCGGTCTGGTTCCAGCCGGTGCGCTCCAGCATGTCAATAATAATGCGGCGTTCGATCTCGTCCATGATCTGGAACAGAGACGGCTGCGGATTGTCCGCTGAAGAGCGCGACCCTGGTTCGCCAGGGAGCGGCGGCAGAAATTCCGAGAGTTGCAGCCTCACGCCGCGAACGATTTCCTTGCTCCGAATGCTTTCGGGGAGCAAGTCCACGTCAACACGCTCCTGCGTAGAAAGCACGACCGCTCGCTCGACGACGTTTTCCAGTTCGCGCACGTTGCCCGGCCAGTCGTAATCCATCAGAAGCTTCATTGCCGCGAGCGTGAAATGCCGGAGCGGCTTGGCGTTTTCGTGGCAATAACGTTCCAGAAAATGTGCCAGAAGCAAAGGCACGTCTTCCCGGCGATCGCGCAGCGGCGGAATCCGCAGATGAATCACGTTCAGGCGATGGAACAAATCTTCGCGGAAGCGCCCTTCGCGTACCAGCGCGAGGAGTTCGACGTTGGAAGCGGCCACAATGCGCACGTCGACTTTGAGTTGCTCGGTACCGCCAAGGCGCATGAATTCGCGCTCCTGAATCACGCGCAAAAGCTTGGCCTGCGTCTCGGGACTGATGGTGGCGATTTCATCGAAGAAAATGGTGCCCTGGTCGGCAACTTCGAAGAGGCCCTTCTTGGACGCGATGGCGCTCGTGAAGGCGCCCTTCACATGGCCGAAGAGCTGGGACTCCAGGAGATCGACGGGGATGGATCCTGTATTTACGGGCACAAAGGCTTTGTCCGCCCGAGTCGAGGCAGAGTGAATTGCCTTGGCGATGAGTTCCTTCCCTGTGCCACTTTCTCCGCTGATGAGAATCGTGGAGCGCGAAGGGGCGACTTGAGCAACGAGGTCCAGAAGCGCCTGCATTTTGTCGCTCTTGCCGACGATGTTTGGAAAATTGAAGCGTTGCTTAAGCGCGCGTTTGAGCTGGACGTTTTCGTCGCGAAGCCTGCGTGATTCGACCGCCTGCGCTACCTGAGCCAGCAATTCGTCGTTGGACCACGGCTTGGTGATGTAGTCCATCGCGCCATTCTTGAAAGCAGCACGGGCCATTTCGATTGAACCGTAAGCCGTGATCAGGACGACGGAGAGCTGCGGATCGCGGCGGTGAATCTCCTTAAGCATGTCGAGACCGTTGCGGTCCGGCAAGCTGACATCCAGCAGCAGAAGGTCATAAGGATGCTGCTCCAGCTTTTCGAGGCCGGATTCGCCTGTTTCCGCGCTGGAGACGCCGTAGCCTTCACCCCTTAACAGAAGTTCGAGGCCTTCGCGGATTTCTGATTCATCATCAACAACCAGAATGGAACCCTTAGACATGGACCGCTTTCTTGACCGCGGGGAACTCGACGTGGAACGAAGTGCCCTTGCCGGGCGTCGAGCGGACATCAATCTTTCCGGCATGCTCCTTGATAATGCCGTAACTCACGGAAAGACCGAGGCCGGTGCCGCGGCCGCTGGCTTTGGTGGTGAAGAACGGATCAAAGATGCGATGAATGTGTTCGCGGGCGATGCCTCCGCCGGTGTCCGCCACTTCGATTTCGACGCTGCCGTTATGCGCTGCTGTCCGGACTTCGAGCATTCCTCCGCCGGGCATGGCATCCCGCGCGTTCAAGAACAGGTTCAAAAAGACCTGTTGCAGCTTGTTGGCTGATCCGCGGACGGCAGGCAGCGGTTCGCCGAGTTGCTTCATGACCTGTATGTGCGAGGCTTTCAGCGGATGGGCCACAAGGGACAAGGTTTCTTCGACCACGCGGTTTACATCTATGTCCGCTGTTTCCGGAGCGCCGGTGCGCGAAAAATTGAGCAGATTGTTGACGATTTCGCTGGCCCGGAATGTCTGCTTGACGATTTTTTCAATAATCGACTGGCGTGGATCGCCCTCCGGCATCTGTTTCGCAAGCATTTGAATATAGTTGGAAATGACCGCGAGAGGTGTATTCACTTCGTGCGCGACACCAGCCGCGAGAAGCCCCAGCGAAGTCAGCTTCTCCGTTTGCGACATCTGCTCTTCCATGCGCTCCCTCTGGGTTACGTCATCAAAAAGCAGGAGACGCCCGATGCGCTCGTTCGATTTGCTCACCAGGGGTGTGATGGAAACGTTCAAGGTCAGTGACTTTCCTTGATGCTGGAGTCTCTGTTTATAGATGCCGGTTATCTGTTCCTGGTCACCGCGCGCGGCGATTTCGCGCGCCAGTTCTTCCGGCAATAGCGAGCTGAGCCGCCGTCCAACAGACTCCTGACGCGACACTCCGAAAAGCTGCTCCATGCGCGTGTTCCAGGACTCGACGATACCGTCCAGGTCAACGGAAAGCACGCCGATGTTCAAGGATTCAACGATATTTTCGCTGAAGTCCTTGAGGCGCACGATTTCGAGGGCCTTTTGCTCAAGTGAGCTGTAAAGCTGGGCGTTATCCAGGGCGACCGCAACGTAGCCGGCAATTGTCTCCACGAGCTCGACGTCATCACTCGACAGAAAATCCCCGTCGACTGTCTTGCCAAGGCCGAGAACGGCAACTGTGTGTTCGCGGATGCGGCAGGGAACAAAGTAGTTGAGGTCGAGCTGTTCGAGCGTGTGACGAACGGAGTCACTAACGTTCCGTGCCGCGCGGGGCGACTCAAAAAAGAGCGCCCCGCGGGCAAACTCGGGCCGGGCCGGCTCGAGGAAACTGAGGTTCAAAGACTCGGAAAGACGGACGCCCATCGAACGGGCAATGCGCATCTGCCCGGGTTGCACGGCATTCTCCACAAAAATCGCGAGCCGATCGACTAGTAAGGTTTGAGAAATGCGGTCCATGACCGAACCCAGCATGGGGTCGATACGAACTTCGTTCGTCAGCGTGCGCCCGAATTCGATGAGAGTGCGGCGATAGTCGAGGCGATCGCGGTAAAAGAAACGATCCAGGCGCGCTTGAATCCCGGCGCGGAACGGCTGGAACAAGAACGCGGCAATGACGATGGCGATCATGCCCCCGGCGGTCCCGTTCGTGGGCGTATGGGCTATCAAAGCAACCAAAGCGATCAAGGCGAAGTAAACCGCTGCAACGCCGGCGGTTGCCGCCGTGTAAGCCAAGCCGCGCTTGAAGATGATGTCCACGTCCATCAAGCGGTACCTGATGATCGCATAACCGAAACACAGCGGGATCAGCACCAGGCTTAATACCGAGAGCTGCATCCACGGGCGCAAAGTCACACCCATGACCAAGGGGAGGATGTAGAGCAAAGACACAGGCAAACTGCCGGCAAGCGTTCCACCGGTGAGCCATTTCAACTGCTGGCGCATAACACCCGATGGCGCTTCGCGGTAGCTCCGGTAAAAAACGAGTCCCGCCGTCAGGAAGCAAAGGGCGAGATAGCCGAATTCGCTCTTCAGAAGCAATATGTATGAAGCGAGCCAGGGCAAGAAACCGTTGGCCTTGAGAGCCGTACTTACATGAATGAGGAGCAGAGCAAAAGGAAGCGCGTAGACGGCAAAAACTTTCGAAGATGAGCGGATGGTCGTTTCGGACCGCCCGGGAAATACCAGCGCAAAATGGAGCAACAAAGCAGGAGCAAGAAGGCGGGCCACAATCTCTGACCAGTAAACTTCCCAGTCAAAAGTGTCCAGCTTCCCACTGAAGTGGAATGACCATAGAACGAAAGAAACCAGACAAAAGACATAAAAGTGCACGGCGCGAGGAGCGTTCCACCTGCGGATAAAAATGAACAGGCCGATGAACAGATAAAGCAGGCCCACGATTCGCAGATAGTTTTCCGTGGCAAGGGGCTTCTCCGCAGGCGCCGTGAGGAGGGGAGTTTCGAATTCCTGGCCATTGCGGGAAAGCTTATAATGCACTTGGCTCCAAAGTCCTGCACGATCCACCCGGCGGGCAACCTCCGCGGCTCTGGTAACACGCGTGTTATTGATGGTCAGGAGGACATCACCAGGGCGAATCCCGGCGCGGGTTGCGGGAGAATTCGGTGAAACCCGGCTGGCTTGAATCCCGTGGTCCGTATCCAGCCAAGCCACGCCGTCGTACACCACTTCAAACCGGCTGCGCTGATCGAAATTAATGAGGGCAAAAATCACCGCGGCCAGCGTGGCCAACGCCAGCACAACCGCTCCAAGGCTCGCTCGGACGTTTTGCCTCATAATCTATCGGACAAGACTATACGCCGCCACAAGAAACCAAGTGCAACCCAATGTCCATTGTTTGGTAGCGATGCATTCGAGGAACACCTTTATATTCAACAGGTTACTGCAGCGGTAGGGCGGGTTATCCCACATCATCCGGTTTCTGGAAGGACAAATACAACTTTCTAGAACCCAAAAACTCCTAGAACTGGACGCTGAGCCCGCCTCGGAAGGTCCGAAACGCGGGTACCAGAACAACGCGGCCATCCCTGCTATTGGTGGGGACATACCCTTGCGCCAGTAGATTGTTGCAGTCGGCGATGGCTTCCCACCGTCCTAAGGCAAACTTTGGAAGCGGCTGTCTGAAAACCAGATGTAAGTAGGGGTCCATCCGGAAGATGGATTCGCCGTAGCCGTCCACGGAGGAAACAGTAACGCCGTTCACCCATTTGTATCCGGCTTGGACCTTCGTGCCGATGTGAGGCACTTTCGCGGAGATTCCGGCTCCAAGAGAGTGCCGCTGCGCCGTCCGAAGGGAGTCCCGAAGCAATCCATCGGCATCGTCCGAAGGCGTGAGAGCTCCACCAAAGGAATAAACTGCGGTCAATTCCAGGTCGCCGTCGAGCTTTTCGCGAAATGCGAGGCGCGTTCCCCAACTGCTCGAAGATCCCCCGTCGTAAGCAAAACCTGTGGAGAAGAAATCCTGAAAATAGTCCGCAGTGGGGAGGTCGCTGCCCTTTCCGAAGACCGCAACGTGCCGGTTGTCGTCATGAAAACCTGCGATTTGGAACTTGCCGCGGCTGCTAATTTTTCGCTCCGCTGAAATTTCTTCATGCAAACCGTTCTGCAAAACCGGATGTCCTTGGCGCCAAAGCAACGCGGGGAAGGCATCCAGTTCATTGAGAGCCGCACCGAGCGCGCCGCCTGGTTGCGCGTCATTCGCCTCTAGCGGACCGGGCCCGTTGGGCATGGAGGCGAAAACAAACGCCGTGCTCCAATCGTCGGTGATTCGCACGTTCAATTCTGCCCGTGGACGGAGTGAAGATGCTGCGGCTCCGAGTCCGACCAAAACATACTCTCCGCCGTAACTCAGCACAGTGCGCTCACCAAGCGACAGCGCACCGCCCTGATCAAAACGGACGCCGCGGAAAGTTGGCCCTATGGGTCCCAGCTTAGCTTCGCGAAGGACCAGCGCCGTATGCGGACCCGCGCCAAGGGTTCCTGTGGGCAGCCACACGGTGGCAATGCCGCCGGCAGGGGCATCACTGTCATAGTTCACCTGGCCGGCTAAAATCATTCTGCTTGTGCCGCCCAGTTTCTGGTCGTAGGCCACAGCTGTGGCGGGTGCGGAGGCAATGCTCGAAGCCGAAGTGGGGCGTCGCGCCCCATCCGTAAATTCCATTCGCATTCTAGGCCCGCGGGGGCCAACTACCTCGCCGGCAACAGTCGAGGCGGTCAAAGTGCCGTGGTCTACCCACTCCAGAACCGGCCTCATTCCTGAAGCGGACCGCAACACCCATTTCCAATCGTCACCTTCGGCGATGCTACTTGCAGGCATACGCCGCAATTGATCCAGAGACGCGAACATGGATTCCAGTTCGATGCGAACTACGGTCGTCAGATTCGAAGTAACACGAATATGCTTTTCAAGTGTTGGAAGGAAACCGGCGAGAGTTACCCGAACTGTATAAAAACCCGGAGCGAGCTTGTCGCCCCGGAACATGCCTTGCGTATTCGTCAAAAAGCTGCGGGTAGCAGCCACTCCTACTGTTTCGGAAATCAACTCCACGCTCGCGCCCAACTGCGGTGTGCCCGCAGCGTCGCGCACCACTCCTGCAAGCTTGCCCGGGACAGGCTTCGCTTGCGCGGCCGCCGGAGTCGCCACAAAGGACGAAACCATGGCGGTCAGGACCAGGGCCCCCAGGGTTCGGAGCCTTTCCTGTTTCACGTTTCTTTACCTCCCCGGTGTAGCATTCGCCGCGGTTTTTGTTTCCGCCGGCGCTTTCACCGTAAACTCTGCAGAGCGCGAAATGGTTTGGTTCGAGAGCGTGTCCGTTGCATTCACTTCCAAACTGTACTTCCCCGGCGGTAGTGTCGCGAGAGGAAGGAGACGCTCGATGGTAACCTGGTCGCCTGTCTGCTTCATTTCTTCCGAAGTTTCTTTAAACTGCATGACCTGATCTTTGCCTTTTTTGACGGTGTATTGGAACGTCGCACTGGATTTGTGCGTCTTGTCGTCTGGCTTCAGATTATAAACCTGCATGTAAATGCCAAGTCTGTCGGCCGTGGTGAAGTCACCTTCAAGGCGCGGCCGGACTTTCGAAGAACCGAGCACGAACTGTCCAGCGCCAATTTGCTTCGCTGGAACATGCTCGATCTGATCGGCAAGAATCAGGGAACTGGCTTCCAGCTTGTCATCCTCGTACCTCGGCACTTGCAGCCGCGTGTTCACTACCCCGATGTTTCCGCTCTGCACGTCCTTGATCACCATATCCAGGCGATACAAGCCCGGGCGAAGTGGAATGGCCTTTTGGTAGATCGAATGGAGCTTCAACGACTGCTGAAAAAGGGAATCGGGAAAATCCTTTGAGACAGGATCTTCCTGCGTTTGCACGACTCGCCCGGTAAGCGTGCTCACACGCATGAAAATATTCATCGTCGCGGAGTGAATCCCGTCCTTAGACTGGAAAGAAAGCTGACTATTGGGAATCTGAATCGTCACGGGCACCAAAACCGTGTCATTCGTCACTTTCAGGTAATCGGTCCGCCAATTGAAGTGCACCTGATCGCGGACGATGCGGGAGGTCACCACCGCTTCGAGATCCTTGAATTTCACCTCGGGTGGTTTATTCACCTTAGCGTAGAGTTCCAGGCGGTTGAATTCGTTCATGCTGGCTGGTTGACCACCCATGGTAGTCGGCAGGTTGGTGCCGTCGGAACGCGTGAAACGATCGGCCTTCGACGCCATGCCCATGGACTCCATTAAGCTCAAGCCCGCACCGGGCACGTGCAGGAGGGCGTCCTTCTCCGACGGATCCATTGTCATGTGATATTCGCCGGAGCCGCTCGGATCCACGAATTCTAAAATAATGTTTTCGCCGATGCCTTCCAAATAGCGCCAGCGCCATGTTTCCCACGGGTATGTGCTGGTGGAGCCGCCGCCTTCTTCCATTGGCCGGTCGTACGTGCCGCCCGTCGGGTGCGATTCAATCTCGTCCGGCGGTCCCCACATGATGTACATGCGGCCGCGGTCAGTCTTCCATCCCGGAATCCCGGAGGCATAATGTTCGTTGGCGTAGGCGATGCGGCGGTAGTGCTCTTCTTTAAAATCGTTCTCCGGCAGGTCCGGATTGCTGCTGCGGCGCAGCCAGAATTGCTCGATGAATTGTTCGCGCTCTTCGTTGGTATCCAATTGCAGGAAGGCATTGCGTTCATCCGGAGAAATGATGTAGGTGACGTCCTCGGTCAGCCACTGCCGGTAGGCGCTGTCTAGCTCTTTCAGCGTCCTCCTCATTTTCCGTTTTGTTTCTTTATCCAACTTTTGGGGTGCAGGGGGCGCATTAGCATCTTGCACCTGCTGGGCAAAAACCGTAGGAACGGAAATGGCAATCGAAAAAATGCAAGCGACTAGGGTGCGTACTACCCTTGACATGAAGACACCTCAAGCTCTAGGACGTTGAGATTCTAACCCCGGACAAGCTCCCCGTCAATCGGCGCAATCTCCTTCATTTTGATAGACTTGTCCCCCGGAATCGGTTAGATCGCCCGAAAGACGCTTTGGTTGCCTGACAGTTTTTGACCTGAACGAAAGTACAGGCAGGAGAATTACTGAACGCGCTGCGGTTGAGTGTCTGAACCCACAAGGGAATCGAAGATGGCCAGGACGTGACGCCGGTAATCCACCATGCGCGCGAAAATATCGCGAAGCTGCGGGTCGCGTTCCGCTTCGCGGTGCCACTTCGCGAGAACCACCGCGGGGACTTCGATGTCCCGCCGCAGCTTGTCCGCCGAATGGCCGCGCAGGAACAGGCCGTAGAAAAACGCCGCCTCACGCTGCGGGAAGTCGAGATCGTGCACGACTTCGGAAGGAACGAATTGTGGCATCGTCGCCATAGAGAAAAATGCAGTTTACCCAAAAGTTTCGCCGCGTCAAGTAGGACTACTGTTTTCCTGCCGCGTTCCGGGTAACTCCCCCTTGGGAGAGATGCCCGGCCCCATCATCGCAACCCATGCAACGCCATGGTTGCCAGACGGTTCTAACCGCCTTAGGATGCTTATAGGCATGGCAGGGTTACACAATACAGCTAAAGGCTCGCTGGCGGGACGCACCTTAAAGCGCTTTCTGCGCTTTGGCGTTCTCCGCGGACTGCGTTCGATCGAAATTGATCCGGAAGACTTCCGCCGTAACCTTGCCGACAAGCACGGCTTGTGGGTTCCGGACTTTGCGCGAATGAAGGACGTTCCCGCCGAGCAGCTGGACGCCATTGCCGCGGCACTGATTCGCGACGCCGAACGGCTGGCGCTTGCGGAAGGAGCGGGCCTCGGCCTCGGCGGCATGATCACATTCTTGCCGGACGCCAGCCTGCTGACGGTGATCACATTGCGGCTCATCCAGCGCCTCTCTTTGCTCTACGGATTCGAAGCTCGCGGCCAGGACCAACGAATTGAAATGTGGAAAGCAGCAGCAGCGGCTTCCGGCATTGATTACGGCAAGGACTTGGCCGAGAAACAGATTCTCGAAAAACTTGTCCCGCGTATTGCGGAGCGTTTCGCCGCGAAGATTGGCGCCGAGGCGGCGGAAAAGTGGGCTGGACGATTGATTCCTCTCGCGAGCTCAGCCATCGGCGGCGCGTTGAATTTTTCGTTTGTAAGGGGCTGGGGCCGCCGCGTGCATCGTCATCTTCGCGCGAAGCATCTGCGATTGAAGGGAGCTACGCCATCTTCACCTGCGAGGCATGCTCCGATCGCACCCCCGCTCGTCCATTGAGGCCATTCGAGAGACGAACCAGGAACACTGTGAACAAAAAGGAGTAGCAAGAATGGCTGCGATTCAAAGGTTTGTGGGGATTGCGATTCTCTTCGGCTGTGCGCTCGGGCTAGTGCTGGTTCCGCAGCGGGCTGCTTCGCAATCGGCCCAAGGCGCGGATTCGCCGCAGTCCTCAGCCGATGATTCGGTGCCCGCATTTCATACGCGAGCCCCGCAAGGCGATCTTCCCGCGACGATGGATCCCGAACTTTTCGCTGATCCCGTTGTGCAAAATGCTTACGCGGTCGCCGCAAAAATCAAGAAAGCACTCTACCAGCAGCCCTGCTACTGCCATTGCGACCGCAGCCAAGGCCACAAGAGTTTGCTGGATTGCTTCACCAGCAAGCACGGTTCAGGATGCGGCACCTGCATTTATGAAGACTTCTACACCTTCGAGCAGTCCGGCAAAGGGAAGAGCGCCGCGCAGATTCGAGCCGGCATTATCAAGGGTGAGTGGAAATCGGTCGACGCCACGAAGTACAAGCAACCCTTGCCGGCAAAGTGACTGCCGTACAATAAGCGACGACTGACCGCGAAGAACGTTCGTCAGAAAGTTTCTTGTCACGCCGCAATGCAATTCGTAAACTATTCTTCCCAGCCAAAAATAGGAGGAAGAATGCATTTTCGCGTGAAGGTGTGTGTGTCGATGCTGGCGATTGCCCTTCTGTTTGGTGTGGCGGCAGTCTCAGCAAGGGCCCAAGACAAGCAGCACGTTGTTTCCCTGAGCGACCTGACCAAAGACGCCGCGCGGCCCGCCCAGACGCGCCAATCCAACGAGGAGGCCGTTCGATCGCTTCTTTCTTCCGACCAGGCGCAAAAAGCGCTCAAATCTGCCAACATCGACTATCAAAAGGTCGATAAAGCCGTCGGCCAACTAAGCGATGAGGACCTTGCCAAACTGGCCGAGCGGTCTCGCCAAGCGCAAAGTGATTTTGCCGCAGGACGCATTTCGGACCGCGATCTGCTGTGGATTATCCTGATCGCGCTCGCCATCGTTGTTCTGGCGCTCGCGCTCCGCTAATACTCGCAATTTGGAGTCATTCATCATTCTAATAAGCCGGATCGTACTCGGTCTGTTCCTGCTTTTCTTCCTGGGGCCGTCGGCTCGAACGGGGCCCCAGGAAAGAGCCGGAATCTGGCTGGACGTTCCGTACGTAAGACAGACTCAAGATGGTTGCGGGTCCGCCTCTATTTCCATGCTCCTGCAATATTGGAACGCTCATGGCACTGTGATTGACTCGCAGCGCGCCGACACGGCGGCAATCCAGAAGCACCTTTATTCGCGCAAAGTCCGCGGAATCCAAGCTTCCGATATGGAAAGCTATCTCAAGGAATCAGGCCTTCGCGTGTTTCCCCTTAATGGAGATTGGAAAGATCTCCTCGAACAACTCAAGCAGGGACGTCCCCTGATCGCTACTCTTCAGCCTGGCCGCTCTAAAACCCCGCTACACTACGTGGTGGTGACGGGCATCGATTGGCAAAACGGGGCCGTCTTTATCAACGATCCGGCACGCGGGAAACTTCTCCGTATCGCACGCGAGGATTTCGAAAAGCAATGGCGGCCAAACCGCAACTGGATGCTGCTGGCTCTTCCCGAAAAGGCTTCGTGATCTTTCATCTAATCCCAGTGTTGGCGCTGGGCTTCTCCGCGTTCGCGCAGGATTCCGCTTCCGATCAAGCTCGTCTTCCCGCTGCGCAGATCGCATTTGACGCTGGGCATTGGGAGCAAGCCGCAAAGCTGGCGCGAGGTCCTGCGGATCAATCGCCGGATTTCGATTTTCTCGCCGGACTCGCTTTGGCTCACTTGGAAAAATGGGACGAGGCCAAACTCGCGTTTGACGCGGGTTTTCGAAAGGCGCCTGGCGATTCCCGGTTTTTAGTTGAGCTGGCTGGCGTTGCATACAAGCAAAAAGATTTTCGCGCGGCAAAAAAACATCTCCATGCGGCGCTTAAGCTGAATCCGCGGGATCCTTATTCGAGCGAATTTCTCGCGACGATCTATTTTCTGGAAGACAATCTCGAAGCCGCTTTGAAGTACTGGAATCCGGAAGACAAGCCGCGCCTAAAAAGTGTAGCGTTCAAACCTTCCCTGAAACTTAAAGAATCGCTCCGCAATAGCGCGGTAGCGTTCAATGCCCCGCAAGTTCTGACGGCCGACGCTCTGCTCACAACCCAAGCGCGCCTGGACAATCTAGGAATCTTTTCCAGCCGGCGGATGGAGCTCTCACCGGCAGACTCCGGAAACTACGACGCAACTCTGCACTTAATGGAGAAAAATGGTTGGGGCGACTCGAAAATCGAAGGCGTTGTTTCGCTCTTGAGCGGCTTGCCTTACGCTACTGTTTATCCTGAGTTTTACGATCTCGGCCGCGACGCCGTGAATCTGACCTCGCTCGCGCGATGGGATTCGGAAAAACGCCGGCTCTCCCTCGCACTTTCCTTTCCGCTTTACGGTGACCCCAGCTTGCAGTTGCGTCTTTATGCCGATGCGCGCAACGAAAATTGGAATTTATCGCAAACTTTCCTTGGCGCGGTTACGCCGCTGACGGACTTAAACATGCGCCGCGCCGCTGCTGGAGCGGAAGTGCATTCCATCGTGAACGGCCACTTGAGCTGGAGCGCAGGCGCGGAAATCGCGAATCGCAACTTTCGGAATTTGGTCGCAATGAGCTCTCCCGCGCAAGAATTCTTCACCGACACCATGTCCCTTGCCGGTTGGCTCCGCGCTAAACGTACTCTTATCCGTGCTCCCGAGCGACGCTTCACGCTGGATTCCTCGGCAGAAGTGAAGGCGGGCCGCGAGTTCGCCAATGGCCTCGGGCCGTTTGCTACGGTTCGAGGCGTACTTCTCGCGCAATGGTTTCCACGCGCAAAAGGCGACGACTTTGAAATGCAAACGCAGATCCGCGCCGGTGCGATTGCCGGCAAAGCCACTCTCGATGAGCTGTTCGAATTGGGCATCGAGCGCGACAACGACCTTTGGCTTCGCGGCCATGCCGGAACTTTCGATGGCCGCAAAGGGGCCGCTCCGCTCGGGCGGCGATTTTTTGTAGCCAACTGGGAAATGGACAAGAACCTTTTTCAAAACGGTTTCTTCACCGTGAAGCTCGGCCCCTTTCTCGATAGCGGCACTGTTGCCGATTCGTCCAGTCTCTTCGGTTCGCGGCGCTGGCTCTGGGATGCTGGCGCGCAATGTAGAGTCCGCGTCCTGGGAAGTCTGACCATCGTTCTGTCCTACGGCCGGGACTTGCGTGGAGGAAAAGGCGCCTTCTATGGAACGGTCCTGCACTAGTTCTTGATCGCGCCTTTCTGAAGAATCGCAATTCCGAGTGTCGGGAAACCCGGCTGTTATTTCTTCCGTCTCACATGCAGGTAATGTGACGGCCGGAGTCATTCACCAAGGACCTGCCGGTGCTTTCAAACTCTGTAAGACAGGGGCTGGAGATGTCAAAAAGATTTTCCCTTGCTGCTGGCATCGTTGCGTTTATTGGAATTCTGGCGGTTGGCCTTGCGGGTGCCGGGTTCCGCACGCTCACAGGAGCGGCGGACAAGCCAAATTCATGGGGCTTCGATACCGCAAATCTGGACAAGACCTGCAAGCCTTGTGACGATTTCTATCAGTTCGCAATGGGAGGTTGGATGAAATCCAACCCGATTCCGCCGGAGTATTCGAGCTGGGGTTCGTTCACACAGCTTGCGGACAAGAACCACCAGAACCTGCGCCAGATTCTGGAAGCCGCTGCGAGCGCTAAAGCCGCACCTGGTTCCAACGAGCAGAAGATCGGCGATTTCTATGCGAGCTGCATGGACACGGCCACCATTGACGCGGCGGGAACAAAACCGATCGAACCCGATCTGGCCCGCATCGCCTCAATCAAGACTGTGGCCGACCTCCAAGCTGTAACCGAGTACTTGCACAGCCAAGGCATTGGCGCGCTCTTTCGCTTCAATTCGACGCAGGACGCCAAAGACAGCACTCAGGTGATTGGTGCAGCGTTTCAAGGCGGTCTCGGACTGCCGGAGCGCGAATACTACTTAAAGGAAGACGACAAATCGAAGCAGCTTCGCGAGGCTTACACAAAGCATGTCGCGAAGATGTTGGAATTGCTTGGAGATTCCGCGGACCAATCGGCAGCCGAGGCCGCCACTATTCTGAAGATCGAAACCGCACTGGCCACCGCCTCGATGAAAAATACTGACCTTCGTGACCCCGACAAGACGTATCACAAGATGATGCTGGCGGACCTGAAGACGATCACTCCGAATTTTTCCTGGGAAGCTTATTTCAAGGCCGCTGGGCATCCCGAGCTGAAGGAGATCAACGTCGGCCAGCCGGACTTTTTCAAGGCCCTGGACACGCGGTTGACCGCAACTCCCATCGCCGACTGGAAAGACTACTTGCGTTGGCACCTGGTGAATGCTGTAGCTCCCGGACTCCCCGAAAAGTTTGTCGCCGAAGATTTCGATTTTCGCGGCAAGACGCTGACCGGCGCGAAGGAAATCCAGCCCCGCTGGAAGCGCTGCGTGCAAGCAACGGATCGCGTGCTAGGCGAGGCCCTCGGCCAGGTCTACGTGCAGAAATATTTTCCGCCTGAAGCGAAGGCCCGCGCGCTCGAAATGGTGCACAACTTGATCGCTGCTCTGCGCGATGACCTGCAAACACTTCCGTGGATGGGACCGGAGACACGCAAGCAAGCTACCGCAAAGCTCGAAGCTTTCGCGGTGAAAATCGGTTACACCGACAAATGGCGTGATTATTCCGTTCTGAAAATCGACCGCCGGTCCTACTCCGAAAACCAGGTGCGGGGGGCGGAATTTGATTTCGCGCGCCGTCTGAACAAGATCGGCAAGCCCGTGGACCGAACCGAATGGGGAATGACGCCGCCGACCGTGAACGCCTATAACAACAGCAGCATGAATGAAATCGTTTTCCCCGCAGGCATCATGCAGCCGCCGTTCTACGATCCGAAAGCTGATGATGCCGTGAACTATGGCGGCATGGGAGCGGTGATCGGACACGAAATCACGCATGGTTTCGACGACCATGGCAGCAAATTCGACGGGAAAGGCAATTTGAAAGACTGGTGGAGCCCGGAAGACTTGAAGAATTTCAAGGCGCGCGCCGCCTGCGTCTCCGATCAATTCGACAGCTACGTGGTTGATGGCGACTTGCATGAAAACGGCAAGTTGGTCTTGGGCGAGAGCATCGCCGACCTGGGCGGGCTGACCATCGCGTATGCAGCCTACGAAAAATCACTTCAGGGCAAGCCGCGGCCGCCGGACAAAGACGGCTTCACTCCGGAGCAGCGCTTTTTCCTCGGATGGGCGCAAGTCTGGGGCTCCAACGAGCGCATTGAATATGCGCGGTTGCTGGCCAACACCAATCCGCACCCCCTGCCAAGATTCCGCGGCAACGGACCGCTTTCGAATATGGCGGAATTTGCGGAAGCCTTCGGTTGCAAGAAGGGCCAGGCGATGGTGCGCGAGCAAGCCTGCAAAATCTGGTAGCCGGACGCGGCCTAGTTGCCAAGCGATTCTTGAAAAAGCCGCGGGGCTCTAAAAGTGGAAAACGAATCCGCCCGCGATCTGGAAGTTATTCTGCGACTGGCTGAAAAAACCGGTGCGCACGTAGTCGCCCTCCGCACGGAAAGAGATGCGCGGATTCCAGCGGTAATCGGCTCCGCCGCCAACCTTGATGACATAAGAATTGCGGCTGGATCCTGAGGCCTGCGGCTGTGCGTGTGCGCCGCCGAAAATTCCGTGCAGCCAGGGTTCCCACTGTTGCTTCCGCCAAGTGATCTTTGGACCCCCGCCGTAAGTGGCAATCTTCACGTGCTCGTTGACGTAAATCGTTGGGGCATAAACGGCGCTGACATTGCCCTCGATCCCGAACCACTCATTTGTGAAGTAGACTACGGAAGTGTTGATGCCGACAGCGCTCGCGCTGTAGACCGACGATTGAAATCTCAACAAGCTGGCGCCGAGACCCAATTCCCAGCGATAGTCGCCGCGGCTTCCGTAAAGAAACTTCGGCTGTGGTGACCGCGAAGCCGGCTCGGCGTTATCAAGCGGCAGGGCTAGAGCCGTCGCGACAACCGGCGCGACGAACGGGTTCGCCAGTTTGATGGCCGGCGTGGAAAGCGTGTCGGCTGCGGCAAGGTCACTGAGGAGCGTCGCCTTCGCTGCGGAAGTCGCCGAGAAATCTTGAGCAGCATTCCCCCCGTCGATCTTAAAATTGGGCGCGCTCATCTGCGCTCGCGCCACACTCCCGTTCACAAGCAGCAATGCTGCCAGCAATAACCTCTTCATGACACTCCCCTTCGAGGGCTAACCTCACGCGCGGATTCAGCCACGCAGCTACGGTAAACAACACCGTGGCCCTTTGTCTATGTTCTTTCACAGAAAACGGACAAGAATGAAACAGGCGGCAGTTTTATGTGGGCGGCTCATTCAATGGGACTGAGATGATTTCGGAGGTTGCCCTCAAGATTAGCGACCGTGCCTCAGATAGTCGTCGGTCTTATTTAGCCAGTCCTCGCGTGGAGGATCAAAGACGTCGAGGTCCACGGTATCCTCGATGGCCCAGGCTTCGTGCGGCATGTGAGATGGGATGCACAGCACTTCGCCTGCGCGGACCACGATTTCCTTGCCATCAATGACAAACTTCAGCGCGCCTTCGAGGATGTACGTAACCTGCTCATTGTGATGGTGATGCAAAGGCACGTGCGCGCCTTTCTTCAACAGCACGCGCGCCAGCATGATCCTGTCGCCGACCACCATTTCGCGATCGATGAGCGGATTCAATTGCTCGCGTTCCACGTTTTTCCAGGCAATGTGCTTCGATTTCGCCAAAGTGGTCATTTCATGTCTCCATAGAGCTTCGCAGCATTGTCATGCAGGTACAAATGTGCCATCTCGAGCGCTTTTTCTTCGGTGAACGCGCCTTCGGCGACGAGTTCGGCCAGTGCTGCGGCCACAGCCGTGCGGGCCGAGCGTGCCGCCAGCCAAAACGTCTCTTCCGCGCCAACGGCATCATTGAATGGAAAGGCGTCCGATCCAAACATGATTTTCTCGGGGAACAGCGAAATCCACTGTTTGAGAATGTTCTTCAGTTCTGACGGATAAACGTAATAACCCATGAGCGACGAATCCGTGTACACGTTCTTCGCCGCCGTCAGCCAAATCATGTCCAGCGTGTACGGGTAACCTCCGTGAATCAGCACGAATTTCACGCTGCTGAACCGCGGGTCGCGCAGCACGTTCTCCAGATTCAATGGATTGCCGTTGCGCAGGCTGAAATAATCGCCAATCCCCACGGCACTATGAAAATGGACGGGAAGTTTCAGTTTTCCCGCTTGATCGATCAGCACACGAAAAACATAATCCTGAAACGTCAGGTAGTCTTCTTCGGAAGGTGCGCCACCGGCGCGGAACTGTCCATAAACCGCTTCTGCCTTTTCGCGCGGAGGGTCGCGGAAGTACAGGCTGCGAAAGTAAGCAGCTTCAAATTTCATGGCCACGCCGCCCTTTTTCTGATTGTCGGCAAGCATTTGACGAATGAACGCTTCATATCCGGCCAGATTGGCGGGCAGCCCATTCACGTTTTCCTGCTTCATGTAACGCTGAAGCACTCTTTCCTGCAGCGGGATGTACACAGCCATATCGCCGTTTTTGGCGATCAGATTGTGGTTGTCGAAAGGGAACAGAAACGAATCGACGAAAAACACCCAGTGAAACCGCTTGGGATCGAGATACGGAGCCAGCGCCACGCGATTTGCCAGGCACGTCTCAATATTCATTTTGTCGAGAATACTGTCCCAGTAGGCCGTACCGCCTGCAGCTTCCGCCGCCTTTTTCTTGTCGATAAGCCATTTCGCGTGTTCGGGCTTGAAATCATCGTAGGAGTAGCCGAAGAGCGCCTTTGCGGCAGCGACAAATTCCGGATTGCTGTCGCGGAGACGCATCACGGTGCTTTCGTCCGGGGGCGAAGCCATGGCGTCCATATCGGAGTCATCCGGAAACGTTGCGTGCGAATGATTATCGTAAATAGGGATTCGGTCGATCTGCTTTAGCAGGCGGTCGTAGATTTTCTGCAAGTCTGCGCCGGGCAGAGGTCTCGCCTGCGCGTGCACTGAACTGGTCCCCGCGAGCATTATCAGCAGAACGGGGCAAGAAAGGATCAAACGTTTCATTCTTCGCAATCGCACATCAGCTCCTGCGTGCTCGCTCCAAATCAAAAACAACCACTACCGCGAAACCGCGGCGCGCCAGCGAACCGAAACCCGCAGCACGCGTTCCAGGGCTTCTTCAAGCAGGTTCCTGGCGCTGACAAGCGAGAACCGCAGATAGTTTTTCCCGCCCAAGCCAAACGCCGCCCCGGCGATTCCCGCCACGCCCGCCTCTTCCAACAAGAGCTTCTGCACTTCTTCCGCCGAGAGTCCCGTATCCTCGATACTCACCCACGCATAGAAAGCCCCGTCCGGAACCTGGCAGCGAAACCCGGGGATTTGGTTGAGCCCGGCAACGAACAGATCACGTCGTTTGCGGTATTCCGCAACCATCGCCTCGACGGCATTTGTAGAATCGCGCAGAGCCTCGATGGCCGCCACCTGCGTGAATTCCGCCGCGCACGTGAAGGTGTTCAGCACCAGCAGGTCCATGGCATCAATCACTTCCACGGGTGCCACGGCATACCCCAGCCTCCACCCAGTCATGGCAAAGCTCTTCGAAAATCCGTCAATGATCACCGTGCGCTCCGCCATGCCAGGAAGCGACCGGATGGATTTGTATTCCCCGCTGAAAAGAATGCGCGCGTAAATTTCGTCAGCCATAACCCAAAGATCGTGCTTCGTGGCCAGCCCGGCGAGTCTCCGCAAAACCTCGTCGCTGAAAACTGTTCCCGTCGGGTTGTTCGGAGAATTGAAGATCAGCACGGTCGTTCGCGGCGTGATTTTTCGCGTGATCTCATTCACGTCAGGCTGGAATTTGTTTTTCTCTTCCAGTCCATAAGAGACTGCCGTCGCTCCCAGCCCGCGGGCAAACGACGGATAAATCGGAAAACTCGGATCGGGGTAAAGCACTTCGTCGCCAGGCTCGATCAACGCCATCATCGCCAGCGAGAGCGCCATCTTGCATCCCGGCGCCACAATCACCTGCTCCCCAGTCGCATCGACACTGCGCGTGCGCTTCAAATAGTCTGCAATGGCCTCGCGCAAAGCCGAAACACCGCGCGTGGAGCAATACCGGTCGCGCCCCGCTGCCACTGCGCTCCGCAACGCATCGACCACCGGCGCCGCCGGATGAAAATCCGGCTCGCCTAGTTCCAGATGAATGATCGAACGCCCCTGGCGCTCGAGTTCTTTGGCGCGCGAATACACGGCCAGCGCGCCTTCACCATTCAATTGAGAAACGCGTGATGCGATTCGTGTCATGGCTTGGTCCGGACGGAAATCTTATCACTTCGCGGGAAGCAGCGGCCTTTGGGGAGATCCAAACCTGTTCCAGCAGCCGCCTATTTAGGCTCCTGACGGACAAAGCCAGGGCACTTGCCGCGGCGAGTGCCCCTGCCATTCATACTTGAAATCTGACGAACTAGAACGCGTAACGTAGCGAAAATTGAATCAGCCTCGGCGTCCCAACGGTCGAGAAAATCCTGCCAAAAGAACCTGGGATCTCCACGTCCGTGGCCGTGCCATTGCCGGGGTTCGCAAAGTTGGCATGATTCCAGATGTTAAAAAAATCCGTCGTAAAGCGCATGGACTGTCGCTCCGTCAAATTGAAGTTCTTGATGAGTGAAAAATCCCAGTTCTGCTGGTGCGGTCCGCGGTAGATGTTGCGTCCAAGATCTCCGAACAGCGATGTGCAGAAGTTGGAGGTCGGGTCACTATTGCAAGCAGCGGCATCCACGAGCGGCGCGGGCACGAAGTTCACGGGGTTGAGGTAGCCATTATTCACGCGCGTATGAATATCTGCGCTCGTAAGACCGGCGGCGATCGAGCCACCGGGCGCGAGGCTGGCCCCGGCAGTGCCGGATGCCAGCCCGCCACCGACGAATGCAGTTCCCGCGGAAGAATCGATGACCGAAAATGGCGCGCCCGATTGGAAGATGGTAATTCCGCTGACGGTCCAGTCCCTGAGGAGAATGCCTTTGGTACCTGTAGCCTCCTTGAAGAAGGGCAAGTCATAACGGTAGCTGACTGAGAGACGATGCTTGCGATCGAAGTCCGAGAGGCCACGAGAGTTTTTCAGATCCGATTCATCGTTGAACGCCGTATTGAGAGCGGTGTTGCCGCTGGACGTGGCGTCGGTGGATTTCGACCAGGTGTAGGCCGCCTGGAAGTAACCAGCCGACCAGCGGCGCGACACTGTGGTTTGAAGCGAGTGGTAATGCGAATAGGCGTCGTCGGCAAAGATCTGCATGCCGTTATAGCCGTTAATACTATTCAGATTCGACCGCGCCGGGCCATTCAAAAACGTAGTCGTTGTGATCGTGGACTTCACGCCTCCTGTGCCGGTCAGCACGACGGGGTCCGCCGGCGTTGCGATGCGAGCCTCCACGTTTGTGCGTGTTTCGCGCAAGTGGACGGCGTGGGTGCCCACGTAGCCGACTTCGAGGACCCAGTCATGGCCGAGCGCGCGCTGCACCGTCAAGTTCCACTGCTGCGTATTGGGCGCGACGAATTTGCGCGGCACGACAAGGCCGAATAGAAACTGCGAGGGAATCGAACCGAGGCCCGTGGCGCTGCAGACGTAGTTTGGCGACCCACTCGTACTGCCTCCCGGAAACGAATCGAAGACGCCCAGGCAGGGAATGAAGTTGGGGTCCAACGTCCCGCTTTGCGGCAAACCGTTGGGATTGGAAGTGAAGCCCGTCGGAATACATTTCGCCGGAACATTGACCTGGGAAAAGAACGTTGCAAGGCAGCCCGGCAAGCCAGGTGAGAACGCCACGGGCAAGAAAGGCGCCTGGAAGGAAAGCTGGTCAGCCGTACCTACATCTTCGCGGACGAAGTAGATGCCATAACCACCGCGAAGTGTAGTGTTGTGATGGCCGAACAAATCCCATGCGAAACCGAGTCGTGGTCCGAGACCTGTCGCGTAGTCGTTGTTATAAGTCGAATCACTACCCGTGGGGATCAATCCCGCCGTATTCAATCCCTTGACGCAACCGCCGTAAATAAAAGGGTATTGTCCCTGTTCGCCAAGGTTGGGATCGAAATTTCCAATATGGCATTTATTGTCTTTGAAAGCGCCGAGCATCTCGACACGCAGGCCGAGGTTAAGAGTCAAGTCCTTGCGGACCTTCCAATCATCCTGGCCAAAGAAGGCGAAGTCATTGGTTCGATACTCGTGATCGAACACGCCGCCGCCCCCGAAACTGCCATCAGGAGCGCCGATCAGGAATTTCTGGAACGCGTTGGCCCCTCCCGAAGTGTTGAAGAAAAAGAGCTGGCCGTTGAAGACTTGCGGGAAGAGCTTGTCGAGATTGACGCGCGTGTATTCACCACCGAAGCGGAATACGTGAACTCCCTTGACCCAACTCGCGGTGTCCACGATGCTGTAATTATTCTGCGTCTGGAACTGGTCCGCAGGGGGCGTGGGACCCAACTGGAAGCCGGCACCGAAGATGCTGAACTTGTAGATCGATGAGGTTACGGCGTTGGTTGGCCGGATGATGCCCAAATCGCTGGCGGTGACCGGCGGTATGTTGACGAGACTATAGCCGATGCGCACATAGCCGAAGCGGAATTCGTTGACCAGCGTGGGTGAAAAGAGATGCGTTTCGCTGGCGGTCAAGAACCGGCCCTTCAGAGGAAGGTCATACGGGAAGTTGAGGTCGGTGGCGCTGATACTGCTCGAGAGGGTGCCGCCAAGGGAAGCCTGCAGCCCGCCGGCGCCAAAGGGGAGCAAAGATTCCGAATTGGAGAAGAAGAAGCGGGCGGAGATTTTGTCCTGGCCGCCCCGAAATTCGCGATCCCAGTTCGTGGTGAATTGGTTGTCAGAGTATTTTCCAGGCTTGCTGATGATGAAGGAACCTGTGCCGCCGGGCGTGCCGGGGATCGTGGGGATGAGGAATCCACCGGGGCTGCTCCCGAATTGGCTGCTCTTGAAATTCAAGAGGGCGAGCACCACAGGATCGATGTCTGCTGCGGTAAGTGGAAAATCCGAAGTGCTGAACGCGCCCGCAATCGAAGCCGCAGAGCGGTCCGTGGGAAGCACGGGAAGTGCCGAGTTGTTGATCTGCGTGCCGGGCGAGAGGGCGCTGCGCTGCCGGGTTCCCTGATAGTTCCCGAAGAAGAAGCCGTATTTTTCCTTGCCGACGGGACCGCCCAGGCTGGCGCCGAAAATATTCTGCTTCACCGGAGGGCGCTTCTGGCCGGCGGCATTCAAGAAATACTCGTTTGCGTTCAGAACGTCGTTGCGGAAATACTCGTAGGCATCACCGTGAAATTCCCTGGATCCAGATTTTAGAATCGCGTTGACGTTTCCTCCGCCGTTTCTTCCCTGGCTCGCGTCATAAAGCGAGGTCTGAACCTTGAATTCCTGGATCACATCCGGGTTGGGCAAAGGAACATTGGTGGACTGCGCCACGTTGTAGTCGGTCGCGCTGATGCCTTCGATCAAGTAGTTGTTGTTGTCCTCGCGCTGCCCGTTCACGATGACGCGGACGTTGCCGCGCCCGAGTTGCGCGGAAGCATTCAGTTCGCTTTGCGCGCCCGTCGAAAGCGTCAACAATTGCTGATAGTTCTGCGTGGCCAGTGGCAGCTCCCGCACGGTTTCGGTCCCAAGGGATTGCCCGGTCGTCGCGTTGGTCGTCTCGACGCTGGTGATCTGCGCGGAGATCTCCACCTTTTCGCTCACCGCTCCGGGCTTCAGCGTAATCGTCACCTTCGTCGTCTCCGTGACGCGCACTTCAATGCCAGAGGCTTTGGCTTCCGCGAATCCGGACTTGTTCACTACCACGATGTACGTCCCCGGCGGCAGCAGCGGCACCACGAACAATCCGTCCGCGTTCGTCGAAACCTTGCGTGCCAGCGATTCCGTGCGCGTATCGATGATCTGGACTTCGGCCTCGGCCACCGACCCGCCACTCGTGTCCACTACTACGCCGCTGATCGCTCCCGTCGCGCCGCCTTGTCCGTATGCGCGCGTACTCATCAGTATTCCCGCCAGCACCAATGCCACAGCTAGAATTCTAGGAATGCCTCGCATAAATCCCCCTCTTGCAGACACCTTTTTCTTGGAAAGGGGCCGCGAACCGCAGGACCAAGATCCGGGAAAGACTGCCCCCTTTTGAAGCTAGCGTTTCGCTTCCGGGGTGTCAAGAAACTACGGCGAAAAATTCTGATTAAAGGGATTTGTGCCTCAACAACGTTTCAAACTGAACCTAAAACCGTTTGTTACGCTCAAGACTTCCCCCTTGACGCCGCCATCCCCAGGCGAGACGATGGTTGTGGGCACATCACGCGTAACCTGCACTTTCTTTCAATCGTCTAATGATTGAAGGTCGCGTCCCCGTGAGGGGGTGAATATGGCTTCCCGCAAACTGGTTCTTTTCCTCTTAGTTATTCTCTTAAGTTCACTATTCATAGGCACTCATCCTACCGCGGCGGATTCCAGCCATGCCCGCATCATCCGCCTGAGCCTCGTTCAAGGCGACGTTCGCTTCGCCCGCCAGACGCACGGCGACCCTCTATCGGATTCCAGCGCAACGTGGGAAACCGCCAGTCTGAACCTGCCGATCCGCCAGGGCTATGTACTTGCCACCGATAATGGCCGCGCGGAAGTGGAATTCGAAAACGGCGCAATGGCTTTCCTTAAGGAAAACACGGTCCTGGAGTTTTACGACCTTTCGCTCGATGACTCGGCGCGAACAACGCGCCTAGTTCTTCGGCAGGGCAGTGCTTCGTTCCGTGTGAATCCTGCGAGCGGCGATTACTTCAGCGTCACCGGCGGCGACTTCACCGTGCAGTCCGACCACGGCAGCACATTCCGTGTGGACAACTACGACGACGGCAGCACGGTCGAAACCGATCAGGGGCGCGTTTCCGTTTTGCACAACAAAAAGTTGACGCAGCTTGAAAAAGGCCAGTCTCTCTCCATCAAGGCAGGCGACGATTCTTCCCTGACCGTCGGCCGCGTTCCGGACCAAGACGACTTCGATCGCTGGGTTTCCGGTCGCATCGATAGCGTTTCCAGCGCCACAAGCGCGGCTTTGCAATACACGGGTTCACCTTATTACGCGCCCGGATTCGCCGATCTCTACACCTATGGCGCCTTTTCCAATTGCGGATCCTATGGATACGGTTGGAGGCCGTTCGGGGCCGGTCTTGGTTGGTCACCCTTCAGCAACGGACAGTGGATCATGGATCCCGGGTTTGGCTGGACTTGGGTCAGCTTTCAGCCCTGGGGTTGGGCGCCCTACCACTATGGGGGATGGCTTTTCGATGCCTCCTGCGGCGGCTGGTTTTATTCCCCCCCGGTTCTCTACGGATACTCGGGTTATCCGGTTGGTCCGATAAGGCGTGTCCCGCCGAGAGTTCATCCACCGCGCCCCATCTATCATCCCGTGACGGGTGTCTTCGTCCGCCAAAGTGGCAAGATCGGTGTCGTGCCCATGCATCCGCTCGATCAAAAGGGAAAGACCCCTTTGAACTTGGAGCGCGGCGTTTTCTCTGGTGTTGGAATGAAAGGCGTGAGCTCGCAGCTCCTGCCTGTCGCGCCTGGGCAAAAATGGGAAGCATTGAAATCGCCGCCGCGCGACGCGCTGAGCGGTAACCTGGCAGTTACAGCGCCACCGATCCGCGTTTCGAGAACTTTCGTTGAAGGCCAATCTGGAATTCGTGCCGGCTCACCCGGCGGCCATTCCACGATTGCCTTCGATCCGGTCGAACGCCGCTTTGTGAATACGAATTCTTCATCGGCATCCTCTTCGGCGGCTTCGTCCACCATGAAGACCAACGGAATCCACGTCGAAAATGGGCGGACCGGGGCTCCCACTGTGACATCTAGCGGTGTCACGCCCCCGCGCACTGTAACCGCTCCGCCGTCGCGCAGCACCCCGCCCCCGCGCAACATCGCACCGCCACCTGCCCCGCGTTATTCGGGCGGCGAGCGCGGCGGGAGCGGCGGGAGCTCCAGCGGAAGTGGTCGAGGCGGCAGTTGGGGCGGCGGGTCGTCCTCTTCGAGCTCAGCGGGTGCAGGTGCATCGGGACGGTCCTCACCCTCGCCAGCTCCCTCTTCTTCGGCCCCGGCTTCTCACCCGTCTTCCGGCTCCGGCCGGCCGCACTAATCGAATCGGAACTGATCGCAAAAACGGCTCCCGCAATGGGGGCCGTTTTTCTTTGCGCGGCAGTAAGTCCTGATTCAAGCCAATCAGGAAAAAATCATCCCGGCGTAACCTACCACTGCATCGCGATCGCCGGACACATCTGCGGACGTCGCGTACTTCACCAACTCGGATTTTTTCGCGCCCAGTGCATTCAGTGCCGTTAGCATCGCCACCGCCGGTCCTAAACCGCACATGGAAATCCCATGGTTGCGGCAGGTGTCGTACAGTCCGCGCGGCTCCAGCGCCAGCAACTCTTCGACGGCTTTACGGTCCTTGACGCGCGTAGTGGCGTCATCCTCGTAATGATTCAAGTCAGAAGTCGTCAATAGCAATACGTTCTCTCTCGAGCTTTCGAGCAGCCGTGCGATCGCTTCTCCCACACCCACTAGGTCTTCGAATTGCACGGTTCCCAGGGCCACGGGAACAAATGTGAAGTCTGGCGCCAGCACCTGAAGAAACGGCAACTGCGCTTCCAGCGAATGCTCGGCGCTGTGCGCCACGCTGTCTTCACGCAGCAGCGGGCAGCCTTTTTTCAACGCTTCCGCCAGCGCCCCGTCAATCCGCGCATCTCCCAGCGGCGTACGCCAGGCACCGCTTGAAAGTATCGCCGCCGGCTCACCTCGCGGATAATGGCGCACGCCAAGAATGATAATTTTTCTGGGCAGCACAATTCGCCCAAGCACGGCTCCGGCCACGTGTCCTGAATAAACATAACCCGCGTGCGGCACAAGGCACGCCCTGACCGGAGTACGTGGCTCGCTTGAATTCGTGGCGGTGTATTTGTGAATGAGCGCTGTGAGTTCCGCGGGATGGGAGGGATAGAAACGTCCGGCAACCGCAGGCAAGCGAAGCATGTTGCCGCTCCGCGAATCAAATGGGCTTCGAGGGCTTCCCTTTGAACTTGATCGCGCTCGACGTGGCCGGCTCGTAATAAATCGTAACTTTGTCGCCGTACTGGTAGCCGCCCTTGTCGATAATTTTCTGCATTTTCTCGGACGCGGCTTGCGTGAGTGGAAACGTCCTGATTGTCAAATCGTTCCCTTTTGCGCGCACGGTTATCTGCGCGCTGTTCGCGTTCATCACGAAACCTTCAAACTTGTCAAGTCCAGTCGTCTTGGGCTTCGGCTTCACCGCGTTGATGATGATCGGCGCTGCGGTTTCAGCCACCACGATCGGCACGGTTATGGGATCCTGGGCATTAGCGGGCGCTGAAAAGACGCCCGACGCCACAAGCATCAGCGGCAGTCCGAGCCCGGCAGTTTTGGCGAAACTCTTCATTCGACGTCGTCCGTGGCAATCCGCAGCGACTTTAGAAACCGCATGTCCTGAGGAGTCATGGCCAGCCTCGGCGCTGGCTTTTTGTCATTGTCTTCGGAGAATGGTTCTTGATCCACCTGAATTCGCAGAGACTCCAGAAACCGGCGGTCCTGCGTCGTCAGCTTCGCCGCAGCTTCTGCCGCAGCTGCGTCGCGCTTCGCCAGCCCGATGGTCGCGTCCAGTTTCAGCACGATATCGTACCCGTGCGCGCGCACTCCGGCAATGGCACCCGTGATGCGGTCGGAGTCGGACACCGTATCATTGATCGCGTGTCCCAGTTCACGGAGCAAGTTTTTCAGGTGATCATCGAGTTGCAAGGGGTTTCTCCCATACTACTTCCGCCATTTTAGGCCCACATATTGTTGGATACAAGTGCGCTTCACTCCGTTGTCTCTAATCCGTTCACAGTACCTTGGTTCAGGTTCTCCAGCCTCGAATGAGGCCCGTACCTGCCTCGTTTTCTGATGTCCGCCCGGTTTTGCGCTAAGATGCTCTTATGTCGACGGCAGCCAGCGCAACCACCGCGCCACAGCAGCAAGGCGGTTTCCGCCGCCTCTGGCGTGCCCTCCGCCAGCTTTTTCACGAAGCCATTGCCACGGTCTTTGCTGTCCTCGCTCTTGGCTGGCTCAACGCCGCGTTGCGCGCCTGGACCCGCGACGTTGCACGCTGGCTCATCGGACTCGCCGTCGCGGTCGCTCTGCTGTTTCTGTTTTTTGCGGTGACTTCGTTCCGCAGGGCCCGCAGGTTGTGACCGTGGTTTCTCCGCCTGTGCACGCGCCTTGTACAAAACTCTTTCCGAAGTTCCATTTTCTATTTTCCGGCTTCCATGTCTGACACCAAGACCAAGTCCGCCACTCCCGCCGAGCGCAAAGAGAGATTCACCACGCTCTCCGGTCTTCCCGTTGATCGCCTCTACACCGAAGAGAATCTCGCCAGCTGGGACCCCGAATCTGCTCTCGGCTATCCGGGCGAATTCCCTTTTACCCGCGGCATTTATCCCACCATGTACCGCGGCCGTTTGTGGACCATGCGCCAGTATGCCGGCTTCGGCACCGCCGTCGAATCCAATCAGCGCTACCGCTATCTTCTGAGCAAAGGCCAGGCCGGCCTCTCCGTCGCCTTCGACCTCCCCACGCAAATTGGCATGGACTCCGACCATCCTCTCGCCCTCGGCGAAGTCGGCAAAGTTGGCGTGGCCATCGATTCCCTCGAAGACATGGAGACGCTCTTCGACGGCATCCCTCTCGAAAAAGTTTCCACCTCCATGACCATCAACGCCACTGCCGCCATTCTTCTTTGTCTCTACGTCGCCGTTGCAAAGCGCCAGGGCGCCAGCCTGCAAAAACTTTCCGGCACTGTGCAGAATGACATCCTGAAGGAATACATCGCCCGGGGCACTTACATCTATCCCGTGCGCCCCGCCATGCGCATCGTCACCGACATTTTCTCGTGGTGCCGCGACCATCTTCCCAAGTGGAACACCATCTCCATCTCCGGCTATCACATCCGCGAAGCCGGTTCCACCGCCGTCCAGGAAGTCGCCTTCACCCTCGCCGATGGCATCGCCTACGTCCAGGCCGCGCTTGACGCCGGGCTCCGTGTCGATGAATTTGCCCCGCAGCTTTCTTTCTTCTTCAACGCACATAACGATCTTCTTGAAGAAGTCGCCAAGTACCGCGCCGCCCGCCGCCTCTGGGCCAAGACAATGGTCGAACGCTTCGGCGCAAAAGATCCGCGTTCCCTGATGCTCCGTTTCCACGCGCAAACCGCCGGCTCTTCTCTCACCGCGCAGCAGCCGGAAAACAACGTCGTCCGCGTTGCCATTCAAGCTCTCGCTGCCGTTCTCGGCGGCTGCCAATCCCTGCACACCAATTCCCTCGACGAAGCTCTCGCCCTTCCCACCGAACACGCAGCGCTCATCGCACTGCGCACCCAGCAAATCCTCGCCCACGAAACCGGTGTCGCCAACACCGTCGACCCCGTCGCCGGCTCCTACGCCATCGAATCCCTCACCAACGAAATTGAGAGGGGCGCTCGGGAATACATCAAGAAAGTGGAATCCCTGGGCGGAATGTTGCGCGCCATTGAAGCTGGTTTCGTGCAAGGCGAAATCCAGAAAGCGGCCTACGAGTTCCAGCGCGCCGTCGAGAAAAAAGAGCAAATCGTTGTCGGCGTAAACGATTTCGTCGCGCCCTCAACCGGTGAAAACGAAGGCCGCGCCATTCCCATTCTTCGCATCGACGCCGAAATCGAGCGCTCCCAAATCGCCCGCCTGAACGCTCTCCGCGCCAGGCGCGATTCCGCGCGCGCCCAATCCGCCCTCGCCGAACTCCAGCGCATCGCCGCCACTTGCGAAAATCTCATCCCTGCCATCCTCGCCGCCGTCGAAGCCTACGCCACCGTTGGCGAAATCTCCGACGCCCTCCGCCGCGTCTTCGGCGAATACCAGGAATCCGTCGTCATCTGAGTGAGGAGCCGACGTGGCGACAGCGTGTAACAATGCCAGGCGAGGTTGGCTCTTTCATCAACCATTTCGAGGTCTACGGTTTTTTCTGCAAAACAAGTGGAAATGAAATATGACCCCTCTGATTTGAGAGAGCGGAGATTCGCAAATGGTTAATGCCGAAGACGCAATGGGGAGAGGATGCTACGGATACGGGCGCTGGAAGGCTCCTTATTGGTTCATCGGTCCAGAACAAGGACAATCCGCAAGCGAAAATAACGATCTCAAACTCCGGTATGAAGCGTTCCGCCAATTAGGCAAAGACGGCCTTAGCGATTGTCGCGCTTTTCATGACTTCATTCATGAAAAAAGATGGCATAGAGCAACAAAGCCGGCCCTCCAGCCAACGTGGAGACGCTTGATTTTGTTATTGATGGCGTTTCTCGAAAAACCCACAGATGACGAGAGCCTTCGCACCTACCAACGTGATCGATTTGGAAGGCTAAGCGACGAGACTTGCGTGATCGAGTTGTCAGGGCTGCCCGCCAGGAATTTCAAAGTGCCCAGAGAACGCGAAGGATTCCGCAGGAAGAGAATCGAGTTCATTCGCGGTAAAATGTTCACCTGCAAGCCCATTTTCGTAGTTATGTACGGCAAAGGCGGTTCTGAGCCCTGGAAGGAAATCGCAGGTATTGCGTTACACCCTGACAGTGTCCAGAAAGTCGAATCCACTGTGGTTGCATTCGCGACGCACCCGGTTGCTCGCGGCCTAAGAAGGGAATACTGGGTAGAGTTGGGCCAAAGAATGCGCTCTGCAACATAGCCGTTCACCAAGCCAAATCGCTCGCCCCTCCTACTGCACCAAACAGTAAGCTGTCGCCGCACTTCGGCTATAGTATTCTTCGCCTCCGGAAATTCCTGAATTCACGATGAAGCTCATTCTCGCTTCCGCCTCCATCCGCCGCGCGGAAATCCTTCGCGATGCTGGTTTCTCGTTTACCGTAATGTCCTCCACCATTGACGAAACGCCTTACCCGGGCGAATCCGCTCATGTCCTCGTTGAACGTCTGGCCGTCGCCAAAGCCGAACTCGTTGCCGCGCGCGCCACGGGCCCGGCCATAGTCATCGGCGCCGACACCGAAGTCACTCTCGAAGGCCACATCTTCGGCAAGCCGCGCTCTTCCGACGATGCCCGCCACATGCTGGAACGCCTTTCCGGCCGCACGCACGCCGTCCTCACCGGTGTCGCCCTCATCCGCCTTCCCGACGCCGAGCGGCTCACCTTCGTCGAATCCACGCTGGTTCACTTCGCCATGCTATCGGCGGATGAGATCAATCGGTATCTCGCGACCGGCGAGCCTCACGATAAAGCCGGCGCCTATGGCATCCAGGGCCGTGCCGGACGCTACATCCCTCGCATCGAAGGCTGCTACTTCAACGTCGTCGGCCTGCCCCTCGCTCGTCTCCATCAAGCTCTCACGGCACTCGGCTGGTCCGAAGACTAACCCTCTGCATTTGTCATTTCGAGGGCGAAGTTTGCCCGAGGAATCCGCTCTTCTTGTTTGCCGTGAAAAACAGTCCCTTCGCTATACCAGGAAACGCGTGGTTCCGCCTTATAATCTCGCCCATGGGCAATTCTCCTCCCGAATGGGCTGACGGCTCCGCTGTTCGTCTGGATCGCCAGGATCCCTACCTGCGCCTCCAGTCGGTTACGATTTACGTTCGCGACCTCGACCTCAGCCTGAATTTCTACCTCGACCAACTCGGCTTCCAATTGATCTTTGACGCCCGCATTCAGCCCGATCGCCGCTTCGTAACCGTGGCCCCTCCCGACGGCACAGCGAACCTTACGCTCGTCGCGCCGGAGCCCGGCTCGGAACAATACAAACTCATTGGCCGGCCCATGCCGGTCACCTTTGTCACCGAGGATGTAATTGCCAAGTACCGCGAATGGAGCAAGCGCGGCGTTCGCTTCCAGTTCGCGCCGCGGCTGAAACGCCTCAAGTATGAAGTGCACGTTCGTGCCCCGCATTCGCCTGACCCATCGACGCCCGGGGCGGAGCATGCTCCGATTTGGGGCGGCGTCTTTACCCGTTTCAGGGATCTCGACGGCAACTCCTTTTCGCTGGTGAGCTTTGACGAAGTGACTCACGCCGTCGAAGCCCAGCGTCGCGCCCTTGCCGAAAAGCTGGAGTCCGAACGCCGCGCCGCGCAGGAAATCGAAATTGCCAAACAGGTCCAGGCCCGTCTCTTCCCCCAGACTCTTCCTCCGCTCAAAACCCTTGAATACTCGGGGCTTTGCATCCAGGCTCGCAAAGTCGGCGGCGACTACTACGACTTTCTCAATCTCGGCCGCGGTCGCCTCGGCTTCGTCATCGGCGATATCTCCGGAAAAGGAATTGCCGCCGCTCTCCTGATGGCCAATCTGCAGGCCAATCTCCGCAGCCAGTGCGCCCTCGCTCTCGATCAGCCGCAGCGCCTCTTATGTTCGGTGAACCAGCTTTTCTGCGACAACACGCCGGACGGTTCTTTCGCCACGCTCTTCTTCGCCGAATATGACGACACCTCCAGCCGCTTGCGCTACGCCAATTGCGGCCACCTCCCCGCTCTGCTCCTCCACAGCGACGACACCGTGGAGCGCCTCGATGCCACCGCCACCGTCCTGGGAATCTTCAAGGATTGGGATTGCGAAATCGGAGAATGCCAGCTCAACCCAGGCGACACCCTCGCCCTCTATACCGACGGCATCACCGAATCCTACAACTCCGCCGACGAGCAATTCGGCGAACAGCGTCTCATCGAGGCTCTCCAGCGCCACTGTGACGCCTGTTCGGAAGCCGCGCTAAGTGCGATCGTCGACGAAGTCCGGCGCTTCAGCCCCCACGAACAGCACGACGACATCACCCTCATTGTCGCTAAACATGTAGGGTACGAGGGGCACTGATGAAGCTCGATCGCGGAGTATTGAAGCGCCTCCCCAAGGTTCTCTTGCACGAACACTTGGACGGCGTGCTGAGGCCGAAAACGGTAATTGAGTTGGCCAGAAGCGCAAAATACGGCCAGCTCCCCGCCAAGGATCCGGAAGGCTTGGCAGGTTGGTTCCACCAAGGGGCAAACCAGGGCAGCTTGCCGAAATATCTGGAAGGCTTTGCGCACACCATCGCCGTGATGCAAACTGAGGAGGCGCTCGAGCGAGTTGCCTATGAACAAGCGGAAGACCTAAGCCGGGACGGTGTAGTCTATTTTGAGACTCGCTTTGCCCCAATTTTTCACACTCGGCAAGGATTAAGCCACCAACAGGTCGTCTCCGCGGTGCTCAGGGGTCTGGAGCGCGGCCGGAAGGACTTTGGAATTTCTTCCGGCTTGATCGTCTGCGCGATGCGCAATATGGATGTCTCCCTCGAAATGGCGGAGCTCGCCGTTGACTTTCGCGAGCGCGGAGTTGTGGGATTCGATCTGGCCGGCGAGGAGGGCGGGTTTCCTCCCAAGAAGCACGTGGAAGCCTTTCACTATATTCAGCGTCAGAATTTCAACATCACCATTCATGCCGGCGAGGGGTTCGGTAAGGAATCGATTTGGCAGGCCATTCAATACTGCGGAGCGCACCGCATCGGACACGGGACGCGATTGATCGATGACATTGCTGTCGCGGACGGTAAAGCTGTGAAATTGGGCGACCTCGCGCAATACGTTCTCGACAAGAGGATTCCTCTGGAGATTTGCTTGATCAGCAATGTTCATACCGGGGCCGCCCGCAGCCTTGCCGAGCATCCCTTCAAGATTTTCTATCAGGAGAAATTCCGCGTCACTCTCAACACCGACAACCGCTTGATGAGCGACACCACCATGACCCAGGAATTCGAAGCTGCCCAGGATACTTTTGGTCTGTCCTTGGAGGACTTTGAGAAAATCACCATCAACGCAATGAAGAGCGCCTTTCTTCCCTACGACCGCCGTTGCGATTTCATCTACTCCGTAATCAAGCCGGGCTACGCCAAGGTCCGCGGCTCCCTGGCAACAAAGTAGCCCCCGGAATCTGGAAAGGGCGTCTTTAATGGCATCAGCTATCCAACTGCGCCATCCCTCAACTGTGTTCGTGCACCGGAATAACCTCAGTTTTCTGGTAGCGCTCTTATCAGGCTTGTGCATTACTTCCGAGTTGCCCGTAAGAACGAAGCCGCCCGTGCGGCGGACGCTGCGCGTGAGGTGAACGGAGCAGTTTATGGCAAACGGCTGAAGTAAGTTGTCGGGTCATAAGGAGGTCCTTATGACCCGACTTCGCAAAATGATGCTGGAAGAACTCCAGCGCCGTAATTACTCGCAAGATACCACACGCCAC
>QHZD01000028.1 GCA_003225315.1 Acidobacteriota bacterium
CTTCGTTGTAATCGACGGTGGGGGATTCCTCCGGCGGCGGCGTGTAGCCATCGACGACGATGGGCGCGGTGGCAGAGCTGACGTAGCTGAGTGGAGTCATTTTTGCGAAGGCGGCGGACTCCACGCCCGGGAGCGACCGGACGCGCTCGCGTAGGGCGTCCTGAAAGGTCTGCGCGCGCGCGGGAGTGTAGCCGGCGGAGACCAGGTCGATGGCGGTGTCCAGTACGCCGCGGGTGTTAAAGCCAGGGCTGGCGTTGCGGACCTTCAGCAAGCTTTGCATCAGCAGACCTGTGCCAACGAGCAAAACAAAGCTGAGCGAGACTTGCACCAGCACCAAGCCGGAGCGCACCCAGGCGCGGCCGCGACCCCCGACGACTCCGGTAGATTCCATTTTCATGGACTGCGCGAGGTCGATCTTTCTCGTTTGCAGCGCGGGCACCAGGCCCATCAGCAGCGTGGTGGCGAGGCAGACGGCGACGCTGAGCGCGAGCACGCGCCAATCGATTTCGCCAGGGAGATGCATCTGCACGCCGCCGCGCGCGGGGAAGAGCAGGACGAGCGCGTGGCGGCACCAGTACGCGACCAAAAGGCCGCCGGCGGCTCCGAACAGGGAGAGCGCCAGGCCCTCGGTGAGAAGCTGCTTTAACAAACGGCCGCGACCGGCGCCGATGGCGAGACGAACGGTCATTTCATGGCGCCGCGCGAACGACCGGACGAGGAGCAAATTGCCGACATTCGCGCAAGCAATAAGCAAAACAAAAACGACGACCGCGAGCATGATTTCCAACGTGGGGAGCAGGGTGGCGGCGTTGTTGAACGGCGTCTGCCACAGTGGCCAGAATCGAATAGCGCGGCCGCGATTGGTGGCGGGATAGTCGGCCTCGAGGCGGCCTGAGATTGCCGCGAATTCCTGCTGGGCCTGCTGCTGGGTTACACCGGGCTTGAGCCGCGCGTAGGCTTCGATCCAGCGCGCGCCGCGATCTTCGAGCTTGTAGCCGCCGGACTCGAAGATGTCCTCCATGGAGGCGGGCACCCAGAAGTTCATGCTCCAGCCGACGAAGGTGCCGTAGAAGCCCTCGCGGGCGACGCCTACGATGGTGTGCATGACGCCGTTAAGGCGCTGCGTCCTGCCGACGATTTGCGGATCGCCACGGAAGCGACCTTGCCAGAGCTGATAGCTGATGACGGCGACGGGATGCGCGCTTTGCCCAATGTCCTCGCCCGGCAAAAAGCCGCGGCCGAGAATCGGGTGCACGCCGATGGCGTCGAAGTAGTTGGCGGAGACGATGCTGCCGGTGGTGCGCTCGGCGCGATCGCCGATGCTGAGCGTGGTGCCGGTGATTTTGCTGACGAAGACCGTTTCGCAGAGCGTGCAGCTTCGCTGGAGGTCCTGGAAATCGGGCCAGGAAAGCGAGGTGCCCAGGGGTTCGTCGCGTGAGGTGCCGCCGATGGCGACGAGCCGCTCCTGATGCGCGACGGCGGGATAGGGACGGAAGAGGATGCCTTCGATCCAACTGAAGACCGCGGCGTTGGCGCCGATACCTAAAGTCAGGCAAAGGATCGCAAGGATGGAAAAGCCCGGACTGCGCCGGAGCATGCGGAGCCCGAAGCGGAGGTCCTGTAGAGTGGTCTCGATCATGGGCAGTCCTCGCTGGTCGCGGTAGATTTCCTTGGTTTGCTCGACGCCACCAAAACTGCGTAACGCTTCGCGGCGGGCATCCGCGGGAGACATGCCTTTGCGCACGTTGAGTTCGATGGCCATCTCCAGATGCGAACGCAGTTCGTCGTCTAAGTCCTTTTCGAGACGACGGCGGCGGAAGAGCGCGGCGATGCGATGGAGCAACGCGCCGAAGCCTTCGCGCATAACTTGGGCACTCCTTAGCGCCAGGAGAAACCTGCGTTCCTTTAGACGGTCAACAGGAGAAAGGGCGAGCGTAGCACATTCCTTTTGGCCGTCAACAGGTGATTTGCAGGAGTCGGGGTTGCGCCAAGAATCGTGGCGTAACCTTTCCGGCGTTAGCCAGTTATATTCGTAGAGCCAAGATGGCCACACGACGACCGGCACGGAAGCGCATGCGGCCCAAGGGCGTTCCGCCTCAGAAGGCGGGCCCAACCAGGCAGGATGCTGAGGGTGTGCTCGTGGAGGCAGCGCAGAACGACCCGGCGAAGTTTGATGCACTTTATGAAATGCATTTCGAGCGCGTGTATGCGTTTGTGGCAAGCCGAGTGAGGGACCGGGCAAGCTCGGAAGATGTGACGTCAGAAGTGTTTCACAAGGCGCTGGCCAACTTGCCGAGTTATGAATGGCGCGGAGTTCCATTTGTGGCTTGGCTGCTGCGAATTGCGGCGAACGCCATCGTCGATCACGCCAAACGCGCCGCGCGGGAGTCCCCTGCCCCGGACGATCCGCCGGAACCGGCGAACGATCCTGTTGTGCGAGCCTCCGAGATGCGCGCCATCGAGCATCGCGCGCAATTGTTCCGGCTGGTAGGGCAGCTTCCGGCGCTTCAGAAACAAGTGGTGCACGAGCGATTCGTGGAACAACGAAGCATAAAGGAAATTGCGCAGCGGCTCGGGAAGACGGAAGGAGCTGTAAAACAATTGCAATTGCGCGCGGTGCAGAATTTGCGGGCGCAGATGGAGGGCAGCCATGCCTAAGCGCCCCCTCGCCTTGCAATTGGATGAAGTAGTGCAGGCGATGCTCGTATCACTGCAGCCACGCCCGGAGAAAGCGCCGGACCGGCAGTTGGCTTCGCTCGTGCGCGTGGCCCGGGAGTTGCGCGACCTGCCGCGCGAAGAGTTTCGAGCAGCGTTAAAATCCGATCTGCAAAGGAGAGCATCCATGAGCGAGAGCACAGCGGCAGCAAAAGTTGGGTCAAGAGAGGAACAAGCGAGAGCCGTTCATTACATGCGCCCGGGATTGAAGTCGATCACTCCGTACATCATCGTTCGGGGCGCAGCACAGTTCATCGAGTTCCTGAAAACTTCGTTTGAAGCTACAGAACGAATAAGAGTGCCGGCACCAGATGGATCGATCATGCATGCGGAAGTGGCCATCGGCAACGGAGCTATCGAAGTAAGCGACGGAAGCGAAGCGTATCCGGCAGCCCCCCAGGCGATTCATCTGTATGTGGATGACCCTGACGCCGCGTACGCGCGTACGTTGCAAGGCGGGGCCACCTCTTTCTACGCCCCGACCGACGATCATCCTTCCGGCGACCGCTGGGGCGCCGTCAAAGATCCCTTCGGCAATCACTGGTACATTGCCAAGCCTCGCGGATGGACCCCCGGGCCGGAAGGACTTCAGTCGGTGCAGCCATACTTGCACTTGCGCGAGGCACACAAAATGATTCCATTTTTGGAGGCGGCTTTTGGCGCCGAGGACCTGGGCACTCACAAATCACCTGAGGGTCTGGTCCTGCACGCCACGATTCGAATCGGAAACGCGACTCTCGAAATTGACGAAGCGCGCGGAGAAAACCAGCCGATGCCCTGTCACCTGCATATTTACGTGCCGGATACGGATGCGGTTTATGCGCAAGCGTTGCGCGCGGGAGCAACTTCGATTGATGCGCCACGCAACGCGCCCTATGGCGATCGCGCCGCGGGAGTGAAAGACGCGTGGGGAAATAGCTGGTTTATCGCGACGTATTTGGGAAACAAGTAAGGGAGTGAAAGAAAGAGAGGCGGAGCGCCACGAACAAGAACAAGCGAAGCGCGGGCGCACCCCGGTGTGACGGCCGCTAGGGGAGTTGAAGAGGAAGAAAGCGGAGGGGGAGCCACTTTTGCGGGTGCAGGAGGGCCAGGAGATTCTTTCCTTCTTGCGCCGGAAGGATCATGTAGTGAAGCGGATTGTCGGGCAAATCGGGGTTCGCCGGACAGAGTATAGTTACGACGCCCACGCGTCCAGTGGCGCAACGGAAAGCGAACGCAGCCACAATATCCTCGCCGGGGTTCCGGTCGCGGAAACCTAAAAGCTCCCGCCACAGATATTGGCGGAGTAAACCATAGAATTGCTTCAAGCGCGCGGGAGTCTGCCCGCCTTTCTCTATTGCCAGCGTGGCAAGAAGGGCATAGACATGATCGCGGTAGCCGCCGTCGCAAATCGGGCAGCCGTCGAGGATGCGGCGCAGTTCCCGCGCAATGACGCTGTGAGAAGCGGTTTCGGCGTCCGCGGCCGCGCCGCTTATCTGCAGTTCAGATTCCTGGTCCAGAGATCGACGCAGTGATTCCCAGTGACCGCGATCGTCATCGGGAATTAGCACTTTCATGGCAATAGGGGCATGGGCTCGGGCACAGGCTCGGTCAGAAAGTTGCAAAACGCAATCCGCACATCTGTGTAATTCAAGCGGTTAAAGTCTGCAATTTTTGTGTTAGTAAAAACCCGATAGGGCGCCTCTCAAACGAATGAAGCGCGTCAGGCGGCGGATTCGGAGCGGAAGACGCGCTGAAAACGCGGGCCCGTGAACTGGACACCAACGAGTTTCTCTCTTCCAGATTCGGAATCGCAAACATGAACCACGCGGCCGTGAGTGGCGAAATCTGTCTCGTTCATTCTGGCGCCCGCAAAACGATTTCCGTTTGCGGGTCCACCAGCCCGCTCGGGCTGTGCGCGGCGCGCCCCGTATTGCGAAAGAGGAATGCGGATTTCGAGATCGGAGCCGATAGCGACGTCGAAACGCGTGACGAAGGCGGCGCCGTTGCGGCAGAGATTTTCGCTGGAAGTATCTTCTTCGAAGGCGAAGCCGTGGGCGTCGCGGCCACGAACTTTCAGCGGCAGGCGGACGGAGATTCTACGTTCCGAGCGTTGCTTCGAAACGGTCGTGCTCGCGAGCGGGACCATGGGCTGGGTCCTCGATTCTGGTGACCGCAGCGCGGTCAACGTTTCTGGTGACCGCTAAACGGTCGACCCTCTCATCGACGCGGCCCTCGTTTGTGGCGACCGCGGAGCGGTCATCTTTTTCGGCGGCCGTAGGACGGCCATCGAAAAAGCGTTCCACACTTTCGAGGACTTCGCCGGGCGTTCGCGCCGCATGTACAATCCGACGAAGCTCGCTGCCGTTCCCCACGCCATGAGTGAACCAGCATGCGAACTGCTTCATTTTGCCTACCCCATCGGGCAGGTTGGCAGCATTAATTTGCTTATAGTAGCCCATCAGTAAACGGTAGCGGATTTCGTCGTTGGGGATGTCGTAGCGGCCAGTCTCGGCGAATTGCTGCATCTGGGAAAAAATCCACGGGTTGGTGGCGGCGCCGCGGCCGATCATGACGGCGTCGCAGCCGGTTTCGCGCACCATTCGAACGGCGTCTTCGGGCTTGTTGATGTCACCGTTGCCAATCACGGGAATCTTCACGGCTTGTTTGACGGCGGCGATGATGCTCCAGTCGGCGGCGCCGGTGTAGCCTTGCGCGCGCGTACGCGGATGGACGGCGACGGCTTCGACGCCGATGCTCTCCGCCATTTTCGCGACGTCCACCGCAACAATGGAGTTTTCGTCCCAGCCGGCGCGAAGCTTGATAGTCAGCGGAATTTTGACGGCGGCGCGGACGGTCTTGAAAATATCTTCGAGCAGCGGGAGATCGCGCAGCAGACCGGAACCGCCGCACTTGACGACTTTTTTCGCCGGACAACCGAGATTGATGTCCACCGCGTCGTAGCCCAGGTCTTCGACCATTTTTGCGGCTTCCGCCATGACGGCGGGATTAGCGCCGAAAAGTTGCGCCGTGATGGGATGCTCGTCTTCCTGGAAATAGAGATAGCGCAGAGTTTTTTTCGCGCTGCGCGTGATTCCGTCGGAGCTGGTGAACTCCGTCATGAGCAAGCCGCAGCCGCCGAGGCCGCGAATGACGCGACGAAAGAGTGTGTCCGTCACCCCGGCCATGGGGGCAAGAACCGCGGCGGGGAGGATGGTCAAATCGCGAATTTGGAAGCTCGCCGGAATCATACGTTCAGTTTAGGCTGGTGAGCGCGGTGTAGCAAGATGGTGGGCAATTTGTGTTCAGTGACTTAGCTACACAGAATTTCGTGAAAATAGGGCTTGCAAAGGGTTTTAGTTCTGGTATAATGACTTTGGGTGAAACTGCGGGTCGACCACAGTTTCGCCCTTTTTCTTTTTGCGCCGCATTCACCTCCGGGCTCGTCGCTGTTTTGCCTTTCCATGTCGGGTTGTTAGACTTACCGGGACTGGCTCCGTCGCAGGCTCCACAGTCCGCGCGCCGAGAGGATGAAGGTGAAGCCCCCGAGCCCGCCGAGCGCCCAGAGTGTCCAGACGAAGAAGAAGCCGCCGGTGGACTTGGCGATCTCGCCGTAATGCGCCCCCCTCATGTGGATGACGGGCATGCCTGCCGCGAACAACCCGACGAGCAGCATGATGACGTACCCCGATCGCCGTTCGGCGAGCACCAGCGTCCCGTACAGCAACACCACGAGAACGGCCAACGCAATGTTTGAGGGCTCGGCCTTCGATATCCCACGGACGATGTCGTCCGTAATGTGAAGCGTCAGAAAGAGGATCGAGAGCAGAGACGTGATGGTTAACACAACGTTGTGTTTCATTTTGATGTTCTCCTTGCCAAGCCTCGGTAGAGGCGATGTTCTCATGGCGCGCGTCGCAGTGTTCATCGCCAGATCGACGCTGTTGCTACATCGCTGTAGCCGTGGCGTCACCGGATACAATGAGACTTCCGCCGATGAATCCCTGGGCGAATCCGCACGCCAGAATGGTGATCAGCAGAAGACGCCAACCAGCCTGGCCTTCGTCTTCGGCGACGTTTCCTCCAGTCGCTCCACCATTGCAGTTGAAATCATATCTCTTCCTTCTCATGTGTGTGTCTGAACTCCAATAGGTCACCTGGCTGGCACTCCATTGCCTCGCAGATGGCCTCGAGCGTCGAGAATCGGACCGCGCGAGCCTTTCCGGTTTTCAGGATCGACAGGTTGGCGAGCGTGATTCCGATTCTCTCGGACAGCTCCGTGAGCGTCATTCGACGCTCGTGAAGCATCTCGTCCACCTTCACGATGATCGGCATGGTCAGACCGTGCCTTCGAGATCTTCACGCATGCGTGCGCCCTGCTCGAAGACCCGCGCCAACACGAAGAGCAGCAGCACCGTGAGCCATCGCGTCAGCGAAAGGCCCGAGCTGATGTTGAGCGGCGCGGCGGCCGTCGATACGCCCGCAGCAATTGCTCCAACGGTGAAATGCATCAACTCAAGGCCGAGGATCGCCCAGGCGATCGTCTTCAGGCGAACGGCATTCGCCACAACGAAGGGGTTCCCGACGCTGACTGTCTCGACGATGGTCAGCAGCCGACTCAGAATGAGGTGCACAATGGGAACCGAACAGATGCCGATGACCATGATCAGGCGCATACCCATGAACAACATCGAATTGCCAGGCGCGGGCCGTGCACCAAGTGCTCTCATGACCCACGATTCGGCAATCAGGCTGGCTATCAGCAACGCCAGGATTAGCGCGCCCATGAACAAGTTCAGCTTGATCAGTACGCGGAGGACTCTCCGCGACAGCGCCAGAGTGTCAGGGTACGATTTGGTCATGAGACCGTCTCCTTGCTTTTGAAAGAGAGTCGCAACGCTTTATTGAATAACGATAACCTAAATATCGTTTATCGTCAAGCTGTATATTGATAGTCGATATGCCGGCAGCCAATCAGGCCAGGCGTGGCCTTGTCTCCGCCACCGGGAAGAATTCCACTTCTTCGATAACCGCGTTTACCAGGATGTGAGTATTGCCCTTACTAGAACTGGCTGTATCGAGTCTTGGTCCTATTTCTTGCCTGTGAACTCTTAACTTTCGATCGAAGAGCCCGGCCCTGTCGGGACGCGGTCGGGTGCTGAGTCTCTGTCTCTTCCCTTGCCCATGAACTGTTAGCTGTCGACTACAAAATCCCAACTCTGGATCGAACCATGAAAAACAAGAAACCGAACGCTGAACTTGTCTGGAAACAATTGGAAGACCACCTCGCCCCGCGCCTGCGCCTGTCGCTCATCGACCGCACAGTCTATGCGCATCTCCTGCGGCACAGCCGCCTGGAGGGGAAACTCCGCCTTCGGTTTTCGATTCGATGGCTGGCGCGCAATCTCCGGCTATCCACAGGGCCGGTGCGCCAAGCGGTGCGCCGACTCGTAGCCCAAGGCGCTTTGCGTCTGGTCCAACGGAGCAAAGCGGGGCACGTGGTGGAGGTGCGGGTGCCTGAGGAGATTCGTCCTGAGAAGCTGGATGGCATCGAGAGCCGGTCCGCTGTCACCGTCAAGGAAGATGGGGCGGGCGCCAGCGCGGCGATTAACATCGAGGAGGCAGACTTTCTGCAGAACACGACGCTGCGCAAGGCCATCCACGCGCGCGAGCGCAACCAATGCTTCTACTGTTTGCGCCGGACCACGTCCACGGTCCAGTGCCTGGACCACGTCGTGCCGCGGGTGCGGTCAGGGTGCAATTCCTACCGCAACCTGGTCTCGAGTTGCCTCGAATGCAATTCGCAGAAAGGAGAAAAGGCGGCCGACGATTTTCTCCGCCGCCTCTACCGCGAGGGCCAGTTGAACGCCGCCGAACTCGCCGCCCGCCTTCGCGCCCTCGAGGGCCTCGCCTCCGGCAAACTGCGCCCTTCCCTGCCTTAGCTTGTGTAGGGGCGGGCTCTAGCACATCTCCACGGCCCCCCATTGGCAGGTCTGATAATCTAGAGGCATGAAATTGACAGCCGTTTTTGAACCGGCCAAAGAGGGCGGCTACACCTGCTTCGTGGAAGAGATTCCTGCCGCGATTTCGCAAGGCGAGACCATCGAAGAGGCCAAAGCAAATCTTGCGGACGCGCTAAAGCTGGCGCTGCAGTGCCAGCGCCAGCTTGCGCTCCGGCGCATTCTGAGTCACGCGGAATACGACGAGAAGGAGTGGCAAAAACAGTGATTGAAGTACCCGAAAAATATGCGCTGGAAGCCAGCTCGCCGGCACCGATCACAATACCCTTCTGTCGAGCCGACTTACAACGAGGACCAAGCCATGAGACTGCCGCAACCTATCGCCCCAGATCGAATGAGGGGACAAAGTTCTGGTTCACTGCGAATTACCCTAGTTGTCTTCGTCTTCATCCTTGTTCCTCGTTGCGACAAATCCGTGCGTGTGCGATACCCCTGAGGCGTCTTTAGAAACATAGAACCCGACGATGTCGCCCTGCGGGTTGATACCGCGTGCTTGCGTCGAAACCACGTCTGCCCCTGGAAAGTCGATGGTAGCGAAGTCGCCCTTTCTGACCAGGAAGCCATGAGTCTTATTCGCAGAATCGATGAAGAATCCGACGATTGCGCCGGAGGGATTAACGTCGCGGGCATCCGACGAGATAGAATTCGGAATGTCGAGAAGTTGGTAGTCTCCGTGCTCCACCTTGTAGGCGTAGAAGGTGGCGGGAGTCGGAAAGACCACGCCGACGATAATCGAGCCGTGCCGAGTGATTCCGTTGTGCATGGTGCCAGGCACGGCGAAGGATTCGTATGCGCCGTTCAGATATACGTACCCGTGCATTGTGCCTCCACCGGAAACCGCAAAATCGCGACCCTGGTGGTGGTAACAGCCCACGACTTGACCTGTCGGTGAGATTTTGATTCCGAACGTGTTTTCTGCGTCAGGGAAGTCAATCGCGGTAAAGTTGCCGGACGCATCCCGAAGAAATGCCCGGGTTCGAACGGCGTCGCCGCCGACGATTGTGCCGTGATCTGTATAAAGTCCAACGACAACACCCTCCGGGTTAATTCCATGAGCTTGAGTAGTGCCGCTGATGCCGCCTGGGTAGTCAATCGTTGTAAATGTGTCTTCGCTCAAAAGGAAACCGTGGCCCACGCTTCCTACTTGGTAACGGCCAACGATATCACCTTCAGCATTTATGCCTAAAGCTTGGGTTAAGGTTACACCGGGCAAATCCACGTCGACCGACTTAAAGTTCAGATGGTGTTTAGATCCGGCGAGAGCCGTCCCAAGTGGTACGGCCGAGCCTGCTACGAACAGGGTTGCCAACATCGTAAACGCCGCTATTCTCAGATTTTTCATGTCTTCTCCCTCTCTTTCGATACTGAGAGAAATTTGTGGCCTACGCGTGGACAGCTTTTCTGGACGAGGGCCTGGGCTGTGCCGTGGGACGGCAGGCCAGTTGGCTGCATCTTAGCCCTGTCGGCGGGCCTGTCAAGGATGAAAGATTTTGCGCATCGCTCGTCAAGCTGGTGTTAGTAATACTGACACACATAACGGTCTAACCGCTCGGTTTGCCCCCAAGACTTTAATTAGACTTGCCTGAACAACAGCCGGCAGGGTAGAACATTGAGGTTCCTCCCCCGGGCGCCCTTCGTTGGCCTTTTTGAAGTGATAATCGTTGGCCGCTTTTGAAGTGATCACTGAGGGCCTACGACTACGGGACCCTAGCTACAGAAAACCGATTGAGTAAGTGCAGTGGAAGGCCCTTAGTTAGGGCTTTGCGGGCAGCGGCTGCCAGAGCTCAATCTTATTGCCATCCAGGTCATAGATCCAGGCAAAGCGACCGTAGGATTCATCCATTCGTTTGGCGTCAATCTTTACTCCCTCTTGTTTTAAGCGGTCGAGCAAAGCATCCATATCGTCCACGATGTAGTTGATCATGAACGGCGCGGGGCTGGGATCGAAATACTTAGTGGAGGCAGGAAAAACAGTCCAAACTGTAACGTGTTCCTTTTGCGGGTCGTCGTGTTGGCGCCACGGAAGCATCGCGCCTTGGCCTTTGTCAGCGAGTCCAAGATGCTTCGAATACCATTCGCGCATCTGATCACGATTGGCGGATTTGAAGAAGACACCGCCGATTCCGAGGATGCGCCCGCGCTGCTCCATTTTGACAGGCGGCTTCGACTTTTCCGTTTGCGGAGATTGCACTTCCTGTCCTCCTATTGAGTAGGCCGAGATGAGCAACAGCGAGCCGAGCGCAATTGTGCTCCAGGGCATCCTTTGCATGTGTGGGTTATACAAGGTTTCGATTCGGGAGGCAAGGCGGTTCCAGAGCCAACTGGTCACGAACACAACTGGAAAATAGAAAATTAGAAAGTAGAAATTAGAAAAGAGGCAAGAGTAAAGACCCCTTCGACTACGTCGAAGGATGCGCCACCCGAAGGCGTTTTTTCGGAATTAAGGAGCGGCCACCCGCGGGACCGAGTTCGTGAAAGGAACTCCCTTCGATGCCGCTTTCCCCCAATACCTAGTCCCGCTCGGGCTCAAAAATTGCGATTCCCAAGAACTTACGGAAAGCGTTGAAGCAGCCGCGCAAAGCCAAGGCGGCGATAACAGCCCAGAACACTCCCGAGTTGAACTCCCACATTCACCCTCCTCGAATCTTGAGAATCAAAAGTTCGTGAATCCGCTCTAAGTGATGAACGCAGTTCCAGACACTCTAGCGAGCACGACTGCCTTCATGATTTTGCTGTTGCATTCGCCGCATTTAATTTTCTTGCCTCAGCCAGGTTAATCCTGAACGTATAACCGTGTTTCTTAAGCAAACCAAGCAACTCAGCTCCGTTGATGAGCGTTATTGGTTCGTTTTGGGCAAAAGCATAGGCATCAGAGCCATACGTGCTGGTGGTGACTAGTATTCCTTTTGAAGCGCCCTCTTTGTTGACCACAGCGCACAAGTCTCTGACTGCGCTTACATCAACGGTATTTGCGTACCGTTTCGCCTGGACAATATACTTCCCACCCTTAATGGGGTCGGGATTGAATATGACTGCGTCGACGCCCCTATCTCGACTTGCCTGTGTTACTTTTATCTCCGCTCCCTCCTGGGCGAACTCTTTTTCAAATAGTTCGGCAATCAGACTTTCAAAATCCTGCCAATCCATTGAGGCAAGATTCGTTTCAGTTCCCAGCTTGTTGAGGACTTCTTTTGTCTCAATGAACCTATTGTCTTTCTTGTTTAAAGACATTATCGGGACTATCGGAATAATGTCGATCAATTTGCCAGCAGTTTTGCCTTTCAAGTTGATAAAAGCCGATAAGGGTTCTAAGCGTTTCAGATTTAGCCTGACTATTTGCTCTTTTTCCGCGACCAACGAGGCGGTATACGTCCTTGTTTTGTTGCCAGTAGTTGGGTCATCAAATTCGACCCATCCGTTTACCACTAACAGTTTTAGGACATCACATACGTCGTTCCTAAAAACCTCGTAAGCTATCCGCAGAACGATAGCTGGATGGATTTTGGGAATGAACTCTTTGGCTTCTTTTTGATTGAGCGGCTTTTTTGCGGTGCTCGCTTTCAATTGGACATTTTTGTAGACAGGCTGATGCACCACATCGGGCAACCCTATTTCCACGACAGCAATGGCCTGCTCTGTATCAAAATCCAGGTCCCATGTTTTTGGCATGGATGCGGGCAGACTTATGTTGCTCAAAATAAGGTTGAGTCTCTCGACCACATCATCTTTCTTTGCGCTTTTGTAACCCGCTAACAGATCCGCGAAGTATTTCTTGTTCTTTTCTGATACTAGGACATCAGCATCGAGTTCCTTGTTGTACTCGTCGATTTTCCTGTTGAGTCCTTCGATGGAAGCGTGTTTTGTTTCCGTTGGAAAGCGTGGAACATGCCTTGCCTTTCCGTTATGGTTGATTAACTCATGTTCTTTTTCCGCCCAGGTCGTCTGATTTGGCGTCAGAACACCATCGAGAATGTCAACAAACAGCGCCCCTCTGCCAAGCCTCTTATCGATTTGCGTTACTTTAGAAGGATCGGCTTTCTCTTCCTTCAATTGGCCCAATCTCGTGCTTGCTTCCGAGATATTCGTTTCGAGGTCCTTCAAGAATTGTTGTCTGTCCGTAAACAGTTTTTCAATTCTCTTCGATAGGGCCAACCAATCGCTGGAAGCGGTTCTTTGCCAAGATGAAAGATAGGTTCTGCCTGGTCGCAGCGATGGCTCATTTTCCGCTAGGCATATTTCGTTTATGCAATCTCTCGTCTCGTTCTCAATGTGGTAGGTTTGGTATGAGTGGCGCCCAGAATATCCCGAATAACTATCAGCGCTAAGTTTGTTTTCAAACCGGCTGATAATATCCCTGTTCCTTTCGAATAAATCCTTCGAAAAGTCGATTTTTCTATTTTGAAACTTCTTACTTCTCTCCTCGCTGAAGTCTTGGTGCTTTTTGATGCCAGTTCGAGCGCTCGAAACACCTTCAGCCACCACCTTTACAATGAGCCACACGATTCCTATTAAGATCAGAACAACCCAGCTCATAGATATGTCTTGCTTTTTTTCGCAGGCGATAATTGAAACATAATCATAGTGTATAACGGCTTACAGACGCCCGCTATCATAGAGGTACTTCTTCGGTGGATGGCGCATCCTTAACACGCCGAGAGGGCAAGGCTTAATGGAGTATTCAAGCGCTTGTTTTCAGTTCGCCGGAACACTGTGCTGGAAAATTGCCTGCCAGCGTCCCTGCCGTCGAACGTAGTACCGCGTATACCGAGACTGACCGCTGAGGTCGCGGCCAGCGAATGTGCCTTTGCGAGTTAAGTGACCTGAAACGACGGCTGTTTCCCCGTAGACGCGCACACTAAGTTCATCGAGGTCGAACTTCTCCCAATGCACTTGCCCGGATTGGTGCCCCTCGATATTTTCTCGCTTGGTTCGGATTTGCCCTGCTACGTTGATTTCCATGAACTCAGGAGCCAAGACTTCGTCCAGCTTTGCAATATCGCCCCGCACCTGAGCTTTGCCGCGCTCGCCTTCCAGGTTCTTAATCTCCTCTTCCTGTTGAGATAAGGTTTGCGGATGCGAGGCCATTGCAACCATAAGAAGGAATGCACCAATCACGGAGATGATGACTCTCATCGGGACCTCCGTCCGCTGAACAGTGCGAGGGTATGGACGTGAAACTACTCCCGAGGCTCCGGGCAGTCAACGATTGATTACAGGCAGGCGCGCCGTCGCGGCTGCAAAGGCTTCCGGTCAATTTATTGTTTTAAGCGCTATAGGTGCCACTTGAATGAAGGAGCATCGAATTGTATGCCCACACAATAGCCACCCTTGGGCTGAGGATCACAATAGACGATTCGCGCGTGCTTCGGATATTCGCCCATCAAGGGGGTAACCAGCGGGACTTCACCGGGCTGCCAGCATCGTTTGCTGAGGACTCGAGCACCGTGGGGACTGACGTCTTCCGTGACCGTGCGTTCGCGAGTCCGCGGCTCCTCCAAGGTCGCGAGGTAGATCTGAACTGGCAGAGGCTCGCGCCTCTCAATTCTGGCATCGAAACTCTTCAGGCGAGGAATCTTCCGCTGAGCAACGCGATAATCCGCTTGCTCGGCTAAACTCTCGACGGGCTCAATTCTTCTTCGAGGTTGCATGGCCTGCCCTCCGGCACTGATCCTGAAAGCGACGCCTAAGGGCAAGCGGAAAACTCCCGTCACTGGAATGCTTAAGACCCTTGCTCTGTGGCTATGAATTCGAAGGAATATAGAAAACAATTATCATCAAGCGCGCCGACCGGCAAGTCAGGGAAACACTTGAGTTTGCGGCTCGGGTGATCCCTTGAGTGATTACCGTGTCTGGCGCGGTTTTCGGCCGGTTGCCCGACCCGTCCCCTTGCCTGCCGGGTGGCGCACCGTACGGTTTTCAGGAGCGCCTTTTGCGCTCCGGATGGATTTGCGGAGGTGCGGCTTTTTGTCCTCTACTTAACCACCTGCAGGATTAATCGCCATCACAGATCTGCTTGACATCCGTAAAAAATCAGATAATCTGATAATCAGATTATGAAGAAAACGAGCATAAGCGTAACCGAGGCCGCCCGCAATTTTGCCGATTGCGTGAACCGCGCACACTATCAAAACGTGACGTTTGTGCTTCTTAAGAACGGTGAACCGTTCGCTCGCCTTATGCCGGACAACGAGAAAGAGTGCGCCGGACGGGATTTGGCCAAGGCTCTCGCTAAAACGGACCTGCCCGAAAGCGAAGCGAGGGCGTGGCGCCGCGACCTGCAAACCGCTCGCAGAAGACTCAAGGCTCCGGTTGACAAATGGCGATAATTCTCGACGCCGACGTCATCATTCGCGGGGAGAAGGGCACTTTCGACCTACAGAAGTGGGTGGCTTCCCGTCCCAATGACCAGTTTGAGGTTGCGGCGATCACCGTTGCCGAGCTCTGGCACGGAGTAGAGCGGGCCAGCGGAAAACATAGGGCCACGCGTGAACGTTATTTGAGGGCGGTCTTGGAGCCTGTGCCGATTATCTCTTATACGGAGCAAACCGCTTATGAACATGCGCGCGTTTGGGCGGACCTGGAGGCTTCCGGCAAAATGATCGGCTTCTATGACCTGATTGTTGGCGCAACGGCTCTGGAGCGCGGAAGCAAAGTAGCCACGTTCAACAAACGGCACTTTGCTCAAATAAAAGGACTCAGTGTCATCGAGCCAAAGTAGTTCAGGCAATAGAACAGGCCTTCTCGTCGACAGACGATGACGAGTCGAACTGCCCCAGTTCCCTTCCCCATGGAGAACTGCTTTGTCCTGCTGTACTCAATCAAACCCTAGCCAGGATGGTGTTCCGTTGAATCAACGCTCGGGGACTCGCCGAGGAGATCAGCGAGAATCCATGCTGTTCCGGCAATCGCGAAGGTCTCGGCGAATTCGCTCCAATTCGTATGACTGCGGGGATCCGAAAGAAGCAACGGTACCCACACGAGTAGCCCAAAGATCACAAGCATCATGGTCAGCAGGCGAGCGGCGAGAAGCGCCATTCGATTCGTAAAAAGAGACACAGCCGCGAGTGCGAACGCAACAGTCGTCGTTACCGCCCAAAACATCTGACTGGGCGGAAGCCACTTCGGAACAAGACTGGCGGTAGCGTGAAGATAAATCGCCTGTTCGAGGGTAAAGGAAGCGACACACATGCCCAGAAGAATGCGGCCGATCCGTTCAAGCGTTTCGCGTGACCATGCCGAGGACAAGCGCGCATAAACGATCGCCGGTCCGGTCACCAGAGAGAACTGCTCGAAGAAGTTGCCCCAGCTATTGTAGATCCGCGGTGCGGAAACGATTCCTGGCACGCACATCAGGGCGAAGGCAAGATAAACCGCGCCAAGGACGACTGCGCCCGCTTTCGCGGTCCGACGGAGCTGAATCGCAGCGCCGCCGAAGATCTGGGCAGCGGCGGCAGCGTAGATAAGGTCACGCGGTTGATGCCAGCCGTTGTAGTCGTGCCAGACTAGCGTGATGAGGCCAAAGGCCAAAGCCGCCACTCCAAACACATGACGGCCGAGGTTCGAACCAGGCGCCGGTTCGGTCATTTGTTTTCAATCCCCGAGATTTTAGTCCAGGAGGAGTGAGAGAGCTTTATATCACAGCCATGGGCTACAGGAGGGGTATGGCGTTTTCAGGGTGCAGCATCTCCCAGATTTATCGTCATCACTGAAACAGCTTTGGGGTTGGGCACGTTTTCTTCCGCTTTGGCATTAGTGAACTTCAGGAATTGGTCGAGGCGCAGGAATTTGCGGCCCCAGGCGGCGGAAACGGGGTTAAGATAAGGCATGCAAAACTGGCGAGATCGAATTAGCGTGAATCCGGCCGTTTGCCACGGACGAGCGTGCGTTCGAGGAACGCGCGTCATGGTTTCCGCCGTAGTTGATAACGTCGCCGCTGGCGTTCCGCGTGATGAGATTCTGCGGAGCTACCCCGCGCTGAAGGAGGCGGATATCGACGCCGCCCTGGCGTACGCCGCTGAGTTGGCGCGGGAGGGGACCGTGGACCTGCCGCTGGAAACCACAGCTTGAAGTTCAAAGTCGACGAAAACCTGCCGGCGGAACACGCCGCGATGCTTCGCGATGCGGGTCACGAAGCGGACACGGTCGCGGATCAAAGGCTGACTGGATCGGACGACGCGGCGCTATTCGAACGGTGTCAAGCAGAAGGCAGAATCCTCCTGACGTTGGATCTGGATTTCGGCAGTGTTCAGGCCTATCCGCCAAAATCTCATTTCGGCATTGTCGTATTTCGTTCAAGGACTCAAGACAAGCCGACGCTAATTGCCCTGTTGAACCGCCTACTCCCAGTCTTCAGGAATCGATCACCTAAGCAGCAACTCTGGATTGTCGAGAACGACCGCGTCCGTTATCGCGAAGAGTAGACGGCGCGGCGCGGGTGGTGCACGCTACGGTTTTCAGGGTGCGGTTTTCCCTGATTTCATCGCTATCACTGAAACAGCTTCGGGTTGGGCACGTTTTCTTCCGCTTTGGCATTAGCGGACTTCAAGAACTGGTCGAGGCGGAGGAATTTGCGGCCGAGGGCGCCGCTGTAGGCGGACCATTCGGGTTCGCCGGAATCGACGGCCAGAGCGGCGCGGGCGGCGGCGAGTTTCGAATCGAGATCGTCGAGATAGTGGAAGACCAGAGCTTCGCGGATCATGGGCAGCTTCGGCGAGCCGAATTCGTATTGGCCATGGTGGCTGATGAGGAGATGCTGAACGACGGTCTTCAGGTTTGGCGGGAAACCTTCGATGGCGTCCATGGCTTTGGAGACGGTTTCAAATTCCATCATGATGTGGCCGAGGAGCTGGCCTTCGACGGTGTAGCCGATAGCGCGTTCGTAGCAGAGTTCGTCGAGCTTGCCGACATCGTGGAGCATCGCCGCGGTGAGAAGAAGATCGACGTCCAGCTCGGGATAGTGCGCGGCAGCTTGCTTGGCGAGCCCGCACAAACTGAGGACGTGCTCGATGAGGCCGCCGAGAAACGCATGGTGCATGACTTTGGCGGCGGGGGCGCGCTTGTACTTCGCGGCGACTGCTGGATTCGAAATGATGCCGGTGACGAGTTTGTTCAACCAGGGATTAGCGATGGAAGCGGCGAATTCCTGGAGCTGCGCGAAAAGCTTTTCGACATTTTCCTTGGTGTGAGGCAGAAAATCGGCGAGGTCGATCTCTTCGGGTTTCGCGAGGCGAAGCTGCAGCAGCGCAAGCTGGGGCCTGTTGCGGTAGATTTCAACGCGCGCGTTTACCTTGACGAAATCGTCGCGGCTGATGTCCTTGGCAACGACGTCGAATTGATCCCACATGCGCGCTTCGATGGTGCCGCTGCGATCGCCAAGCTCGAGGCGGAGATAGGGTTTGCCTTCGCGGGTGTTGCGAATTTCTTTTTCGTGAACGAGGAAAAACGTAGTGATGGATTGTTCGGTGTTGAGATCGGTGACGAAAGGCGTCTTCATTTGAAGGTGGACGCCGAGCCAGAGCGCTTGCCGAAGAGCAGGAATTTCTTGTGTCCCTTCTTGCTCTTGGTCACTTCGGGTGTGGCGCTGACTTCCTGAATCTCGGAACCTCCGCCGCCGGCAATGTCCTGATAGCCGGGTTTGATCACCACGTAGCTCTGCTCGCGCAAGGTCTTGAGATATTCGCGCATCGCGGGTTCCATACGCGCGCTGTAAAGCCTGTCCATAATTTCGTTTTTGACTTTGGCGAGCGACTGTTCGCCTTCGTCGTAGTGCTCCAGGACTTGCAAAACCAAGTAGCCTTGTTTCGTTTCCATGACTTCGGTTAGTTGATTGCGTTTCATTTGAAAGACTTTGTCTTCGAGCTCCTTCGAAAGCTCGCCGCGCTTGTAGACGCCGAGAAAACCGCCCTGGCCCTTGGTGCTGCCATCGGAAAGACGCTTGGCAATTTCGCCGAAGTCCTCGCCGTCCTGGACGCGCTTGAGGGCGGTCTCCGCTTTTTTCTTCAGGTCGGGGAGATCTTCCGGCTTCTTCCCTTCCGTGTTGACGACAATTTCGCGCAGCGCCACCTGCTCCGGGCGCACGAATTCGGCTTTGTGCGCCTCGTAATACTTCGTCACTTCTTCGTCACTGACAGTGATGTGTGAACCGACTTCGCTGCTGATCACGCGCTGCGTCAGCAGAGTGTTCTTAATGTTGTTCTTGAAATCCTCGAAGTTCATTCCCTGGCCGGAAACGGCCTTTTCCAGATCTTCCATGCTGGCGAGTTTGTTGTCGGTGCGGATGGCGTCGAGCCGTTTAATAAGCTCCGGCTCTACACTCACTCCCATGTCTTTGGCGCGCTGGACGAGGAGGGATTGGTCGACGAGGTCGCGAAGAGTGTGTTTCTGGCGATCTTCGGTGGCGGTCTGCAACTGTTCCGGGGTGCAGCGATTCTGGCATTCGGTTTTGGCGTCTTCTACGGCGGTGTTGCGCGCCTTCTCGTATTCGGAGCGCGTGATGATTTCATTGTTGACGCGGGCGATAATTTCTTCGACGGTCTTTCCGGCATCGGGATTAGCCGGTTTCGGAGCAGCAGGCTTCGCGGGCTTTTCGGATTTCGGATCGGGCGCAGCCATCGGCGGCTTTTCAAGAGTGGGCGCGGGCGCCGGCGCCGGCTTCGGCTGGGAACCTTGCGGCTGGTCTTGCGCCGCAAGCAGCAGGGCACCAAGGGGCAAAGCCGCGCAGAACGCTACGATAACGGCTAGTTTTCGCATCAATTTCCTCACCTCTAAAGTTTAGCCCTGCCCTTGAAGGCCGAGCAATACGTTTCTCAAAGCAGCGGGGATGGATTCTCCTCGTTTGACTTCCATCCAGAGCACGCCGCTGGGATCCAACTTTATGCCTGTACGAGAGCGTACCACGGAGACGAGTTTCGCCGGGTCCAGCGTTGTCTCGGGATGGAAACGTACAGCAATGCGCGTTCCCTGGCGTTCGACGGCGGAAATCCGCAAGAGCTCACACATGGATTTGAGGGCGGCGTACTCCAAAAGGTTTTCCACGGAAGAAGGCGGCGCGCCGAAGCGGTCTTCGAGTTCTTTGCGCACGTCCTGTTTGTCTTCTTCGGAGGCGATCGAAGAAATACGTTTGTAGGTGCGCAGCCGGAGATTTTCGCTGGGGATGTAGTCCTGCGGGATTCGAACGTCAAAGCCGAGGCTGAGAGTGGTGCGGAGATCGGGAGCGACTTCTTCCCCCTTCAGTTTGGATACGGCCCGCTCCAGCATCTGGCAATACATATCGAAGCCGATGGCTTCGATATGGCCGTGCTGCTGGCGTCCGAGCATGTTGCCGGCGCCGCGCAATTCGAGATCGAGGGCGGCGATACGGAATCCGGCGCCGAGTTCGCTGAATTCTTTCATGGCGGCGAGGCGTTTGCGGGCGATGTCGGAAAGCGAAGTGTCCGGGGGAACGAGGAGATACGCGTAGGCGCGCTGAGCGGAACGACCGACGCGGCCGCGGAGTTGGTAGAGTTCGGCGAGGCCGAGACGGTCAGCGCGATTGATCAAGATAGTGTTGGCGCGGGGAATGTCGAGGCCGTTTTCGACGATGGTGGTTGCAACGAGAACGTCAGCTTCATCGCGGATGAATTTCAACATCACGCTTTCGAGTTCTTTCTCGGCCATTTGGCCGTGAGCCACAACGACACGCGCTTTGGGAACCAATTTTTGCACCATGACTCCGAGGGAATAGATGGATTCGACGCGATTGTGAATGAAGAAAACCTGGCCGTCGCGAGCAAGCTCGGTTTCGATTGCAGTTTGCACCAGCTCTTCCCGAAAAGGGGCGACGACGGTTTGAATGGCGAGGCGATCGCGCGGAGGAGTTTCAATGACGGACATGTCGCGAAGACCAACAAGCGACATGTGCAGTGTGCGCGGAATGGGTGTGGCAGAAAGCGCGAGGGCATCTACGTTTTTGCGCATTTCCTTGAGGCGCTCTTTGTGGGCGACGCCGAAGCGCTGTTCTTCGTCCACGATGAGAAGACCGAGGTCGGCGAACTTCACGTCTTTGGAAAGCAGGCGATGCGTACCGATGACCACATCGACTTTGCCAGCTTCCAGATCGGCGAGGACTTTTTTCTGTTCGGCGGCGCTGCGGAAGCGGCTAAGCATTTCGATGCGCGCGGGGAAAGCAGCAAATCGTTTTTTGAAGGTTTCAAAATGCTGAAAAGTGAGGACGGTGGTAGGTGCGAGAACGGCGACCTGCTTGTTGTCGATTACGGTCTTAAATGACGCGCGCATGGCGACTTCTGTTTTGCCGTAACCAACGTCGCCGCAAAGGAGGCGGTCCATCGGCTCGGGGCGCTCCATGTCGCGCTTGATGTCGCGAATGGCGGTGACTTGGTCGGCGGTTTCCTCGAACTCAAAGGCGTCCTCGAACTCGCGTTGGAAATTGCCGTCCGGTGAAAAGGCGAACCCCTCAGTGGTCTTGCGCTGGGCGTAAAGAGCGAGAAGCTGGTCGGCCATGTCCTCGACGGATTTGCGCGCACGCGTCTTGCGGGCGTTCCAGACGGTACCGCCGAGCTTGTCCAGCGGCGGGTGAGTGCCTTCGAGGACGCGATACGTTTGGACGAGGTCCATGCGTTCGAGGGGAACGTACAGGCGAGCATCTTCGGCGTATTTCAGCAACATGAATTCGCCACTGTGGCCGCCAGATTCGATCTGGCGAAGACCTTCAAACTGGCCAATGCCGTGGTCCACGTGGACCACATAGTCGCCGGGTTTCAACTCGGCAAAATCGCCGAAGAAACCGGAGGTGCGAATCTTGCGGCTGGGACGCTCGACGGTCGGAGTGACGTCGAAAAGATCGGCGTGGCCGAAAAGAGTAAGGCGTGCATCGGGAAACGTGACGCCTTCGGCGAAGGGCGCGCGAATCAGCAACATCGCCGCAGATTCCTGCGCGCCTTCGGCGGTGAATCCGGCGGCAGCATCTTCCGATTCGCCGAGGACGTAGGGAACTTCGTATTCGCGGCAAATGTCGGCAAAGCGCTCGATTTCTCCAGTGCTTGCGGCGGTCAAGAAAACCGTCCCACCGGAAGCGAGCTGAGACTTCACGTCACCCATGCAGGCAACGACATCGCCGTGAAAACGGGCGCTGGGCCGAGAGGAAAGCTCAAACTGCGGCGTGGAACCGATTGCGAGAGCGAGTTGTTCGATGTGAATTTGGGAAGTTTTTTCGAGAGCGGCGGCAAATTGCTCTTCAGTCCAAAAATAATGAGAGGCGGCGGGTGAGTTGGCGTGGCCGTGGCGCTCGTAGTTTTCTGTAGCGGCGGCGAGATGCTTGGCAGCGGCCTCACGCAAAGATTGAGGCTCATCAAGGAAGACGATCGGGCGGAGCGAACTTTCTGCCAGCTCAAACAGCGTGCTTGTGCCGGATTCGCCGGCGGGGCCAAAGTACGATGGTGCTTCCCAGGAGGCTTCGTTCAAGTTTGTTTGGTCGGGTGCGGGGACAGACCATTCCGTCAGCGGCAAGAACGTGGTGCGAACAACGGGGGCGATCGACCGTTGGGTGCGAGGGTCAAATTCGCGAACGGATTCGACGGTGTCGCCAAGCAGCTCAATGCGGACGGGGCGAGCCGCTTCCGGCGAGAAAACATCGACGATGCCACCGCGCACGGCGAATTGGCCCGGCAGCTCTACCATTTCCGTTCGCGTGTAGCCCACGGAACCAAGGTGAGAAATCAATTCTACGTGAGGAATCTCGGTGTCTTTTGCCAGGGTGCGCGTGAGATAGAGGTAGGCTGCCGGATCCTGATAGCGCCAGAGGGCAGCAGCAATGGGGGCGATTACGAGAGAGATTTGTCCGTCGGCGACGCGAAAAAGGGTGGCGGCACGGCGTTCGAGAATGTCCGCGTGCGGGCTTTGCGACTCCCAGGGCAGCCGGTCAAAGGCAGGAAGTGTGGCGACGCCGCCCGTGGCTCCTGGAAAGACGCCGCTGAAGAAACGCAGCGTTTCCGCGAGGGCTTCGGCGCGGCGATTGGAGTCCGTGACAAAAAATGCCGGACGCCGCAGCGCGTGCGTCAAATAGGCGGCAACAAGGGCCTTCGCGACATCGTGCAAGCCGGTGATTGAAATGTGGTTGGCTCCGGAGCGCAGAGCAGCGAGCGCGCCCTCCATCGCCGCGTGGCGAAGCAAGGCCTCCAATCTTTCGCGGACAGCTGGAAGTATCATGCGTGGCTAATCAGGATTCCGCGCGAGGGGGGGCGCAGCTTTAGGCTGAGGCTTCTCGCCTTCGCGTATTTTCTGGAGAATGGCCGATGTCGAATAGCCCGGGACCACGGGAATAGAGACGACGCGGCCGCCAGCGGCTTCCACTTCTTCGCGGCCGACGATCTGGTTGCCCGGCCAATCGCCGCCCTTTACCAAAACATCGGGGAGCAGGCGCGCAATCACTTCGCGCGGCGTCAGGTCATCGAAGATCACGACGGCGTCCACGGATTCTAAAGCCGCGAGAATTTCCGCGCGCTCGCGTTCGGAGATAACGGGGCGCCCTTCCCCTTTTAGTTGGCGAACACTCGCATCGCTATTCAGCCCGACGATGAGGACATCTCCCAATTCGCGCGCCAGTTCGAGGCTGCGGATATGGCCAGGATGGAGGAGGTCAAAGCAGCCGTTGGTGAAAACGACGCGGCGGCCGTTGCGTTTCTCGCGGCCAAATCGCAGAATCGCTTCCTCAAGTATAAGGATCGACGAATGCAACGGGTCTCCATGCGAGCCTGAAAACAACAGAGTGAACTCCGCGAAAAATTAGTTTATCACGCGCAATAGGTCCGGCGCGCAAGGGCGGCGGGATAGTGGGTCGGTCTTCGATCACATGACTCATCAGGAGTTGGGAACTTCTTCCAAGGCATTTGGGGTCCAAGGATTACTTCAGGGTAGCCGACAATACGTCCGGAATGTGAACTCGGCTTGAGGTGCATGTACTCCAGCCCCCTGCCCGCTTCTCGACGCTCCACATATTTCAAGCCTTTGGGAATTCTGAAAAGCCCCCACGCAACAACGGCTTGTGGGGCGCCCTCGCGGTCGAGTGACCTCAACGGTCAGGACCGCCCGCCCTTGCAAGGGGGAGAAGGTGACCCAAAACCTAGTATCCGGTGTGACAGAGAATGGGAGCGGTTCAAAAGGATTAAACCTCGTATAATCTCGTGCGCGCAACTGGGGAGCAGAACATATGAACGTACAAGAACAAATCAAGAAGTATATTACCAGCCAACCGGAGCCAAAACGCAGTGACATGCGAGAGTTGCATCGGCTCACACTTCAAGTGTCACCAGAATGCAAATTATGGTTCTTCGATGGTAAAGACAGCAAAAATCATACTGTTTCCAACCCTACGATTGGATATGGATTTCACACAATAAAATATGCCAATGGAAAAAGTAGAGAGTTTTTTCACATTGGTGTGAGCGGAAACAAAACCGGAATCTCTGTCTATATTCTTGGTCTCAAAGATAAGAAGTACTTAGCCAAAACGTATGGAAAAAAACTAGGCAAGGCGAGCGTGACCGGATATTGCATTCGGTTTAAAGCTCTAAAGGATATAAACATCGATACGCTTGAAGCGGCAATCCGATACGGGCTTGCAGCTCAGAATGAAAAAGGCAAGCTGACGAAATAATTCCACTGTTAAAGGCAAGCAGTTATCGATGGAAGGCACTCCAGTATACGATCCCTACAGCCCTGACCCGCGCCACAAAGCCATTCTCTATAAAACGGGTCTCCCGCAATAGTCGTGCGGCTCTCTGTCAGCGCTCCTTGCCTTTCTCTGTTTGCCGTTGCCGACTGCGGAAGTATCACGCGCGACCCGGAAGTAATTCCACTTGCCTGGTAAGCCGGAGACGGCGATCGCCTCCCCGTCTCGTGGACGAGCGGGTGATGAAAGCATGGCAACACGGTGCAGGTAGCCGATTGTTTCTTTGGGTGTTTGTATGAGGTGTGGCTTGTCAGTGAACGGGTTGATTTTCAATTTCAGTAAGGCGAGGTCGTGGCGCACATCCTCGTCGATAACTTCGCACTCCGTGAAGTTAAAGCTCGCTCGGATACTTAGCGTGGCACCTCCGGACTTGTAGTTCTCGAGATTCGGAAGCGCCAGTCCCACGACAAGGGACTTGTGCCCTCCGGTTTGAATAGCCTGAAAACTCTGGACAACATGACGAGCCGTGACTGCATACCCCTCAGCACTCACGAGAAAGCCGCTGCCCAGGGTGACATAGGCGGGCCTCGATGGAAGTTGAAACTGTCCAGTTGTGCTAGGAGGTTGCTCGATGCGAAGAGAAATCTGCACAACTGAAGGCCGCATGAATTCGATAGCTTCCGGCAAGGCCATCTTTTTCGTCTGTGCGTGAACGTTGAGACTCACCAAAGCCAGAAGGCTGGCAGCTACGACTGGGACTCTTAACATCAATGGTCTCCTGTGGAGGTAGTGTACTCCTCGGAGTTGGAACGACCGAGGGACGATTCCTTGCAGTCGAGCGGGTGAGAATGCCCCAAGAGTTGGTATGTGCGCTCACTTTATTGTTCCGGTAGTCTGCGGGCTGCATTTTCCACCACCAAGTCCGGCTGAGGCTGTGCTCTGGGAGTTACAGCGCAAACGGAAATTGCCTGGATACGTGAAACACTTGGGCTCCGTCCACGTATATATCTGTAAGAAGGGGCAATGTCCTATTCGCCCGCACTGATTGCGCATATTTGCGGTGGGTCCCTGGGGTTGCTGTCCGGGACTGCTGCTATGATTTTCCGCAAAGGTTCCCCCGGCCATGTGCTGGCGGGAAAGGTTTTTGTCGCATCCATGCTCACCATGGGCGCCTTCGCGACGTACCTGGCCATCACGAGGAATCAACCCAACAACATTGGCGGCGGGATTCTCACCGTTTATCTGATCGGAACGGCCTGGCTGACGGCCAGGCGCAGAGACGGGGAAACGAGCCGTTTTGATTGGGTTCTGCTCCTGATTCCCCTGGCGAATGGCATCCTCAGCTGGATGACCGGCGTCAAAGTCCTGCGTAGCGGACACAGGTCACTCGACGGAGTTCCTGTTGGAATGATCCTTTTCATGGGTTCGGTGTGTCTGCTTGCCGCGGCGGGGGACGTTCGCATGCTGGTGAGCGGCGGCGTTGCTGGAGTCAAGCGCATCTCGCGGCATCTCTGGCGCATGTGCTTTGGGCTGTTCATCGCATCAGGGTCTTTTTTCTTGGGAGGGTCAAACCGCCCACTGAGATTGCTTTCGACCGTGGGGATAGGAAAATATCTATCCCCGGCTTTATTCAACACAACCTTGTATTTGGTTCTCACTATCCTTCCGCTGATTTTGCTGATTTTCTGGCTCATCCGAGTGCGCTTCACTAATGCATACAAGGGAAAGCCGGCATCACTTGCATCCACGAGCGCTGATTAACGCGGCAACCGCGCAAATGGACCCGACTTATCGCCCACCAACGCGCAAGTGGGACCTGACACTTTAAAATCCCGCCCTCGCATGATTAAATCCCTGGCACCGCGTCTGCTCCATGGCTGTTCCGGGTTTGCGGTGTCCGGAGTTTATCGCGTACGAATTTGAGGAGAGGAACTCGCGGTCATTGGACTGAAGGCGCGAGAAATTGTGATATGGCACGCAAGCGTGGCCGGGCCATCTTAAATAAGATTGATTTTTTATTGGTTTGTACGTGCTTGTGTCTAGCGTATGGATGCTCCGTTAAGGAACCGGCACCAGCGCCTGCATTTCCAGCCTCGCCGATACAGGTCACGACTGCGGCCACGTACGCCTATCCGCTCAATATCTCGGCAAACGGCAGATACCTCGTCGATCAAAACGGCAAGCCCTTCCGCATTCAAGGGGACTCCGCGCAGTCCCTGATCGCCAACCTCACGTATGCGGAAGCAGATAAATACCTCTCGGACAGGCAAAAAAAAGGATTCAATACGGTGAACGTCAACCTGCTCGAGGCCAAGTTCGCCTTCCATGCGCCAGCCAACAGAAATGGAGATGCTCCTTTCACGAAACCGGGCGACTTTTCGACACCCAATGAAGCTTACTTTGCCTTTGCGGATTCGATCATTGATCTCGCAGCATCGAAGGGGATGCTGGTTAGCCTTGCAGCGATGTACCTCGGTTTCCACGGCGGGGACGAGGGCTGGTGGAAGGCACTGACGAACGGCGTCAACACACAAACCGTCTGCTACAACTTTGGTTTGTACGTCGGAAAGAGGTACAAGAGCCGTAAGAACATCTTCTGGGTCATTGGTGGGGACTACCTGCCATCAGAAGGATCAGAAGGAGAGTTGCGACTCCGGAGGTTCGTGGAGGGCATCCGGGATGGCGGGGCCAAGCAGTTGTGGGCTGGGGACTGGAATGCCCCGTGCATATCGACGACGGAGAAAACGTTCGCTCCTCTAATGGATCTCAACGCAGTTTACACATACGGCATTCCGGGGCACCCGGGTACGACATACGGCGAAGCGCAAACTGCGTACAACGATTTGCCCCCGCACCCTGCTTATCTAAAAGAAACAGGCTACGAAAACGAGAATTGGATTGCGGGCGATCCGGCCTCCGTCCGCAAATACCAATATTGGGGAATCTTGAGCGGCGCCACGGATGGCGTCTTCTTCGGCAACCGTGACGTCTGGGAATTTGCCACGGCCAGCTGGTGGTCAGATTTCCATTTCGGACATAGCCCATGGCAAGCCGCGCTGGATTCGGCCGGGGCATTCGACATGACACGGCTCGGACGACTCCTCGATCCACTGCCCTGGTACGACCTGGTTCCTTCCGGGCTCGGCGGAATAAAGAAGCTTGTAACGGAAGGCGGCGGTACCTTTGGACAGTCTGACTACGTCACTGCCGCTGCAACAGGCGACGGCAAGGTACTCTTGGCCTACATTCCGCCGGGGACGCGCTCTTCCGGCATCACCGTGGATATGACTGCGCTAAAAGATTCTGCTCGCGCACAGTGGTTTGACCCAACGTCTGGAAACTACCTGGAAGTGAGCGGGAGTCCTTTCCCCAACACTGGGACAAGGAGCTTCAAAATCCCGGGGAAAAACTCAGCTGGCGCGGGAGACTGGGTACTCCTTCTTCAGGTCTTTTAGAACGGCTTTGAAGGATGGGCCAAGACTCGCCGGGTATGGTTAATGCCCTCGACGCGGCCTAGCGCGTTCCCCTGTTGTGGACATACAACCAGCCTGCGCCATCGCAAGGGCCGCAACGAGCCGCCGCTATGCTCCCAGTGCCCGCACACGCATCACACAGTTTCCAATCGTCAGCGTTAAGAGCGCTTCCATTGACTCCCACGCATCTCTTCCCCGCGATGGTCTGTGCGCACTGACCGTTAATTAGGTTTGTGGCGTAGGAAAGGGCGCCGCAGCGCGTGCACACGGCCACGGGCTTGGGTTTCGTGCTCTCGCCGGGTTTCTTTTCTTGTTCTTCGAGGACTGGCTTCGCGTCAGGCCGGTTCTCATTCGGGCACGCGTGGGCCGGAGGAGGAGGCAAATCGCTTTCTCTCACCGGGGTTCTGGGCCAATCGAACGGACAGGAATCACACACGTAACGATACAGGTTGGGGAAAACCTGCTTCTTTTCAAGCGGCATAAACCCTCATCGACAATACTGGAACGCGCCCAAGGCTTCGCGTCTCCTGTCTAGTCTACGACAATGTATAGACCATTCGGCCATCACCAATGCTGATCCAACGGAGTCGCCAATCCTGATTTTCCTGCGGTGGCGGATGCGACTTATTCGGCGGAGACGAAGGCGTAGCGGAGGAGGAAGAGGATGGAGAGGACCCAGATGAGAGGGCTGATTTCGCGGTGGCGGCCAGTGCCCAGTTTGACGAGGGTGAAGGAGAGAAGACCGAGGCTGAGGCCAGTGGCGATGCTGAAAGTGAGCGGAGTCGTGACGAGAGTGAGGAAGGCGGGAAAGGCTTCGCTGAAGTCGTCCCAGCGGACGCGAGCGACGGCGCCACACATGAGCGCGCCAACGAGGATGAGCGCGGGAGCAGTGGCGTAAGCGGGAATCGCCGCGACGAGGGGCGCACAAAACATGGCGACGAGGAAGAGCGCGGCGATGACGACGTTGCCGAGCCCGGTGCGAGCGCCGGCGGCGACTCCGGCGGCGCTTTCGATGTAGCTCGTGACGGTGGAAGTGCCGGTGAGGGCGCCGAACATGGTGCCGAAAGCGTCGGCGATCAAAGCGCGGCTGGCGCGGGGAAGTTTACCGTCGCGCAGGAAGCCGCCTTCTTCGCAGACGCCGACCAAGGTGCCAACGTTATCGAAGAGATCGACGAAAAAAAAGACGAAGATGAGTTCGCCAAAGCCGAGTTTTGTGGCGGAGCGGAGGTCCAGCTTGAGGAACGTGCCGGAAGGGTGCGGCAGGGAGAAAAAATGAGCGGGCCAGTGACTAATGCCGAAAGGAATACCGGCAAGGGTGATGACGACGATGCCGAGGAGAATGGCGCTGCCGATGCGGCGAGACACCAGGGTGGCCATGAGGATGAGTCCGGCGGCGGCGAGAAGCACTTGGGGATCGGAAGTCTTGCCAAGCCCCACAAACGTGGCGGAGTTGGCGACGATGATCTTCGCGTTACGCAGACCGATGAAGGCGATGAACAGGCCGATGCCGACGGCGGTGCCGTACTTGAGGCAATCGGGGATGCCGTTGACGATTTGTTCGCGGACTTTGGTGAGGGTGAGGAGAAGAAAGAGGAGGCCGGAAAGAAAGACGACGCCGAGAGCGGTTTGCCAGGGCACGCCGCGGCCGAGAACGATGGAGTAGGTGAAGTAGGCGTTGAGGGACATACCGGGCGCGAGAGCGATGGGATAGTTGGCCCACAGTCCCATGATGAGCGTGGCGACCGCGGAAGAAATGCAAGTGGCAAAGAGAACGCCGTCGACGGGCATGCCCGCCTCCGAGAGGATGCGCGGGTTGACGACGACCACGTAGGCCATGGTCATGAAGGTGGTGAGGCCGGCGAGCAATTCGCTGCGGACGGCGGTGTGGTTTTCTTCGAGGTGAAAGACGCGGTCGAGCAAACGGTTTCCCTCTGAAATAAAAAGGTGCGCCACTATAGGCCGGACGCGGCGGGAGGTCAATGCGGGAGCGTGGACTCGCGCTCGGCCCAGTGTTCGACAATGTCGCGGACAATTTTGTCGCCGACGATATAAGCCGCTTCGAGAGCGGGAAAGTAAGCGGAGTAATTGCCGGAGACCAGAGCTTTTAGGCTGTCGGCGACGGCGGCGCCGAGCGGCTCGCGATCGTAATTGCTCACCGTGCGCAGGACGAGGACGCGCTGAAGGTCGACGCGGCCGCCTTGGCTCAAGAACGTAAGGGCTTGCATGATGCCGGTGTCTTCCATGGCTGCAATCATGTAATTCCCTTTTCCGGCGGTGTAGTAGCGCGTCCAAGCGTTGGCCCATTCGTTCATCTTGGAGCCGTGCCAAAAAGTGCTCGAAGAAAGCGAGTCGCCACGAGTGACGAACGGAGGCTTTAGCGCGTCCGGAAAACCGGCGAAGCGGGCGCGCGAGGCGCGGAGAGAATCCGAATCGGAAAGTGGAGTGTCTTTTGTCATGCGGAATGCCCAAGCGACAAGCTGCGGATTGAGAGTGTAGAGCTCGCCTTCGAGTTGCTCGCGGACCGGTTGTTCGTAGGGAGTTGCTTTGCGCAGGGGGACATAGCCAGTCGGCCAATTCTCCGGAATTTGGCGGGCATCGATTTCGTAAGCCAGATCGCCATCTAGAACGTGGTCGGCCCAAACGGCTGAGCCCAACGAAACGTCGGCAGGATCACCGCCGCCGATTCCGGCGATTAGCCAGTAGGCTTTCGAAAGATCGAAGCGCGGGTCGAGGCCGACGGCCATCACGGAGGCCGCGGCTTTGGCGGTGCCGACACCGGTCAGGATGCCGAGGATCCCGTCTTTGTTGAGGCGGACGTGGTGATAGCCCGCGGGGAGAGCAATGATTTGATCAAGGTGCTCGCGCTCGACCCAGAGCTGGTATTCGCCGGGCGTGTCGCCAGTGTCCTCGCTGCGTTCGAACATGGCGACGATTACGACCTTGATCGGGATCGGCTTGCTGGATGATGTGGCTTGAGCAAAAAGATGGATAGGAGAGATTGCGACTACGATCAAAATAAGAATGAATCGCTTAAGCCTGCTCATGAATCTCCATCCTCTTGATTCCGTATATCGGCTATCCTGTGTCGCGCGCGAATGAGACTCTATACCACAGCTAGCAGCCGCGAGAATCCGAATATTGCGTGGGCGATTCTATTTGCGGTGACTTCCCGGGAGAAGTTTTCGATGAACAATTCAAAAAACGGTCTTCGACGAATGCTTCACTGGCGTGGGTTATGCGGCATTCTCGTTGCGTCGCTTGCGTTCACGTGGCCTGCTGCTGGTCAAACCAAAGCGGCGCGATCCTCGGCCACACCGGCAAGTTTGGAGCAGCGCGCGGAAGCCAACCTCAAAGTCGCACGAGAAAATCCGCTGCAGCTTCGCCAGTTTCTGCTCAAGATGCCGAAGGGCGGCGACCTGCACAATCACCTGAGCGGAGCGGTGTACGCGGAATCGTGGATCCGTGCGGGGGCGGAGGATCATCTGTGCGTGGAAGTTGCGAAGCTGGCGTTTACGAAGCCGCCAGCGGCGTCCAGCGGCGGAGTCGAGCAGAATGCGTGCGGCGAGGGCAAGGTTCCCGCTGAGACTGCGTTCAAGGATCAGAAATTGTACGACGCGCTGGTGGATGCGTTTTCGATGCGAGGATTTGTGCCGTCGCCGGGCGTAACCGGGCACGATCATTTTTTCGATACGTTTTCGAAATTCGGCGGTACGGATCACCGGCACGTCGGCGCGTGGATTGACGAGGTGGCGACTCGCGCGGCAGCACAAAATGAACAGTACCTGGAACTGATGCACACGCCGGATTTCAGTCATACAACGGCGATCGCTAAAGAAATCGGCTGGCGCGAGGACTTCGGACAATTGCGCGAGGCGTTGCTCGCACGAGGATTGCGGGGCGATGTGGCTGTCGCCAAGGCCGGCTTGGACCAGGCCGAAGCGCTGCGCGCGAAGCGAGAGCACTGCGGGCAAGCGGATGCGGCTGCGGCGTGCAGCGTCCAGGTCCGCTACCTTTGCCAGGTGCTGCGCGGCTTTCCCAAGGAGCAGGTGTTCGCGCAAACGTTGCTGTGCTTCGAGACGGCTTCGGCTGATCCGCGATTCGTGGGCGTCAACCTGGTGATGCCGGAGGATGGCTTCACGGCGATGAACGACTACGCGCTGCACATGCGCATGGTCGGGTTCTTGCGCGGGGTATATCCGAAGATTCATGTGAGCCTTCACGCGGGGGAGATTGCGCCCGGCTTAGTGCCTTACGAAGGACTGTGCTGCCACGTTCGACTGGCAGTGGAGGAAGGGCATGCGGAACGCATCGGACATGGCGTGGACGTGATGTATGAGAATCATCCGCACGCACTGTTAAAAGAGATGGCCGCGAAACACGTGATGGTGGAAATCAGCCTGACGAGCAACGACTTGATCCTTGGCGTGAGCGGCAAGGAGCATCCCTTCCTGGTGTACAAAATGTTTGGCGTACCGATGGCGCTGGCAACGGACGACGAAGGCGTTTCGCGGATTGACTTGACGAACGAATACGTGCGGGCCGTCGAGAGCTACGATCTGCATTATACGGACTTGAAGCGGATGGCGCGTACGAGCGTGGAGCACAGCTTTCTGCCCGGCGAGAGCTTGTGGAGTGCGCCTGATGTATTCACTCGCGCCGTTCCACCATGCTCGCACGATAGTCTCGGCGCGGAAAAACCTTCTTCCGCGTGCGCGGCGTTCTTGAAGGGCAGCGAGAGAGCGCAGCAGCAATGGGAACTGGAGCGGAGGCTCCACGCATTTGAGGCTGGATTGTGAAGGCTAATATGAAGCTGCGGATTCCGGCCGTCATTGACTCAGAGGCCGAGGAGAGCACAAACTGAACGCTCCATTGAAAAAAGCTACGGTTGTTGGCGCGCTGGGCGGTCTGCTATTTGGATTCGACACAGCGGTCATTGCCGGAACTACGCACTCGCTCACGACCGTGTACGGATTGAGCGCCAGTCAACTGGGCCTCACTGTGGCCATGGCGCTGGTCGGCACGATTGTCGGGGCAATGTCCGCGGGCATCCCCGGGCAGAAATGGGGCGGACGCGAGACACTGCGTATCCTCGCCGTGTTTTATGTTTTGTCGGCGTTGGGATGCGCGTTCGCGTGGAACTGGTACGCACTCCTCGCGGCGCGCTTCATCGGGGGGCTTGGCATTGGCGGCTCGTCGGTGCTGGGGCCGGTATATATTGCGGAGTTGGCGCCTGCAAAGATGCGCGGCCGGCTGGTTGGCCTGTTCCAGATCAATGTCGTCGTCGGAATTTTGCTTGCTTATTTTTCCAACTATTGCATCGCCAGGATGGGACTTGGGGCGGCCGAATGGCGATGGCAGTTCGGAGTCGCGGCGCTTCCAGCGGTCCTGTTTCTGGTGATGCTGTTTGGCATTCCTCCCAGCGCGCGCTGGTTGGTGACGCAAAATCGCGTCGAGGAAGCGCGTTCGGTGCTGCAATTGATGGGCGCGGAAAATCCTGAGGCGGAGCTTAAAGAAATCGTCGACTCCATTCATTTGGAGCGGCTGCAAATTGCAGAACCATTGTTTACGCGGAAATACAGGCTGCCCATTTTTCTCGCGATTACCGTTGGGGTGTTCAATCAGCTCTCCGGAATAAATGCGATTCTCTACTACTTGAATGACATTTTTGGCGCGGCCGGTTTCAGCAAAGTTTCCGGGGATTTGCAGGCGGTGGCCGTGGGCAGCATGAACCTGATTGCCACACTGCTGGCGATGTCGGTCATCGACAAGCTGGGGCGCAAGACACTTTTGTTGATTGGATCGGTGGGGACGGCTGCTTGTCTGGCCGGAGTGTCCAGAATATTCTTTACGCAGAGTCACCGAGGCTATCTTCTGTGGCTGCTGGTAGGCTACATTGCCTTCTTTGCAATTTCGCAGGGCGCGGTGATCTGGGTCTATATCAGCGAGGTCTTTCCCAACCGCGTGCGCGCGAAGGGTCAAGCACTGGGAAGCTCTTCGCACTGGATCATGAATGCGCTTATCGCTTATGCGTTTCCCCAACTTGCAAAATCTTCCGGCGCGTATCCGTTTGTACTGTTTGCGATCATGATGGCAGTGCAGTTTTTCGTCGTGCTGTTCTTCTACCCGGAGACAAAAGGAGTCACGCTGGAGCAGATGCAGCATCGCCTAGGCATTGAATGACGGCGACTTAGAAGCCCGCGGCCGCAATCCAGACTAGGCTATTCTGATGGTTACGGTAGCGATCGACAGGCGCGGCAAATCCATCCTGAGCCGGGACCCCTCTACGGCGACTGCGTGCGTTTGAGGAAGAAGTCGATTGGGATTCTCAAAAGTGTTGCAAGCGTTCCATTCTTGATCATGAATGATCTGGGCCTTCGCTTCCTTCGCGGTAGTTCCCTGGAGAGCGCAGTCGATTTCAAAATCGGCATCGTGACGCGGATTCACAAACGAGACGACCAGTTCGTTCTGCGCTTTGGAGGCCGAGACGGAGACGGCTAACGGAGACGAATCTTGCGTCTCCACGCGGACGGCTGTTCTAGAGCGGTGAGGCTTGAAAAGAGCAAAGGCGTGATAGGTCGAGGTGCGAATGCAGGACTTGCCTTCAGAGCCGTCAGTAAGCAAAAGGGATTGCAAAACATTCACGATTTGCGCGATGTTGCACATGAAGAGTTTGTCTGCCTGGCGGTTGAAAATGTTCAGTCCAAGACCGGCGGCAACGGCGCTGCGCATGGTGCTCTGCATCCAGAGTTTTCCATAACGCTTTTCGTCTTCCTCTGGAATTTTGTCCCACACGCCCCATTCATCGAGAATCAGGCCGATTTTGTGGCCGTCGCGGTAGCTATCGAGGAGCGCTCGCTGCTCGGTGATGGCTTCTTCCACTCGCTTGAATATGGAGAGTTGCTGGCTGACGTGGTCGGCACTGAATTCCGTGGCACGGTCGGGACCGCCTTCGTAATAGTGCATGGAAATGCCGCTCGGAGCGCCGCCTTCAAGCGTATCCATGAAACCGCGCGTCCACTTGCGATCGTTCCCGTTGGGTCCGCTGGCCACGAGAAACGGTTTGGTCCCGCCGAATTCGCGAAGGTACACGGAGAATTGCCGGTACAAAGTGCCGTAGACCTCGGGACGCATCCATCCGCCGCATCCCCAATTTTCATTGCCAACGCCCCAATAACGGACTCGAAAGGGCTCGGCAGCGCCGTTCTTTATGCGTTCTTCCGCAAGGGTGCTTCCCGAGGGCATGTTGCAGTACTCAATCCAATCCCTTAGCTCGCGCGGAGAACCGCTTCCAACGTTGCCGGCCAGATAGGGTTCGGCGCCAAGCAAGCGGCATAAGCCGATAAATTCATGCGTGCCGAAGCTGCCATCTTCAATGTAGCCGCCCCAATGGATATTCACGCGTTTGGGCCGCTGGTCGACTGGACCGATGCCGTCAAGCCAATGGTAATCGTCGGCATAACAGCCTCCGGGCCACCGCAGAACGGGCACGCCGAGTTCCCGGAGGTAATCCACTGCTTGCTTGCGATAGCCATCGATATTGGGAACCGGCGATTTCTTGCCGACCCACAAACCGCCGTAAACACAAGAGCCAAGATGCTCGGCAAAATGACCGTGAAATTCAGGGCGAACGACGCCAATTTCCGCGTCAGCGCGCACGACAATTTTCTGCGCGGCTGAGGAGGCGGCAAGCAAGCCCCTGGGAATGAGTGCGGAGAGCGAGAGAGCTGCGGAGCTTCCGACGAATTGCCTGCGCGATAGGTGTGGAGTCACGGTGATCCTCGTGTGCTTGGCGTTGGGCGCGGTCACGACTTGTGCCAATACATGTCCCAGCCGAGATAACGGCTGGTGGCTTCGTGAACGGCCGACGCGACCGATGAAAAATTTGCTGCCACGTGATGTTCGAACCCGCGTTCGCAGATGTAGCGGAGAAGTTTCTGCAATTGAGGAATATGCACGACGCCGGCGCCGCCAAAGGTTTCGAGCGAATCGTCGGTAAAATTTCCTTCGCCGACGTAGCCGCGAATTCTTCCTTCACGATCGTCGGTCGAGACGCGAACAAAACTCATCGGACCGGCCTTGACTCTGCCCACGCAGGTGCCAAAAGTGTTTTCCTTGCCGACAGTACCGGCGATGATCTCCTGAAAGTCCATGCGCACATCCTTGAAAAAGTGCTTGGGAAGATTGCTGCAGTGAAAACAGACAGCTTTGTCGGGATCGTCTGCGTAATTGTTATTCCAGTCGAGCAGCGCGCTGGGAGTCTCGGAAGCCAGGCGCAGCGCGTGCATGCCAACTACGCCGACAATATCGACTTCGCAGGCGCTGGACATGCCTTCGTTGCTCATCATGCTCATCACGGTGCAGGGGACGACACCAAAATATTCTTCTAGAGAAGTCCAGCACTGAATGGCGCTGATGACCACGTCGGTGTCCTGCATCCAGCCGTCGATCACCGCGCCGAGCTTGGACATCTTGAGGAGGGCAGCGTCTGGAATGCTCTGCGTGGAAACATATTTGCGGATGGACTGGAGTTTTTTCTGCGCGGCGGAGTCGTCGTCTTTCATACGCGCGATGCGCCCGAGAATCTCGGAAAGGTCAATAGTTTCGACGGAGATTCCGTTGGCTTCGAGGATCTTTTCGCTGTAGCGCACGGTGTTGAACGCTGCGGGCCGCGCGCCGATTGCGCCGATGCGTAAGCGTCGCAAGCCCTTCACCACGCGGCAAACACCGAGGAACCAATCGAGGTCGCGGCGGAATGTGTCCGACTGAGGCAACTCGGTGTGGAGTGTTGTCAACGAATAGGGAATTCCATATTGCGAGAGATTGTTGCAGGCGGACATCTTGCCGCAGAAACTATCGCGGCGGTCGCGGATGGTCATACGACCTGGTGTGTCAGGCGTGGCCTGCATGAGGACGGGCACAGAGAGCCCCGCCATCCGCAGCGTGTCGGCAATAGCTCGCTCGTCGCCGAAGTTCGGGAGAGTGACAACAATCCCGTCGATTGCTTCGCGGTGCTGCTTGAACAAGTCCGCGCAGCGGCGCGCTTCCTCGCGCGTTTCCACGGCGCCAAACTTTGATTCTGCTTCGCTGAGCGCGACGACCTTCACTCCTGCGGACTCGAGCGATGTGCGCATTTCCTGATGCCCAGAGCGCGCCAGATGATCGGGGAAGAATCCACGATTCCCCACGATCATCCCGAGTGTCATTTGACGTTTCGCTGCCTCGCTCATAACCCTTCTTTCCTTGAGAAGAACCGGCAGGCAAGAATACCGCAGCGCCGCCGCGTCAGCACCCTCCGCCACTTTACGGAGAGCGAAGGCACACGGCAGTTATCGGCTACGGGCAGGCCGCAAAGAAAATCATAATTTACGCATACTGTAAACGTTTACATTTGGACGATATTTCCGAGGTGAGGCTGTTGTCAAGAGGAATTGAACGCCGCTTCCGTAGTGATGCACGAGAAATCTACTGTTTGGGGAGGACGCAGCTTGAGCAAGCGTTTCCAGTACATTAGAATGCACGGCGCACTGGACCAGCTCTTCAGTTTGTGTTTAAGAAGTTTAGGAGCGAACCAAAATGCGTTCCGATATCCGTTGTGTCCTATTGCAAGCACTCGCGTGTGCACTGCTTTCCGCAGCCGTAGCAGGCGCTGAATCCAAATCGCTGCAGATCTTTTTCGTTGATGTTGAGGGCGGTCAGGCAACACTTATCGTTACCCCCTCAGGCCAGTCCATGCTCATTGATACCGGCTGGCCCGGGTTTAATGGGCGAGATGCCGACCGGATCGTCAGCGCGGCTAAAGCTGCCGGCATCGACCGAATCGATTACGTATTGATTACGCATTTTCACCGCGACCACGTGGGAGGCGTGACTCAGCTTGCCAGCCAAATCAAAATCGGAACGTTTGTCGATCATGGGCCCAACATGGAAGATGCTGCCGACCCGCGAGAGGATTATGCGGCTTATGAAAAAGTGGCCACGCATTCGAAGCGTCTGACAGTGAAGCCGGGCGATCAGATTCCCGTGAAAGACATAAACGTGCAGGTTCTGACCTCGGCGGGAGAGCACATCATCGCGGCTTTGCCAAGAGCAGGGCAGGTGAATCCGCTTTGCGCCTCTGAGCCAGAAGCGGCTACTGATGCAACCGAGAACGCTCGTTCGCTTGGAACGTTGGTCACTTATGGCAAGTTCCGCTTCATCGACCTCGGCGATCTCACCAAGAGAAAAGAAAGAGAGCTGGTGTGTCCCAACAACCTGATCGGGACCGTCGACCTGTACCTGACCACGCATCACGGCCTGAACCAGTCCAACGCGAAAGTCATCGTCGACGCGCTGCATCCGCGCGTGTCGATCATGAACAATGGGGCGCACAAGGGCGGAAGCCCGGATGCGTGGGAAACGATTCGCAGTTCGCCCGGACTTCAGAACCTGTGGCAACTGCACTATGCCATGGACTCGGACAAAGCACACAACGTGGCAGAGTCGTTCATCGCCAACGTGGACGAAAAGTGCGCGGGTAAGTACATCAAGGTTACCGCGGAACAAAACGGCGCCTTCACGGTCTTGAATGCGAGAAATGGCTACACGAAGACCTATTCGAAATAGAGACGTTCGTTTTCATCGATGCCGTTCATCAGTCTATGAAGGCTGGTCAAGAACTATTAAGACTTCGCGAAACGCGCCAAGAAACCGCCTCCGGCGCGCAATTCGATGGTGAGAGAATCGCTGCGCTTATGAGTTGACTTCTCGATCTCCACTTTGGCGTCGTCCGTTGGGCTGTCACGAACGAACACACTATTGTATTGGGCCTCGCCCAAGAACGAGAGAGGTACGCGTATCGTCTTGGCTTGAGGACCGCACATGACGGCCAAGAACCACGTGTCGTCTTTGCGACGAGCGTAAGCGGCGAGTTCGCCGATCGCGGAGTCCGGCAAAACAACAGTCTCGTCCCAAACGGGTGGGACGCTCTTGATCACGTCGACGGCAGGGTTGCTCAGAATGGTCTGAGGATTTGCTGCAATCGTGAGCAAAGGGGCTGCAAAGACAGCGATGCTGGCGATTTGGTGCGCCACGGTCGTATCGCGGCGGCGATCGTTGAAAAGCATAGCGGTGTAGTCAGCCGGGCCCGTCAAGAGGCGCGTAAAGGGCAAAATGGTTTCGTGCCGGGCGCGTTCCTTCAGGGCGCTGGACTCCATTCCCCGGATGGCTTCGCGAACCAACTCGTTGGGCCAGGTGCGCTGGCGGCCAGTGGGTTTATTTGCGCCGTGGAAAACCAGGAGAATGTGGTATTCGGCTGCGTTTTCTAAGAGCGCTTCGTATAGATCAATTACTTCTTTGGCTTCGTGATCGAAGAAGTCGATTTTGGCGCCGGTTACGCCGAGATCGTGCAACATCTTGAAGAATTCCTCGCGCGCTTCTGGAGTGCGGAGATCCTTCCTGTGCTTCCAGAACCACACGCCGACACCTTGCTCCCTGGAATAATCGACAACTTCCCTTCTCTGCTCGGGCGTCCATTTGCTCCAAAAGCCTTCGATGACGTTGTACTCGAAACCGAGCTGTCCCGCCATGCGGGAGAACTCCTTCATGCCATCTACGCCTTCGGGACCACCGTCGAGATAACGCCAGACGGCGCGGCCCGGTTTAATCCATGAGGTATGAATCCCTTGGGCGAAAAACTTTGGGTCAGGAGAGGGGCAAAGACTAGGCAGAATCGTGCTGTTAACCAGCGTGTTTAAGTCCGGCCCTACCATTACAACACGCCATGGAGTCGTGACTGTTCCGGCGATGGGTGCCGCTTTGCCGAGGCGCTTCGCTTCATCCCTTCCGTATCGCAATTCGAACGGCCAGTTCAGCGGCTGCCGATGGCCCAAACCGGTGATCCAACCGCGCCGGCCGTCCGCCTCCAAACCCATGCCACTGTAATTCACAAGGTTAGCCTCGGTGATAGAGGCGTAGCCCGCATCGAGCAGCAACTTGAACGTCAGCGGAGGCCCGGCCCATTCACCGGAGTGAACTTCGGAAATACTTTTCTTCACGAACTCGGTTTCATAGTGGCCGTCGGCCAGTCCGCCATACCAAAGTGTTGAGTCATTTGGAATGACGAAGGCGGAGTACTCGTCCGGTACGCGCAAAGTGTTTTCTTCGCCAGGAATGACGTGGCGAAAGGCAACGCCGTCATTGAATACGCGGATTTCGAGAATGTATGAAGTGAAACTCAGGTCATGCGTGAGAGAAAGTTTGACACCGTTGCATTGATTGACGGCCGTGGCATGGGCGCCATACCACGGATAGGATTGGTCGATGGAATAGCGTTCGAGGTTGTTGAACACAACTCCCGAGGAAAGGTCATAGCCATCGACCTTCATCATGATCGGAGAAGGCTCGATCACGACTGCATTCCCCATCGTCACTGTGAAGGTCAGACGCTCCGCATTGGGCAGAATGGTGAATTTGATCTTGCCGTCCGGGCTTGCGACCTGAACTTCTTGCATGTGAACGCGCTGCGATCGTCGAGACCCAGGCGGCTGCGATTGGGGCTGCGCTTGAGCAAAGCATGCTTGCGAAAGGCAAAATGTCGCTGCGGCTCCAAGAACCAAACGAACAAGAACCGCTCTTTTCTGCACAGTCTCACCTCTTGACTGAATTTCTGGAGATGGTTTCCGTCGCCGGAGCCGCTTCAGACCCCTTCGCGCGGTTTTTCCTTGCGGACAAAAATGTTGTCCTGCGCGGGTTCGGCGTCGCATTCGAGCGCGATCGTCGTGACCGGATGGTCCGGCGCTTCTGCCGGCAAGCCGATTAGACGGACTCGGTACTTGTCTTGCTGGAAGTTTATCTTCTCGCCGGAAGCGAGGAAGCGAGCAGACTTCACCTGGGCTTGCAAACCTGCCACCACTGCATAGTCGCCGGGCCAGAAGTGCGCGTGCATGTAGAGCGTGTTGCCCTTGCGCGTAAAGCTCGCGTAATTCGAGCGGCGCGGCCGGCAAGAATCCGATGCGTAAATACTTTCACCATTGCGGCGCATCCATTGGCCAACTTCCGTCAACACGCGGACGGATTCCTCGGGCACGCTGCCATCCGCGCGGGGCCCGATGTTCAGAAGGTAGTTGCCGGTGTCGCGCGAGCAGGAAATCAAATTCTGAATGACGCGGCGCGGGCTCTTCCAATCGTCGTCGGCCCGCTGGTATCCCCAACTATCATTGAGAGTCATGCAGGATTCCCAGGCTCGGCCTTCTTTATCCGCGGTAATTTGCTGCTCAGGAGTGGAAAAATCGCCCGGTAGCTTGTTGCGATTGTTCACGATGATGTCCGGCTGAAGCTCGAAGACCATTTTATTCATGCGCTCGGACTCCCAACCAGTGGCGTCGAGCGGCCACGAAACGTCGTACCAGAGAACGTCAATCTTTCCGTAGTTGGTGAGGAGCTCGCGGATATGAGTGTGAATGTATTCGACGAAGCGTTTACGCGCAGCCTCGTCCGTGGCGCAGCGAGCGCCGTCGGGATGGTGCCAGTCCATCAGTGAATAATAAAAACCTACGCGCATACCTTCGCCGCGAGCGGCGTCCACGTATTCGCGGACCAAGTCGCGGCCCGGTCCTTGCTTAGGCGAACAGTAATCTGTGGTCTTGGTGTCGAAATGGCAAAAGCCCTCGTGGTGCTTGGTGGTCATTACCATGTAGCGCATGCCGGTTTCGCGGGCGATTTTTGCCCATTCGCGGGCAGGAAATGGTTTGGGCTTGAATTGCTTCGCAAGAGGAGCGTATTCGGAAACGGGAATACCCTCGTTTTCCATGACCCACTCGTGGCGGCCGATGACGCTGTAGAGTCCCCAGTGGATGAACATTCCAAAGCGTGCTTCGTGCCACCACTTCATCCGGCGCTGACGATCGGCGTCGCCTGCGGACGGGGCCGTCACCGCCTGCGCTGGGGTGGGTGATTGCCCGAAACCAAGCGCGGAACTCACGGGAAGCGTCGCCGCTGCCAAGGCTGCGCCTGTTCCAATCATCCAATCACGACGCGACGCTTTGCTTTTTGACATCGGTTGAGCCCTTTCAAGAGAATTTTAGTCTATCCGCCGGCCCAGCGCGGCGGTGGGCGTGAGCACCGCGCGCTCGAATGAATGGCGAGCCCAGCCGGCCTTAGAAGATGAATCTCAGCCCAAACTGCAACTGCCGCGGCGTCGTGCCTTGGGCCAGGGTCGTAATCTTGCCAGCGCCGGTAGCAATCGCGGGCACTGTTCCGACACCAGGAACGTTCACGGTGCCGGAGTTGATTGTCAGTTGCGCATTTGCCGGTGTGTCGTAATTTTGAATGTTGAACACGTTGAAGCCCTCAAAACGGAGCTGCAGGCTCATGCGTTCGCCAATAGGAACTTTTTTGAACATGGAGAAGTCCATGTTGACCACGTGCGGTCCGCGGAAGACATTACGGCCCAGGCTGCCAAACGCACCGGAAGGAACGCCGAACGCGCAAGGGTTGAACCAAGTGGCGGCAGTATATACAGCGTCCGCCGCCCTCCCTCCCTGCGAGATGGTCAATTGGCATTTCGGGTCGGAGTTCGCAGCTACAGGCCCGGCGACGAACGGGTCAGCGATCAAGTTCGGCCGGGCGTAAGTGCCAGGACCGCCTGGCGCACTGCCTCTGAGATTGGCAACATCCCCGCTAACCTGCAGATTGTACGGTGCGCCCGAGCGCGCCTGGAAGATGTAGTTGGCCTGCCAATTCCCCAAAACCCAAGACAAAGGACCGCCATGGAGCCACGATTTTCCTCGCCCAAACGGAAGCTCATAGATGGTAGCCCACGACACAAAGTGCTTGATGTCATACGACGAGACCCCGCGCGCCGTGCTCTGATCGTAATAGTTCTGAATGGTTGAGCCACCGCCCGGCCCGTTCTCGACGTTGAAGTAGCCGCTCCCTACATCGGTAGACTTGCCCCAGGTGTAGGAGACCAATGAGTACAGACCGTTCGCAAACTGCTTTTGGAGTCGACTTTCCAATGCGTGGTAGTTTGCATAACCAATCGGGCGCGAGTAAGTGAGACCTGCCGTAACCCAGGGCATCTGACGCGTGGCGTCTACCACGGAGGCCGGCGTTGCATTGGGAAAGGCCTGCGAGGCGGCATTGGCGTTTCCGGCGCCATAAGGAAGCCTTCCGCTCGCACTGCCTGCGTACGCAACGGAAACCAGCATAGTCGGCCTCAGTTGCCGTTGCAGCTCGAAGTTCCATTGCTGCGAGTAGCCGTCCTTGAAGTTGGGATCGTCCCCCTGATTTGGGAAACCATTCCAGGGCAGCCCTGTGGTGGACTTGCCCGCGCCCGCCGACGTGTACGTCGGCAGCGGTGTGGCAAATCCCTGGCCCTGCTGGGCGATGATGTTCAGCGCCGTGCCATTGGTGAAGGCGCACGACCCTCCGTTGGTGCAGGCATTGGCCGTGCCAATAAATGCCGTGGCATCGGGCCACACCATCGCCTCCAGATCGTTCTGCGCGTATTGGCTGCGGGCGGTAATGGAGTCCCAATACAGGCCATAGCCGCCGCGCATCACAGTTTTGGGGGTCGCCTGCCAAGCCAAACCCACTCGCGGTCCCCAGTTGTCCTTGATGGGGGGTGGCGCGAAGAAACTCTTCCCTGCCACGACGACGTGGCTGGCGAAAGGATCGGACACGAAGCCGTCGGGGATGCACGGGGCCTGCTGCGCCACGCTGCACAGCGGCGGCATTGTTTTCGCGCCGATGATGTAGCGCTGATTGGCGAGATCCAGCGAATTCCAGAGGCGGCCATCCAGAGTGTGCGGTTGAGTAACGTAGTCGTAGCGCAAGCCGGCAATTAGCGTCACTGTGGGCGAAAGCTTCCACTCGTCCTGCAGGTAGCTTGCCCAGGAGGCGTAGGCGAATCTCACCGGGCCACCATGAGGAATCGGCAGTTGTGCCGCAAAACTGTTGGGAAAGCCGAGGAGCGCAGAAGCTAGCGACAGGCCTGTGTTATTAACGCCCGGATTCCGCGTCTGCTCATCGCTAAAGGTGTAAGTCTGGAAGGTGTTGAGTTGGATGCGTTCGGCGGAAATGTACCAAAACCCAGCCTTAATATTGTGCCGGCCCTTTAGCCAGCTCACGTTCGGAGTCACGCTCCAGTTCGGGTTCTCGCGCGGCGCGGTCCCGCGAATGCCGAAATTGTTATTGCCGCCGTTTGTCCAGTTGCTCAAGGTCACCAGCAGGCCGTTGTACTTGTCTACATCAAGGAATCCTGCGCTCTTCAGCGGATCAAGACCAGCCTGGTGCCGATTCTGCTGGCCGGCGTCAACTCCAGGCCTGCCGGCATAGCCGGCGCGCACATCCAGAATGAGAGTGGGCTTAAAAACGTGTATCCAAGCACCGCCATAGTTGCGGCCCTGCGAGCCACCGCTGGTGGAACCGTTCTCTCCTATGGGAGTGAAAATTGTGTTCCGCTGCTCGGTGTAGCGAAAGAACACGCTATCGGCGTCGCGGAAGCGGTGGTCAACCCGCACCGTGTAACTGTTAGAGTTGTTCAGTGTGGCCCGGTCACGAACGAAGTTGTTGGAGCCCGACGGGTCGACAATATTCGGTGTCGCCGCGTAGGTCTGGAAGAATTGCTGCATGGGCGCAAAGATCAGCGCTTGGGGAATTTTGTTGCAGACCACGCCGATCGTCTGGTCCTGTTGGTTCTGGGCATTCACGGGCAATGGGTTACCGGCGGCGTCGCAACGGAAAGCGTCACGCACAAAATTCACGCCCACCTGACGCGTCGAGTAAGGATTGAAGATCTGTTTTTTGAAAGAGGAACTGGTGTTGGTGAAATCGCCAGAAAGTTCGGCTGCGGTCGGAACGTATGACAATGCCTGGTCTGGCTTGCTGTAGCGCCAACCGTCATAACCGGCTGAAAGGAACGTCTTGTTCCTAATGATCGGTCCTGTTACGGCTGCGCCAAATTGGTTCTGGTGGAATGCCGCCGGACCGCCCGGAACAAGCTGCCCTGGGTTCGGGCAGCGCGCGATCGTGCATCCACTGGGGCCGTCGGCAAACGTATCGCGCGCGTCGAAGAAGTTATTGCGCACGTACTCGAATGCCGAGCCGTGGAGTGCATTGCCGCCTGCTTTTGACACCAAGTTGACGACACCACCAGCCGCGCCGCCAAACTCGGCTTTGGCGTCATGTCCAACAACCTTGAACTCTTGGATCAGATCGTTGTTGGGGATCACAATGTACGTAGGTCCGCGGATGTTCGTGTTAATGATACCGTCATAAAAATAGAGTTTCGACCGGTTCGCTTGACCGTGGAAGGAGCCGTCGGAAAACCCGGAGCCAGGAATGCCGACGTTGCCTTCACAACAGCCAAGACTCCTGTTCTGGGAAGTCGAAATCGGAGTGACACCTGGCGTGAGCGTCAGGAGCTGCGTAAAATTCCGTCCATTCAGCGGCAAATCGTTGACGGCCTTTGCTTCGATCACCGTGCCCAGATCGCTCGTCGAGCTCTCAAGCATCACGGCTTCCGCGTTCACCACCATTTGTTCGGTGATGGCGCCGACCTCCAACCTTACGGCTTGCGTGAGCGTTTGATTGACACCTACGTCGAATGGGGAAATTTGCGTGATCTTGAAGCCCTTGGCCTCGACGGCCAAAACATAAGTCCCTGGCTTGACGTTAATGAAAACAAAGTAGCCGTCGGAATTTGTCGTGACTCGATTCTCAATCTTGGTGGCCTGGTTGGTAAGCTTGACCGCGGCGCCAGCGACAAATCCACCGGACCTGTCCGTGACCGTGCCATTCACTTCGCCTGAAGCTGTTTGCGCGCGAGTTCCGTCCGCAAATAGGAATAAGACCAGAGAAAAAAACGTTGCCATCTTGGCCAGTCGCATACACACCCCCTAGGCATGAATTCCGAAAAAGCATCGCTAAATTCAGGCCCAAGACGAGAAACGCGCCAGCCAAGGAATGTAAGACCGCTGACCTTGCCGGCACCGATTCCTGTCCAAAACTGAAAGGCTTCTATCAAGCTGCATCGTAAAATTCAATATTAAAAATCTACGTTTCAAATATTGAAAAACTGAACGATCATTTGAGCTAGAATGCCGCAAGGCGCCTTGGCGCAGCCGCCGGGCAGATACGGGCGGATTCCTCGGACGCGGCGGTGACGACTCGACAGAAGGAGCAGACTTCCCATGATCCGGGCACGTGAATCTAAGTCTGCACCAGTCGGTGTGGTCGGAAAGGTCTTACGAATTTTGGAGGCGCTGGACGCTGCCCCCACTGGATTGCAGCTACGCGAGATTTCTCAGCAGACCAGCCTCAATAAAAGCACGGCGTATCGCTTTGTGGCTCACTTGGAAAGCGAAGGCTATCTCTTTCGCGATGATTCCGGCGCGTACATCGTGGGTCCCAAACTGGCCCGGCTCGGCGCTGGAATCGCTTACCATGCCACGCTTCGCAAGATCAGCCGTCCGGTGCTGACGCTGCTCTCAAAAGAAACCACGGAAACAGTAAACCTCGCCGTTCTCGACGGGCACGAAGTGCTATATCTCGAAGTGCTGGAGAGTTCCCACTCTTTCCGCATGGCCTCTCAGCCGGGAATGCACCGTCCGCCGAACTGCACCGCGTTAGGCAAAGTTCTGCTGGCATTCCTCCCCAGCGAGCAGCGCGAAGAAATTCTCCCCATGCTTACTTTCGAGCGGGCAACTCCGCGCACCATTCCGAATCTTGCCCGTTTCCGAAAAGAGCTTGCGCGCGTCGTACAGCAAGGCTATGCGATGGATGATCAGGAGACGGATATGGGAGCACGATGCGTCGCCGCTCCGGTTGTCGACGAAAGCGGGAAAGTGGTGGCCGCCATCAGCGTTTCCGGCCCTATCACTCGGATGAGCCGGGACCGCATTCAAGCGTTTGCAGGAGCGACGCGAAAGGCTGCTCGAACAATTTCAGCACGCCTCGGCCATTCGCATTGAGATTCGGCCTTCGATAAATCATTCACCACGACGCGCATTTCAATGGGAGACTAGCCGGCGAAATGGGAGGACTTCGATTCGGCGCAGAACGTCAGGGTCTGCCTTCACGGCGACGTCTTGATATCGGCGATCTTTATATTTAACAGCTGCGACTGCCAGCACAGGGGAGATTTCAGCAGTCTTGAATTGTATAATTTGCTGATACGGCCATTTTTGCTCGCCGGTCACAAACGGAACGAGATAATCAAGGGCCTTGCGAATGTTGCGGCCATCCGCCGTTCGAAAATTCCAGAGGTCGACTCCCACGTTTTCTCCGAGCAACCCAAGCTCGAACAGCCCCGCAAGATTCATCGTGCTATACCCCAGGGCCTTGGTCCTCTCCAGCTCCAACGGTTGCCGGCCATCGGGCTCGATCTGCATGGCAACCCTCTTTTCTCCGGCCGTCTGAACAACACTTCGCGCGATATCTGGCTTGCCGACGAACAGAGCAAGAGATGCGACTTGCACGTCGTAGTAACTTCCATGGTTGTTTTTCGCGGCAGCTTCTTCCTTTCCGTTCTGCGAACGCATCATCCAGTCAAGGAACTTGGCGCACCACTCTTCCATTCCTTTCTGATCCGCCGCGGTCCACGATTTCGACCCGCGCAACAATCCAGCGGCATCAACGAGACGGTAAATGTCACGGGTTTCGATCAACCCGGTGCCGCGCCCGCTGTTGACTCCGCGAACGGCTTGCGCGAATTCTAAATTGGGGTTCATTCGCGTTTCCGGGTTCAGAAACCATGTGCGCAGGAGTTCAGTCGCATGCGCGCCATAGGTTTCTTCGCCGAAAAAGTAATACGCCAACGCAAGCGTGTAAGTCGCCGAGATCACTCTGTCCATATTCTTGTGATCCGGAACCTGCTCAATTTCCGGATTCGTCTCTCCATCGCGTCGGATGTATGGCAATCCATTTAGTTTGTTCGGGTCTGGCCACCAATACGGCGCGAGGCTCATGTATTCGTGCTTATCCCCGCTGGGCGGACTTATGGATTTGTCCACTACTGACAGACTCTTTTGCAAAAGAGCCGTATCTGCATCCTTCCGCAGTTGCTCAAGCGCCGGGTCTTTCAGCTTCCCGGCTGCAATCTCGCTTCGTAACTCCTGCATCGTCGCTAACGGCAACGAAAACACTCGCGGGGCATTCTCAAACTGCGGTGATTGTGTTTTCTGTGCGGGGAAAGCACTCGGGAAAATTCCGAAAACAGCTAAACCAAGGACAAACGCACGAAAGGCTCTGTTCGTTGGGGGCAGGACTTCAGTTTTGTGTCCTGCTTGTGTGAGCCGATCCAAAGTAGGCCCTCGAGCACATAATACTATGTTCAGAAATGTGGAGAAGTAGGGTGTTGTCCCCGCTGTCCTTGCAGTATTTCCCCGAATTGACTGCTAAATGATTTATGGCATAAGTTCCAATTGGGAGCACTTGTAACCTCGAAAGGTCGTTGTTAACCATCGATGCCTGCAAAGGTTAGCCGGACTCCGCCCAAAGTCCTGATGATCGGGGCGCACCAGTTGGTGTTAGACAACGTGCGCGTCTTGCTCGGGACTATGGGTTGTTTGTGCGTCGTTGGTTCCAATGTCAAGGAGGTGCGCGCCCTCCTTGAGAAGGAAAAACCCGATGCTGCCGTCCTTGACCCGCAACTCTTAGATTCGCCGCCTGTTGAGGTCTTGGCGGCTCTGCATACAGTTGCCCTCAGCCTGCAAGGCCGTGTAGTTGTTCTCACACGTGACCAGGATGACTCAGAACTTCTGAACGTAGTCGACGCGTATTCGCTTCCCAAAGTTCCCGTGGATGCACTCTTGCAGGTGCTTTGGCCCTGCCTGGATTCCTTGCTGCACAGGAATATTGCGCGTCGGCGGGTCAAGCACAATGCGCGCATCGTCTTTGACAGCTTTCTTCAGCCGTTGGCCGACGGGGTTCGGTCTGCACAGATCTCAGATCATAGGCTCCTTTACGAATCCGGGGATGTCATGGTCGATCTTTCGCTCGAACCCCGGCGAGATTCTCAACGCGTGAGGCTTATGGGCCAGATTCTGGATCCCGCAAAGCCGGGGCCACAACTCCACAGCGCGCCCGTCGTGCTTCAAGGTAAAACCGAGCCGATCGAGATAGCAACCACGAACGAGCTGGGTGAGTTTCAGTTTGACTTCGATCCTGGGCCTGACCTGAGGCTGGAGATAGGGGTCAGGGAAAACCACTGGCTATCACTCGAATTGCCCGATCCCAAGGGTGCCGTCCACAAAATGAAAGATGGGTTGCCAGCCCTGGAGGCAGCGGGAGACATCGAGATTCTAAAGGGTCCGTTTTCCAAGAATCCAAGAAAAGGTGGTAATCCATGAGGTTCAAAGCGCTCCTGTTCCTGCTCCTGTGCGGGCTGTGGCCCAGCACCGCCTCCGCCTGGAATCGATTCATCTTACGCGACACCGCAGGCTTTGACGCCCTCCAGCAGGCTTGCGTGCCCTTGGGTTGCATTGTGGTCAGCAGCATAGACGGCGCTCCGAATCAGAACCAGGTTTTCCTGGTTACGGCCCCCTTAGAGATTGATCCGGCACTGATTTTGACCGAGCTGCTGAGCGTGCCTGGGGTGGTCAACGCCGAGCTGGATCAAACAGTCCCATTGGTCCCGGCATTGAATCAGCAGCCCGCGATACCCGCAGGGCTCTCGGACGCGAGCCTGGTGCAATACTTCGGCGCTTCCGTGCGGAACAGCTATGTGAACCAGCCCGCTGCGCAGATCGTTCGAGTGTCCGAGGCGCAGAATACTTTTCATGTGGCTGGGAGCGGCATTATAGCGGACATTAACACGGGTGTGGATCCCAATCATCCGGCACTGCAAGGTGTTTTGCTGCCAGGATGGGACTTTACTCGGAACCAGGCGGGCGGCTCCGAGATGACCGATCTTCAATCATCATCTTCGCCCCCGCCATCGTGTGGAGATTGCCAGCCAGGATTTGTGAATCAATCCACTGCGGCGGTGCTGGACCAATCGACGGCCGCGGTCCTCGATGGAAACCCGGACTATAAGGCATTTGGTCACGGGACGATGGTACTGGGCGTGATTCACTTGGTTGCGCCGCAAGCCAAACTTCTCCCGCTAAAAGCCTTCAATTCCAAAGGAGAGGGGTTTCTCTCTGACATCTTGAGCGCTATTTATTTTGCTGTGCAAAACCACGCCAACGTCATCAACATGAGCTTCGACCTGAAGACTCAATCAGATGAGCTATCCAAAGCTCTGGATTTTGCCAACCAGCAAAATGTCATTTGCACCGGCTCGGTGGGAAATGACGGGGTAATCGAGATTACCTATCCGGCAGCGATTCAAAACGATGTGATGGGAGTCGCCTCAACCAACGACCTGGATCAGCGCTCCACTTTTTCGAACTTTGGTGACGCCATCGTATGGGTCGCCGCCCCCGGAGAAGCTGTGATCAGTACATATCCGTTCGGCAGCTATGGAGCTGCATGGGGAACGTCTTTCAGCGCGCCTTTCGTTGCTGGAGCAGCTGCCTTGTTGTTGGATCAGAGGCCCGGCACAGATCAGTCCCAGGCCGCCGCTGCTGTTGCTCATGCTGTGCCCGTCGGCCCCAACATGGGCAACGGCCGGTTAGACCTGGTGCAGGCGCTGGCCGCGAACGGCGGGCAACCGGGCGACTTCTGCATTACTGGAGGCCAACATCGAAAAGCAAAAATCCATCGTGGACATAAGGAAACCTTCGCGTTCAAGGTTACCGCGTTGGACGGCTTCACAGGGACGGTGGATCTCGGTGTGACCGAACTCCCTCGACACACGTCCGTGGATTTTGATCCGCCTGCGATCACTGGTTCGGGCTGGTTTGAGCTTACTCTGCGCGTGGATGACGATACGCGGCATGGTTCGTACAAGCTGACCGTCACTGGGACTAGCGGAAGCCTGCGGCATTCCGTTGACGTTGATCTTCACGTCCAATAGGGCCTATTCCAGCGCTGTCATTCGTTATTTTTTCTGAGAACCGTTAGACAGGAATTGAACTGTAACGCGGAGTCCGATCGGCAATTGTTGCGTGGCATCCTTAAGATCGATCACAGCTTCCAGAATATCCCGGTCGCTCTTATCAGATGGGTCGCCGGTGGAGATGCTCTTTCTGCCCATCATCGCGGAGATTCTGGCGACCGACCCGTTTAACCTCTTTCCGTCAAGGGCATCTGCCTGGATAACGACCTTTTGTCCGACCGACACTTTATCCACATCCCGTTCGTCTATTTCCGCCTTAATATGCCGAGAGGAAGTATCCGCGAGACTGAACAATGGGCGAGGAGTGACGGTGCTGAAAGATTCGCCGCGGCGGGCGTAGACTCGCAATACGGTTCCGTCGATTGGGGCGACAATGGAGCACTTCCCGATCCGCTCCTGGGCCGTGCGAACGCGACCCTCCGCCGCTTGCACCTCTGCATCCGCGCGGGCCTTGTCTTCCTCCAACGGAGGCGCGGCCAGCAACTCCTCAGTCCGAACAGCGGCTTGCAGATTAGCATCCGCGACGCCAAGGTCGCGGACAGCTTGCTCATAAGTGGTCCGGGAAACCTGCTCCCTTTGAAAGAGAGCGCGCTGCATCTCCATTCGCGACTTAGCCTCTTCAAATGTTGCGCGGGCGGCTGCTGTCTTTTCAGTGGCTATTCTCTTCTCCTCGTCACGCGCGCCGCGCAAAAGCCGGGTTCTTGTCTGGCGAGCGCCATCCGCTTCGGCCATCGCAGTTTGCAAGTTCGCTTGCAAGTCGTCGCAGGCGATCTCGCCAAGTACTGTCCCTCTTTTTACGAACTGATCTTCTTTCACGTAGACAGCCTTCAGGATGCCATCCGCAGCTGCGCCCACCTGCGTGGTTTCCGAAGCCCCCTCGACCCTTCCGGGAGAAGCAAATGCAACAGTCGCACCTGTACTATCGGAGGGTATCCCGCGAGCTTGCACCGAATTCCTGTTCCGCGTGCTTCCCAGAAACACGATGACGATGATGACCAGGAAAACCACAGAGCCGCCAATGGCCCATCTTTTGCGGGCGGTCATAGGTTTCTGCCCCCTTGCTCTACCTGGCCATCACACAGAGTGATCGTGCGATCGGCAAATTTCCGCCAGCGCGGATCGTGGCTCACGACCACAACTGTTCTTCCGTGTTCATCAACTTGATTGCGAAGAATTTGGCAGATATTCCTTCCCGCTTGAGCATCAAGAGATGCGGTCGGCTCATCCGCGAGAAGAATCGGAGGGTCCCCTGCAAGCGCTCTTGCCACGGCGACTCGCTGCCTCTCTCCCGGACTGAGCTCATTGGGTTCTTGATTGCATTTGTCACCCAGCCCGAATTGGTCGAGCAGTTGTCGCGCCATTTCTAATCGCTGAGACTGCTTCGGGTCGCGAAGCTCGAAACCAAGCGCAACATTGTCGATCGCCGAGAGTGAGTGGAAGAGGCGGAATGCCTGAAATACAAAGCCGATTTTCTTCTGGCGAATGGCGGTCTTCTCAGTTTCGCTAAGCTGGTTCACCAGGACGTCATCCACGAATACGGATCCTTCGTCGGGCGACAACAAGCAGCCGAGCATGGACAGCAACGTCGTTTTCCCGCTTCCCGAAGGTCCCATCACCAAGGAAAGGGTGCCACGTTGAAACGTGACTGAAACGCCGCGCAATGGCCAAATGCGGGCGTCCCCTTGGCCGAACGAGACGGTAGCCCCCTCAACACCCAGGAAGCGACTGGATCTTGCTTCATCGACACCCAGACTTGGTTCTAATTGATCTTCGACAGCTAAGCCCGCAGAATAGGCGGCCCGCTTAACCCGATTTCGCGCGGTCCTGCTTGGGGGAAGCTCCGTCACATCCTCACAAACAGTACTTGGAAGATGTTTCTTAGGCACGGAACACCCTTCCTGGCTCAACGGTAAGAGCGCTCCGAACCGAGGCGATGGATGCCAACGAGCACATGGTCAAACTTGGCACGACCATGACAGCGGGCAACCACCAAGGCATGTAGATCCAAGGAATCAGCGATCTTGCATGATCGATGACGGGAATCACCGCAAAGAGTCCCAGAACGCTGCCGACCGCACCGCAGAGCAAAGCCTGGGTGAGAACGACGCGCGCCACGAGCGACCTGGGCGCTCCTAAGGCTTTCAGGGTCGCGTATTCCTCGATGTTCTCCATGGTGTTCGCGTAGATAGTTTGAGAAACAACAACCAGCCCGATCAAAAAACCCAAAACCGCGGCGGTCAGAATCGCGCCGCCGGCTCCGGTTTTTATCGTCCAATACATCCGGGATTTGTGAGCAAATTCGTCCCGAGTGAGTACATCGACTTCCGGAAGCCGTTCCTGCAAACTTTGTTTGACATCCGCGACAGAGGAGCCCTTGCTGACTCGCAACACGACGTACATGGCGTCGTCAGGCCCGAAACCGAGATACCGGATGGCGTTGCGATAGGAAGTGAACAAAAAAGGAACGCCAAGGAACGCGCCATAACCTTGGATCTGCCGCTCGATGCTGGCGCGGTGACGATTGATCTCAACTTCTGTCGGCAGTGCCGGGACGGCAATCAGGTCCCGATCGCTCACGTCGTAAAGAACCGCGTCAGGGGATATCTCTCCGGCCAACTCGGGCACATCGGGAACCGGGAAACGCTTTCCTACATTGGGGTCCGCCCCGACGAGGGCAACGACCTGTTGTTTTCCCTTGGGAGTGCGATAGACCGCAAAGGCCATGCAAACGCGGTCCGTTTGCATTACTCCGGGAACGCCTGCCGCCATCTCTCTCACACGGCTTTCCAAAGTCGTTCCAAACTCGAAGGCCTGTACTCCCCTCGCTGTGATCCAGATATCTGAGTCGCTGGCATCGATCAACCTGGACGCGGCCCGCAGGAAGCCAACCAAGAGACTGCCCTGAAACACCATCAGAAACACGGCAAAAGACACACCCAGCACGGTCACGGAGAAGCGAGAGCGATCGTGAATGATGTTCTGCCAGGCTAATTTCATGGCATTCTGCGCAAGCCGGGAACTACTTCCAAGCCGGCTGTCCTATGAGAAGTGCTCCCGCTTCCTCGGCCGCCAGGGGTTTGGAAAAATAAAAACCCTGGGCAAACTTGCAGTGCAGTTTCCTCAGGAATGCAACTTGTTCGATCGTTTCCACTCCTTCGGCAACCACGTCAAGCCGGAGATTGTTGGCCAGCGGCATAATGGTCTTGGCAATCTCCATGCCCTCGCCGCCTTCACACATGCCGCTGATGAACGAACGATCGATTTTCAAAGTATCAAGCGGAAAGCGGTGTAGGTAACTTAGCGAAGAATAGCCGGTGCCGAAATCATCGATGGCCAGGCGGATACCCAAAGCTTTTATTTGCAGCAACATTTCCACTGCCGCGGAAGGATCTCCCATGACGGTGCTTTCCGTAATTTCCAGCTTCAGAGATTCCGGTGGAAAAGCCAGTTCACGAAGCAACCCCTTTATGTCCGAGACCAGATTCGGCTGTAGAAACTGTTTAACGGACAGGTTTACGCTGATGATTAAATCGGGGTCGGCGTCGGGATTGGCCTTCCAGTCGCTGATCTGGCGGCAAGCTTCGCGCAAATTCCACCACCCCAGTTCGCGAATGAGTCCCGTTTCTTCAGCGACAGCAATAAATTCTTCCGGACCAAGTAACCCGCGAGTCGGATGCTCCCAGCGCAACAGGGCCTCAAAACCGGCAATTTTGCCCGAAGCCAGTGACACTATCGGCTGGTAAAAATTGCGAAATTCCTGCCGCTCAAGGGCGCGGCGCAAGTCGGTCTCCAATTGCAGCCGAGCCATTACACTCGCGCGCATATCTGCGTCGAATACTTCGAAGCGTGCTTTGCCGAGAGACTTGGCCCGGTACATGGCTGTGTCGGCATCACGCAGGATGTCTTCCGGTTGCTCGTATGCCGGATTGCTCAAAGCAATTCCGATACTCACGGAGGTGAATACTTCTTTGCCACCCAAAACAAACGGAGCCGTCAACGCTTTCATTAGCCGCTCTGCAGCCCGTTTCGCATCGTTCGGATCTTTAAGGTCATCAAGCAAAACAGTGAACTCATCTCCGCCTAGTCGCGCGACAGTAAAGGACTCTCCCAAACGCGCGACGGTATCGGTCGACCTCAGGCACTTTTCCAATCTGTTAGCGACCCCGAGCAAGAGCTGATCACCAATCAGGTGACCGACGCTGTCGTTGATCATCTTGAACCCATCGAGGTCCAAGAATAGGACCGCAAATATATGATCTTTGCGGCGTTTGGCATGCTTGATAACGCGCCCTAGCCGGTCAATGAAGAGCAGACGATTAGGTAGGCCCGTCAGGGGATCGGAGACCTTTCCTTCCGTGATGTCGGTTTGCGATCCGGCCATCCGCAAGGTTTTTCCCGAAGCATCCCTAACCGCCAGCCCTCTGCTTAGCATCCAGCGGAATGATCCATCCTTGTGCAGCATCCGGTGCTCGCTCTCAAAATGAGGGGTCAGGCCTTTTTGGTGAGCGGCAATCTCTTGTTTGACCCTTTCGCGATCCGCATCATGAATCCGGTCAAACCACTCTTCGGGTGTGCCTCCGACTTCGCCTTCCTGACATCCCAACATGGCCTTCCAGCGAGGCGAGTAATGCACGAAGTTGGTAAGAACATTCCAGTCCCAAAGGCCGTCGTTGGCGCCCTGAGCCGCCAAGGCATAGCGCTCTTCACTCTCCCTCAGTGCTTCCTGCGCCCGCTTGTGGGATAACTGAGTGCCGATGCGCGCGACCGCAACAGGAAAATCAATCGGTTTGGTCAGGTAATCGTTCGCACCCATATCCAGTGCCTTGACGATATCTTCACTCTGATTTTTTGCGGTCACCATAATGACCGGCAGTTCGATGGGAGAGTAGGCCTCGCGCAGAGTTTTCAGTGCATCGAGACCGCTAATTTCCGGCATTTCGATATCCAGGAGCACCAAGTCGACACCTTCTTGCTCGACTCGTTGCAGCAGCTGCCGCGCATTTTCGGCCAACGCAATCTCATAGCCTTTGCGTGCCAGCCTGCGGGCAAGCATGTCCCGGTTCATTTCGTTGTCATCCACAATGAGAAGTCGGTTCTTGTGCGTGTTCATGACACTTTCTTTTCTACGAGCAAACTCTCGATCTTCTCGCTCAAACGGGCAAAATCAACCGGCTTCGTGTCATAGTCATCGCAACCAATACCAAGCGCCTTTTCCCGGTCGCTTACCATGGCATGCGCAGTTAGCGCGATGATGGGGATATGACGAGTCAATGCGTTGGCTTTCAAGAGGCGAGTGACTTCCCAGCCATCCATCGCGGGCAGGCTTATGTCCATCAGAATGAGGTCAGGCGCTTCCGAACGCGCCAGCGAATAGCCCTTTTCGCCATCCTGGGCCGTTACGACGGTGTATCCTTTCTTCTGGAGCCGCCGTGAAAGCATGTCCCGATTCATTTCGTTGTCTTCGACTAGCAGGATCTTCGGCATGTCAGTTTCTCCTAGTCTTAGGAACCCTAGCTCCGACAGTCTTGCGGCTGGCTGGACTTTCCGCAACATAGGATAAGGGGACCGAATTAATGTCCGTGATAGAAGTGCGCGCAACCCTGTGTTTTTCTACAAGAACTGCAAGACGGTCGCGATCGACCGGTTTGATAAGATAATTGGAAGCGCCCATGTCCAGGCCCATCGCTTCATTGTCGACGATGGTGACCATTATGACGGGAATATCAGCCAACTTGGAATCGCTCTTGAGCTTGTTTAAGACGGTCCATCCGTCGCACTCGGGCATTACAACGTCAAGCGTTATGAGCAGGGGATCAACTTGCTTGGCAAGCCGAAGGCCTTCTTCGCCGTTCGCGGCCGCGACCACATGGAAATCCAGTTTTGAGAGGAAGCGGGACATCAGATCGCGCACCGACGGGTCATCGTCTATCACCAGGATCGTTTCCATGCCGGCCTTGGTCTCGGACGGTGCCGCAGGAATCTTGCTGGCGCTATCTGACTGTGCGGCTTCTGTTGTCTCGATGACAAGTTGAGCGGGTAAGCGCACCGTGAAGGCAGCACCTTGGCCAGGCTCGCTCTCCACACAGATTTGCCCTTTCATCAGTTGAACGAAGCGGTGCGTGATGGCAAGTCCCAGGCCGGTCCCACCATATTTCCTGGCAATCGAGGCGTCCGCCTGAGCAAACTCTTGAAACAAGTTTTCCTTTTGCTTGGCTGAGATGCCAATCCCGGTATCTCGCACCTGGAATTGAATCCAATCTCGATTCTCGAGCTTGATTTGATCCACATCCACGGAGACAGTACCGTGGTCCGTAAATTTGCAAGCGTTGCTCAGCAGGTTGAACAGGATTTGCCGAACCTTGGTGATGTCCGCCCGCATCGTATTCACGCTGTCCGCCAGATGAACTTGAATCGAGTTGCCATTCTTGGCCGCGGCGGGCTGGAGAGTTGTGACCATCTCCTCGATCACCTGTGACACGTCGAAGTTCTCCAGGTGGAGCCCCATCTTGCCGGCTTCGATCTTCGACAGGTCAAGCACATCATTGATCAAGGACAACAAGTGCTTTCCGGCGCCTTGAATTTTCCGGAGGTCCTGAACATTCTCGACCTTGCCGCTATCCCTGGTTTCCTCTTCCAGCATCTCGCTATAACCGATGATGGCGTTGAGCGGAGTGCGCAACTCGTGGCTCATATTCGCGAGAAATGTGCTCTTGGCGCGGTTGGCTTCTTCCGCCGCGTGCTTGGCCTTGAGCAATTCTTCCTGCGCCTGCTTACGCTGAAATACTTCTTCCTCAAGCTCTTGCGTCCTGGTCTTCAACTCACCGTTAGTGCTCTGCAGCGCGGTATCTCGCTGTTGGATTTCGGAGAGCATAGTATTAAATCCATCGATCAATCGGCCGATTTCGTCGCCATACGTTTTGACCGCTCGGACAGCGTAATTCTTGTTTGAAGAAACCATTCGCATGGTGTCTTCCAGGTGCAAAATGGGCTTTGAAATCAGCCCTTGAAGCTTCGAGGAGACAAACAGGGCGAATAGCCCGGAAACGAGCACAAATATGATGAGGATGTTTGCATACCGTTTGGCGCGCAGACTCCATTGGCGCATGTCGGACTGCAGAAACAGCGTTCCGACGTGCTCCCCGTTTAGGGTAACTTCCTGGAAGACTTCCAGGTACCCCCCTTCAAAGCGGGTGCCTTTCTTTTGCAAATGGATGGGAAGAAACCCGGAAAACGCCGCGTTGCCTCGAAAATAATGGGCAAAGATCTTGCCGTCGGGCTTGTATAAGACAGCGGTGACAATGTCTTCTTTTGCCGTGAGAGCAGACAATGTTGCGGTCGCAGCAGGTTCGTCCTTGAACTCCATGGCTCCCGCGCTGTTGTACCCGATGATTTCAGCCTGAGTCATTAAATCCTGGCGGAGCAAGTTACGAAATGAAACGAGATCGTAAATAAGAAAGCTGACGGAGGACAGGATCAGGGCGATGCTGCTCGTCAGCATCGTTATCAGCGTGAGTTTCCGCTTGATGGATAGATTTTGGAGGATCATCCCGGCTTCCTCGTATCCGCGGCTGTGGCTTGTTGGATGATTCTCGCCAAAGTAAGCAATCTGGAACTGATCGTAAGGTCTGCCTGGTGCGCCGCCTCAACGTTGACCTCAAATCGCACTCGGTTGTCTTCCAGGACAAACCGAATCACGCCGCCGCGCTCTGCAAACCCGGGTGTTTCGCCCACTGTAAGAATTGGAAGAGTCTTCACAATCTGCAGCAACTCATCGATGTGCGCTTTTTCTGAAGACCCCACAAACAGAATTTTGCAATCCCTGAGTTCTTTGAAGTCCGTGCCCCACTTCAGCCGTTTTACGACAAAACTCCGCGCCCCGATTTTTTTGTTTTCGACGATCTGGTCGATGAGGGCTCCGAACGGATCTGTTCCTAGAATGCCGATCACAATTGGCGAGTCAGGCTGAGCAAAAGCGGCCGACGGCCATTCTACGAATTTGGCGAAATTGTAAATGAAGCCGGCCTTAATCAAGTATTCCGATGAGTCGCGCGAGTCCGGAGTCTGGGCAAAGGCCTGCGGACTCCCACTCAGCGAAACACTGAGAGCAACGATCAGAATTCTCAGCCGCCTCAACATCAAATTACCACCCACTGGTAACCGACAATCTGAAAGCTCGCACTTCAATCAACTAAAACTTCACCGTAATACTTCCAAAGATGCTGCGCTTCACTACGGTCGGCGAGGTGTTTACGAAATCCGGCATAAATTCCAAGTGCCAGTTATTGAGCAAGTTCTGGCCGCCGATCGACAATTCCAGGCTTGTTACCGGCCTCCAGCCCAAATGCGCATCCAAAGAGTAGTAGCTCGGCAAGCCCAGGCTAGGAAGGTGGTCCACAAATCGAAGAGTTGTGTCTTGCTCGAAATGTTTCGGCAAGTCGACGGATGACCTCAAATACCATTGATGACGGGGGCTTGAGCCGTTTGGATTGTCGGGAGTCGGGTCCTGACTATCTAGATTCTTGTGTATGTCCATCTGCAGATAGCTGTAGGAGCCCATTAGTCTCCACTTGGGAACGACTTTCCAGTCTGCAAACAATTCAACGCCGTATGTTCCGCCGCTCATCTTGTTGCCGGCCACAAACGGAATGACGAAATCGGTCGGGGCAGGGCTCCCTTCGGGAAAAGGCGCACCCGGCTCCGCAGTGCGAAGATTTGAATAATTGTTGTAGAAGGTGGCTATGTCGAGCGAGAGATTCTTAGTTGCCTGCACTCGATAACCAAGTTCGTATGCGAGGAGATCTTCGGAATTGAACTGGGAATTGAACTGACGGCTGCCGAAAACGGCCACCACCGCTGGCAAGGGTGTCGGGTTCGCAGGCGTCCCTGGGGGTATAACCTGTGAATTCAGGCGCAACCCCTCCTCGGTCAACGCCGGTGTCCGGACAGCGCGTGATACTGCGGTCCAGATCGATTGATTTGGAGTTAGGTTCCAGAGCAATCGTGCGTTGGGCTCAATTTCGAACCCTGTAAATTCGTTGCGCTCGAATTTGGAGCCCAGCGTGATCTGCAGGCGATTGTCGACCAGGCTGATTTCATCCTGCAGGAATGTGCTGAACTGATTCAGCGTGACCTGGTTAGGCTGCAGGGAAACCGTGAAGCTGGCGTCGTTCTTGTCGCGGATCGACCGGTAGCCTAGTCCCCATACAAATTGCTGTGAGTCGCCAACGTGAAACCCGTGCTGGAAATCGAGGTCCAAAATATTCTGGTGGTCGCCGAAAAGAGAATGGTCGGTAATCGTCGTATTGTCGTAGTACATCTGCAACGACATCGAGGATCCTTCGGAAGTATGATTCCAGCGCCCAAGGATGTTTCCTCCGCTGTACTTCCCATCATTTGGGAACGTGTTGGAATACGGAGCTGATAGCGAGGCCACAGTCAGGGTCTCGTCAAACCTGCTGCGATAAATATCTCCTTGCACCGTCAGCGAGTTAGCTCCGGCCGGTGTCCAATCCGCGCGGAATCCTCCGCGCAGGGCATCCCAGCCGTCGTGAGCCGTGATACCAGATGGATATGCAGAAGGGCCCCAATCAAAATACTTTGTGTACGCTCGGTAGTAAGTGTTGTCGCCCAGTTTGCTGCCGAAACGAACACCGCCGGCTGCTCGTTCCTCCGTTCCGGCTCCGGCCGTCACGATCGCTGACTGCGTGGCCTTGGCCTTCTTGGTGATGACATTGATTACGCCATCGACGGCATTGGCACCCCAGAGGGTTGCTCCGGGGCCACGGATCACTTCGATCCTGTCTACATCCTCCAACATCACATCCTGGACATTCCAATACACGCCGGAAAACAGCGGAGTGTAGACACTTCGTCCGTCGATAAGTACCAGCAACTTATTGTCGAAACGTCCGTTGAAGCCGCGCGAACCAATGGCCCACTTGTTCTGATCGATTCGCGCCACTTCCAGACCCGGGACCAGTCGCAATGCTTCGGGAATGCTGGTCGCTCCCGACCGCCGGATATCTTCTTGCGTTAGCACGAAAATCGCCGCCGCGGCGTCCGCCACTTTTTGCGAGCGCTTGGAGACGGAAGTCACCTGCATATTCCACAGGTCTTCCAAGCTCACGGCAGTAACGTCAACGTTCCGCGAATTCTGGGCCACGGCGCTACCTGCGAGTAACACGGAGAGAAACCCAGCTAAGAAACTACGCCCAGCTTTTATCACTGGACCGGTTTTGTGTTCGCGATTTAACAACATATTTAGTTTCCCTTCTTGAAAATCGTCGGCTAGACGAGCGCGCGCTTCCTGGCGCTGAACCATCTCGGACAGTCGGATCGAGTCTTTTCCCCGTTCCCGATCATTTCGATTCGTTTTGTCATTCATTTACGCACCCCAGCCAAACACTTTCGGCGATCAGAATTAAGTTATTGGCCCATTTCAAACTTGGCCCATTCCTCCCGCACTTCTTGGAGTACTTCCCCAGAAAGCCCCAACTGATGGCACAAAGTTCTGCAAGCCGGAGCTCCACTCATAAACCTTTCTCCCCGGCTACCGTGAAGACTGTCGAATACGTAAGCGAGTCCGGCCGGCGAAGATATTCAAGGAACGCCCGTGACTGTTCTTCCGCTTCGCTTGCACTGCCGAGTACGCGAGCCAACTGTGGCTTGGCAATCTCCAGCTTCAATTCCCACTGGTGCAAAATGTGCGGATCAGCCTCGCCCGCGATTAAGTGGTAGCATTCGACCTGGACATCAATATTCGTCAGCCCAGCATTCCGCGCCAACCAGAAGAGTTTCCTGCCCACAAACGGATCGAAACCGGTTGCACTCAGAGCTTCCACAACTCTCTCGAGCGTTCGCTGTACCGAGGGGTCTTCCGGGTAGTGCCACAACAGTTGGCCATCCAGGTCCTGCAGCAAAACAGTGCCGCCCGGCTTGCAGACTCTGGCCATCTCAGACACGGCTCGTTCTTTTTCCTTCAAGTACTGCAACAACATTCGGCAGTACACCAGGTCGAAGCTATTGGACCGAAACTCCATCGACTGAGCATCCCCGCAAACAAATCTGACGCGTGAATTCTCGCGGTTTTTCTCCCTGGCTTGCTGCAAACGGCCCTCGCTCACGTCTATGCCCGTTGCTTTAATTGAAGAATCCAACTGGGTTACGGCGCGCAAAATGACGCCAGGACCGCATCCCACTGAGAGGATCTCTGCGCCCGGGCAGACCCGGTGCGCCAGGTACTTTTGCACCCAGGCGTCGGGATCAACCTTGAGCTCGAGGCGCAATGCCTCGCGCGGATCCTCCATGATGTATTCCGCAGTGGCAGTGCCTTTTTGCATCACCGTTCCTGACCTATGAGCGTTGGCTGCATGCTGTGTTTCTCAACCCGCGCCTGCAATCTCGAATAAAATCCATCCACGTGCCGGTAGAAGCGGAGCTGCCCTTCCTGTAGCCACGTTCCTTGGCAGTAATGGCGGAGGAACTCGGCCCCCAGTCGAAACAGGGCCGGCGCGGCCAATTCCTCGGCGATCACTGGAATCACGTCAAGCTCAAAGTCCTCATAAGCGGAAGACGATGCTTTAAGGAGCGCAGACACAACGTCCACTGCGTCAGCATCGGGGAGCGTGGGGTGAAGCAGCAGGTCACAGCGATTTTCGATATAGCTGAAGTTCAGTCCCAAAGGGCCGCGATACGCTATAACTGCACCGATTGGTTCATCCTTATACTCGCGGTATGCCAGCCATACGCGACGAGTCCGCCGGAGCCCCACCTCGCTATACATGTGGTTTACCTGGGTTAGTTCAGGATCGGTTGTGAGCTGCTCCGCCGTGACGTAAATGCTCCCGCGCGCGACAGAGGCGATAAGGGTTAAGGCGTCTTCATGAGAAGCGTCATAAGGGACGATGCGAACTCTTCCCCCGGATGGTAGTGACGAATTTCTCGGCAGCGCGAAATACATATGCCGCTGAACAGAAGAAAGCGATTGCCCAATCGTCTGCACCATGGATCCGAACACTCTTGACGGAAAGCGGTTCTCTGGCCGGAACCAATTCTGATGCGACTCATCAATGCCCTTCAGAATGCTTGCGGCCGTTCCCGCGAGCATTACCGCGCGAGAGGCTATCGGGTTATTCTCGGAAACTAGGTGTTGAGAGGTCCAACCATGATGAGTAGTACGCCAAACTGCAATTGACGCGCGGCCTCTCTTTTTGTCACCGGCGGTCAGGACGTAAAGGAGCGAATCGCCACCGCGTAACATCCGGCGCCAATTTTCCCGGACTTGTCCAAGGTGTGGCAAAAGGCGGGCAGCTTTATCGGGATAAAGAAAACCCGTGCGTTCATAGAGCGCGAAGATCTCGTTCACGGACAAAGCATTGACCTGAACGCCGTAAGCGTCATAGACCTCTGACAGCCGCGGCAGGCCGCTCAGTGTCCTCTGATCTAGCGCATCTAGGGGCATACCGCCTCCGCGACCTTCGTCGCTACTGCGAGTCGTACCCGGACCCGGAGTCCAGATTCTCGACGTCCGCCCGAGAACCAAAGTCGGCTTGTCCGCATCTGCCGCGAGAGCCAGTCACGTCGGCACGAATCTCGGTAACACCTATCGCAAACACCAGGATTGCTGTGGACATAGCTTTAGTACTACTGGTACCTTACTAAGTCCCTTTGACGGCGAGAATGGGCCTTTCGTACCGTTTTGGGCAGTACAACTGGGGAGGGTAATAACGTCTTGGATACATCGGGGGGATCGATCAAGATTCTCGGACTTAGTTATCTTTTTCAGGACGTCGCAGTGTTCACCGAAGACCGCTGTGCTGTAAGTGACTGTCCAGAAAAGATTTAGGAACGTTTCATAGGGGTGAGTTCAGTGCTGTTCAGTACATCTTCCACCCTAGGCACAGATCGGGATCATACAGCCGTTTGGGAAACGGGTGCGAAAACCGCGTTCCGGGAGCGCCCACTGCCCCGTGCTTTCACCCTCTGATTTGAGAGACGGTGTTGTCTCCCACGTCTTTCTTGGCCTGTGCTGCGAGTCCCCGCAGCCACGCCTCAATTGCGGAGCGTTGCTCGGCGTCCATTTCTTCAAACAGCACGCCCATGCCGAAGATTCCAAAGCCTCCGCCAGAATGCATATAGATCACTTTGCCTTGCAGCTCGCAAGTGCTCGTGCCATCGGATATTCGGAGACGCAATTTCGTGCGAACGGGAACGGGTTCGAGCGCATCGACATAACAGCCACGCGAACTTAATTCGTCAAGTTGTCCTAAGACCGAAGTCCCGTCGCGAAGCGTAACTTCGGCATTCGCGAAAAATGCGAACCGCGGATTGGCCCGCCTTGTTGAGTAAGGACCTTCAGCCATGGTGCCTCTCCATTGCGTGAACGCGGCAATTCCTTTCAATCCATTGTATAGAGTCGCAGCGCAGCGCATTGAGCCGTTTGTGCCCTGGCCCGCGAAAGAGATACCTGTCTCTTTGTACGGGGTGGCTACGCTTGGCCAATTGAGCCTGGAAGGCGCCTCGAGGACGTTCGTACCAGACTTTGGGGGCAGCCCGCGTGAGGTTGGCGGCTTCAGCAATGGGCGCGGATGCGAGTTGAATGGAAGTTCTCAAGGGGACGTGAAAAACCGCAGTTAATGGCGCGCCCGGGGGGACTCGAACTCCCGACCTTCTGGTTCGTAGCCAGACGCTCTATCCAACTGAGCTACGGGCGCGCAGGAGAAGAATATTATCACAGGCTTGCGCTAGGCACATAGCCGCGGCTAGAAGTCGCGTTTTTTTGGTACCGGGACTGGTCGAGTAGCATTCCGATTTGTCCAGGAATGCGCATGGTCCAATCAAGCCGAGGAGTGGCTGGAATCCGGTTGCGTCGCACGAACAAAACTCCTGCCGTGAGCCTCGGTGCCAATCCAGAGGAGCGTTGCCAGCGTAAGAATCGTCACGATTTCGAAGCCGGCGATCGCCCACTGATAGCCGAAGCGAATGTGCAACGCGTATTGGAGAGAATTTGTCGGCGAAGCCAGCAAAATTCCGAGTTGATAGGCGAGTCCCGGCATCAACCCACGCGCGGCATCGGCGGAAAGCTCATTCAGGTGCACGGGGATAACGCCCCATGCCCCCTGAATTCCCGCCTGCATTAGGAAGGAAGCGACGATGATCGTCCCGAGCCCACTGCCGAACGCCCAGAAAGGGATCAACAAGAGCGACAATCCCAAAGCTGCGATCATCCCCTTGCGCCGCCCCGCGACTTGCGAGAGGTGTCCAAAGATGATCGCGCCCACGACTGCTCCGACGTTGTAAATCATCGCGATATTGGCGACCATCGCCGCAGAAATCTTGTGCACTTCCTTCAAGAAGTCCGGATAAAGATCCTGCGTTCCGTGCGAGAGGAACATCATGAAGGTCATCAGCACGACGAGATAGGCGAAACGCTTCCACTCTTTTGCCACGATGCGCAGGACTTGGGCCGTGCTCGCAGCGCGGTGTTGCTTCCACGCTTCTGATTCCGGCACTTTTGTACGGATGTACAGCGCGAGCAGGGCGGGCAGAGCGCCGATCCAAAACATGGGGCGCCATCCCCACACGGGCAAGAGAAATCTCGCGGCAATCGCCGCAAGCAAATAACCGATGGAATAACCGCTCTGCAAGATTCCGCTGAGGATTCCGCGCCAGCGCACCGGCGCCGCTTCCATAGCGAGCGAGGCGCCCACTCCCCATTCGCCGCCCATGCCTACGCCAAACAGAGCGCGCAGGATGAGGAACACCGTGAAGTTGGGCGAAAAACCGCATAAAAGCTCGATGATCGAAAAGTAGATTACGTTGGCCATGAGCGGAATGCGGCGGCCGTAGCGGTCCGCGAGCAACCCGAAAAGGAGTGCGCCGGCGGGGCGCATGGCCAGCGTCGCGGTAGTGGTCCAAACGATTTCTTTTTTGGTTACGCCAAACTGATGCGCCAGCGTGTCAAAGAGAAAAACGACGATAAAGAAATCGAATGCGTCGAGCGTCCAGCCGAGGAATCCCGCGAGGACCGCATGATGCGTCCCGGAACGCTTCGGCTGAACGATATCAGCCATTTTAGTTGGCTTGCCACTCCGCGGGCTTGGGCATCAGGCGAGAGAGCGCCAGAGCGCTGGCGACGGCCAGAATCGCAAGAAGCAACCCTTCCTGGTAGAGGCCAAAACAAAGCTTGCCGATGCTGAAAAGCGCGGAATAAATGAGCACGCAGCCGAGAATCCAACTGAGAAGGTTGCGCCCCAAGTCGCGCGTGACCGGAACGTCGCCGGCCAGCTTGGCTACCGGCCGCCAGCCGGTGATTTGCGGACGAACCTTCGTATAAAACTTGATGAGCGTGTCTTGAGGTACGGCCGAAGTGAGGAGAGTAACCGCAATCCACACGAGGGTGGTGACCCCGGTCGTGCACAGCGTAGTTTTTGCAAAGATGACCGGGGCAGAGCCAGTGAAAGGCTGAGAGTGGCCAATGAGAGCGTTCCACAGAGCATCGGAATGAAGAGCGAGAGTCGTCACCATGGCCGCAAACATGGCGGAAATCTCGCTCCACGCGTTGACGCGCCACCAATACCAACGGAGGAGATACACGCCGCCAGTGCCGGCGCCTAGCTCAAGAACAATTTTCCAGCCATCGGAGACGGACTTCAGTTCCCAGGCAACCGCAGCGGCCGCGACCACGAGGAGGGCCGTGGCCAGCCGCGAAGCGTTCACAAAATGCGCTTCACTTCCCTCTTTCTTCAGAAAGCGCCGGTAGAAATCTTCGATCAAGTAGGAGCTGCCCCAGTTGAGTTGCGTGGCGACCGTTGACATGAAGGCGGCCATGAAACCCGCGAGAAGAATTCCAAGGAGCGCGTGAGGCGTCTGGCGCGTGGCTACCAGCATGAAACCGCGCTCGGGCTGCGCCAGATTCGGGTAGAGAATAACCGCGACAAGAGCCGTCAGAATCCAAGGCCAGGGACGCAGAGCGTAGTGCGCGAGGTTAAACCACAGCACGGAAAGCAATCCATTGCGTTCATCTTTCGCGCTGAAAATCCGCTGCGCGATGTATCCTCCGCCGCCCGGTTCCGCACCCGGATACCAGAACGCCCACCACTGCACGGCCAGGTGAACGACGAACGTAATGACAGGCAGCGTCCAAAGAGCTTCGCCAGTGAGCCCGCGCGAAAAATCAGGCAGCAGCGAGGTGATGTCACTCGCGCCGGAGCCAACAGCTGCACGTCGCTCCGCGAGCTTCGCAAGGAGTTGCGGCATCCCTCCGACCGCTCGGACGCCATACCAGGCTACGCCAATCACGATGGCCATTTTCAAGACAAATTGGAACAGATCGGTCCAGAGAACGCCCCACAGACCGCCCAGCGAGACATAGATGCCGGTAAACGGCATCAGAAAAAACACGCAAATCATCAGGGCCCTAAAATCGCTGATGCCCATGGAAGTGCTGATGATGTTGACCATTGCCTTGGTGACCCAGCCGAGTATCAAGCAATTCATGAGCAGGCCGAGGTAAACCGCGCGGAAGCCGCGGAGGAACGCGGCGGACTTGCCGGCGTAACGCATCTCCGCGAATTGCACGTCGGTGATGAGTCCCGATCGGCGCCATAGCCGCGCGAACAAAAAGACGGTCATCATTCCAGATGGCAGAAAACTCCACCACAGCCAATTCCCTGCGACTCCGTTCGCGTAAACAAGTCCGGTAACCGCAAGCGGCGTGTCGGCGGCAAACGTTGTCGCCACCATGGAAGTCCCCGCTAACCACCAGGAAACGTTGCGGCCCGAGACGAAATAATCTTCCGTGCTCTTCCCGGAACGGCCCCGGAAGTACAAGCCGAGAAATAAGGTGATGAGCAGATATCCAGCGATGGCAGCCCAGTCCGCGGCGGCGAGTGTCAAAGTGAATCCTTTCTGGAGAAGGCGATTGTGCGCAGTACTATATAGCACTTCCTCACGATTGGCAGCATGGTCTTTTCTGACCTACCGCGCAGTACCTTGGGAGTGCGGAACGCGATGCATGCGGTCACTGTGAAACCGGAGCCCGTGCTGCCCGGCCAGGAAAAACGCCGTCAACGAGTTGCCCGTCCTTGACGACCGCAACTCCATTCACGAGCACAAATTGAATCCCTTCCGAATACTGCAACGGTTCTTCGTATGTGGCTTTGTCAATCACGCGATTGGCGTCGAAGACCGTGATGTCCGCGTCGGCGCCCACGCGAATGCGTCCTTTATCCTTGAACATCGGCGCGCGCTTCTCCAGCCGCTGCGCGGGCATCAGCGTCATTTTTTTCAGCGCGGTCATCAAATCCAGCGTCTTCTCTTCTCTGACGTAATGCCCCAAAACCCGCGAAAACGTCGCTTGACCCCGTGGATGAATTTTGGCTCCCGTAAGAGGCATGCCGTCACTGGCGATCATAACCAGCGGGTCGGCAACTGCCGCGCGCGCGGCCTCTTCCGGAATCGAGAAAATAACGACGGTGCCTCCTTCCTTGCGATACTTCTCGAAAGTTTCTGCCGACAATCGTTCGCCGGTTTTCGTCCACTGGATGTCTTTGAATGTGATGCCCTGGCGGTCTTGCCATCCGGGGTCGAATATGGCTGACTCCAACTGAGTGCTTCCGGCCGTGTATGGATAGCACTCCGTCGTGACGTCGAGTCCACGGTCGCGCGCGCCCTTCACCATGGCGATCAGCCGCGGCGTGTTCTTTAGTCCCATGCTGGTGATGTGGACAACATGAAGCGGCGCCCCCGTAGCCGCTGCGGCGGCAATCACTTCTTCGATCCCCACTAGGCCGGTTGTCGGCTCTTGCAATCCGGCATGCCGAAGGTGCACGTGTACCGGCGCGCCGTGTTTGGCGGCTAACCGAAATACATCCACGATCTCGTCGTGTGTGGCGGCGGCCGTGTAGTTGATGCCCATGCCTACAGCCAATGCGCCGCGCCGCAGGCCCTTCTCGATCTCATCGTCGATTTGCTGCAACTGCCCAGCGGTGGCCTCGCGGTGGGCTGCGTCCCCCACGGGCAGAAAAGTACCCGGGTCATTCATGACTTTCATCCGCACGGGGATGTGTCCGATCGACACGCCGAAATTGATTAACGAGCTTCCTTCTCGCCGCGCGTACCACTGGTCGACGTCGGCGGTACCCGCTTCCAGTTCGAGCGAGGTTGTTACGCCGTCGTGCGCCTGAAATTCATAGTTTCTGGGCTCTTGGCCGTGCTCATGGAGATCGATAAAACCGGGCGCGACGACGAGTCCCTTCGCCTCAATCGTATGCTTCCCTTCAAGATGACTGTTTGAAATCGCGGCGATTTTACCGCCGCGAATCCCCACGTTTCGAATCGCGTCCAGCCCCGACTCTGGATCCATCACGCGGCCGTTGGCGATGACGAGGTCATAGGTTTCGTTTCTGTTGCTCGCGCCGCTTCCGCCAGTTAGTACCACCGTTGCAAGCAACACGAGCGCCGCTACGCAGTTCGACCACTCGCGAACGATAAGACGTGACATTAGAGCGCGCCCCTCCCGTGAGGCGCTAAGTCTTATCGCGCGGACTCCGTCTGTCAAAGGTTTTCTAAACCGAGTCAACGATCGCTTGCTTGAGACCTTCAGCGAAAAGTAAAGCCCCGGATCGCTGGGGGGAGCGACCCGGGGTGGGGGTGTTGCTGAGGGGGGGCCGGAGGAAACTCGTTTTGTCTAGTGCACTTGGTGCACAGCCAGCATGCAGATCTGGCGCAGTTCTTCGTACGTGAAATACGTCTCTTCCTGTTCGCCTGCGACTTCTTTGTGTCCGAATCCCGATTCGCTCGAGATGCGGTTCAATTCCATCTCCGACAGACCCAGAAGCACCGCCGCGCGGCGCCGGGTTACGTATTTGAGCTCTTGTGTTTTCATGGCTGTGTCCCTCATGCAGGAAGTAGAACCATGGAGTCTTCTTCAACCGCCAGGATCATGGTCTTGTAGATGTCCACGTCCCAGCCGTCACCGATGCGCATCCTTACGGTGTCGTCGCCATCCTTCAACAGCTTCCCGCGCAGCGGCACTTTTATGTCTCCTAGCGCCACTTGCAGGACCACCGGCTGCCCGACCCAAGCCTTGAACGCACTGTCCATTCACAACCCCCTGAGTGATTCAGCCTGACGTAGAGAGAATCGCGTGGCGCGCAGCTTGTCACAATGGTACAGAGAGGGTACGGGACTAGTAAGAAGGTACTGTCGTGATCTCGAACATTAATCTATGGTTGTTTTCCCTTGAAGTACAAAAGTACTGCCCTTTCAGGACGCCCGAACCATAGGTCTGAGGACCTCGTCCCTGCGATCCTCTAGACATGACGAAGCACGCGCAAAGTCCGCGCACGACCTCCGCCGCTACCCCCAGGCAGGCGGGCGTCGGCCTTGCTCTCGGTGGCGGTTTCGCGCGCGGCTTCGCGCATCTCGGCGTTCTGCAAGTCTTCGAACAGAACAACGTGCCCATTTCGCATATCGCGGGAACGAGCGTAGGCAGCATCCTGGGCGCTGCATACGCCAGCGGCGCCCCCCTGGAGCGCATTATTGAGACCTGCCGGACACTCCGTTTCCGGGATATCGCGCGTTGGCGCGTCTCCCGGCTCGGGCTGGCAAGCAATCACCGCCTTGAGAATTTGATCGAGCGCGTTTTTGATTCGCGCCACTTTGAAGACCTCCGCATTCCTCTTGCAGTGGTGGCCACGGACTTGAGCTCTGGCGACCCTGTTGTGTTCACACAAGGCAATCTTGCCGACGCCATCCGCGCGAGTTGCGCCTTCCCCGGATTGTTCGAACCGGTCGAGATTGGCACGCGGTGTCTGGCAGACGGTGGGCTGGTCGCACCGGTTCCGACGCGCGCCGCTCGCGACCTCGGTGCAGCCACAGTAATTGGGATTTTCGTCGGCCTCCAAGACGGCCACTGCGGCGCCCCCACAAACATCTTTCAGGTCGTGAGTCGCGCCGTAAGCGCAGCACAAAAGCACCAGCTTGAAATCTGGGAAAGCCATGCCGACCTCGTCCTTCGGCCCGACGTGCAATCATTGGCTTGGGACGACTTCCAGCGTGCCGAAGAAGCCATCGCTGCTGGCGCCGCTGCCGCCCGCCGAGCCCTTCCGCGCGTTCAAAAATTGCTTGGACAAAGGGAAAACGCCGCTCGAAGTCTCCAGGCTCGCCTTGATGCTGAAGACAAAGGCTATGTATGGCTCGCGGAGGTGCTCGGATGAATCGCCTCAGCATCTGGCTCGCGCCTCTTACTGCCCCGCTTCTTCTATGGCATGAATGTGGAGAGGATGTCGGAGTTTTCTGCTACCGTATAGGTATGGGTGCCTTCACGAGCTTGCGCTCGCGCGTTCTCGTTTCTGTACCCCTAAGCGCTTCACTTCATTCATCCGCTGTGAGGAACAACATCGAGTGCTCGACGCCATCCTTCACTTTTTCCACTCGCTTTTCAACCCCGACGGACTCCGAGAACTAATTCGCGCCGGTGGCGCTCCGCTCATATGCACCATCGTTTTTATTGAGACCGGTTTCTTCGTCGGCTTCTTCCTTCCTGGAGATTCCCTTCTAGTCACGGCGGGCATCCTTTCCGCTGGCGGAGTCATCCCCCTGAGATGGCTGCTTATCCCGGTGATGCTGTGTGCCATCGTCGGAGACCAGATAGGTTACTGGATCGGCCGGTCCGCGGGCGCGGCATTATACCGCCGCGAAGATTCGCACTTCTTCCGGAGAAGTCACCTTCAGCGCGCCCATGACTTCTATGAAAAGTATGGCGGGCGCGCCGTTATACTTGCTCGTTTTGTTCCCATTGTTCGAACCTTCTGCCCTCCCGTCGCCGGGGCCGCAAAGATGTCCTACGCCAGTTATCTGGCATTCGACATTTTTGGCGGGATTTTTTGGGTCGGCGCCATGATTCTCGGCGGATTTTCCCTGGGGCGCTCTGTGCCGAATATCGGTGAGCGCATTCATTACGTCATCGCCGTTGTCATCGTCGTTTCCGTGCTTCCCGCGGTCATCAGCATCTATCGCAGTAGGCATAAATTCAGCGCCGCCAATGATCAAGGCGCCGTTACAACTCCCCGAGCAGAGGGCAAATAGGCAGTGGCGCCCGCCAAGTTTCGCGCCATCATCTTCGACATTGGCCGCGTGCTGATTCGCGTGGACATCTCTCGCGCTATGGACGGCCTGGCTTCCGGACTCTCGCTAACCCCTCAAGAAGTGTGGTCCGCCATCCAAAACGATCCCCACTGGCTCGACTGGCAGGAAGGACGGATTTCTCCGCGGGACTGGCACTTACATCTCACCAAGCGTCTGGGTGCTTCTCTTACTTTCGAGCAGTTCAGCGAAGTCTGGAATCGCGCCCTGGACCCCGTCCCCATCCATTCCGAAGTTTTCCTGGAGAGTCTTTCCAAGAACTACCGGCTCGCATTGCTTTCGAATACCGATCCTATCCACATGTCCCATGAGGAAGCCCGTTTCCCCTTTTTCCGCTTCTTTCCAATCCGCATCTATTCTTACCAGGTCGGCGCAAGCAAACCTGACCCGATCATCTACCGCAAGACTCTCCAGGCTTGCGCGGTCCGGGCGGAGGAAGCCGTTTATATTGACGATATTGCGGAGTATGCGGCGGCCGCCGCCCGCCTGGGGATGACCGGGATCATCTTCCAATCCCCCGAACAGCTCCGATCTGAGTTCCGAGGCCTAGGGATTCAAATCGGCTAAACTTTCGTCAAGCAAAAAATCCGCTGTTCCTTCTTTCTTCGCGTAAACTTTGCTAGGACTAGTACCGCATCTTCGTTTTTTCGCCGCCCACAACCTGCCATCCCTCTATCACTTACCGTAATCATCGCCTTTTCTACTTTGGCTTCTTGCATGCAATCACTCGGTTACAGGCCGATTAATCGGCGGTTCCCCTAACGGGGTGAGGAGAAAGATTGACTATGTCAGACGATAGAATTTCGGATGGGCGCACAGAATCACCAGCTTGGACGTTACCGGCGATGGTCGTTCTGGGCTTGATAGCTATTGGCGGACTGGCAGTTGGGTGGAGTGCATCTTCGAAGCTCGATGGCACGCAGCAAGCAGTTGCAGCTCAGTTGAAGACCGCAGAGCAGACCATGCAGCAGGATATGGCTTCCTTGAAGGATCGTCTTGCTCAAGACGAAAAGACCAACACGGATATCCAGGGCGACCTGAAGGTTGTTACCGGTAAGCTGAAGATTACGCAGGGCCAGCTCAAGAAAGCGCGCGAGGAAGCGTCAAAACTCAACGACGCGACGACTGAGAAGCTGACAGCTCTGGATACTTCGGTCCACTCGGAACTCGCTACCAAGGCTACCAGCGATGATGTCAAGACCGTGGACACCAAGGTTGTCGGCGTCAAGACCGACTTGGACGCTACCAGGGAAGACCTGAAAATGGCTCGCAGCGAGATGGGCACGCTCATCGCGCGCAACCATGATGAAATTGACCAGCTCCGCCGCCTCGGTGAACGGGATTACGTGGAATTCACCATCGTCGGCAGGAACAAGCCTCAAAAGGTAGGCAATGTTACCGTCGAACTGAAGGGTGTCAACGAAAAGCGCAGCCAGTTCAACGCCGCCGTGACGATCGAAGACAGGCAATTCGAAAAGAAGAATCGCGCCATGAACGAGCCGATCTTCTTCTACCTCTCTGGAACGCACATTCCAGAAGAGATCGTTGTCAACAAGGTAGGCAAGAACACGATCAGCGGCTATCTGAGCATCCCGAAGGCGAATTCGCAGACCGCCGCCGCAGCCACCAAGTCTGGCAGCTAATTTCTTAAGGCAGCATGTCCGGTGGCGTTTGCCGGACAAAGTTTGAGGCGGGCTGATCATTCTGCCCGCCTTTTTCTTTTCTAGGGCACGGCTCCCTTCCAGAATTCCGATAGAATGGCTTCGCTGGTTCGGAGCCTCGTTTGCGCCAGACGTCCAGTGTCCTCTACATCGCCGTCGATACACTAATCCCGTTCCGAGGAAGCAGCCTCCGCGGCTTGGATGAGTTCACCGCGGCGCTCGACCACCAAGGCATACCTGCTGTCTGGCTGACCAGCCGCTCGCGGCTCCAATTCGACGACCCTCGCCGCAAGCATGGTCACACGCATCCCTTCATCGCGGAGGACGGTTGTGCTGTGTACTTGCCGGAAGGCTACTTCCACCTGCGGCCCTCATCCGACGGCTCGCGGATTAAGAAGGCCGCGACCGTGCGTCTTGGTCGTTTTACCTGCATTCCCATTGCGGAAGCGCTGCCTGCAGCCGCCGAAGCCCTGCAAGCCCTCTCCCAAGACACTAGCGTTCCCGTTGTCACTCTCCGTTCACTTTCTCCCCGCGAGTTGGCGCACAACACCGGCCTTCCCCAAAGAGAGGCCGAGCTTGCGCGGCAGCGCGATTTTGATGACATCTTTTTCTTTGCTGGCGCTTCTGACGCAGAGGTCGAAAGATTTCTGACCGAGGGGCGCGCACGCAACATCCAGTTCTGTCAGCATGGTGTGCTCTGGTCCGCCGCCATCGGCCGCAGCGTCCAGCGCTGCGTACGAGAGCTTGCAAAGCTGTACGATCGGGCCCTCCGCTACCACGCTCACACTATCGGCCTCGCAACGGCCGATTTAGCCGCCGGACTCTTCCCCTTTTGCGAGCGCACGATCTTGTTGACCGGCGGCCAGTCCGAGCAAGCCTCTTACGAACCGCCGGACATTCCTCGCGCGCGACACCTGCCCCTCCACGCACCCGACCTTTGGGAGCAACTTCTTGCAGCTATAGCTACAAAAACCTAGCCGGCTCGGAAAGAATATCGCGCAAATGCCCGCCGATTTGCACATTGCCAATTGCAATCAAGAACTGGATCATCATGCGCCTTCTCACAAACCATCTATTTTCCGTGGGATAAGAGTTTGACCCCTCTAGGAGCCTTGGTCCCCCGATTGCCTTACTCTTATCGGCAAACGCTGCACGCGGAGTTGCCGACTCAGCTTCGCGGATCCAAATGTGGGCAGATTTACCAGTACTAGGAGGCCCCTTACCATGACTTGGCTTCGCGACATCTTCCGCCTTCCTGTTCAAGAGTCCAATGTTGTTGTCGTTCTCGTCTTTTCCGTCTTTCTTATGAGCTTCATGTCCGTTGCCCTGGTATGGCAGGCACAGATCATTGCCAATCAGCGCGAAGCCATTCAGTGGCTTGTGCGGCTCAAGTTCGGCGGCTAGCCGCCCCCATTCAACGACTTTTGCATCTGTTGAAGCCTCGTTTAGCTTGGAAAGTGATTCCGGCAGACTTTCTCTACGATTTGTGATTCAATAGTTTTTACAGGGGATCTCTTGGGAGAATTGCCGTGAAAAGTATCGTTCGACTCCTCTTGTTGGCTACAACGCCGGTTTTTTTTGTGTCCGCGCAGCAAAGCTCAGCCGGGCAATCGGCTGCACAGGAAAGCGCGTCTCCTGCCCAGCCGCAGGCGTCCAACCAGGCATCCTCACATGATCGGCACCATCGCAAACACAGCAGTGTTAAGCGCCGTCATCATCGCAGAGCTTCGACTCAACACTAATTGGAATTGGAAGGCATCAACGCGGTAAGCAAAAAGGGGAGCACATGGCTCCCCTTTTTGCTTTTTAACTGTGTCGTCTCGGAAGCGCGCTAAAAGCACGTATGTTTCGCGAGCGACGCGCACCGCAAAAGCGGTGTGATCAGCTGTAGTGCAGCTCTAAGCCCGGTGGAGTCATGGTCCCTCCGGAGCTCGGTGAGCTCACGTCCCGCTTGTACTCCTTCGATTCGTTGAACGCAAGCGAAGAGAGGGTGAACGCGCTATTTCCACGGTGCTGCGTAGTTCGATAGCCAAGGGGTGTTTACTTGATGAAAAGCGTTTCGCGCAGTTGATCGCGGCCCACAAACGATTTCATAGTCCTGAAGCGGGTAAAGAGGTCCTGGATCTCGCGGTTTTGATAGACCTTTTGCGCCGGGCAGATGACCGGCGACGAAATCACTTGCAGCGAATTCGAATCCGCCACTCGATAACGCTGAAAGTCCTCCGGCTTCTTGCTGTGGAACATCGCTAGAATCACACCGCCGGGCCGCAGGAGTTCCGTCAGGTTTGCAACCGTCTGCTTCGCCAACATGGGATCTAGGTAGTCCAGTAAATCCCACAGGAGCACGGCATCGAACGATGCGCGAGGGTATTGTAGATTCTCCGCCAGAAAGCGGGTTGCGCGCCCGTTCGGCGTCATGTCCAGCTTGTCACGCGCGTCGGCATCCTCGCGCAGCCGCTTCTCTTCGTCGGTCAAAAACGCTTTCCATGCGCGAAGGAAGTCCTCCGATGAGACGCGGAAGCCGCGCTCTATAAAAAAGCTTAGAGTCGTCTGCCATGCGGGCCCTAGGTCCAACAAGGTGCCTCGCCCAAGGCCGTCAAGATTCCATAGGAATTCTTTCAGCCCATTCGAGACGCGCGTCGGTTCCGCGGATTCCGGGGCGCGCGTGGCGCCTACGGCGGAAACCGGCCCTCCCGGAGTTCGCGAGCGTGAACTCGAATGCACCGGAAGTGACCCGCTGCGGCTCGTTCCATTTGCCATTCCAAGGCCCAATTTGTTCAGGAAGCTCATCGTCAGTTAGCCGCCGTTCCAGGGCTCAAGGACGCCGTCTCTGCCGCCTTGCCGGTTGCAGTTGCCGTCGTTGACGTGGATCCTGACGCCGTGGCAGCGGACGCCTTGACCTCAGCAGCCTTGTTCGGCTGTTTGCCCGCTTCCACTCTTCCGCGCAGCAGCGCTCCGTCTTCAATCGTCAGGCGATCTGTTTGCACTTCGCCGGTGACGTGCCCCGTGCTCCACAGCTGAACCTTGTCCAGCCCTGTGACTTTTCCTTCGATTTTTCCCCGAACGATTACTTCACGGGCAAGCACGTCCGCCTTCACATGCCCGTTTGGTCCAACGGTCAAGCAGCTGTTTGTGGTGAGGCTGAGTTTTCCCTCTACCATGCCGTCAACAAAAAGATCTTCGCTGCCCGTTACTTCACCCTTGATTCGAATTCCCTGGCTAATACATGCAGCCGCGCGCGACGAAGTGGCGAGAGAACTTGAGGGCGTACTAGCAGTAGCTGGGCTCGATGAAGTCGCAGAGTTTACTGGAATTGCGGAATTGCCGGTAACTTCTTCAGGCTTCGCATCTTCTTTTTTCCACATCTCACACCTCGACATCGAAAATTGGATTTTCGAAGCCGCTTATCGCAGGGCTGGTTGGAGCTGCGACTCGGAAGAGTGAACATAGTACACGACTTAGCGGGTGTAAACAAGGAATGGCAGGTAGCAAATCTAGGGTGTTTCCTGAAAGGCTACACCAGTAATAGCGGATTCAGTCCTCCCAACTCCACTACAGATTGCGTCGTTTCCTTCTTCTCGTTTTTCCCTCGCAGCTCCCACCAGTTCGCCATCATCCCGGCAAATTCCTGCGTTAACTCTTTCAGTGATTTACCCTTCTCCCACCAATGCTGCGGATCGAAATCCCCATCGCTCGCGCTGGCGACGCGCACCTCAACAGTCTCGGGAAAAACGTGCTCGAATACATAGCGCGTCCGCCGCGTGTGAAAATTCGATGTCACCACGATCACGCTGTGCCATTTTCTTTCTTTCACCAGCCGCGTAAGCGCTTGCGCTACTTCTATCGTGTTATCCCCATCGTGGACAAACCGCACGATTCTATCTCTTGGGACTCCGCGCTCGATCAGGTCGTGTTCCATCAGCTCCGCGATCCCCGCATTGGGCCGCAGGCGCCTTCCGCTCGCGACAATCACAGGCGCTTTCCCTTCCCTGAACAATTGCGCTGCGCGCGTTGACCGGTCGGCATAAAAATTATCGTCGCCCAGTACGATCAGGGCGTCGGCTTTGTCGAGAGGATCTTCGACTATCCACATCTCCGCTGCAAAGCGAAGGATGGGGCGTCTCACCAGGTACAAGAAGGCGCAAAAGATCATAAGACACAGCAATATGATCAAGTTGAGGAAGATTCCGCCTGACTCGCCTCCATTCGCTTGGCCATGCTTCATGAATTGGGGTCCAGCGCTCGCAGGTTTGCGGCTGCTTGCTCCGGCAGCTCTGAATTGAAATATACTTCTTTGATGCTGTAAGACTTGCTGGTCTTTTCCACGATCGGCAGGATCTCAATGTGCCAGTGGTAATCGTCCGGCAGTGTCTTCCAATACCCTGCCAATTCACCCTTCTTATTCTTCGTATTGGGTGATGTATGCACCACCAGGTGATATGCCGGCGCCACCTTCTCCAGACGGCGCAATACCCGCCCTAGTAGCGCCGCCAATTGTCTGCGATTCGAACCCGGCCTAGGCTGCTCGAACAAATGGTTGTGCCGCCGGTGCATTAACCAGACTTCATACGGAACGCGCGACGCATACGGACACAACGCATAATAATCTCCCTGCACGTCAACGATGCGTTTCCCCTGCTTCTCTTCCTGACGCACCGTGTCGCAAAATATGCAGCGCTCTTTGTCCTTGAACCATTCGTGCGCGGAGTTGAGTTCGTACTTGATTCGGCGCGGAACAAAGATGGTGGCCGTCACCTGCGAATGCGCATGCGGCCACTCTTCTCCGGCCAGCGCACCCTGATTCTTGAATACGCTGACGTACTTGAAACGCGAGTCCTTCTTCAAATCCGCAATGCGCGCCCCCCACGCCCACAACACTCGATCAATCTCTTCGTCGTTGAACTGCGACATCCGCCTGTCGTGCTGCGGAGTCTCCACCACGATTTCGTGGGCGCCGAGCGCCACCATCTTGTCGTACATGCCTTCAGCGACACGCCCGGGCTCTCCCTCAATGTGATAGAGCGGCTCCGGGTGCGGCAACACACGCACCTGCCATGCCCCTTCCGCCGGCCACGTCATAATAGAACGCAGCTTCTCAAGCTTGGCCGGCTCCAGCGGGCATTCCTGCGGCGCATCGCCGCGAACTTCTTTCTGCCCCAGAATGACCCAGCTTTGAGTGATGGGATCTTTGCGAAGTTCCATTCGGTGTCTTTAGCGGGTGTAACGTGCAGGCGTGGGCCCTTGTTCAAGGCGGTGACGATCCCAGATCGCGCCTTCGCGAGTGAAGTAAGCCATTTCGAAATCTTGCGTCAGCTCCAAAGCGTCCACGGGGCACGCATCTTCGCAGAGTCCACAGAACATGCACCGCGAAGTATCGTAGGTGAAGTTCGTTAACACTTTCCTTCGCGTGGCATCGTCGCGTTGCCAGCCCACCACAATCAGGTTCTCCGGACACGCCAGGGCGCACAAATTGCAGCCAATACAGAGCGTCTCGCCCGTCTCCGGGTTATTGTTGAGCCGCGGCGCGCCGCGATACCGCTCCGCCACCATCGGCCGCTCCAGCGGATATTGCTCTGTCACAATATTCTTGGGATGCTGCGCTCGGAAGGTGACCGCGAGGCCCTTCAAGAAATCGACTTGAAACAATCGCCCCAGGAGTTCGCGCATGCGCTTAGTTTGTTTCCCCCCTCCCCAATTGTCAAGCAACGCCTTCTCTCTTTTTTTCACCTTGTTTCAGCGTGTTATTCTCTCTCCGGCAATGGAAATTGACATCCAATTCATGCAGGAGGCCTTGGGTGAAGCGCGCGCCGCAGCCGCAGGCGGCGAAGTTCCTATCGGCGCGGTGCTCGTTCATGACGGCAAGATTCTCGCTCGATCTGGCAACCGCACAATTCGCGATAATGATCCCACGGCCCACGCGGAAATGGTTGTCCTTCGCGAAGCCGCCCGCCTTCTCGGAAACTATCGTCTTGCTGATACTACGCTCTACGTCACCATCGAGCCTTGCAGCATGTGTGCAGGCGCCATCATCCAGGCCCGTGTGCCGCGCCTCGTCTACGGGGCCGATGACCCAAAAGGCGGTGCCGTCCGCTCCTGCTTCGAAATCCTTTCCAATCCTCGCCTCAACCATCAGGTGGAAGTCACCGCCGGAATCCTCGCCGCCGCCTGCGCTGCTATCCTCTAGTCCTTCTTCGCGGAACGTCGCTAGCTCGCCAGTCCGTTGGGCCTAGTTTTGAGTTTGTGTAGGCGCGGGCCTTGGCCTGCTTGCTCCTCCTCGGCACAAATCGAGGGCTTGATTGCCGAAAAACGTAGCGCTCTGCTACGATTAAACCTACAACGACCGCGGAGAGGTGGCTGAGCGGTTGAAAGCACTCGCCTCGAAAGCGAGCGTGCGGGAAACCGTACCGTGGGTTCGAATCCCACCCTCTCCGCCATTTTCCATCGCGACTATTCGAGTTTCCGAATGAAAAAGGCCGGGCACGAGTGCTCGGCCTTTACTGTTTTGGAATTCTGAGTTAATCAGAAATGGCAGGAGGCCACGCCGCGCTTTTGCAGGTACTTCTGGTGATACTCTTCGGCCCGATAGAATGTGCTTGCCGGAGTAATCTCCGTCGCGATGGGCCGTTTGAATTTGCCGGTGGCTTCGAGCGCCGCCCTCGACTTCTTGGCAGCTATTTCCTGTTCCGCCGAATGGAAGAAAATCGCCGTGCGGTATTGCGTGCCGAAGTCTGGTCCTTGGCGGTTTGCCTGCGTGGGATCGTGAGCCTGCCAAAAAACGTCGAGCAATTGTTCGTAACTCACTTTCGCCGGATCGAACGTCACCTGCACGACTTCCGCATGCCCGGTTTCATCCGTGCAGACGTCTTTGTAGGTCGGATTTTGCGTCTCCCCGCCGCTGTACCCCACTGCCGTATCAATCACTCCTGGCACCCGCTGAAACGCCGCTTCGACGCCCCAGAAGCACCCCGCCCCAAATGTCGCTATTTCTGTCATGGCCATCGCTCCTCGTTACAGTCTCTTCCCTCATCCTGTTTCGGCAGTTGGATGCGCGAACTCTTGCCCGCGATTCTCAATCGCCACTAGGGCGACTTTCGCCTCGCTGTCGCTGGCCCTGCGCTGGCCTTCAACTTGTCCTGCGCCAGTGATTTGTAGGGACCGCTCACCGAAGCCGCCTGCGTGAACGCGTCCTTGGCCTCGGCAGTTCTTTTCAAATTCAGCAACGCATACCCCAAGCGATATTGATTTCGCCCGTAGCTGCCGTCATCCGCCTTCAACAACGGCGCCGCTGCTTTCAGGTTTTCCACGGCTTGGGCGTTGTCCTTCTTTTCGATGTTCACCTGTCCCAGCGAACTCAGCGCCAGACCCTTTTGCAGGCTTTTCTGCCGATCCCACTGGTCGTCCGCCACACCTTCCGGCTTTGGGGCCGTGCCCAGCACCGAAATTGCTTTTTTCGCATACGTTTCGGCTTTGGCAAGCTGGTCGGCCTTATCGCAATAATAGTCGGAGAGCAGCAGCAACATCCCGACGTTGTTCGGATCCTTCGCCAGAAGCCCGTTGGCCACTTCCAGCATCTTGGGCGTGTTTTGCGCTTGCAGGTAAGACGTTGCGGCCACTCCGAGCGCCTGATTCGCGTACGGTGAATCCGGAAAGGCCTGCGCGAACCGCGTCAGGTATCCCGCGCGCTTCCCTGTGTCCTTCGCCTGAATGGCCCCGTTGTAGACTACCTGCTGAATGTAAATGATGCTGTCCTTGTTATTCTCCAGCACCTGCGACTTCTGATGCTCCCATTGAGAAGCGTCAGTCCCCGCGGGAGCAGGGGCTTCCTTGTAGCGTTTGAGAATTCCTCCTGTTTTATCTGCATACGCGATGATCCGCTCGGAGTCTCCTTTTTCGGAAGCAGCACGGATCATATTCATGGCGTTCTGAAAATTGTCGGGGTCGGCTGCGAAAAGTTTGTCGCCATATTCAAACGCCTTGTCGTAATTCTTCAGCGCAATGTAGTAGTCCACGTACAGACCATCGGCCAGGATGGGATTGTCTCCCTCGTTGCCGGGTCCCGCTGCGAACTTGTCGATGAGCGCAAGCTTCTGTGCCGGATCGGTCGCCGCGTTGATCTCCGTCAACGCGTGGTCCACCTCCGACCCCGCCTGGACGGGAACGTACTTGCCAATCTGTTGTGCAGGAGCGGAGCGGACTCCGAAGAAAACCAGTATGCCGATGAGCCATATTTTTCGTCGCATGGAAACCTCCAAGGGGAGGAAATTGGGTGCATCTTAGTGCTGCAGTGGGCTCTGCGCAAACAAAATTCATTAGGGCAACCGGACTCTGGGGAGAGCACCCCCCACCCGGGTGGTTTTGGGCAAAGAGTGCGGAAGCACATGAAAACAAGAGAGTTGAGTTTTTGATGAATGCAAAAGAGTGCGCAAGGGTGTGAAAAGAAAGAACTTGAGTAAGAAGGCGAGTCCTCATGGCCGATTCGCGCAAGTCTTCCAAGACTTGCGAGGGCACCCCCCACCCCTGGTTTTTTGTAAGTGTTGCATCTAAAGGGCTTAGCTCGACCGTAAGTTTTGTGTTTGCAGCAACTTGCGGAGAAATCCATAAATGTTGCAGGTAAAGAGGTTAGGGGAGCGAAGTGTTGGCAAGAACAGAGCGGCGAGAAATGCGAAGAGTTTGTAGCAGTAGGAAGGACCGTGTGAGGGGCGGGCATGATTTGCAGGCCACCATCCTTTCCAGAGGGTTGGAATCTACGACCCCGACAGGATCGAGATCTACAATCACAAGGGTAGGTCGGGCAGGCGGAGGAAATGTTCCGACTTAACACGACTATTATAGCATATTGGTAACGTATGTCAAGGATTACTTTAAGTCGTTTAGATGCTGTGGGATAGCCCAGTGTCTGTTGGAAACGAATCCCGCAGTCTTTGAAAAATCCAATCCCAAAGAGATTCGCCACGCGACGCCCTCGCGTGGCGAATCAGGGGTACTCCAGCCGCTGGAAAAATCCGAAGACCCGCGTGCATTCAAGGTTGATCGCTTGTGCGGAGCGCAATTCCTTGTCCGCGCATGCGCCGCCGAGGTCTCCGTTTGGGCAGTCTTTCGCAATCCAACAAAAAAAACGTCGAAGGCAAGCGTGCGGTAGGCTGCCCCATCTTTAGCATGCCCGTACACGACCGAGCGGTAGCGGAAATAGTTTCCGTATCGGTCCTGGCGGGCTTCCTCGTGGTAGTCGAGTGAGATAGCGTCTATCCCCAGGCTGTAAAGGGAGTGCAGCTCTTGGGTCTGTGAAATGCCGTCATGATTGCTGTCTATCCAAATCAAGAGCTGCGGCAATATGCGGTCCCTCGAATCAATAATTCCATCGCGATTCCCGCCGCTTTCTGGACGGTCAAAAGCCGCGAGGGCATCCCAGCCATTTGACGCGACGTTCCCGTCAGGAAGCGGGGTGCTGTTGCCGAAAAGCTCGCGCCCATTGTCGATCATTCCGTTCTCATTTCTGTCCAGCGCCAGGAAACCGTCGTCGGAATTTAGCACTGTCCATGCGGTCAGCCCGGCACGCCCATCATTGTCCAGATCGAATCGGACGCCGCCTTCCAAATCGGTCAACTCATACCCGTCCCGGCCAAGATCGAAGATGATGGGGCTGTGAGGATTGATTCCCGTACATTGGCAATTCTCGTCGCAACCCAAGCATGCTTCAACGCTCATACATTCCGAATCTATGCCGCATGAACCACCGGACGGAGGTGGTGGGGGTGGGTACTGGGGATCGCTGCTGGTGATACTGTCATTGTCGCACGTTGTGACAAAAGTCGGCATATTGTCAAAGGAGCCATTACAAACTTGGTTCATGGTCGAGCCATTTTGCACCAAGCCGCAATTTGGCGAGACCTGAGCCAGCACAGCCCGCCGTATTACAGAGGACAATCAAGATTTGCGTGGGCCCAGAGTTGTTGCCAAAGTTGAAGAAGGAGACGGTCGAATTGTTCGCACCATTGGCGTTCGTCCAGTTATCGAATGCCTCTTGAATTTGGGTCGTCTGATCGCCGCTTGCGCCAGAAGGCATTCGGAAGCTTACTGTGGCACCTTGCGCCCATCCTCCGTGTGTGGCACTCAGTGGCGGGTCCACACAACCGCTCTGGGCGAAAACGTCAGAATGCCTCAAGAGCACGTAGATGACGGGAAACAAGACCGCTACTATGAGAGTAACCGCCCGTATGCGCCTCATCTTATTCCCCTCCTCCTGAGCGCAATGGAGAGCCTCTGAACAAGTCGGCTATCGACACGACGAGGCAGCGGCTGCTCGCGCATCGGCGAGGGCTGACGCTCCATCTAAGTCCAACGCATCCTGGTTGTGCGCCTGCTGCTGTCCGTGCCAGAGCCCCAGGGGCGTCAAGTTAAGAACCATGCCGTCTTTAAGCTCGAAGCTTCTGTTCCAGAGCGCCTGGTAGTCTTGCGTCGTTGGAAGAAACTTCAAAAACAGAAGGTATTGCCCGCCGGTGGAAAAATCTCGAAAGTGCCTGAGCGCCACTTTGACTTGCTTGCCATTCAGCACTAGAGCGCCGCCTGGGCGCGTCACCGTTATGGTTTGAAGGGCGTGCAATTCAGAAAGGGAATTGTTCTTGAGAATCTCCGTGGCAGAGACTTCGGCATCTGTGAAAATGAACGATTCGTCTGGGGAAAGTACCGCGGTTTGGCTAGCTACCTTGCCGACAATGACCGCGTCTGACTGACAGGCCATCTTCGTAAGAGCGGTTAATCGAGTCGGAAGAGCGCTCTCAAGTGGCACATCCTCATCGATGCTATAGCCGCCCTTGGTTTCCGTTACCTTGAACCCCGACTTTCCATAATGCTGAAAAAGCTTGCTGTGCTCCAACTGCCTCTGCGTCTGCGCCACTTGTGCCAGCGGTACCGAGGGAAGGAGGAGAAGTCCTAGTAGTCCAAATGCTATGGTGGCTTTCATGGGCCATTACCTCACAAGGACGAAACAGGTCTGGTTGGGCTTTGACATATCGCCAAAAAATATACTCGCAATGTTCTGTCAAGTGTGCGAGTGGCATAGCTGCTCGCCCTTTACCGCGGCGCAGAATAAATTTTTGCTTGGAGTTTTGTCAATCCGATAATGACCTCAAAAAAAGTACTACCTGAAATTAGTACTAAATCTTTTTGGCAATGCTGGACATGTTTCTGATCAACTTTGGAACGACGGCGGGACATTTGACGGCGCTCCTGATTCGCGAGACGATTGAAGTTTTGATTGAGGTGCCGGAATGGATCTGAGGCTCGTGGGACGCGTGGCCATCGTCGGGGCCTGCCAGCAAGGGACTGAGACGTGCCGTCGCGGAGGAGCTTGCCCGCGAAGGCGCCCGTGTCTGTATCTGCGCGCGTACAGCGAGCACGCTTGCGAAAACCGCAGCGCACATTCAGAAAACGACAGGCGGCGAAGTCCTCTACCAAGCACTGGATGTGATTGATTTTGCGACAGTTGCGCTGTTTGTGGCGGCAGTTAATGCTCGCTTTAGCCGCGTGTACGTCTATGTTACCAATTCAGGTGGTCCTTCGTCTAACATGTCTAGGAACACCTGCCGGAAGCGTGGCGCGCTGGCATCGACCAACTTCTGATGAGCGCCGTTTATTTGGCCAGGGAAACTCCTTCGCAAATGCCAAAGAGAAAGTGGAGACGTCTTATTACGATTACTTCTTCGGCGGTCTGCTCCAGCCCTCAATGACCGCTGAGACCCGTCATCTTGAGCTCAGTCTGCTGCCTGAACGCTTCGCCATTTCCCGGCTCGCGGCGGATTCGCCGATCCCCGATTGGGCGACGCAAGGTCCGTTCTTCTCCATTACGCGCACTGGTGATGAACTTTCTGTCGTCACCGAACTTTCTCGCGTTCCCGTCGGCGTTCAGTCCCAGCCCGGCTGGCGCGTCTTGAAAGTTCATGGGCCTTTCGTTTTGTCCGAAGTCGGCGTGCTGGCCGCGCTCGCCAAGCCGCTAGCTGATGCAAAAATCAGTTTGTTTGCCGTCTCGACGTTTGATACAGATTACCTGCTCGTCGCTTCCGAAACTCTGTCGGCCGCTGTCGCTGCCCTGGAGCGTGCAGGACACACCATTTACAGGAGCAAAGCTGAATGATCAGGGAGTCCCTTCACGTCACCAATCTACTTCGCAGAGATTCCGCTTTTCTTGCACTCGCCGTACTCTTGACATGTTTCCTTGCTGCGCCAAAACTTTTAGCCGATGAGCCGTACGCGCGCAGCCGCGACTATGATTTACAGCATTCCAAGATTTCCCTGCGCTTCGACCTCGAGCAGAAAAAAGTTCTCGGCGAGGTTACGCACTCACTCTCGATTCTTCGCGACGGCACAGCGAAAATCGTTTTCGACTCGGCCGGGCTCACCATTCAGAAAGTGACGGTTAACAAAGCCGCCGCAAAATTTGAAACCACCGCGGAGAAATTGATCATTCCGCTGGCCTCCGAGGCCAAGGCTGGAGACAAATTCGACGTCACCATTCGGTATGAAGGCAAGCCGACAAAGGGAATGTACTTCATCCTGCCGGACAAGGATTATCCAGACCGTCCCAGCCAGATTTGGACGCAAGGCGAATCGGAAGACACGCATTACTATTTGCCGACCTACGATTATCCAAACGACCGGCTGACAACGGAAACGATCTTGACGGTGCCAGCAGCGTGGATCACCGTTTCAAACGGCAAGCTCGTTAGCGTCAGCGACGCCGGCAAAGGCTTGAAGGTCTGGTATTGGAAAGAGTCCGTTCCCAGCTCCACCTACCTGATCACGGTTGTCGCCGGCGAATTCGACGAGGTGAAGGATACATGGCACGGTATCCCTGTCACCTATTACGCGCCAAAGGGCCGCGGCGATCGTCTCCCGATCAACTACGGTCGCACTCCGGCCATGATGGAGCTGTTCAGCAAGAAAATTGGCGTCGACTATCCATGGGAAAAATATGCGCAGGTCATGGTCGATGATTTCGTCGCGGGCGGCATGGAAAATTCCAGCGCCACGACCAATACCAGCTCTTCCCTCGTTCATCCCAAGCTCGCTCCCGAATATTTCACCGGCGAGGACGACTTGATCTCTCACGAGCTCGGCCACCAGTGGTTCGGCGATCTCGTCACCTGCAAAGATTGGGGCGACGTCTGGCTGAATGAGGGCTTCGCCACTTTCCTGGAGGCCGTTTGGACCGAGGCGCATTTCGGCAAGGACCAAGCCGATTACGAGCGCTGGAACAGCGCCCGCGAGTGGTTCGCAAGCAGCAACCTCTGGAACAAGCCGATCGTTCGCCACGATTTCGACGATTCCAATGAATTCGACGGCAACGCTTACGGCAAGGGCGGGTGGGTTCTTTACATGCTTCGCCACCAACTCGGCGAAGACGCGTTTTACCGCGGCCTGAAGCACTATCTCGAGGTAAATCGTGGCAAGAATGTTGTCACCGCTGATCTTGCCAAAGCCGTCGAAGAAGCCACGCACACGAACGTGGACCAGTTCTTCAGCCAATGGCTCTACGGCGCGGGAGCGCCGAAATTCGACTTGAGTTACGCCTACGACGCCGAAAAACACCAGGTGACCCTTACCGTCAAGCAAACGCAAACGGTCGAAGGCCGCGTGGGTCTCTTCCGCGTCCCTATCGAAGTGGAAATCACCACCGCGTCAGGACCCAAGCTCTACAACGTTACCGTTTCGAAAGAGAAGCAGACTCTTACACTGCCCGCGGAGTCTGCTCCGTTGATGGTCCTCTTCGATAAAGGTGGGCATATCCTCAAGTCCGCTGAATTCCACAAAGAAAAGAAAGAATGGCTTTATCAATTGAAGAATGCCGCGGATCTCTCCGATCGCGCCGACGCGGTTGTGGCGCTGGGCAAAGTCAAGAGCGACGAAGAAGTTGTCGCTGCGCTCGGCGACGCGCTTCGCAATGACAAGGCGTGGGGAGTTCGCGCCACTGCTGCCGACACGCTCGGCCAGTTGGGCAGCGCCTCGGCGTCCAAGCTGCTCGTCGCCGCGCTGGATTCAAACGATAAGCCCTGGTTACGCAATCGCGTCGTTAGCGCGCTGGGCAATTTCAAGGACGATGCGGCGATTGTCGCGAAGCTCAATTCGGTCGCCAAACAGGACGATTCGTATCGCGCCCGCGCCGCTGCGTTGCAAGCGCTGGGCCAGCTTAAGACATCAACGGCCTTCGCCACGCTCGAGGCCGCCGTCAATGCCGATTCGCCGGACGGCTTCCTCCGCAACGCCGCTCTTCGCGCGCTCGGTTCGCTGGGCGACGAAAAGGCCGTGCCGCTTCTGTTGCAATGGTCTACGCCAGGCAAACCCATCGATTCGCGCAGGGCAGCCATCAGCAACCTCGCGCGGCTTCAGAAAGACAACCAGGACATCACCAAACAGATTGCCGCCTATCTCTCTGAGCCGCACTTCCCCATTCGCATGGCCGCTATCTACGCGCTTGGTACGCGGGGCGACGCCACCGCCATCCCCGCGCTTGAAGCCCTGCTGAAGAGCGACGACCTGAGCATCGAAATGGCGCCCATGATCAAAGGACAGATCGCGCGGCTGAAGAAACCTGCGGATGGAAAAACACGCGCCAATCCCGGCTCGGGGGATGGCGACGAGGAATCCGCCGAAAATGCCGGCAATGAGAAGATCACTACCGAACAACGGCTCGAAAAGCTCGAACGCCTGCTTCAGGAAATGAGCGAGCGCCTCAAGTCCATGGAGAAGCGCCTCCCGCCCGCTAAGCCATAACAAGCTGAGTTGCCGCGCCCGTATCTTGCGTATGGACAGGATGCGGTCCGCCCCCTCTTCTCTGTGAACTCTGTGTTCTCAGGGCCCTCTGTGTTAAATTCTTTCTTTTGAATTATCTTTTCTACGGCTCCGCCAGCAATATCCGCAAATCGCGCAGATTGTTTCCGATCGGCCCCGTGACAATTGCATCATCCAGCCTAGAAAAAAACGTGAACGCATCGCTCCGCCGGAACGCATCCGCACGGTCGAGTCCCACCGCCTGCGCCCGGGCCAAAGTTTCCCCATCCGCCACCGCTCCCGCCGCGGGACTGTTTCCATCGATTCCATCGGTGCCGGCGCTAAGCACGGCAATCTTCTTTCCTGCGATTCTCTCCACACACGCCAGCACAAAAGCAGAATTTCTTCCTCCGATTCCATTGCCCGTGACCGGTGAACTCACCTCCCCATCCGCAATCAGCGCGACGCGATGCCCTGCGTGTGTTTTCCGCAATGCCTCCAACTGTTCCAGCAGGAATACTGCGGCTTCCTCCACCGGCCAGTCATCGCTCGTGTTGTCGCAACAGGCGACGAATCCTTTGGCTTCCGCGGCGTGATGCGCCGGATGAAACAAATCATCCATTCCCAGCAGCAGGAAGAAATGCGAGTTTCGAAATGCGGCGGCGTCTGCTTTCGGCGTCTCCGGCATTTTCCCTTCGTCAAACCAGCGTCGCAGCGCGAGCGGGAACTTGTCGTACAGGGAATGCTCAGCGATGATGCGCTTCGCGTCTCCAACCGTGGCTGGGTCGGGAAGGGTCGGTCCGGACGCCAGCGCCGATTCCTTTTCCACTGGTACGTCGCTCACGGCCAGCGTGACCTTCGTGGCGTTTTGCGCCGCAGCCGCGAGCCGGCCGCCTTTTACCGCTGAAATGTGTTTGCGCACGGTGTTGATAGCCTCGATTGGCGCGCCACACGTCACTAGCGCGCGGTACGTTTGCTGAACATCATCCAAGGTCAGCGCTGAGCCCAGCGGCAGTTCCACGAGCGCCGATCCTCCGCCTGAAAGGAGAAAGAAAACTAAGGTTTTCTCGTCGCATTTTTTCAGCAGCGCCAGTATGGTCTCGGCCGCCTTCCAACTCTCGGCATTTGGCACGGGATGCCCCGCCACAAAATACTTCATTCCCGGCAATGGCTTTTGCGCCGCCGTAGGCGCGGAAACTATGCCTTCGATTCTTAAAAATGGTGCTAGCACCAGCCTTAGCCCCTCTACCATTGCGTGCGCCGCTTTCCCAATCGCCACCACCCGCAGTTTCTCGAAATTCCGCAGATCGATTTTCGTTCCGCCGCACAGCAGCACCGTTCCCTTGCGCTGCAGCTTTCGCTGCATGGTCGCGGGAATATCGATGGCCGCCAGGGTTTCGTGGAAAATTTGCCGGGCCTGTTCCTTCAATTGCGGCATGAGAGGTTTGCCTGGAGATTCGTTACGTTGACTTCAGCACTTCCGGGTTCAAAATGTTCGGCGGCCGCTTCCCCGCGAACAGCGCAACCACGTTTTCCGCCGCGATGCATGCCATTTTTGTCCGTGTTTCTAATGACGCGGACGCAACGTGCGGCGCCAGCACCACATTCGCGCGCTTCAGCCCGGGATGAATGAACGGCTCGTTCTCATAAACATCCAGTCCCGCGCCCGCGATCTTTCCGCCCTCCAACGCCGCCACCAGCGCGGCTTCATCCACCACCGGCCCGCGCGACGTGTTGATCAAGAACGCCGTCGGTTTCATCCGGTGAAATTTCGGCGCATTAAATAATCCCCGCGTCTCTGGCAGCAACGGAACGTGCACGCTGATAAAGTCAGACTCGCTGAGAAGCGTATTCATGTCCCGGAACTCTGCTTTCAACTCTTTCTCCACCGCTTCTGGGGCGCGCACCGCATCTGTGTAAATCACTTTCATCTGAAAACCGCTCGCGCGGCGCGCCATTGCCCGTCCAATCCGCCCAAATCCCACGATCCCCAGCGTCTTCCCCCACACATCTGTCCCCACCAGTTGATCCAGGTCCCAATGTTTCCATTTTCCAGAACGCGCCAGCGCCTCGGCTTCGCCCAGCCGCCGCGCCACTGCCATCATCAGCGTCCACGCAAAATCCGCCGTCGTTTCGTCCAGAACGCCAGGAGTGTTTGTCGCCGCCACGCCTCGCTTCGTGCACGCTGCTACGTCGATGTTGTCGAATCCCACCGCCACGTTCGCCGCGATGCGGAGTTTCGATGCCGCGTTCAACAATTCCTCGTTGACTTTTTCGGTGAGCAGGCACACCAACCCCTCTTTGTCTTTCACGCGCTGCAAAACTTCTTCTCGCGGCGGACGTTCCGGCTTGGCCCAGTATTCCATCTCGCAGCTTTCGTTCAGAATTTTCCGCGCGGCATCGAACAAGCTGTGGGTCGCAAACACTTTCGGTTTCGACATCAGAATCCTCGCACGCAATTTTGGAAAATTTACACTAACACACCGTCCCCCTCCCGGCATAACTCAGCACTGTTCGCCTCAGGAACTCTCTCCGCCTTTCTTTTCTCTGCATCCGGCACGTCATCACCGGCACCGTGGAAAAAGTCGATGCCGGAGCAAAAACGATTGCCGTGAAGACCGCCGACGGCACAGTGGAAACGGCCAAGTTCACCGAGAAAACCGTTGTCCATGGCCTGAAGGATGGCGCTAAGGGCGCCGACCTTGTCGGCAAGGAAGGCGGGCACGTCATCGTCCATTCCACCGCCGAAGGCGCGGAAAAGACCGCCCATTCCGTTGAGTGGTTCGGCGAAAAAACGGTCCACACCACGGAAGGCACCGTCGAAGACGTCGGCAAGGGTACGAAAGTCGTCGCGGTAAAGACCGCGGATGGCACCAAGGAAGCCTTCGAAGTTTCCGGGCATGCCACCGTGCACACCGGCAAAGCCGTGGGCCGCTATTCCGCCATTGGGGCCAAGAAGGGCGAGCACGTCACCGTCTATTACACCGAAGAAGCCGGCAAGAAAATCGCCCATCTCTTCAAGCACTTGTAGTGTCTCCCCCATCATTTCGAATGCAGCAAGTCGATTTCTTCTTTCCCTTTTGCTCCTGTGCGCTTTTTGCATCCCGGATGGTTTTGCGGGACAAAAGGGTCGGCTTGCGCGGAGAAACCTCCGCCCCTCCGAACGTTACTTGCGAGGAGAAATCTCTCGGCATCTTAGCCTTTTGTGGCACAGCCACTCCTGGCTGTGCGCTGCCTGTATCCTCGAATTTGCATTCGTAGCGCCGGGCTTCAGCCCGGCATCTTAGTCTTTTCCCCCTTCTTCCGCCTTCTACCTTCTAGTTTTCCGCCGCCCTTCTACTTTCTGCCTCCTACCTTCTAGTTTTCCGCCGCCCCCCATCCCCTCTTTGTAGGGGCACGATACATCGTGCCCTTCTTCGGTTCTGTGGCACAGCCACTCCTGGCTGTGCGCTTTTACACAGCGCTCAATAGCACGCCACGATACATTTCTTCTGCCCGCTCGCGTTATAGTCGCACTTCCCATCATGCCCAAACCCGAGGCATTCTCCCGCGTCCTGATCGACCAAGCGCTCAAAGACAGCGGCTGGGACCTCTTGGACGTCTGCCCTTAACTTTCTTGCAAATTTCAGGGACCGCGACCTTTGGTCACGTCGCTCGCCTGCTATCATCGACCGATGCCTCTTTCCTGGAACGAAATCCGGCACCGCGCGATCGCCTTTTCCAAGGAATGGACAGGCGTCAAGAGCGAGCAAGCAGAGAAGCAAACGTTCTGGAACGAATTCTTCGATGTCTTCGGTATTCGCCGTCGCGTCGTAGCGAGCTTTGAAGAGCCTGTTAAGAAAATCTCTGGTGACTACGGTTATATTGATCTGTTCTGGCCCGGCATCGTGCTCATTGAGCATAAGAGTCTTGGCAAGGACCTAGACAAGGCGGAATCCCAGGCCTTCCGATACATTCAAGACCTGGCACGCCAAGGACGCACAAACGAAATTCCTCGCTACGTCATCGTTTCGGACTTTGCCCGTATCGCCCTCCACAATCTTGAACCTGAAGACCAGCGCAACTTGCCGCTCTTTGAAAGCCGCCGCGTGGAGACCATCGAATTTCCACTGGCCGACTTTCACAAGCAAATTCGTGAGTTTGCATTCATCCCAGGCTACAAGCAGCACAAGTTCGCCGAACAAGACCCGATCAACATCGAAGCGGTTGAGATCATGGGGCGTCTGCACGATGCCCTTGAAGCAGGCGGTTATTCGGGGCATCAACTTGAACGCTTCCTTGTCCGCATCCTCTTTTGTTTGTTCGCCGAAGACACTGGCATCTTCGAACGCGAATCCTTCAAGCTATATCTGGTGAACCGCACTGCCGAAGACGGCTCCGACCTCGGTCAGCATCTCGCACATCTTTTCGACGTGCTGAATACACCACGCGAGAAACGCCAGAAGAACCTCGACGAAACTCTTGCTGCCTTCGCTTACGTCAACGGCGAGTTATTTGCCGAAAATCTTGGCTTTGCCGATTTTAACCGTGAAATGCGTAGCGTTCTTCTTGCGTGTACGGCGTTCGATTGGTCGCGCATCTCGCCCGCTATTTTCGGTTCGCTTTTCCAGGCAGTCATGGAGCCAAGGGAACGCCGTCAGATCGGCGGGCATTACACCAACGAGCGCGACATTCTCAAAGTTATCCGCTCGCTTTTCCTTGACGACCTGCATGCGGAATTCGAGCGCGTCAAGAGCAGCAGAGCCGACCTGAAACGCTTCCACGAAAAGCTCGCGGCGCTTCGATTCCTCGACCCCGCTTGCGGCTGTGGAAATTTTCTCGTCATCACATACCGCGAGCTGCGTGAACTGGAAATTGAAATCCTCAAGTTAATCCACAGGGCGGACCAACCGAAATTAAACATTCAGGAGTTGTCGCTCGTGGATGTCGATGCGTTCTACGGCATCGAGATCAGCGAATGGCCAGTCCGCATCGCCGAGGTCGCAATGTGGCTGATGGACCACCAGATGAACATTCGCCTGTCGGAAGCATTTGGGCAATATTTTGTCCGCCTGCCACTCAAGAAGTCACCTACGATAGTCTGCGACAACGCGCTCCGACTCGACTGGACGAAAGTTCTGCCACCCGACCAATGTAGCTACGTCCTCGGTAATCCGCCGTTTGTCGGCCAAAGCTTTCAGACCACAGAACAGAAGGCGGACCAGCAATTCGTCCTCTCCAACATCCAAGCCCGCGGCGTGCTCGACTATGTCTGCAACTGGTACGTGAAAGCGGCGGAATACATCCAAAGTACGGGTGTCATCGTTGGCCTCGTCTCGACAAACTCCATTACCCAAGGCGAACAAGTTGGAATTCTTTGGAGCGAATTGTTTAGACGCTACCGGCTGAAAATTTCCTTTGCGCACCGTTCTTTTGCCTGGGCGAGCGAGGCGCGCGGCAAGGCTCACGTCCACGTTGTCATTATTGGCTTCGCTGCCCTTAATGTAACCAACAAACGGATTTACGACTACGACGGTGGAGGAGAACAGGTAACTGTTAGTGTCGTTAAAAATATCAGCCCCTATTTGATTGAAAGCTCAGACCTCGTCGTCACCAATCGGACAAGTCCCCTCGGTGACGTTCCTAAGATGTCTTGGGGCAACAAGCCAACGGATGGAGGACATTTCCTTCTGTCGCCGGAAGAGCGCAGTCAGCTACTCGAAGCTGAGCCCGGAGCCGAGGTATTCATCCGTCCGTACATGGGCGGCTTCGATTTCATCAATGGCGAGCGGCGCTATTGCCTTTGGCTTGCCGGGGCTGACGCCGATCAACTTCGCAAACTACCAAAGGTGATGGAAAGAGTGGAACAAGTTCGTGAGTTTCGGGCTCGCAGCAAGGCTGAATCGACTCGTCGTTACGCAAAGTTTCCTACGCTCTTTAGGCAGATCGCCCAACCGGAATCGGACTACTTGGCCGTGCCCGAAGTCTCTTCAGAGAATCGGCCATACATCCCCATTGCCTTCGTGTCCAAGAACGTGATCTGCAGTAATACAGTCCAATTTGTGCCAGACGCCACACTCTACCAATTCGGTGTGCTCACATCAGTCATGCACATGGCGTGGGTCAGACAAGTTTGTGGGCGCTTAGAATCACGCTATCGCTATTCAAATAGCCTCGTATACAACAACTATCCCTGGCCAGAAGCACCTAATACAAAGCAGCGCGTTGCAGTCGAAGTGGCTGCGCAGGGGGTACTAGATAGTCGCAAGAAATTCCCCAAAGCAACGCTTGCCGACATCTACGACCCCCTGGCAATGCCACCTACACTTGTGAAAGCCCACGCCGAACTGGACCGCGCCGTAGAGCTCTGTTACCGCCCGCAACCTTTTCAGAATGACCGCCAACGCGTCGAACATCTTTTTGCCCTCTACGACAAGCTCACCGCGCCACTGATCGCCCCTGCCAAGAAAAGCCGACGAAAGAAGGCTTGAGGATCGAAATTGGCGCGGCAGACTTTCACCCGCCATCTGCACTTCCAAACCCTAAGTAGCCGCATCTTCTTCAACTTGCCGCTCCATTCGAATGATACACAACAAATAACTTGACAACCCGTGACCTTCGTGATACATTTCTTTGTGTATCTCGCATCCCACTTTCGCCGACCGCCTGTCTTCCTTCTTGGCCTAACCCCTATTCCTCTGCCTCCATCTCCTAAGTCCTTTCCTCTCAATCCTTTTGCCGACCCCCACACCCTAAACCCATACGCTGCAATCCTTTACAAAAAGATGGCGGGGGAGGGGCCCTCCCAACATACCGTATCCCTTAAGTTCTTTCCTTGCCACAGATCCGAAAATTCGCCCGTAAGTCCCGCCGTTGCCACACTTCCGAAAACGCCCTATCGCAAGTCCTTTCTTGCCACACTTCCGAGTCCTGCGGACCTGTGGCTCCAACTTACTTCCAGAAACGGCTACGCCCTTCCCGCAGCGATGGGGGTAGCCGCGAAAAGGGCGCGCCGTCTTCAGGAGAGAAGATCGAGTCGACTGCCTTGCAGTCGCCTAAAGCGATTGACTGCCTTGCAGTCGCCTAAAGCGATTGACTGCCTTGCAGTCAAAGGAATTCAGTTGTCCGCAGGTGGCGGAGGAGGAGGTGCGCCCGGCCCGCCTTTGAAGTTCTGGATGAACCTTCTGTTTTTGCCGGCCGTTACCGTGTAGTCCGATGGCACGGCAAAGAGCGAAGCAGCCGGCTCCGTCCGCTGAATGTTCGTCAGCGTGTATGTCGATTCGCCGCTCCACGGATTCGCCCGCTTGCTCATAACCACCATCTGCAAATCGTTGGAGAACCACGTCTCTCGCACGATGACGATCGGCTTTTCGTTTCCGATTTGTCCGGCGGGAATCGTGCGCGTCAGCCGCGTTCCTTGCGCGCTGACTCCCGCAATCGTCTGCGTGCCGAGATCTTCTTTCTTGAGATTGCCGGAAGCTATTTCCTCTTGCTCGCGAGCCGCCATTTTCCCCTTGATGTCGCCTTTCATCGGTCCCTTCATTCCGTGAACCGGGCGGCCCATTTTCTCCGCAGCTTTGGTTTCGGGATGCAGCACGAAACTCGCGTTCGCAACGGGATCATTGATTACCACGAACGACTTCGGCTGCCCGGACGCCGCCAGCGGGCCAAATCCCGACAGCGTGACTTCCTTGCGAAATCGTCCCTGGCCGTCGCGGAACAGGTTCACCTGCGACTTGCGAGAAATGTGATTCCCGTCCGCGAGAGTCTGGTTCGTTTCTTGCACGGCTACCGCGCTGAAGGGCGCGCCGGTCACCACTTGGCCGCCGTGCAATCCTTCAAATCCCAGCAATTCAACGCCGTCGCCCATCTGCATGAATACGCCGGGACCTTCTCCGTGCACCACCACGCCCACACCCGCGCCCGGAGGAGGCGGTGGGCCCTCCTGCGCCCACAAGGAGCCAGCGGTTCCTGCCAGCGTTCCAGCGAGAAGCAGGTTTGTGAATACTCTTCGATTCATTATTTCGTCTCCTCTTCTCTCCCGAACTGTTGCGAACTCTTTGCCATGGCAATCGCGGCCAATCCCTTTTTCAACTGCGCGACCCACACTGTAACCAGCTTCCCGCGCTCTTTCAGGTCCGTTTCAGCTGCGCGCCTTACTCTTTTCCAAAAAGCCGATGCCACCATTTGCGTGCTCCTTCCCGAGGCGCCCTTAAAGCGCCCCGCACCCCACGAAGATTCATTGCGGCAGCCGCACCGCTTGCGGCAATCCATCATCCCCAACGAGCAAATCCACCTGGATCCATTCATTGGCTCGCTCTTCATTGACTGGCAGGCCCAGCGCACCCAGCGCGCCGCGCTGCATGCGCACGCGCAGAATGGCGGCGTCATCGGCATCCAGGGCAAGGGTTCCGGGCAGAAACGTAAAGCCGGTCAATTCATTGTCAGCCACAAGTATCTCGGAACTGTCGGCTCCCGCAGAATTCTGCGGCGGCATTCCATTCGTAAGCTGCGCAGTGTTTTCATGATTCGCTCCGGCACTGGAATTGTTCTCCGGAGAAATTCTTGCCGGCGCGGAATCCAGATGCTTCGCAGCCACTTCCTGCCGGCCGTGGAGCCAATTGCGCCAGCCTATGACTCCGGCGAAGACAGCCGCAGCGGCCAGCGCCCACGCCGCCACCACGGCGGCGCGCCGAACCTTGAATGTTACGTGCTGCGTGCGAAACTCCTGGCGCAAACGCATCTCCACGCGCGCAGGCGCTTGAGCCATCGCCGTATCTTCCGCGAACGCCCGCAGATCAACTCCCGCCGCCTGCCACGACTCCTGCAATGCGGCGCATCGCGAGCAGGTATTCGCGTGCTCACGCGCGGCCACGCGCTCCACTTCGCTCAAGGTGGAGTCGCGCTCCGCGTCCAACCCGATCACTTCAAATTCTTCGCAGTTCATCTCGCACATCCGTTGCTCATTGAAGCTATAAAGCGGCAACCGAATCTCAAAGCCTTCTTCATCGCGCCGCGCTCGCGCGACGCGGCACGTCGCGAAACATTTCCAGCTTGGCCATCAGCAAAGCTCGCCCGCGATGCAACCGCGAACGAATCGTCCCGATCGGGCATCCGGCCATTTGCGCGGCTTCCTCATAACTCATTTCTTCCAATTCGCACAGCACCACGGCTTCGCGAAAGTCCACCGGCAAATCCAGCACAGCAGCCCGCACCTGCTGCATGCGTTCGCGCTTTTCCGCCCACATTGCTGGAGTGGACGCGTCTTGCAAAACGATTCCGCTGCCCGTGCCGTCTTCGTTTTTCTCTTCCAGCGGAATTTCCCGCGGCAAACGTTCCCGGTGTTTCATCACGCGGTTACGAGCCACTCCATACAGGAAGGCTCCGAGCGCTCCACGCGTGGCGTCGTACTTTTTCGGATCGCGCATCAAGGTCATGAACACGTCCTGCACAATCTCTTCCGCGGCCCAGGTGTTGCCTGTCATGCGCAGCGCAAAGCGGTACATGGCCGCCTGGTGCCGCCGGTATAGGAGCGTGAAAGCCTCCTCATCGCCCCTGGCGGCCCGCCGCAACAGAACGTCGTCTCTGTCTTGCTCGGCGATCCTCATCTCTCCTGGTAAGACGTTCTGGCGGCTCTCAACTATCACTTCCTGTCGCGCCAGGGAAAAGTTCCCACCTGAAGCAGGTACTCCCGGCGAATGCCTGAAAGTCCCTGTTTTCCCAGTGGGTTAGACGCGAGCGGGGGCTTCCGGGTGTCGCGGCAATCACGCCGCTATGGATGACCTGAGAATACCCAATCGCAACTATTAGATGGTCCGGGAAAGGGCTCTTATTGGGTCTCGGGCTTGAACATGCTGGCGGCGATTTTGGTCACAAGATGGCGGGGGACCAGGCGTTGGGTTTGCGCGCCAAGATAACTCCCAAGACCAGAAATGACGCAACTTGGCAGGCGACACCGATTTGGCCGCAAGTCTCGACCAGCAAATTTACGGACACCCGCACCGGCGACGTACCAAGGTATTTTCCAGAAACAAGAATTCGATCCCAGTGTTGAGGAACGTGGCAAGCGCTTCCTGGGGTGTGTTCACGATCGGCTGTCCTTTCACATTAAAGCTAGTGTTCAGGACCATCTCGCGGCCAGTGGTTTTGCCGACGGCTTCGAGCAGAGTGTGAAATTCCCCGTTGTCAGATGAGGAGACGGTTTGGAGTCTGGCCGAGCCATTAACGTGAGTTACCGCTGGCAACTTGGCGCGATGCTCTTCGCGGACGTTCACGGTAGTAATCATGTAGGGAAATTCCGCCCCGGGAGCGACCTCAAACCACCGGTGGGCCTGGCGGAGAGTCACAGCGGGCGCGAAGGGCCGAAAGGCCTCGCGCATCTTCACCATTGAGTTGATGCGATTGCGCATTTCATGATGGCCAGGATCGGCGAGAATGCTGCGGTGACCGAGAGCGCGGGGGCCGAATTCCATTCGCCCGCGATACCACGCCAGGACGCGTCCATCGGCAATCAGGCGGGCAGCTTCATCGCTCGCGCAAGCGAGACTGCTGTAACGGACAACGTCGATGCGATCGGAGAACTCACACAACGCCTCTTCGATCTTGCCCTGAGAGTATGACGGACCATAGAAAGGGACGGGCATGCGAACATTGCGAATGGCGCCTCGCTGGGCCGAACGGAAAATGGCTGCGCCAAGCGCCGAGCCGTCATCGGCAGCCGCAGGCTGGACAAAAATGCCATCAAAAATGCCGGATTCGACAAGCTTTCCATTGGCGGTGCAGTTGAGGGCCACTCCTCCGGCCAGGGCAAGCCGCCGCAAACCAGTGCGCCTTCCGAACGTTCCACAGATATGGAGCATGACCCGATCGAGACAATCCTGAAGGGCGGCAGCCACATCTCGATGGTCGCCGGCAATTTCAGCATCGGGATCGCGAGGCTTTATCAAATGGTTGGCGAGATACTTGCGAGTGGCCAGGTAATTCTCGCGCTCATCCCGTGACTTGTTCATGCGAAGAGGCGGGATGCGAATCGTCCCGTCCGGCAGCAATTCAACGGCCTTCTCGAAGAAGGAACGGAAGCGTTCAGCGTCGCCATAAGGGGCAAGGCCCATGATTTTGTATTCGTCAGCATTGAAGTCAAAACCGAGATGCAGAGTCACGACCGAATAGAGAATACCGACGGAATCCTTCGCGGAGATCTCGCAAAGCTTCTCAAGCTTGCCCTGACGGGCGTGGTAGACAGAAGCGCTTTGGGCCTCTCCCATGCCATCCACGACCAGGACCAGGCATTCTTCCCATCCGGAGCAAAAATAGGCAGTCGCAGCATGCGCCAGATGATGGTTGACCTGCTTCACGCGGTCAACGGGGAACGCATTCAAATGGCCATGCACTTGCGCCAGAATTGATTCGCGCGAGAAGACCTCGCGGTAGAGCTGGTAAGAAATGGGGTCGAGCGAGTAGGCGGTGCGGATGGGCTCATAGTCAAAGCTGTGAGCGATTTCATCGATGTCTCCCAGCGAAAGGCCCGCTTCAGAAAGGCAGTAGGCGATCGCGCCGGAAGGAAAACTGCCAGTATGTTTTTTCCTGCTGAACCGCTCTTCCAAAGGACGGCCGCCGAGTCGTGCCCCTGAGAAATACGGTATTCGCGTTCCTCAAGATTCGGCCAGTGCTTTTTCTTGAAAGGCACTGCATTTTCAAACCCGCTGATGCCCAGTATTTTCACAATGATGGTCCTTATGCATAGGCAAGCCGCAGTGAACTATTCAGTGGAAAAATGCATCTCCTTGTCACTCTGACGGGCCGAAATTTGTGATTCAACAGCGCCAATACCGGAACGGAAGAACCTTCTCAAAGCGCCAACGCTCCCACACTCTGCTTTCGGCGAGCCAAAGGAACAATACGGTGTTCCCCTTCGCGATGCGTCGAGTGTTTTACTTAGCTTGGTTTCCGGTCTTCACCTAGTAGCTCGACTTCTGAAAGTCCATATAGGATTCCCGCGAAATCGTTCGTTGGGCCTCTTAGATCTAGGAGCCAGTCGTCCCCCGGCCACGGCATCTGAGTTCTGCGCAAGAGGTAACTCAAATGGCTCGCTCTGATAGCAAGATCTCTGTTGAACTCTTCGCGACGTGCCCCCAATCAAAAGATATCTCCAGCGATTGCTACGCGAGGAGCGTGGCGGATGTGGCGCGCTGGAGTGAGCAATGCGGCTGCAAAGGGATTTTGGTCTATACGGACAACAGCATCGTCGATCCCTGGCTAGTAGCGCAGATCATCATTGAGAACACCAAGAACCTTTGTCCGCTTGTGGCTATCCAGCCAGTGTATATGCACCCTTATTCGGTGGCGAAGATGGTTGCGTCGTTCGGATTTCTTTACCGGCGGCGTATCTACCTTAACCTGGTTGCCGGCGGGTTCAAGAACGATCTGGCCGCGCTGAATGACACGACCGCGCATGACAAGCGCTATGCGAGGATCATCGAGTACACAAGTATTATCAAACAGCTTCTCGCCGGACGCGAACCCGTCACGATGGAAGGGGAGTTCTATAACGTCGACAAGCTGAGAATGACGCCTCCCCTCGCGCCCGAGCTTTTTCCAGGAATCTTCATTTCCGGATCCTCTGAGGCAGGGCTGGAGGCCGCCAAGGCAATTGGCGCAACGGCGGTGAAGTATCCGAAACCGGCGAGGGAATACGAGGGGCTGGACCCGGAGAACGAACTCAATTGCGGAGTGCGCGTGGGGATAATTGCGCGGAGCACGGAATCAGAAGCGTGGGAAGTCGCCGAGGAGCGTTTCCCGGAAGACAGGAAGGGTGAGCTGACCCATCAGGTGGCGATGAAAGTTTCGGATTCGCTGTGGCACAAACAATTGTCTGAGCTCGCAGAGGAATCAAAGAACGGCAGAAGTCCGTACTGGCTCCGGCCGTTTGAAACATACAAAACGTTTTGTCCCTATCTAGTGGGTAGTTACGAGGCCGTGGCAGAAGAATTGTCGCGATACATCAGCGCCGGGTACTCGACGTTCATTCTGGATATACCGCCCACCAAAGAGGAGTTGCATCATACGCAAATCGCGTTTGAGACAGCGACTCAGACATCGTCGGTCGCTGTGAAAAGCGATGCTGTGTGGAGACCCGTTCAGGCAGTCGCCAGGCCGAGCGGTATCACTTAGACAGGAAGCCAGGCTCCGATCCGAAAATAGTTGGGATCGATCTTGCAGATAGGCACCATGGTCCGAAACCTTGCATCAGGTTTTTTCGAATCGGCGCAGCGGTTCCCTGAGCGTCCGGCGCTGGCCGTCGGCAACGAGAACATTTCGTACCAATCGTTGCGCCAGGAAGTTGCTCGTATTGGCGCAACCATCCAATCAGTGGGAGACCATCAGTCCGGAGTCATTGCTCTATTAGCCCATCGCAGCAAAACTGCCTACGCATGTGTCCTTGGCATTCTAGCCGCGGGAAAGGGCTACGCGCCTTTAAATCCAAAGTTCCCGCTAGACCGGACACTGAGAATGCTGACTCTTTCCGGTTGTTCAATTCTGATAGCGGGAGCGGAGAGCTTTGCTAACTTACCGAACCTCTTGGCCAAGGTGAGCGGTCCTCTGGTTGTCATTTTGCCGGATTGCGACGTTGCGCCGGCCTGGTCAAAAGAACTCCCGAAGCATCGATTTCTGCCCGCGGGACAAATGAGCAGCGGGAGGAATCTTTCGTTCAACCCCGAACTTGCTAGCGCGGCGATTGCCTACTTGCTGTTTACGTCCGGGAGCACGGGCCAGCCCAAGGGCGTCGCGATTCATCATTCGAATGTCCAGCCCTATGTCAAGTATGTATCTGACCGCTACTCCGTCAACGAGGAAGATCGGTTTTCGCAAGAATTCGACCTTACGTTCGACCTGAGTGTCCACGACATGTTTGTCTGCTGGGAACGCGGGGCGTGTCTTTTTTCCGTTCCGGAAAAGTCCGTAATGATGCCGGCTAAGTTTATCCGCGATCATCAGCTGACGATGTGGTTTTCCGTGCCTTCTGTGGTCGGAGTTCTGGAAAAAATGAGGCTGTTGAATCCCGGAAGCTTCCCGAGCTTACGGCACAGCCTCTTCTGCGGTGAACCCTTGCCCGCCAAATATGCGGCGCTCTGGCAAAAGGCGGCGGTTAACTCAACGGTGGAGAATCTGTACGGACCGACAGAAGCGACGATCGCCATCACTCACTTGCACTGGGATCCCGGTAGACACGAAAAAGAATATTTGAACGGTGTCGTCCCGATTGGCTGGCCTTTCGCTGGACAAATGTGCCGGATCGTTGATGATGAAAAAAGAACAGTCGCAACCGGAAAAAGCGGAGAACTCTGCCTGTCCGGTTCTCAGGTTACGAATGGCTATTGGAACGACCCCGACAAAACGAGGGAGCGATTTGTTCAATTGCCGGGTTGTGATGGAACGACCTGGTACCGGACGGGAGACCTTGTGAAGCAGGATGCCGAGGGTTGCATTCATTATCTGGGCAGAATCGACCACCAAGTCAAAGTGCGCGGGTACCGCATTGAACTACAAGAGATCGAGGCCGTGCTGCGACGCGTTTGCGGAACAGAACAGGTGGTGGCAGTCGGATGGCCAGTCAGGAACGGACTGGCGGAGGGAATTATCGCCTTCGTCTCGCGGAACGAGGCCGTGGACGAAAATGTCGTGCTAGCCGAGTGCCGAGAGTCGCTTCCGGAATACATGATTCCACGAAGGATTTATCTGCGGAGTGAATTCCCGCTGAATGCGAATGGAAAGATCGATCGCCAAGCTTTGATACAGCAACTTGATGCAGAAGAAGGACAACCGCAAGAAACGGCCGTCCTGCGAGGAAGTGTGCGCTGACGAAAGAGGGAGCTTGAATTTTGGTTATACGCGGCCGAGTCTCTGAAGGGTGTTACGAGCAACACGCCTCAAGACTGCCTCAACGCGACCACGCTGACGGTAGCGGATTTTCTTGTTCAAGAGCGCAATCTGTTCTTGTGTCAGGCGCCAATCCGACGCGCAGCAATTTTCTTCGATATGTTCGACAGAATCTGCCTTTGGAATGGCCACGACGGAGTCTCTAGCGATGCACCAATTGAGCGCCACTTGAGCCTCAGTTCTGCCTGTCTCCGCAGCAACTGTTCTGAGGACACCGGCCGGATCATTCTTTCTCATGGCATGCATCCCCCGTGCAAGCGGACTATAAGCAATTAAAGTTACCTTGTTTTGTTGGCAGTATTCCAAGAGACCGACTTCCGCGCTTCGATCCACAAGGTTGTAACGGACCTGATTGGAGACAATTCGGGATCGATGCGAAGCGGCCTGCGCCCTTTGAAGCTCTCCGAGCGAGAAATTGCTAACGCCGATGAAGCGAACCTTGCCTTGATTCACCAGCTCTTCCATGGCACCCATCGTTTCCTCGATGGGAATGGTCGAGTTCGGCCAGTGAAGCTGGTAAAGATCGATATAATCCGTTTTGAGTGCCTGAAGACTACGATCGGCGGCTTGGAAAAGATCCTTGCGTCGAAAATTCCAAGGGGAAGCTTTAGTTGCCAGGAAGACTTGATTGCGAATATCCCGAATGACTTCGCCCACGAAACTCTCGGTTCCGTAAGCTTCCGCCGTATCAATGAAGCGGGCGCCGAGTTCGATTCCCTTTCTCAGGGCTTGCACGCTGCCTCGATATTGCCAGGTTCCAAGTCCGATTTCGGGAATTGTCAACTCTGCGGCGCCAAGTCTCTTGTGGAGCATGAACGGCAGGAAAATCCTTATCTCTCGATCGGCTCAAGCTTGCTAAAGAATTCCTTCAGTGTCGTATCCCAAGTCAGGGGGATGCCACACTTAGCGATCGGCCTGGCGGGATTTCCCTGAACCATGTGAAGCGGTGCGACCGACCGTGATACGACACTTCCCGCAGTGACTACTGCGCCGTGGCCAATCGTGACGTTGGGAAGAATAATTACTCCGGCGCCGATATTCGCATCATCCTCAATCCGGACGGACACATGTCCACCATGCTCCGTTTTCCTCGGGGCCAGTCCATGGAGGTGGGCGATGATAGTGCATCGCAAGCCGATCTGAACGCGATTGCCAATTGAGACCCACTGGGGATAAGCGGTTTCAAGCAAAACGTCGGTTCCAATATGCACTTCCTGCCCGATCTTCACGCCACGCCATCGATGAAGCCTCACTCGCATGGCGCCCGAGCCAGGACCGAAACGGGCGCCCAGATGAAGTATCCGGTTCAGTAAACCGCGGAAAAAAGGATCGGGCGGAAGCTCCCTAACATCTGGAATTGCCTGATTCTCTTCGGTGCTCTGTGTCACGTTCCCTCGAGCCGAGAAGTGATGGAGGAATCGATGGGCCCGCATTTCCAACTTGCGGAATTCTTCTACCACGAATCCCCCCAATATGAGAACTAGATCTACGTCGACCGTCAGAGAGCAGCTAAGACGAGTTCGGTACCGGGAAGGGCCGCAATTCAAGTGGACCGCGAGCTAGCGACCCTACTTTTCTCCGCAATATACTGTGAAATTGGCCCCAGAACAGTCAGGCTTTCAGGATCCAAGCCGCCAAAGTCTACTTTAATGTCAAAATACCGCTCCAGAGCCATCACTAAGTCAACGAATCCTAGGGAATCAATAATGCCCTCGGTCAAAAGATCGAAGTTGTCTGGAAGGTTTTCCGGAATCAGCCCCTTAGCAGCGATTGGATGAGCGAGCTGGGCAACCACGAAGCGTTTCGCTTCGTCAGCAGTTATGTGTTTCATGTCTCCGCCTGCCACTTCGAGAAAGCTGGAACTCTACTCCCGCATAGCACATGGGATGCAAAAAAGACAGAGCTAGTTACTAAAGCACGAGTAATTCGCCAACTGAGCGCACGAGGCGCAGTCCCGTGACGGAAGGAGAGGCTAGCACACATACGAGAAAGAGCGGCGGACACGGACAAATTGTGGAATACCCGAGGAAGGTGCCCGCCAGATTGCTCGGTTGTCGGAATCCTTATCAAATAGCGATGCTGACATAAATTTGTTGACAAACCATTTTTTGCGATTGTCCACTGCGAGTTAGGGGTAGGCAATAGGATTTGACGGCAGTGGCTTCCCTATCCTTCTGAATTTAATGCAGTTCCCGGCCGACCTGCTAAATGCGTTCGATCTTCATCGAACGTTGGGCCGCAATCAATTTGACCTAAGAAGACCACATGCTCGGAGCCCTTGGACAGCGGGGCCCCGTCGTGAACCAGCCTCCATAGATTCCCCTATCTCGCCCTCCTGTATTCACCCTCCTGTCGATTGTGGGATGGACCGGATTGTGGAGGACGGTGTCTTTCACTAGATTTGCAAGCCGAGGAAGTTCCAGGGGCAATTTGCCGCGGAAGCAAGAGAGTCCAGGCGGTGAGGGCAGCCCGATGCAAATGCCCGAGAGCGTCGGCGCAGGCGGTTTCTGCAGGAGTGCCTGAAGAACTCCTCATGGGGTGCAGCCTATGTCCCACGAAGGTAATGTCTTAGAGCCGGATCGCACAGTACGGGAGAAAAAGGAAGACCTCATCCATGGGGATGTATCTTTCGGGCAAACGAGGCTCACAGCGGGCAAGTTCCATTCCACCTCCAAAGTGCTGGCATCTGCCAATCGCCAAACTGGAACAAGAAAATTGACTCATTTTTCGCTGGCCTTGGTGTTCTTCATGCTGCCCTCCCTGGCATTTACGCAACAAACTTCCTCCAAAACGCAACCCAGCGATAAGGCTTCGCTGGTCGGGAACGGAAATGGCAGCAAAGAACCGGACAGTCCAGTCTCGAGTGATCCCAACTATGTCATAGGTCCGCAGGACACGCTGGATATCAGTGTTTGGAAGGAGCCAGACCTCACGCGGACGGTGCCTGTGCGGCCCGACGGAAAGATTTCTCTCCCTCTGTTGGATGACGTCCAGGCGGGAGGCTTAACCCCAGCGCAGCTTAGAGCGGACATCACACAGAGGTTAAAGAAATATTTTACGGATCCGCGAGTCACTGTGATCGTTACCACGATCGGCAGCCAGCGCATCTACCTCATGGGAGAAGTGACGCGGGCCGGCGCGTATCCTCTGCTTCCAGGGATGACCTTGCTACAGGCGCTCTCCAGCGCGGGCGGATTTACGCAATTCGCCAACACGAAAAATATATATCTCTTGCGCGTGGAAAACGGAAAGCAAGTGAAACACCCGTTTAACTACAAAGATGTGGTCAATGGAAAGAACACCGCTCAAAACACCGTATTGAAGGCGGGAGATACGATTGTCGTGCCATAAGGGAGCCATGAACGCCCTACGTTCAAATTTGTGGATAGCGATGCTGGCGATTCCACTCGTGTCGCCGACGACTCTTGCACAAGAACAATCCGGCACCCAGGCCAGTTCCGCGGATCGGCCCATCGACACGCGCATAGCTCCAGCTCAGAACAAAAACAAGTCTCAGGATGCTGATGGCGACACTCAGGGGCCTTCTCAGGACACACGCAGCCTGACTGGGGCAGAGGAATTCTCGTTGGGTCCTGTGACCCAGCGACGCAGTTTTTGGCAGCCGCTCATCGGCGTGACTTCAACCGTCGATACGAATCCACTTGCGTCTGCGGCTACTCAAACGACTAACGTGACAACGTGGAGTTCTGCCTATGCGGGGATCGATGTAAACAAGATTTCGCGGCGGTCTGACCTGACCTTGAGTTACCTCGGAGGCGGCTTAATTTCCAACGATGGAACTGCAAAAAACTCAGTCGTCCAGCAATTCGGACTGGGCGAGAAGTTAGCCTGGGGCCGTTCCACGCTTTCGTTGTTTGACGTTGTAAACCAATTGCCGGAGACGTCGTTTGGCTTTAGCCTGCCGGGTTCATCCGTGCGCCTCCCTGGGGGCCAGGGCGTGTCGCTGGAACCGATCTTTACTCCAAATCAATCCATTCTCACGAGCCGAGGACAACGAGTCGGCAACGCATCTGTGGTGGAGCTTGACACGGCGATGACTCCCAAATCGTCATTGACGTTTGTTGGAGGGTATTCACTGTTGCGTTTTCTTGACAACCCCGGCTTCCTCGATTACAGCGAGGTGACCGCCCAAGGCGGCTACGAGCATCAGGTGACTCGCCACAACTCAATGGCGCTGCTCTATCGTTTCTCCGAGCTGCGGTTCAGCGGCACCGTTCAGCCGATTGACGCGCACACCGCGCAGCTTTCCTTTGGACGAAGGGACAGGCGGTTTGCGTTCAGGATGGCCGGGGGCCCAGGGGTCAGCTTCCTTCGAACAGTGTCTCCGGCGGGCTCGACGCCGGCAACCAGTTCGTCAAGACAAGTCTACTGGACGCTTGATACTTCGATGACTTACCAAAGGGGGCGCTCGACGTTCGGACTTGCATACGATCGCTCGCTATCGGGCGGGGCAGGCATCCTGCCAGGCGCAATAACCGACCAGACGACCGGTTCCCTTAACAGCCAATTCTCGAAAGCATTTGCTGGTGGAATGACTGCGGGCTACGCACGGAACCAGGGATTGAATTCTCCTCTAACACCGGCCGCGCAGATCTACAACTATTGGTTCGGCGGCGTGAATCTTAGTCATTCTTGGGGCCGCTGGACAAACCTGGACCTGAGCTATCAAGTGCAAGTCCAGGATGCAAATACGAATTTCTGCATAGGAACATCCTGCGGCCGGAATTTGCTGCGGCAAACTGGTTCGATTGGCTTCAATTGGCGTTCGCGACCGATCCCAATCGAATGAGTGAATGGCAGATCGACCAGTTCGAGGAAAACGAATAGCGATGGCCACGAATCGAGAGTTCACCTTCGAAGACTACTGGGCGATTCTTCGCCGACGGCGCTGGTTACTGGTCCTCCCGGTGGCCGCGGGAGTGATAGGGGGTTTTCTGTTGAGCCTGGTTCTGCCTGAAAAGTATACGTCGCACACAATTGTCCTAGTCGAACGCCCGGTAGTGGGAGATACGTACGTCAAGCCGGTCATGACCGAGGATCTCAACCAGCGCCTGGCAAGCATGAAAGAACAGATCCTGAGCCGCACGCAGTTACAGCACCTCGTGGAAAAATTCGGTCTGTACAAGAAAGACGCCGGCACCTTACCTATGGAAGCGTTAGTCGAGCGGCTGCAGCAGTCTATCGCAGTGACACCGCTGAACCCCATGCAGGGCACACAATCTGCGGGGCTGCCCGGCTTCAATGTGGACGTCACGTTCCGGGAGGCGCGGGTCGCCCAACAGATTTGTTCTGAAATCACCTCGATGTTCATCAAGCAGAATTTGCACCTCCACGAGCAACAGGCCGAAGACACGACGCAATTCATGGCCAAACAATTGGAGGATGCCAAGGCCAAGCTCGACGACCAAGACGCCAAGCTGGCCGCGTTTCAATCCCACTATGTGGGTGCGCTTCCCGATGATGAAAAGACCACCCTTACGTTGCTCACGGGAACGACGCAGCAACTCGAGGCCGTTACACAGTCCCTCAACCAGGCCCTGCAAGACAAGGCATTTACGGAGTCTATGTTAAACCAACAAGTAGCAGCCAGGAAATCCTCGGCGGAAGGCCAAAATCCGCAGACTCTAGAACAACAAGTCGGCAAGCTGCAGGATCAGCTGCTTTCGCTGCAAGGGCACTACACGGAAGAGCATCCGGACGTGGTGAAACTCAAGAACGAGATCGCAGATCTGCAGAGGAAGATTCAGGAAGCTCCTACGGCGCGACCGGGCCAACCCATCGACCAGAAGGCAAGAGCAACCGTGATTGAGTCACCGGAAATCCAACAGCTGAGGGCGCAGTTGCACCAAAATGAGGTAGCCATCCGCCTGAAGACAGCGGAGCAGGAAGGCCTCCAAAAGCAAATTAGGGTATTGCAGGCCCGGATTCAGTTGAGCCCAACGATTCAGCAGGAGTTCAAAGCCTTAACGCGGGACCATCAAACCGCGCAGGATTTCTACAACGATCTGTTGAAGAAACGAAACGAATCGCAGATGGCCACAGAGCTGGAGCACCGTCAACAAGGCGAACAGTTCCGCGTGTTGGATCCGCCCAGTTTGCCGGAGCGGCCCTCCTTTCCCAATCGACCCCTCTTTGGCATAGGAGGCCTGGGGTTAGGTTTCGTTTTGGGTTTGGGCTTGGTGCAAGTAGCTGAGTGGCGGGACACATCGATGAGGAATAAGCAGGATATTGATATGCATCTCGGAGTGCCCACTTTGGCGCTGATTCCTTGGGCCAATCGGACGTCCGTCAGCAAGAACGGCAGGAGCAGTCACATTCCTGCGAAGCGAAGTGAGCTCGGTTTGCGCGCTTAAAGCTTGAGAGCGGAGAGTATGTACGAAAAGTTCTTCGGTTTGAACGAAAGCCCGTTCCGGATCAATCCCGACCCGCGCTATGCATTCTTGACCTTGAGCGCACGAGAAGCGCTGGCCGGCATGACGTACGGGATTCAGACTCGGAAAGGCATCATTCTGCTTACAGGCGAGGCAGGAACGGGAAAGACGACGCTGCTTAACATGCTGATGAAATGGCTCCACCATCAGCGAGCCGCAACCGCCTTTGTATTCAACACCCAGCTAAACGTAAATGACTTGTTCGAGTATTTGATGGCGGATTTCGGGATCTACTCTGAATCGCGCTCCAAGGCCGAGATGCTTATGAAGCTTAACCGCTGGCTGCTGGATCGTCAGCAGGCGGGGGAGCCGGCAGTTCTAGTCGTGGACGAGGCACAGAACCTCACACCGCAACTCCTCGAAGAAATCCGCCTTCTCACCAATTTAGAGACTTCGACGGAGAAGTTGCTCCAAATTGTACTGTCGGGACAGCCAGAGCTGGAGACGAAACTCAGACATCCCCAACTGCGACAACTTCGGCAAAGGATTACGTTGTGCTGCAGAACCAGCCGGCTTTCGCTGGAAGAAACGCGTGGCTACATCGCACAACGCCTTCATATCGCCGGAGCGAACGGCAGAGCGATCTTTACCGCGGAAGCCATCGAACGGCTCCACAAATACGCCTGTGGGATTCCCCGCGTGATTAACGTTCTTTCGGACCATGCTTTGATCAATGCCTTCGTGGATGACCGAAAATTTGTTACCCCCCAAATGGTAGATGATGCAGCACGTGAATTCGAGCTCTTCGCCGGTGCGCCCGATGATCAGGCTGCCAATTCAATGTCTCAAGATAACTCGCGAGAGAGTGGCTCACTGCTCCAGGAATTCGCCAAGCGGCAGGATCGCATTCGTCAGCGTCCTTCCGTGTTTGTCGAATCAAAGGAACGAATTCTATGAGTCGCATCTTTGAGGCTCTCCAAAAGATTCAATCGCAGCAAACGCCAGTAGTACCAGGTGCAGAGACAATACCGCCCGAACCTGTGGCTTTTTGGACTGAGCAACGCGAAGAGGAGTTGCGCCCGACCTCAAGTTTCGCACCTTCCGAACCTTCCCCTCGTCCATCGTTGACCTCGTTCGCTCCCGGGCTAAATGCGTTGCGACAACGCTGCGCAAAGCCTGCCTGGAAGCTCCACAAGGATTCCCTCGTTTTGTTCAATGAGCAATCTTTCGACCGATGCGCCGAACAATTCCGCATTTTGCGTGCGCGCCTGTATCGCCTGCGTGAAAAGAAACCCTTTCGCACTTTGCTGGTTACAAGCGCCCAGGCTGGTGAAGGAAAGTCGTTCGTAAGCCTGAATCTTGCGCGCGCGATCGTGCATCAGCACGAACGGCATGCCTTGCTCATTGACGCTGATCTTCGCGCCCCCAAACTGCATGTGAGTTTGGGAACCCCCTCCTCTCCAGGGCTCAGCGACTACCTTCGTGGCGACGCCGACGAGTTTTCCATCATTCAGTCGGGCACCGGCGAGAATCTCTTCTTCATTCCCGCTGGGAGACCAGTCTCAAATCCGACGGAATTGCTTGGCAGCACGAGGGCGAAGAGTTTGTTCGAGCGGCTGAACACTCTGTTCGATTGGGTGATCGTGGACACGTCGCCAGTATTGCCGGTGTCGGACGCTACTGTGTTGGCGCCAATGTGTGATGGAGTAATCCTCGTCGTTGGCGCGGGCAGGACTTCCTCCGATCTGGCTCGGACGGCCTGTCAGGAGCTTCGGGAGAGCAGATTGCTGGGTGTAGTCCTAAACGGCGTTGAAGATGACGCCGTTGGCAGCCCTTACGCGTACTACGGGAGAAGCGAACACGTAAGGAGTTAAGCGTTGTTTCGCCGGTTTCGTTACTGAAAGAAACCGGTGAATGTGTTCTTGGAGAGGGTGTCCCCATCTCAGGTTAAGGGATTTGGGACTCTTAGGGCGGTAGCTTGTCTAAAATCGAGTTCTTTGTAGACCTTCGGCCTTCAAGGGACCTCGTTAACTTCAGAAGACACCATCGAGTTTTTCGCCGGTTCGTCCTACTCCACCTTTGCACTGCTCGAGAATCACAACAGCTGGATTAAGTTTGTTCCTCTTGAGCGTTTGGCGGATTTTCCAGCACTAACAACTGTCCTAGTGAAAGGATTCTCGGAGGTTCCACATCATGAAGCCAATTGCACATGCTCGAAGCACCAAAGCACTTGCTCTCAGCTCCGGTTTCTTGAAAGAGACGGCCGGCCCCAGGGAAGGATGTGAAACTCCTCTCCGGTATAGCCGTTCGTCCGACTTGCAGACTCGCGAGATCCTTTCCGAAGGAATGTTTCGAAGGGTTCTCCGCTGGGAACGCAAACGGGCGGAACGGTATCAAAAGTCCTTCATGCTAATGCTCCTGGATGCCTCGCAACCTCTCCTAACGGATCGAGGTCAAAGGACCTTGCCGGCAATTCTCGCGGCACTTTCACGCTCTACAAGAGAAACAGACATGGCCGGCTGGTATCAGGAGGAAGCTATTCTAGGCGTACTATTCACCGAAGTCTGCGAAGCTGACCGCCGTTCGCTTGAGAATCTGTTGCGGGCCAGCATTACCGAATCGCTCCGGGCAAAGCTGGGTGCAGAGCTGGCCGACTGGATTCGCATTTCATTCCATTTCTTTCCAGAGGGCTGGAACGAGCCGAATCGCGACAATGGGGCGGACGTCACGCTGTATCCAGACTTGCTCAATCAAGATGATACCAAGAAGCTTCCTCGAATTCTGAAGAGAGCGATGGATATTACAGGGAGCATTTTGGCTCTCCTGCTTTTCTCTCCTGTGTTTGCGATTATTTCCACCATCATCAAACTGACGTCGAAAGGGCCGATCTTCTATCGTCAAGAAAGAGTGGGTCAGTACGGACGGGAATTTACGTTCCTGAAATTCAGGTCCATGACGTGCGCGAACGACCCGGGCATCCATCGGGATTATGTGAGGCGATTCATCGCCGGAGAGATCGGTTCGAAAGCAACCGGCTCTGACAAGAATCCAGTTTTCAAAATTACGGCGGATCCGCGGGTCACGCGCGTGGGAAAGTTTCTGCGTAAGACGAGCCTGGATGAGCTACCCCAATTCATCAACGTCCTTAAAGGGGAAATGTCTCTGGTCGGGCCGCGGCCTCCGATTCCCTATGAACTGGAATCGTATAGGACCTGGCACCGGCGCCGCGTGTTGGACGTAAAGCCTGGAATCACCGGATTGTGGCAGGTCAAAGGCCGAAGCAGGACTTCGTTTGACGACATGGTTCGGCTGGACCTTCGTTACGCGGGCACATGGTCGCCCTGGCTGGACATCAAAATCCTGCTGCAAACTCCACGGGCCGCCTTTTTTGGCGAAGGCGCCTACTGAGATATGCAAGTGGAGCATGATGCTGATTTTTTCAAAGGATGCCTATGACAACGCAAGCTGACTCTGGGCGCAATAACTACGCTCCAGGAATCTCCATTCCTATTTCGGAAAGCCTGAAGTATCAGGCCCACAAGTCCCCCTCTGACCTGGTGCGCGTAGGCATATTTGGTTACGGTTATTGGGGTCCGAATGTGGTGAGGAACCTCCACGCTCTGGAAAACTGCCAGGTCGTGACCATCTGCGACAAGAATCCTGCCGCACTCAAGCGTGCAAACAGGGTCTACCCGGGTGTGCACCTGACTACGGACTTTTCCGAGATTATGACATCCCCACGGATTGACACGGTTGCCATCGTCACTCCGGTCTGGACGCACTTCGAACTTGCGAAAACCGCCTTGCTGAATGGCAAGCATGTTTTCGTCGAAAAGCCTTTTACATCGACTCCGCAACAAGCGGAGGAGCTCATCGAATTGGCGGAGCGGACACGGCTCAAGATCATGGTGGATCACACGTTTCTGTTCAGCGGCGCGGTGCGGAAAATCCGCGAGCTCGTTGACAACGGAACGCTGGGGAACCTTTATTACTTCGATTCCACTCGCGTAAACCTCGGCCTCTTCCAGCATGACGTGAACGTAATTTGGGACCTCGCTCCTCACGATATGTCCATCATGGATTACATCATTCAGGAGAAACCCGAGGCCGTCGTCGCCACGGGTGGAACGCATTTGAATTGCCTGGCAGACCTGGCCTTCATCACCGTGTATTTTCCAAATAAAGTAGTGGCGCACATCAACGTCAACTGGCTCTCGCCTGTAAAAGTTCGGACGACCTTGATCGGCGGTGAGAAAAAGATGCTGGTATGGAATGACCTGGAGGCCGACGAGAAGATCAAGGTCTACGACAAAGGCGTGCAAATCACGAATGGCCAGAGCGTCTATGAATTGCTGGTGAGTTACCGTTCCGGGGATGTATGGGCGCCACGAGTGGAACAAGCGGAGGCTTTGAAGCTCGAGCTCGAGTATTTCATGGACTGTATCAGGAACGATCGAACGCCCTTCAATGACGGTCTTGCAGGATTGCGCGTGGTCAAGCTCCTCGAAGCGGCTGACCAATCACTAAAGGAGAGAGGGAAAATCGTCCGGCTATGAATCACTATCAGTGCGTTGCTGCTGATGTACTTTTCGGAAAAAACGTAAAACTCTCCGAGTTTATTAACCTGTATGGCTGCGAAATCGGAGACGAAACCAAGATCGGCGCATTCGTGGAGGTCCAGAAAAATGCCCGGATTGGCCGCCGCTGCAAGATCTCAAGCCATAGCTTTATCTGCGAAGGTGTGACGATTGAAGATAACGTCTTTGTCGGTCATGGAGTTACATTCATCAACGATTCGTATCCTCGCGCTACGGCACCCGAAGGAGGCCTTCAAACTGAGAAGGACTGGAGAATCGAGACAACCTTGGTGAAGCGGGGTGCTTCGATTGGCTCTGGAGCGACGATTCTGTCCAAGGTTGTTATCGGCGAGAATGCGATCGTCGGTGCAGGAAGCGTTGTAACTCGGGATGTGCCTCCAAATGTCATTGCTGCCGGAAATCCAGCGAAAGTTTTGCGCGCGATCCCTCGCCAAGATAACCGCTCGAATCGAAACGGACATATTCCCTTCTTGGATCTTGTAACGCCTCACCAGGAGCTTGAAGAGGAGCTTGTCTCTGTTTTCCGTTCTGCGTTGCGTTCAGCCAGCTTTGTGGGAGGCTCAATGGTCGAGGAATTCGAACATGATTTCGCTCGTTTTTGCGACTCACAGTTTTGCATCGGTGTGGGTAGCGGAACCGACGCTCTTCGGTTTGCCCTGATCGCTGCCGGCATCCAGTCCGGAGATATTGTCCTTACGGTTCCTTTAACGTTCATCGCCACAACCGAAGCGATTTCGCAGGCGGGCGGACGCCCCGACTTTGTGGATATCGACCCTCGCAGCTACACAATGGATCCGCAGAAACTGTTGCACTATGCGGAGACGCAGTGCGTGGTTGACGCGGGCACGGGCCGATTGGTCCATAGAGTTTCTCGTAAGCCGGTTACGGCAGTCATCCCCGTGCACCTCTACGGCCGGCCCGTCGACATGGACCCCATCCTGGAAATTGCTACGCGATTCAACCTCATGGTCATTGAGGACGCATGCCAGGCACATGGAGCGGAATATTTTTCAAAGAAAGAATGGCGTTGGAAGAAAGTCGGTTCGATGGGACGAGCCGCCGCTTTCAGTTTTTACCCAGGCAAGAACCTCGGAGCCTGTGGCGAAGCAGGTGCTGTTACCACGGATGACGAAGACGTTGCTCGGAAAATCCGCATGCTCAGGGACCATGGCCAATTGCGCAAGTATTATCACGAGATGGAAGGATACAACGGCAGGCTCGACGCGTTGCAGGCGGCTATTCTCCATGCAAAGCTGCGCCGCCTTTCTGAATGGAACGAGGGACGGCGCGAAGCTGCCGCGCGCTATCGTGAGCTTTTTGATTCTGCCTCCGCCGCCCTTAAGGTACCCGAGGATCCCGATTGGGTCCGGTCCGTCTATCACCTTTATGTTGTTCGCGCGCTGGATAGGGATGGGCTTCAAAAACATTTAGCCGAAGCGGGCATTAGCACTGGCATCCACTATCCTATTCCGCTTCATCTGCAAAAAGCCTACGAGTCTCTCGGCTATAAGAAAGGAGACTTCCCTGCTTCGGAGGAAGCAGCATCGGAAATTCTTTCTCTGCCATTGTTCCCGGGGATTTCCTTAGCCGAGCAGCAACGAGTCACGGAAGCCATATCGGAATTTGCTCCTGTTCAAACTGCCCAGTGAGGTCTTCCAGATGCAGACGACCATAACAAATCATACAAGCACTTTGTCAGAGCCTTTCATCCTTCGGCCAGAACCATCCATAGGCACTCTCAGTGGCCGCAAGATATGGATCGATCTTGAAAATTCTCCGCACGTGCCGTTTTTCCGCCCGATTATCGAGGAGCTCGGAAAACTCGGCCTGCAAGTGTTTGTAACTGCTCGTGACTGCGCTCAGACCCGCGAACTCGCGGACTATTTTGGACTCTCGTACAAGCTATTTGGACGACACAGCGGAAAGAACAAGGTGGCAAAGGCCGTGAGATTGGGCGTCCGGATGTGTCAATTGACACCTACGATCAGGAGTGAGAAGCCGGCCCTGGCACTCTCCCATGGGTCGCGGTCTTCGACGTTTCTCGCCTCAATCTTGCGTATTCCGTCGATCACGATCTTCGACTATGAGTACGTGAACCAGATTACTCTCCCATCCCTGAACTGGGTGATGGTTCCGGAAGTTCTTCCGGACGAATCTGTTCACTTTAGAAGAGACAGGATACTCAAGTATCCCGGCATCAAGGAAGATGTTTACGTTCCGTTTTTCAGGCCCGATCCGTCCGCGATGGGCCAACTCGGAATCAACGGCAAGGATATCGTGGTCACTGTGCGGCCACCGGCAACCAACGCTCACTATCACAATCCAGAGAGCGAGCACTTGCTGGTTGCGGCAATCGAGTTCATCGCTCGAAATCCAGCCGTCAAGATTATCTTGCTGCCGCGCTATCCGGAACAAGCGCGTGCTCTGAGAAAGGCCTGGTCCGAGCTCTTCGGTAACGGCCGTATGTTGATTCCTGAACACGTCGTCGACGGACTCAACCTAATCTGGTATTCCGACCTCGTCATCAGTGGTGGCGGCACTATGAACCGCGAGGCAGCAGCATTGAATGTTCCAGTCTACAGCATCTTTCGAGGAAAAATAGGAGCTGTTGACCGTTATTTGTCCGGCTGCGGACGCCTCGTTTTATTGGAAAACACCGAGGACGTGCCAAAGCGAGTGATGATTACTCGGCGAACCCGTCCAGCCAACCCCAACTCTGGGACTACCATTACCCTGCAAGCAATTGTCAGCCACGTCTTAAAAGTGTTAGAGCTTACTGCCGGACTGGTTAACTAAACGGCGAGATGCGATTCAGATTTTCATCGGCATTTTTTATAAACAAGGTTCTCGTTGCCCTATGACTGAGAGACTGATTCATGGCTGAGAATCATTCGCGTGTCATGGACGACGATGAGGCCAAGACAGCGGTCCGGAAGCTTCTTGCCTACTGTCAGATCAACGATTGGGCTGGTTACGACCCTTACGATGCGCTAAACAGTAGGATTCTCACTGCAGTGCCTTTCCTGAGGACCAAACTTCCTCGGCTTGTATTCACCCAAGCCTTGAAGCGGAGTCCAGTTAACATCCGTCCGTTGTTGCTTATTAAGAAGACGCAGAACCCAAAAGCGATCGGCCTCTTTCTCTCGGCGTTGCTAAACCTTTCAAAGGTTGGACTGATTGACCAGGAAAGTCTCATCGAGAAGATGATCGAGCGGCTCATTGCCATTCGGTCGCAAGGCCTTCCCTACTGGTGCTGGGGGTACAGTTTTCCGTGGCAGACGCGCACGATCATAGTGCCGGCTGGGGCGCCTAACCTGGTCTGCACCTGCTTCGTCGCCAGCGCGCTTTTGGATGCTTATGAGCAGCGCGGCGATGCGCGCTGTTTGAGTATGGCGATGAGCGCCGCGGACTACGTCCTCGGCGAGCTTTACTGGGCTGAGGGCGATACTGTCGCAGGATTCAGCTATCCCTTGCGCTCCTTGCGGGTTCAAGTTCACAACGCCAACTTCCTGGGCGCCGCTCTTCTTTGCCGAGTGTACAAACATACGCGAGAGGAAAGATTCCTGGAGCCCGCCCTCAGGGTTGCACGCTATTCAGCATCAAGGCAGCGTGCAGACGGCTCGTGGGATTATGGCGAGGCAACTCCACAACGATGGATCGACAACTTTCACACTGGCTTCAACCTCTGCGCACTGAACTCCATTTCTCGGGATGTCGAGACGCCAGAATTCGAGTCTCACATTCGGCGCGGCTTCGATTTCTACCGCGCCCACTTTTTCTGTGCGGACGGGTCAGTCCGATATTTTCACAACCGTAAGTATCCTGTGGACATCCACTGCGTGGCCCAGAGCATTATCACGCTCATGACACTTAGAGATCTTGACCCTGAAAGCATTGCCACGGCTCGTTCGGTGCTTCGGTGGGCCATGAATCATATGTGGGACGAGCGTGGTTTCTTCTACTATCGGATCCTTCGTTCTTGCACCATCCGCACTTCATATATGCGCTGGTCACAGGCGTGGATGCTTCTCGCGATGTCCACACTGCAATTCGAATCAGGTGTTGAGGCGGAGAACAGGCACCCGAAAATGTCAGAAGCTTTCGCTAGGGCCTATAATCATTAAATGGATGCTTTGATTGCCCCAGCTCAGCAGTAGTCTCTCGAGACGCCTTCCATGATTGAATTCATTTTCACCCTAGACTATGAGATTTACGGTGATGGGAGCGGGACGCTTAGAGAATTGGTATATGAGCCCACCGAACAGCTCCGGACAATTTTTCGAAAGTGGAATGCGCAGTTTGTGGCTTTCATCGAAGTTGCGGAGTTGGAGAAGATTGAAGCGCACGAAACAGATGAAGCTATTCCTCTAGTTAAAAAGCAAATACAAGATCTATGTCGGGACAATCATGAAATTGCGTTGCACCTGCATCCGCAGTGGTGCAACGCCCGACGCCAGCACGACAAGTGGGTTCTCGATTATGGAGAATATAATCTTTGCATTTTGCCTAGAAGGAGGATTTCTGAGATTGTTGATCGCTCTCTCCAGTATTTGCGCAAGATTGTCGGACAACCAGAATTCATCCCGTTGTCGTTTCGTGCCGGAAATTGGCTGTTTCAACCGACTGGAACTGCGGCAAGCGTGCTAGCGGAAAAAGGGATCCAAATAGATTCTTCGGTTTTCAAAGGAGGACTCCAGCACAACCATACGCTGGACTATCGCCGCGCCTCAAGAAATGGCTATTACTGGAAATTTAGCAGTGACGTGAATCTGCCCGATCCACGAGGGCCGTGGATGGAGGTGCCGATCTACACCGAAATGGTTCCGTTCTGGAGGATGCCGACCACGAAGCGCATGGGATTTGCTCGTGGGTTTGGGATCCATGGTCAAGGCTTCAGGCAGAAATTGAATAGCGGCCGTGATTTGTTACGTTTTTCATATCCCATGAAGCTTGATTTTTGTCGCATGAATCTTAGAGAGCTAACAGCAATAATGAACCGGGTTATCCAGAACGATCGACAAGACCCCTCGTCGTACAAGCCAATAGTCGCGATTGGACACACGAAAGATCTGACCGACCCACGAACGGTCGACAATTTCCTTGCGTTTTTGCGAACAAATGGCATAACGATCTCGACGTTCGCGATTATTTACTCAAAACTGTTAAACGAAATGAGCCAGGCCCCCTGTATTACGGGCGGTTGTGAGACGCAAAGCAATCTCGTGCCCGTACTCAAAGGATAATTCCGATGACCGCTTTGGCGACGAGTAGTCACACAACAGCATCGGGACCTGAACGTGCGAACAGTTTACGGTACGTGTTAATAACCCCTGCCCGAAACGAGGCTGCTTTCATTGAGCAGACGATGCAGGCGGTCGTTCGGCAAACAGTGCGCCCGACCAGATGGGTAATCGTAAGTGATGGCTCAACCGACGATACGGATCGAATCGTAAATAACTACGTTGCGAAACACAATTGGATCGAACTGCTGCGGATGCCCGAGCGGCAAGAGCGTCACTTCGCGGGCAAAGTTCATGCTTTCAACACAGGGTACGCCAAGCTTAAGGACCTTGAGTTCGACGTAATTGGCAACTTGGACGCGGATATCACTTTCGATGAAGACTACTTCGGTTTTATTTTGAGTAAATTCGCTGAGAACCTCCGCCTGGGTGTAGCGGGGACGTCATTTCACGAGGAATCCCGCCATTATGACTATCGCTTCACCAGCATCGAGCATGTCTCTGGGGCCTGCCAATTATTCCGCAGCGAATGCTTCGAAGAAATCGGCGGCTACACACCTATCAAAATTGGCGGAATCGACTTGGTCGCGGTGATTAGTGCCCGAATGAAGGGATGGCAGACGAAGTCGTTTCTTGAAAAGAGCTGCGTTCATCACCGCAGCATGGGAACGGCAAAACAAAGCAGACTCATGGTCGCTTATAGAGGTGGCAAAGGCGATTACATGCTCGGTGGACACCCTTTGTGGGAGTTTGTGCGGTGCATCTATCAGATGACGCAACGGCCTTTTCTCCTAGGTGGCGGACTTCGCCTTGCGGGATTCTTTTGGGCAATGTTGAGCCGCCTCGACAAAGTAGTCCCTGACGATTTCGTGCGGTTCCGAAGGGGTGAGCAGATGCTCAGGCTACGCAGTTTCATTGACAAGCTTACTAGGTTGAACGTTCGAGCCGGTGACCGCGACAAGGCTGCTCTTTCGATGCCGCGCTCCTAGAGCGCTCCGCTGTTTTTCAAGAACCGGTTTACTCCGACAAGTTCTATGTTGGCACTTCTGAAACATACGATTACAAAGAACCTGCAGAGAATATTCTGGATCTATTGGACCGATAACTTTGTTATCGAGAGTGTCTCGGGAATGAAAGAGATTGAGCCTGCCATCCCATGCACTCTTTTACCGATAACGTTAAACAACTACTTTCGCGTGAAAGACTTTCGAGAGGAGAGCCGAGTTCTGGAATATCGGGAAAAGCTAACTCGAAAGGAGCTAGGTTTTTTTTGTCAGTCCAATGGAAGGATGGTAGGTAGCATATGGGCGACCATGAACGATACGGACCAGCCGATCGTTGCACGGATGTATATGCGACTCCTGCCCAAAGAGGCGTTGATTCACGATATCGTGACGGGACCGCAGTTTCGTGGAATGGGTGTCGGTCCGTTCATGGTGGAAAAAACAGCCTTACAATTGTTAACCGTCATCGGAGTAACTCGTATCATCGTGGACGTGAACGTGAGGAATCGCCCCTCGTTGCGTATGATGGGAAAAATGGGACTAGAGATGAAAGAGCGAATGCTTTATGTTTCTGCGCTCGGCCGACTAGTACTGCAAAAACCCATAAGATCCGCATAGAATCATCGCGCGTTCACTTTTCTTATCAACCGACGTTGACAGGTGCTGGACGGACACTTCTGAGTATTGTCCACCGTCCATAGAAGTTGGGGAGCAAGAGGACAAGGAAAAGAAAGTGCAGATTCTAACAGTCACGCCGACCGAGATAAATTGGCATTCGGGGTTACCTGTTTTTGCCTCAGAGCCATTTCTGAAGTCCGTAAGTGACGAGTACGGATGGCTTGGTGGCCACGATAGCTCAGGTCAACTTCGGTGTGTGCTCCCTTACACGGTTATTCGAAAGCCTGGCTTCCATATCATTCGCTTCCGGACCGAGACGATTCCGCTAGCAGACCTCGCGGTCGAAGAAGAAATGTTCTTTCTGGACGATGTCGTGAGGTATTTTCGACGCAGCGGCGCCGATATGATTATTCCTGCAACCAATACTGCGCTTTTCCGGACTTACCCAAATGGCGCTGTTGCAGCTCCGTATGGCACATTCATTAAGAACTTGGACAAAGGTGAAGATATTTTATGGAGTGAATTGCACGGCGATTGCCAGCAGAACATCCGTAAGGCGACTAAGGCTGGCTTGCGCATCAGGAGCGGCAAAGAACATCTCGAGACCGCCTATCATCTCATCGCCGATACATTGCGCAGGTCCGGTGTCAAGTTTAGGAGTAGTGACGAGTTCGGGAAAATTCTGTTGAGTCTGGGCGATAAAGTCAGAATATTTCTCGTCGAGCAAGGAGGGATTGTCCAGGCCTGCATGGTCTCTCCTTTCAGCTTGCACAGCGCCTATGACTGGTATAGCGGTACGATTGGAAGACCGTCGAGAGGGGCAATGAACTTGCTTCTATGGCAGGCCATGCTGGAGTTTCAGGCGTTGGGCGTCAAACAGTTCAACTTTACGGGTATACGAATCAATCCGGAAAAAGGATCAAAGCAAGAAGGAATATGGAATTTCAAGATGCGTTTCGGAGGTCGACAAGTTCAGGGCTATATGTGGAAGTACTCTCTTCGGCCCATAAAATTTGCAGCTTACTCCTTGGCAGTACGCCTGCTCAGAGGAGGCGATATTGTGGACGTCGAACGCCACAAACTTGAGAGAAAGGTTTCTCAAGTTGGAACGTCGTGCTAAAAAAAGTCGCCTATCGGGCACAGCCCAACCTAAAAGCCTAACTTGACGGTATATGCTTTCAATCCGCTAGAAGACCTCCGGTGGGACGAGTTTGTACGAAAGAACCCGCAGGCTTCCATATACCACACGCGAGGCTGGCTGGAGGCCTTGCACCGAACGTACGCGTACGAACCACTAGTTTTTTCCACTTCGCCTCCGGCCGCTGATTTGACGAACGGTATCGTCTTTTGCCGCATCAGTAGTTGGCTGACGGGGTGTCGAATGGTTTCATTGCCTTTTGCTGACCACTGTGAACCACTTGTGGAAAGCGTGGACGATCGAAAAGAGATTATCAGTTCTCTGCTGTGTGCATTCAAAATAGAACGATGGAAATATGTCGAAATCCGGGCGTCGAGCCCAGATCTTGTGAGTGAAGATGCTGCGGAGAAGAGCCGCTCGTTTTTCTCTCACGTGATGGACCTACGCCCTAGTCTTGATCTCATCTTTCAAGGGTTTAACAAAGATTCGATTCAGAGGGCGGTTCGGCGCGCGGAGCGTCAAGAACTCACCTATGAAGAGGGGCGATCCGAGGCTCTTTTGAGAGATTTCTATTACTTAATGTTGAAAACCCGCCGGCGTCATAGGTTGCCCCCTCAACCGATTGATTGGTTCCGTAATTTGATTTCGAGTCTGGGTAATCGACTGACAATTCGTCTAGCATCAAAGAACGGAAATCCTGTCGCCAGCATCCTGACACTGAACCATCGAGATGCCGTTGTTTACAAGTATGGTTGCTCTGACCGGAAATTTCACAATTTAGGAGGTGTGTCCTTTTTGTTCTGGAAGACCATTCAGGAAGCCAAAGCGCTGGGGCTCCGGGAATTTGATTTAGGTCGTTCTGAAATTGAGAACACGGGGTTGATCACTTTCAAAGATCGATTGGGCGCGAGGCGCTCAACTCTGACTTATTTGAGATTTTCCACTCGGCACTCTCGGCCGACAACTGAAGGCTATCGAATGAAATTGGCCAAGCGCCTTTTTGCCTGCATGCCCGACGGCCTGCTCGTTGCAACGGGAAGGATGTTATATCGCCACGTCGGCTGAATCCTGCTGCAGGCGCATTATCGAAGCGCGCCAGTCTAAATGGCAGACTGAAGAGCGCGAATCCAAGGGGAAGTCATGAACGGGGCCTTTCTCGATTATTACCGGTGTCCGGAAAGTTTTGCCACTTTCGGTCTCAGCGGAGAATTGTCCAACAGCAACGGCTTTTTCCACTTTGGTTCTGACACAATTTGCTACGGACGGACCTGTGTCGGTTATTTGGCCAAGTCTGTCACTGATGGGCTTTACGATGTATCTGATCGGGTGACGGCTGATGGATCGACGCTCCAACTTCCGTTCAACCCGTCGGAAGTTGTCTCTAACCTGCGTTATGAGCGCTATGTCTCAGCCTTGAATGGTAATGGGAAACAGCTTACTTCTGCACCTGCCATCCGAAAAGCCTATTACAAAATGCGGCCGATGCTGTCCTTATCCGTGCGCAAGCATTTCCAAAGAATATGTTTGAGCGACTGGGAGCAAATTCCCTTCCCCCAATGGCCCGTGGATTTGAGCGTTGAGCTCACGTTCGAAAGGCTTCTGGCTCTGTTGCTGAAGGTTCATGGCGTCGACCAAATCCCGTTCATTTGGTTTTGGCCAAATGGATTCTCCAGTTGCGCCATCATGACTCATGACGTGGAAGCATTATCTGGTTTTGAGTTTTGCTCAACCTTGATGGATTTGAACGAGGCTTATGGGATCAAAGCCTCATTCCAGTTGGTACCAGAAGGACAGTATCCAGTGTCGGCGGACTTCCTCAGCAGCATTCGGGACCGCGGATTTGAAATCAACGTTCACGACCTGAACCACGATGGCCTTCTGTTCAGCAATCGGGAGGTATTCTTGCAGCGCGCCGAGCGAATCAATCGGTACGCAAGGGAATACCATGCGGCGGGGTTCCGGTCCGCTGTCCTCTACAGGAATCCGGAGTGGCTTGAATCCTTAGATTTCTCCTACGACATGTCTATTCCAAATATTGGCCACCTGGAAGGTCAAAGGGGTGGCTGTTGTTCCGTAATGCCATTTTTTGTTGGAAATATTCTGGAGCTCCCACTCACTACAACACAGGACTACTCTCTATTTCATATCCTGAAGCAGCATTCGATTGACTTGTGGGTACGCCAGATCACTCTGATCCTTGAAAAACACGGTTTGGCCAGCTTCATCCTTCACCCCGACTACCTTCGGGAGCCGCTCGCTCAAAAGACGTACAAAGCCTTGTTAACCTATCTTGGCGAGTTGCGTTCCGAGGGTAAGATCTGGATGGCTCTCCCACAAGAAGTGAATCAATGGTGGCGCCAAAGAAGCCAAATGAAATTGGTTCGCCGTGGAAATGGGTGGGAGATTGAGGGTGCAGGCAAAGATCGTGCCCGGATCGCCTATGCCAATCTTGAAGGAGAGCGTGTCGTCTACCACCTGGAATCGCCGTGCGTAGCGGCTGCAGGTTGACGCGTCGTTCCGTGCCGCTTTCTGATACATTTCCGATGCGTCAGGTGAACCAATGAATCGCACAACAGAGCAGGTCCCCTTGTCTCCCGGTAGCCTTGCTGCTACAGTTCCGGCGGCATTTTCGGAAGACAGCGCCACCTCTACCAACGAATCACTCCCACAGAGGAAAGAGGCGCATAGAGCCGGCTTGCTCATCGTAAACGCGGACGATTGGGGAAGGGATGCCTACACCACTGACAGAATCCTCGATTGCTCCGCGCGAGGAGTTGTATCCTCGGTGAGTACCATGGTTTTTATGGAAGATTCAGAACGCGCTGCGGCCATAGCACTCCAGCAGGAAATTGACGCCGGCCTCCACCTCAACCTCACAACACCGTTTTCGGCTCCTAACTGTCCCGTCCGACTCGTCGAACGCCAACACGAACTCAGTCGCTATCTTACGCGGCATCCCCTTGCCCGTGCCGTGTTTCATCCTGGTCTCGCCCGGTCTTTCGAGTATGTTGTGTCTGCCCAAGTCGATGAATTTTGCCGTCTTTACGAAAAGAGTCCAGCCCGTCTCGACGGCCATCACCATATGCACCTCTGTGCCAATGTGCTGCTCGGCGGATTGTTGCCGCGCCGAACGATCGTCCGGAGACACTTTTCCCACGAACCGGGTGAAAAAGTCCTGCGGAATGGAGCCTTCCGGGCGTTTACCGGTGCTTTCCTGTCTCGACGCCACCGTCTTGTCGACTTCTTCTTCTCGCTGCCGCCGCTCGAACGCCCCAATCGCTTGCAACGGATCTTTTCCCTTGCACGCCAGAGCGTGGTCGAGATCGAAACTCATCCTGTCAATCCCAATGAGTATCGGTTCCTGGTGAGAGGCGACATTTTCCGTTGGGCCGGAGATTGCCCGATTGCCTCCAGTTTTGCCGTGGCATAGGGCAAGCGACCAAACAATGACATCGTCCCCGAAGAGATTGAACGAGCCAATAGCTATTCGTAAGCTCCTAAGTTGCGCCCTTGCTCTAACGCGATGACCGAACAATTGAAGCACATCAGCGTTTGCGTCTGCAGTTATAAGCGGCCGGATTTTCTCAAGCACCTGCTGAGTGAACTGGGCAGCCAAGAAACGAATGGCTTATTCAGTTACTCGATCGTTGTTGCCGACAACGATGGATTAGAGTCAGCCTGGCCAGTAGTTTCGAACTTCGCCGCCACTTCATCGATCCCTGTCCGGTATTGCGTGGAGCCTCGGCAGAACATCGCGCTGGCGCGAAACAGAGCAATCGAGAACACCGATGGTGATTTTGTCGCGTTCATCGATGATGATGAATTTCCGACCAAACTCTGGCTGCTGACGCTGTTCAAGGCTTGTGGCGAATATGGCGTGGATGGCGTCCTCGGGCCAGTAAAGCCGCACTTCGACGAGGAGCCGCCGCAGTGGGTCCTCAAGGGAAAGTTCTACGAAAGGCCGACTTACCCAACCGGATTTGTGATCGATGGAAGCAAAGGGCGGACTGGCAATGTGCTGCTGAAACGACGGATTTTCACCTCCTGCTCACAACCGTTCAGACCGGAGTTTCGGACGGGCGAGGATCAGGATTTTTTCAGGAGAATGATCGATAGCGGACGCACATTCATCTGGTGCAATGAGGCTGTAGTGTACGAAGTGGTTCCATCGATACGCTGGAAGTGGACATTCATGTTGAGGAGAGCCTTGTTGCGTGGGACGAACTCCTTGGCACATCCGAACTTCGGAGTTCTCCATATCGCAAAATCGGTTATCGCTGTTCCGGCCTACATTGCTGCTCTCCCATTTGCTCTAGTTTTAGGACGCTTCAGGTTGATGACCTGCCTCGTTAAACTGTTCGATCATATCGGCAGGCTGCTCGCAGTCCTCGGTGTCAACCCGATAAGCGAGCCATACATTACGGGGTAGAAAGCCCTTATGAGCCAAGAAGAAAACAATGGTTTCATAATCGGTCCGGACGATCTTATTCTCGTAACGGGCGCAACCGGCTTCATTGGATCCAGAGTCGTAGAAAACTTATTGGCTCGAGGATTCCGTAATCTGCGCTGTTTCTCGCGGCCCTCAAGTGAGGCCTCCAAGATCGAGGCTCTTTCTAACGGTCGCCGCAATGGGGTAAGACTTGAAGTCATTAGAGGGAACCTTCTGTCTCCCCAGGATTGCACGGCTGCGGCCAGAGGCGCGGTCGTAATCCTTCACTTGGCTTCGGGTCGAGGTGAGAAGTCCTATCCAGACGCGTTCGTGAACTCGGTTGTCACAACTCGAAATCTTCTGGAGGCCATTGCAAGGCACAAATGCCTCAAGCGATTTGTTAACGTAAGTTCTTTTGCGGTCTATACCAACACTCAAAAGTCTCGGTGGAGACTATTGGATGAATCATGCCCGGTTGAAACGCATCCGGAGCTCCGTGGGGACGCCTACTGCTACGCCAAAGTTAGACAAGATGAAATCGTCGCCGAATATGGAAAGAGGTTCGGCTTGCCGTATGTTATCGTCAGGCCGGGGTACGTCTATGGTCCCGGAAATGAAGGAATCACCGGCCGCGTGGGGATCAGTACCTTTGGTGTCTTCTTACATCTGGGCGGCTCCAACATCATACCGTTCACGTATGTTGATAATTGTGCTGAGGCAATCGTATTGGCGGGATTGAGAAAGGGAATCGATGGCGAGGTATTTAATGTCGTAGACGACGATCTCCCCTCCAGTAGACAATTCTTGAGCCTGTATAAACAGAATGTAAAGCACTTCAAATCCATTTATGTTCCTCACTTGGTGAGTTATGCCCTCTGCTCCTTATGGGAACAATATTCACACTGGTCAGAAGGCCAGTTGGAGCCTGTCTTCAATCGGATGAAGTGGCGCGCCTCTTGGAAGAAGACGCGCTACAGCAATGAGAAATTAAAGGCGCGGGTCGATTGGGCGCCAAAGGTGCCCATGACAGAGGGACTCAGACGTTATTTTGAAGCGTGTAGGAGCCGAATACAAAGTGCTTAGGGTCGCCATTGTCGGATGCGGAAAGATCGCGGATTCCCATGCCTCCCAGATTCGAAGGATTCCGGGATGCGAGATTGTTGGTGTCTGCGATAAGGAACCATTGATGGCGAGACAGCTTTACGAGAGATTTCCGGTCAAGCGTTGCTTTGACGACTTGAACGAGCTCCTGAATGAAGCCAGGCCAAACGTTGTCCACATTACGACGCCGCCGCAAAGTCATTTCGAAATTGCTAGATGTTGCCTGGAACGCGGATGTCACGTCTATGTTGAGAAGCCTTTCACCGTTGACGAGGACGAGGCTCGAAGGCTGATTGCACTCGCAAACGAAAAAAGCTTGAAGGTAACCGCGGGCCACGATGATCAATTCAGGCCTGCTGCGCGACGCTTGCGAACCCTTACGCAGAGTGGCTTCTTGGGCAACGGACCAGTCCACATGGAGAGTTATTATTGTTATGAGCTAGCACCGTCTGGCTACTCCGGCGCTGTTCTCCGCGACAAGCGACATTGGGTCCGCAGACTACCGGGGAAACTGCTCCATAATATTATTAGCCACGGCGTTTCAAGGATTGCAGAATACCTCACCAGTGAATCACCTCATATAATCGCCTTTGGGTTTGTGAGCCCGTTCTTGAAGGGGATGGGTGAAAGCGAAATCATTGACGAACTGAGAGTTATTATTTCTGAAGAAGAACACACTACTGCCTACTTCACCTTTTCGTCGCAGATGCGTCCCTCACTCCATCAGTTTCGCATCTATGGTGCCAAGAATGGTCTCATTTTGGATCAGGATCAAGAGACCTTAATCAAACTCAGGGGCGTTAAACTCAAGAGTTACCTCGAACCGTTCGTCGCACCTGCAATCATCGCAAAACAGCATCTCGGAAACGTGCTTGCGAACGCGCGGAGTTTTCTCGCCAGGGACTTTCACATGAAATCCGGCATGAAGTACTTGATCGAATCCTTCTACCGCTCGATTCTCCAAAATACTCCGGTACCCATCCCGTATCGGGAAATTCTCTTAACCGCTAGAATTATGGATGCGATTTTTGCCCAGCTCGATGCGCGGCAGTCTCGCGTCGAGAGCCATGACCAAATCGCCGTGCATGCCGCTCAATCTAACTGAGACACTGCAGCCGTTCTTGATTTGCACCGTCCAAGCATCGCGCACTTGAACTGACTGGATCCTTACGCGTTTTGTTGGTTGAGCTTTGTCAACTAAGGCAGAGCAGGCTCGGACCGGGCACTCGGGACGACTTACGGGACAGGAGCGTCGAAGGTTCCGCTGCCGAACAAGATGTTGTAAGAAGGGAGCGCGCCGAAGCTTGTGGCTCCTCCACTGTGGAGAATAGAGGGTTTTAATGATGATTTCAGGCAGCGATGTAGCTTGGGAGAGAACTCAACCCAAGGTAAGCAATACTATGGAAATTAGCCTTAAGGGGACGTGGGTCAGAGTGCCGACTCTGGAAGTTGAAGATAAGTCTATAGTCGTTACAGGTCGGATCGTCCGGAGAGCTGTTGTCCATGATGAGGAGTGGCTGCAATCTGACCTTAAAGATCCCGAAAACTGTATAAGGCAATTGAAGCAGCAACGCTCAGACGCGCTGTATGCCGATATATTCACTTTCTCGCAAAAACTGCCTATTACGACGCCCCGATTTTCATACCACCTGGAATGGGATAGCGTTGCCGCGATCAGACTTATTAGCTTCAAGGACTGGTGGGAGAAGCTACCACAAGAGACTCGCAAGAACGTAAGGAGAGCACAGAAACGCGGGGTCGTCGTTAGAGTTACGCCGTTTGATGACCAACTCGTGAAGGGAATTGTAGAAGTGAATAACGACACTCCAGTTAGACAGAATGTACGCTTTGCCCACTATGGCAAAACTTTCGAACAAGTTAAAAAGGACCATTCCGCATTTGTTGATAGAAGCGATTTTATTTGCGCTTATGTGGGAGACGAATTGACGGGATTTCTCAAGATAGTCTACAGAGGAGACATTGCTTCCATCCTTCAGCTGCTTCCGAAATCGAGTCACTCCGACAAGAGACCTGCAAACGCCCTGGTCGCAAGGGCGGTCGAATTATGCGAAGCAAAAGGGATTTCGCACCTAACCTACGGGATGTTCAATTACGGCAACAAGGGTGATAGCCCCTTGCGCGAATTCAAGGTGCGAAATGGATTTGAGGAGATCCTTGTGCCTAGATATTATGTCCCCTTGACGAAATGGGGAAAGACCTGTATGAAATTGAACCTCCATCGCGGTCTTCACGGAATTCTACCGCATAGGGTGATAACGATTGGCGTTAACCTGCGCGCAAGGCTTTACGATCTCCAGCGCAGAACGGGCCGGTGTAGCTCAATGCCAGAGCAGCCGAACAGTATTCGGCAGACGGAGTGTTCAAATCCTCCCGCCGGCTCCAACACTTAGTCTTTCCGAGTCGAAACATAACTACCAATTTCTTGCTGATAGTCTAGGGCGGAGCTGATCTCGTATGCCTGGAATCGTTGGCCTCGTGACTCGTATGTCGCGCCAGTGGGCCGAGCCGCAATTGCTGCGGATGGTTGAGGCACTTCGGCATGAGACCTTCTACACAACCGGGACGTTTGTGGACGAGGCCGCGGGTGTCTATCTTGGGTGGGCTGCCAGAAAGAACTCCTTTTTCGACGGAATGCCACTCCGCAACGAACAATCTGACGCCGCCCTCGTATTTTCCGGGCAGGAATACCCTGAACCCGGGATCATTCGTCAACTCAAGGATCGGGGGCACGCGCTCCAGCCAGATGACCCTTCGTATCTCATCCATCTTTCCGAAGAGGACTCTACTTTCCCCGCATGCTTGAACGGTCGATTTCACGGACTTCTAGTGAACCAGACTGCGGGAGCAGCCACGCTCTTCAACGACCGGTATGGAATGCACAGGATTTACTATCACGAATCGAAGGAAGCTTTCTATTTCTCCGCGGAAGCCAAAGCTATCCTGGTTCTCCGTCCTGAGCTTCGGAGGGTGGACCCAAGAGGGCTGGGCGAATTCATTACTTGCGGCTGCGTGTTGGAGAACCGGACCTTGTTCGATGGCATCCGCATTCTCCCCCCCGCTTCGGCTTGGCTTTTTTGCAACGGTTCAATCGCACGGAAAGGATCGTATTTCCGGCCGAAAGAGTGGGAGGAACAAAGTTGTTTGGAGCCGGAACCCTATTATCAGCAACTCCGCGATATCTACACGCGTAACCTCCCTCGGTATTTCAATGGTCATGAGCGAATCGGAATGTCCCTGACTGGTGGACTGGACACTCGGATGATCATGGCTTGGCTTAAGTCTCCGCCGGGGTCGCTTCCGTGCTATTCCTTCGGAGGAATGTTCCATGATTGTCAGGACGTACTGATAGCACGGCGGGTGGCTCGTGTCTGCGGGCAGCCTCACGAGGTGATCAGTGTAGGAGATGAATTTCTCTCACAGTTTCCTTATTACGCCGAGCGTGCCGTGTACCTCACCGACGGATGCGTCGACGTAAGTCGCTCCCCCGACCTCTATGTTAATAAGCGGGCCCGCGAGATCGCTCCAGTCAGGATGACTGGTAACTACGGCAGCGAGGTCCTCCGTCGCACGCGGCCGCTCCGACCGAATTACCCTACACCAGCATTCAAACCAACTGACCCTATGGCCGCACTATTCAGCCAGGATCTTCAACCTCATTTTCGAGCCGCGAGGCAGACGTACGCAGACGCTCTTCAGACACACCCAGCTTCCTTTGCTGTCTTCCGACAGGCTCCGTGGCATCACTATGGCCTTCTCGCGTTAGAGGAAACCCAACTCAGCGTTCGCTCGCCGTTTCTCGATAATGACCTCGTGCGGGTCGTCTTTCGGGCTTCTGACTCGGCTCTGACGAATAGTGACACCTGCCTGCGGTTGATCGCCGATGGGAACCCGACACTCCGGAGGATTCGGACGGATCGCGGCCTTAATGGAACCTCGAAGAGTTTGTTTTCCAGCGCTAACCGAGGGCTTCTCGAATTTCTCTTCAAGGCCGAATACGCCTACGACTACGGAATGCCGCAGTGGGTTGCCCGGATCGATCACCTCCTCTCGCCTCTGCATCCTGAGCGACTTTTCCTTGGTAGGCATAAGTTCTACCATTTTCGGGTCTGGTACCGGGATGCCCTCTCGAAGTACGTTCAGGAAATGTTGCTAGATCCGCGGACACTTTCCCGTCCATACCTCGAACGCCACGGGGTCGAGCGCATCGTACGGGGCCACCTCAAAGGAAACAGGAACTACACCACGGAAATCCACAAAATCCTCACGCTCGAACTCCTGTACCGCCTTTTCTTGGACGCGAGATGATCCAGCACTGATCGAGGCGAGAGCTCTCAATATCGCAACTGTATTTGGCCCCTTTGATAAAGTTCTCACCTTACTGCCCTGTCGCGCGAAGCACCGTATTCACGGCTTGAGTCGGGGTATTCCTCTCTGGAATTGTGCGGAGGACGCATGTGGGATCCGCGGTAGAGGCCGATTTCAATGGTGACGGGGTTCAAGAGATTGCTTTCCTCCCCGAGTTGTGCGCGGCTTGAAATCATTCACAATTGTCCATCCGAAGGGCAAATAAAAAAGAGGTAAAGCGTGACGGCGGGAATTGCTACAGTCGTTTACGTGGTTGGGATTCTGGGTCTTTTCTGGCTGGATCGGGACCCGGATTCACGGACTTCAAAAGCCCTCTGGATCCCAGTGGCTTGGCTGCTCATTGCGGGTTCGCGGCCTGTGTCGATGTGGTTGCATATGGCACCGCCAACGGACCAAACGGATGTGTACCTCGAAGGCAGTCCTGTTGACCGATTTCTGTTCACAACACTTTTGGCAATTGGCTGCTGGGTGTTGATTATGAGGGGGCGGCGAGTTACGAGACTTCTATCGGTAAACTGGCCGATCCTGCTGTTTTTCCTTTATTGCGCACTTAGTGCCGTCTGGTCTGACTATCCTGAGGTGGCGTTTAAGCGGTGGATCAAAGCGCTAGGCGATCTTGTTATGGTCCTGATCGTCCTGACTGATATTGATCCTTCTGCCGCCGTCAAGAGATTCCTGGCGCGTTCGGGCTTTGTGCTGATCCCGCTGTCCGTCCTGCTCATCAAGTACTATGATGAATTCGGGCGTGGTTATAACCGCTGGACTTGGACCCCTTACTATACTGGCGTCACAACAGGCAAGAACATTCTCGGGATGATCTGTTCGATCTTCGGACTTGTGTCACTATGGCTTTTTTTCGAAGCATGCCGGAGTGACGAAGAGCGTTTCCGAAAGAAGGGTCGATTGATAGCCCACGGCACTCTTCTAGGAATGGTGGTGTGGCTTTTTTGGATGGCAAATTCGGTCACCTCCTTGACTTGTTTCCTTATGGCGAGCGGCCTGATCGTGTCAATAAGCTTGCACGAGCCGCGACGAAGACCTATGAGAGCGCACTTTCTTGTGGCAGCGGCTCTGTCTCTCACTCTCTTTGCCTTGTTCTTTGATTCTGGAGGCAATTTAGTGGAGACGTTGGGAAGAAACTCAACGCTTACAGGTCGGACTGACATCTGGAGCGAGGTTGTAAGTATGGTGGGAAACCCACTGCTTGGAACAGGCTTCGAGAGCTTTTGGCTCGGCGCGCGCCTGGAAGCAATATGGGGCAGACATTGGTGGCATCCAAACGAAGCGCATAATGGTTACCTAGAGGTCTTCTTGAATTTGGGATGGATAGGCGTAACACTCCTTGCAGTCGTGATGGTAACGGGTTATCGAAACATCGTTGGTGCGTTGCGTCGGGACGAGTATGCCAGCGGGCTCAGGCTGGGTTATTTCCTTGTAGCGACGATTTATAGTCTTACTGAGGCGGGATTTAGGATGATGTGCCCAATGTGGATCGCCTTCCTCCTAGCAACAACGGTCGTGCCAGAAGCTGCCGTTCGAGAAGGTTCCGATATCAACACACAACTGCTCTTGGATGAGGACTGGGCTAGCTTATCCACGGATGGAGCGGATGTTTACGAGGAAGTTGTTTGAGACCCTTTGACGCCAGCGGCGTATTTCAGCCCAGTGAAGATGACAACGTAGAACTGCGCCTCCTCGCCGTTCAGGGCGCGGGTGCCACCGTGCTCTCCAGTGGCTTGGGCCTTGCCATCCAGATTGTGGCGACTGCGATTCTAGCTCGGCTCCTGACTGCAGCGGACTTTGGGCTGGTGACCATGGTCACTACCTTCAGCCTCCTTCTTGTGAATTTCGGATTGAATGGATTTACGGAGGCCGTGCTCCAGTGGGAAGAGATCAGCCATGCCCTCGCAAGTAACCTTTTTTGGATCAACTTGTGTACCGGGGCCTTGCTCACCATAGGATTTGCTGCCACGGGTTCGCTGCTGGCTCGATTTTACGGTGAACCTCGTGTCGCCCATGTGACCATCGGCATTTCATCGACCATCTTCCTTACCAGCGCGTCAGTCCTCCACTTGGCCCTTCTGAAGCGGGCCATGCGGTTCTCTGCTACCTCGGCCAACGATATTCTCTCCCGAGTTGTCTCCGTTGGCGTGGCGATCCTGCTCGCAAGTACAGGGTGGGGATATTGGGCGCTGGTTGCTGGGGCCGTTGCGCAACCACTCTCCTCATTGATGGGTGCCTGGTTTCTGTGTCGATGGGTACCTGGACTCCCTCGAGCTCTTGCCCAAACTCGTTCCATGTTGCGTTTTGCGATGAATGTTTACGGGCGGTTCAGCCTTAATTACTTCGCCCGGAATCTGGATAACCTATTAGTTGGTTGGCGCTTTCAAGCGCAGGCTCTTGGCTTCTATAAGAAGGCATACGATCTGTTCGCCTTGTCGGCTGCTCAATTGGTCTCGCCTCTCGCGAACGTTGCCGTTTCAGCCCTGAGGCGGCTGAGCAAGGACCCCACCCAGTACAAGCGATACCTTCTCAAATCCTTGAGTGTCACAGCGTTCGTGGGCATGGGGTTGGGTGCGGATCTTACCCTAGTGGGCAAGGACGTCATTCGGCTTCTGTTGGGTCCCGGGTGGGAGGAAGCAGGGCGAATCTTCACGTTTTTCGGGCCCGGAATCGGCATAATGCTTGTCTATTACACACACGGCTGGATACACCTTTCGATCGGAAGAGCGGATCGATGGTTCCGCTGGGGGATCCTCGAGCTCATTTCCACGGGCCTTTTATTCGCTTTGGCCTTGCCGTGGGGACCTGTGGGCGTCGCCGCCGCTTGGACACTGTCGTTCTGGATCCTGACAATCCCGGCCTTTTGGTACGCGGGAAATCCCATAAATCTTCAGGTCAGCGCCGTGATCGCTACCTTGTGGAAATACCCGCTTGCATCTTTATTGGCGGGCTGCATATCCGCTGTGATCAGTCGAAGAATCTTGCCCCTCGCTGCATCATCGGGCTCGGCTGGAGCTTTCCTTCGCATCGTTGCTATCTCTGCGTTGTTCATTGCTTTTTACTTAAGCACCATTATTATCTTGCACGGAGGTTGCGTACCGCTACTTCAGGTTGCACGACTAGCGGGAGATATGGTTCCAAACGGAAGCCATTCAAGAATGTCAACGATTACGACTGTCCTACGTCGCGTTGGATCACGCGAAACCCGCATTCTAACGAGCGACAGACGAGTGAGTTAACCTTGCTTTGAAGAGGGGCGGGCCAACCCTGTGGACCGGCCCTTTCTGTTTGATTCAGGGATGATGCCCGCATGCATCCGACGAGACGACCAACGAATGCTACTGAACGACAACGGTTAGGCCTGTCGGTGGCGCGGGCGCTGTTGCTGCCAATGATCCGTAGCATTTGTTTGCGTCAAACACTAAGATGCCGCTGCTGTCCTTTGGCGTACTGTTGTAGCAGACTTGAGCGGGAATGCTGTACGCCAATCCGCCCACTCCGGCAATGGTTCCGCCCGCAACGTCAGCTCCGATTGCTGGCCATGGCATCAAGCCCCACCAACTCGGCTTTGCGGACACGTAGAATGAGGCTGGCAAATTGTGATTCGCCGGCACCGCATTCCCATTGATGAAAGGAACTCCAGAGGTCGGAATGTCCGATGAGTTCCATTGGACCGTGGCATGGACGACATCATAATTTCCCCACAGCATCAACGTTCTTGCGGTTATCGGATCCGTCGGGGGGCCCGAAGTTCCACAGAGTGTAGAAGACCATCCGATGTTAAGTATGGAAGTATTGCAGTTTGAAGAGGAGGCCCCTACCGTGGCTTCGTAATTGTTGTGGTAGCCTGCCGTTCCCAGTACATTACCAATGAGATTGTAGCCGCGGCAAAAGGCATCCAAAAGGACCGGAACAGTCTGGTTGCTCTTTCCTGACTGCCACCCAGTTAACTGATTGCGGAAATAGGTGCCAAGCTGACTTGTTCCATGAATATTATCGCAGGCGATGAACATCCCCTGATTGCCTTCGAATAGGTTCATCGAATCACCAGCATCATGCGAGGAGTACATGTCCTGTAAGTAAGATGAAGTGACGTTGTATACGCTGTTGATCGAAAGGTTGTAGGCTGCAACCACACCCGTCATATCTCCTGCTACAATTGGCGAGGTGCCGTGGTCAAAAATGTTGTTTTCGATCAAATCGTCAGACGTATAGTAAGGCTCAATGCCATAGCTTTGCTGGGCGCCGTTCTGCGTTCCATAGAAAAAACTATCACGGACCACAACTCGGGCTGAGGAAAACATCCAAACGTGATTGCGGTTGGCATTAAGCGACTTTATGTTCTTAACCCAGCACTGGTAGCAATTATAGAAGTAGGTTCCCGAACCAACGGTGGTACCGCTTCCTGTGTGGTCCAACGTCATGTTTTCGATACCAACCATCGTAATGGGGGATGGGATTATCCAGACTTGCGGGCTCTGACTGGCACGCCAGTTGTTCATGTATAGTCCCGGAGAAATGGTCACGGTGTTTCCATTGATAGCCGTTACCCGCACGAACTGCTGCTGGCTGCGATTCACACTGCCGATATTTCGACCCGGCGAGCCCCCTTCCGAAGTATAGGTCATTGTGTCATTAAGAAACACTCCTCCCGTGTCTACTGCGTCATTGGCCTGGTCCAGAACAATAAGACTGCCCACGGAAAGCCCGGATGTCGTGCTCAGCGAAATTTGTGTGGTGCCTTGCCCGTATCCCGCAGTCCAATTGGCCAGGCTAGCTGGATTGCCTCCAGGGTAAACGGTCGACGCTGCACTCACACACAAGTCTCCGCCAAGCCCGCCGCAACCGTCGCCACTGCTGAATTGCAAAATGGTCTGCGTCGGTCCAGCCCCACGTAGCGTAACATTACTGTGTCCGGCGAAGTTGATTCCGCCAGCGATGTTATAAGTTCCTGCATTCAGAAACACGACTTGTCCGGCGGGGCACGACGCAATCGCGTTGTTGATCTGAGAAGATGTGGCTCCCGGGCTCAGCGTGGCGCAAATACTAGTGCGATTGGGGATGCCTCCGGGTATCCCAGCGTTTGACCAGTCAATTGCGCGGCTGGGATCAAGGATCCCGGACCATTGCTGCGCGCGAACGGCGAGCGGCGTCACGGAAAGCAATATTAAGCAAGTCAGAAGTCTTTTCATACGTCGAATATACATTTTGTTCCTTTACCCGGTTTTTTTTCAACGGCCCTCAGCCCTATGTGGCGAGAAGGCAAACAGCCGCCGTCGTGTACTATTACAGAGTTGGTAAGGCGGCAGAAACTTCGTTCGAGTACCGACTCTCAACAATGTTTCTTCGTCTAAGTTCTGGATTGACGGGAATCGTGAGGCCGGCCTTTTCCATACTTCGGCCAATGGCCTCAAGTAATTCCCCTACGGCAACCAATCGGGCGGGCAGAACAGTTGCGGTATTTCGGGCCGGATTCGATGTGCTCAGAATTCCCGCCCACACGATGGACCTTAAAACATCTGTGAATGGAAGACAGTCGGCGGAACCATGAAGTTTTTGTGGGACTGTCGGGCGAATTCGCGTCGGGCTTTCTCTTACGAAAGTACAGGCCCTACAGGGGGACGCAAGCTCTCCGTTATGGAGCAGCGGCCTGGGGAGCACCAAATTGTTAAAGAAAGAGCCGCTGCCGGCGACTGTGACGACTGTGACGAACGTTGGCCGCAGGGATAGACGTATATCCGGCGAAACTGGTATCCTGGCTTTCCTCGAGAGAACCCGTATTGGCATGCCGAACCCAATTGTGTATTGTTCTCCCACCAGGGTTGTTTTCGACACGCCCTGCCCCAGAGTCGAATCTGTGATTCGGTTTCCTCGCTCAAGCCGCATCGTTCCGATCACGATACTTTGCGCCGCAGTCCTCGTGATCATCGGTGCCTTGTGGACTTCACACCATGGTGGCATCGGTTCAAGCGGCCGGCTCCTCCAGAGCCAGGAAACACCTTCGGGCGGGCACTATGCTGTTCTGACGTGGAAGGCCAGCACTTCCATGGTTGCAGGCTACTACGTTTACCGGGCGGAGAATCCGGGGGGGCCATACAAGAAACTGAATTCCTCTCCCATCCAGGAAACCACATACAAAGATCCTTCCGTGCAAGCCGGACACACTTACTTCTACTTGGTGACCGCAGTCGATGCCAAAGGCCACGAAAGCGGGTTTTCGAATCAGGTCCGCGCCACCGTGCCTTCACCATAGAATCGATCCGATTAAGGGACTATCGCTTGCACTTGGTTCGAGAAACCGCTCTGGTTTCCGCCGCTATCCACAGAGGTCGTCACATAGTAATAAGTCTGACCGCTTTGGACGGCAGTGTCTGTATAGGTGAGGCCGGCAACCGGCGACGAAGTAAGCAAGGTATAAGGCCCACCATCAACTGTGCTCCGGTAAACGTAGTAGCCCGTCACTACTGACGTGCTCGCCATCCAACTCAGGGTTGCGGTGTGCGCCTGCTGCGCCGTAGCCGTGAAGTTTACGCCCGTAACATCGGCATTACTTAGGGTTACACTCTGGCTGGTCGGACTGAAATTGAACCCCGCCTCGCTCGGAGTTATGGCGTAGTTTCCTGGCGCCAATCCCGCGAAAGCGTAATTCCCTGAGCTGTCCGCCGTTTGAGTACCGGTCGATGCTCCGCTTAATGTAACAGTCGCGCCGCTTCCACCTGCCGCGGGAGTGATCGTACCTGAGATCTTGTACGTCTGTTGTGGTGGATTTGTAGCTTGGGTACTGCCCACGGTACCGCTGCATCCACTGACTAAGACCACGGCCAGAAGCATACCGAACGACACGAGCGCAAGCGTCTTGCCGAAGTTGAAAAAATGAGAAATTCTGGCGAGTTCCGAGCGGGTTGTCTTGCGTCTTGAGTTGACATCCATACGTTACTCTACTCCCCTATCCCCAGGACAGTTTACAAGCACCGTGATAGCTCGAAATACCGCTTTGAAGTGCAAATAAAGTACAGGTGGTACCACTGGACTCAAGGACTAAGGGTCAAAACTCTGAATCGGAAATATCGGACGGGGCTCACAAACTATGCTCTTACAGTCACTTGTGAGCAAACTCCGTTTGACGACCAATTCGCTCACTCTAGGCAGACCTACCCCTTTCCGTCCGCTGGAACGCGCGTCTCGCGCACGCATTACCGGGTCCGCCGGCGAAACTGACGCGGACCCCGGTAGTTGTGTCTGCTCTACTTCTCTCCAACACCTGCCTCAGGTCACGGGATTGCCGCGCTGACCTGATTCGAGTAGGAGCTCTCCTTGCCAGCAGCATCCACAGCAGTTGTCACGTAATAGTAGGTACTGCCGCTTTGTACGTTCGTATCGTTGTAGCTGAGCCCATTCACAAGCGACGAGTTGACCTTTATATAGGAACTCCCGCTCACTGTGCTGCGATAGATGTTGTATCCAGAAACCGAGGAAGGACTTGCGCCCCAAGTCAGAGCTACGGAATGCTGCACTGTCGCCACTCCAGTTCCCGATAAAGAAACCGCTGCGGGCGACCCAGTCGCGTTGCTTGCGATCGATATGATGCCGTTTGAACTCCCTGCCCCAGCCGGATGGAATTGAGCAGTAAGAGTAAGAGTCTGCGACGGAGAGAGCGTGACCGGTGTGCTTCCGCCAGTGACTGAGTATTCTGTCCCACTCACTGCGATTTGTGAAATTCCAACTTTTGAATTACCGGTGTTCGTCACGGCGACGTTTTGCGAAGTGGACGACGTGCCAGTCGTGACGCTGCCGAAGGTCAAGCTTGTCGGACTGACGCCGAGAGTATACGTGGCGGCGATTCCAGAGCCGCTAAGAGAGACTGAAGTGGGAGTGGCGGATGCGTTGCTCACGATAGAGACGGTGCCGGAAGCAGTCCCAATCGACGCCGGCAGAAAATTCGCCGTGATTGTGGCCTTCTGGCCTGGGCTCACGCTCATGGGCAGTGATAGCCCACCGAGCGTGAATGCCGTGGAGCCTGACGCTGTCACTTGAGTGAGGCTCAAAACGGCCGTGCCCGTATTTGTAACGACCAGGGTCTGGGACGTATTGGTGCCGACCGGGTCATTTCCAAAGTTGATCGAACTGGAACTAACCTGAATGCCGGGCCCGGCAAGCGCGGCAACAGTCAATGTAGCCGCCGTGCTTGTGATCGTCCCCGCCGCATTGCTTACCACCACTCGGAACGTCGATCCGTTATCTGTGGTCGTCGTCGCCGGAGTTGTGTAGCTGGCCGAAGTGGCTCCTGCAATACTGGCCCCGTTCTTCTGCCACTGATAGCTCATGGGCGCGGTACCACCTGCGGTTACCGCGAACGTCGCTGACTGCCGTGCCACCACCGTCTGGTTCCCCGGCTGTGTTGAAATCGTCGGTGCCGCTAAGCTTGAGCTCCCACTTCTAAACGTCAGGTCCACCCAGTAGTTCGACTGGGCCGTCAAGTTCGGAAAAACCGTCCCATTCCCGTACACATACACTCCGTTGGCCGCACCATTCCCGTTGGCCAGCGCGTGCAACGGAGCATTGTCAACTCCGCTGGTCGCAAAATAATTCCAGTCGTAACTCCAGTGCCCCTGCGTGTAGTAAGAAGCCACATACACCGTGTTGGCACTGATGGCCACGGGATTCGAGAAGTTCACTTGTTGCCAGCCCGACGCACTCTCCCCCGTGAACGTGGCCGTGGCCAGCAGCGTCCCCGTGCTGCTCCATAGGTGCCCCAAGTGCGTCCCCGTGTTATTCACACCCTTATAGAAGCGCACGCCGGTGACGTATCCGCTCACGTCCGACTTAAACGCAACGCCTAGCTCCACGGGCCCATTTGCTCCCGCGTCAATGCTTGCTGGCGTCGCCGTACTCGGCCAGATTGTCTGTTGCGCCGAAGCAGACGGAGTAAAGGCCACGTCCACCCAGTAATTCGACTGGTTCGTCACGTTGGGAAACGCCGTCCCATTGCCGTACACGTACACTCCGTTGCCCGCACCGTTCCCGCTGGCCAAGGCATGCAAAGGTGCATTGTCGGCGCCTTTTCCCGCAAAATAGCTCCAATCCACACTCCAGTGCCCCGTCGTGTAGTAGGAAGCCACGTACACTGTGTTGGCACTGATCGCCACAGGATTCGAGAAATTCACCTGCTGCCACCCAGACGCACTCTCTCCCGTAAAGGTGGCGGTAGCCAGCAGCGTCCCCGTGCTGTTCCACAGGTGTCCCAGATGCGTCCCCGTGTTGTTCACGCTCTTATAAAAGCGGATGCCGGTGATGTATCCGCTCACGTCGGACTTGAACGAGACTCCCAGTTCCACCGGTCCGTTAGCGCCAACGTCACCCACCGCTGGCGTCGCCGTGCTCGGCCAAATTGTTTTTTGTGCCGCTGCATGCGAGCCGCAACCCAGAAAAAGAAGCAGGTAGACAAGCATGTGTCTCGCGTACTTCAAGTAGTTTTTCTTGGTTGGTGTTAGTGGATCGCCTTGGACGTTGGCGGATAAATTGGTCTTTTCTCTCATCTGAAACAGAAATCTAGCGTCAAGCATCAACACGGGACCTCCGGGTCCTAATTTTTGGTATTGCGGGACGCAAGATCGCTTTGGCTGGGGTTGGGCGATTGGCGAAGAGAACGAAAACCGCTGGGTCCTGAAGAGCTGGGCTGAAGAGGGCCGACCTGGTTTGGGTATGTCCCTAAATCTGTTCTCTGGGTCTCACTTGCAGGCGGAAGGTTAGGTGATGGCAAAATTCAAAGCTGTCGGCAGGAAAACGATTTTCCCGTCAGACCATTTACAACGTGGGCTTCCGAGAGTGTCCTACATCGGTACCAGAACTCTCCGCGCGTGTTTCTTTCCCTCTGGTGACTGCCATCGCTCCAGCCCGTTTCCTGTTCTGTGCAGATGCGTGGGGATCAATCAAACGCGATGAACGGTTTCTTTAGCAATACTCAATGCCATAAACGCGCGTCTCGCATTACAATCGAAACCATTCCTCCTCGGCGCGCTTCCTGAGTCCGGGGAGAAATCAAATATCAAGTTTCTGTCGGCGAAACTTGCCGGGCGCTTTTGCTCAAAATCCTTAGCAGCAGAAAATCCGAGGAGCACTTCACATGGGTCATCCTCTTCTCGATCTCGCAAAGAAGACCGCCGTGGTCATCGGCGGAACCAGCGGCATCGGGCTGGCGCTCACTCGCGGACTGGCCCAAGCCGGAGCGAATGTTGTCCCCACGGGCCGTCGAGCGGAACAGGTTCGAGACGCTGCCGCGCAAGTAGTGGCGCTCGGCAAACGATCTCTCGCGCAAACTTGCGATGTCACTGACAACGCCAGCATCGAGCGGCTCTTGCAAGCCGTGTGCGCTGAATTCGGCAGCGTGCAGATCCTCGTAAATTGCGCCGGTCGTACGAAGAAAATGCCCACTCTGGACTTTCCGGAAACGGAATGGGATGCCATCCTGGAAACAAATTTGAAGGGGACTCTGCGCGCTTGCCGAGTGTTTGGCCGCCATATGATCGAGAAACGTTATGGCCGCATCATCAATGTCGGTTCAATCTCCTCACTTGTCGGGCTATATCAAGTTGCTGCGTATGGTGCCAGCAAAGCGGGCGTCGCTTCCCTGACGAAATCGCTCGCCATCGAGTGGGCCACTTCCGGAGTGTGTGTTAACGCGCTTGCTCCGGGCGTATTTCGCACGGACTTGAACGCCGCTCTGCTCGATGGAACGGAACGTGGGAAGGAGTTTTTGCTTCGCACACCCATGAGGCGCTTCGGCCAGCTCGACGAATTAGCGGGCGCCACGGTGTTTCTCGCCTCCGATGCCGCCAGTTTTGTCACCGGTCATCTTCTCGTGGTTGACGGCGGCATGCTTGCCAGTGGCGTCAATCAGTAATCACAGCCTGCCTCAGTCACAATTGGCCTTCTCAAGTGATTCTCGCTGGCTCAAGCCGAGGAGTCAGGCCATGAATAACGATCAGCGCCAGCAAATAACCGGAGCCGGCCATCGCGAACGGAATCATGTAACTGCCGGTCCATTGCAGCACATGCCCTACAACCTTTGCCATGATCCACCCTCCAATTGCGCCCGCCATGCCACCGATTCCCGTGACCGAGCCCACCGCTCGTACCGGAAACATGTCGGAGGTCAACGTGTAAAGGTTAGCGGAAAACCCTTGATGGCACGCAGCCGCAAGTCCGATCAGCAACACCGCAGAGAGAGTGCTCTCAACACGGTAAGCGAACACCACCGGCAGCACGCCAACTGCGCAAATGAGCATGGCAATCTTCCGGGCAGCGTTAACGCTCCTTCCTCGCTTAATCAGAGAAGAGGACAGCCAGCCTCCGGCCACACTTCCCACATCGGAAATCAGATAAATCGCCATGATAGGAATCCCGATTCCAGTCAGCGCCAGGCCATGTTTGCTCTGCAAGAATCCCGGTACCCAAAAAAGATAAAACCACCAGACCGGGTCAGTCAGGAATTTCCCCATGGCGAATGCCCAGGTTTGACGAAGCGGAAACAACCTAACCCATTTGGTTTTTCCCACAGGTTCTTGCGGATCGCTTCGAATGTAGTCCAGTTCCGCCTTCGAAACGCCTCTGTGGTCTTCCGGCTTGCGATAAATCAGCAGCCAAATGAAGAGCCAGACGAATCCGATCGCGCCGATTCCCACGAACGCTCCCTGCCAGCCCCAGCGCAACACAATCCATGGCACGATCAGTGGTGTGATGATCGCACCGACGTTTGTTCCCGCATTGAAAATCCCGGTCGCCAGAGCCCTTTCTTTCTTCGGAAACCATTCCGCGACCGCCTTGATGCTCGCGGGAAAAACAGCAGCCTCGCCAAATCCCAGGGCATAACGGGACATCCTAAAACCGGTCAGCGAACTCGCCAGCGCCGTCCCCATCGAAGCCAAGCTCCAGAAGATCATCGCCAGCGCATAGCCCAAACGCGTCCCCAGCCGATCGATAAGTCCTCCCACCAACAACATGCCCGCGGCGTACGCAATCTGGAATGCCGACACAAGATTCCCGTACTGAATTTCGTTCCAGCTAAAGTCATGTTGCAACGTGGTCTTGAGCACGCCCAACACTTGCCGATCCATGTAGTTTTTTGTTGTGCCGAGCAGCAGAAGCCCGCAAATGATCCAGCGAAAGTAGCCAGGGCGTGAAGGAACGGTTGCCGCGGCCGCGGCTTGGCTCTGCGATACGGCAATGCTGGATTCGGAAGTGGGGCGCGCTGGGTCCACTGAGCAATCCTACCAACTATGCATCGTCCCATCGAGTTTGCGGTTGATCGGCAAGTACGCCCGCCGGTAGGGATACTTGGACGCCAGAGCTTCATCAAGATCGACGCCAAGGCCCGGCGCATCGCCCGGATGCATCATTCCGTCCGAAAAACTGTAGGAATGCGAAAAGACCCGGTCCGTCTCTTCCGCGTGGTGCATATACTCCTGAATCCCAAAATTATGGACGCTCAAATCAAAATGCAACGCCGCGGCCATACATACGGGACTCATATCCGTCGCTCCGTGGCACCCGGTCCGGACGTGATACAGTTCCGCCAGGCTGGCGATCTTCCGCAGGTGCGAAATTCCGCCAGCATGCACAACTGCGGTCCGGATGTAATCAATGAGCTGCTCCTGAATAAGCTGCTGGCAATCGTGGATGGAATTGAAGACCTCGCCGATCGCGATAGGCGTAGTGGTGTGCTGGCGAATGAGGCGTAAACTTTCTTGCAACTCCGCAGGAACAGGATCTTCGAGCCAGAACAGGTGAAAGGGTTCTAGACTCTTTCCCAGGCGTGCCGCCTCGATCGGCGTCAACCGGTGATGCACATCGTGCAGTAAGGGAAGATCCTCGCCAAATTCTTTGCGTAGCCGTTCAAATAAACGCGGCACAAAGTTTAGGTATAAGTCTGTACTCCATGCATTTTCGACCGGTGCGCCTTTTTCCGCAGGCTCATAGTACATTTTGCCGCGCCCGACACCATAAGTACTCTGCAGCCCGGGAATGCCGCTTTGCGCGCGAATAGCCTTATACCCAAGTTTGCGGTATTCGGCGACTGCCTGAACTGTGTCCTCGATGTCCTGCCCGCTGGCATGGCCGTAAACCAGAACGCCGTCACGGGAAGCCCCTCCCAGCAACTGGTAGACGGGCACATTCAGCGCCTTGCCCTTGATGTCCCAGAGCGCGGTATCCACCGCCGCGATCGAGCACATGGTCACCGGGCCGCGGCGCCAGTACGCGCCCTTATAAAGGTATTGCCAGATGTCCTCGATCCGCCGCGCATCCCTCCCGATTAGAATTGGAATGACATGGTCGGAGAGATAGCTCGCCACCGCGAGCTCGCGGCCGTTGAGCGTCGCATCCCCAAGGCCGTAAATCCCGTCTTCTGTCGTAATCTTCAGCGTTACGAAGTTGCGTCCCGGGCTACACACAATCACTTTGGCATCAGTGATCTTCATCGTTGATAGGAATCCTTATCTCGCGCCCAGCCCAGCAGCGAAACGAAACCGATTCACGTCACGCGGCTGGCTTGACCCATAAAATGGGCCTGCCTACTCTACTACAGCCTCGGCCCTCATCGGGAAAGCCATCTCTTCGCCCACAACGTCCTTCGTTTTTTGGTAGAGTGGCCTCCATGCACTTGCGCTGCAGAGACGCAATACATTCTTAAAGCTGTGCGATCTGAGCAATCGTTTTGACCGTGTTGCAACGATTTAAGTTCTAAAAACGCGGGTGGGCATCTCTCGTCAAATGCCTCCGCGTTTGCGCGGCTGTATCTTTTGGGAGAAGGTGAATGGACATCCACCAGCTTGAATTGTTTCTCGCCGTCATGGACTCTCCCAGCATGACTCGCGCTGCTGAAAAAATTCACCTCTCCCCTGGTGCCGTCAGTCTTCAGCTTCATAACCTCGCCGAAGAACTCCACACCGAACTTTTTGTGCGACGCGGCAAACGGCTAGTCCCCACACCCGCCGCGTTGCGCCTCGCCGAGCATGCCAAAGAAGTGATCAAGCGCATGGGTCACATCCGGCAGGAATTTGAAAACGATCTGTCCAAGGACGTGCGCCCTTTTCATCTTGCGACTGGCGTAACTACTCTTATCTATCAATTGGGCGGGCCGCTTCGTCAGCTGCGCAAACGCTATCCCAATGCGGAGATCAGCGTAACCGTTGGCGTCACCGAGGAAATGGTGGCCGGACTCCACGACCGGCGCTTCGATTTGGCGCTCATCTCTCTCCCCGTCGCCGAGGAGAATCTGAACATCATCCCTCTTTTTGAGGAAGAGCTTCTCATCGTCCGCCCATCGGCCAGCAAAGTAGGGAGCGGGCACGTCGGAACTTTGCGCGCTTCCGATCTTGACAATGCCCCTTTCTTGCTCTACCCCAAGCGCAGCAACATCCGGCTGATCATCGACCGTTTTTTTCGGGACATTGGCGTTACCCCGCACGTGGTAATGGAGGCCGATGACACCGAAGCGATCAAACGCCTCGTGGAATCAGGGTTCGGCCACTCCGTTCTACCCGAGCATGCTCTGCGAGGGCGGTCGCATTTTTTTCAAAAGTTTCGCGTTGGCGGACATCGCTTGACACGAAGCCTAGCGCTCGCCATGGCTCGCACGGATTGTCCGCGCAAGCTGACGGAATCAATCGCCAGCTTTCTCAGGACTGCCCTTGTCGGGGACTAATGTCGTAGAAGTATGGTAAAGGACGGCAAGCCTACCCCGCGCGCAGGCTCGTCCAATTCTCGAAATTTGAGCGGAAAAGGCGGTTCACGTCTCGCTGAATGTGTCGCCGGCTGATTCCTCCGCCATCGTCGTAAATCAGCTTGTAGGCATTCGTAAGAATAGGGGCCAGGGTGCGGCGCGTGTTGCGCCACTTGTAGATGACCTGTTCGAGCACGCGCGCGTCGGAATGTTGTGGAATGAAACTGGTGCCCAGCAGTTCGATCCGTTCGCGCGTGATTTCCTCCACGATCGAAGGATTGTTCATGAACCACCAGCATCCGAACGGCATCATGTTATTGAATTTCCGGGCATACACGCACAGTTCGTGCTGATTCTCCCGGCTAAGTACACTCACCAAAAACCGGTTCTCCGGAAAGCTCCGGCACAGATTTTCCAGCGCGCGAAGGTCGGCTCTGCCTACGGCATCGCCGGCGAGCCGCAAACGTGGATTAACTTGTCTCCGTACTCCGATCATCAGCGACATCGGCAGGCCGAATTCCCGGCAGGACGGCAGCACCGCTTCGCCCAGTATTTTGCTGGTGATGCTGTCGTCCGGATAGAAAAACGCGTCCGTCAGCGAAACCGCCATATACAACGGTCGCATGCGCTTGTGCCAATCGGCGAGAAACCGGCGTACCTCGCTAATCGACTTTCCCGACGCCTTCTCGTCTACCGCGTAGCCCTGGCTCGCCAATTGCTGCCAATGCTTCGGCCAGCCCCAAAGAATCCGGTCCAGCCGCAACACGGCGTGAAACTGCTCGTGATCTTGATCGCCTTTCAGCCACACGGGCTGCTCTTCCGGGTCTAGCGGATCGTTGGTCATCACCACGTCGCTCACGCCCGCAATCCCGAAGACTTTGCGGATATGCTGTTCGATCGATTGTGCGTTGAAAAACTCTCGCGCCTCTTCCAGCGCGCTCGCGTCCGTCGGCAAGTCAAACGCTTGTAGCACCGCGATGATGCCTCGCGTCGATTCCGAAATCGGGCTATTTTCCACAAACAGCGCCCGCCAGATGGCGTCCGCCCGCTCCCGTTTCGAGAGCTTCCAATATTTTTCCGGCGTAGTGTTCGACGAGCGGAAAAACTCCCCCTCTAGATAGTGGTACGTCAGAAGCTCATCGATTCCCCACAGTCCCAGCTTGCCAAACGCCGGAGAAAACAGGTGCGTGTGAATATCAATGAATGGCGTCGCTGCCAGAGTCTCTTCTACAGCGCTATAAATCTGGTCCACCGCCAACAAGTCGGCAGGCAAAACCTTGTTCTTTAAATCCGATGGATTGACTGAAGTGGCTCCCATACGCGGGTCTGCGCTGATTCTTCCGAGTCCTTGCGCGTCCTTTCATGGAGTCAGCCCAAAGCAGCTCGAATCCGCTCTGGCATCCGGCCGGTTGACGCTCTTATCGGCTAAACGTGTAGTGAAATAGGAATAAACGCAAGAGCGATACAGAATATAGAAGCCACGCCCTCAGAGTGTCAAACCGAAAAAACTGATGTTAAAATTCAGCAGGGCTTAACGAAGAATTCGCGCGGCCCGCAACATTTGCCTCTCACTGGGATATTTCCAGAGGTCTTGAGGCCTGCATGTTCCCTCGGCTCCAATCAACCGCAATAAACGATTCCTTTAATAACTTTCAACGCTGGAAACTCCTGTCTTGGCTTATGATTGGCTCGTTTGGACTATCACGAACCACAACGCTTCGCGGCGCCCTAAGCCAAGTCTGAACCGGTATCCCATGGTGATGGGTCGTCGCAATTCATCAGAATTACAGGAGGTTATATGTCTCCATCAAATGCTTCCCGGCGGGACTTCCTGAAAATCACCGGCGCAGGTGTCGCCGGCACGGCTCTGAGCGTCTCCGCATCCAGCTACGCTCGCGTCGTCGGCTCGAATGATCGTGTGCGGGTGGCAATTTGCGGTGTGCGCGGCCGCGGCAAGGATCACATTCACGGTTTTTCCCGTGTCCCAGGGGCAGAAATTGCCGCTCTGTGCGACGTGGATGAAAGCGTCTTGAACCAGCGCCTCGCGGACGTGGAGAGGTTGGGCGTGCCAAAGCCAAAATCCTTCGTGGATGTTCGTAAGCTGCTCGAAGACAAGGATATTGACGCCATATCCATCGCCGCGCCCAATCACTGGCACTCGCTGATGGCCATCTGGGCCTGCCAGGCCGGCAAAGACGTCTACGTGGAAAAGCCCTGCTCCCATAACTGGTTCGAAGGACGCCAACTGGTTCGCGCCGTCAAGAAGTACAACCGAATTTGCCAGCACGGCAGCCAGTCGCGGTCAAACCCTGGAATGATGGAAGCCATTCAGCATCTTCATGACGGCACGATCGGCGACGTGTACATGGCCCGCGCGCTTTGCTACAAGTGGCGGCCATCGATCGGCCGCGCTACCGAGGAGCCCGTTCCGTCCGGCGTTCACTATGACCTCTGGACCGGCCCTGCTCCTCTAAAGCCTTTCACGCGCAATCGCTTTCACTACAATTGGCATTGGATCTGGGACACCGGCAACGGTGAAGTCGGCAACCAGGCCATCCACGAAATTGACATTGCGCGCTGGGGTTTGGGCGTTGGTTTCCCCGCGTCCGTGTCTGCCATGGGTGGACACTTCATGTTCGATGACGACCAGGAAACACCCAATACTTTAAATGCCAGCTTCTGTTTCGAAGGTCCGGAGGGCAAACGCAGGATGATGGAGCTCGAAGTCCGCCACTGGATCACCAACCATGAGGCGGAGATAGGCGCTGGCGCTTACGGCGCTAGCGGCGTGCCCGCCGCAGGACTCACCGCCGATGCAAGCAAAAAGCCCGCAGCCCAACAGCAGTCCCTGGGGCCAAAGGATGCCAAGACGAACACCGTCGGCAACATCTTCTACGGGTCAAAGGGCTATCTCGCCATCGACGGCTACGATGCTTACAGGACGTGGCTGAACGATAGTGCCGAACCCGGGCCGCACGGCAAGGGTTCCGGCGATCATTACGCCAACTTCGTCGAGTGCATTCGCAGCCGTCGCGCCCAGGACATTCATTCGCCGATTGAGGAAGCTCATATCTCAACTACTCTCGTACATCTGGCCAATGCCTCCTACCGCCTCGGCCGTACGCTGCGATTCGATCCCGTGAAGGAGCAGGTCATTGGCGATGACGAAGCCAACCGTCTCCTGCGCGGCAGTTACCGCGCGCCTTACATCGTGCCGGAAGAAATTTGATCATCTTTGGAGGCGGAGGCCACAGCTAACTATGCGCATTCCGATTGCTCCCGGTCTATCTCTCGTGCTCATCGCGGTAACTGCGATTCTCGTGTCGCTCGCCTCCGCAGGACCCCATCCTCCCGACCGCATCTCCGTCGCCGTCAACGAACAGGCTCGCCGCGTCGACGTCTCCATCGACGGCCAGCCTTTCACTTCCTACATTTGGCCCACCACGCTCAAAAAACCTGTTCTCTATCCCCTCCGCACCGCCAAAGGCACCGTCGTCACTCGCGGCTTCCCTCTCGAACAACGCCCGGGCGAACGCGTCGATCATCCCCATCACGCCGGTCTCTGGTTCAACTATGAAAACGTAAATGGCATCGATTTCTGGAACAATTCCGACGCCATCAAGCCGGAAAACGCGCCCAAGATGGGCACCATCCTGCATCGCTCCATCGTCTCCGCAAAAAGCGGTTCAGAGCAGGGCGAACTCGATGTCGAATCCGATTGGGTCACCTTCGACAAAAAAGTTTTGCTCAAGGAACACGCCCACTTCGTCTTCCGTGGCGGCCCCGGCTTTCGCAGCGTGGACCGCATCACCACGCTCCGCGCGCTCGACGAAAAAGTTGATTTCAAGGATGAGAAAGACGGCGTCCTGGGCCTTCGCGTCGTCCGCGCTCTCGAAATCCCTTCGGACAAACCCGAGGTCTACACCGACGCCAGCGGCCGCGCCACTACCGTCGCCAAGCTGGACAACACTGGCGTCAACGGAACATACCTCACCAGTGAAGGAAAAAAGGGCGACGCCGCCTGGGGCACTCGCGGACGCTGGTGCAACCTCAGCGGTCTTGTCGGCGCCGAGCCTGTCACCATCACCATTCTCGACCATCCTGCCAATCCCGGCTTCCCCACTTACTGGCATGCCCGCGGCTACGGCCTTTTCGCCGCCAACCCGCTCGGCCAGAAAGTCTTCAGCAACGGTAAGGAAGAGCTGAATTTCTCTCTAACTCCCAATGCCAGCGTCACGTTCCGCTACCGCATCTTGATCTCTTCAGCAATCGCCACTCCCGAAGCCACCGAAGCCGCCTACAAAGACTTCGTCGCCGCCTATCATTAATTTGAGTCCCCAGCGAAACTCTCGTCGTCACCTCAATAACTCGCGGCCAGAGCCGCGTTGTCATCCTGGGCCGCGACGATTTTTGTCGGGGCCGAAGAACCTCAGCGTGTACTCTTTGCGACACGTTCATTTGGAAAAAGCCAAAATTGCGACTATCCTTCTTCTCTTACTGAGCACTGATAACTGATCACCGATAACTCTCCATGACCTTCCACATCGGCCTCATCGGCGGCGGCAACATCACGGAAACTCACGCGCGCGTTGCCCGCGCTATCCCCGGCGTCAAAATCTCCGCCATCCACGGAACCAACGCCGAAAAAATCGCCCGCCTCTGCCGCGAACATGGTGGCACGCCTTATCAAGACTTCGACGCCTTCCTAAAACATCGCCCCATGGATCTCGTCATCATCGGATCCCCTTCCGGCCTCCATGCCCCACAAGGCATCGCCGCTGCCCGTCAGGGCCTCCACGTCCTCACGGAGAAGCCCATCGAAATCACCACCGCGCGCGCCGACGCCCTCATCGACGCTGCAAAAAAATCCCGCGTCCAGCTTGGCGTGATTTTTCAGGACCGCATGAAGCCGCATATTCGCCAGCTCAAGACCTGGCTGGATCAAGGCCTCCTCGGCAGACCTCTCATCGTCGACGCCCGCGTCAAGTGGTATCGCCCGCCGGAGTACTACTCCAATTCCCGCTGGCGCGGCACCTTCGCGCTAGACGGCGGCGGCGCCTTGATCAATCAAGGTGTCCATACCGTGGACTTGCTCCTCTGGCTTCTCGGTGATGTCGTTCGCGTGCAAGCCCGCACCGGCACGCTTCTTCACAAAATCGAAGCGGAAGACACTGCTGCCGCCATTCTCGAATTCGCCAGCGGCGCTCTCGGCATTCTCTACGCCACCACCGCCGCTTATCCCGGCTATCCTCGCCGCGTCGAAATCTCCGGCACCGAAGGCAACGTTGTCCTTGAACACGACCGCATCATCGCCGCCAATCTACGCGATAACTCGGCAGCCGCCGAGCCCGCCGCCCTCGACGAAAACCAAAGCGCCTCCACTGCCGCGGTCACCGATTTTCGTGGCCACCAGGCCGTCCTCGAAGATTTTCTCCAAGCCATCCAACAAAATCGCGCCCCCGCGTGCGACGGCCCCGAGGGCCGCCGCAGCATCGCCTTCGTCGAAGCCATTTACCGCGCCGCAAAAACCCCCGACCGCGTCGCCACGGTGTGAACAAGCATAAGCCGCTTGCTTCGCTATATTTTTTCAGTGTTTCTATGCCCTTGCGTTAGGGGGGACAACCATTGCCAAGAATTGTCCACAAAGTTCTAAACTCTGCGAAATACCCAGCCTATCGGCAAGCAAACATCTCAATGACCTGAAGTCGCTAAACATATTGCCTTCCACGAGATAGCTATGCGTGAGGAGAAACAGCTCCAGTGGACTGAAAATTGCTCCCGAACGGCTGTTACCGCCATGCTAAGCCTGCCCCCTCAATGGCCGGTCACCAGAAAGGTGGGTACCAGTACGAGAAAGGACATTCACGTACTTTGCTACCAGCATCACACCGAGATGTTTGTGAAACCCGCCAGCGGGGCTGCAGAAGACTTGCGGTACGCCTGCCAGGAACCTGGCTGTCTTATCCGATATGACGGCTTGCGGGGATACTTCATCGAAACAAAAGACGCAAACATCCTCGGAGTAGAAGTGACACCTCGGGTCAACTGTTCCAATGATGGGCAACATATGTATCTAGCTGAGGTTACGCCCGAAAGAAGAAACTTCCGCCTCTGGAAATGTCCGGAATGCAGCCAGAGCTGCCTCAATAATGAAGATACCTCCCCTGGGCTGGGAAAAGAGATGGGAGCATGAGCCTCTCTCACCAGTGCTTCCTTGGCAGGCTCCTAAACTAAAAACTGGGATTTCTAGCGGTTAGTAGGATTTGGCCCAAGACTCCACCCTGCCGGCCAGTTCCAAACCAACGGCAAACCTTTCTTTGGACACACGCTGACAGTATACGATCCGCGCTTGCGACCACACGACTTCCCCTGGCGAACTAATCAGTACTTGTAGCCCTGGCTGCAACTTTTGCTCCACAATTACCCGTGCCCCGTGAGCGCTAACGTTTTCGGTCAACAACCTTTCGCTAAGCTTTGGCGCGGCAGGCAGACAAACTTCCAGGCTTACAGTCTTTACGATCCGCTTTTCGGATCGGCCGTTCGACATAGTCCTCCTGGTACCAGAGAGTTTGCAAGCTCTGGAAACCCTATCTCTCTTAAGTTCCGCTCCTGACTGTTGGGCACCTTATGCGCGGGCGTGGCGTGATCCGTACTGTCTGCGGATTCTGTTAATAACCGGGTCTCGCCGCACCTTCGAATCGCAGAATTCAGCTTCGGCGATGGAGCACTCCTGGCGGTCGCGTGTCTATATATTGACTACTATCGTTCGAACTGGCGGACAAGCGGGAGGAACCCGCAATTCCCCAGCGGGTGTTCTCCCTAGTACTCTGCGCCATCTGGCTTATTTGCCGATTCAACGGTCACGAAGCAGATTCCAATCCCGCCGCCACCGTCTAGCATCGGCCTTCGGCAACTGACTGCCTACCAGCCGCATCATAGGTTTCAGGAATTGCGAGTGGCGTGATTCCTGAATATAATTTGCTTCAGCCTGCATGGCGTGCTGAATACTTGCCCTCACGCGCCGTCTCCCCCAGCAGACGATGCGCGGCTAGTGGGAGTGGGGTGGTGCCCAATGCCAAAAGGCGCAGTTCTCCTCGGGACTCTTCTGAGCTCTGTTCTCCTATTTTCCGGCTGCGGCGCAACCTCTGAGTCTCCCCCGAACCCCCAGCAGGCCGTTCAGCCAAATGTCCTTGCCATTTCTCCGACAAACATTCCTGCGGGCAGTGGGGGTTTCACGCTATCAATCACCGGCACAGGCCTTGGAATGACCTCGCAGGTGAATTTCGGCAACGCTATTCTTGCGCCGTCGTCGGCGACGGCGACAAATTGCGCCGGCAGTGCCAGCTGCGCAACTCTTGCTGTGCCAGTTCCCGCGCAAGATGTCGCCGCTCCCGGCATGATCACTGTTTCCGTGGCGAACTCCTCGCTCGTCTCTAATCCCGTGCTCTTTGCGGTAATGCCTCAATCCAGCGGCGTTACCGGCCCTCCTCAATTGCTGGTTTTTTCTCCCCTGATTGCTCCCGCTGGTGGTGCATCTTTCCCGCTCGTGATTGAGGCGCAAAACGTAGCAGAAGGCGCCACCGTCAATTTCGGCTCCCTCTCGATTTCGCCGACAACCACAACGGTAACTCTCTATCCTTCCGCCGGTGCGCTTTCATCCCTCATGGTCCAGGTGCCGGCGACCGCGATCGCCGCGGCCGGTGAAGTCGCCGTGTCCGTAACGAATCCAGGCACTTCCGGCGGCACATCGAATCAGGGGAATTTTTTCGTCCTCAGCAAAAGTAGCTTCCCAGTCGAGGAGTCCGTTAGCAATGCCACTCCGCCCGTTCCGGGCGACGCGCCTAGCACTCATTCCTCAGCCGCCATTGACGGATTTTTCGTCGCCTTCGATTCCACGGCCGACAATCTCGTCTCCGGCGCGGTAAGCGGCCATTCGCAAATTTATTTGCGGCAGAATTGTTTTGCTGTCGGGCCCAATTGCACGCCGCAAACTACACTGCTATCGGCCGCCCCGGATGGTTCTCCCGGCTCGGGCGGCGTCAATGGAAGTGACAAGCCGGTCATCTCGCCCGATGGCCGCTTTGTAGTCTTGGAGTCTGACGACACCAATCTCGCGCCCGGCGCTACCCAGCCTATCGAGCAAATCTACTTGCGCGATACCTGCCAGAGTGTCATCGGCCCTGTCGTTCCCGGATGCACGCCTCAGACGACTCTAGTCTCTGCTTCGGCCTCGGGCGCGCCAGGCAATGCCGCCAGCACTAATCCTGGGATCGGAGCCTTGGGTCTGCAAATCGCCTTCCAGTCTTCGGCTTCAAATCTGGTCAGCCAATCGGTTCCCTCTGGCGTTCAACAGATTTATCTCCGTGTGGGATGCATCGCCATCTTCGGCCCGCGGGTCGCCTGTCAGCCATCCAGCGCGGTTTTGGAATCCGTGGACGCCGCCGGAAATCCTGGCAACAAAGACTCCACGAATCCTTCTCTTGACGCCGGTGGTCTGGTCGTAGGCTTCCAGTCGCTCGCCGACAACATCGTCGCCAGCACACCTGGCAACGGGTTCCAGCAAATCTATTTGCGTGCCACGTGTCTCGCCCTTCCTTCTCCCGTTGCCGGAGGTTTCTGCAAAAATACCGCCCAAGCCGTTTCCGTGGATTCCAGCGGGCATCTGGGCACCGCCGATAGCGTCACCCCTGCGGTCGGCCCGTTTGGAAACTTTGGAGTGTTCGCCACGCGCGCTCCGAATCTTCTCCCCGCCAACACCTCGAACCAGCAGATCGTCTCTTTTAACGCTTGCTTCGACGTTCCCCCGATCCCCTGCAGCTCGGCCAAGGGCGGCGTCGTCTCCGTGGATCAGAACGGACTGCCGGGGCAAGGCGACAGTTCCAATCCGGCGTTCGCGGGAGCCCGCGTTGCGTTCACTTCGCAGGCCAGCCTGATTTCCGGGGTCACCGGACAACAGGTATATTCTTCGCTCGTCTGTTTGTTTCCTTCCGCGCTTCCTTGTCCCGTCACTCCCGCGCTCGTCTCCGTCGACTCCAGTGGCAGTCCGATCGGCGGCGATCACGCCGCGATCGATCTCACCAACACCTTCGTCACCTTTTCCAGTCCTGGCGCGGCTTCCGCGTCCAGCCCGACGCAAATCTTCCTCGCAGCCCCATTCTTTTAGCCATGGGCCAATCGCGCCGTCACCCCTCTGCGCAAAAAGAGAACTGCCACTCGCTTTTCAGTTGTTGTAAACTCTTCTTGTTTGGAAGGCCAAAATGGGAACGTTGGTCAAGTTCTCCACCATGTTCTCTCTGCTGATCCTTGCTGCCTCAGTCGGGTTTCCGAAGTTCGTCGTCCCAAATCTCCCCGATCTCACCGTCAAAACCCGGCGCATATCCGGTGACGGGACGTCGCAACTAAGCGCGCTTTACCTGAAAGGCGCGCGGCAAAGGACTGAGACCGTCAGCGAGAACCCGGCGCGAGCCCACGCAATGAATTGGACGGTGATTCGGCAATGCGATGAAAAGCGGCTCTTCAATATTAATGAACGGGACAAACTCTATTCCTCTTCCGAAATCGAGGATTGGGCCGAGCGGTCAAAGAAGGCCCGTCCGGTCAGCTTGTCTCGGATGTCCGGAGCCGAAGTAACCGTAACCATCGACTCGATTGACACCGGTGAGCGCCGTCAGTTTGCGCACTACACTGCGCGCCGCGTCAAGGCCACAACGCGATTCGAGCCGGGCCTTGGCGCTTCGACGCCTGCCAGTGTGGAAGAGACGGACGGCTGGTACATCGACCTTCCGGGACTCGGCTGTCAAGACCGTGGTCAACTGGCTTTGCTTTCCTTACCGCCGGCACCCGCATGGATCGGTTTCAATTTAAGTGGCTCGGCAAGGCACCCAAAGGATATCCAATCGAAGAAACTTCGCTCAGAACTGAGGCGGGAAAGAAAACCATCAGCAAGGTAGAACTTCTGGAAATCTCCGAAGCGCCCCTCAATCCCGCGATTTTCGAGCTGCCTGCGGGATACACGAAGGCATTGCAAACGGGGTATGGCGGCGTTGATATGACCAAGCCGGACACCGCCTCTAACCGCGCGGAGTACTATTGGATGAGATTCACTTTCTGGGTGCGCGGCTTATTTCGCTGATCGGAACCAATCCCGGCTCCTGACAGTCATTTTGCCGGAAGAGTCTTTATCTTAAAGGTCCGTAATCCATCCTTGGATCGATTCAGGTCTTATTAGAACCGGAGGGCGGCTCTCGGCCCCGTAGCTACTCTGAAGGGAATAGCCATTGGCAAGGTAGGAAGGGATGTCGCGGTCATCGCTGACGGGAATGAATGGGCCCTCCTTTCCCAAGTGGACGTGGTATCGCTCGTCTTTGAATCGATGCGGAAACAAGCGCGTCCCAAAATTCTTACCGCGAGACACCGTGGCAAACAGCATGGAATTCCTCCCCGACATCTAAAATCTTACTTATTTTACGAATGGGGGGGCCGTACGTGTAAGCGGTAACTCTGTGGAAAAATGTGCATTGTTTTTGCGCGGCGGCCGTCAATCTCCATGCCGGTTTCTGGGCTCCCCCGCGCCAACGCTATTTTGAGCAGCTCTTGCTTCCTTCCCTTCAATTCCCTCCGCCCACAACACTGTCGTCTCCGCCAATTCCCGCAGCACCTCCGCATCGCTCCTTCCGGACTTCTTCAGCACATGAAAGGAATGATCCGCCGTTTCAATGATGTGCAACGTCACCCTTGGCCCTAGCTTCGCGCACACCGGGCGCAGCAGCTTGAGATCCGCAAGCTCATCCCGCGTTCCTTGCAAAAACAGCATCGGCACCGTGACCTTCGCAAGATGATCTGCGCGTTTCGTTCCTGGCTGCTTCGGCGGGTGCAGCGGAAAGCCAAAGAACACCAATCCTCGCACCCCACCCAACGGACCCTCCGCTGCGGACTGCGAAGTCATTCGCCCTCCCATGGACTTGCCTCNTTCCTCAGCCGCTCGTACTGCCGCCCTCACTGACGCTGTCAACACGGCGGGCTTGTCTGGAACCCGCCGCCGTTGCTCCATGTACGGAAATTGGTACCGCAATGTCGCTACGCCCACACTTGCCAATTCCTCCGCCAGCTTCTCCATGAACGGGTGACTCATTCCCGCCCCCGCCCCATGCGCCAGCACAAGCAGCCACCGCGCTTTCGCAGGCCGCAACACCAGCGCAGACACCTCGCCCGCGCCCTCTACTCCAAATCCAAATTCTTCAACCGTCCCCATTTCGCCGCGATTCTAGCAGAACCCACGGTCGCGCTCTTCCCCTTCTACGTGTTCCTTGCGCACCACTCTGAATTTGGATAAACATTTTGACGGTATCCGCTTCACTTCTCGCTCGCGGGTCAGTTTCCCGTTTGCTCGTCATCCGACCAGAATCGGATGCCAAGCGCGGAAATCACTTTCTACAAGCCGACTTCCCGGTACTAATCTCCTCGATGGATGGATTGGCGATTTACCACTCATCGCGGAGGTCGTGGCAAGCCAATTGGCAAAGATCACTTGCCCAACGGGCTGGCAATAACAAGTAATTGCTCAAGGACACCTATCTGTTAAACCATGCACCCAGCTGTGATACGCGGCGCATGGGGAAGCATAAATTAGCGCAGGTGTCAGGGTTCAGAGATCAGGAAAGAGAAATCGGGAACTCCAAAATCCACACTTGACATCGACGGATAATCTACTACCATATGGTTGTGGATAGGTTAGATACAACATTTACGGCTCTGTCTGATCCAACCCGCCGGGCGATGATCGAACGACTCTCCCGTGGGCCTGCCTCTGTGCATGGATTGACAGAACCGTTTGCACTCTCGCAGCAGATGATTTCAAAACATATTGCCTACCTGGTGCGGGCGCGGATTGTGATCAAGACCAAGCGTGGAAGAGAGAGCGTGTGCACGCTTAGGCCAGAGGCGATAAAGACAGTCAGCGACTGGGCGATTAGCTATCGCCGATTCTGGGAAGAGAGTTTCGACAAGTTGGATGTGGTTGTGAATCAAATGAAAAAGGCGGAGGCCGGAGATGACAAAAAACACGGTTAACGAGAAAGAGCGGATGGTGATTACTAGAGTTTTTGACGCTCCACGCGAGTTGGTTTGGAAGGCGTGGACCGACCCGAAATACGTGATGCAGTGGTGGGGGCCGAAAGGCTTTAGCTGCCCCGCTTGCGAGATTGATTTTCGCGTGGGAGGAAAATTTCGCTTCTGCATGAGAATGCCGGATGGCCAGGAGGGCTGGAACGGCGGGGAATACCACGAGATTGTTCTGCACGAGAAGATTGTTTACTCCATGTACTTCTCCGACCCGCAGGGAAACAAGATTGAGCCTGAGGAGTTAGGAATCGAACCTGAGTCCATCGACGGCGCGTACGACATGGCCATCTTTGAGGATCTCGGGAACGGCCAGACGAAGCTCACCTTGATTGGAAATGAACCCATGGAGAGCGCAAAAGAGAGCGGTCAATTCGAGGGCTGGGTTGAGACACTCGATAAAATTGCGGCCGTTGTTGCAGAGCTGGCGCAGGCGAAATAAGAGGTTGAAGTCTTGACGATCGTCCCGAACGAGATACAACTACGGCCGGCGGCGGAGGCTTCGTTAGAACGGGCTTCTCGTCGCTTGGCCGAATAGCCGCATTTCCGGCTAAGTGACCCTTGGCTCAACTGTTGCCTTCAGGCCAATGCGCTCAGCGACCAATGTTTACCGAACTCAACATTAACCCTGTGTAGCGCGCTTGTGATCGCAAACGAATCCCGAGTTGCGAGATTGTCGGCAATCCGGAAGTTACCGTTTAGCTGACCAGCGCTCGGCCTTAGTTCCGGTTGATTACCTCGCCGTGATTTGTCCGTCATAGTGTCTATAGAGTGGTAGGATGGCTCCCATCCTATCGGGGCAAATCGAAGGCCGGCGGAGGCCAAAAATGGCGATACTGGGGTCCGCTCAGCTACCGGCGGAAACATCCATTCCGAGCGTTGTTTCAACCGCCCCAGTCACGAACCTTGCGCCGAGGCACTCTGCCCTCGTGCGCTTCACTCACTGGATCACCACTATCTGTTTTTTTGCTCTCCTCCTCACTGGCATCGAAATTGTAATATCTCACCCTCGCTTCTACTGGGGCGAAACCGGCACCGTCTTGACTACTCCGTTATTCCAACTGCCGATCCCTTCCTCAAGAAGATTGGTGTCGACTGGCTACGGCTACGTCCTTCCGGACCAGAACGGCTGGAGCCGCGCGCTGCACTTTGAAGCTGCCTGGATCGCGGTACTGACAGGCTTGCTGTATGTAGTCTCCGGTCTGCTCACACGGCATTTCCGAAAAGACTTGGTCCCCATCAAGGCCGATCTTTCATGGCGCGCGCTCTGGACCTCCTTTGCAAAACCGTTCCGCTTTGAACGGCCGAGTGCGATAGAGGCTTTTTCCTACAATGGGCTCCAGCGCCTCACGTACCTGTTTGTAATCTTCGTTCTATTCCCCTTGGTCATCTGGAGCGGCTTGGCGATGTCCCTCGGCTTTGCCTCCGCCTTTCCGTGGTCCGTTACTCTGTTGGGCGGTCGTCAATCCGCTCGCACGATTCACTTCTTTGTCTCGCTGGCTCTGGTGTTGTTCCTGTTTGTCCACGTCTCAATGGTTTGCCTGGCTGGATTCTGGAGCCGCACAGGAGCGATGATTACCGGCCGCACCCGCACGCGTAAGGAGCATGCATGATCAACCTTTCACGCCGAAAACTCCTCGTATCCGGACTCGCAGCAACGGCCGGGGCATCGGGCTTAGCGGCGGCCGCTCGCCTTGCACAGAAGTATGGCTTGGTTCCGCCCGATCACGGCGGAATCTACGGCCTGGGTGAAACGCTAACCTACGCGTCACAGCGGCTGCTGACGCGGCACTCGTTAGCCCGTGAATTCTCTCGGAGCCAAATCTCGCCGCGCCCATTCCCGAACGAACTCGCGCCCCTCACGGAAGAATTTAAGCGCCTTCAGGGCGGACGTTTTGCGGACTGGCGGCTCTCCGTCGGTGGCTTGGTCGCTGAACCTGCGTCGTTTTCCATTGCTGACCTGAAGAGCTATCCGTCTCGCAGCCACATCACCGAAATCGCTTGTGAAGAGGGCTGGTCCTACATAGCCGAGTGGATTGGCGTTCCTCTCTCGCACGTGTTGAACGTTGTAGGAGTTCACCCGCAGGCTAAATACGTTGTTTACACTTCAATGGAACCCGATACCTGGGACAGCATCGATATGGCCGATGCTCTGCATCCGCAGACTTTTCTCTGTTACGGCATGAATGGCAGTGAGCTTCCAGTAGCCCACGGTGGACCGCTTCGCATGCGGCTCCCTCGGCAAATCGGCTACAAGAACATAAAATTCATCACTCGCCTGACGGTCACAGACAGTCTGAAACGGTTCGGTAAAGGCCTTGGCTCTGCGGCTTGCGAGGCAGGCTACGCCTGGTACACCGGCATCTGACGCGCCCTGGACTGTCGAGGTCGACAAAACTTAAATCGTAGGCGGACTGGACTTGTCCGGTCGCCAGTTTGTCAGCGCGCTGGCAGTGACCGACCAATTTGCTGGAGAGGCCGACTCATCGGAAGTTGACAAGCAATTGCGAGCCCGGACTCAAGAAGAGGCAGACATCTACGTTGCTGAGTCCCGGCTAGTTGGCTACTATAGACAATCTCGACCCGAAGAAAGGACAACCTGATGCAAAAGTGGTTTTTCCTATTGGCAGTTCTGCCCATTGCCGCGACTGCGCGGCCTGCCAAAACTCCTCAATCGGCAGCCGCTGTCCAAACGACGCCACTCTACATCCAGTCGAAGGACGGGTTCCGCGCTCAGCTTGATGAAATTGCTAAATGTTATCGAGCGGGAGATAAACAAAAAGAGCGTTACTTAATCAATGAATTTCGGCTACCCAATTCCGAAGAGTGGTTTTCCGAACATCTGGGATCGGCGCAGAGCGCGGAACTTGCAGCGCGTTACGACCGTTTGTTTTCCAATTTTGCAGAATCCCTTGAGAAGACGATTGAGAGCGTCGTCGCGAACAGATCCGCGGAATTGGTCACGGAACTCGGTCAAGGAAATGGCGAAAAACCATCGATTATTCTTGCTGGTGCGAAAACGAGTGGCATTGTCTCCGTTAAGGAGCCCCATCTCTGCTACGGCCATTTCGCAATTCAGGTGAAAAAGAAACCGTCAGCGTCTTGGGCAGACACATTTGTCTACGAAGACGGAATGTTTCGCTTTGCGGGGTTCGGCGCTTGGCCTTTTTGGGTATGGGAGGACGGCTCGGAAGGTGGGGGACCAAAGGGAGGAAGCTTCAGCGAGCCCCCTATTCTGATTACGAGAATTGCGCCGATGTACCCATTATCCGCTAGGGCCAGCGGGCTCGAAGGGGTCGTCATCCTACATGCCCTGATTGACAAAGAAGGCCGCGTAAAGAGTGCAGATATTCTGAACGGCGATCCACTTCTTGCGCAGGCGGCGCTCGACGCAGTGCTGCAATGGCGTTATAAACCGAGTACCCTAGGCGGCGCACCGGTAGAGGCTGAGACAACTGCGAGGATAGTATTCGCGCTGCACTAACCCGAAGGCCCGCTTATTGTATCGGACCGTGCGAAACCACCGACTACCCACTTTTCGTTTGACTTTTCTTAGCTTTCTGGTATACTAAATGCCAGGTAAATCTGCGCAACATTCTGAGCGCGACCCTTTTTTCGCACCTCTCTGGTGTTCTCCAGCTCCCGGTAAGTCATTTAGAATCAACATTGGATGACTCAAAGGAAGCGGCCTCTAACTACCTTTAGAATCAACACTTCCAAAACTGCGTCAAAACAAAGGACTTTAACCATCTTTAGAATCACCACTTGATGAAAAACGGGGGGATGGGGGGAGGGTCATTAACTAGAAATGGGAGCACCGAATTCTCTTGGAGAAGCGTGTGATAAAACAGCTTCCTTAATCAAGCCGCCTCGCGCAGTCTCGAAGCATCTCAGCTTCCCAAGACGGCCGCCTCGGATTCTTCGGATGCGGCAGATCGGAGGGAATCCTCCCAACGAGGTGCAAAAACACAGCTGCGGAATGCTTGTACGCCGGAACCGGCTCGCGAAACGCAACGTTCCCCAAATACTGCAACGCATCCGACAGCGCGTAGTACGCGGGATCGCCCGCCTGCCAAAGCCGGTCGCGTTCCGCAAATTTCTCAGGAGCGAACGTCGCCAGCCCCAGCAAATAGTCGGATCCGTACTCAATCATGTTGATGCCCAGGTCGTTTCCCGTGTAGATGCGGAAATCCGTCCGGTGCGCGTCGCGGAGCGCCAGCCGCTCGAGTTCGATCAGCCGGTCGAGCGAGGAATGTTTCATCCCTTTGATTTCCGGAATCTCCATCAACCGCCGGAAAGTTTCTTCGTCAAAAATCTCCCCGTTCGGGGCAAACATGCGTCCCAGCTCAAACGCCAGCACGTGCGCGTATCCACGGCACACTGCCGCGTAAGCCGCCGCTTTCTCAGAGCCAGATTTTCCGTGCAGCCGGCCCGTCTGAAACAAAATCGGAATTCCGCCATGCGCAACAATGGCATCCATCTGCTTTCGATACAGCGCAACGACATCACCATCTTGCCCCTCGATGTACGCGCCGCCCACGAATGGCGCATCTTTACCAAGCGCCTCTCGCGTCCACCGCAACACCTCAAGTTTTTCCGTCTCGCTCAAATAATTGACGTAGCCGGTGTCCATGTTCACCGCGTTCATCAATCCGGCGCGCTGCGTGGCTTGCAAATGTTTTTGAAAAGCTTCGACCGCGATTCGTCCGTCCGCTTCAAACGGCAAGAGCGCCGCCGAGATTCCTTGTACTTTGCGCCGAAGCTTTCGCCGCTCGGCGATGGATTCCATCTTCATCGCCCCGCCTTCGCAACTTTCAGTTGCTGCGCCAACTCCGAGCTCTTGTAGTAGCTGTCGAGCGGATAGCAACCCGAGGGCAATCCTTTGCGCGGTGCGGTCGTGCAATCGCTGAACGTTCTGCAAACTCGTTTGTGCTGAATCCCATTCCCTTCCGTCGCATCCCAAAGAACTTCGGGATACGCCAGGACCATACGACCGAGGCCAGCAAAATCCGCCCATCCCTCGCGCACCGCAGCTTGCGCGACCTGCGGCAAAAAGTCCTGCAAATAGCTGTATGCTGTTCCCACAAAAATCAAATTCGGAAATCGCTGCTTCAATTCCCGCGTGACGTTCATTTGCTGGGCCACGCCAAACAGCGGATCTTCCGGCGGCTGATATCCATCCGATGGCGGATACAGCGCCGGCCGCTGAATGTGCGGATTGTAATAAGGACTCCCCGCTGTGATATTCACAAGGCGAATGTCCAGTTCTTCCAGCAGCGACAAAAATTGCATCGTTTCCGTCAAGTCGATCTGCATGGGGTCGCTCTGCTTCACGCCGAACCCCCAGCGATACGGAATGAGATTCTTCTGAATTTCCGGAATTCCCGGACCGAGTTTTCCATTACCTGATAAAGCGGGATCAGGGTGAAACGGCACCGAATCAAATGCAGAAAACCGCACGCCGACGCGAATTCCCGGCGCCGCGGAACGAATCCCCTGCACCACTTCCCGCAGGAATCGCGTGCGATTCTCGAAACTCCCTCCGTACTTCCCTTCCCGCGTGTGCGCGCTCAGAAATTCGTGCCCCAGGTACCCGTGGCAATGTTTAACGTCAACAAAATCGAAATCCAATTCCTGCGCCATTTTTGCCGCGCGATGAAAGTTTCCAACGATCGAACCGATTTCGCCGTCAGTCAGAATCGGGTAGTCACGAGGCAGGCCTAATCTTCGATCCAGGATCGGATGATGATAAAGAATGCGTGGCTCCGGCTTGTTGTGTGCGTTCGGCCGGCAAAATCTTCCGGAGTGCGTCAACTGCAATCCGATGAGCAGCCCTTCATCCGACCCCGTTATCCTTCGGTGTTCTTCAACCAGAACTTCTCGCAATTTCGCGATTCCCTTTCGCGTGTGCTCCGCTGCTACTAGTTGATTCGGATTCGCGCGCCCTTCGTGCGAAACGGCAACCGCTTCCCCTCCCCAAATTAATTTTCCGCCGCTCTGGCCAAATCGTTTCCAACGCCGGACGGTGTGCTCGCTGGGATTTCCATCCGCAGTTCCGTCCCAGCCTTCCATGGGCTGAACGGCGATGCGATTGCTGATTTTGATTTCGCCGCGAACCAGCGGTTTTCGCAACGGTGATTCCGCGCCGCGCACGATTGTGCTGTCGCACGGAATATTCAATTGCAGCGCTTGCACGTGCTCCTGAAATCTCGCCACATCCTTCAAGGCTCCAAGACGAAGAATCGTCTTCGCGCTCATGCAGGTTTCTTTCCTTTTGGCAGCATCGCGGCAGAGGCCGCGCCCAGCAAACCCAAGCCGATCAGCACAAGAAAACCGGCGGAATAACTTCCTGTCGTGTCGCGCAAGCGGCCCACCAGCCACGGCGACAACGCTTCCGCCACGCTTCCAGCAGTCAAAATGACTCCGAGCAGGCGGCCAAGGAGTTGCACGCCGAAAATTTCCGCGGCCATCAGCGGAACAATCATATAGTCGCCGCCGAGGCCAACCCCAAACACCGCTGCGAAAATGTAGATGGCCGCCGGCGCCCGCCCCGCAAACAGCAGCGGAATCGCCGCAGCAACCAGCATGTAAATCAGCACCATGACGTATTTTTTCGGAAAGCGATCGGCCAGCCAGCCCATGAGCAAACGCCCGACGATGCTGAAGGCGAGGACCAGCGACAAAATGCGCGCGGCTTGGCTCTGCGCGAAATGAAGATCCAAACTCAGAAAAAGTTTCAAGTTTTGTTGCGCGCCACTGACTGCGGCTATGGAAAACATGCTGCCAAGCGTCAGCAGAAAAAAAGGAATTGTGGTGAACGCGTCTCGCGCGTCCGCGAATCCAGGACTCACTGTGCTCTTTTTCGCGTGCGGGGGCTCTTTCGCCAGCAATGCCGCGGGAAGTGCAATCACCAGAATCAAAAGTCCCAGCGTTCGAAGCGCCGCTTGCCAGCCAAAATGTTGCACCAGAGTGTGCGAAATCCACGGCACCGCTGCGCCGCCCAACCCAATTCCCAGGTACGCAAATCCCATCGCCTTTCCGCGAGATCGTTCGAACCAGCGCGACAATAACACTTGGCTTGGCAGCGGCCCTCCGCAAACGTATCCCAGCGCGTTCAGCATGTAGAAAAAATAAAACATGCCCAGCGTCGAGATGCTTCCCAGCCCGATCAACGCCGCGCCCGCCATCAAAATTCCCGCCAGCATAAGCCGGCGCGGCCCGAAGCGGTCCACCATCCATCCGGCGAAAAATCCGAACAACGGCCCTACCACCAATTTGCTCAGCGCGTTACCCGAGGTGACTTGCCCGCGCGTCCAGCCAAACTGCTGCACCATAAAATCGTAATAAAACGGCAGGCCCCAGAGGGCCATGCCCACAATGCAAAACAAAACTGTGAAAGCGGCCGCAGTGACTTGCAGCGACTCGCGATTCCATTCCGCGGGCGGGCCAGCGTTGGCGCCGAGGGAATTTGCTGACTCCCCGGTCTCTTGCATGGGCGGCGTTCGAATCGGCATGGTCACATGGATCCCTGTCTACGTTTCAAATATTGAACGCGAAAATACGGCTCTTGACAAACTACGGCATGCTAAAGATTCTTGGTCGCGAAGTCGAGGAACATCTCATTTCAACGGATTCGAATTCGCTAAACGATCCTTTCACCAGCGGCAAAAGGAGAAACCATGAACGCGACCCGGCGTGAACTGATTTCGATGCTTCCTGTGGTGCTGACCCCTTCCATTCTTCAGGAAGCGGGCACGGCTGCGAAAGAAAACGCGATGCCGTCGGCAGTGTATCCGTTCGAAACGCTGCCGGTTCGAACGACGAACGGGACCCAGATTCGCGCCGTACTCAAAGGCAAGCTCGCAACAGGAGAATCGCTGGAGGTGCATGAGACGACACTGCCGCCCGGCGGCATGCCTCACGCGGCGCATCATCACGTGCATTCGGAGATGTGGCTCGTTCGGGAAGGAACCGTGGAACTCACTATCAACGGGAAGAGCTCCCGGTTTGGCCCAGGCTCCGTCGGGTTCGTGCATTCGAATGACGAACATAGCATCAAGAATGTGGGCGATACCCCGGCAACTTATTTTGTAGTTGCGGTCGGCCCCGGCGCGGTGTAGGAAGACTGGAGACTTTGTCGGAAAACAATCAGGGCGCCCTCCTCGAAAAGGCGCCCCGACACTTCCTCGTTCGTGTTTGGGGGTCAGAAGAAAAGTTTTAGCGCCAATTGGCCGATGCGCGGGTCGCCAGCCTGGCCTGCTCGAAACGTTCCGAAAGCGCCGGCGCTGAGCTTCTGGAAATTCGTGATGCTAGGTTGGGAGCCGGCGCCCGAGGGCACTTCCTCGTCAAAAAAGTTCACGCGGTTAAAGACGTTGAAGAATTCGGCTCGGAACTGAAGTCTCCAGCGCTCCGTGAAGGCGAAACTCTTGGAGAGTCCCATGTCCCAGTTGTACTTGCCGGGCATTCGAAAGGCATTCTTACCTGTAGCACCGTACGTGCCGGCTGAAGCCGCGTTCGTGGCAAAAGCCGCCTTGTTAAGCCAGCTCACGCAATTTACCGTGGTGCCACATTGGGCTGTGCCATAAGGACTGACTCCTGACACCAACGTGCCACGGTCTTGGCCGAGTCCGGTACCGGAAAGTTCCGCTCCCTGCAGAACCGTGAACGGGCGGCCGGTCTGCGCGGCAACGAGCCCACTGTACTGCCACCCGCCGAAGGCGTGGTGCAAGAACCCTTTGGATCCGGAGAAAGCAGGAAGCTCCCAAACGAAAGAAGAGACGAAGCGATGGGTGTGATCAAATTCCGAAGGCCCGCGATCGAATTGATGCCGCAGGGGATCATCCCACGGGCGCGCTGAGAAGCCAGCATCGAAACCTGTGACGCCCGCTCCCGGGGGAAGATCGTCGATGCTCTTTGACCAGGTGTAACTACCGAGAATGGTCAGGCTGTGAGTCATACGCTTCTCCGCTGACAACTGGAGCGAATGATAGTTGGCGTTGATGTCTTGCGAATCCTGCTGAACCTGGGAAAACAAATTACTCGGAGTAATGCCCAAGGAAGCTGCAATGGCGTTCAACCGGAGAGTGCCTTTCGTCCCGGTAGGAGAAAATGGTGCTGGATCCAAATTCAGCGTTTCCGTGAGGTGCGTGCTGCGAGAGCCGACATAGGCAGCGCGCACGAGAACGATGGAGGGCAATTGGCGCTCGACAGCCAGGTTCCAGTTGTAAACGGTGGGGACCTGGTAGTTGTTGGCTGGGTCCCAACTCAAATATAGGCCGCCAAGGGCAAACGCAGAGTTCTTGGGCGGCGGAAACGGTGCTGGAAAAAGATTGGCCTGCGGGGTGCAATTCTGAGCCGTTTGGGTCGCGGAAAGCGTGCAGAGCGGATCGGTCAGCGTTCCGGGGTTGACGACGCCAGTACTGAAAATGAGCTGAGGACTGAAGGGCGTCTGATCCACAAAGCGGTTGTTGATGATGCCAGTGATGCGGCTATTGTAGAAAATGCCGGCTCCGCCACGGATGCTGGTCTTGCCATCACCGAAAACGTCATACGCAAAACCCACGCGCGGTGCAAAATTCTTGAGGCTGGCGCTAATCCCATAAGGGGGAACGCCAGGATCACCAGGGAAATACACGCCTGGGGGCGCATTAGGGAATTGCGTTGAACGGACATTGGCGCTCAACCCGTCCAGCCGGAACTGTTGGACACGTCCTTTGATTTCTCGCCAAGGAAGAGCCGGTTCGTAACGGAGCCCGAGATTCAATGTGAGGCGTTGAGTCACTCTGAAATTATCCTGGGCATATACGCCAGCGAAGATGTCGCGGTTGTTCTTGAATTCTCCCGCGCCCTGGCGGAACGCAAAGTTGCCGCTGTAGTCGCAAAGCTTGCCCGCAAGAAAATTATTAAAGACTACTTGACTTGCAGTCTGGCCTGCGCCTGGAGCCGGATTACAGAAGCTAAATTCGGCGGGCTGGAAGAACAGATTGTTCAGATCGACGCGGCTGCGCTCAAGAATGCCGCCAAAACGGAAGTCGTGCTTCCCTTTCACCCAACTGACATCATCGCTCCATGTGAAATTGTTTCGGACGAATGCTGCTTGGGGGTTGTCACCAAAGCTGAATCCACCGTTCACGCGAATTTGCTGAATCGCGTGCGCGACGGGCTGAAAAGGAATCATAGAGCCGAGACTCTGAACGCTGGGCACCGTACTGTCCGGACCGCGGCTGGCCTTTTCGCGCGCATAGCTGAATCGAAAATCATTAAGAAGAGAGGGCCTGATCACATGAGTCTCGCGAATCAAGTAATTCTGGTTGGCGATCTTCGAACCGTCCGCATAGGTCAGGATATTAGTGGGGACAAAAACCGCAGCTTTGCTGAAATAGTTGTAGTCATACCGCACCGAGAGCCGGTCTTTCTGACTAAAAGCATGGTCCACCCTGCCGAGTACCTCATTGAAATTCTGCCTATCCGGCCGGACAAAGGTGACGGAACGCGAAGTAGGCTGGATGGGAAGAAGCGGCAGCAGATTTGCCACTGTCGGATCAATGCTGCCTCCGCCCGTCGTGAACGCTGTGATGTCGGCTTGTGACGGCACTGTCGAGCTTGTGGGACTCCCCAGGTTCCGCAGGCGAGTACCTTGGAACCCCGCAAAGAAAAAGGTCTTGTCGTGAATAATGGGACCGCCGACGGTTCCGCCGAACTGATTGCGCTTGAGCTGATCCCGCCCATTGTCTTTCAGGGCGATGGGTGCGAAGAAATTTCGCGCGTTAAAAACGGAATTGCGCAAGAACTCAAACACATCCCCGTGAAAATTATTGGTACCGGACTTGGTGATGACGTTCACAACGGCACCGGCATTCTGTCCATATTCGGCGCTGTAGTTACTGGTCTGGACACTGAATTCCTGGATAGCGTCCGGGAAAGGAAACGGCTGATTGACGTTGGTGTATTCGTCAACGTAGTTGCCGCCATCGAGCTGGTAGCTGACCATATCCTGCCGCGCGCCGTTGGCTGAAATCGTGACGGCTCCAGGAAAAGTCTTTGTCGTGCCTTGGTCGGCACCTCCGTTGGCAGAGTACACAGCGCCCGGCACGAGCAACGTGAGCTTCGCCGCGTTGCGGCCCTCCAGAGGCATCTCCACCAGACGCTGTTGTTCGATGACTTGTTTCAGCGTCGACGTCGAGGTGTCCACTTGCAGGGCGTTTCCCGAAACCACGACGACTTCGGTTGTCATCCCCAGCTTCAGGCCGACATTGACGGTGAGAGTTTGGTCCGCAAGCAGGACGATTCCGGATTCCCTGGCGGTGCTGAACCCGTTGGCTTCGACCGACAGACTGTACGTTGCAGGCTGAAGAGAAGGGATGACGAAGAGCCCCTCAGTATCTGAGAGAGCCGTGCGGGAGAAACCTGTGCCCACCTGGAGAGCGGTCACTTTGGCATTCGCGACGGAAGCGCCTTCGGGGTCGGTGATCCTGCCGGCAATGCTGCCGAGACCCTGCGCATGCGAAGAAACGGCAACGAAGAGGATTGCGAGAAGAACAAACAAGACATGCTTCTTCATTTCTGCCTACCCTTTCGAGGCGTGCCGGAAACGAAAGTCCGGCCTGCCCGACGAACGACCATCGAGTGCGGCAGTCCTCGACGAAATGGCCGCGCGCAACACACCAGAGTTAAATTGAACGAAGAACTCACCCGACGATTACATTGGCCGATAGTCACAATCAGCCTTTTGAATCGTTGCATTGGAAGGGACATTAGGAGCGCAGACGGCGTTAGTCAATCTGGAAATTCTAAAGCAGTGGTTTAGCCAAGCTAAAACTGAGGCACCTGCAAGTTTAGTCTTGTCAAACATGACCATGGGGTTTTTCGGTGGGCGCGCGGGCGGGATACGCTATGATGGCCACCGCAAACGGCCGCATTCCATGCCACAAACAGAGCTTCGCAGCGAAAAAATACCTCGCAGGCGGTGGACGATTGCGCTCTTGCTGGGCATCGGAGTTCTGGTCAACTATTTCGATCGCGTGAATCTTTCTGTTTCGCGGGATGCGCTCGAAGCTTCGTTTGGAATTTCCGCGGTGATGTTCGGTTGGCTCTCAGGCGCTTACAATTGGACCTACATGGTCCTGCAGTTGCCTTCCGGCCTGCTGCTGGACCGCTTTGGCGTGCGGCGCGTTGGCATCGTCAGCACAGTGATTTGGAGTGTGGCCTCTTTCGCCGCAGCCATCTCCACGGGCATCGGCAGTTTGTTTGGGGCGCGTTTTCTTCTGGGGATCGGCGAAGCGCCGACGTTCCCGGCCAATTCGAAAGCCACCGGCTACTGGTTCCCTAAAAACGAACGCAGCCTGGCGACTGCGATGTTTGACTCTGCCGCGAAATTTTCTTCTGCGATTGGAATTCCAGTTCTGGGTTTGTTGCTTCTGCGCTTCGGCTGGCGATGGAATTTTGCGGCGACCGGTATTATCAGTCTTCTTTATTTTGCGCTGTTCTATGCCATCTATCGAAATCCGAGTGACGATAAATTACTGACGGCCGCGGAGCGCGAGTTCATTGCGCGCGGCGGAGCGCAGCCGGAGGATCGCGCAAGAGCCGCCAAAGGAGCGCCTCTGATTTATTTGCTGCGGCAGCGGAAAGTGTGGGGCCTGGCCCTCGGTTTTGCATCGTACAACTACACTTTCTATTTGCTGCTGACTTGGCTGCCGTCTTATCTGTCCTCCTCTCTGCGCGTGGACTTGCTGCATTCGGCGCTCTATACCAGCGTGCCGTGGTTGTTCGCCACGTTCACGGACCTTGTCGTGGGTGGCTGGCTCGTGGATGCATTGATACAGCGCGGGTGGAGTGCGACGCGCGTTCGCCAAGTGGTGCTTGTTGGCGGAACAATTTTTGGTCTGGGAATTCTCGGCACGGCGCACGCACACAATCCTGCGACTGCGCTTTTCTGGATCAGTATGTCGATTGGCGGATTGTCCGCAGCTTCGCCCGTTGGATGGTCGATTCCGTCGCTGATTGCTCCACGAGAAAGCGTCGGGACATTAGGAGGAATTCTGAATTTTTGCAATCAACTTGCTGGAATTGCTGCGCCAATTTTTACGGGCTATATCGTACAAGCGACACATTCGTTCGCGGGAGCGTTTATCGGCGCGACGGCTTTTCTGGTTCTGGGGATCGCGGGATATGTTTTCCTGCTGGGACGCATCGAAGCGATTCCTGAACCGGCGTGAAGCAAACTCCAAGTGTGTGGCGTGCCCGCGCATGCTCTAGCTTGATTCCTTCGACTTAGTTGGGTCTGATGACACCAGTGCGCGGGTTGCGCCGGTGGAGATTCCGCCATCTACGAGAAGAGTTTGCCCCGTCACGTAGCGGCTGGACTCCGCCGCAAGAAAAACCACAGCAGCATCCAAGTCATTCGGCTGACCGGGACGTTTTAGCGGAATGCGATCGCAAAGATATTCGACCCACTCTTTATCTTCGTAGAGAATTTTATTTTGTTCCGTGCGAAACCATCCCGGCGCGAGGCAATTCACGGTGATTCCATGCTTGCCCCAGTCGTCCGCGAGGCTCATGGTCAATTGCCGAATACCGCCACGACTGGCGCCGTAGGGGCCGAGTCCCGCGTAACCGGCGACGCTGGTAACGGAGCCGATGTTGATGATGCGGCCATAGCGGCGCGGAACCATGATGCGGGCCACGGCTTGCGCAACAAAAAAACTGCCGCGCAAATTGGTATCGAGAATCAGGTTCCAATCCTCCCAGGTGACTTCGAGAGCAGACTTGCGAACGTTGCAACCCGCGTTGTTCACCAGAATATCAACGTGGCCGAAAGCGGATTCGGCGGCGGCAGCCATTTGCTGAATGCTGGAAAGATCGCGCACGTCGAGCTGCAGCGAAACGGCGCGGCGGCCGAGCGATTCTATTTCTGATTCAAAGGTGAGCAAGTGATCGCGATGGCGGCTGGTGATGACGAGATCCGCGCCGGCTTTTGCCAGAGCGCGAGCCAGATTCTGGCCGAGGCCGCGGCTTGCGCCAGTCACGATGGCAACGCGGCCGGTGAGATCGAAGAGTTCGTTTTTCATGGCAGTGAGGTCATGGAAGTGAGGTCATCGAAGTATCGTCATGGAAGTATGTTCATGAAACGGTTTCCGGAGTGAGGACGACTTTCATTAAGTTCGGCTCGCGCGAATATAAACGCTCAAACCAACGCGGTCCTTCTTCGAGAGGCGCAATGGCGGTGATGAGCGGTTTTACCTTGATGGCGCCGCTCGTGAGCAGTTCGATCGCTTTAGGATATTCTCCAGCAGAGGCGCACGAACCTTGGACGCGAATCTGGCGCGTCACCGCTTTTTGCAACGGCAACGTGACTTCGGGAGTGATGTTGCCGACAAGCGTTACCGTTCCGCCCTTGCGCGCGGAATTTACGGCGGCACGAACGGTGGCGTCAATGCCAACCGCTTCGACGGCGACATCAACACCTGCGTTGTTGGTGCGGCGGAGAATTTCGGAAACCAAGTCATCACCGGTGGCATGCAGAGTCTCGGTGGCGCCAACTTCTTTGGCAAGTTTCAAGCGCGAGGCATCCACGTCCGCGACATAAACTGTGGAACATCCCGCGGCACGCAGAGCTTGCAGCGTGAGCAGGCCAATCATTCCGGCGCCCAGAACGAGGGCTCGGTCGCCGGAAGAGATTTTTGAAAGAGAGACGGCGTGGACCGCGACAGCGACCGCTTCCAGCATGGCCGCCTCGGAAAAAGAAAGACTGTCCGGCAAGCGATAAACAATTCGCTGCGGAACGATGACGTATTCTGCGAACGCTCCAGCACAACTGTAGTCGGAGCAGGAAACTCCGAGGACGCGGCGGTTGTCGCAGAGATTGATTTCTCCGCGAGCACAATACGCGCAGGTTCCGCAAGAAATGGTGGAATCGAAGGTGACGCGATCGCCTTCGGACCAGCCGGTTACTTGTGGTCCAGTTTTCGCGACGCGGCCGGCTGCTTCATGGCCCATCACGATGGGCGGAATGCGGCGGCCGGAGGAACCGTCGTAGCCGTGCACGTCACTGCCGCAAATACCGCACGCCGCCACTTTGACTAAAATTTCGCCGGGCCCAGGAGTTGGGTTGGGAAGATCGGCAATCTCCAAGTGACGATATTTGGAAAGCAGCAGCGCCTTCATACAAATTTTCTCTCCGGCTCAATACCCAAAACGTTCTCCGACCGTTATAATGCCTGATAGCGCCCGTAGCTCAGCTGGATAGAGCATCTGGCTTCGAACCAGAGGGTCGGGAGTTCGAGTCTCTCCGGGCGCGCCATCTACTTTTATAGATTTCTTTCCAAAAATTCCACGAACAACTTTTTGTTCGTCGCGAAATCCGTCTTCACGGCAGAAGAACGGCCGGGTGACGGAGAGTTCGCTTGCTCGGTTCGTTTTACTCGAATTGCTTTTTGAACTGAGCGAATTGTTGCTGCAGGTCAGAGACCTCCTTGTGAAAATCTGAAACTTCTTTGCGCATTGATGCAATTTCCTCTTCGAGATGCGCGATGCGTTCGCCGTCGGCGGAGATTGTGGTTGCAGTCTCCTTGGCTTCGGGCTTGGCCTCGAAGGATTCCACATTGTCACGCAAATCAGCATCGCCGGACAAAAGATGCGCGTAGCGTGATTCCTTGGTGCCGGGCTGGCGCGGAAGAATCTTGACGAGTGGCGGCTCGCGCTTCATCAAATGTTGCAGACTGGATTGCACGGCGCTCAGGTCGTCGAAAGGATGCATGCGCTCGGCGCGGGTGCGAAGCTCGCCGGGCGTTTGCGGACCGCGAAGCAGCAGAACGCACAGAATGGCGATTTCGTGGCGATAAAAGTTGAAGGCTTCCTGGAGGCGGTGTTCGTAGTTGGTGACGCGGCTGTCCGAGGCGCTGACGGAGCGGACCAACGATTGACCGTCTAGAGAATGCAAAGCCTGGCGGACGGCGGCTTCGTCGAGGTTCATAACGGGATCGCGATTCGATTTCTGGTTGCAGGCGTTCAGGAGGGCGTTGAGGGAGAGCGGATAGTATTCGGGAGTGGTGATTTCTTTCTCGATGAGGGAGCCCAGGACGCGACATTCGACTTCGTTCAGGAGGATGCTCACGGGGTGGAATGATACAACGGTTGGGATTGCCACAGGGGCACCGAGGCACTGAGAGGAAAGTTTGGCTAATCAACGTTGAGACACCCCTCCCCCACTGTTTTCATAAAGGATTGAGCCGACAGGGGTTAGGGGGTGGGGGTCGGCAAAAGATATGATTCGATAGGAGTTACAGGGCAAGCGCAGAGATATTGAAGGAGTTAGGAGGACCGCGGGCTGGGAGGGCATGGGTCGCAGGTATCCTCTTCCCTGACAAGATCGGGATCTTCGATCGCAAAGGCTGTGGCGGGCAGACGGAAGGATCGTGCCGAATTGACGAAACCATTATAGCATATTGGTAACGTATGTCAAGGATTACTTTAAGTGGTTTAGATACTGAGGGATAGCCTGAGGCGAGTAAGAAAAAGGCAAAGTCACTCAAATTCGTCTCACAATTTATCGTTCCGGGCACCTGTCCATGGGGAATGGGATTACAATGCCCGCTATGACCTGCTTGTTCTATCTGTTCGTTCTCATTGCTGTAACCGGCCCAACAGTTTTCATGTGGAGTTTCTGGCGCGATGCAAAGGGGCGTCAGTGGAATTACACTACTGATACCAGCCGCGAGATGTATGTTGATGTGGTGAAAACTCTCATCACGGCTTCAGGTATCGGGGTTGCGCTGGTCGCATCTGCTTCCGGACGCGCCTTGGACAGCATTGCGAAGTTTTCCGCGCGGGTTGGTGTAGTTTCTCTGATTGTCTGTATTTCTGCTTCTCTAGTAACAATGCTTGCGCTGACTCGTGGGCACGAGAGGGCACGGTCGCGGAACATAGAAGCCGGAAGGAGCGGCGAGGAGGGACAACTCTTGGATTTTGAATTGCTGTTCATTCTGATTCCCGGCGGTATCGCCCTTGCTTCGTTTCTCGTTGGCATCCTCTTTCTTGGCCGCGTCACATTCCACACCTGAAGCGTCCAAAATTCGCCGTTCCCTGTGAGGCAGCGTGATCGTCATATATATCCAGAAAAATTGGCTAGACACAATAGGTGACGTTAAGAACATGATCCTTGTTCGTTCAGAAGATGAAAACTATATTTCCGTACTTGCTATGGAGAAGAAACTGACTGCAGGCTACCCGTTCGTTGAAGCGAACCTAATCCGCAAGATGGATGACGATGAGCCATTCTTGCCAGCGAAGATTCCTTTTTCTCTGATTTCAGGCATCTTCGACTTGACAAAGAAGGAAACGGAAAGCAGGTTTGGATTCGTTACTGCTAAGAAAAAGAGTAAGAGAACATAATTCTCTCAGGCAATCGTGCGCGGAAATAGCTGCCCGTCTTTTGTCAGGGTTCGCAGCGGAAAAAGAGTGCAAAGCGTAGCGACGCAAACGAGCGGTTTCCTGTTGGTTTTCTTGCACTTCCTTGTGTATTTTTGTGCCGCGTGAAGCTCGGAGTTGCGCTTCGAACCAGAGGGTCGGGAGTTCGAGTCTCCCGCCCTGACGAACATCTGCCAGAGATTTGCTTTGGGATGGAAAATGAGTAGAGTAGCGGTTCGCGGAGAGACCCTGCGTTGGCAGGGCGTCTGGATGTGGTGAGTGGCTCCGGCGCACAGCCTGAAGGCTGTGCCACTAAAGGTAACGGGTTCGGCGCACAGCCTGAAGGCTGTGCCACTAAAGGTAACGGGTTCGGCGCACAACCAGGAGTGGCTGTGCCACTAAAGGCAACGGGTTTGGCGCACAGCCAAGAGTGGCTGTGCCACGCAGGGATAATGCGCGGCGAGTGGATTAGTGTTGGCAGGTAGCAGAATAAGCGCACAGCCAAGAGTGGCTGTGCCACGCAGGAATAATGCTGACGCAGGAATGCACAACAGCGGCGCAGTTGTGTTGAGGGGACGATGAGGACGATCAGAGGGCCGGCGATATTTTTGGCGCAGTTTGCTGGGGATGCGGCGCCATTTAACAGTTTGAAGAGCATCGCGGCGTGGGCCGCGAAGCTCGGCTACAAAGGCGTGCAAATTCCGTCGTGGGATGCGCGGCTGTTTGATTTGAAACGCGCGGCGGAGAGCAAGGCGTACTGCGACGAGATTCGCGGGATTGCGGCAGGTTGCGGATTGGAGATTACGGAACTCTCGACGCATCTGCAGGGTCAATTGGTGGCGGTGCATCCTGCTTATGACGCGGCGTTCGATGGATTTGCGCCGGAGAAAATGAGAGGAAATCCGAAAGCGCGGCAAGCGTGGGCAGTGGAGCAATTATTGTTCGCAGCGAGAGCGTCCGCGAATCTGGGACTCACCGCGCATGTTTCCTTCTCGGGGGCGCTGGCGTGGCCGTACATTTATCCGTGGCCGCAAAGGCCAGCGGGGCTGATTGAAACGGCTTTTGATGAGCTGGCGAAGCGGTGGCGTCCGATCCTGGATGCGTTTGATAAAGCGGGAGTGGACCTGTGCTTTGAGATTCATCCGGGCGAGGATTTGCATGATGGGGTTACGTTTGAAATGTTTCTGGAGCGCGTGGGAAAGCATCCGCGATGCAATATTCTCTACGACCCCAGCCATTTCGTGCTGCAGCAGCTTGATTACCTGGAGTTCATCGACCTGTATCACAGCCGCATCAAAATGTTTCACGTAAAGGATGCGGAGTTTCGTCCGACGGGGCGGCAGGGGGTTTACGGGGGATACCAGGCTTGGGTGAACCGGGCGGGGAGGTTTCGGTCCCCCGGAGACGGGCAAGTGGATTTCGGGGCGATCTTTTCCAAGCTGACACAGTATGACTTTCCGGGTTGGGCCGTGCTGGAGTGGGAGTGCTGCGTCAAGAGCAGCGAACAAGGAGCGGCGGAAGGGGCGCCGTTTATCCAGCGGCATACCATTCAGGCGGCGAGCAGGTCGTTTGATGATTTCGCGAGTTCAGGAGCAGATCAGGGGGCGAATCGAAGGATGCTGGGGCTGGAATAGCGCTCTAGAATTAACGGTGAACAGAAAGAAAAATCATTAACACAGAGTTCACAGAGCCAAAAGCACAGAGAACACAGAGAGGAAAAGGCGGGCGTGGCAAGCCCCGCCACTACAAAGAGTTTTTCAAGCTGCGGAATTAGGACAACGGATTGCGTGCTACGAAATGGGATTGAGATGGGAAGAGGGACATGACGGCAAACACAAAAGGTAATGGAACGAAGCGGAGGCTGCGGCTGGGGATGGTGGGCGGCGGGCCGGGAGCGTTCATTGGGGCGGTACACCGGATTGCGGCGCGGATGGATGACCGGTTTGAGCTAGTGGCGGGGGCGTTGTCGTCGAATCCCGAGCGAAGCCGAGCCGCTGCGCTGGAGCTGCACATCGCGCCGGAGCGGGCTTATGGAAGTTTTGCGGAAATGGCGGCGGCGGAAGCGAAGAGGCCGGATCGGATTGACGCGGTGTCGATTGTTACGCCGAATCACGTGCATTTCGGGCCCGCGAAGGCGTTCCTGGAGGCGGGAATCCATGTGATCTGCGACAAGCCGCTGACCACGACGGTGGAAGATGCGGTGGCGCTGGCGGGGATCGTCAAGAAGAGCGGGCTGATCTTTGGCTTGACGCACAATTACACCGGCTATCCGCTGGTGCGGCAAGCGAGAGAGATGGTGCAGGCCGGGGAGCTTGGGCGATTGCGCGTGGTGCAGGTGGAGTATGCGCAGGACTGGCTGACGACGGCAGTCGAGGCAACCGGCAATAAACAGGCGGTTTGGCGGACCGATCCGGCGCAAAGCGGGCCGGCGGGTTCGCTGGGGGACATTGGGACGCACGCGTACAACATCGCGTGCTTTGTGACCGGGTTGCGGTGCGAACAGGTGGCGGCAGAGGTTTCGATTTTCGTGCCGGGGCGGCGTCTTGATGACAACGTGCAAACGCTCTTGCGGTTTGAGGGCGGGGCGCGAGGAATGTTGTGGGCGAGCCAGGTTGCTACGGGGAACGAGAATAACTTGCGCTTGCGGGTCTACGGGGAAAAGGCGGGACTCGAGTGGGGGCAAGAGAATCCGAATTATTTGCGGTTTACTCCGTACGGCAAGCCGCCGGTAACGATTAGCCGGGCAGGGGCTGGGGCGACAGCTTCGGCGAAGCATGCGAGCCGCATCCCGTCCGGACATCCGGAAGGGTACCTGGAGGCATTCGCGCAATTGTATGCGGATTTGGCGGAGCAGATTGCGGCGCGAAATGCGGGGCGGGCTGCGGCGGCGTCTTCGCTGCTAGTGCCGGGAGTGACGGAAGGCGTTGAAGGAGTGCAGTTTATTGAGGGAGTGCTGAAGTCCTCGAAACAGAATTCAGGATGGGTGAAGCTGCAGACGGCGGACTAGGATTGGCACAAGGCAAGCCCCCGCCCCAGGCCGGACAAGCGGTACTGACCCTTGTTCGGAGGTGGGACAAGTAATCCCATTTCCGGTCGATTTGGCAGGGAGTTGGAGAAAGAAGCCTGGCTAAGCCATTGAAAATGAGTATAGTTAGCGAAAGGAACCTGGGGCCGGAGAGTTGCGTTCTACTAGGTATCAATATATATGGACATCCAACGACCATCTAACGCTCGCGCCAAGAAGATCCGCAGGATCGTTTATGGCACTGCCGCGCTCCTCCTTCTGGGAGGAGTAACCTATGGACTCTCGAAACTCCGGCCCGCCGCGCCAAGCGTCGACCGGGCCACGATCTGGCCAGATGAAGTGAAGCGCGGGCCCATGGTAGTGGAGCGGCGCGGCTTGGGAACGCTTGTGCCCGAAGACATCCGGTGGATCGCCGCACAGACGGACTCGCGAGTGGACCGCTGGGTGTTGCGCCCCGGGGCTATCGTCAAGCCAGATTCCATCATTATGGAACTGAGCGATCCAACGCTGCAACGAGAGGCGCTGGACGCGGAATACCAGCTCAAGGGAGCGGAAGCGGACTTCGCAAACCTCAAAGTGCAGGTGGACAGCGACCTGATGAACCAAAAGGCGGCTGAAGCCGCCGTGCGCAGCGATTACGAGCAAGCCCGCCTGCAACATGACGTAGACGAAAAGCTATACAAAGAAGGGATCGGGTCAGACCACATCAGGAATTTATCGAGAGTGAAGGAAGAACAGCTAGCCATTCGGCTAAAGCTGGAGAGCGAAAGAACCGCAGTGGCCGCGGATTCGGCGAAAGCGCGACTGGCGGCACAGCAGGCAAAAATCGATGAGCAGAAAGCGCTTTATCAACTGAAGAAGGGCCAAGTGGATGCGCTGCATGTTCGAGCGGGGATCAACGGCGTATTGCAACTGGTGCCAGTGGAAGTCGGCCAGCACATAACGCCCGGCACAAACCTGGCGCGCGTGGCCGATCCGAAGAAACTCAAAGCGGAAATCAAGATTGCGGAGACGCAGGCGAAAGATGTGCTGATTGGGCAAAAGGCAACTATTGACACGCGGAATGGCATAGTGAACGGGCATGTTTCGCGAATCGATCCGTCCGTCGTGAACGGTACGGTGACCGTGGACGTGACCATCACGGATCCCCTGCCGAACGGGGCGAGGCCGGATTTGAGCGTGGATGGAACTGTGGAGATTTCGAACATAAAGGACGTGCTTTACGTGGGGCGGCCGGTGCACGGGCAGGAAAACAGCACGATCGGAATTTTCAAGGTTACGGAAGACGGATCCGAGGCTACGCGCGTCAATGTAAAGTTGGGGCGAAGTTCGGTGAATACGGTCGAGATTCTGGAAGGATTGAAGGTCGGGGACAAGGTGATCCTGTCGGACATGTCAGCCTGGGACAACTTTGACCGAGTCCGCTTGAAGTAATGCCGCCCTTCGAGGGCGCTTCGGAATTCAGGATTCCCGATTTCTGCGCCCGCTAAGAAATCGCAAGGGCGCCCGGCGGAGGATGGTAGAGATGCACACGCTCTTGCAGGACGTGCGCTACGGCCTGCGGATGCTCGGGAAGAATCCGGGCTTTACCCTCATTGCGATTCTGACGCTAGCGCTGGGCATCGGCGCGAACACGGCGATCTTTTCCCTGCTCAATCAAGTGTTGTTGCGGCGGCTGCCGGTTCGGAATCCGGGCGAACTGGTCATTCTGAAATCGCCTGGACCGAAACGCGGGCACGTTTGGAGCGATGGCGACGACTCGGAGGTTTTTTCCTACCCGTTGTACAAGGGGCTGGCGAAGAACACGGCGGTTTTCGATGGAGTGATCGCGCGGTATCCGTTTTCGGCGAGCATTGCGAGTCATGGGCAAACGGAGCGGGGCTCTGGGGAGCTTGTGACTGGGAATTATTTTGATGTGCTCGGAGTGCGGCCGGTCCTGGGTAGAGTGCTGTCGCCAACAGACGATGACGTGCAGGGGGCACATCCCGTAGTTGTGCTCAGCCATTCCTACTGGATGCGGCATTTCGGCGGGGATGCGGGAGCGTTGAATCAAGCGATTCTGGTGAACAACACGGAAATGACGATTGTGGGGGTTGCTCAGGCAGGATTCAGCGGCGTCCAGGTGGGACAGACGCCGGACATTTTTGTGCCCATGACCATGAAGGGGCAGATGACGCCGATCCGCAATGGATTGGATGACTGGAATGATTCGTTTTTGGCGGTGCTAGCGCGGCTGAAGCCAGGCGTCACCGTGGAGCAGTCGCAAGCGGGGATCAACGTCGACTACCCGGGGCTGCTGGAACAGCAGGCGGCAACTCTCAAATTTCGCAAGGGTGGAAAAGACGAAAAGGAGTTCCTGAGCAAGAAGATTGTGCTGGCTCCCGGGGCGCAGGGGAGGACTGTTCTGCAGCGCGATTCGGGGCCGGCGCTGATGGCGTTGTTTGCGATGGTGGCGCTGGTTCTGCTGATTGCATGCACCAACGTGGCGAATTTGCTGTTGGCCAAGGCGGCGGCACGGCAGCGCGAGTTTGCGATTCGCTCGGCGCTGGGAGCTTCACCTGGACGGATGATGCAACAACTGCTGGTGGAAAGCTTCCTGTGCGCGCTGGGGGGCGGGGCTCTGGGGCTGATTTTGGGCACCTGGACAATGAACATTTTGACGCAAGCGGTCGTTTCTGAAGGTGGAGTCCAAGGGATCACCAGCCGAGTGGATGGGAGTGTATTGGGATTTGCCGCCGCAGCGACGGTAGTTTCGGCGCTGCTATTCGGGCTGATTCCGGCGTGGCGGGCGACAAGAGCGGGCGTTTCGCAGATGCTGAAGGATCAAGGCTCGACGACGTCCGCCGGACCGGGTCACGTGCGATTCCGGAAGTACCTGGTTGCGGGACAGGTGGCGTTCACCCTGCTATTGCTGACAGGCGGAGCGCTATTTGCGCGGACGCTGTGGAATTTGAGGAAACAAAACCTGGGATTGAGCACGGAGAACCTGATCACGTTTTCGATTGCGCCACAGTTGAGCGGGTATGACGAAGCCAAAACAGTGGCGCTCGTCGATCAGTTGAGGGAAAAGCTGGTGGCGCTGCCGGGAGTGCTGGGGGTGGGGTCATCGCAGATTCCAATACTGGTCGGAACCGATATGGGCACGAACATCACCGTGGAGGGGCGTCAAAACCTGGATACCGACGACCGGCATGTGAATTATGACGCGGTGAGCCCAAATTATTTTTCGACCATGCGCGTGCCGTTGCTGGCCGGCCGCGAATTCAACGCTGGAGATACGGCCACGAGCACGAAAGTGGCGATCATCAATGAGGCCATGGCAAAAGAGTTTTTTGCGAAGAGAAACCCCATCGGGGTACACCTGGCCATGGGCTCGGGGAACGACATCAAGTTCGACATAGAAATCGTGGGTGTGGTGAAGAACTGGAAACAGGAACATGTCCGGACGGCGGACCGGCCTTATTTCTTTCGACCATATTCGCAGTTTGGAAAACTCTTTGGCATGAGTTTCTACCTGCGCAGCCAGCAAGACCCCCTGCTGATTGCGAATACCATGCGGGAAACGGTTCGGGGAACGGATGCGAACTTACCGGTGTACGACCTGAAGACGGTACAGCGCGTGCTGGATGAAGATTTGTTTGCAGAGCGCGTGATCGCGGGGCTTTCCGCAGCGTTTGGCGGGTTGGCGGCGCTGCTTGCTGCGCTGGGAATTTACGGAGTGCTGGCGTACCTGGTGGTGCAGCGCACGCGGGAGATTGGAATTCGATTGGCGCTAGGAGCGGCTACCGGGCACGTGAGAATGCTGGTGTTCAAGGAAGTTGGATGGATGGTGCTGGCGGGTGCGCTGGCAGGATTGCCCGCGGCCTACGGGCTGGCGCGGCTGAGCGAGTCGCTGCTGTATGGGGTACACGCGGGAGATGCGGCGGTGTATGTGGCATCGATGGGGATCATCTGCCTGGTGGCGTTTGTCGCGTGCTACATTCCATCGCGGAGAGCGACGCGGATCGATCCTATCGTGGCGCTGCGATATGAGTAGGCGCGAATCCGATTTTGCTTTGTGATTGGGTGCAAGTGAACCGAGTTTCCGAGATCGAAAACGAGAGGAGAAAACATGACAGACGCAACGCTCATCAAGATGGAAGGCGTGAAGAAAGTTTTCTATACCGATGAGGTAGAGACGCACGCCTTGTCCGAGATTCACTTGGAGATCAAGAAAGGGCAGTACATTTCGATCGCCGGGCCTTCGGGCTGCGGCAAGTCGACATTGCTCTCGATCCTCGGGCTGCTCGATTCACCAACGGGTGGCGAATACACCCTAAACGGGCAGCCGGTGGCGAATCTCTCGATCAGCGAACGCACGCGGATCCGCAACCGCGAGATTGGATTTATTTTCCAGGCGTTCAACCTAATCGGCGATTTGACCGTTTATGAAAACGTGGAGCTACCGTTGACCTATCGTGGCACGAGCGCGGCGGAGCGGAAGCAGAAGGTACAGCACGCGCTGGAACGCGTGGGAATGGCCCACCGGCTGCGCCACTACCCGTCGCAGCTTTCCGGCGGTCAGCAGCAGCGCGTTGCCGTGGCACGCGCGCTGGTCGGTGATCCGCTGATCCTAATGGCTGACGAGCCTACTGGAAACCTCGACTCGAAGAACGGTGAAGCGGTCATGGAGCTGCTGCGCGATTTGCACCGCAACGGCGCGACCGTTTGCATGGTCACACACGACCAGCGCTACGCGAATTTCGCCGAGCGCACGATTCACTTGTTTGACGGCCGCATCGTCGAGGAAACGCAGGAAGCGCGCGTCGGGGCATAACGCCGAGGCGGCTCATGGAAACATTCTGGCAGGACGTACGATTCGCCGCGCGAATGCTGGCGAAGAGCCCTGGATTCACTGCCGTCGCCGTGTTGACTCTAGCGCTTGGTATTGGCGCCAACACGGCGATTTTCAGCGTCGTGGATGCAGTTTTACTCCGCCGTCTTCCCGTTGACTCACCAGACCGCCTGGTTGCGGTGCATAACCAGCTTCCGAGAGTCAATCTTCCACGGACCGAGATTTCTGCCCTGCAATTCCGCGACTACGCTGATCGCACCGACGTATTCGAATCGGCGGCGGCAATTACCTTTCCTGATTACAATCTTACCGGCACCGACCAGCCCTTGCGTTTACGAGGCATGCGAACCACGGCGGGCCTGTTTTCCGTCCTTGGGGTTCGCCCAGTTGCAGGGCGGGTGTTCACGGCGGCAGAGGACACATACGGGGCGCAGCATGTGGTCCTTTTGAGCCAGAACGCGTCGGAGCGCATGTATGGCTCGGATCAAGGAAGTATCGGCAAGCGTCTTCAGCTCGACGGAGAAAGTTACGAAATCATCGGCGTGATGCCCAGAACGCTGGAGGTGATTTACCCGGACGTTGAATTGTGGACGCCAATGGCATTCACGCCGCGGGAATTGAACGAGGAGCGGCGCTGGTCGCTGACGTTTGAGATGCTGGGGCGGTTGCGTTCAGGTGTGACTCTCGCTGCCGCGCGGGCCGCCATGGCAACGATGGCCGCACGAATGAATGGGTCAATGGATTCTTCTATTGGGACTTTCGGGATCGAAGTGCGGCCATTTGTCGAAGAACATGTAGGAGACGTGCGGCAACCGTTGTATATCCTTCTTGGAGCGGTGTCTCTGGTCCTGTTGATCGCTTGCGCAAACATTGCGAACCTAATGCTGGCCCGGGGCACGGCGAGATCGCGGGAGATGGCCATCCGTGCAGCGATGGGGGCGGCCCGCGACCGGATCGTGGCCCAACTCCTAACGGAAAGTCTGCTTCTCGCCGTTCTTGGCGGGGCGCTGGGGTTGTTGATTGCGGAATGGGGATGTCAACTACTGATTCGCATGGCGCCTGCGAGCCTGCTCCGCGCCACCGCTATAGGCCTGAACCCTGTAGTTCTGCTCTTCACGCTTGCCGTGTCCATCGTTGTGGGCGTCTTATTCGGACTCGCGCCGGCTTTGGAGGCGGCGCGCAAGGATTTGGCGGGCGCCCTGAAGGAAGGAGGGCGAAGCCGCCAGGAGGCTTCCGGAAGACAAGGCCTTCGCAAAACACTGGTCATTTCCGAAGTTGCCCTTGCGATTGTCCTGTTGATTTGCTCCGGGCTTCTGCTGCGCAGTTTTCAGAAGTTATTGGAGGTGAAACCAGGATTCGACCCGGCGAATGTGCTGACGGCGCAAGTATCTCTTCCCAGAACCAAGTATACGGATGAAGCGAAGCTGGCGTCGTTTTCGGACGCGCTGCTCGCGCGCGTCTCTTCGCTGCCAGGGGTGCTTCACGCGGCAATGGCGGACCAGCCGCCCCTGACGCCGGGAACAGACAATTCCGTCTTTTCCATTCGCGATTATCATCCCGGCCCGAAGGATCCCCAGCCGCACGCCGACACAGTGTATGCCACGCCAGACTATTTCGCCGCCATGGGAATTCCTTTGCTGCAAGGCCGGACGTACCTAGACTCGGAGATGCGGCCTCAGAAAGGTCCTATCGGTGAAGGATCTGTCGTGGTGATTGACGAGGCGCTGGCCAAGATATTCTGGAGCCATGAGAGCGCCCTCGGGAAACAGCTAGGCTGGAGCGGCCAGGGCCCGTGGGCAACCATTGTGGGCGTCGTCGGCACCGTGCGAAGCGGCGATCTAGCGGAGGAGTCCAAAGGCACGATTTATTTTCCCTACCATGCCCCAGGAATAACGCTGGTGGTCCGCACCGCTTCTGATCCCAGGCCGTTTGTGGCGGCTATCCGCCAACAGGTTCAAGGTGTGGATCCCGACCAACCGATATACGACGTAAAGACAATGGAAGAGCGAGTGGCAGCTTCCGTAGAACGGAGGCGATTTTCGGCGATGCTGCTCGGTTTGTTCGCGGGCTTGGCGTTTGCGCTCGCATTGATCGGGTTGAACGGCGTGATTAGCTACTTGGTTGCGCAGCGAACACACGAAATCGGCGTCCGCATGGCGTTGGGGGCTCGACCCGCTGGAGTGTTACGGCTCGTTTTGGCGCAGGCTTTGGGAATGGCTGCTGCCGGAATTGTCACGGGATTGATTGTGGCGTTCTTTGCAACTCGCTTGCTCGCGAATCAGCTATACGGTGTTGAGCCCGTCGACCCTACGACCTTTCTGGAGGTTCCCACAATGCTGACGGCAGCCGCGTTGGCGGCTTCCAGCATTCCTGCCTTGCGGGCGACACGTGTCGATCCGCTGGTTGCCTTGCGGTACGAATGAAGTGGATCATGTCCCCTTGAGGTTGACGGCAAAAGAAACGAGAATTATTAGCGGGAGCTCAAGGAGATGACGTGGAGCCATTAATACAGTTGCGGAATTTGGAGAAGGTGATCGAGGCAGGGCCAAATAAATTTTGGCTATTGCGCAGAATCAATTTAGATATTCAAGCGGGCGAATTTGTGACCATCATGGGTCCGTCCGGCGCGGGAAAGTCCACACTACTCAGCATCATCGGGATGCTGGATGGCGCGTGGACCGGAGACTTCTACTTTTTGGGCGAAGCGGTTCACAAACTGAACGTCAAGAAGCGGAACGAGCTGCACAAAGCGAACATTGGATTCGTGTTTCAGAGCTATCACCTAATTGACAATCTGACTGTTTTCGAAAACCTGGAAGTGCCGCTCTCGTACAAGAACGTGCCGCACAAAGAGCGTGTCAGCCTGGTTTGCGACACGTTAGACCGGTTCCACATCGTGGGCAAAAAAGACTTGTTCCCCAACCAGCTTTCGGGCGGCCAGCAACAGCTTGTGGGCGTGGCGCGCGCGGTGATCCTTAGCCCGAAGCTGATCCTCGCCGACGAACCGACCGGGAATCTACATTCCGCGCAAGGCGAAGAGATCATGCAGCTTTTCAAGAGGCTGAATGACGCCGGGACGACCATCATCCAGGTCACGCACTCGGAGAGAAACGCTTCTTACGGGAACCGGATTATCCAATTGAAGGATGGATGGGTGGTGGGAGACAACGCCACGGCCGGCGCGCCAGTCGGCGCGGCACAACCCGCGTGAGCGGACGCTTGCCAGGTGCGAAGCGGAGCCCCGATCGCTTCTCACCGTGCCTGAACAACGGCAGTAGGATGAACTTCGCAAAACCATTCGAATGAAAACAACTAGCCCGCACCCTTATCGAGTTCTTTTGGCGGACGACCAGGCGGACATCCGTGATGCTTTGCGCTTGCTGCTAAAGCGCGAGGGCTATGAAACGCAGGGCGTAGCGTCTCCGGCGGAGGCGCTGAGCGCAATTGAATCGCGGGAATTTGACGCGGCGCTGATGGACCTCAATTACACGCGGGATACGACTTCCGGGCAGGAGGGACTGGACCTGCTCACGCGCATTCAAATGCTCGACAGCACATTGCCGGTAGTCGTGATGACCGCGTGGAGCAGCATTGAAGTAGCGGTGGAGGCGATGCGGCGCGGGGCGCGCGATTTTATCCAGAAGCCGTGGGAAAACAATCGGTTGCTTGCCATTCTGAGAACGCAAATCGATTTGCGGCAGGCACTGAGGCAGGCATCACGCCTGGAAGCGGAAAACCGCATCCTGCGCGCGGAGTCGCGCCCGACATTTCTGGCGAAATCCGCAGCAATGGCGCCGGTGCTGGAGCTGATTGGGCAGATCGGGCCATCGGATGCCAACGTTTTGATCACCGGAGAACATGGCACTGGGAAAGAGGTGGTGGCGAGAACGCTTCATGCTCTGTCGGGGCGGGCGACGAAGCCGATGGTGACGGTAAACGCGGGCGGGCTCTCCGAAGGTGTGTTTGAGAGCGAGCTTTTTGGCCACGTGAAAGGAGCATTCACGGATGCGCGGGCGGACCGCGTTGGGCGATTCGAACTCGCGGACGGCAGCACATTGTTCTTGGACGAAATTGCGAACGTTCCCCTGAACCTGCAAGCGAAGCTCCTGCGCGTTCTGGAGACGGGGGACCTCGAGAGAGTCGGTTCATCCGCGACTCGACGCGTGAACGTGCGAGTGCTTGCGGCGACGAACGCCGACGTGAACGCCGAGGCTGCCGCCGGCCGGTTTCGCCAGGACCTGCTGTTTCGCCTGAACACTATTGAGATCCACATCCCTCCGTTGCGTGACCGCAAGGAAGACGTCGATCTCCTGGCACATCATTTTCTTCACGGGTACGCCCAGCGTTATCGCAAAAACATTTCCAGTTTTGACCCCGCCGCTGTTAAGGCGTTGCACGAGCACGCCTGGCCAGGAAACGTTCGCGAACTGGATCACGCGGTGGAGCGGGGCGTGCTTCTCTCGCCCGGACCTGCTGTGCGCGCGGCTGATCTCGGCTTGCGCGCGCAGGCCGCCGGCGGCGCTGCCAAGCTAGAGGAGATGAGCCTTGATGAAGTGGAGCGGTACCTCATCCAGCGCACTCTTTCTCGACACGAGGGAAACGTCAGCCAGGCAGCCAAGGCCCTGGGACTCAGCCGCAGTGCCATGTATCGGCGGCTGCAAAAACATGGACTGGAATGAGGGAATTGTCCTATGAGCGCCGGGTCCAGCTCCTCGCGCTAGCAGCGGGTTTTCCAGGTTCGCTGATCGCCATGATTCTCTTGTGGCACGGAAGTTATTCTTCCGGGACGGTCTGGACGCTGGCCTTCCTCATTTTTACCCTGTGGCTTGGCTTCGCGTTTTCGCTGCGGCATCGCGTCGTCTTTTCCTTGCAAACACTTTCGAATCTGCTGGCGGCCCTGCGCGAAGAAGACTTTTCGTTGCGGGCGCGTGGGGCGCGAAGCGACGATGCCATGGGCGAAGTGATGATCGAAGTGAATGCGCTGGGCGAAGTCCTTCGGCAGCAGCGCTTGGGCGCATTGGAGGCTAATGCGCTCCTGCGAACCGTGATGGAGGAGATCGACCTGGCCGTCTTCACTTTTGACAACAACTCAAAGCTGCGGCTGGTCAATCGGGCCGGCGAACGTCTGCTTGGCCGTCCGGAAGAGCGCCTGCTCGCGTTTACAGCGGAAGAACTTGGGCTCGGAGCGTGCCTCGAAGGCGAAGCCGCGCACACGATGGAATTGGCCTTTCCAGGCGGCTCGGGGCGCTGGGGGATGCGTCGCGGGACTTTTCGCCAGGGAGGCTTGCCTCATCACCTCGTCGTCCTAACGGATTTGAGCCGCACGCTTCGCGACGAAGAGCGCAAAGCGTGGCAGCGGCTTATTCGCGTGCTTGGGCATGAATTGAACAATTCGCTGGCGCCGATTCAGTCTGTCGCTCAGGGTTTGGAGAGCGGACTGCTGAACGCCTCCAAGTCTTCGGAGTTGCAGGGTGAAGCGTCTGCTTCGATTCTGGATGATTTGCGGCAGGGTCTTGGCATCATTCGTTCGCGCACCGAGGCGCTTGGGCGCTTCATGGCCGCGTACGCGCAACTTGCGCGTCTGCCACAGCCGAAGCTGCTGCCCGTAAACGTCTCCGAATGGATCAACCGGTCAGTGAAACTTGAGACGCGTGTGAAGGTCAACATATCGAAAGGTCCTGAGGTCGTTATTTCGGCCGACGCCGACCAACTGGAGCAGTTGCTGATTAATCTGGTTCGGAATGCGGCGGACGCGACACTCGAAACCGGAGGCTGCGTTCAGGTGGGCTGGTCCAGGAAGGGCGCTCACCTCGATGTTTGGGTTGTCGATGAAGGTCCGGGCCTGCCCAATACGTCGAACCTGTTCGTTCCCTTCTTTACAACCAAGCCGGGCGGGTCCGGGATTGGATTGGTTCTGAGCCGCCAGATCGCCGAAGCTCATGGCGGTGAGCTGACTCTAAGGAACCGCTCTGACGCGCGCGGGTGCAGGGCCTTGCTTCGGCTCCCCGTTTAATGCGCATTTCGCTTACTGGAAGCACGTGACGAGAGTACATTCCGACATTGCAGGAGGGAACTCCCTTATGCCCCCGCAGGATTTTGCAGACTGCCTTTCAATTCCAGCTCGATTTCCACCGAGTGATTAACCCTGAGGAAGAAGTTGCTCGGATTCTTGAGACCCCAATCGATGAATGGAACCTTAAACTTCGCGGTGCCCGTCCAATGATCCCCCTCGAATGCCGCTTGGACGGGCACAGTCAGTTCGTGCTCGCGTCCATGCAATAGAAAGACTCCGTGGACCTGAACGGTGAAGACTCCTTGCGGAGCGATTCTTCCTTCCACATGGTCAGGCCGGAAAATGATTTCCGAATATTTGCCGCTTTCGAGAACGTCTTTGTGCATTTTCCTGTCGCGTCCATCGTTGCCGCTGTTTCCGCTCGCCGCGTCCACGATGATTTCGCCTCTGGCCTTTCCTGTCGACGTATCCAGTTGGAGATTCCCTTTCTTGAACGCGAATGATCCGTGGACAGTGTGAACGGTACTCTCAAGCGTCCAGTGCAATTTGCTCTGAGATGGATCGATCTTGAGAACAATTTCATTGGCGGGAGGCTGGGGCGCAGCGTGCTGCGGCAGAGCGCTGAGCACTACCAGAGCTACGGGCGCCGCCGCAAGATAACGGAAGGCCATCATGAGACGGCTTCGGGAGCGATTCATTTTTCATCCTCTCGGTTCACGCCGTCAGAAATTGCCAACCAAGGCGCAGGCTTGTTGCTGCCAAAAACTCGGGGGAAGACTCTCCCAGGTGCACTGCCAGCAAGCGCGAGAACAGTCCCGGCTCGCAGGCCAGACATCGCAGCGTTCGCGCTCGTAAGGACGGGTAGCGATCCAGCAAGAGAAGCAGGCGGCTCATGGTATTTGGACGCCTTGCTAGTTGGCAGTGCGCCCGCTGATAACGCTCAAGGTTTCCGCTGCCCAGTGCATCGGCCAGCGCTATCGCTTGCTGAAAACTCAGGCAAAGTCCTTCCCCCGTGATTGCGTCGACACTTCCAGACGCGTCTCCAATCAGTGCGATATTCCCGCGGTAGACTTGATTCAGTCTGCGCGTCACGGTCACAGCGCCTCGCTCCAGGGTGCTTGGCTCCGCATAATGCAAGTGGCCAGCCAACTTGGGAAACTCCTTCCAAGCATCCTGCAGCCGCATTAGCGGATCGCGCGAAATCAAGGCGACGCAAGTCTCGTCGTTGCCGAGCGGCGTGACATACACTTGTGCCCTTCGGCCCCAATGAACTTCCATGCAATCGGTCCACACTTTCCCGCGAAAGTGCTGTCTCTGTGCAAACCGTTTTTCTCGCCGCGCTGGCCGATCCAATCCGATCCAACGCCTCACGCGGGAGTGGATTCCATCGGCGCCGATGATCCATTTTGCCTTGAAGATCGCATTGCCAAGTACGACGCCGTCGGTGGGTAGACCAGTGACTGGCGTGTTCCAGAGGAGTCTGACTCCGCACTTCTGCGCACGGTCGATCATTCTTTGGTGAAGGACTGTTCGACGCACTCCGAATCCGCTGGCGCCCGAAAAGTTAGCTTCCACCGAAGTCTCAGCGTCGACGAATCGGACTCCGCGGAAAACCAGGCCATCGTGTGGGCGAATCGCCACACCAAGCTGGCGCAGCGCAGCCATGGTGCCCGGCATGAGTCCTTCACCGCAAGCTTTGTCAATGGGAGGTTTTGCGCCGTCTGCAACCGTAACAGTAAAACCCTCCATTCGCGCGGCGATGGCCGCTGCTAATCCTGCCGGGCCCCCGCCTATGACCAGCACACCAGTGCCTTCCCCCATGTCATCTCCTGAATTTTTCCGCTCTGCACAACTGAACGTGCATTAGTTAGATGTTAGGAACCTACAGAAGATTGTCCGCTAGCGTCACAATTTATCGCCCGGCCGGGAGTTGAACGATATGTTGTGAGCTGAAGTTGCATAAACTGAATTTATTTCATTTAGCATAAGTATTAATTTGACTCATTGACTTCCCTGCCCCATCCTGCTACTTTGGATGGCGAAGACACTATGCTTTGCCTATCCATCACAAACCACCGGATTTTTTCAAGGCATGGGAACGCCCGAATTGTAGACTCGATTGTTGTACGAATTATTCCCGTCCCGAAGAGGGGCAATAGGCGGATGATGGCGGCCTAGCACAGCATCGCAGAAGCTTTCAAGGCCATCATCCAGTCCTGGTTGATGGTTTTTTGTTTTTTTGGGTTGCAACTTTTGTTGTGGGAGCGATGGATGATCGTGGAAAGGACTCCGCAGTGAGCGACTCTTTGCCCAAACCGCGCAGCCGGGCTCTAGTTGATGGCGCAAACCGCGCGGGCGCGCGCGCCATGCTTCGCGCCTGCGGCCTCCAAGATGATGACTTCAAAAAGCCGCTCATCGGTGTGGCGAATACCTGGATCGAGATTGGTCCCTGCAACTATCACCTCCGCGAACTCGCGCAGCACGTAAAAGAGGGCATTCGCGCCGCTGGCGGAACGCCTCTGGAGTTCAACACGGTCTCCATTTCCGACGGCATCACCATGGGCACGGAAGGCATGCGCGCATCCCTTGTGAGCCGCGAAGTCATCGCCGATTCCATCGAACTTGTTACCCGCGGAAATCTCTTCGATGCGCTGGTTGTTCTTGTTGGCTGCGACAAGACGATTCCGGGCGGCATCATGGCCCTGGCCCGGTTGAATATTCCGGGGCTCATTCTATATGGCGGCTCCATTGCCCCTGGTCAGTTTGAGGGCCACGCCGTCACGATTCAGGACGTCTATGAAGCCATAGGCAAACACGCGCGCGGCGGAATGACAGATGCTCAGCTCAAGTCTCTTGAGGTTTCCGCTTGTCCGGGAGCTGGCGCCTGCGGCGGACAGTTCACTGCGAACACCATGGCGATGGTCTGCGAATTCCTGGGGATTGCGCCCATGGGACTCTCCAGCGTTCCAGCGACAAATGCGGGAAAAGCCGCCGCTGGTTATCGCGCGGGCGAGTTTGTGCTCGAACTTCTCCGCCGCGACTTCACTCCTTCAAAGATCATCACCAAAGCGGCGATTGAAAACGCCATCACCGGAGTTGCCGCAACCGGCGGCTCGACAAATTCTGTGCTGCATCTTCTGGCCATCGCCAACGAAGCGAAAATCCCGCTCTCCATTGACGATTTCGACCGTATCAGTTCGCGCGTGCCGATCATCGCCGATCTCAAACCTGGAGGACGTTTTGTCGCAACCGATCTCTACGCGGCAGGCGGCACTGCGCTCGTCGCAAAGCGCTTGCTTGAAGCTGGATTGCTCCGCGGAGATGCCATCACCGTTACGGGAAGTACTCTTGCCGAAGAAGCAGCCAAAGCTAAGGAAACGCCGTCGCAAGAAGTCGTACGCAAACTCAACGCGCCCCTCAAGCCCACTGGTGGCCTCGTTATCTTGAAGGGAAATATCGCTCCCGAGGGCTGCGTGATTAAGGTGGCGGGTCACAATTTGCAGAGTTTCCGCGGTCCCGCACGAGTGTTCGACAACGAAGAAGCGGCCTTCGCCGCCGTCGAGCAAGGCGCCATCAAGGCTGGCGACGTAATCGTCATTCGCTATGAGGGACCGAAAGGCGGCCCTGGCATGCGCGAAATGCTCGCGGTGACCGCCGCGCTGGTCGGCGCCGGTCTGGGTGATTCCGTTGCATTGCTCACGGACGGGCGATTTTCCGGGGCCACGCATGGTCTCATGGCCGGCCACGTCGCTCCCGAGGCCGCCAATGGCGGTCCCATCGCAGCTATCGCCGACGGCGACACCATTATCTTCGACATCCCCAAGCGCCAACTGACCTTGGATCTAAGCGCGGCGGAGATTCAGAAACGTCTTGCCACGTGGAGACCGCCGCAACCGCGCTTTACGAGCGGGGTCATGGCCAAGTACGCATTGCTTGTTTCTTCTTCGTCTCTTGGCGCGGTTACCGCCGTGCCCGCCGCTTTTTCGGTGCCAGCCGCGTCTGGCTCGTTTGCGAGGACTTCATGAAGCTTACCGGTGCAGAAACTCTTTGCGAATCGCTCACGCGTCTCGGTGTGCGCGAGATTTTCGGGTATCCCGGCGGCGCGATTCTGCCGGTCTATGACGCACTCGGCAAATCGAAGCTGCATCACGTCCTGGTGCGCCACGAACAAGGCGCTACGCACATGGCCGATGGCTATGCGCGCGCCAGCGGCGGAATCGGCGTGGCCATGGCTACATCCGGTCCCGGCGCAACGAACATGGTTACCGGCATCGCTACCGCCATGATGGACTCCTCCCCGGTCGTCTGCATTACGGGCCAAGTCAGCAGCAAAGTCCTGGGCTCAGACGCCTTTCAGGAGATCGATATCACGGGCATCACCATGCCCATCACCAAACACAACGTGGTGATTACGAAGGCGGAGGACATTGCCCGCACCATTCGTGAAGCCTTCTTGATCGCCAACAGCGGTCGTCCTGGCCCCGTGCTTGTCGACATCACCAAAGACGCGCAGCAAGCTTCCGCTGAATTCAATTGGGAAGCGTCCGAGCCAAAACTTCCGCCGAAACGCCTGCGCAACAATCACGATCAGGCTGAATTCGACCGCGCCGTCGAAATGTTGAACACTGCCAAGCGCCCCATCATTCTCGCCGGCCACGGCATCATGGTTTCCGGCGCGATGCGCGCCTTTGAGCAGTTTGTCCGCGCCGGCAATTATCCCGTCGCCATGACGCTCCTCGGCATCGGCTGCTTCCCTGCCAACGATCCACTGAACCTTGGCATGATGGGCATGCATGGCGAAGCTTGGGTGAATAACGCGATTCAGGAAGCCGACCTGCTTATTGCCGTCGGCATGCGTTTTGACGACCGCGTCACCGGAGACTTGCGCACCTACGCCAAGAGCGCCCGCAAGATCCACATTGAAATTGACCGCGCCGAAATCAACAAGAACGTAAAAGTCGATGCCGCCCTGGTCGGCGACGCGCGCGAGGTACTCGAAAAACTTACGCCTCACATTCAGACCCGCGACCACGGCACGTGGATTCGCCATATCACCGAACTGAAGGGCGATTCCGCGGTGCGCGATATCCAGAGCTTGCCTGACAACGGCCACCTTTACGCCGCGCATGTCATCAACGACATCTGGAAAGAAACGCGCGGCGAGGCCATCGTCGTCACCGACGTCGGCCAGCATCAGATGTGGGAAGCGCAGTATTACCATCACAATCAGCCCCGTACGCTGATTACTTCGGGCGGACTCGGCACCATGGGCTTTGCTCTTCCTGCCGCCATCGGCGCGAAGTTCGCGAAACCCGGCTCCGAAGTCTGGGTCGTTGTGGGTGACGGCGGATTCCAGATGACCATGAGCGAGCTGGCTACCATCGTCCAGGAAAAGATCAGCATCAAGATTGCTATCATCAACAACGGCTATCTCGGCATGGTCCGCCAGTGGCAGGAGTTTTTCTATGACAAGCGCTACGTGGCTACTCCGCTGGTCGCGCCGGATTTTGCCGCGCTCGCCAATGCCTTCGGCATCCGCGGGGAGCGCATCACCAAGCGCGCAGAAGTCGTGCCAATCATCCGCTCCGCGCGCGAATCGAACGAAACCGTGCTGATCGATTTCCGCGTCGAGCAGGAAGATTCCGTATATCCCATGGTTGCCGCGGGCGCTTCCCTGAGCGATATGATTCGCCGCCCGAACAATCCGCTTGTCGAGACGGCGACAGAGCCATAGGAGCAACAGAAGAACATGCAAACACTTGTCGCCTACGTCGAAAACAAGCCCGGCGTGCTCAATCGCGTCGCTTCCCTGGCGCGGCGTCTGGCCATCAATATTGACTCGCTCACGGTGGGTCCAACGGAGAATGAAGAAATCGCCCGCATGACCATCGTGGCTCATACCGATGAACGGGGCGCGCATCGCCTCGAAGCCAGCCTCGAAAAACTCGTCGATGTTCTGCTCGCGGAGAATATCTCGACTCGCGCGCTCCTTGAGCGGGACCTGGCCCTAATCAAGGTTTCTGCCGACCAGCAGAATCGTCCGCATCTGATGGAATTGATCAAGGTTTTTCGCGCGCGGGTCGTCGATGTCGCCCCGGAATCACTCATCATTGAAGTTTCTGGCACTGTCGACAAGATTGATGGCTTGCTCGAAGTCCTTAGGCCTTTTGGCGTACTGGAGATGGCCCGCACCGGCCGGATTTCCATGACCCGCGGCGGCGATTTGTTGCAACCACCGCCCGCCACACAATCCGAATCGCTCGAAACAGCGGAGGCGAAGTCAAAGTAGGACAGGCATTCCTGCCTGTCTTCTGTGAGTGCTGGCGCACACTAACAGGCATCAAAGTACTTCCAAAATATATCGTCTTACGACCACAAACGGGTCACGAGAGGAAGCAAATGGCAAATCTCTACTACGACAATTCCGCTGACATTTCACTGATTCAGGCCAAACAAGTCGCCATCATCGGTTACGGCTCGCAAGGGCATGCACACGTCCTCAATCTCCGCGATAGCGGCGTTTCCGTCCGCGTCGGCCTCCATGAAGGGAGCGCCTCACGCGCCAAAGCAGAAAAGGCAGGCTTGACCGTCAATACTCCCGCGGAAGCCGCTGCCTGGGCCGACGTCATCATGATTCTGGTTCCGGACACCAAGCAGCCGAAGCTGTATCGCGATGCCATCGAGCCCAATCTCAAGCCCGGCAAGACACTGATGTTCGCGCACGGCTTCAACATTCGTTTCGGCACGATCAAGCCGCCCGCAGCCGTCGATGTCTCCATGATCGCTCCGAAAGCACCGGGCCATCGCGTTCGCGAAGTTTTTACTGAGGGCGGCGGCACACCCGCGCTCCTGGCGGTCGAACAGGATGGCAGCGGCTCAGCGAAAGCTCTCGCTCTCGCCTACGCAAAAGGACTCGGCTGCACGCGCGCCGGCGTTCTGGAGACGACTTTTACCGAAGAGACCGAGACCGATCTCTTTGGCGAGCAGGCCGTACTTTGCGGCGGCGTAAGTGAATTGATCAAGGCGGGCTTCGAGACCCTCACGGAAGCGGGCTACCAACCCGAAGTCGCCTATTTCGAATGCCTCCACGAGCTCAAGCTCATCGTTGACCTGATTTACCGCGGCGGCCTCAGCTATATGCGCTACTCCGTCAGCGATACGGCCGAACAGGGCGATTATTCCGCCGGGCCGCGCATTATCACCAAACAGACCCGCGAAGAGATGCGTAAGATCCTCGCTGAGATACGCAACGGCACTTTCGCAAAGGCCTGGATCGCCGAGAATGAAAAAGGATGCCCCAACTTTCTCGCCACGCGCCAGCGAGAACAGCAGAACCCCATCGAGCAACTCGGACCCAAGCTTCGCGCCATGATGCCCTTCCTTCAGCCGGTGATCGCGCCCGGACTCGAGAGCAAAGCGGCCGCCTCCAAAAAATAGTGTTCCGACGGGTTGTCCGTGCATCGTTGACCCGACTCTCGAAACCTCATCCCACTATTCGGGCCTCATCTCTTCCGGACTCGGATATGATGTCGTCTCAATATGATTGGACGTTAAACCCCGAAAAGGAACCATTTGCGTGCCTTTTGACCGGAATCAACCCTTGCCTTTTTCGAATCAATCTCAACGTTTTCACATTAGCCGCCCTACAGAAACTTCCACAGCTCTTGCAGTGCTTCTTTTAGTTTTGACTTTGCTCTTGCAGCCGCCAGCCCGTGCGCAATCCGAGCCCACTCTGGCTGAACGCATCCAGAACGTCATCAGCCGTCCCGAATTTGCTCACGCCAACTTCGGCATCGAGTTCTATTCTCTCGACACCGGCAAAGTGGTCTATGCCTTGAACTCTGACAAATTGTTCGTGCCCGCTTCAACCACGAAAATCCTCACCGAAGGTACCCTCCTTGCGACACTTGGCGCAGGCTACCGCTTTCATACTCGCGTCTACCGCACTGGCCCAACCGACAAGCACGGCACACTTAAAGGCGATCTAATCCTCGTCGCCAGCGGCGATCCGAATCTTTCGAACCGCATTCAACCTGACGGCACTCTCGCCTTTGTAGACGAAGACCATTCTTACCAGGGCCCTGCTCTTCCCGGCGATCCTCTCTCAGTCATCAAACAACTTGCGAAAGACGTCGCTGCCAAGGGCATTCACAAGATCGAAGGGCGTGTGCTGGTGGACACGACGCTTTTTCCGGACGGCCCTCGGGAGGGAGGCACGAACGTCGTGATGTCCTCCATCATGGTCAATGACAATGTCATCGATCTCATCGGCTCCCCCGGCGCGAAAATAGGAGATCCTGCCGATCTCAAGTCTTCGCCTCAGACTTCCTACATCAAATTCGTGAATCACTTGCTCACCTCTCCCGCCGGCACGCGGCCGATGTTTGAGTCGCCCGATTTCGCCACAAATCCGGACGGTTCCGTCTCGGTTACTTTATCGGGTAGCTTGCCGGTCGGGATCGCGCCTCAACCAGCGACCATTGCGGTGCCCTCTCCAACAAAGTTTGCAGAGACTGTCTTCCGCGAAGCGCTGTCAGCCGCAAGCATTCAAATCAAAAATAGCCCTGGGCCCAGCGTCAGTGATTTTTCTCCCTACACGCGTTTCTATACGGCTGAGAATCAGGTAGCCGAGCACGTTTCTCCTCCCCTCTCGGAAGAAATCAAGGTTACCCTCAAGGTCAGCCAAAATCTGCACGCCGGCATGGGGCCGTATCTCCTCGGCGCTCTCGCTGGGAAAGACATGAAGAGCCCGCTCGATGCTGGCTTCAAGATCGAGCATGACTTTCTCCAATCATCCAAGCTCGATCTGTCCGGTGCCGCGCAGGGCGATGGAGCCGGAGGCGATTGGGCCGACCTTTTCAGCCCCGACTTCATGGTCCACTACCTCACCTATTGGGCGACGCGTCCTGACTATCAGGTTTTTTTCCAGGCGCTTCCAGTTCTCGGCAAAGACGGTACACTCGCGAAAATTCAGACCAATTCGCCGGGCGCAGGTCATGTCTTCGCAAAAACCGGCACGTTTGGCTCCGAAGACAAACTTGGCGGCAAAATGATGCTCAACGGCAAAGGCCTCGCCGGTTACGTCCTCACAAAGGATGGGAAGAAGCTGGCCTTTGCCGCTTACGTCAATCACGTTTCGCTCAATCCTGATCCCGAAGCTGCGCAGCAGGTGGCCGGTCAAGCACTGGGAGAAATCGCGGCTGCGGCTTACGACGCGAATCTGGATACCTCCGCGAATGCCGGCGAATACGATCTCCTCATTCGCAACGGCCATGTCATCGACGGCACGGGTAATCCCTGGTTCGCCGCGGATGTTGCTGTCAGCGGTGATCGCGTTGCGGCTATCGGCGATTTGCGTGAAGCCCATGCCAAGCGCGAAATCGATGCGAAGGGCCGCATTGTCGCTCCTGGCTTTATTGATATGCTCGGCCAGTCGGAAGTGTCGCTTCTCCTCGACAATCGTTCGCTGAGCAAACTTTCCCAGGGAATCACCACGGAAATTACCGGCGAAGGCGGGTCCATCGCTCCGGAAAATGAAAAAACCATCGCGCCTCAGAAACCGTTTCTCGACAAGTACAAGCTCACGATCGATTGGACCACGCTCGACGGCTATTTCCGCCGCCTCGAAAAGCAAGGCACACCACTCAATATCGGCACTTACGTCGGCTCAGCGCAAGTCCGCGAGGCGGTGATTGGCGATGATGATCGTGCTCCTACGCCTGCCGAACTTGAGCAAATGAAATCCCTCGTCGAGCAGGCTATGAAAGATGGGGCTCTCGGTGTTTCCAGCGCCCTCATCTATCCGCCGAACATTTACGCGAAGACCGACGAGCTCATCGCGCTTGCGAAAGTTGCCTCAAAATACGGCGGCCTTTATGCCACGCACATGCGCAGCGAAGGCGCTTCGGAAGTGTCCGCGCTTGCCGAAGCCATTCGAATCGGCCGCGAAGCCAATTTGCCAGTTGAGATTTTTCACCTTAAAGTGAGCGGCAAGCCTCGCTGGGGCGGCATGAAGAACGTTGTCGCAGCCATTCAGCTCGCTCGCGATTCCGGCCTCGACATTGCCGCGGACATGTATCCCTACACTGCCGGCGCTACGGCGCTGGCTTCGTCTCTTCCGCCGTGGGTCGCCGATGGCGGCGTCCAGAAATTGCTCGAGCGCCTGAAAGACCGGACCATACGCGTGCGCGTTAAGAAGGATTTGGCCGGGGATCATCCTGATTGGGAAAATCTTTTTTACGATTGCGGCGGCGCAGCAGGAATTCTTGTCGCCTCTGCCGAGAATCCCGATCTCAAGCAATTCGCCGGAAAAACACTGGACGACGTTGCCAGGACATGGAAGAAATCCCCGGAAGACACTCTCATGGATTTCGTCCTAGCCGATAACGCGCAATCCGGGGCGATCTATTTCATGGCCAGCGAAGAAGACCTCCGCACTGGTCTTAGCCAGCCTTGGACTAGCATCGGTCTCGACGCCGGCGAAATGTCTCTTGACGGACCCACTTACGAACCGCACACGCATCCGCGGGCAATGGGCTCCGTGCCGCGCTTCCTAGGGCATTATGTCCGCGGCGAGCATCTCATGCCCTTGGAAGCGGCGATTCGAAAGATCACTTCGCTTCCCGCTCAGCGCGAACACCTCGAAGGCCGCGGCCTCCTCAAGCCCGGCTACTTCGCCGACATCAGCATCTTCGACGCCGCAACCATCATCGACCATGCCACGTTCACGAAACCCGATCAGCTCTCCGAGGGCATCGACTACACCATCGTCAACGGGCAGGTCGAATACGATCAGGGAAAATTGACAGGTACGACAGCCGGCCGCGTTTTGCGCGGCCGTGGGTGGCAAGCAGCGACCAACTGAAACGGAGGAGGAATATCACTAGTCTAAATTAGACTAGTTCTATTTACTAAGGTTATTATAATAATTCTTTGATAAGAGCACTTAGTTCTGCGCGCAACAGGAATTAGCTCAGCGCCGTTTTTCCCATCTCGGCCACGCGCCGCTCGTAAGTCATTTCCACCAGGCCGTGCTTTCCGTAATATCGCAGCACGATTTTATGGCCCGGCTCAATCTTCGCGCGTGTCTTGATCAGGGAATCCGAAAGCTCCACCCACTGCCCGTTCACCAGATAACTTCCTTCCCAACCACGCAGTTCGAAATGTCCGTCGTTTTTTAGAATGAGCGGCGCCGCCTTGCACGGAATCACCTTCCCGCGCATCTTGGCCTGAGCGCACTGGTAGCGGCCGGAAACGTCCACAGTCTGCGCCTTGCTTTGCGGTGTAAGGAAAAGTACGAGGGCTGCAGTCGCGATACCGCGCGCCAGCGCCAAGCCAACCCGGGCATACCGCATGGGAATCTCCACTTCCAGGTCGCGTAGCTGCGGGCAGCGGTCCCTGGCCATTGGTACAGGTGCAATTCACCAACCAACGAGCTTTAGCGTAACATTTTTATTTACAATAACTTACAAGCTGGCCGTTGGGCCATGAATGTCCCCCAGGAGTAGAATTCTTCCTCTCTTATCTCCTGAAAGGAACTCTTTTGCACCTCAAAATGGGCACTTTGGCAGATAAATCCTGCCGAAACCTCATTCAAAGGGCAGTTCCGCCACTGCTTGCCCGTCCTTCCTGGGGTCTGAGGCCCCATAATTCACGCGCGCCGCAGAATCCCTCATAACCGCCTGGCCCCCACCCATGCCGCTGGAATATGAGCCTTTGAGGTCGATTTTGTGGCCCTTGTTCGTCAATTCATTTCGCACGTTTTGTCCAAAGCGATTCTCCATCATCACGTCACACCCGCCGAACGTATGCTTGCTGAACCTAGGCGCCTCCAGAGCCGCTTGAATGTTCATTTTGAAGTCCACCAGGTTCGCGACGAATTGCGCGTGCGCCTGAGACTGGTTCCAACCGCCCATAATCCCAAACGCCACGCGGACATCTCCTTTTTGCGCAAACGCTGGAATGATTGTGTGCAGAGGCCTCTTTCTCCCCGCCAGCGCATTTGGCGAATTTGGATCCATGCTGAAGAGCCCGCCGCGATCGTGCAGCGCAAAACCAGTCCCCGCGGCAACGATGCCCGACCCGAAAGCCTCGTAGTTGCTCTGGATGAGCGAAACCATGTTTCCGTCGCGGTCGACGACGCTCAGATAAGTCGTATCGTTTCCAACCGGGATTTCCCCCGCAGTCGCGTCGCAGTTGGCTTTGTCTGCGTCAATCAACTTGGCTCTTTGCGCCGCCCATTCTTTCGAAAGCAGCGTCGCAACCGGCAACTTTTGCTTGCGTGGGTCGCCGATGTATTTCACAAGATCCGCATACGCCAGCTTTTTCGCCTCGATCAGCGCATGCAACGCTTTCGCCGAGCCGAATCCCCAATCCTTTTGCCCCAGCGGAAACATTTCCATGATATTCAGCATTTCCAGTGCTGCGAGACCCTGCACGTTGGGCGGCAGCTCGTAGATCGTCCAATCGCGGTACGTCGTCGAAATAGGCTCCACAAATTCGCTGGAGTATTCGGCCAGGTCTTGCGCGGTCATTGGCCCGTTGTGCCGCTTCATTGATTCCAGAATCTTCGTGGCAATTTCGCCTTTGTAAAACGCGACTCTGCCATGCTGTGCTATCTGCTCAAGCGACCAGGCCAGGTCAGGATTGCGAAATACCTCGCCTACTTTCGGCGCTCGATCTCCGGGAAGATAAGTTTGCGCCGCCGCTTCATCGGTCCGCAGGTAATCCACTTCGCTTGCCCAGTACGCAGCCGTCCATTCCGGAACCGGGAATCCGTCCTGCGCCGTTCGAATCGCCGCCGCCAAATCCTCGGCCAGTTTCTTTCTTCCAAACTTATCCGCCAGCTTCTGCCAGCCATCCACCGCGCCCGGGACGGTGATCGAATTTACTCCCTGCTGCGGCATGCTGCGAATTCCCTGCTTTTGCAAATAGTCGATCGTCAATCCTTTGGGCGCCCATCCGCTCGCATTTATCCCATACAACTTGTCCGCCTTCGCGTCATACACAATCGCGAACAAGTCTCCGCCGATGCCGTTCATCATCGGCTCGACCACTCCCATCATCGCGTTTGTCGCAATCGCCGCATCCACGGCATTCCCGCCACGTTCGAGAATGCGCACACCTGCCTGCGCCGCCAATGGCGACTCCGCAGCGACAATCCCATTCCGCGAAATGACCATCGACCGCCCCTGCGAACGGTCCTGCGCTTCAACATTTTGTCCGGCTGTGACAGTTGCGATGGAGAGATACAGGAATACCCGCAACATCGAAGAGATTTTCATAGTTCGTAAACGCGTTTATTGAGTTTTCTGGTCCTTTTGAACTTCTTTGTCTTTCGCGGTCAAAAGGCGAACTACGTGCCTTCGGGCTTTGATCGAAAGACTCTCGTAGAGGGAAACAATCTTCTGTATCGCCTCTTTTTCCGTGCTGGGCCGGGCGGCGGTTGGACTATTCTTGCGGTGTGCCAGACGCTTATGCGAAGGCAGATAGCTCTGGCTGAATATTCCTCCGCAGATGTCGCATGTGACTGTCGCCATTCGGATCCCCACACCTTGCCCATGATAATTGCAAAACGCCCATCGCAGAAGCGAATCCTTGTCTTAAGGACCCCCCTTGTGTGTGATCTCTTGCGGAAATGTTGTCCACCACATTTCCACAGATATGTTGCGGTGTCAGATTCCCCACTTTACATCCATGTGGAAAAGGATTTTCAGAGTCATCATATGCAGATTTACAGCTCTACACTCATGGGTGGTCAGGAGAGGGAAAGAAAATGTGTGAGGAATGCCTAGAGAAGTGTTAGTTTTTCGATTTTTCCGCCTCCGGATAGGCTCTGCACTCATGGAGCATTGTATGCTGACGAGGGCGGGTGTACGTTATCGGTCGGGCCGAGAAGTCAAATTGGAAATTCCGGCTTCATTTTTTCCGGCGGCCGGTCAGCAGGGTCTGGTGATGTTGACTTTCGCATAAAGGAGGGCCAAACCGTATGTCGCTGAAGGGCAAGTACGCCTTGATCACGGGATCTTCTCGGGGGATTGGCAGGGCCATAGCACTGAAGTTGGCAGAATGCGGCGCGAAGATTGGCGTTCACTACTATAAGAACATTGACGCCGCGAATGACACGCTCGCAAAAGTACGGGAGCGCCGCTCTGACGGGTTCATTGTTCAAGCGGATGTAAACCGGACCGATGACATTCGGGGAATGATGGATCATGTGAAGAGTGAATTCGGGAAACTCGATATCTTCGTCAGTAACGCCCGGCCAGAAATTCCCGAGTTCTACAAGCCGCCCATGGAGATTCGAGTCGAGCAGTGGCAGCAAGCCATCAATTCGCAGGCAACTGCTTTTTTGTTAGGGGCCCAATTGGCGGCTCCCTTGATGGGAAGAGGTGGCCGAATCATCGCCATCACCCATTCGCCTGGGGCGCGGTCGGGGAGTTGGCAACCCTGGGTGGGGATGGGATCGGCAAAGGCCGCCATGGAGTCTCTGGTGCGCTACTTCGCCGTCGCCCTTGCCAGGCGTGGTATCACCGTGAACTCACTCAGCCCTGGCGTCATCTTCGGTGCAGCTAACCTGGTCGATGGCGGTGTATTGGTTGGTCTCCCACCTGAGGTGCAGCAAGCGATTAAATCCTGGCATGAAATCGGATGGTGTCCCTCGCGGCGAACTGGAACCCCGCAGGACGTCGCGAATGCAACGATGCTCATCTGCATGGAGGAATCGAATTGGATGACCGGCCAGATCTTCTACGTGGATGGAGGCGCTTCGATTATGGACCCCGTATTCCCGTTGGAAATACAGGGAGCCGCATGAATACCCGGCGCGTGTGCAGGAAGGCCCCGAAATTAAAGGCATGGCACCAGGCGAAATGATTTATGAAGGGCCTCCAAGAAAATGAGTCCGACGGACTTGTGCTCCTGGGGCCACTCGTCATGTAGTGGGGGTACGCGGAGAAGGACCTCCTTTGCCGCCGACTGACTTCACCTCTCGTGATTTTGCCCGTATCAAGGCGCACTCTGAAATGATTCACTCGGACGTATAACAGCGAAATCGTCCATATGGCTACTGGGAGGGTCCCAAGCGAAGTCCAGAACAGTTCGGAAACACTCCCTTTCTGGTCGTTTTGCCACATAATTCTCATCGTCACATAACTGTGGTACTTTGGCCGCAAAAAGAAATCCCTCCGGGGTTTTAGCATTCCAAGAGCGCACCACGCTCACATTCGGAGTTGCATAGAAGGTTCAGTCAATCTCTACAGTGTCGAAGTGCTGCGCGTAGCAGCTGAGGTAGTCGGCGGGTCGCAAACCCTTCGGATAGAAGGATCCCAGCCACCCTGTGGCTGTGAACGACGAGGTCCCGCGGAGAATCGCCGAATGGTTCACGGTGGAGAGTATAGCGAACACGTGTCGTACACCGCTCGGTCCGATGGTAACTTCCGGTTTACCGACAATCCTAGAGTTAAGCAACGTTGCGCGGGTCACGCCCCCGGGGGCAGAACCTTACTCGACAGAGGGGCACAATCGCCAATCGACTCAAGCTGACAGACCACCATGCTACATCTCTGGTTGCTCCAAGAAGCTAATCTCACATAGTATTGGATCCTCTTCTAACTCGCGGGTAGTACGTGAAACGAGCGTGCTCATCAATCTCAACGCTCGCAGCCGGCGGTGGCAAATGAAGTATCCAGCGACTGGGCTCCTGTTGGCGTTTCTGAGCTTCCCACCTGCGGTCTTAGGCCAATCTGACGCACGACACCACCACGCGGATTCGCTTCGAGCGGAACAATACGGGAGCGTCCATTTCCCGATCTCCTGCTCGGATCAGGCCCAGCACAGCTTTGAGCGCGGTGTGGCCATGCTGCACTCCTTTGAATACGAAGATGCCGAAACCACTTTCGCCGATGTGGCACGACGCGAACCCAACTGTGCCATGGCTTATTGGGGCGAGGCCGTGACCTATTACCATCCCCACTGGCAGCCCCCCGATGCTGCCCATCTGGAGCTCGGGAAAGAGGCAAGCGAACGAGCCGTGGTGATTGGCGGCAAGACTCCACGGGAACAGGAGTACATCACAGCGATTGCCGGCTACTATCGCGAATCTGAGCGCTTGGATTCTCGAACCCGCGCACTGAACTATCAGAAAGCCATGGAGCGCTTGTATACGGCATATCCCGACGACCGCGAAGCCGCTCTTTTCTATGCCCTGCTGTTAATCTCTAACGCGCCGCCACGCGACCCCAGCTACGCCGAACAGAAGAAAGCCGGCGCCATCCTGGAAAAAGTCTTCGCTGAGTCGCCCAATCATCCAGGCGTGGCTCATTACATTATCCACGCCTATGACAACCCCGTGCTGGCCAACCGCGCGCTGGCAGCAGCTCGGAGCTACGCCAAGATTGCGCCATCGGCGGTCCATGCTCTCCACATGCCGTCCCACATCTTCATTCAGGTGGGATCGTGGCAAGAGGCCATCGATTCTAATCTCGCCTCGTTGGCCGCGGCGCGTGCCTGGGTAGTTAAATCTCAGCGCACCGAACTTTGGGACATGCAGGCGCACGCCCAAGATTTCCTCGTCTATGCCTACCTGCAAACCGGACAGGATGCACTGGCGAAAAAAGTCCGCGATGAAGTTAGCAGCTACCGCGACCGATTCGGAGAAAGCCCCATGGCGTCGTACTCGGCGCTGTTGGGGATTCCTGCTCGTTACGCATTAGAGCGGCATCAGTGGTCCGAAGCAGCGTCTCTCCCCATTCGAAAAGTCCCAATGCCCCTTTTTGAGGCCGAAACCTACTTCGCGAAGGCGATCGGTTGCGCACGGACAGGCGATCTTGTTGGTGCGAAATCCAATGCGGACAAACTTGCAGATCTTCGGGATCGATTGCCGCACGGAAACCAGGGATATGTGGGCAACGCCGACCTGGTAGAAATACAGCATCTGGAGGCCCAGGCGTGGCTGGCCCATGCGGAAAAGCGCGAGGCAGACGCCGTTAAGCTGATGAAATCGGCGATTTCCCTGGAAGAAACCACGCCAGCAAGTTTGTTCCCAGCGCCTTTGCTTGCCGGGAATGAACAACTCGGCGATCTGCTATTGGAGCAGAACCAACCCGAGCAGGCACTGGCAGCCTATGAAGCTTCCCTGCAGTTTGCCCCAAATCGTTTCAATAGCCTCTCTGGTGCTGGACGAGCTGCAGAACTGGCAGGTGCTCGTTCGAAGGCTGAGACTTATTACGGTCAACTTCTAACTATGTGCAAGAACGCAGAGTCAGAGCGACCGGAGTTGCACTCCGCCAAAAGCTTCCTTGAGAAACAGGCCAGATTGGGGCCGTGAACGGGGTCCATGCGATCCCGCGTTGCGAACGCGCCGATGGTTGGTGCATCGCCCAAAGCCGCAGTCCTAATTCTCTCTTAATTCGCTTCAACCAGCCCATGTGGTTGGCATTTCCCCGCCAACGCCCTAGAATTCAGGAGACGTGGGTCGGCGTTCCCGCTAAGCTCATCTGCTGATCCATCGTTTGCCAGGTTGCGGAGACTACCCACTTGTCTGAGCAGCGCCCCGCCATGCAGAACGCAACGCCGGTTGCTCCCCGCGATCCGCGCCTTAACGCGCAAATCGACGCCATCGTTGCCGCCCGCCATTCCGATCCTTTTGCCCTGCTCGGCCCGCATCCCGTCGACAGCAACTGCACGGTGCGTTTTTTTCTGCCCTGGGCCGCGGAAGCCTCCATCTCCTTGAAACCTCCCGTGGTTGAAGGCGGTACTCTCGCTCCGGCCAAAGTTACCGACGCGATTAAACTTCGTCCTGAAGGCTTCTTCGAAGCCGCTTGGGCATCGAACCAATCCGCTCCGCCCTCTCCGGGCAGTTACAAGATTCAGGGGCGCACGCACTTCGGCGATTCGTTCGAGATTTTCGATCCGTATGCTTTTCCCGTTGTGTTGAGCGAGTTCGATCTCTACCTCATGGGCGAAGGCCGCCATTACGACACTTACGAGAAACTCGGCGCTCACGTCATAACGCTTGAAGGCGTTCGGGGCGTTCACTTCGCGGTCTGGGCTCCCAGCGCAAAGCGCGTCAGCGTCGTTGGCGACTTCAACGGCTGGGACGGCAGAGTCCATCCCATGCGCGCTCGCGGCTCCTCTGGCATCTGGGAAATTTTTCTCCCCGAGCTCAAGGAAGACTCCATCTACAAATATGAAATTGTCGGCCCGAGCGGGAACATCCTCCCTCTCAAAGCTGATCCCTACGCCTTTCGCTCCGAACTGCGCCCCAACACCGGCTCCGTCGTAGCGCGCCTCGATCATCACAAATGGCAGGACTCCGACTGGCTTTCGCGCCGGGCGCAGAAAAACTGGTTCGAGTCGCCCATTTCCATCTACGAAGTCCATCTTGGTTCCTGGCGCCGCGTCCCCGAAGATCACGACCGCTGGCTCACCTATCGCGAGCTAGGCGACCAGCTCATCCCCTACGTCAAGGATCTTGGCTACACGCACATCGAATTGCTTCCCATCATGGAGCACCCCTACGACGGTTCCTGGGGCTACCAGACGCTTGGCTACTACGCCGCCACCAGCCGCTTCGGAACTCCCGCCGAATTCATGGAATTTGTCGACCGCTGCCACCAGGCCGGCATCGGAGTCATTCTTGACTGGACCCCCGCGCATTTTCCCCGCGACGCCCACGGGCTCGCGCAGTTCGATGGCACCCATCTCTACGAGCACTCCGACCCGCGCCAGGGTGCGCACCCCGATTGGGGCACGCTCGTCTACAATTATGGCCGCAACGAAGTTCAGAACTATCTCATCTCCAACGCGCTTTTCTGGCTGGACAAGTACCACATTGACGGCCTCCGCGTGGACGCTGTCGCCTCCATGCTCTATCTCGACTACTCGCGCAAACCCGGCGAGTGGGTTCCCAACCAATTCGGCGGCCGCGAAAACCTTCACGCGATCGACTTCCTCAAGCGCATGAACGAAGTCGCGCACGGAAAGTTTCCCGGCATTCTTACCATCGCCGAAGAGTCCACTTCCTGGCCCGCAGTCTCCCGCCCCACCTATCTCGGCGGTCTCGGCTTCAGCTTCAAATGGAACATGGGCTGGATGAACGACACGCTAAAATACTTTTCCCACGACCCCGTTCATCGCAAGTACGAGCACAACAAACTCACTTTCTCGCTCCTTTATGCTTTCACGGAAAATTTCTTGCTTCCCTTTTCCCACGACGAAGTCGTCCACGGCAAAAACTCGCTTCTCCACAAAATGCCCGGCGACATGTGGCAACAATTCGCCAATCTCCGACTGCTCTACGCCTATCAGTGCGCTCATCCAGGCAAAAAGCTTCTCTTCATGGGGCAGGAACTCGCCCAGCGTAGCGAATGGACCGAAGCCCGCAGCATCGACTGGCATCTCCTTCAGCACGATTCCCATCGCGGCATCCAGCGCCTCGTCGGCGATCTCAATCATCTCTATGCCGCCGAACCCGCCCTCCATCAAGTCGAATTTGACTGGCACGGTTTCGAATGGCTTGACGCCAACGACGCCGACAACAGTGTTCTTTCCTTCATCCGCCGCGGCAAAAACGCTGAAGACCTCATCGTCGCCATCATCAACGCCACGCCCGTCGTCCGCGAAGGTTACCGTCTCGGCGTTCCGCAATCCGGCTACTACCGCGAAATCATGAACACGGACGCGGCCCACTATGGCGGGTCCAACGTCGGCAACATGGGTGGCCAGCAAGCTGCGGATTACGCCGCCCAGGGCCGGCCTTATTCCCTTGTACTCACTCTTCCACCTCTCGCCGCAATTTATGTGAAATGGCTTCCTGCACAGTCCTAATGCCTTGTGACCTCTCGCGCTGCAGTTGCATCCAAAATCGAGTTGGCGCACATTAAAGTTGATTGCTGTTCCCTTACGGTGCGTTCGGCTCACTTTTTGCGAACAATACACCCACGATTTCATGGAGGTGGCCATGACTTCCTTTTTCTTAAACGGAAAGCCTGTAACCGTCGATGACGATCCCTCGACTCCGCTGCTGTGGGTCATTCGCGACTCTTTAGGGTTGACAGGCACAAAATTCGGCTGCGGCATGGCGCTGTGCGGAGCCTGCACGGTGCATCTGGAAGGCGCGGCCATCCGCTCCTGCGTGGCACCGCTCTCCCGCGTGTCGGGCAAGCATGTCACCACGATCGAAGGCCTTTCCCCAGACCTGTCCCATCCGCTCCAGCGTGCCTGGATCGAAATCGACGTCCCCCAGTGCGGTTATTGCCAATCGGGGCAAATCATGAGCGCAGCTGTGTTATTGAAAGAGAATCCGAAGCCAACGGACAAAGACATTGATGAAGCCATGTCCGGCAATATCTGCCGATGTGGAACCTATTCGCGCATTCGACGCGCTATCCATCGCGCATCGCAGCTCGCCACCGAAAGGAGGCCGTCATGAGCCATCTCTACGATCCTTACAAATCCACGTCACCACTTCTGACTCCGGAATCCTCGTCTCCGCTCCCAGCGAAAACATTGCGAGTCCCTCGCCGCGATTTCCTGAAAACCTCCGCCGCAATTGGCGGCGGCTTGTGTTTCGCCGCCTATGTGCCGGAGCTCGCCGCCCGACCGCTGAAAAATTCGCCTGCAAACGACGGCAGCTTCGCCCCCAATGCCTTCGTTCGCATCGCTCCCAACGATTCGGTCACGATCATCGCCAATCACTCCGAAATGGGCCAGGGTATCTACACCAGCCTGCCCATGCTGCTCAACGAAGAGCTGGAGGCGGACTGGTCGAAAATCAGAGTCGAGGCTGCGCCCGTTGATGCTGCTTACAACCACACTGTCTTTGGCCTTCAAATGACCGGCGGCAGCACGACCACGCCCTCCGAGTGGGAGCGCTTCCGCAAGATGGGCGCGATGGCTCGCCTGATGCTCGTCGAGGCTGCGGCGCAGAAGTGGAGCGTCCCAGCTTCGCAGTGTCACGTCGAAAAAGGCGTAGTCATCCACAATGCATCGGGCCGTAGGGCAAGCTACGGTTCTCTGGTTGTCGCCGCCTCGCAATTGAAACCACCCACGGACATACCGCTCAAGGATCCAAAGCAATTCACATTGATCGGAAAACCAACTCGACGCCTCGACACGCCCTCAAAAATCAACGGCACCGCCCAGTTCGGTCTCGACGTTCACCTCCCCGGCATGCTCTTTGCTCTGGTCGCACGGCCGCCAGTCTTTGGCGGCAAGGTTGAAAACTTCGACGCCTCTGAAGCCCTTAAGATCAAGGGTGTACGCGCTGTTGAGCAAGTCCCTTCAGGCGTAGCTGTCATCGCGGACCGTTTCTGGCCCGCCAAACTGGGCCGCGACAAACTCAAGATTTCCTGGGACGAAGGAGCTAACGCAAAACTTTCGACCTCTCAAATGCTCGCCGATTTTTCGAAGCAGTCCGCGTCACCAGGAACCATCGCGAAAAAAACAGGCGATGCCGCGGGTGCTTTGGCATCCGCTGCGAAGACCATCACCGCCGAGTACGATGTTCCTTACCTCGCGCACGCCATGATGGAGCCGCTGAATTGCGTCGTCGACCTGCGTCCCGATAGTTGCGAAATCTGGACAGGCACGCAGTTCGAAACCGTTGATCGCGCCAACGCCGCGCAGGTTGCCGGCCTGTCCCCGGAAAAAGTTCAAATTCATACCACGCTCCTTGGCGGCGGTTTCGGCAGACGCGCGAATCCCGCCTCCGACTTTGTCGTCGAAGCTATGCATGTGGCAAAGATCGCCAAGGCGCCGGTAAAAGTTGTCTGGACGCGTGAAGACGACCTCGCTGGCGGCTGGTATCGCCCCATGTGGCACGACCGCTTCGTCGCCGGGCTCGACGGCGCGGGCAATCCCACGGCCTGGACGCACACGATCGTTGGCCAGTCCATCGCGCAGGGCACGCCCTTTGCCCAATACATGATCAACAAGGAAGGTGTGGACAGCACTTCTGTGGAAGGTGCAGCCGACATCCTTTATGGGATTCCCAATCTTCAGGTTGACTTGCACACTCCGAAAATCGGCGTCCCAGTGCAATGGTGGCGCTCCGTCGGCCACTCGCACACGGGCTTTTCTGTCGAGAGTTTTTTCGACGAAGTGGCTCACGCGGGAGGAAAAGATCCTTACGAACTACGCCGCCAGCTTCTCGCCAATCAGCCGCGCATGAGTGCCGTCTTGAACTTGGCGGCTGAAAAAGGTGGATGGGGAAAGCCGCTTCCCCCTGGGCGTGGCCGCGGCATCGCCACCCATTTTTCATTTGACAGCTATGTTGCCCAGGTCGTCGAGGCATCCGTGGAGAAGGACGGCACAGTGCGGGTGCATCGCGTGGTGTGCGCCGTCGATTGCGGACGCGTCGTCAATCCGGACATTGTCAAAGCGCAAATGGAAGGCGGCATCATCTTCGGCTTGACTGCCGCCCTCAAAACGGAAATCACTCTTGAAAACGGCCGCGTCCAGCAAAAGAATTTCCACGACTACCAGATGCTGCGCATGTTCGAATCCCCGGAGATCGAGGTGCACATCGTTCCGAGCGAGTTAAGTCCTACGGGTGTTGGCGAGCCCAGCGTGCCTCCTGTTGCTCCGGCACTGACCAATGCTATTTTTGCTGTGACCGGCAAGCGCGTCAGACGGCTGCCGATCCGTGCCGCTGATCTCGTCGCAGGAAGCGGGGCCAGATCATGACCGCAGTAAACGCGAGCCGCTATCGTCACTCTTCTGCGTTGCTTTGTTCGGCCAGCGCTCTTTCTTTACTCATGGTTTGCCAAATCACTGTGATTCACGCCGCGCCGCAAGGTCCGAAACCCGACGCCAACGCGTCGCGCGAGGCCTTCTTACAGGTCTACAAAGTTTTCACATCTCCTCGCTGCCAGAACTGTCATCCACCTGGTGACTCTCCCTTGCAGGGCGACGACAGCCATGTTCATCTGCAAAATGTAAGGCGAGGCAAGGATGGCCACGGTGTCTACAGCATGCGTTGTAACACCTGCCACCAAACCACCAATCTTCCCGGCGACCACATGCCTCCGGGGAATCCCAAATGGTTACTTCCGACTCCAGAGCACAAAATGGTTTTCGTCGGCCGCTCGCCTGCTGAACTCTGCCGCCAGCTAAAGGATCCAAAACAAACCGGAGGCCGCTCCCTTCAGCAACTGCTGGAACATGTGTCGTCCGATGATCTGGTCGGATGGGCCTGGGATCCCGGCGACGGGCGCACTCCGCCTCCACTCTCGCGTGCCGAAACCGTGGCGCAAATGAAAATTTGGGTCGAAGGCAGCGCAGCCTGCCCTCAATAATCAACCGTCTTCTGTGGCCTGAAGGCGGGCGAGAATCCAGCGAGTTAACCAATGACAGAACAAACACAGAATCCCGCTGAACTTTCTCCTGCCCGCGCTGAAGTTGCGCGTCCGAGGCTGTCGCTGGTGAATACCAGGCTCATCAATTGGTCGAGCATCGTCTTTGCGATATTGCAAAGCGCGTGCACGGCGGTGATTGCCATCAGTGGCCTACGCGTTGCCATCGGCCTCAGTGCTTTAGCAGCGGCCGCTGGAATTCACGCGCCAGCTCGCGGATTTCATCAGGACGCCATTCGCATCCCCATGATGGTTTTGGCCTTCCTGGGAGCCGTTAGCAATCTTTATGTAGTTGGAAAAGTGCGGCGTTTACGCAGCAAGCCCGCCGCTCAATGGCGCCAACAGCCTGTGACGAAAAAGAAGCTCAACTCCGAACGTTTTCAAATCGCTCTCTCTATCCTGACCTTGCTTCTCCTCGCCGCCGAATGGATCACTCATCCGCTGATCCATCGCGTCCCCTGAGACAGCCGCGCTCGCCTTAGTCTTTCTTGGAATCCTTCTCGGAACTCTCCAACTCTTTCGCCAGCCGCTTATGCAGCCGCTCGCTGTATCCTACCGGCAATTCAAACGTCCGGTTGTCCGCCGTCAAGATCAGAATGTTCCGCGTCGAATCCAATATCGCCGAGCAGATTTCGCAGTGCTCCAGGTGGCGCTCGATGTCCTCGCGCAGCTTCGCGTCGACACCCCCGTCGATGTACTCCGAGATGTGCTCCCACACGTGTTTGCACTCGAGTTTCATAACGCTCTCCCGAAGAACCTTCTGCGCGCCGGAGCCGTCGTTTTCAGGTAAGGAACCAGGCGTTTCTGCAGCATGATCCGCGCGCGGTGCAGCCGCACTTTTACTGCGCCCGTCGTAATTCCCAGCGCCTGCGCCGTTTCATCGATGTTCAGTTCCTCCAGGTCTCTTAAAGTAAAAACCTGCCGGTAAATGCCGGGCAGTTCTGTCACCGCGACTCGCAGCGCCTCGCGAAGTTCCTTTCGCTCCAGCGCTTCCAGCGGAATCTCGCGCCAGTCCGTCAGCGGCGCGGGTGTGTAGTCGCCTTCATGACTTTCTTCCTTTTCTTCAATCGAATCTTCCACGGCGCCTTTCGTCCTCCTCAACCGTTTGCGCCCTTCGTTAATGGCAATCGTCGTCAGCCAGGTGCTGAACTTCGCATCGCCTCGAAACGAAGCCAAATGCCGGTACGCGCTGATAATCGCTTCCTGCGCGCCGTCCTCCGCTTCCGTCTCATTTCGCACGATCGAGAACAACGTCACATATACCATCCGCTCGTACGGCCGGATCAACTCATGAAATAGTTCTTTCTCGCCCGCCAGGATCCGCGCGATCAGCCCTGCTTCCGTTGTTCCGGTCATTTCCATAACTGAAAAATTGTGCCCGCCCTCTTCAGACCTGCGGCGAGCACAGTCGAACCAGGGCGCGTCTTTGTTTTTTGTGTGTCTGCTGTCTCAAAACTTCTCAAGCCTCGCCACTCCGAAGATTGCGTGAAACCGCTCGCAGTAGATCGCTACGGCTTGATACTTATTCAAGTCCGCGGCCGCTGGCAAATCATAATTCTGATCGCCTTGATTCCCCTTCAGCGTGCCCAGTTCCACATGCTCCAGCTCGCCTTTCACAATCTCCTGCTCCAGCGCCATATCGTCCGCGCGCACCAGCACAACATGGACGTCCGGCCCATTCGAAGTCGTGAAATCCGTAAGCCGCAAATATTGCATTCCATCCGGTGATTTATAGATCGTCGCACGCCCACTCGTCTGGTGCGCTTTCCCTTCCAACTTTCCCGTATACAATGCCTCCGGCTCCGAACTCAAGGACGCCGGCACCGCTTCGTTTACCTTGTGGTTGATAAAGAGTTTCTCCGGCCGGAACGCCCACCACGCCACCAGAACCGGAATCCCAAACAAAGCTAAAATCACCTTCTTGCCCGACAAGTCCGAACTGCTATTCGTATTCATAGTTTTCTCCCGAGAAAAAATCGGGCAGGCCACGCTGCCCGATTCCTCTGCTTCCTTTCGATTCCTTAGAACTTCTCCAGCGGCGCCGCTCCAAAGTTCGCGTTGAACCGCTCGCAATACACCGAAACCGTGCGGAACTTTGTCAGGTCTGTCCCTGCGGGAATTTCGTAATTCTGGTCGCCTTCATTCCCCTTGAGCTTCCCCAGCTCCACCTTATCTGTGTTGTCTTTCAGGAAGTTGGCATCATCCATCGCGTCTTTCGTCGTCACCAGGATCACGTGTACGTCCGGCCCGTTCGAAGTCTTGAAGTTGGTCAGCCGCAGAACCAGTTTCCCGTCCGCCTCTTGATACACCGTCGCGCGTCCCGAGGTTGCATGTACTTTCCCGTGGAACTTCCCTGTAAACAGGGTCTTTGCCATGCCCTCGTGCATCATCTTGTCGTCCTGCTTCATGGTGTCCGGCTTCATTTTGTCTTGCGCTTGAGCCGGAGCCTGGAGCAGAAATAATCCTGCCAGTCCTGCAAATGCCAATCCTGCCTTGATCGTGCGAATCATTCGAATCTCCTATGCTTTGAGTTCGGGCAAGGCCTCTCGGTCCTCGTCCCATACGTCTCATACGAGTCCCCCTCCTGCCGAAAGTTACAGACCTGCCGACAAAAGCTCGGTATCGACCTTCTGGCCCGTTGGCCGGTAACTTTTCGACGAACGGCCTCTTTCTTCGCCGCTTTCTTGATTTGGAACAGTTATGATGTTTCTACGCGGGGTTGATATGCCTAGGAATTTCGCTATTCGGCTCAGATGTCCTCATGGGGACAGCGATTCCTGGGTTACGCTTTTCAGTCGCGAAGAATCCCTCGAACAAATTCTTCAGCAATCATGGGATTTCAAGTGCCGTGACCATGGCCCCCAGCAAGGTATCCCTCAAGAGGCAATGGAGGTAGCCCCGCTCGATGATCCTCAACCCTCACCAGCGGCACAGACACCTTTTGCCGTTCCCTTTGCGGCTACGCCCGAAAAGAAAACGCCCCGTTCCAGCGAACGCATCCCCATGCGTGTGCCCGTGGTGATTTACGGTTATGCTGGCAAGAGCGGCGCCTTCCATGAAGACACCGAGACGATTATCGTCAATTCCACCGGGGCCCTCGTCACCCTGAAAGCCAAACTCGCTATAGGCGACACCGTTTTCCTGATTCACAAGAGCAGCCGTAAGGAGCTGGAAGTCCGCGTTGTTTACTTAGATGCGTACTCCGATCGCGAGACTCGTGTCGGCTTAGCCTTCAAACAACCTGTCCACGACTTTTGGAAAAGAACCCGCAAGAAACCCCGCGTCCCCAAGACCGTCCGCGTCATCGTCAAAGGTACGGACCTCAAGGGCCATCCGTTTGCCCAGAGTGCCTACACTGTTGATCTCAGCGAGGACGGCGCGCGTCTCGACGGCATCGGCTTCTTGACCTCTCCCGGCCAGACCATCGAAGTTCGCCGCCTGTGGCACAAAGCGCGTTTCCGCGTCGTTTGGATCGGCCACGTCGGCACAACCGAATCCAATCAGGCCGGAGTGGTCCTCGAATCTGAAAAAAATATCTGGCGCATCGAACTCCCTAAAACCGCCGCCAAACCGTCTTCCCAAGAGCCCATGCCCCGCAAAAAATAATTTCTCCTCCCCTCTCCGGCTCTTATTCGGTAGAATCAGTCCGTCCACCATGTCCAAACTATCGCGCCGCAACGTCCTCAAGACCGTTCTCTCAGGAGCCACTATGGCTTCTCTCCCGTCCGTCTCCTGGCCACAGGAAAACGCCCCAATCAAGCGCAAGGGCAATATCCGCCAGTCCGTTTCCCGCTGGTGCTACAAGCAGATTCCGCTCGACAAGCTCTGCGCCTACGCTGCCGAAATCGGCTTGAAAGGTGTCGATTTGCTCAATCCCGACGAGTACGAGGTCCCCGCACGCTTCGGCCTCGTCTGCAGCATGGGTTATGGGGGCGGCGGTGAAATCCCCAGCGCCATGAACCGCGTCGAAAACCACGCCAGAATTGAAGAGGGTTTTCGCAAATACATTCCCCTTGCCGCCAAGGCCGGCGTCACCAACGTCATCACTTTTTCCGGCAACCGCGCTGGAATGTCCGACGAGGAGGGCGCCAAAAATACCATCTCCGGCCTCAACCGCGTCAAGAAAATCGCCGAGGATCACGGCGTCACCATCTGCCTCGAGCTCCTCAACAGCAAGATCGACCACCACGACTACATGTGCGATCACTCCGCGTGGGGCGTTCAGGTCGTCCAGGCCGTAAATTCGCCGCGCGTCAAGCTGCTCTTTGACATCTATCACATGCAAATCATGGAAGGCGATCTCGTCCGCACCATTCAGAAAAACATCGACTGGATCGCTCACTTCCACACCGGCGGCGTTCCTGGCCGCCACGAGCTCGACGGCACCCAGGAAGTCCAGTGGGACGGCGTTATGCGCGGCATCGCCGCGACAAATTTCCGCGGCTACGTGGCCCACGAATTCGTCCCCGCGCGCGATCCGCTCACTTCTTTGCGCCAGGCCGCCGACCTGTGCGACGTCTGACTTGCTCTTGCTTCCGCCCAGGCTAACGAAACGTTTTTGCTCTTCCTTACACAATCCTTACACTAGCAGCAGTCTGCATGATCAATACAGGTCTCGAATAGACAGGCATCGTGAAACGCAGTGGTATCGCACTGGCGGTCTTGCTCGCCATTGGCGGTTGGATACGTGTACTTGGATACGTGTACGCGGAAATGCGTCGGGAACCCATCCTCAGCAAGCTGACTTCGACAATCCCCGGGCGAACTGGGATGGGACTTCTGGCTGAAGTTAGTCTCGGCGGGCGCGATTCCCATTTTCAGCTTGCTGGCCGGCCAGTTCCCCGGACTCAACAAACTCCTGTTCTCCTGGCTTGAGCCCGCCCCGAACGTCATGAAGTAATCTCCGGCTTTCTGCTGCGCCGTCATTTGCCTCGCACACAAGTTGAGCCCCTGTACAATTTTGAACAGACGGAACCTGTTTCAATGTTGTACGTTGCGTTTGAAAATTGGAGGTTAAACTACGCCCGCGATGGTCGTCATTGCCTAGCTCAAAGGACGCCATCGCGGGCATCGATTCACGCTTAGTCCCCGAGTACCACACTCTCCGGCTCCCGCCGGGGAGTGTGATGTTTAATCCGCGCCCGCCTGCCGCAGCCGCTCCCGGAAATACTCCTTCCAACTCTCCGGCAGCTCTTCCACTCGCAATGCCCGTCGTATCGCGCGGATCTCCTCCTCGCCATACCTTTTCACAACATATAAATGCGTGATTTCCGAGACCGCCACGGCGTTGGCCTCCTGCGCTATCACCCTCATCTCATCGCCCGCGCCCACTTCTCCCTCCCGCACGACCGCCACGTAGAATCCCGTCCTCCCGCTCGCTAGAAATCGTTTCACCATGTCGTCGGATCCGAATCTGACGCCCAGTTTGTAGAAGGGCAGACGCGGCTGCGTCACCGTCACTTCTGCAGTGCCGACGGAAAATCGGTCGCCCAGATAAACGGACTCTTCCATCAATCCATCCTCGCCGCCGTCGAGAGTGAAGTTTTCTCCAAACATGCCCATCGGCAGCTCCTGCCCCCGCAACTCTTTATTCCAATAGTCATAGTGCGCCAGCGAGTAGCAGTAGACGGCTTTGTACTCGCCCCCGTGCACGCTCAAGTCCGCTTGGCGGTCTCCGTCTAGATTCAGCTTCCGCAATGCCACTCGCCCTGCGACCGGTTCCTTGAAGATCCCCGTGGCCACCATTCTCCCGTGCCATTGCACTTCCCGCGGCATTCCCGTGTTTACTGAAACCAGCTTCATCGTCATCCGTCCTTCGCACGGCGCCGATTTCCCCTTAGATGTTCGATTTCTAGTTCCGACTCCTAGTTTCCACCTAGCGCTTTAATGTTTCCCGTTTGGGTGCGAGAATCACGCCCGGAAAAGACGTGTACGGCGTTCGCGTGGGTTCTATGGCTGCGCTGAAGGAGTAACGATGGACGATTTCCCGGAGTTCATGAGGTGTTCTGCAAATAGAATTGCCGCGAATAGTTCAGGCGACTCCCGGCGTCGAGGGTTACGTCTTTGACGGTGCGGACGGGAGCCAAATGGCATTCTGGACTTGCCACCAAACCGCGGTTTCTGCAGAGCATGCGCACGAGTACGACGAATACATCATCGTGGCACAAGGCTGCTATACCTTACTGATTGGTGGCCGGCGCACTCCCATCGAAGCGGGGCAAGAGTATTTCATTCCATCTATAACGAGGTCGGCTCTGTCAAGGCAAACTTCTCCGCGCACTTCTTCTGGAGTGTTTTCTCTTCACCTATAAGAATCTTTTTCTTCCTTGCGACCAAGGTTCGTGCCGTAATCGTTTGGCGGAACTTTCTCAGTTCCACCACCCATCTATTCGATCCCAACCCGCGTCGAGACCATGATTACTTCTTCGAACTCCCCAACTTTTTTGGGGAGGCAGGACGCCCACTCAAACGGTCGGTCTCAAACGCGACCACGAAATGACTCAAGCTGTCCTGCATGGGAACCC
>QHZD01000046.1 GCA_003225315.1 Acidobacteriota bacterium
CCGTTGGTCACGCGAACGGAGACAGTGACGGTGCCGTCCGCAGCGACCTTCGCCTGGCTTACCTTGGCGTCCGAATAATTGAAGGACGAAAAACTCAGACCGTAGCCGAACGGATAGAGCGGCTGCTCGGTGAAGTAGCGATAGGTGCGGCCGGACATGGAATAGTTTCCAAACGGCGGAAGCTGTACGACGGATTGATAAAATGTCACAGGAAGTCTTCCCGCCGGATTGTAATCGCCAGAAAGAACATCCGCGACGGCGGCGCCGCCTTCCTCACCGGGATACCAGGCTTCGACGATGGCCGCGGCGTGCAGCTGCGCCCAGTTCACAGACAGCGCGCTGCCGTTTGTGAGAATAACGATCAAGGGCTTTCCCGTGGCCGCGACGGATTCGAGAAGTTCTTCCTGAGGACGCGGGAGATTGAGGTCCAGGCGATCGCCGCCGAAAAAGCCAGGATCGCTGGAGTCACTTTCCTCGCCTTCGAATTGCGCGGTGATGCCGACCACCGAGATGACCAGGTCTGCCTTGCGGGCAGCGTTCACGGCGTCTTCCGTCAGATTCGGCGGCAACCAGAGGAGTCTCGCCGTGGCTTCCCACCAGCCGTGGAAGTACTCGATTCGAATCGGATAAGCATGACCAGCTTGAAGATGAACCAGCGTGGTCATCGTGCGCGTGCCATGGGGCGCGGAGTCATCGACAAACTTTTTTCCATCCAGGTAAATGCGGTAACCGCCGTCGGCGTTTGCACCCAGACGATAGTCGCCGTCCACCGGCGGGACCAGTTCACCAGTCCAGCGAATGGAGTAATTCCCCGCGGAAACGCCTGGTCCGGGCGAAACATTGTTCCATTCGAAATCCACCTTGGCATCCACGCGTTTCAAAACCGGAGCGCCTGAAAAATTGATGTTGGCAAAATATTCCGCGTTCAAGCCGGGCTGGGAATTCGCTCCGCCGGTGCGAAGGTGCTCCGAAGGAACGATAACCGCGCTCGTTTCCGTGACCGGGGCTCCCATGGCGGTAAGAATTTTCGCGCCGCGAAAGCGTTTGCGAATGCCTTCGAGAATGGTGGTGTAGCTGGACGGATTGCCATTGTAATTGCCGAGGAGCACGCTCAATGAATCGGCATTGGGGCCGATGACCGCGATGGTTTTCACGGAAGATTTCAGCGGCAACGTGTTGCGGTCGTTTTTCAACAGCACGATCGATTTGCGCGCGGCCTCGAGAGCAAGCTGGCGATGCGCGGGAGTGTCGTTGTCGGACATGGTTAGTTTCGACCACGGCACTCGTTCCGCTGGGTCGAATATCCCGAGCCGGAACCGCGCTTCGAACAGGCGCTTCACGGCACGATCGACGTCAGCGTTCGAAAGCAGGCGGTTGCGGACCGCAAACGGCAGCGCGGCAAACTCTGGGCCGCAGCTCAAGTCGGTTCCGGCTTTCACAGCCAGTGCCGCGGCTTGCTCGAGAGTCAAGACGAACCCGTGGCCCTGATGTAGGTCGCTGATGGCCCAGCAATCCGAGACGACATAGCCTTTGAAGCCCCATTTGTTGCGCAGCGTGTCAAAGAGAAGATGATTCGCGCAGGCCGGCTCGTCGCGCACGGCGTTGTAAGCGCACATGACCGAATCGGCATGGGCTTCCATGATGGTGGCGCGAAACGCGGGCGTGTAGGTGTCCGCGAAATCGTGGGGAGAAACCGGCACGTTGAAGCGATGCCGCAGAACTTCGGGGCCGCTGTGGACGGCAAAATGTTTGGGTGTCGAAACTGTTTTCAAATAATTCGGGTCGTCGCCTTGCAAGCCGCTTACGAAGGCCACTCCGATGCGGCTGGTCAAGTACGGATCTTCGCCGTAGGTTTCCTGGCCGCGCCCCCAGCGTGGGTCGCGAAAAATATTGATGTTCGGCGACCAGAAAGTGAGGCCGTAGTAGCGGCTAGTGTTTCCATGCTGGATGGCGTCATTGTATTTCGCGCGCGCTTCCGTGGAAATCACGTCGGCCACACGATGGATCAGATCGGTGTCCCACGTAGCGGCAAGACCGATCGCCTGAGGGAAAACGGTTGCATTTCCCGCGCGGGCCACGCCGTGCAAGCCTTCGTTCCACCAGTTGTACGCCGGAATGCCGAGGCGGGAAATGCCCGGCGCGACGTCTTGCATCTGCGCGACTTTCTCTTCGAGGGTCATGCGCGAGACCAGATCGTTCACGCGCTGTTCCAGAGGAAGGCTCGGATCAATGTATGCTGGCCGTGTGGGCTCCTTCGCCGCGGAAGTGTCGGCAGCAGTTTGCGCAATCACGTGCGCCGCGCCAAAGGCCAGGCACAGAAATGCCATGAGAAATCGAAAAAGGTGGTTTTTCATGGCGGAGATTCTCGCTTACTCAGTGCCGGTAGTCCAGTACTGGTTCGCGATCGTGGCTGTCAACCGTTGGCAAACTTTGGCAGGAACATCCCGGTCTGTTTGGCGTGCGCGGCAAACTTTTCTCCGAACTCCTGCGAGAGGAAAGACTCTTCACGTCGCGCCTTCCAATAAAAAGACAGCCAGGCAACGGCCACGGCGAGCAAGCCGCGCACTTCGCCGGTGGTGACGACGGTTCCTAATAGCGCAAGCAGGATGCCCGTATAAATCGGATGGCGAATGCTGCGATACGGCCCAGTGCGAATTAACTCATGGCCCTCTTTCAAGGTGACGACTCCGCTCCAATTGGCCCCCAGATGCCAGCGGGCCCAAAACGCGACGGCCACACCCGCGGCCGTCAGGAGAACGCCGGTCCATTCCACCGCGGAGTTCGCGGGGACAAACCGTGCACCGAGCCATCCGTAGCGCGCTTCCGGCCGGACCAAAAGTTCAGCAGCGGCCACCAGCGGGAGCGTATAGATGAATCGCTGGCCCCACGTTTCGCGCCGCTTGGTTTTTTTCCGATTGAGCGCGGAAACCAGCCAATATAATCCAAATAAAACCCAGAGCGCGTTGATCCATTCTCGTGGCGAGGAAGAATCCATGGGTGAGTTGCTACATCAACTCCTCGACGAACGAACGGGCAACTTCGGGCGGCACCTTAAGATCGCCATGGACCAACGGGCCATTGTTCAGGACCGGCTCGGCACCGTGCAACGTGGAAACGTCGGTGCGCTCGAAGAATTTCCCGATGGGAATCTCCTCGCCCCACAGCAGCGACTTCTCCATGGCGGCCATCCAGTTGGTGGGATCATGCGCGGAATCATCCTCGAGCTTTTTCACGCGTGGACGGAACCACTGATAGGTATTGTCGTGATTGTAAGTGACGCACGGGCTGAAGACATCCAGGAACGAAAAACCCGGATGCTCGATCCCTTGTTTGATCAGTTCGGTGAGATGCTTTTGCTCGCCGCTGAATCCGCGCGCAACGAACGTCGCTCCCGCCGCAAGGGCCAGCGAAATCGGATTAACGGGCGCTTCGATGTTGCCGAATGGCATGCTCTTCGTCTTCATGCCGACGCGGCTGGTTGGCGAAGTCTGGCCGGTGGTGAGGCCGTAGATCTGGTTGTCCATGACGATATAGAGCAGGTCCACATTGCGGCGCATCGAATGGACAAAATGGTTGCCGCCGATCCCGAAGCCGTCGCCATCGCCGCCCGTCACCAAAACGGTCAGCTCGTGGTTGGCAAGCTTCAGGCCGGTGGCCACCGCCAAGGCGCGGCCATGCAGCGTGTGCATGCCGTAAGTATTCATGTAGCCGGGGAAGTTGGAGGAGCAGCCGATACCGCTGATCGTCACCACGTTGTAAGTTGGGATGCGCAGCTCCACCAGCGCTTTTTGCACCGCCGCGAGCACGCCAAAATCGCCGCATCCCGGACACCAGTCGGGATCGACTTTCCCTTTCAAATCCGCCATGGTCAGTTGCTGACTCACACGCTGTACGCCTGTCGCCATTTGCGTCTCCTCCTCAGACCATAATCTCGTGCATGGGAACGGACAGTTTCGTCTGCCCAGCAAGTTGCTGTTTCACCGCCGCGACTATGTGGTGCGGCATGAAGGGTTCGCCGTCGTATTTGCGGATGTGGCCATCCGGCACAAAGCTGGTTTCGCTGCGCAGGTAGCGCGCAAACTGGCCGCTGTAATTGTTCTCCACGATGATGGTGTGCCGAGAGTCCCTCAGAATGTCCAGAATCGCTTCGCCGTGCAGCGGCACGAGCCAGCGGATTTGCAATTGATTGGCGGAGATTCCTTCTTCATTGAGGATCTCGCAGGCCTCCTCGATCACACCTTTCGTGGAACCCCAGCCGATTAGCGTCACGTCGCCGTCGCGCGGACCGCCCAGCGTTGGCGGCGGCACGGCGGCTTCGATGCCGGCTACTTTGCGCATGCGTTTTTCCATCATGGCGCGGCGCTTGACCGGATTCGTGAATTCGTCGCTGATCAGTACGCCGTCTTCCATGTGTTCGTCCGTCGCAACCGTGTGGATATGGCCGGGCACGCCGGGAACTGCCCGCGGTGAAATGCCGGTGTCGGTAATTTTGTAGCGCTTGTAATCACCGTTCGTGGCAGCAGCGATGGACGCTCCATTGCCGTTGCCGTTGCCATTCGCCGTGATGAGTTCCCCGCGATCGATGTTCTGGCTGAAATTCAGTTCGTTCGGATGCACGCTGAGCCGGCCTTCAGACAGCAGCAGGTCGCAGAGCACGAGGCCCGGGCACTGAAACCGGTCGGCAAGATTGAAGATCTCAGGAATCACCTTGAAGCAATCGCCGATGTCCAACGGAGCGGCAATGACTCGCGGATAATCGCCAAAGGCGGCGCCGAGCATTTGCCAGAGGTCGCCCTGCTCGGTTTTTGTGGGAACGCCTGTGGATGGGCCGGCTCGCTGACAGTTGATTACCACGACTGGTGTCTCGATCATCGCGGACATGCCCAGGCCCTCGCTCATCAGGGCAAATCCGCCTCCCGACGTGGCGCACATGGCGCGGACACCGGCATGCGCCGCGCCGATCGTCATGTTGATCACTCCGATTTCATCCTCGACCTGGCGCACCATGATGCCCGCTTTGCGCGCGTGCGCCGCCATCCAATGCAGTACGCCCGTCGAAGGACTCATCGGGTAGGCGCAATAAAACTTCACGCCGGCCGCCGCTCCGCCCATGGCCATGGCGACGTTGCCGCTGAGGATCGCGTAGCGATTCTCCGTTTTGGGAATAGGATTCGGGAAATCCGAAAAGTGCGCGGCGGCATAATCGAAGCCAGCCCGCGCCACTCCGACATTCTCGGCCACCACGGCCTCGCCTTTTTTCTTGAACTGCTCGCGAAGGACTTCTTCCAGCGCCTGGAAGCCGATCCCCATCATGTGGAGGCCCGCGCCCATCGCCAGCGTATTCTGCGCGACCTTATTTCTGCTGATGTCCGCCAGCTCGGAAACAGGCAGCGGGCAGAGCTGCACTCCATCGGCGGCGGGGCCCGGCTTTATCGTGTCCGCGTTGTAGATGCAAGCCGCGCCGGCAGTGAGCAGTTGGAGGTGCCGGTCCATGGTGTCCTGGTTCAGGGGGATAAGCAGATCGAGGCGGTCACCCATGTTGGTGACTTTTTCCGTGCCCGTTCGAATCGTCAGTAAGGTGTGGCCGCCGCGGATGATGGATTGGTAGGCGTTGTAGGCATTCAGGTGCAGGCCGCGCCGGCTGAAGATTCTTGCGAATATGTCGCCCGGGGTGGCGACTCCCTGTCCGGCCGCGCCTCCGATACCGATAGCGAAGGTCTGCTTCATCGCACCCTCTCTTTTGAGTGCCGGCCGTTCCACTGCTCCCCAGCGCTCGGCCGGGCTCAATTCAAAGTTCGTTTTCCCGTCAGCGAGACTCCTCCTGTGAAGGACTAGCTAGTTTTCGGGTAGCGGGAGTATACACCCAAAACTTCCGCATATTCCCTCCCGCTGGAGATTTAGGTTCGACCGCCGAAGCCAGGTTGGCTGGGAGTGTGAAGGGACAAAAAAGCCATCGCAAAGAACTTCGCTCGCGCCAAATTGTCCGAGCATCAGCCAAATTGGAAGCTGTTTTTGTTGGCCTGCAAGGAGCACACTCTCCTCCATGAAAAACAAATCCCAGCACCAACTCGGGCCGCAAACACGGGCCATTCACGGGGGAGAACCGAATCGGCGTGGCGTCAACGGCCCCATCGTTACTGAAATCATCCGCTCATCCACTTTTACGTTTTCTTCCACTGAGGAAATGAAGTTGTGGGCCGAGGGCAAGAACAAGGCTTACATCTATACGCGCTACGGCAATCCGACGCTTTCCGTTGCGGAAAAGAAAATCGCCGCGCTCGAAGGAGCGGAAGCCGCGGTGGTTACTTCGTCGGGGATGGCGGCTATTTCTTCGGCGCTGCTTGCCGCCCTAAAAGCCGGCGACGAATTGATCTCCACCGCGGAAGTTTACGGCGGTTCGTACCGCTTGATGCGCGACGTGTTCCCTAATATGGGAATCACGGTGCGCCACGTCGCCACGGATCTAGCGGGCATCGAAGATCTCGTTACGCCGCGTTCCAAAGTTCTTTACGTCGAAACGCCCACGAATCCGACGCTGCGCCTCGTTGATATTCAGAAAGCTGTTGCCTTCGCCAGGAAGCACAACCTCGTCTCTATTATCGACAACACTTTCGCCACTCCTGTTTTGCAGAATCCCATCGCGCTTGGCTACGACATGGTCGTTCACAGCGCCACGAAGGCACTCGCAGGCCACTCCGACATCATCGCGGGCGTGGCTGTCGGCAATTCGAGTTGGATGGAGCGCGTCCGCCAAATGATCATTTATCTGGGCGGGTCGATGGATCCAGGCGCGGCGTATCTGCTGATTCGGGGAATCAAAACGCTCGGCGTGCGCGTGGAGCGCCAGTGCGAAAACGCCATCGCTGTCGCCAAATTTCTGGAGCGCCATCCAAAAGTGGAGCGCGTGCACTATCCCGGTTTGAAGTCGCATGCGGATCACAAGCTCGCGGCAAAACAGATGCGCGGCTTCGGCTCCATGCTGGCGTTCGACATGAAAGGCGGGCTGCCGGCGGCGCGGCGCTTCTGCGATCGCGTGCGGCTGTTCCTGCTGGCGGCGAGTCTTGGCGGAGTGGAGTCGCTGGTAATTCTTCCGATTTACAGTTCGCACTACAACATGAGCAACGAAGAATTGCAGCGCGCGGGCGTCAGTCCGGGAACGGTGCGGGTTTCGATCGGTCTCGAAGACAAAGAAGATTTGATCGAGGATTTGAAACAGGCGCTCGGCTGATTTTTTCAGCGCGCTTCAGTTTTGCGCGGCGCTCAATTTTTAGCGCTCAGCTTCTTACGGCGGAGCTCTTTGCAACCGCGCCGGTCTGAAGACCGGCCACTACAAAGTCAAAACCAAGAACAAAACAAGCGAAACGCCGACCGGCCACTACAAAAGCAAGACCAAAAGACTCACCATCCGGCGACTACAGAAACAAAAAAACAAAACTGCGACTGTCCGCCAAATCCTAGGACTTCGCCGCGGGAACGGGAACCGGGGCCGGGACCGCGGCCGCAAATTCGTCCTGCTCGGGGAGCAGGGACTTCACGATGTCTTCCAGTTCGTGCGCGCTCTTCACGTGCTCGGGATAATTGTGCGCGGTAATGTCGAAGGACACGCTGTGCTTGGCGCGGACGGTTTGCAGTTCTTCCTGCAGGCGGATGGCGACGCGCTTGGCATTCAGGACGTCGGTCTCAGGCAACACTAGGGCGAAGGTATCCGTCGCAAGGCGATAGATGGAATCGGTGGGCCGCAGCTTGCGGGACATGGCTTTCGCGGCATCGCTCCAGGCTTCCGAGGTCGCGTCATTTTTAGGGGACGCGGATGCGGGCTTAGCTTTCACGAGCAAGATGGAGAGCGTCTTTTGCATGGTCATAGCCCTCCGGTATTCCATGGTGAGGCGATCCCAGAAATGATTTTGGTCGGGCATGGTCTGGAGCAAGTCCACGCTGGCCTGATGCTGCAGGGTGACGTTGCGCTCCAGTTCCGCGAGGAGTTGCTGCTTGAGCTGGCGTACGGTGCGCTGCCGTTCGAGCAAGTAGCCGACAAAGAGCAGGGTCAGCGCGCAAAAACCGAAGAAGGACGCGCGGAGCGTCCACTTATTGCCAATGGGATGGAGGAACACCAGCGGGTACATGAACATGGCCAGTCCGGCCGCCTGCACCAGAACGAAAGCAGCGGCGAGAATGGTGAGCTGGAGCTCGCGGCGTTCGAGACGATCGAGTTCTGTGCGGTTCAAAGTACCCATATTAGGTTTCAATGGCGACCATACTCCGCGCCCGTAAGTACGGACTTTTTCACTTGCGCCCGTAAGTACGGGCGACTCCATGGTCAGGCTCGAAGGCGTTTTCTTCAATGGGCGCGAAGTACCGTGTGGCGGAAATGCTACTGGCCTTTTGTTGAAAGAGGCGAAGAGAGTGCACCGTGACCCGTTTTCTGTGGCCCGTGGAAGAAAGGTCTGAAGAGACGCCCAGGCCCGGTCGCACGCTCCGGCCAATAAAGGAACTGATTTGTGTTCCGTGATCCGTGAAGAAGGAAGCTGCGTATGGCTGGTTAACCATAGTCAGACCCCGCACGCTTCAAAACCGAAGCACGCGGCACCCGGCTATTGGCTTACTGTGGCCAGGCGGTGGGACGTCCCAGTACGAACCAATGGAGCAATAATTCGACAACCTCTCTCTGCTTTTCATCGAGGCTTGTTCGCGCGGCAGCAAGTTCCTCAAAACGGGCTTTCGCCACTTGAATTCTATCGTCTATCTTTTGTTTCAGTTCTGCGCTCTCAGATGGCTTGGCCGGGACATTTACAGTTCCGTGGACCCCTAGGTCGGCGAGAAGTTTAACCAGTTCAGCGTCCTCACGGGACTTGCAAATTACGTGGCTTTTTCGATCTGGTCCGAAATATACGGTCTCATTATCGAACATCTTGGCGTGGTGGGAAAGGTGAGCAGGCGAAGCATCCGGAATTATGGCCGCTGCGGATGTTCCTGGCTGTTTGTGAATCCATTCTCTTAGCGGGGTCAAGTCGTCAAGTTCTGCCGCATCCCAAAGGTCCGCGGCGAGTTCTTCTGTTGAGAAACTCCTATTGGCGGACTTCTTTCTCTGCTCCATTTTCTGAATTTCGACGACGCGAATGTGGCGAAAGTGGAATGCAGTCTCGATGTAAAGCCGCTCAACTAGTTTCGCCCTACGCTTGGTGTCGGCCACGCCTAGTAGTTCGAAAACTCCGTCGTCGAGCAGACGTCGGTCAGGCTGGTTCAGTTCGTCGGACAGGACAACCGGGCCTTCGGCGATTCGCTTCGCCCTGTCGGGGGAGTGACAATCCATGAGCTGTTCTTCCACAAGTCGGCCGACAGTTCTTTCCTGCATGCTTTCAAGTGCAGTCTTCAATTTAGAGGCAAGATCAGCCGGAATATTCCTAGGGTCCGGAACCTCCAGGAGATTTACGTCCACCACCTCTGTTTTCAGGTTTCCTTCGGTTCCGGCGAATCGTCCATAAAAGGTCTTAAACAGGCCGACTAAAGTTGAATTCAGAATCGCCACGAGCGCGTCGACTTCTGCCGACGAGAGATCGTGGTTAATTAGGTCGAATAGATTGTGGTTACAGATTTGATTCTCTGGATTCTCGGCGATTATGTGCCTGTACTGTTGGGCCATTGGCCAGAGGGCGAACCCAGGATTCACGAGGTTCGTGAGGTTGTACCACGGGTTACGGGACTTGCAAGTTGAGCGTTTCGGCACCGGGACTGGCTTTGATTTCTTGGAAGCAAAAGTGTGCGTTTCACCGTACTTGAGGTACTTAGATATGTATGTCCCCTCCAGCTTCGAGAGGGGGTTTGCTGTTAGGAGTACGACTCGGTCGAAGTCTTCGGGCCGGACGATTGGGCGATCCACTTTCATCAGGCTGTGAACCTCGGGCTTTAGGAATTGTGATTCGATGGGATGAACGCTTCCGTCGCCAGCTCTTACGATCTTCAAGCGTCCGTCTTCGGCGGCGAGTCGGTCTACACCATATTGCTTTCTAAATTCTCGGTTACTCTCAAACCTTTCCAAGGCCTCTGCCGTAATATCGCGGGGCATGAAGAATGCGTCGCAGCCCGACGTGATCCCGCGTCGAATGAAAGTTATTTCCCCTAGCGGAACGAATCTCGAACTAAACTCGCGCATGATTTCAAAGTAAAAATCCGGGGCGCGTACGAATCTCCCCCACTTTCCGGCGGCGTACTCACCGGTGGTAATGGGCTGCTCTTCGGTTTCCGCCTCTAAGTCCTCTTCTTCATCGTCGGGGATCTCCTCTGACGCTGCGGGGCTCAGGAGGGGAGTTGAGCCGAGAATGCTGCTGGCTCGAACGCCCATCTGCCAGAGTTCAGACTGCGTTTTGACAACGGTGCGCATCCGATCATCGCTGGTGTCCTTGGCAGTGGATTCGATTTCTTCGCGGAGGCGTTGCGCAGCTTTTTGACGCTCGGGCTCGTTGCCAGTCGCTGGCACGCCAATTATTTCGGCCAATGGCTTCTTGAATTGCGCGAACTTGACGAGGGTTGCCATTCGCGTTGCTTCGTCGGAGCAACGGCGCATGATTGTTACGCAAGTTTTGACTCGTGCATCCGGAAACCACGGCTCGGCGTTGCTTTCCATGATGGCCAGGATTTGGAAGTTTTGGAGCGCCCAAGCCTGAAGCTGGAACCCGTATTCCACATCGAGCCAAGAGGATGAGGTGAGAAAACCAAAGTAGCCGCCTTCTTTCAGGAGGCGCGCAGATGAAGGCCAAAAATAGCAGTGCAGGTCACTTCTGCCGCTAATCCTAAGTCCCGGCCACGCAGACTCAAGGATTTTCTTGGCGTACTCCTTGTCCTTCTTCTCGATCTTTTCTTGACGAACATAGGGGGGATTTGCGACTACGGCATCGAGCGGCGGTAAATAGATTGGAGTTTCCTCAGCACGGGGGCCGGATGGCAGTCTGCAGAATTCCTTATCTGGCTTGAAATGAAGGAAGTCTCGTCTGGCTACGCGGGGATAATTAGCCTCTTCGTTTATTTCACGGGCTGCCAAGTTCAGGGTGGCTAGGTGCGCGGGGTATAGGGAAATGTCACACCCGAACAGCTCCGAGAGCAGTTCTACGTGTGACTTTCTGGGTTTGAGGAACTTCTTGCGGTAATAGGCGCGCACCAGGAAGCTGCCACTGCCGCAGGCCGGATCAATAAGGGCCGCGTCAGGTGTCCTGACGCAAAATGCGTTTATCAGGTCGACGACATCGTCACCAGTGAAATGCTGTCCGTAGCGGTGGCGCTCTTCAGGACCGATGAGCCGCTGAAAGATGCGGCCTAGGACGTCGGAGGAGACCTGTCGAAAATCAATTCCTCCTATAGCGCGCAAAACGCCTTTCCATGCTTGGATGGCAGTCGGAGCTTCAAAGACGAGAGCGCTTGCCCAGTCGTGCTCGTGGGGATAGAAGAGCGGCTCGTAATCGCCGGAACGTTTGACAGCTCGGTCGAAAAGATCCTGCAAGTTCTTGTAAGCGTCGGCCGCTGTTCGCGCACTCGACTTGAACTCTAGGCGGGGCAGGTCTTCAAACTTGTCGTAAAGGGCCTTGTAGAAAATGACTCGGTTCATGAGCAAATAAGCCAAGCTGCTTGCGGCTCGGTGCAGAGCCGAGTACCACTCTTGGGGATCTTTGCGAACGAAGGTCCAGTCCTGTCCTGCCATCCATTCTTGGAGTTTCGAGTCGAACGACTTGCTCTTGTCGGCTTGTTCTAGCAGCCATGCTCTGGTGAGTGCTATAGGCCATTCCAGGTGGCTCTCCATGGAGCGGATAAAAACGTCATCTGCAGGCATGGCCCAGTCGACGCGGCGTCCCGTGCAAATCTCAGCTAAGTCTGCGAGGAGGTCGGGCAGGAATCTTTTTTCGACTTGGGCTAAAACGTCCGGTCGACCGGCATCTTCTGGCGAAGTTAGATCCAATCCCAGCTTCCATTCGCGGACTCGGCGATCCAAGAGGGGAACGTCCCATTTTTTTCTGTCCCAGAGGACAAAGAGGTTTACGTTCCAAGTGAAGAAAAACTGAACTCCCGCGTTGTCTGCTTTTTGGTGGGCGTCACGAACGAGTTCTTCTGCGTATGGGGACTGGCCCTCTGCCGTTCCTGGGAGCTTAACCTCGCCGCAGAGGACTAAACGGTCGGACTTGTCGAAAACTCGGAGGTCCTTTCGTTTGGACTTTTCCGAGCCGCGACCTTACCCTTCTATGCGCGCAGATTTGAAGGGATATTCGGGGTGGCGAGAAAAGATGACGGTTGAGTAGGAGGCAACTTCGGCACAGAAATCAGATTCGTGTATGCGGGTTGAGCCGACCGGGGACATGTATCCTTGCGATGATGCACCATTAGATTATGACTAGTACAGAATTTTCAAGGGGGGAAGCGTTTGTAGGCGGCTGTGCCACAAAGCCCGGCGCTACGAATGCAAATTCGAGGACACAGGCAAGCGCACAGCCAGGAGTGGCCCTGCCACGAGAACCAAAGAAGGGCACGATGTATCGTGCCCCTACAAAGAGGGACGGAGAAGGCGCGCCCACAAATTGGGGGAAAGTCACGGAAAAACTACAAACTAGAAGCAGAAACTAGAAGGCGGGGCAGAAAACTAGAAGCTAGAAGGCAGAAAGTAGAAAGCGGGGGAAGAGGCGGCAGCGAAGAGGAAGAGAGAAAAGGAGGACAGGCAAGAATGCCTGTCCCACTGGAGCAGGGACAACGACAAGCAGGAATGCCGGCGGAAGGGAGTGGCGAAAAGCAGATGGCGACATGAAGTCGCCGCTACAGTCGATCCCTACACAAGCAAAGAGCACAGCCATGAGTGGCTGTGCCACGAGAACCGAAGAAGGGCACGATGTATCGTGCCCCTGCAAAGAGGGACGGAGAAGGCGCGCCCACGGACCAGGGGAAGGTCACGGAAAAACTAGAAAGTAGAAGGCAGAAAGCGTGCGGGGCGCATGAGGACAGGAGGGAAACCGAAGCCGGCGCTAGGAGGGATCTCTTATTCAGAGGCCCAGGGCAATGCGAATTTCTCGTCCACCTGGAGCGGTTTTTCGCCCAACCGACCGTGAACGGGACACTCGAATTGCCATACGGTGTTCAAGAGGCTCTCACGAGACGCTGCGCGTTTGCGCAGGCTGATCCACACCGACCGCCGGCAAGAAGGACACACGAGCAGAATGTAGTAGCTTTCGCAGGTTATGTTTCGCAACTGCAGCAAAGTGCGAGTTGGAACGACGGCTTGGTCTAAGTGATTCACTGCATCCGACGGGAGATTTAGCGATGTGTATGCATACAATACATACCATGCACGCGGGCGAGACGCTTGTCAAGGCAATTCTGCGCGTGACACACTACTTGCCGTGCCGCGAACGAACATCCGCCGCGATGTCAGTTACCCGCTCAGTTTTCGCGTCCCGTTGGTTCAAGTGGAGGAGATCGACGAAGCGGTCCTGCGCGAACGCAGGAAGCGCCGCAGCGATTTGCTGGAAGCGATCTGGCAGGTGGCGTGGACAAATTATCAACGAAGCGGCTCTCTCTCGGCATACGCGGAGGGACACCGCTCCACAAAGCGCACCAAGCGCGTTTCCGAAGAACTGCAAGACCAGCTGTATACGGCGCTCGAAACGATCCTTGAGCGGGCCCCTTCCGCAGTGATCGAAGAAGTGGCGCGGAAGCTCACACAGTGGGCAGGCAAGTATGGGGACGAAAAGTAAGGATCAAGCGAAGAGTAGATGGCGACATGAAGTAGCCGCTACAAAGGAATCCCTTGTGTAAAGAGCACAGCCAGGAGTGGCTGTGCCACGGAAAAGCCCACATGCATCACGTTTTGGGCATAGGTGTGGGGCATGTGTCGCACCTCCGGTGCTTGCCATTCTACACACTCGGTACCCAGCGCTGACGCGCTGGGCTAACTTCTAGCGCACCTACGGTGTTCGGGAAATGACTCAAGACGGTGAGAGGGCAGGCGGAAAAGCAGAACGGGCGGCGTGACTTGCGTCGCGCCGCCCGTTTTGCAATTTTGTGAAGTGAAGCTGGAAAGGGCTGGATCGAGATTAATGCAGATCAAGCCGAATCAGCTGTTCCTTAGAGGGGCTGTACGTTCGAGGCCTGCAGGCCCTTGGGGCCCTTGGAAACTTCGAATTCAACCGCCTGGCCATCGTTCAACGTCTTATAGCCATCAGCCACGATCGCGGAGAAATGGACGAAAACGTCCTCACCGCTCTGGCGCTGGATGAAGCCGAAGCCCTTGCTGGCATTGAACCACTTCACTGTACCTTGTTCTTTACTCACTGCTTTACTCTTTTCCGTCAGCCGGGTTACGGCTGAGCACAACATTTGAGCTATCTGATGCCCAGGTTCCGAGCCCCTCAACAGAGCCGCGGCCGTCTTCAAGCTTCGTTCGGGAGGACTGCAAAGCGGTCAGCCGAACAAAAAAATGGCCGCAAGTGTGACCTTGCGACCGCTTTACTACCCAAAGGCGATACAAGAGCAACAAACGCAAAGACAGAGTACCACGGGAGGGGAGGGAATGCAAGTGTTTTATGGGGGCGTGTTTTTGGAGGTGTGTTGTTTGGTGCAAGAGGAAGAGGCGGAACTTGGGGCGTGGTGAGAGCGGCACCACCGGCTGCGGAAAGCGTTGACCTGGGCGGGAAGGCCTCCTTACCATGGACAGATGAAACGAGGGCTGCACATTGCCGCAGGTACGCTGCTCTTCGCAGCAGAGCTCCTCGGTTGCGAAGACGCGGGAAAGAAGTCCGTGCAGGCGCACGTTCCGGCGCTGGCTCCTGGGCCACAGAGCGCGAACGCAAAGCAAGCTGCCGTGGAACTTACGCCCCTGCCGATATTGAATCCGCCGCGGCGCCACTATATCTGGCTGTTGCCTCCGGTTCCGTCCGGAAAGGACTACCTGATCCAGAAAGTCCAGGAGAAATTCGCGTCGGGAGAGCAGAACTTCAAAGCGGGGCACCTGGAAGCCGCGCGCAAGGATTTTGACGACGCTGTGGACTGGCTGCTGGAGAGCGGCTACGACTCCAACAGTGACCCCAAACTGAGCGAGCTGTTCCACCGCGTGGTGGACACGGTGTATGCCTATGAACTGCAGGCGTTCCGGGCGGGAGACGGGTTCAACGAAGCGCCGGCGGTTCCGGCGGCGATCGACGAAGTGGCGGAGATGACTTTTCCGGTCGATCCCGGGCTAAAAGCGCGGGCCGAGGAAGCGGCAAAGAACATTTCCCACGACCTGCCGCTGACGGTGAATGACCAGGTTCTATCCTTTGTCAATTTCTTCCAAACACCGCGCGGGCGGGACATTGTGGAAACCGGGCTGCGACGCGCGGGGCGCTATCGCGAAATGATTTCCCGCGTGCTGCGGGAAGAGGGCTTGCCGCAGGATCTGATTTACCTAGCGCAAGCCGAAAGCGCTTTCCAGCCGCTGGCTCTTTCACGCGCGGGGGCACGCGGAATCTGGCAGTTCGTGGCCTACCGCGGGCAGCAATACGGCCTTCGGCATACCTGGTGGATTGATGAACGGCAGGATCCCGAGAAAGCCACGCACGCGGCGGCGCAGCACCTTCGCGACCTCTACAATCTGTACGGCGACTGGTACCTGGCGATGGCCGCTTACAACTGCGGCCCCGGCAACGTGCAGAAGGGCATCGAACGAACGGGTTATGCGGATTTCTGGGAGCTGTACAAGCGCAACGTGCTGCCGCGCGAAACGAAAAACTATGTGCCCATCATCATCGCGCTGACGCTCATCGCCAAAGATGCGGCGCATTACAACATTCAGGCTGAGCCGGAGGCGCCGGTTCCGACCGACATTGTGAAACCGGGGCGCGCCATCGACCTGCGGCTGGTGGCGGAAACGATTGACGTGGACATGGAGACGCTGCGCGCGCTCAATCCTTCGCTGCTGCGGCTCGCAACGCCCGACGATCCTTCCTTCGAATTGCGTCTTCCGCAGGGCACGGCGCAAAAATTCTCCGCGGAGATCGCGGATATTCCTCCGGACAAGTGGGTGAGCTGGCGGCGGCATCGCGTGGAAAGCGGGGAAACGGTTACGTCCATCGGTAAGAAGTATCACGTGACGGCGGCGGCCATCGCCGACGCCAACAATCTGGAGCGCAATGCGGCGCTGGACGCGGGAGAGAAGCTGATTATTCCCGCGGTGCAGCCGCAGTCGGAAACGAAACGGCGGTTGGTGAGTTACCGCGTGCGGCGCGGCGACACGTTTTTGGGAATCGCCGACCGCTTCAACGTGAGCGCGGACGACTTGCGCAAATGGAATCACCTGAGAGCTAATCGAGTGAGCCGCGGCATGGTGCTGCGCATCTATGCGCTCGGCGGGGCTCCGGAAACCTCGCCTGCAAGGGCGAGATCCCGTTCAAAAAAGAAGACCACGCAGCCGACGGCAGCTGGCACGCCGGGCGGGGCCATCGCGGCGAACCACAACTAAGCCTTGTTGCATGAATGAGTTGCAGCCTCCCAAGAATTTCTAATAGGCTCCCGTCGGTGTCTGCTCTCCGGACACTCCCCGTATCTGTGCCGATGCGGCGCAGGGAACCCCGCAGAATGCTTGACAACGCACGGCGAGTACGGTAACAACGGCTCACGGACGGGGTGGATTATTTGACGCGACTCCGGCCAGAACAGCGACCCAAAGGGCCCTTTTGTGCATGGCCCGGGATTCTCCCAGGGGAGGATGGAATGGATTTCGAGAAGGACAATTTCGAAGACGACAACGAGCTGTCTCGGCTGGAAGACGACGAGGAGCTGGCGGGCGAAACGGAAGAGATCGTCGAGACCGAGGAAGAGGATTTGGTGATTGTAGGCGAAGAGCCCGAAGAAGAAGCGCCAGCCCCAAGAGCAGCACCCAAGCCAGTGGCCAAAAAGCCGGCCAAGAAAGCGGGCAAAAAGAAAACCTCGCCAAAGAAAAAGGCGAGAAAATCGAAGCCGAAGAAGGCCGCCAAGAAAAAGGCGAAGAAACCCAGCAGAAAGAAAAGGCGGTAAGCCCTTTTCGCAAGGCGGCGATGTGCTTGGGAAGAAGCCGGGACTCTCGTTCTGGCTTTTCTTTTTGGGATCGCATCTCCCGGAGTGGGACTAGTCCTCCTCTGCTTGTGTTCCCACATTGAATTGTCCCGTTTTTCAATTCAGGAATTGAGCGTCCCCAGCAGAGCGAAGTGCTTGCCGGAAGCAGCAAGTACTATTAGCATAACAAGGCATGTTGCGGGCTTTAGAACAGATACGGCGGATGCGGGGCGGCGCGCAGTCTCATCTGATGCGCTGCGATGGCGGCGGCTATTATGTTGTGAAGTTTCAAAATAATCCGCAGCATACGCGCGTCCTGGTCAACGAACTGCTGGGAACCAGGCTGGCGGCGCGACTGGGGCTGCCCACGACGCCGGTGGCTATTATTTCCGTCAGCGAAGACCTGATTCGGCTCACTCCAGACCTGTGCATGGAGATGCCTCGGGCACGCATCCCGTGCCGCCCGGGGCTGCAATTCGGGTCCCGCTATCCAGGGGATCCGCATCGTTTGACGTTGCTTGATTTTTTGCCGGACAAACAGTTGATGGAGGTTGAAAACCTGCATGATTTTCCGGGCATGTTGGCGTTCGACAAATGGACTTGCAACACCAATGGCCGGCAGACCCTTTTTTTCAAGGAGCAGCGCAACGGAGCCGAAGCAGGGGAGTCGCCGTACCGCGCGGTCATGATCGATCAGGGATTTTGCTTCAATGCCGGGGAATGGAATTTTCCCGACGCTCCGTTGCGAGGCCTATACGCGCGCAACCGGGTCTATGAAGGTGTGACCGGGCGCGAGTCGTTTGATCCCTGGATTGAACGAATTGAAAAACGCATCACGGAACGAGTCTTTGACGATTTGATTGGAGAGATTCCGCCAGAATGGTATGCCGACGATTTGGACGCCCTGATGCGGTTAGCTGAACAACTGCATAAGCGCCGCACCAGGGTGCCGGAGTTACTACTGGCGGCAAAAAACACGACCCGGCACCCGTTTCCCAACTGGATGTGACCTATGGCTGATGTCATTTCTCCCGTCGATGACAGCAAGTTTGTCTATCATATTCTGCGATATACGTCGGATCTGGTCCGCGATGAGTGGGTCAACATTGGAGTTCTGCTGTTTGATCCCTTGACCGGAGCACTGCGCCTCCGGCTCGTTGAGGAGCAGGACGAATACGCACGGATTCGGCGGCTCCAACCGAGCGCCGATGAAGATGTCCTTCGCGGCTTCCGCGACCATCTCGAAGACCGGTTTGCGGCCTTTTTGCAAAACCGGCAGGCGGAGCACGGCGGAACGCTGGCTGTTGGAGAGGGACTCCAGAGACTTATCGAGAATTGGAATAATACGCTCTCCAATGGCCTGCAGTTGGCACCGCAAAAAGGAGTCTACGCGGATGACCTGGATATCGAGCTGGAGCGGCTCTACACCGAGCACGTCGCTCCGCCGCGCAAGGTCACCCGTGTGGGTGCCCCAGGCAATCGGGCCACAATTCGCAACTATTGCTCGCAAGTATGGAAGGCGGCCGGGCTCTGGGATCGCATCCAAAAGTCGGTGCGCGTAACGGAATTTACCTTTCCAGGGGACCCCATGCGAATCGACTATAGTTACCGGAAAAATGGGACGCGAGGCTATGTGCAAACGCTGAGTGTTTCTCGCGCTCCTGCGGATTGCAAGCTCTACGCCTACACCGCGGCTCGCATTGCCGCCCGGGCGCCTTTCGCCTCAGAGTTTGCAGCGGTGACGGACGTTCCTCTGGTGCCGCGAGAGAATGAGCGGCATCGCTTCGTACACGATACCCTGCGTGACGCTGGGATCGAAACCATTGGGACGGACCACTTCGCGACCTGGGTGCCAAAGCTGAAGCCGACGATCCAGTGATTCGCTTCGGGGCGCGGTACCGGAACATGCCCGAACTTCCGGCGAGTCCTATTCGCAAACACTGAGAACCACGAGCGTGGCGTCGTCCTGCCAGCGGCTTCCGCTGAACTCTGCTACTACGGCCAGGATTTTCGCCTGCAATTCATCGGCGGATAATTTGCGGTGATCTTGCAGCAAGCGCAACAGGCGGGCTTCTCCAAACTCTTCGCCAGAGGGGTCGCAAGCCTCCGTGACGCCGTCGGTGAACAAAATCACACGATCGCCCGGGGACAGCTGCGCCAAACCCAGTTCATAGTTCGCGGTGCCGAAAACGCCCAGCACAGCGCCGCCTTCCCGCAATCGTTCGTGCGAACCGTCGGCGCGCACTACGAACGGCGCATTGTGCCCGGCATTGACGTAAGCCAGACGGCGGGAGCCATCCAGATGCGCGTAGAAAAACGTTATGAAGCGGTCGCTGTCTGTGTTGCGGTGGACAATAGAATTCAACCGGCCACAGAGCAGATTTGGCGGCAGGGAAAGAGAAGAAAGACCGCGCACGGCCGCCTGTAAATTGGACATCAGCAGCGCGGCGGGCATGCCTTTTCCAGCCACGTCGGCGATGCAGATTCCCAGTGTTTTTTCGTCCAGCGGAAGAATGTCAAAATAATCGCCGCCGACCAGCCGCGCCGATTGCCACGCGCTGGCGATTTCATATCCCGGCATTTGAGGAATTTCGCGCGGCAGGAGTTTTTCCTGGATGGCCTTGGCTTCGGCGATCTCCCGCTCCTGTTCTTGCAAATGAAGCAGGGCTTCTTCTCGCGCCCGGGCTTCTTCCTCGGCGCGGCGGCGCAATTCGCGGCGCTCGCGTCCCAGGCCGATTTGCTTGCTGAGGATTTCCAGAAGCCGCGTGTTGGTCCAGGGCTTCTCCACAAAGTCGCTTACGCCAAATTGCATGGCTTCCACGGCGAGGCCCACGGTGGCCCAGCCGGTCATCGCGACGACCGGCGGAGCGTCCTCGATTTCCCTCAGACGGCTGAGCACATCCAGTCCTTCGCGGCCGGAGGTGGTGTCGCGCGCATAGTTGAGATCGATGAGGAGAATATCGAACTCCTGGCGGCCTACCGCCGCCAGCAAGTCCGCAGGAGAATTGACGGTTTCGATGCTGTAGCCGTGCCCTTTGAGCAGCAGGCGCAGCGCGTCGAGCACGTCCTGCTGGTCGTCAGCAATCAGAATTCGCGGCTGCATGGGTTCGCGTCCCGTTGAAACCTTTAGCGTTGCGGCTGTCATTTCTGGCGATCCGTGACTCCCTCTAGCCTGAGCGTCCATCGCGCTCTCGCATACTGGGGCAGTCAAGTTGCCACCGGCTTGCGCGAATAAAGGCTTTCCACTGAATGGGTTGTAGAAATCGGGACGGCAGGGAGTGCGTCCCATCCGGCCACTAGCGGGAACGCTCTTCCCAATTTCGGACATACATAGGGACATAGGGAACTAAACCCTCAGCGCGCAGCCTTTTTCGACTTTGAGTCGCGCCCTAGTCTCGTCAGGTGCTTTTTACAGTACCGGCTCGTTCCAGTTTTCCAGCGTCTCCTTGACCTTGTGCAGGAACTGGTGGGCGATCGCCCCGTCCACCACGCGGTGGTCGTAACTTAGCGTGACGTAGCACATCGAGCGGATGGCAATCGAGTCGTTGATGACCACCGGGCGCTTCTCGATGGCGCCGAGACCCAGGATGCCCACGTTGGGCTGGCTGATTACCGGCAGCCCGAACAAGCCGCCAAAGACGCCCGGGTTGGTGATGGAGAAGGTGCTTTCCTGGACTTCCTCAGGCTTCAGCTTTTTCGAGCGCGCACGCTCCGCGAGGTCGTTCATGTTGCGCTGGATGCCGAGAATGTTTTTCTCGTCGGCGTTTTTCACCACCGGAACAAGCAGGCCCCAGTCAAGCGCCACGGCAATACCGACGTTGATCTCCTTGTGCAGGATTACGTTGGTTCCGTCGAGCGAAGCGTTCAGCGTGGGATAGGCGCGCAACCCGGCGACGGCGGCCTTCACGAAGAAGGGCATGAACGTCAGTTTGGTTTCGTAGCGCTTCTCAAATTCGTCCTTGGACTTGGCACGCAGCGCGGCTACCTTAGTCATGTCGATTTCATCGACGGAGTAGACGTGCGCGGAAACACGCTTCGACGCCACCATGTGCTCGGCGATGCGCTGCCGCATGGTGCTCATCGGATGCACTTCGTAATTGCCAAAGTACATCTTTTCGCGCGGCACGGCGTTTTCCAGCACGACGTGGACCTGCGCTCCGGCCGCTCCCGGCACGGCGGCCGGCGGCGGGGGAGTCGCGGGGCGCGAAATCCCCGCGGGAGCTGGAGCGGAGTAAGCCGGAGGCGCAGCAGCCGGCGCGCCACCGGCGGCGATCACGGCTTCGATGTCCTGTTTGCTGATGCGCCCGCCCGCACCCGTGCCTTCGATGGCGGAGAGGTCGATGCCGTGCTCCTTGGCCATGCGCCGCACCAGCGGGGAACTGTGAATGCGCTCGCTCGAGGAACTTGAGGAAGCGGAAGAAGCAGCAAGCGGCGCGGCGGTTGGAGCAGGAACGGCAGGCCGCGATATTGCCGGGGCCGGAGCAGCAGCGGCAGGAGCCTTCATAGGTGCAGGCGCGGGTGCGGCCGTTTTCGCCGGAGCCGGCGCTGACGAACCTGCTGCGGAGCCCGCCGCATCGATAACACCGACAACCGTTTGAATCGGCACAGTCTGTCCCTCTCCGACCTTGATTTCTTTCAGCACGCCCGCTGACGGTGACGGGATTTCCGCGTCCACTTTGTCCGTGGAAATCTCAAACAGGGGTTCGTCGCGCTCCACCTTGTCGCCGGGCTTCTTCAGCCACTTGGTGATGGTGCCTTCGAAAATGCTCTCGCCCATCTGGGGCATTACAATGTCTACGGCCATGATTGCTCTCCTCTTCTCTCTAAAACCCTAATACCGCGCCAGTTCCTTCGCGGCGGAAAAAACTTTTTTCGCGTTCGGCAGAAAATGTTCTTCCAGAGTCGGCGCGTACGGCACCGGCGTGTCCAGCGAGGCCACGCGCACGAGCGGCCCGTCGAGATCATGAAAGGCCTTCTCAAAAAGTATCGCGGCGATTTCCCCGGCAATCCCGCCCGTCCTGGTGTCTTCATGCACGACCAGGCATTTGTTAGTCTTTTTCACCGAATTCAAAATCGTCTCTTCGTCCAGAGGTAGAAGCGTCCGCAAATCGATCACTTCCGCCTCGATGCCTTCCTTCGCCAGCGCATCCGCCGCTTCGAGCGAAGTATGCATCATGGCCGCGTAGGAAATAATCGTCAGGTGCTTCCCTTCGCGGCGCACCACCGCTTTGCCAATGGGCACGGTGTAATCCCCAGCGGGAACTTCTCCCTTGATGCGGCGGTAGAGAAACTTGTGCTCGAAGAAGAGCACCGGGTTATTGTCTCGCACCGCGGCTTTCAGCAAACCCTTGGCATCGTAAGGCGTCGAGGGATAAATCACCTTCAACCCCGGCGTGTGCACAAAATACATCTCCGGATTCGCGGAGTGGAAGGGCCCGCCATGAACGCCGCCTCCGGATGGACCGCGAATCACCATCGGCGCAGGCGCATTCCAAAGGTAGTGTCCCTTGGCTACGAAATTCGTAATCTGATTGAACGCGCACACGATGAAGTCAATGAACTGCATTTCGCAGATCGGGCGCAAGCCGCAATAGCTCATGCCACAGGCCGCGCCGATAATGGCGCTTTCGCTGATCGGCGTATCGATCACGCGCTCCCAGCCGAAGCGTTCCAGCAAACCCTCGCTGGTTTTGAATGCCCCACCGTACACCCCGACGTCTTCCCCCATCAAAATGACCGCCGGGTCGCGCTCCATTTCCTCGAACATGGCCTGCTTGATGGCTTCGAGAAAAGTGACTTGCGTTCCATCTGACGCGCTGCCATTCGGCCCGGCTCCGTTTGCTTTGGGCATGGCTATCTCCGCGCCTTTCTCGAAGCGCCCGCTGTCTTAACTGTTTTCTTTGGCGCTGCTTTCGCAGCCATTTTTGCCGCCGGTTTTCCACCGTTCGCGGATTTCGTGTCATTCCCAACTCTATGCTGCGGGGCATGCGTATCGCCGAAATGAATCGGCGCGTTTGCGCCGTCCGATGCTTTGCCCGATCCAAATCCGGGAACCGTCCAGACCGCCTTGACGCTGGATCTCGGCGGCGTCACCTCGGCAATCGGCCGCTCCCACTTCGCGCGAATCTTGTGGCAACCGTCGCCGGTGCAGTAGACGCCTGTTTCCGCTAATTCCGGCGGAGGCATCGGCGAATTTTCCGCGAACTCCCGTTCCACGGCGAGCAGGCTGTCAATCTTGTCCTCGACCTCTTTTTTGCTTTTGGCGTCGAGGAGCTTTTCGCTCGACAAAAACCTTTCATAGAGCGCGATCGGATCGCGCGCTTCCCAATAGGCGCGCATTTCCTTCGGAACGTACTCGGCCGGATCGTGCTGGGCGTGCCCCATGCGGCGGAAACTCTTCGCTTCAATCAGGATCGGCCCTTCTCCAGCGCGCGCGCGGTCCACCGCTTCTTTCGCCACCGAGTAGACGGCCACGGCGTCGTTGCCGTCCACGATGTAACTGTCGATGCCGTAGGCCTTCGCGCGGTCCGCTAAATTTTCCAGGGGCACTTGTTTGCGGACCGGCGTCGAGTATGCCCACAAATTATTCTCCAGAATCAGAACGAACGGCGCCTTCTGCGTGGCCGCAAAATTCAGCCCTTCGTGAAACACCCCGGTCGAACTGCCACCGTCTCCGATCCAGGTCATGGTCACGATTTTCTGCCCAAGGTACCGCCCTGCCATGGCCACGCCGGTCATCACCGGAATCAAATCACCCAGCATGGAAATCGGTGAGACGATGTGCAGATCGTCCAGGTCCCCGAAGTGGCTGGTGCCGTCCTTGCCTTTCGTCGGCGAATCGTACTTCGCCATGTGCTGCATGAAAATGTCGCGCGGACGCACGCCCTTCACCAGCAGGGCCCCGATGTTGCGAATCATTGGCGCCAGCCAATCTTTTTTCTCCAGGGCGTACGCGGTGCCCACGGAAATCGCTTCCTGGCCAAGGCTGGAGTAAAGCCCCCCGACAATTTTGTTTTGCCGGAACAGCTTCACCATCATGTCTTCGACGGCGCGGTTCAGCCGCATGTGGTAGTACAGGTCCAGGTACTGCTGCCGCTTCAATTCCTTCTTCATCCCCTGCTCCGGTGGGACAGGCATTTTTGCCTGTCCTCCCTTGTCTGCCGACGTCTTCAAAGGGACAGACAGGAATATCTGTCCCACTTCCTAAGCCGGAACCTCCAGTTGAGGCTCCACTTGCTCCAGCTTTTCTAGAATAGCTTTCACAGATGCTTCCTTCATCTCCAGGCCAAGCAATTCTCCCAAATGCTTCGCAATCCGCGGCGAGACTTCCTTTTCTTCAACGCTGCGCCCCAGCAATTTCTCCAGCGACGTGGCTTTGCACTCGGCGATCCCGCACGGCACGATCAAATCGAAATTCCGCAAGTCCGTGGACACGTTGTACGCAAATCCGTGCGAAGTGACCCAGCGGCTGATGTGAACTCCGATGGCCGCGAGCTTTTCTTCGGTGTTCCCGACGCGCACCCAGATTCCCGTCTTACCGGCAACGCGCTCAGCCTTAATCCCGAACTCCGCGGTCGCCTGGATCATGGCCTCTTCCAAAGTCCGCACGTACCAAACCACGTCGCGACGGATGGCACCCAAGTTCAGAATCGGATAGCCCACGATCTGTCCGGGCCCGTGATAAGTAATGTCTCCGCCGCGGGTGGTCTCGTAATATTCGATGCCCTTCTGCCGCAGCACATGCTCGGAAGCCAGCAGGTGTTCGCGCTTCCCGTTTCGCCCCTGGGTGATGACGTGCGGATGCTCGCAGAGCAGCAGCACATCCTCAATCGCCTCGGCCTTGCGTGCCGCAACAATTCTTTTCTGCAGCGCGTAAGCTTCCGCGTAGCCGACTAGTCCCAAGTCGACAATCTGGCAGGTTCTCACGCGTCACCAGTCACTACACATTAATCTGCAGCCCTCGCACCGACGCAAACGCATCGCCCATCGCTTCCCACACTGTGGGATGCGCGTGCACCATGTTCATCATGTCGTCGATGGTGCCTTCGAGGTTCAACACTGTCGCCGCCTCAGCAAGAAGCTCCGTCGCCAGTGGCCCGATGATGTGAATCCCCAGCACTTCGCCGTACGATTCGTCGGAAACCACTTTGACGAATCCGCCGTGGCTCCCCAGAATCGTGGCTTTGCTGTTGCCCACAAACGGGAATTTCCCGGTCTTCACATCGTAGCCCGCGTCGCGTGCCTGTTTTTCCGTCAGTCCAATCGACCCGATTTGAGGCTCGCAATACGTCGCGTTCGGAATCCGTGTCTTCACGATCTGGTGCGTAGGCTTTCCCGCAATATGCGTAACCGCGATAATTCCCTCCATCATCGCCGCATGCGCGAGTTGCGGAAGCCCGGCGACGATGTCTCCGATGGCGTATAGCCCCTTCTCGGCGGTCTCCATGTTGTCGCCCACGTGAACGAATCCGCGCTCCACCTTGGCTTTCGATTTCTCCAGCCCGCACCCATCCGTCATGGCCTTGCGGCCCACGGCGAGGAGAAGTTTCTCCGCTTGTAGTGTTTGTGCCTTTCCGTCCTTATCCTTGAACGCTACCATGACGCCCTTGGCATCCTTCTTTACTGATTCCACGGCGCAACTGGTGAAAACCTGGATGCCTTTTTTCTGGAAGGCTTTGGTCAGCTCCGCGGAAATTTCTTCGTCCTCGACGGGCACGATGCGCGGCAGTGCTTCCAAGATGGTCACCTGCGCCCCGAAGGAATTGTAGATGGACGCAAATTCCACGCCCACAGCGCCCGCGCCAACCACAATCAGGGTCTTCGGAATTTCCGGAAGCTGCAGAATCGAGCGGTTGGTTAGAATCGTTTTGTGGTCATGTTCAATGCCCGGAAGCGATTTCGCTTCTGAACCGCTCACCATCAGGATGTTGGCCGCCTCAATCTCGGTTTTCTTGCCGTCTTTTTCCACGCTCACACGACCGGGGCCTTCATACCTTCCCCACCCCTGCACCCACTCGACTTTGTTCTTCTTGAAGAGAAACTCGATGCCCTTGGAATGCTTCTTGACGATTTTGTCTTTTCGCGCGAGGACGTTCGCCCAATTGATCTTCAACCCGCTGACCTCGAAGCCCAGCTCCGCGCCGTTCTTGAATTGATCGTAAACTTCGGCATGATGCAGCAGCACCTTGGTGGGAATACAGCCAACATGCAGGCAAGTCCCGCCGAGATACGGATCCTTTTCCACAACGACTGTCTTCAGACCAAGTTCGCCTGCACGGATCGCCGCCACATAGCCGCCCGGACCACTCCCGATAATCGCCACATCGTACTTTGCCACTCGTAGTCTCCCTTCCGCAGGGGCCAGAACCGGCGAGGCGCGTGCTTCCTCACCGCAGTCACACTCGAAAAAAGCTCGAGGGGAGTCAGGCCGATAAGACGGGTCGCCGGACCTTCGTTTGCGAACGTCATCCCAAACGGAGAAAAAGCCGCCCGCGCTTACGGCGCAGACGGCTGCGTCCCGGCAAACATTGAATTTTAGCAGCCGCCCGTCCCCCTCGCAACCTCGCCTGGGCTGGCTCTGCCAGCGCCTTGCCTGGAGCGCTACCTGCTTGAAGGAGCCCTGTCTGAGGCGAAGCTGCGGCGAATTTACACGCTCTTTGCCGCCGAAGCGGCCTTTGCTTTGCCCCAGTACTAGTTATATAGTTCAATTCGCATTAAATTTCTCTTGCTTTTCTGTTTACTTACACTTACCGTAGCTCCCCGCACATTAGAGGCCCAATCTGCGATTGCCTTTGCGGACATTGCGATCGTTCTTGCGAAGGGAGGAAACAGGGCCATGGTCATGAAATCCGGAGAGTGCTGGCATTGTATCAATCCAGTATGTGGTTGCGTGGTTGTAGTGGAAGCTGATGGGGAAATCGAGGGACAAAATCCGCGATGCGCCTGCGGCAGTGCTATGAAGAAGGATTATTCCGCGCCCGTCTTTCGCTACCTTGATTTCCTAAAATTCCCGGAGCCTGAACTCACAAACCAGGATTCTGATAAGGACTAACCCGTGACCGCCAGGGCCGTCCATCACGCTGCGGTCGTACGTCCACCCAAGCCTCTCGCCGTTCGTGCTGGGCTCGCGCGCACATTTGGTAGCCTTGCCGGATTCGTCGTCCTAACCTTTCTTTGCTTGGGGCTGTACATTCTCGAAGATGCCATCGCGAATCCTCTCAACGAGGGGGCTGCGGCAGTAATCAGCGCCGCGTTTATTATCGCCCTCGCGGCCATGCTGCTCTTTTACCTCATCAAACCAAGAAACAGAGTTCGAATGGCGAGCCGCGATTGCGCCCTTGGCTCCGAAGCTCCCTGCGTGCGGCATAGCGCCGATCCACCTGCCGCGGCTACGCGCCGGAACAATTCAGAGAATACCCTGGCGTATCAACGCTTCTACGTGGACCATTCCCGCATCCGGCCGTAGATTTGACCGGCCTTTCACGCGCGCGGAATGGCGGGAAAATAGCGCTCTTCCAAGATGATGCGGTGGTGAATCTGGTGGCCCGCGGTGATAAAAGCCAGCGCTCTCACCGTCACTTCCTTTTCATTCGCTTTGCCGCGCCGCGGCCAGGCATCTTGCTTGAACGAACGAAACAGGCTGATGCTCGCGCTGCGCACGGTGCCAAACTCTTCAGCCAGGTCCGCGAGTGTCCGTTCGCTAAACCCTCCGCTTCTTACGTAGTCATCCTGCTCAAAGCCCGGAAGCGGCGTCTGATCGGCGCGCGCAAACCGCAACGCCCGGTAGGCAAAAATGCGCTCGGTGTCCGTGATGTGTCCGAGAACTTCCTTCACCGTCCATTTTCCGGGCGCATACCGGAAACTTCCGTCCCGCTCGCTTCGGCCCGCGAACAATTGCAGCATCTGCAATCGCTGCGATTCCAGAACGCTCAATACATCGGACCCCGGGACCTTGGAGATGTAATTTGCATAATATTCCGCGTATTCGGTCGCTTCGGGTCTCTTCATAATGGATGTTCTCTCCTGGAGACGCGATTATACGCTTGGGGAAGCTTTCGCGCACAATGGGCCGGAGGGACACCGCAATGGAGTTTGTTCACAGCGAAACTGTGCTTTTGGTTTTGCGCCCCTTAATGCAAGATAACGCCTGCCTATGAGCACATCCAATCGCAAGGTTATGCGCGTAGCTTTTCAGGGCGAGCCAGGCGCATTCAGCGAAGCCGCCGCTATCCAGCTTCTCGGGAATGCGATCACGACCGTGCCTCGGGCAACATTTGAGGCGGCCTTCACGGCTATCGCCGAAGGCGCAGCTGACGCGCTCCTCGCGCCTGTGGAGAATTCCTTGGCAGGCTCGGTCGTGCGCGTGTTCGATCTCCTGAAGGAAAGCCGGCTTGCGATTGTCGCGGAGACAATTCTGCCGATTGAAATGCAGCTCATCGCGGTTCCCGGCGCGTCGCTCGCGGATATTCAGTCGGTCGCTTCTCATCCCATGGCCCTTGCGCAGTGCGAGCGTTTTTTCGCCGCTCACCCCCAATGGAAGCGCGTTCCCGCCGAAGACACCGCCGGCAGCGTGCGGGAAGCGCTCGCTCGCGGAGACAAATCGTGCGCCGCCATCGCCGGACGGCGCGCCGCCGAATATTATCACGGTGTGATTCTTGCCGAGGGCATCCAGGACAATGCCGAAAACTTCACCCGCTTCGTGCTCCTGTTTCCCGAAAAAGAAGCGGCTGCATGGATTTCTCCTGATGCGCGCAAGGTTTCCCTCGCCATGCGTCTTGCACATCGCCCCGGGGCGCTGCTCGCTTCACTGGAGCCATTTGCAAGGCATGGCGTCAATCTGCTCAAGATTGAAAGCCGTCCGATCCACGGTCGCCCTTGGGAATATCAATTTTTCATTGACGTCGAAGCAAGTGACGTTGCCCAGCTCGATCAAGCCCTGAATGAAATCCGCAGCGCCACCAGCGAACTTCGCGTCCTCGGCCGTTACCTTGCCGCATCCCGCTAATGTCTGGCTACGAATTTCTTCTGCGCAAAAAGAAGAAGGCCAGCGTTTCCACTGGCCTTCTTATCCTTTACTTCCTGAACTTCCTTTTTTCCTTTGCGTCATTCTTCAGCAGTAGCTGCACTCGGGATCCCCCATTCCTCTGGTCATGCCGTCCTTCATCCGCCGCAGACGCCGTCCCAGCCGCTCGGCGAGTTGCTGCCGCGCGCGCCACAACCGCGCCTTCAGCGTGTTTTCCGTGACCCCTAGCTTTTTGGCAGCTTCACCCGTCGAAAATCCCTGCACTTCGCGCAGGACAAACGCCGTTCGCAGCAGCGGAGAAAGCTCGTCCAGGTTTTCGCTGATCATCTCGCGAATCTCCGTGCTCGCAAAAACCTGCTCGGGATTCGGCCCGTCGTCCGCGAAGCGCTCCGAAGCGGGCAGTTCCTCCTCGCGCGGCGTTTCGTCCAGGGAAATCGCCGGACGCGCCTTCGCGCTCCGCCGCCTCATCAACGCCGCATTGATCACGATGCGCGTCAGCCAGGTTGAAAACTGCGACCGCCCCTCAAAACGATTCAGATTGCGATATGCCGAGAGCAGCCCGTCCTGAAGCGCATCTTCAGCGTCTTCCGTGTTCCCGAGCACTCGCAGAGCGGTCTGAAACAAGGGCCGCTGGTAACGTCGGAAGAGCGCTTCCACCGCCTGCTCGTCGCCTCGCTGTCCTGCGCGGATCAACTTCTCTTCATTCGGTTGTATTCCCACTGCCGCTTGAGTTGCCATTGTTCCCCCCAGTTGAATCAAACTCTTGCTCGACCTCTGGCCGCAGAGACTTCCTTAGTGAACCGGTACACCGCCCGCCGGCGCTTTCGGCTTTTTCATCAGTACCAGAACTGGAATCACCGCGAAAAACACCACACCGAGCATTTTGAAATTGTCGATAAACGACAGCATCACCGCCTGCCGCTGAATCGTGCCATAAATCATTCCGTGCGCTTGCGCACTGGCATGCGCCGCGGTCGCGCCGGCCGTGACCAGCTTCACTTGCATGCCGTTCAACATGTTGTGATACGCCGCGCTGAAATCGTTGACGTGCTCCATCAACCGCGATTGATGAAATTGCGCACGGCGGTCCAGCATCGTCGTCACCGTGGCGATTCCTACGCTCGCCCCGATGTTCCGAGCCAAGTTGATAATCCCCGTGCCCATGTTCGTTTTTTCTTTCGGCACATACGTGAACGCCGCCACGTTAATCGGAATGAACAAAAACGCCAGCCCGAAGCTCTGCAGCATGCGCGCGCGCACGGCGTGCCCGTAGTCCAATCCCAAATCCCAGCCTGCCATCACAAACAGCGCCGATGCCGAGACGATGCACCCGAAGGTGATCAGGATCCGCGTGTCAACCTTTGACACCAGGATTCCCACCACTGGCATCATGCACATGATCACCGCTCCCCCCGGCGACAGCGCCATTCCCGCCAGTTGCGCCGTGTACCCCAGCAACTGTTGCAGAAATTGCGGGATCAGCACCGTGCTCGCGTACAGCACGAATCCCAGGAAAAACATCGCCGTCGTCGCAATCGCAAAGTTGCGGTCTTTCAACATACGCAGGTCAACCACCGGCTCTTTCTCGCGCAATTCCCAAAGAATTCCGGCGATCAATCCGAACAGCATCAGCACGAAAAACACGCGAATGAAATTCGACGACAGCCAATCCTCGCGCTGGCCCTTGTCCAGAATGATCTGCATGCTCCCCAAGCCCAGGCTGATCAATCCGATCCCGATGTAGTCGATTCGGAATCCCGCTTTCAAATTCGCTTTCTTCATGTACGGCGGATCGCTGACCAAAAAGCTCGTCAACAGCAGCGAAAGAATTCCCACCGGCACGTTGATGTAAAAAATCCATCTCCACGAAAAATTGTCGGTAATCCAGCCGCCCAGCCATGGCCCAATCGTGGGCGCCACAACCACTGCGAGCCCATACACAGCGAAGGCCATGCCGCGCTTCTCCAGCGGAAATGTGTCGTTCAAGATTGCCTGCTCGCTCGGCTGCAAGCCCCCGCCGCCCACACCCTGCAAAATCCGGAAAATCACCAGGACGCCCAGGCTCGGTGCCAGCCCGCACAAAAACGAACTCACCGTAAAAATGGCTACGCACGTCATGTAGAAGCGCTTCCGCCCGATCACTCCGGAAAACCATCCCGATAGCGGCAGCACGATCGCGTTCGAAACCAGATACGACGTGAGCACCCACGTTGATTCGTCCGATCCTGCCGAAAGATTCCCAGCGATGTGCGGCAGCGCCACGTTCGCAATGGACGTGTCCAGCACCTCCATGAACGTCGCCAGCGTTACCGTGATGGCGATCACCCAAGGGTTGATCGTCCCGTCCGGCATCCTCAGCTTGGCTAGAATCCTGCTTCGCATCGCGTCTGCTCTGTCCCTCTGACGTATCTACGTATGACCGTTCCGGTCCCTATCCTTATTCCGTGTTAATTCGTGACCACTGTCGCGTCCACGTTCATTCCTGGACGCAGAACCGCCTTCTCTGAAGAAATCGGGTCCAGCACGATCTTCACGGGAATTCGCTGCACTACCTTCACGTAATTTCCTGTGGCGTTTTCCGGCGGCAGTAGACTCAGCACGGATCCCGTGGCCCCCGCGATCGAATCCACTCGCCCGCTGAAGGTTTTCCCGTACGTATCCACCTTCACTTCCGCTTTCTGCCCGGGCTTCATGTTTCTCAGTTGCGTCTCCTTGAAGTTCGCCGTCACCCACACGTTTTGCAGCGGCACAACCACCAGCAATCCTTGTCCCGCCTGCACGATCTGTCCCGGCTCCACTTGTTTATGCGTGGCCACTCCGTCAACCGGCGCTGTGATCTCCGTGTAACTCAAGTTCAGCTCCGCCGCTCCCACCGCTGCCCGCGCCTGTTCCACCTTCGCGATTTTTGCCTGCGCATCGGCGGCTTTCATGTTTACCTGCTTGACGTCCGCTTGTGCCGCGGCCACTCCCGCGCGCGCCTGCTCAACTCTGGCCTTCGCTGCATCCAATTGCGCCTTGGTGACATCCACGTTGCGCTGCGCCTGCGCCAGTTTTTCTTGATCCGCTTTCAGAGCGCTCGCCGTGGCATCCGCATTGGCTTTCGCCGCGTCGTACTGCTGCTTCGAAATTTCGCCCTTCTCCATTAGCGGCAAGTAACGCGCCAAGTCCGCCTTCGCCAGTTCGGCGTTCGCGCGGCTCTTCTCTACGTTGGCCTGCGCCCACGCCAAATCCGCCGTCTGGGCCTGCTCGTAAGTAGCCTGGGCGCGCGCCAAATCCGCCTGCGCGCCGAGCAACTGCGCATCCGCGCTCGAATTTCCGCTCGCCACGTTTTCGCGCGTGCGCGGCACGTCCACTCCTGCGGACCGCGCTTCGCTCTCTGCCAACGCCAGTGACGCTTTGGCTTGGTCCAACGCCGCCTGGTAGTCGCGCGGATCGATCTTCACCAGCACTTGCCCCACCCTCACCGGCTGGTTGTCATCGACCAAAACTTGCGCCACGCGCCCGTACACTTTCGACGCCATCGGCGTGATGTGCCCGTCTACCTGCGCGTCGTCCGTAGTCTCGCGATTGTAATAGTAGGCAAAGAGCCCTGCGATCGCGGCCAGCGCTACGGCCCCGCCGCCAATCAGCAGCCGCCTCACGCCGGGATTGGCTAACCCCTTAGGCGGTTCCTCAAGCGACAGCTCTTCCAGGCCACGCGGCACTTTTGTCGCATTTTCGAATCCCACTTCAATCTCGACGCTCATCGTTTTCCCCCGATTACTTTGCGTAAACCTTTTCCATTTGGCCCGTCGAACGTGCCAGGTCCGCGCGCGCCTGGTTAAAGCGGTACAGCGCCGCGATCTGGTTGTCGTTCGCGCGTGATAGCGAATCCTGCGCTTGAATCACTTCGATGTTGTTCGCCACTCCCGCTTTAAAGCGGTCGCGCGCCTGGTCCACCTCTTCTTTCGAAAGTTGCACCCCCAGGTTCGCCACTTGCACTTCGTTGCGCGCCGATTGCAAATTCAGCAGCGCTGTCTTCACGTCCAGCGCGATCTGGTTCCGCAGATCATCCTTCTGTTGATCCAGTCGCTTAATCTCGAGGTCCGCGCGAACTATCTCTGCGCGTATCCGCCCGCCAGTAAACAGCGGCAAATTCACGCTGGCTTGGTAGGTGTACGTCGGCAGCGTCGTGTTTCCTGACGTTCCCACGTACATAAAGTCCCCGTCGAACCGCAGCGAAGGCAGGCGCGAAGCCTGTGACGCTTTCTTCTGAAATGCCGCGGCCTTGATTTGCGCTTCGAGCGCTTTCCACTCCTGACGCTCCGCCAATGCGAATTCGATGCTTGGCTCCACTTCCGGCTGCGGTGTGTCGAAGAAACTTAGCGAATCCGCCAGCTCGATGGCTTCGCGAGGATCGAGATTCAGTAAACGGCTCAGGGCAAACAGTGACGTGTCACGATCTGTTCCCGCTTCGATCAGTCGCTGCTTTTCGTTTTGCAATTCGACGTTGGCGCGCAGCGTGTCGATTCCCGTGCCTACGCCTTCCTTCTGCAAGTCCGCGGCTTGGTCATAAAGCGCTTGTGCCAGATTCACGCGCGATTGCGAGGCTTCCACGTTCGCTACGGCGCGCAGCGTCCCGATGTACTGGGAAACCACCAGCAGAATCACTTGCTCCCGCGTCGACAGGCTGCTTGCCCTGCTGGAATTCGACGTGTTCTGCGCCGCCTGATATCTGCGCCAAAGTGTCAGGTCGAACACGGGTGCTCCGAAACTCGGGCCTGCGGAAAACACTTGATACGGTCCAAGAGTCTTGGGAAATCCCGGGAATGGCGTCCTTCCGCCGAACTGCGCCAGCAAGTTCACTTTCTGCGCTTCATCGGAAATCTTGGCACTCGCCTGCGGCAGCAAATCTGCCCGTGAAATATATTTGTCCTGCTCGCTCTGTGCCGCCTGCAAAATGGCGATTTGCGCGGTTGTATTTTGCTTGAGTGCGAGTCCGACGGCCTGATCCAGCGTTAGGCGAGCCTGCGTCGGCGCATTCCCGGGCAAAGAACTCGGCTTGTTTGTGCCTTGCGCGTGCGCCACCATCGAACCAAACATGAGGCCGAAAAAAGCGGTGTAGAAGATAATGTGCGAGCCCTTGGAACGTTCCTTCGTGCTCACGTTTTCACCTTTCTTCTCGCTTGCCACGATTTCGTTCACGATGGCTTGATTCAAGCACCCCTCGGCCACCAACTGCCCACCCTGCCGGTGAACTTCCTTCAGCAGCACCTTTCCAGCAGCATCGATGAAACTCACGCCGCAGAGGTTCACGTGAAACTTTTCGCGCGGTGATGCCGCGTGCAGCTCTCGCCAGCACTGCTCCAGTGTCGCCACCGAGGGCCCTGCCAGTTTGCCTTCGACGCTGAGAAATACCTTCCCGCGCCTCTTTTCCGTTGTAATTCTTAGCATTGTTACCGTCCCCGTGTCCGCTAGTAGATGCATGATCCTCACCATTCGGCGCTAGATTTTATTAGTATGTAATCTATACAAATACAACGACTTACGGACGATCTAAAGCTGTTGCGCATAAGGCGAAGAGGCCATATATGGGCATATAGTTAAATATGGGCAATAAATATGTGCCCATATACAGTCTTTATGGTTTTGCTCGATATGTGACACTCTCTCCAAAGATCACCTACTTTGGGAGTCGGCAAAGCATATTGAACCACGTGCGCTTCGCGGATCCGACTCTAAGCCTTGCCAACCCCAGCACGTTTGGAGTGATCACTCGCTCTGCGGCAGGCTCAACAACCATTCCGCTGTACACGCCGCGGCAGCTGGAATTCGGCGTGCGCGTCCATTTCTAATCACCGAAGCGCGCAATATGTGAGACGGAGAAAGAGGTAGGGTAGGGAGGCGTTTAGGTCTGCCCGCCTCCCCATCACATCCCGATGAGCCTCAAGGACCGGATCGGGACGTAGTGCTCCACCACTGGGACTCCTGAAACGAAGACTAGGTTACAGGAGTCCGCCCGGACAGCGACTCAAACTTCTTACAACCTTGTGAATTGTCCCGGCGTTGCTGATTACTTCTTCACCGCAATCGCCTGCAATTCGAAGTGTCCCCCAGCCAGTAGCGATCCAGCCCCGATGAATTCGCGTGCGGGGTAGTCTTTCGTCGAGAAGTAGCTCGCGTAGATGGGATTGAATTTCTGGAACAGCGACAAATCGGTGCACGCAATTTGCACGTACACCAGATCATCCATGGTCATGCCTGCCTGCGCGAGGACTTCCTTTTCCCCATCGAGCAACAGTTTGACCTCGTCTTCTATTTTCTCCGGAACTTTCCCGGTCTTGGGATCAATGCCGATTCGTCCCGCCAGGTAGAGTGTGTTACCAGCAAGAATGGCGTCGCTGAACGGGGCCGTTATCGGTCCGCCCCCGAGCTTGATCACTTTGCGTGTCGCTTGTGGCGTAGGTTGCGAAAACGCTCCTCGCACCGTAAGAATTGCCGCTACCGCCAAGACCGCTGTCAGAAAACCAATGCGACGATTCATGTTCCCCCTCCATTTGAATGGCCTGCGCAATACGCCGCGCGAGTGTAATACCCAATTCTCCTCTCGGCAAGCACCCCTAAGACACCCCAACCCGTCCCTGCTCGGGAGCCTGTACTTCCGCGACCAAACGGATTGTTCGATAATGTCTAGTAGTCTACAAGACAGATATGGATCGAGAATCCTTCAAAAATTGGCTGGCCGCTTATGGAAAGGCATGGACCAGCCGTTACCCCGAGGCCGCCGCCTCGTTGTACTCAGACGATGCCACGTATCAAGTGACGCCTTTCAATGAACCCTTGCGTGGCCGGGCCGCAATCTACGAATATTGGGCCGGCGTAGCGAAAACCGAGGAAAAAATCCAGTTTGATTACGAGATCCTCGCCGTCACAGCAGCGCATGGCATCGCCACGTGGCGGGCGTCCTTTGTCCGCGTACCGCCTGGCCTGCCGACGAAACTCGATGGAATTTTTCTAATCGTGTTGGATTCAGCGGGACGCTGCCAGTCCCTTCGCGAGTGGTGGCATAAACAACAGTAGGATGCTGCTCGCGACTACTTGATCTGCTGGTCCGCCGGCAATGCCTGGTTAATACTCTTTAACTTCTGAAATCCGTCTTTGACCACCGTTGTCTTGATATTGTCCTTGGTTACGGCCACGGGTTTCAGCATTATGGCAGGCACTTTTATCTTGCCATTGCTAACTGTCCCTTTTGCGTGTGTCTTCTCGCCTTTTGCCAGACGAACCGCTTCCTCCGCGGCTTTTGCCGCTTCATTTGCGATGGGCTTGTAAACGGTCATACTTTGCACGCCCTGGGCGATACATATAACTGCCGCCAAATCCGCATCTTGTCCGGAAACCGCCACTTTGCCGGCGAGCTTATGTTCGCGGAGGGCCTGAATCGCACCGCCGGCCAATCCGTCATTGGAAGCCACCACAGCAGCGATCTTGCCCTTGGCGGAATCGATCGCTTTCAACATAAAAAGGTACGCCTCGGAAGGCAGCCAGTCTTTCGTATACGCATCGGCGATCACCTTGATGTCGCCCCGATCGATATAGGGCTGCAGAACGCCCATCTGTGCGTCATGCAGAGCTTTCGCACCCTCGTCACGAGGAGAACCCGCGAGCAGCACATAATTCCCTCGGGGCGCGTGTTTTGCCAGATATTCCGCTTGCATCCTGCCGATCTCAACGCGGTCAAAACTCACATACAGATCGACATCGCTGTTCATGACCAGCCGATCGTAACTGATGACCTTAACTTTGGCCGCCTTCGCCGCGTCCACCATCCGGCTGGCCTTTGTGGTATCGCGAGGCATCAAAACCAGCACCTTGATGCCTGCCTTGATCATGTCCTTCACTTGCTGGAACTGGCGATCAGCGTCTCCCCCGGCGTCCTTGGAAATCACCTCCACGCCTAACTGCTTAGCCCGCACCTCAAAGGAGTTCAGGTCTGTCTGCCAACGCTCTCCCTTCGTGTCTTCTATGGAGAACCCTATTTTTAATTTGTTCGTGTCTTGCGCCTGCACAAGTTGTCCGTTAAGGACCATGGCGAATACCGCGGACAGAACCGTCAGCATGCCTCGGGCTTTTATCAAAATTTGTTCCTCCCCGTTTACACCGACCAGTATCCTTCCGGCCCATTATCCAAGCAACCGCTCGACCCAAATCAGTCAACTCTCGATAATTCGCATAACCGGAGATATGCCGTCATGATCTGGCAGGCCATTCTGAGGAAGCGGGGCGCGTCCCTACATGCCGGGATACTTGCCAAAGTAAAGTAGGGCGATGTCGATGGTGCCGCAGACTCTATGTGCCACAATGGGAGGAAGGAGATTCCGATTGAAGTACCTATGCCTTGTCTACGGTGAAGAAAAGAAAATTGGGGCCATGACGGACGATGAGTGCATGGCTTACGACCAAGCGCTCCGAAAGGGCGGCCGATGCCTTGCCTCGGAGGCCCTTCAACCCGTTCGTACAGCGACTACTGTGCGGGTCCGCGAGGGAAAGGTCGCCATCAGGGATGGCCCTTTCACCGAAACGAAGGAGTGCTTGGCAGGGTTCTATTTGATTGAGGCCGCCGACCTGAACGAGGCTATCCAAGTTGCCTCGCAAATGCCGCCCGCTCGCGTGGGCAGTATCGAGATACGACCGATCAGGGAACTGACCAGCACGAGTGGCGAACGAAGACAGTTGTAGCGGAAAGAACACTTGTCCGAGAAGCGAGTTAAATCAGGCATGCGGATGTGACCGGCTTTTACCTCTGGCTTCTCTTCGTGGTCAGGCCGGCGAACAGGTTTGTTGCTAGAGAGAGGCTGCGCGGGCATCAGCGCGCGGCGCCGGCTTTGCGGATGTAGATGCCGCCATTGAAGTTTGTGAATTGCAATTCGGGGCCACCGCCGTTGATTGTGGCGTGCACGGCCTTGTCGATCTTGACGAGGTATTTGCCGCCGTGGCCGCGCCCATCCTCGACGACTTGCTGCGGCGCGGAAACCTGAACCTGCACGTCGAAATCACTGAAAATCTCCCCGCGATCGGACTTAAGGCTGAGGTTGGCTTTCAAATCGGCGGGAAACGTAACGTCAATGTCGCCGTTCAAAGAACTGAAGGCCATGGCCTTCTGGGGATTCACGCGCGAAAAACTAGCTAGAAGGCGCCCGTTCAAGGCATGCGCGACGGCGCTACCAGAGACGTTGTTCAGGGTGACGGAGCCATTCACGTCGTTGACGTCCAATTCGCCGTCCACGCCAGTGACCACGATGTCTCCGGAGTTGACAGCACTCAGCTTGAGGGAAGTGTGAATGGGAACGGAAATGGACAGGTCGACGGCGCGCATGAATGAATCGGAGGAGATGCGCACTTCGTTGTTTTCTTCTTCCACGGAAAGGCCCGTTCCTGAAACAGGGATGCGCTTCATGGTCGAATCAGAGCGCGCCGATTCGCGGTTGCGGGCGCGGGCTTCGACGACCACTTCCTTGCCGTCATAGCCCTTGACGGTAATTCCGCCGTTGACCAGGCTCGCCTTCACCAAAGCGGGCCGCGCGGGATCGCTGAGATTCACGGAAACGTGATCCGCGCCAGATGGCGTTTGCGTCTGGCCGCAGGCCGGCGCGGCGGCAAACGCAACGCAGAGAAGTGCAGCAGCCACAACGAGGGATGGGAAACGCTGAGTTTGGCTATTCATGATTTTCAAGAATACGAATCTCTCCATTTAGATTTTCCACCTTGATCTCTGGCCCGCCCGAATTCACTCGCACACCGGTATAGCGGTCTGCGTGAAAAACTACCTTCGCGCCATGATGCTCTTCCTGAATGGCGCGCACCGGCAACGCGGTGACGGGAAAATCGCTGTAGATGCTGCCGTTGAAGGTCTTGAAGCGAAAATCCGCGGCCAAGCCTGGCGCGAAACGCAAATCCACGTCGCCGTTTATGGTGCGGAAGTCGGACTTTTCGCGAGGGTTCTGGCGAAAGGAAACCTTGACAGGGCCATTCACAGTATGCGCCGTCCCGGAACCGGCGATGTTGTCCATTTCGACGTCGCCATTGACATTGCGCACAAGAAAACTCCCGTTGATGTCGCGCACCAAAACGCGCCCCTCATTCACAGTCTTGACTTTGATGTCCATGTCCCGGGGAACGCGGAGCTGAAAATCCATCTTGACGATGTAGCCCTCGATTTCGTGGCGGCCACACCCATCGTCGCAATTGCAGCGGAAAGGCCCGTTCACATAGAGCTTCAGGGAGCCTGCTTGCTCGGTGATGTCCAGGGTGACTTCCTTGCGAGCCTGTTCGAGCTTTTCCTTGGATTCCGCGCGGACAGACTTTTTGACCGTGAGTTGCGCCTGGTCGGAATTTGTGCCTAGGACTTCGATGGAGCCCCAGACGTTGTCAATTTCGAGGGACCGGTGCTGGACGCCCGCCATCGAAAAAGATTTCTGGATGGTCTCCTCCTCCTGCACTGGCAGGTCGCGATCGGAGTCATCGAGAGTCATTGGGAATACGGAAGGAGGGTGAAACCCCACGAGGAGAGGTGCAGCGACTTTTATTACCGGTTGAGGGATTCTTACGCTAACGGACTGGGCGGACAAGGAAAAGGGAAGCAGACAGCCGACTGTCAACACTGTGAAAAAGCGCGTGTTTCGCATGGTCTCCTCCTCAATTCAGTTTGCTTCTGGCCCACTCGACGCGTTGTCGCACCGTGGGATTCAGATTCGGGGCTTGCTGTAGGGCCTGCAGCCGCTGCGCAGCATCGGGATCCCTCCATTCGAGCAAAAGATCGATCAGGGCTACCTGCACCAGGGGCGATTGCTGCTGCTGGAGAGAATCCAAAATTGCCTTGTGAACCTGGGGCTGCCGCCCGTGGCGGCTGAGAGCATCGAGAGCCGCCAAGCGCACATCCACGCTCGCGTCGTAGCGCAGCGTGTGCAGGAGAGCGGAAAGCACCTGCGGATCAAGTTGCTGGTCGCGCGTGCTCCAAGTTACGCCCTCGAGCCGCGCGCTGGCCGATTGCTGCTGTAGCATCGAAAGCACGACCAATTGCTTCATGCTCGCGAGTTCAGATTGCATGGCAGCCAAGTCTAGGGAAGGAGGCTTAGGGTTAGCCAGGCGAAGTCCGGCGAAAACGCCGATGGCGAGCAGCGCTGCGCTCCACGCCATCGCTCCCACGGGCGAGCGAAGCCAATGGAACACGTTCCAGCTCCAGACGAAAGCCCGCTTTCTCCATTCCGTGCCGCCCTCGGGCTGACTGGAACGGCCCGCTTGGTACGCTTGCAGCATGGCCTCAAAACGCGCGCGAGATGCAGGATCTGGCTGGTCGACGGGCAGAAGCGAGAGTTTTCTCCAAATGACCACTTCTTCGGAACAGTCCGCACACTGTTCGAGGTGGGCTTCGACGTGGTGGTGCTGCTCGGCGCTCAAACGCCCTTGCAGGTAGTCCGGCAAGAGTTCCGCGATGTGTTCACACTTCATGGCGACCTCCTCGAGGAGGAATGCTCTCCGCAGCTGCCGCTTCGGCTTTCTTCAGCATCGTGCCGTGCGCGAGTTGATGAAAAGCCTTGCGCAAATCCTGGAGGGCACGGTGGATGCGCGTTCTGACGGTGTTCAGTTCGCAGCCGAGAAGAACGGCAATTTCTTCATACTTCAGTTCTTGAAAGCGGCAGAGAAGCAGGATTTCTCTTTTTTCCTCCGGCAACTGCTGGAGCGCGCGTTGCAACAGTTCGACTTCCTGCTGCTCCTGCGCGGAATCCGTGGGAAGAACAGGCGGTAGCATTTCGGGCTCAAGAGCGGTTTGCCGGGGAAACTTGCGGAAGTGATCGATGCGCGCGTTGCGCGCGATCTGGTAGACCCAAGCGCGGAAAGGGGTGCCGGGGCGGTAGCTCTGGCGGTATTTCAGGATGCGGAGGAATACCTCCTGGACAAGGTCTTCGCTCAGCGTCCTGTCGCCCGTCAACTTCGAATAGAAATTGAAGAGCGGCGTTTGGTAGCGATCAAACAACACGCCTAGCGTCTCGCCCGCGCCATCGCGCACTTGGAGCATCAGATCCTCATCGGGAGCCAAAGTCATCGCCGAATTATGGTCCTAAACGGCTGTAGTTGGCCTTACAAAGAGTGAATACTGCGGATTGTGGAAAAGGTTCCGTGCGCTAGCCGGCGCGAAGACAAGGCCTAGTAGCGGATAGGGCTTTCGCCGCCCTGAGGAGTTACTGGCCAGCAGTCGCCTCCAGTCTGGCTGCTAAGTCCCGATCCGCTGGGTAATCGAAAACTACCGGCTGGGCCGCTGCCCGTCCCAATGGTGCTAAGATGCCACCTCTCTTCGGAGGTGCCGCGGTGAAATATGCCTTTGGCGTCTTGCTGTGTAGCCTGGCTGGTTTAAGTGGAGCGATGCCGCTGATCGCCCAAAACGATCTGGATCAGCGCCTCGGCAAGGAATTGGATTCCCTCGTCGCCACCTACAAGCACCTTCACGAAAATCCTGAACTGTCCACGCAGGAGAAGGAATCTTCCGCGCTGGTCGCCGCAGAGTTGCGGAAGATCGGTTATGACGTCACCGACCATTTCGGCCTGTACGATTCACCCGGCCTCGTTTCCTATGGGATCGTCGGAGTTCTCCGCAACGGCTCGGGGCCCACGGTCTACGTGCGCACCGACATGGACGCGCTCCCCATCGTCGAGAATACCGGCCTCCCCTATGCCAGCCACGTGAAAGTAAAGCGCGCCGATGGCGCCGAAGTCGGCGTCATGCACGCCTGCGGTCACGACATTCACATGTCTGTTTTTCTGGGCACTGCGCGCATGCTGGCGCAACTCAAGCAGCAATGGAGCGGCACTCTCGTCATGCTCGGCCAGCCCGCTGAAGAAACCGTTGGTGGCGCGCATGCCATGCTCCGAGCCGGGCTCTTCACAAAATTCCCTAAGCCCGATTATGTCCTGGCGCTCCACGACGGCTCGGATTTACCGGCTGGAAAAGTTGGTTGGCACGAAGGAAGCATCCTCGCGGGCGCCGATTCCGTGGACATCACTGTGCGCGGCTATGGCGGCCATGGCGCCGCACCGCAACGAGCCAAAGATCCGATCCTCATCGCTTCGGAAATCGTTGTGGCCTTACAGACTATCGTCAGCCGTGAAATGGACCCGCAGGTTCCCACTGTTGTCACTGTCGGCTCTTTCCACGCCGGCACCAAACACAACATCATTCCCGATGAGGCCCATTTGCAGCTCACCGTTCGAACCATGACTCCCGCCCAGCGCGAAAAAGTTCTTGCTTCCATCACCAGAATCACCAATGGAATCGCCGCTGCCGCCGGCGTTCCCGCCGATCGCGCCCCCATCATCGAAGTCGCCAAAGACAATGTGCCGGCCACCATCAACAATCCGGAATTGACGCGCCGCGTCGCTGCTGCTCTCGAGCGTGGGCTCGGAAAAGAAAATGTGCTCCCCGGCGAACCCGCCATGGCCAGCGAGGATTTCAGTCTCTACGCTCTGGAAGATCCGAAGCCGCCGATTTGCATGTTTCATCTCGGCGCAGCTGATCCCGCAAAGTGGCAAGCCGCAAAAGAGACTGGCGCTCGCTTGCCAGGTCCGCATTCTGCCGAATTTGCTCCCCTCCCCGAGCCCACGATTCGAACCGGCGTCAAGGCCATGAGCATCGCCGTGCTCGGGTTGCTGAAAAAATAACTTTCTCTTTACAAGATTCTTCGTTCTCGCTAAAAAGCGATAAAACCGGTTCGAATGAAGTACAACGAAGTGATCCCCACCGCCAGCCACAGCAGGATTCCCAGCAGCAGCGGCCGCCACCCCACCTTTTTCAGTGTGCCGCGCGAGATGCCGCTGCCAATCAGAAAAAGCGTGGCGGTCAATCCCAGCCGCCCGAGCGTGAAAAGTGATGGAGTGATGTGTTCAACCGTTCGAACGTAAGTGTTCAGCACTGCAGCAAAAATAAAAAATAAAATAAACCATGGAATTTGAATTCGCGAGCGATGGTGCTTGACCGCTGCAGTCGCGAGTGCGAGCGGAACAATCCACAAAGCGCGGGCGAGCTTTACCGTGGTGCCGATGACCAGCGCCTGCGCCCCATATCTTGTTGCTGCGCCGACCACGGAACTGGTGTCGTGAATCGCCAGCGCGGCCCACAGTCCGAATTGCGATTGGGAAAGGTGCAACGCGTTTCCAATCGGCGGAAAAATCAGCAGCGCAACGGAATTCAAAATAAAAATCGTGCCGAGCGATACTGCCATTTCTTCTTCGTCCGCGTGCAGAATCGGACCGATAGCGGCAATGGCGCTGCCGCCGCAAATCGCCGTGCCGGCCGTAATCAGAAATGACGAATTGCCGCGCACCCGCAAAAGTTTGCCGAGCGCCAAACCCACGAGAAGCGCAAAGGAAATTCCCAGCGCGGTGTAAATAAATCCGCTGCGCCCTGCTTTCAGGACTTCGTGCAGATTCATTCCGAAGCCCAGCGCGACGACCGAGCTTTGTAGAAGCGTGCGCGCGATGCCGCGGCTTTCGTTGATATACGGATGCGGAAAGCTGAGCCCGAAAACAATTCCTACCGTGAGTGCGACCGGCGGAGAAAGCAATCCCGTGAACGAAACCGCCAGCGCAAGAACAAAAATAATTTTCGGAACAGTGGGCATCGGCCGGAAAGAGAGTATCAGTCCGGGAGCCGAATGAGCCAGCAAGAATGAACTACGCTACAGAAAAGATGTTGCTCCTCAGCCTTCGCGGAGATTCCGGCGAGGATCATTTCTCCTTTTCTTTTGAAGGAGAGGTGGAATGCGCGGACTTCGCGGGGGCGGATTTTGCGGGCGTGGGATGCATGAGGGCAACGATAATTTTCGAAGTGGCGGCCTTGCTAACCTGGCAGTTGCGGTCGTAGATGCGGCACTGCGCGAGCGTATAAGTGCAGCCGCAGGTGCAGGTTTCGGCGTTGAATTTGTGGAGCGCTGAGATTTTTTGTTCTGGCGTCAATTTTGAAAGGTCGACGCCGGGAAGTTCCGTCGCGCGTTCGGCATTCTTCAGAAAAATCTGGCCGGTGTCCTCGAACGTTTCCACTTTGACGTTGCCGATGGGCAGCCCGAGGAGCGCGCGAATCTCCGTTTCATAAAGCACGGGATCGCGAAGACCTTCGTGTTTCTGGACGATGCGTCCTTCCGAGTCCAGCACAAATGAAGTGGGAAGCGCGGGGATGCCGCCATACTGCGTGCGAATTTCGTTAGTGGCGAGAGCGACCGGATAGTTGATGCCGAACTTTTCGCTAAATTCCTTAATGGCGTCTTGATCGTCGTCGTCTACCACGAGTCCGAGAATTTGCAGATGGTCTTTGTATTTGTTCTGAAGCTCAACAAGGTCGGGAATTTCGGCGCGGCACGGTCCGCACCAGGTTGCCCAGAAATTCAGAAGGATCACTTTGCCTTTGGAGCCTGCCAGCGTAACCGGCTTTCCATCGAGGCTTGTGAGGCTGAACTCCGGCGCGGGATCGGGATTGCGCACGAAGCGGATGGTGGGCTGCCGGTCTTCGGCGGAAGGAGAAAATGGAAACAAGCAGACGAGTAGCAAAGCAGCGAGAAGAGGACCGAGGCGGCGGTATTTGGTGCGCTTCATGGTGTCATCTATAGGAGAGCACAGTGGACGCGCGACGCCAAGTGCCAGATGTGTGGAGCGAGCGTCCACGGCGAAACCCAGCGAAACTGTAAGCGCGACATGTGGCGTGGCGGAATTGCGTTGACAAAGACAGCGTTAGGGAATACTGTCGCCGCACACTGGCCGGTGCCGTGGGCGCAGGCCCTATATCTCAGGTTACCTCCACTAGAAAGAACGTATCCCCTCACCATCCGCGAAGCTGCGAGTGAGCGACGAGGAACGACCTTCCGACGTGTTGCACTACGCGGCTGACCAGGCCAGCCCAAGGAGAGATGCATGAATAGACGAATGATTGGTGTGGCAGTGGGCTTGGCATTGGTGGCGATTGCCATCGTTAGTTCGCCGATCGCATTTTCGCAGATGGAAGCAACGCCAACGGTGTATACCTTTGTAAGCCAGTTCCAAGTGCCGCGGGCGAATTGGGCGGGATACTCGGAGGATACTGAAAAGACGGTCGTTCCCATCCTGGAGAAATTGACGGCCGACGGGACCATCGCTAGCTGGTCCACCTTTGAACAGGTAGTGCACACAACCGACGGATATACACACGGAGCAGCGTGGTCGTCCACAACGATCTCGGGGCTGATGAAGGTGCTCGACGAAGTCCGCAAAGCCGGACCGCGGCCGGGGCAAATCGCGGCGACCAAGCATGAAGACTTCTTGATGCAAACGTCGCTGTATCGTGCAGGCAGTGGAACACCGGCGTACTTGCGAGTGGTCTGCTCGAATGCAAAAGCGGAGAAGCCGGAGACTTACACCGCAACGCTCAAGAAACTCCTGGTGCCGACGTTTGAGGAACAGATCAAAAACGGTGTCGCTACGTACTATGGCATCGACGAGCAGTACGTAAACACTTCGGCGCAGTCGACGCGCTGCGTGGTTATCACCTACCCCAATGCCGAAGGCATGGACAAGTGGGCAGCAGCCATACGAACGACGATGAGCAAGTGGAGTGCGGCGGAACGAGCGGAGTTCGCCGGTTCCACCGTACTCGACAGCCGGCGCGACATTATGGCGCGCATCACGCACTCCGGCCATAAATAACAGATTGCGGAGCGGCCTTAAAGAGGAGGGAGCGCAGTTAGCTCCCTCTTTATCTTTAGATCAGCGGTAGATTTCTCTGCGATGGCCGACGCGAAGAACCAGAATGAGAAGCCGATTGTCTTCGATCTTGCAGATCAACCGATAATCGCCGACACGATATTTCCAAAATTCTCCCAGTTTTGAACCCTGCAAAGCCTGTCCTATGCTTCGCGGATTGTCCAACCGAGCTACGCGCTCGTGAAGAAACTTCAGAATTCGCTTGCTGTGTTGCTGGTCGAGCTTGCCCAGTTCGCGGTCTACCTGGGCGGAGAGTTCAATCTTCCAAGCCATGCCGCATTAGAGCATCTTCCAGTGGGATGGTCTGCTCTTCGCCAGCGCGGATGCGATCCAGGGTGCGCTCGGCCTGATACAGGTCCTCAAGGTCATCCAGATGTTCGAGGATAGCTTGGCGCACGTAGAAAGTCTTGGTGCGGCCCGTGCGGCGTGCGAGCTTCTCCAGGCGTTTTTCAATGGATGGTGGGAGGCGAATGGCAAGCATAGGAACCTCGCTATACAAGTATAGCACAGCAGAGTGCAGGCCAAGCCGCGAGCTTTGAGTGCCGGCGTTGGCCGAAGGGTCAGACGAGATCGTCGACAGTCGGCCGCGCGGCGCCTTTCCAGTTGGCGTCAAACTGTTTGCGGACGAAACCCGCGTCGTAGTTCCTATCCATGGCCTTCAGTGCTTGCTCGAGGCCGAAAAGCGAGCGTGGGTTGCGGGGATTGCGGTCGAGGTCCGCGCGGAAGGTTTCTTCGGCTCCGGCATCATCACCGATTTTCAGCAGCACCGCGCCAAGCGATTCGCGCACGGGATAGAACCAGTCTTGCGGCTCGTCATACTTCAGTGAGTCTTGAACGGCGACGGCGGCGCGCAATTGGTTCACCGTGGCGTCCATATCGCCTTTGGCGAGCGAGATTTTCGCGCCAAGCACATTTTCCGCGATTTTCAGAATGTCCTTGGTCTTGTTGTTGATGGGCATCTGGAAGATGGCATCCGGCGGCGTCTTCTCTTCCGCTTCGGCAACAAACTTGTGTTCGGCTTCCGCTTCGTCTAGTTTTCCCGTGCTGGCGAAAGCCAGGCCACGGGCGAAATGCCAGAACACTGTGGCGGTGTGCATGGCGGAGTCGGGCTGAGGCGCTTTCAGAATTTCGTTCCACTTGTGAAAACGCACTTCGACGGCCAACGGCACAGTCATGAAACCCTCAAGCGGAGGCATGTCTTTTACGTGAGGCCCCACGTTGGCCGCGAGCAACTGCGCGCCGCGCCGGGACTCCGGATAGTTGCCGTTCATGGCCGCGGCCATGGCGATGAAATGCAGATTGTGGCTGTAGTACATCATGGAATAGATGCCTGGGGCTGCTCCGGCTTGGATGTACGCCTGATCGGCGAGCGCTGCTTTCTGGTTGGTTTTCACCGCGGCTTCGTAATCGCCGGTGCGGATGTAGATGTGCGCGGGCATGTGTACGATGTGCCCCGCAGCAGGCGCAAGTTGCGCCAGGCGATTCGCTCCTGCTAGAGCACGCTCCGGCGATGAAGAAGCTTCCACCGAATGGATGTAATAGTGAATCGCGCCGAGATGATTGGGTTCGCGGCGAATTACAGACTCCAGCGTAGAGACAATTTCCTCCGTGCCCTCTTCCGGTGTGCCGTCGGGACGCCAGAGCCCCCAGGGGTGCAAGTTCATTCCGGCCTCGGCGAACAGCGTAGCGGCATCGAGATCGTCGGGGAAACGCTTTACCACGTCGCGCATGGCATCGCGATATTGTTCCGCGGCGGCGCGCAAATCGGATTTGGGATCGGCGGGAAAGCGCTTTGCAAGCGCGGTGATGTAAGCCTGGTCGCTCTCGGAAGCATCGGCGCCGAGCGTCAGCGCTTTCCCAATGGCGGAGTGGGCCTGCGCAAAACGGTCTTCGCTGGCGGGATCGTTGTAATTGGGGCCGACGGCTTCGGCGACGCCCCAATACGCCATGGCCAGTTTGGGATCGATCTCGGCGGCACGCTGGAACGAGCGCATGGCTTCGTCGTGATTGAAAGCGTAGATGAGTCGCAGACCTTGATCGAAAAATGCCTGCGCTTGCGCGTTCTTGGTGGAGACTGGGTGATGCCAATCGCCGTAGCCCGTCATGAGAGAAGCGGATTTTACTTTGGCGGCTGCGGCGCGCTGGGCATGTTCCTGCGCGAAAGCGGACTCACATTGCGTGAGAGCGGAGATACCTAGCGCGAGCATAGTGACGAGCAGGGTTAGGACGCGGCGATGCATTCGGTGCCTCCGGTGAAGGAATGGAAAGAGTGTTTTGGCTGCCGAATTGTAACACTGCGGAGACGGCAGAATGCAAGCCGGTCGGCCGCTCATGAATCTCCTTTTTTTCTACGGATGGGTTTTCACGCTTCTTTAGACTTGGCATGTTTCTCCTGGGTTTTCTCCAAGCCTTGAAACTCGAGCGGCAAATGAGCGTCGACGAGCGATGCGCCGCCGTCGGCCTCAATCAACTGGCCGGTAATCCAAGCAGCTTCTGGCGAGCAAATGAGAGCGACGGCATTGCCGATATCCGCGGGAGTACCGAGGCGGCGCATGGGCGTCCAGCCGCGTTCTTGCCATTCGCGCAATCCAGTCTGGAAGGCTTCGGGCAAGCTGTTGAGCACGCTGTCTTCGACCCAGCCGGGGCTGATGGAGTTCACGGTGATGCCGCGGCCTGCCAGAGCAACTGCAAAGTAGCGGACCAGCGACTCCATTGCGGCTTTCGCTGCGCCCATAGCCACCCAGGGCTGCCAGCTGCCGAAGCGTCCACCGGGAGCGAAGGTGATGGCGACAATCCTTCCGCCATCGGACAAGAGCGGAGCGGCTTCGCGAACGGCAACGAGAAACGCTTTGGCTTGGGAATCGACGGCGGTGTCCCATTTTTCGAGGGAGATCTCCATGGGAGGTTCGTAGAAGGTCGGAGCTTCCGTGCGGGCGTTGCTGACGAAGATATCGAGACCACCGAATTCCGAGCGGACCTGCTGAAACATGCGGCGGATTTCATCGGGCCGGCAGACGTCGGCTTGCACGATGAAGCCGTCGGAGCCGTGGGCGCGAACTTTTTCGAGAGTGTGCTGAGCGGCGGCCTCGTTGCGAAAGTAATGGACGGCGACGCGCGCGCCTTTTTCGGAGAGCTTGAGCGCGATGCCGCGACCAATGCCGCGCGAACTTCCAGTGATGAGAGCGCATTTCCCTTGGAATGACATGAGGACCTCCTATTGGAGGCGGATGTTAGCGCCGCGGATGGGCAGGGTCAATCGGAAGAGAGCGCAAAACGTCGCGTAACGGAACTGGCTGGGAACTTGGCCCATGGCGCGGGGGATTGGGGGAACAAAAGTCAAAACCCGCACCCTTGACATCGAGGGGGAGCGGCACCGAGATGGGACAGGCGGAGTGCAGGAAAAGTAAGGAAAATATGATAGAGTAAGGAATGGGAGTAGGCCGATGAAGAAACAAGCAAAAGTAACAAGCAAAGGACAGATCACCATACCGCGGGAAGTGCGGCGCCGGCTCGGTGTGCGGGCCGGGGACCGATTAGAGTTTGAGGAAGATGGAAAAGGCATGCGCGTGACGGCGGTGCGGAAAGAAAGTGTCTTTGAGAAGTACAGGGGAATTGGCACACCCGGGATTGGAAAGGGGAGAAAGGGCATACAGAAGTGGCTGCGGGAATTGCGGGGATGGGACGAGGAATGACTACTGCGATCGACACAAACGTCATTGTGGCGCTATGGAATAAGGACGAGACGCAGAATCTGATGGCAAAGAAGGCGCTGGGGGAAAGCCAGATGGGAGGCGGGTTGGTGATCTGCGGAGCGGTATATGCGGAATTGATGGCGGCTCCAGGGCGAAGCGAGACGTTTGTGGACCGTTTCTGCGAGGAGGCAGGCATCGCAGTGGAATGGGAAATTGGAGAGAAGGCGTGGCGGGTGGCTGGAACGGCCTTCCAGGGTTACGCAGCACGGCGAAGAAAACAGAAGAGTGCGGAAGCGCGGCGCCTTCTAGCCGATTTCGTGATTGGGGCGCATGCGCTGGTGAACGGGTATAAATTGCTTACGCTGGACGCGGGCATTTATCAGGCGTCGTTTCCGCGGTTGGGTATTTTGGAACTGTGAAGCAAGTACTCAAGAGTGGAAAATCGAGAATAGAAACTCGAAATTGGGAGAGTGCAACGCTACGAGAGCCTCGGCCGACGAGACGATAGGTGCTTGACTATGATAGTCAGGTCTCGAGTCGTTTGCGATTGACGAGCCCAGGTCTGCACTGGGCGTTGGCTAATAGCAGCACAGCCAGGAATGGCTATTCCACCAAAACCTTACGAGCCGGAGGCTCCACGCGCGGCGGCTTTGAAAATGGCGAAGGTGGCGCCTAGCGGGTCGGCCATGACGGAAATGCGCCCCACGTTTTCAAAATCCGTAGGCGGCATATAGAGTCTGGCGTCGAGATTTTTTGCCGCTGCGGCAGTGGCGTCGCAGTCGGAAGAGGTGAAGTACGCCAGCCAGTGAGCGGGAGTGCCGGGCTGGCGGTGCGAAGCAGGCGGAATGCCGCCGATGAACTCCTCGCCGTTCATGATGTGCCAGTAATTGTGAGCCTTTTCGTCTTCCTTCAGAAACTGCCAGCCGAAGAGGTCCGAGTAGAACTGGCCTGCGCGCTCGCGATCCGGAGTGCTTAAGTCCGCCCAGCAGAGCGTGCCATGCGACGCGGAGATGCCTATGCCGGTGTTCTTATTAGGTTGCCAGAGACAGAAGACGGCCCCGGTGGGATCCTGCACAACAGCCATGCGGCCCGCATCGAAAACGTCGAAGGGCGGAGCCAGGACGGTGCCGCCAAGCTCGGCGGCGCGGGCGGCAGTAGCGTCGGCGCTTTGAACCGCGACGTAGAGCTTCCAGTGGGGAGGAACGCCCTGGGAGAGCTCTTCGGGACGAAGCGTACAGCCTGCGGCGGCGTCACGTCCCTCGAGACGGAAAATCGTATAGAAGTCGTTGGGCCCCATGGGCATGTTGTTGGCGGACCAGCCAAAGATTTTGGAGTAGAAGTTGATGGCAGCGTTTTGGTCGGTGGTGGCGAGTTCGGCCCAGCAAAATGCACCGGGAGCGTGTTTTTCGATGTTTGCCATAGTGCAGGAAGCGTACTCCCGGGCAGGGATGGAAGCAAGATGGGTGCGGCGCGAAGTGCTGCCGTTGCTTGGCGGTCTCGGAGATATGGGGCCGGTGGCACAGAGTGAGGTCTGTGCCACTGGCCGATTCTGTTGGTGACTTCCTACCGCATGGCTAGGGTCTCTTTACAGGCTCCTTGGCGGAGGTAGGTTCCATCGTGGCGGCTTTAGGTTTGGTCGTGGCAGCCATCATGGCTTTGGGGCGCCAGAAGTCGGCGGCGACTTTTGCGATTTCGTCGGGAGGATTGCTGAGTTCGGGGTTGAAGCGATAGAGAGTGGACTCAGTGATCTCGACAGCGTCAGCATTGATGTGCTGGAATTTTTTGAAGCCCTCTTCGCCGAGGATATCGCGCATGGTGGGGTTGTTGTCGAAGCCGGCCATGGACGAGCGCAGCGCGGAGACGTAGAAGGTGGCGCCTTTGCCCCCTTCGATGACCTGGGAAACAAATACCGGCTGGGCATCAGGATTCTTTTCGCCGGCTTCCTTCATTTCTTTGGAAAGCGCCTCGAACTCGGGGACGTGTCCGGGACGAATGTGCACGGCGGTAGTACGCAAGAGGCGAGACTCGCCAATGAATTTGGCGTAGGCTTCGGGGCCTTGGGGAGCCTTGCGGCTGAGGTCCCAACGGCGGCGGCGGAGCTCGGTGCGGGACCACACCAAACAGTTGTTGAAGTCCTGCTCCATTTTCTGGGCAGCTTCCTTGCCAAAGGCTTTATTGACGGCAGCCATGACGGCTTCGTTGGTTTTGTCGATATCAGCGTAGTCCTTGCGGGTGCTGGTGAACTGGTAGATATTGCCTTCACCATAGACGGCTTCGAGAGCGAGCCAACGGTCGCCATTGAAGCGGCGATTGGCATCCGCCCATTTTTTGGTGAGGGCCTGGAAATCGGCGAGTTTCTCCGGTTTCACTTTGACGACGAAAACATCGAGATAGTCTCCCTGCGCTTGGACAGCGATGGGCGCTGCCAAGCACACGACGACAGCTAAGGCCCAGAGGGCTCTGCGGAAAGACATACATTCCTCCTTCGATCGGAAAGTGCTGGGAAGGAACCTAGTGGGCGGAACTCTACACCTGCTAGGGGGAACGGTCAAGGAGAGCGGGTGAGGAAGCAGGCCCCCACGGAGCGCGGGGTAGATGATAGGAGCGGAGCCGAGGAAGGTGAGGAGGCCGAGGTCGATGCTCGTTAACCATAACCGGCACCCCCTCCCCGTGTTTTTTGTAAGTGTTGCATCTAAACGAGTTAGCTTTCCTGTAAGTCCTTTAGATGCAACATTTGCGGGCAGGTCACGTAAATGTTGCATCTAAACAAGTTATTAGCTCCACGACGGAGCAAAATGCGGTTTGTTTCGTAAGTGTTGGGGACAGAGGACTTAGGCCGAAAAGCGAGCTTCAGAAAGCAAAAACGCCAGCAAGGATGCTGGCGCTTTCCGGTTCGGGCCCAATATTACCCAGGAAATACTATACGCGGAAATTCCCTTTTTGTCAATGGAAAACTTTTAGTGGTGTCGTTAGCACATGATATGTCCGCTTGATTAGCATGTGAAATGTCCGCTTTTGAGAGGCGGCTGGGTGTAGACCGCATTCCGGGAGGTTGCCGGGATGGTTTACACCAGGGTCGCCATGGAGCGGGCGATGAAAGTACAGGAAGTGATTTT
>QHZD01000002.1 GCA_003225315.1 Acidobacteriota bacterium
CCCTACTACGAATGGTGGTTCGATCGCATCGACCGTGCTCTCTCAGCGGGCACTCCCCTTGCCATCGAGCAGGATTTGCTTTGGGCGAAAAACCCAGGAACAGGCGCGATGACTTCGCTCGTAAGTCATGGAGCCCCTCCGACGGGAACCGAGCCGGGAATGCGGGATTGGCCGCTAATCACGCTGAATCTCGATCTCAAATCGGAGGAGCCGGAACATCTCGCCGCGATTTGGCAGTTGCTGGCGGAATATCAGGATTGGCTCACCACTGCTCCGCGCACCGGCACGATCGACCGGATGGAAACGCTGGAGGTCCGTCCCGTTCTCGTCTTGACCGGCGAGTCCGACGCACAAAAAGCCGTCTTCTACGACCAGGTCGCCGTTGGCGGAAAGTTGTTCGTATTCGGAGCCGTGCGCACCAACACGCACGACCCCTCCGCGCCGCCTGAAGGGCTGGCTCCGAATCCCGCCGACAACTATCACCGCTGGTGGAACAATAGTTGGCGCGTCGTTGAGCCCGAAGGCCAGTCCAAAGCCGGCAACTGGAATGTGAAAAAAGAATTGTGTCTCAACCAGCTCGTTCGCTACGCACATGGCCACAACTTGTGGATTCGCTTTTACACGCTCGATGGGTCCACCAAACAGGAGCTCAGTTGCAACGGCTGGTTCAGCTCCTACAACTTTGGCTCAAGGGAAGCGGTCCGCAAACGCTGGCAGGCCGCTGCCAAAGCGGGCGTGGATTACATCGCATCGGATCAGTACGAAGAACTCGGCGCCTTCCTCAAATCCTTCGGGCCGAACCGCGCCACGACAAAACCAAATCCCACGTGAGAAACATCCTTGCCAAGCTGGGCGCCAACGCTCGTACGCACGCCGTCACAATAGCCCTAAAACGCGGGGTCATCGAACTCGAAGAATGAAGTAGGGCAAGGAGCACACAGGGAGACAGGCGACGTTTCCCGAATTCGACTAAGCCTTGCCAGATCTATTCAACTTAACTATTAGGTAAGACATAGCTGAATTTTCTCCTTTTTCTTGCCCCATTTTCTTGGGGCACCCAGAAGCGAGTGGCTTCTGCTTCCAAAGCGAACGGCTGCTTTATGGGAGGGAACCCGATGGTGTAAGGGCGGAACCGGGAAAGCAGAAGACGGGAAGCTGCCGGACGCAGGAATTAGCCCGAAGCAGTGCCCGAGAAAATGAGTGGCAGAAAAAGGGCGGCCTGCTGAACTGAGAAGATCGGTGCGGTATCGGCCGAGACATGTGAGCAGGTAAAGCGGAACAGAAAAAACCAGTCGCGTCATGATCGCCACAGGTTCCACAATGGTGCTAGATTCGAGTGGCTCCTGCGACGGTGAGCGCCGGATGGCTGTGAGAAATGCGCTCGGCGATTGTGGCTAGAGTGCGTAACCGCAACCCGATGGAAGTTGCCAATGACTTAGGGTAGTGTTTTTGGCGATTCCGTATAGCTGACAAGCCGGTCACGGTGCTGCGCTAACTGTGAGGACCGAATTAGTCGCGTCCGCGTGACTTCAAACGAAAGCTCACCCATTAATTTGGAGGCAAGATTTGCAGCCACCGTTCCGATCCAAGCAGGAAGTCATCATCAACGCGCCTTTGGAAGCTGTGTGGTCGTTCAGCATGGATCTCACCAAGATCCCGGAGTTCCATCCTCGCGTGGTCAAGGTTGATCTTCTTTCTGGCAAGACCATCCGCGAACCAGGCGCGTCATATCAATGTCATCTTTCGGGCGGGAAGCACACGTGCATCGAGAAGGACATCGAAATTATCCCGCTGCAGAAGATCGTCACTGTGTTGCCGGAGGACACATTCGGTATCAGCAAGATTCTCAGCGATTACAGAGTAGAAACGACGTTCCAAACGCTCGGCCATCGGTCAACCAAGGTGGAAATCAGCCACTATTACTCGACGACAACCCTGAAAGCCAAGCTCCTCAACTTAATCGCAAAAGGTAAGATCGCCCGCGAGACCCAGGCAACATTGAATGCTGCCAAAGCCACGATAGAGGCTGCCTGCCGTGCGGGATAGAGGTTCATGAGACCGGCTCTAGTGCTTCGTCCGCGATTTGCGTAGCTTATCTTTGATTCCCGGAGGGCTCGTTTCCGAGCGGCATGCCGGTCATGAATGCAGCGGTTCCATTTTCAATCAGCGAAGCATCCGGTTCTCACGCGGACCCGGTCGTTCCGATCCTGCTGACATTGGTCCTTTTGACGCTAGCAGCGGTCTTGGGCGGACGCCTGATGACCCTGATCAAACAGCCGCCTGTCCTCGGTGAATTGATCTTCGGGGTGCTGATCGGGAACTTGGCGTATTGGTTCGGAAATCCGGGAATCACTGGCCGCGTTGGACTTGGGACCGAAACCAAAGCTCGACGGCATCGGCAGTACCGCTCTTCTTCGTATTCACAACCAAGCGCGAATCCAGGTTGAGGGGCGAAAGGCACTCGACGTTGTCCACGAATTGCTTGACCCGGGGCAACCCAACACAGGTCTGGCGGCGCTCCCCGCGCCGTCCGCTGGCGACATCTTTCTTGATCTAGAAGGAGACCCGTTCGCATTGGAAAATGGTCTGGAATATTTGATGGGTTTTCTCACAGTGCCCGAGCAGGCGGGCGGCGAACCCTCTTACGAGGGGCTCTGGTCCTTTGACCGGAAAGACGAAAAGGAGGCGTTCCGCAAGTTCATCGCACACGTGATGGAACGATGGCAAAAACATCCGGGAATGCATATTTACCATTACGCGGTTTACGAACCGACGCAAGTCAAGCGCATGGCGGGGCAACACGGCGTCTGCATCGACGATGTTGATCAACTGCTTAGGGCGCGTATTTTCGTCGACCTCTACAGGGTTGTCAGGCAGGGAGTGAGAGCGTCGGTAGAAAGCTACTCGATTAAGATGATTGAGACGCTTTACAAGTTCAAGCGAGCGGAGCCCGCGAGGGACTCAGTTCTGGCTCTCCAGGCTTTTGCGGGTGCGCTCGCGTTCGGCGATCCACGTGACGTTCCAGCGAATATTCTTCAGTCCATCGAGTCCTACAACCGAGACGATTGTTTTTCGGCGTGGCACCTTCGGGCGTGGCTCGAAGACCGTAGGCGCGAGCTTGAGATAAAAAAGGGAACTGCGCTGCCGAGGCCGAGATTCGAGCAAGAGGAAAAAGAGGAACTCTCGGCACAAGTTCAGCAGGTGCGCCTCCTAGTGGAGCGCCTTACATCTGGCCTGCTCGCCGATGAAACGGATTGGAATCCTGAACAGCGAGCTTTGTGGCTGCTTGCTCAAATGCTCGAATACCACCGTCGGGAGGATAAGTCCGCCTGGTGGGAATATTTCAGGCAGTGCGACCTGACCGATGATGAGTTGATGGAGGACAAAAACGCCCTTGGCGGTCTGAAATATGTCGGGCAAGTCGGGCAGGTCAAGAGGTCGATTGTCCACAGATACAGTTTCCCTCCCCAAGACCATTCCCTTGACCGGGCGCTCCAAGCTCATGACGCGAAAACGAAAGCCAGTGCCGGAACAGTCGTCGAGATAGATGACCTCAATGGAACTATCGATATAAAAAGAGGCATCAATTCACAAGTCCCCTACCCAACCGCCCTCGTTCCACAGAATGTTCTAGGTTCGGATGCGCAACGCGAGAGTCTCATGCGCTTAGGCCAATGGGTCGCAGAGAATGGAATCGCCGGTCCCGGCCCTTTTCAAGCTGCGCGAGACCTTTTAGTGCGACATGCTCCCCGAGTATCGCTTGCCAACTTGGAAAATATGTTTGATGAAAAAGGGACAATGACGGAAACAGCGTGGCAGACCTTGCACTCGCTCTGCGCTCAACCGTCAGTCCTTCCCATACAAGGACCGCCTGGATCGGGAAAGAGCTACAGCGGCGGCGGAATGGTCGCGGAACTCGTGCGACGCCGCCACCGGATCGGAATCACCGCAGTGAGTCACAAGGTCATCAGCAACCTGTTGCAATACGCCTGCGCTGCTGCCAGAGCGGACAACATTCAGCTGCGGGCCGTGCAGAAGGCGAATGATACAGATGGTTGTGCAGACCGAATGGTGGAGCAAGTTGACGAGAACGAAGAGATTTTGGACGCACTCCAATCTGGATCGGCTAATGTTGCAGCGGGATCGCCTTGGCTTTGGGCACGAGCCGAGATTGTTGATGCGGTTGACGTGCTTTTTGTTGACGAGGCGGGACAAATGTCGCTTGCCGACGTGATCGCAATCTCCCAGGCCGCAAAGAGCGTAGTGCTTCTCGGTGACCCGCAGCAGTTAAACCAACCACAGCAAGGAGTTCACCCTCCCGGTGTGGATGTATCGGCCTTGGCTCATCTGCTGGACGGGCGAGCGACCATTGAACCTGAGAAGGGGCTTTTCCTCAAGGAGACTTGGCGGTTACATCCCGACGTATGCGCTTTCACGTCGGAGCTTTTCTACGATGGCCGCCTCGCCGCCCGGCCTGAGAATCGCGATCAACGGCTGAACACCAAACGACCGCTCGACGGTAGCGGACTGCGTTACATCCCCGTTCAGCACAGTGGAAACCAAAGTGAATCGCAGGAAGAAGTAGAAAAGGTCAGGGAGCTTTTCACGACTTTGCTCGCCAGTGGTGCGACCTGGACAGACAGGACCGGGGAACAAAGGGCGCTCAAACTGGGAGAGATTCTCGTCGTGGCTCCTTACAACGCACAAGTTGCCGCCCTGGCGAAAGCCCTGCCGCGCGGTGCTCGGGTCGGCACAGTGGATAAATTTCAGGGGCAGCAGGCTCCGGTTGTGATTTACTCGATGACGACTTCGACGCCAGAGGACGCACCGCGAGGCATGGAGTTTTTGTACAGCCTGAATCGGCTGAATGTCGCTACCTCCCGAGCGCAGTGCGTCGCCGTGGTCGTTGGCAGCCCAGCCTTGTTCCAAGTGGACGGCAAGACCCCTCGGCAAATCCAACTTGCCAACGCCCTTTGCCGCTATCTTGAAATGGCAAACTATAATTAAGCCGTGAGCAGCGAACCCACCCGCAAACCCTTGTGCCTCCCTTGCCGAGCAAATTGTCCTCGATTTATGAATCCGGGGCTGTCGTTATCCCACCTGTAGAAATCGACTCGGCATCATAAGCCTTTATCCCAATTTATCCCAATACGCTGCCAACCGTGCTCAAACCAGGCAGAGCGAGCCGAACGCTATCTAGTGTTATCAGGGGTTCGAATCCTCCTCCCCCGCCACTAAATACGGGGTCCGGCCCGGAGACATGGGTTACAGTTCGTACCGGCTACATGGGTAACACTTTTGGACCGAACGGATTTTCGAGTGGGTCGAGCACCCGCGTCTCCAGATTATCGTTAGTATGAACAGCGGGTAAATATGATTGCCATAAAAAGTTAGTCCGCTTCGTCTGGAAAAACAAGAATTGCCGTTTCACCTCACCAAGCGAGCCACCAAAGGACTTGACCAGGTAGTTAGTAATATGTATAAGGACCCTAATTCCGGGTCTACCCCAAGATTTTCGATTTGAAGAGGAAAGACACATGCCAGCCCTTAGTTTCGAAGTACTGGCTGGTCGCCACGCGATTCTCTCCCAAGAGACTGCGAAGAAGTCTCGTGCTGTCTCATATCTTCGCCCGATCACGGTAGCCGGCATTGGACCAGCGGTGCGCCAGGCTCGAACGGCCCCGTTCGAGAGTTTCATTTCGAGTCGCTCGTTTGGAAAATACGAGCCGATTATTCTAAACGGTTGCAGTTGAAGGAATGCCATGACTTGCGGATACATTGCCGACGCACCAGACTCATACTGGACCACTTGTTATAAACCATTTACTTACCCGTGCGGCATAAATTGGTGCAGAACCACCTGGACTTATCCATGTGGAATACGATGGTGCGTCTCAGCGGTACGGTACCCTTGCGGTATACGGTGGTGTCGCAGGTGGGGTGTGCGATATCCGTGCGGAATTCTGATGTGCACTTTCAATGTCACGTGGCCTTGCGGAATTCGAACCTGTACTCTAACGTTCAGCTACCCTTGCGGTCTTCGATATTGCAAAGGGTCAATACCGTATCCTTGTCAAAAGCAACATATGGCTCAGCAATGGTGTTACGACTTTTCGTATATTGGAGAGCACTGCTATGTGGGGGGCAAGAAAATTTATGGCTGCTGCGATGGAGTTGAGTATGAAGTTACCGGTGCATGTCTGGGATGGTTTGAAAACTACACCACCGGGTCTCGCGTCTGCGGTTTTGATAAGCCGAAACAACTTGGTCCGTGTCGGGAGGGGTATTCACTTCCGCAAGGAATGCAGGTACCGCCCATCTCGACACCTGATAATTCAGCAGTTTCCGCTTTGACTTCGACGGGCAGTAATGTTCGAGCGAAGCCGATAAGATTTTCTAAGCTCGGTTCCTGTACCCGGTGCTACATGATTAGCCTCGTTGCAACCGCATGTTGCTGGGTAGTGTTCATCGCGGGCCGGCAGTTCAGCACCGTGATGACGCTAATTGCTTTGCTTTCGGCACTTACTTTCACGACCCTGGTTACGCTACATACGCTCAGTTGGCTGCTGAAAAGGATACTTCGTATCGGGCCGTGCCCTTGTAAGGCGGCAGAGTATGTCGCAAAGAACCATCACACCCTAAGCACTCGATAACTGTATAGGCGGCCTTCCAAAGTGGCAGGTCACGGGCCAAGCTTTTTTATGGTTCCTTAAGTAAATGGGCCTTGGATTTCCAGGGGTAAGGTGTGCACAGCTGGCACGCCCTAGTTCTTCACTCCAAATAAGGCCAGAAGGGAGCTTCTATGTTGCATTGCCAAGACTACGAGGTCTGGGTAAACACGGAGGTTCTCCAGCCAATAGAAAAGAAGATTAGCAAGACCATTCAGAAATGCAAGCGAAAGAAATGCAAAAAATGGTGTCTCTGTTGTAACAAGTGGGGATGTTGGCTTGAAACGGCGATTCTCACGATCGTCGAATTTATCGTGACCGTTGTTTTACAGGCCATCGTTTACGCGATATGTGTATTTGTCGATTCAATTCTCGAAGCACTGTTACGCCTGCTAAAGGCGTTGGTATGCGTGATTATGGATTTCGGGTTTTCGTTGTTTGGAGCGAGTGACTCCTCTCAGCGCGTCGAACACATTTTCGTCCTGATGTTGGAGAACAGGTCTTTCGATCACATGTTTGGATTGTCGAAAATTGGTGGCGTTGACGCCGGGACGGGGAAACGTCGGCAAATCGATGGTTTGACCGGTGGAGAATCGAATCTTGCACAACTCACAGATCCAAAAAGCGCGATACAAGTTAGCGGGCCAGCAGAATTCGCAATACCGGGAAGTCCCAAGCATGACGACCCAGCTCACGAATTTGCTGACGTCTATTTACAACTAAACGGTTACGCAATCGATCCGGCGCATTTTAACGGGCACTATCCGGAGCCCGTTAACACCGGCTTCGTCGTCGCGTACGAGGCCCACCAACCACAGAAGCCAGAAAGAGCAATGCATTGTTTTCTACCCGAACAGCTCCCGGTGCTTACCACTCTTGCCAGAGAGTTCGCACTTTGCGACCGCTGGTTTTCGTCCCTGCCTGGTCCGACATGGCCCAACAGGTATTTCGTTCACGGAGCCTCGTCGGCGGGACTAGACGACAGTCCTTCACAGGCGAGAATTGCCGGCTCTTACTTACTCGGTTTTGTTTATAGCAATGGGAGTATCTACGACCGACTTGACGGCAATTGTCTGGAATGGGAGATTTTCGAAGGTGATGAAACCCCACAAGTGTTTTCGATCCGGGGAATGTCTACAGCGGCTACCTTGGGGCGTTTTACAGATTTCGATGAATTTGAGAAATCTATTCGAGATCCCGATTACGCTGCGTCGTACATTTTCATCGAGCCAAATTATGGCAATTTTAGTGAGGATTTCGCGTGTGGCAATTCCCAACATCCATTGGACGATGTCACTCGCGGTGAGCTGTTGGTCAAGACCATTTACGAGGCCATTCGGAACTCCCCTCATTGGGAGCACAGCTTGCTTATTATTACGTGGGACGAACACGGTGGCTTTTTCGACCATGTTATTCCTCCCCAAGCCGCTGCGCCGGGTGACGCTCCAGGGGCGCTGACGAGCACTTATGGATTTGATTTTCAGCGATTGGGTGTTCGAGTTCCCGCGCTGATCATTTCTCCTCTTATTCCGAGGAACACCCTGGACGGGACACTGTACGATCATGCTTCGGTCCCGGCGACGCTTGAAAGGAATTTTGGGCTCGATCCTCTAACGAACCGAGATGCGCAAGCGAATGATGTGTTGCATTTATTGTCTTTGAAGGCTCCAAGACAAGACACTCCGACGACGCTACCTTCTCCGGCAAATTCAGGATTATTTTGCGGTCCCGCCTACGCCGAGCCAGTTAACGTATCACAGCAGCCAATTTCCAATGCCCCAGAATCCGCGGCTCCTCCTGAAGGGTCAGACGAGATTCCGCCAGACTTGGTCGGCTTTTTGCATGTGGCTTTTCTCCGACACTACGAACTAACAAAGGATCAGGGTCCTAGAGTGCGGGAAGCCCTTGTACGCAACTTTCAGCAAATCCGTACTAAATCTGAAGCTAGGCAATACATTGAATCGGTGCGGGCGATTGTTAAAGCGACTAGGCCCGAAAAACTTAAGACTCCTCCGAGCCGTTTAACAAGGAAAGTTCGCAGCGATGAGAAGAAAAGATAGTCCGACCGGGAGGTGAAAGTGAGGGAGCCGAGTGGGCGGCAGGCGAAGTGTGTGTGAGGAATCGTAGGGCTAATCGTGCTATTAGCCATAGTTGTCGGGCTGGTATGGTGGCGAATCGTAATGTAGTTGTATTTGTGGTGCCCTACGTTCGCACGAATCTTAGCTGAACGCGGTGTAGTAACCTTTATCCCAATTTATCCCAATAGGCGGCCAGCCGTGCCCAAACCGTCCAGAGCCTGCCAAACGCCATCTTGCGTTATCATGACGTTAGGCTGGAGCCAGAGCGCAATCACCCGTTTTTTTTTTTTTGCTAAAACCGTTGTAGGGGCTAAAACCTCTACCGGGGGTTCGAATCCCCCCCCTCTCCGCCAGATTCTGTATCTTATTCAGACGTCGAGTCTTGGCGGCACACGCAACAACGCGATTTCAATCGCTTCCAACCCAACTCGACAAAATCTGCTGGCCAACTGCTGGCCTGGCCTTCGAGAAGTGCGGAAAACCGTTGCCCATTGAACATTCAGGCGCGCTTGTCGCTGGCTGGTCGTCGACAAATCTCAACTCTAGTTGCTGGCGATCCCCTTGCGCTTTTCTTAATTCTTCGATCTGGGCTTGCATCTTGTTGACGGCTTCCACCACGGTGCTATCAAAAACCTTGATGTAATGTTCCTTCGTAACGTGTGGTTTCGAGTGGCGCAAGATGCGTTGCACCACCTTGTCCGGAGCGCCCATCGCATACAAGTTCGAGGCGAGACCTCGCCGGAACGCGTGCCATCCATACCACGGCAGATCGATAGCCTCGAGAGTTGGCCGAATCACGCGCCGCCCGAGTTTGTCGGCATTGATCGGACGTCGGTTACCGGAGTGAAAAACGACGCCCGTTTCCGGATTACCCATGGACCTGCGGTATTCGTCTAGGATTTCGGCCAAGGCCGGAATGACCGGGACGGAGTTGCGACTGGCACGCGTCTTTGGAGGGCTGATCACAGATCTCCAAATCGAACGGTTGATCGTCAATTCGGCGCCAATGTAATCGGTCCACTCGAGTCCGCGCAGCTCACCTAGGCGTAACCCGGCAAAGGCCGCAGTTGCGACCAGACCCTTCGCGATGAGCGGGAGCCGGTCGAGGATTTGAAGAACTTGGGTGAGATCGTAGGCATGCGTCTCTCCCGGCTCTCTGGCATCCCAGGGGATCAAAACGCCATCAACTGGGTTTGCCCCATCGAACGCTCCGTCGTTTTTGGCGAAGGTGAAGATGGTGCTGAGCACTGATTTGATGTGTTGCAACGTGGTTTTCGTAAGATCCCGCTCTTTCGCGATCACGCGTAACATTCGACTGGCGTCCACGGTGCGGAATTCTCGCAAACGAAGCTCGCCTACGCGATTGCGGAGGTAATTGATCCAGATTTCCTGATGCCCTTTGCTAGTGCTGGCTCGACGCTCTTCCTTGGTCCAAGGCAAGTAAGCTCCCTCGACAAAGGCGGTTAACGTGATCCTTGAATTCGCACTGAGCCTATCGCGATTGACGGTTTGCATGAAGGATTCCCGACTCTTCTCGACTTCAAAAATATTGGAGAAGTCATTCGAGCGGCCGAGACACTTGGAGACGCGCTTAAGCTGGCTGGATCCGTCTAACTGCGAGATTCGCTGGCGGTATTGGACGTACCATGCGCCATGGTCTTCGTATAGATAGCCCTTTTGATAATGGAATTTTACTTTCACGGATAGCTCCCATCTGCGGACGAAGCCGCACACCAATCATTTGTCCGTTGTGACGGCGGATAGCCAAAAAACAAACCGAGCCGGGCGGATCTTGCTTGGATTAGAGTAGGTGCTCTCGGACGAAAGAATGGTGTCGAGCGGCGTTTCTGGCGAATCGTGATGAGGCCAACGGCTTATCGATGCGGAGGATTCAGGTTTGTTGGGTCTGTCATCGGCGGCGATACCAGAGAATCCGGCCATGCCTCAGAAAAAATAGGAACGGCAACCCTTCGCTCTCCATTATGGAAACTTCGAGCGACTGTCTGGAAAACCGCGGCCTCAGCCCTGACATCGCTGCGTGAAATGGCTTTACAACAACTTACAAGCACGCGGGGACTGCCAAACGCAGAGCAAGTCGTACAAGACCACTCGAATTGTGGGTTGGATTGTGGGTTGAGAAGACAGAGACCGACACCCCTGCCCTTCGAGGCGCCGAGAAGAAAGTGCTATGAAGTTTTCGGTGCAAGCTCTCCAAACCAGTAGGCGGCAGTTACTCCGCCATCCATCAGGAAATCGCTGCCGGTAATGAAAGCGCCATCCGACCCCATCAAAAGTGCACCGACCGTTCCGACTTCGTCCGGCGTTCCCGCCCGGCCGGCCGCCGACACTTCGAGCATTTTCCTGGTCATCCCGCCTAACGCTTTGGTTTCCTCTTGCACGCCGCAAGTCGATCTGCTATAAACTGAACCATATGGTTCAGTTTAACGAAACCCGCCTCGACGCTTCGTTCGCCGCGCTGTCGGACGCGACCCGGCGCGGCGTGCTGGAGCAACTCAGCCGCGCCGACGCTTCTATCACGGACCTCGCCGGAAACTTCCATATGACCCTCACGGGCATGAAGAAGCATGTTGCCGTGTTGGAGCGGGCGGCGCTCGTCACTACTGAAAAGGCCGGGCGCGTCAGAACCTGCAGGCTTGCCATGCGCGCGCTGGAAGAAGAGGCCGCCTGGATCGAGCGGCACCGCCAACTCTGGAGCGCACGCTTCGACGAGCTGGACAAGATTG
>QHZD01000047.1 GCA_003225315.1 Acidobacteriota bacterium
ACTACGAGCGCATCCGCAGCCGGCGCGGAACCGGTCGCGCCATCATCGCCCTGGCCAGGAAACTTCTTGGAATTATCTATCGCACGCTGAAAAACAACTGGGTATTCGAGGATTTTCCCAATTTCGCTTTGCGGGAAGCTACAGCGTGAAAAGGACTTCCGTAACAACGGAGTAGACAAACATCATAGGAGAAAACATGGCTCCTGCGCGCGGAGAAGTTCTGCAAGGCACGCTCGACCTCATTGTCCTGCAAACCTTGCATGCTATGGGCCCGCTGCACGGCTACGGCATTGCCCAGCGTGTCCAGCAGGTTTCGGAAGACTTGCTCAAGCTCAACCAGGGCACGCTCTATCCGGCCTTGCTGCGGCTCGAGCAGCGCGGCTGGATTGCTTCCAAATGGGGCGCTTCGGAGAATAACCGCAAGGCGAAGTTTTACTCGCTGACGCGCGCGGGACGCAAGCAGTTGCTCGCAGAAACTCGGAGTTGGGAGCGCATGACCGCGCTCATGGCACGCCTTCTCGGTGGTACGGAAGGAGCCTGACGTGGAGTGGCTTCTTATTTTCGTCGCGCGTTTGCGCGGCCTTTTCCGCAAACGGCACCTTGACGGTGAACTTGATACGGAGCTCCAGACGCACTTGGAAATGCTCACGGAGGAAAACATTCGCCGAGGCATGAGTCTCGCCGACGCGCACTATGCCGCGCGCCGCGAATTCGGCGGCGTCGAACAAGCCAAAGAACTCTACCGCGATCAGCGCAGTCTACCCTTCCTAGAAACACTCTTGCAGGATGTGCGCTACGCTCTGCGCCTGCTCCGCAAGAGCCCTGGCTTCACCGCGGTGGCCGTCTTGACTCTCGCCCTCGGCATCGGCGCCAGCACTTCCGTGTTCAGCCTGATAAATGCAGTGTTGATTCGGACGCTCCCTTACAAAGAGCCGGAACGGCTGGTCTACCTTTGGTCTCCCAACCCGCGTTTCCAATTGCCTATCGAATATATGACACCGATGAACGCGGACTTCTTCGATCTGCAAAAACAAAACCGCTCGTTTGCAGGTCTTGCCCTATTTGGCGTTGCAAGATTCAATTTCGCCATCCAAGGACGTGCGGACGCAATAGGAGGCGCTCGCGTCACCGAAGATTTCTTTAAGACCATGGGAATCTCGCCTGCTCTCGGGCGAACCGTAGACGCAAGGGACGATCAATTGGGGCAGGAACAGGTCGCTGTTATCAGCGATCGCCTATGGCGGACTCACTTCGGAGCAGAACCTGACATTCTAGGCAAATCACTTCTCCTCGATGCGCGGCCCTATCAGATTATCGGAGTTATGCCTCCCGGTTTTGGTTTTCCTCACGCAACGGACGTGATGGATGCGGCTAAGGTTAGCGATATCTGGATCCCTTGGGCCATGCCTGCGGACCAAAAGGCCAACCGGAACGACAGCGCGGGCAATGCCATTGGCCGATTGCGTCAGGGAGTTTCCCTGGAACAGGCGCAGTCTGAAATGAGCACACTGATGGCAGAGATCGATCTGCTTCGCCCGGCGAAAGATCAAGGATTTGGAGCTCTCGTCCAGCCTTTTGTCGCTTCCGTAACGGGGGCTCCGCGCCGCGCATTGCTGATCCCGATGGGAGCCGTCACGCTCCTATCGCTCATTGCCTGCAGCAATGTGGCCAGCCTGGCGATGGCACGAGCAGCGGGCAGAATACGCGAAATGGGTGTGCGGGCCGCCCTGGGTGCCGGGCGATCACGTTTGATTCGCCAACTCCTGACCGAGTCGCTCTTTCTGGCTGTGTGCGGAGGCGCGCTCGGCTGTTGTGTGGCGTTCACATCGATTCGACTTCTCATGCGAGTTGATCCGGGAAATATTCCGCGGCTGGATCAGGCCTCGCTTGACAGTCGCGTTCTATTCTTCACTCTAGGAGTATCGCTGGTGACAGGTCTGTTGTTTGGACTGTTCCCCGCGTTGACTGCTTCGCGTTGCGACCTCTCTGATGTTCTGACTCATTCGGGGACCCGAAGCGTGAAAGGAACGCGAAGCCACTTTCGCCAGGGACTAGTCGTTGTTCAAGTAGCTCTAACTTTTGTGCTGTTAACCGGATCAGGCTTGCTCATTCGCAGCTTGTTAAGAGTTCAATCCGTGGAAAAAGGGTTCGAGCCCCATTCAACTGTCACGATGAATCTTTCTTTGGACCAGAGATACAGTCAGCCAGATCGCCAAATTCCCTTTTACCGCGAACTCATCGACTGTCTGAGCGTATTGCCTGGGGTCCAAGCGGCGGGAGCCGTAACCAACCTGCCTCTCGGGCACGGAGAAACTTTGAGCTGGCTCACGGTGGAAGGCTACCCTTTTGACGAAAAGGTGTTCTTTCAGACGCGGTCCGTTACACCCCATTATTTTGCCGCTATGGGCATTCGCCTCCTCGAAGGCCGATCCTTCACCGACAACGATTCTCCTGGGCGTCCGTTGGTAGCAATCGTTAACCGCACCTTCACCGAGAAATATTTTCGCGGCCAGAACGTCTTGGGGAAGCGCTTCCATTTCATTGGCGGAGACGCTAAACCGACCTGGTGGATTATCATCGGCGTCGTGGCTGACGTTCGCCATGCCAGCCTGGAAGAGCAGCCGCAGTTGCAAGCGTACCTGCCGTTCTGGCAGTCAAGCGCTTCGGCGGCCGCTCTCGTTCTTCGGACGAGCACGGATCCAACATCGCTTGCTTCAGCCGTCCGAAAAGAATTGAGCACCATCGATCCGGGCCTGGCCGTCGCTGACATTCGCACGATGGATCAGCTTGTGTCCGAATCGACCGCAATGCGCCGCCTTCAGACGTTTCTCCTGTCAGTATTTGCCGGCGCCGCACTCTTATTATCCCTCGTGGGTTTGTACGCTCTGCTAGCTTATTCAGTGCGTCAAAGAACCGCGGAAATCGGCGTCCGCATGGCGCTAGGGGCGGGGAAGAGCGATGTCATTCGGCTCGTCGTTGGCCAGGGAGCGAGTCTTGCTTTCGCTGGCATCGCGATAGGACTTGTAACCGCTTGGGGATTCACGAGGCTGCTGGCCAGCCTCCTGTTTGAAGTGAAGGCTACCGATGCCATCACTTTTGTAAGCGTCCCAATCGTATTCTGCATGGTAGCGCTCGCAGGGTGCTACGTTCCCGCGAGACGGGCAACCCGCGTCGATCCCATGGTCGCTTTACGCTACGAGTAATTGTTGAAGCGCGGCGAAGTTCGCGTGGTAAAATTCACCGCGAATGAGCCGACTCTGCTCCTCCCGTTTTGAGCGAGCGGCGCGCAAATTGGGCTGGATGCGCATCGCCGGCATTGATGAAGCCGGACGCGGCGCGCTCTTTGGTCCAGTCGTTGCCGCTGCGGTGATTCTCAATCCCAAGCGGCGCATTGTCGGCCTGGACGATTCCAAAAAGCTCACTCCCGAACGCCGGACAGAACTTGCCCCGCGCGTTCGCGAACACGCTCTCGCCTGGGCCGTCGCCGAAGTGGACGCCCAGCGCATTGATGCCTGGAACATCTACCAGGCATCGCGCCAGGCGATGACTGCCGCGCTCCAGCAACTGGCCATTCCTCCCGACTACTTACTCATTGATGCCATGCAGCTCGACGTCTTGATCGAGCAAAAGTCTCTAATCAAGGGGGACGCTCGCAGCATCTCAATCGCTGCAGCTTCGATCCTGGCGAAAACTCATCGAGACATGCGTATGGAAGAGTGGGATGCCGTCTATCCGCAATACGGGCTGGCGCGCCACAAAGGCTATGGTACGCCCGACCATCTCGAGGCCTTACGCCTTCACGGCCCCACACCACTGCACCGCTATTCCTTTGCGCCGGTGCGGGATTCCACCTGTTGGGCTGTCGGCGCGACGCAAACCGCGTTCCCGATCTTCTGATAGCGTCCGAAAACCCGCGAGAATGTCCTAGCAGTAAACGGAGCGCATGTTTGAACATGTTCAAAACCAAACAGGCCCCAATTCAGTTTGTGTGGCAAACCAAATTGTATCGCACACCGAATTCCACTCTCCGCCTCGAGACTCACGATTCGGTAGGGAGCCGGTTTCCGTGTAGCCCCCATTCGGCTGCCCTGTTTGCCGTTCGTATCGCGTCTCCTCAAAGCAACCGTCCGATGCGTCACCTCCGCCCCGTCTTTGTCCTCGTGTTTCCATGCTGGAAGGGGATAACTGGCTACTCACAAGGTACTTTGGGTTCGTTGACTTGTCTTTTTCCTGCCTGATAGCGTAGTTCTGTAGAGTTGCGGGTTTTCCACTACCGCAACCAATCGAGGAGAACGTCCCGGACAGACTCCCACGGGGAGGTTTGTCCCAGTTCGCGCATGGCTTATAACAAAAGCAAATACGTAGAGGCCGCACAAAAGCTGCTGAACCAGGGCAAAGTCGCCCAGGCCATCGCCGAATACCAGAACATTCTGAAGTACGAGCCGCGCGATCAGGTCACGCTCATGACCATCGGCGAGCTCTATATCCGCCAGGGAGAAACGTTCCAAGCCATCGACTACTTCGAGCGCCTTGCGCAGATTTTTGTTGGCGACGGTTTCCTTACCAAAGCAATCGCGGTGTACAAGCGCATCGCCAAGCTGGCTCCTGAAGAAATTCGACCCCTCGAAAAGCTTGCCGACCTGTACGTTCAACAAGGGGTAATGAGCGAAGCCCGGCCGCTCTTTCTGCAACTGGCGGAAATTCACCTGAAGAACAATCGCCAGTCTGAAGCCATCGGACTGCTGAGAAAACTCCTGCAGGCGGAACCTGACAATCTCCGCATCCAGATTCGCTTGGCCGATTTGTATCAAGCCATGGGCCAGACCCGGGACGCCATCGAAGCGTACGTGTCTGCTTCGCAGCGTGCGCTGGCTCGCGGCGAGCAGGGAGAAAGCGAAAAGCTCGCGGACAAGGCGCTGAAACTCGATCCCAACAATTCAGCCGCAGTAATCGTCAAAGCACGGTCGCATTCTTCCCAGGGCAATGTCGCCAAGGCCGCCCAGCTTCTGGAAAAGGCCGCCGATCTCGAGAAAGGCGGTGAGCAGACAGAGCTCCTCCTCGACCTGTATCTCAAGAATTCCGATTGGGACCAGGCTTCGGCGCTCGCGCATCGCGTATTTGAAGCCGACGAGAAGAATTTTGGGCCGATGCAGAAGGTTGTGGAATCGCTGCTGCAATCCGGCAATCCCGAAAAAGCCATGGAGATCTTGGAGAAATCCCGGCTGCCCATGATCGACGCCGGAGAGCACGAGGTTGTCGGGAAATTACTCAACGAACTTGCAGCAAGCATGCCTGGTACCCTGGAGCCGCTGGAATGGCTGGTGGAACTTTATGGCCGCACCAGCGATTCCTTCCGTTTGCCGGATGCGCTGGCGCACCTGGGAGACGCCCTGGTCGCCGGTCACCAGTGGGAGCGCGCAAAACAAATCTTTCAGCAGCTTGTCGACCGCGATCCGGACAGCGATTCGGCAAAGCGCAAACTCAACGGCGTTCTCCGTAAAATGGGACAACTGCCGGCGGGAGAGGCAGAAGATTTTCCCGAGGAAAACTTGCGCGCGGAGATCCCGAAGGCTCCTGCCGCAAAACTCCCAGTCGACGACGAAGAAGAACCCGCTCTGGAAGTACCAGTCAAACCCGCCGCGGCTGTCTCCAACGAGCCGGCCCTTGACGAAGAAACGCAAAAATTTATCGCGCAGTCGCTCACCGACGTGGATCTTTTCGCGAGTTACGGCCTTACGCAAAAAGCGATTGGATTGCTCGAAGCTATCCTGCGCCGTGCGCCGCGCCACACGCCGACGCTCGAGAAACTGCTCGACTTTGTCCTTGGCGCGGGCGATGACCGGCGCACTGCCGAACTCGCCGCGCAGTTAGAGCAGATTCACAGTGAAACGGGCGACAAGCGCAGCTCCGAACGATTCGGAGAATTGCGCCGCCGCTTCCAGCGTGCCGCAGGTTTGACGGATGAGGAATTGGCGATCGCGGTTCCACCGTCAAAACCTGCCACTCCGGAAGCCGCAGAAGCTCAGCCTGCGGATGGCACAATACCTGAAATCGCCGCAGTACCTATGCCGGCTGCACCTCCGCCTGCCCCGGCTGCTCCTGTGAAAGAAGCGCGCCCCGAGCCAGTCGAAGTGAACTCCACTCCCGCGCAAGCCGAAGTGCAGGAAGTCGATTTGTCCGACGAATGGGCGACCCTTCTCGAAGAGACGCGTCCCGCCGAAGCGGCTGCTCCTCCTCCAGTGCCGGCGAAGCCCGCTGCTGCCGCGCCTACGCGTCAAACGAAGCCCGGGGATGTGGAAGAGTTTCAGATTGGCGAAGAACCGCCCGTCGCTGAGCCATCCGAAGCCGCAAGCGCCGCTCCTGCAATTTCGCTCAAGCCGGAGCCCGTCATTGAAAAAGCGAAGGCCAAGCCTCCGGCCAAGCAAGTGCCGGCGGCTAAGACTCCGCCGAAACCTCCGCAGAAGAGCGAACCTGAATTCGAACTGGAACAGGAGTATGAACTCGTACTGGATGCGGAGCCGCTGGTACCCGCGTACGACCAGAAACCGCCTGAGAAACCAGTCGCGCCACCCGCGCCGGTCGGGAAAAACGCAGCGCCGACTCCGCCCCCCGGGAACAGTTTTGCTTCCGATCAATTCCTTGCCGACCTTGCCAACGAAATCGATCAGCTCGGCATCGGCGAGCTGACGCCTGGATTTTCAGAATCGGCGCCCAGCCAGCCACCGTCTGCCGCGAAGAAAGATGCGGCGCCGTCGCAGTCCACGGAGTCGAGTCCGCTCAAGGAAGTATTCGACGAGTTTCGCGCCGAACTCGGCGAGATGGGCGCGGAAGATGAAGACCTCGAAACGCACTACAACCTTGGCATCGCGTTTCGTGAAATGGGTCTCCTTGAGGAAGCCATCAGCGAATTCCAGAAAGTTGCCAAAGCCAGCGACCGCGGCCGCGCTTTCCGCTACACCATGCAGTGCTGCACACTTCTGGGCCTTGCCTTCATGGAAAAGGGTCAGCCGGGTATTGCTGCGATCTGGTATGAGCGCGCTCTGAAGACACCCGGCAATGATCCGGAAAGCACGCTCGCGTTGCGGTATGATCTGGGCGTAGCTCAGGAATCGGCGGGCGAGCCTGAAGCGGCGTTGAAGAGTTTCTCCCAGGTCTACGCGATGAACATCGACTACCGTGACGTGGCCGAGCGCATCGCTGCCCTTCAGAAGCCCATTCGTCGATCCTGAACCACTCCCAACAGGACGGAATTTCGCCGAACCATGAACCGGTTTTATCGCGCATTGCTGGTCGTACTTGCATTCGAAATGGGAGCAATGCTTCTTTATCTGCCGTGGTCCGTCTACTGGGAACAGAATTTTTTCCTTAGCCACTATCCTTCGCTCATGCGCATCGTGCTTCATCCGTCCTTTCGCGGTGCTGTGAGCGGCGTCGGGGTCTTGGATATCTTTCTGGCAATCGGCTGGATTGGTTCAAGACCGGGGCCTGATCGTGTTCCCCCTCAATAACACCGCTCGCCGGCCGCTTCTTTGCTACGTGACAGACCGGCGCAGCCTTTCCGAATCCGAACCTCGGCAGGCACTAGAGACTCTGTTGTCGAAGGTCGAGGCCGCCGCAGCTTCCGGCGTCGATTGGATTCAGATTCGGGAGAAAGATCTTTCCGGAAGAGCCTACGCCTGGCTTACGCGAGAGGCTTTGCATCGGGCCGCGAAACACCAGGCGAGCAACGGAGCCCCCGCGCACATTCTCGTGAACGACCGGCTGGACGTCGCTCTTTCGGAACGCGCCGGCGGCGTCCATCTCGGCGAGAGTAGTCTTCCGCTGGCGGAAGCCAGGCGATTTGTCGGGAACCGCAACGAACCGGAAGGTTTCCTTATCGGCGTGTCTTGCCACTCCCTGGAAGCTGCGAGATCGGCTGCGAGCGCCGGTGCGGATTATCTTTTTTTTGGGCCCGTCTTCGACACGCCGTCGAAGGCCGCATTTGGCGCGCCGCAGGGCCTTGAACGCCTCGCCGAAGTCTGCCGCGCGGTTTCCATCCCGGTGCTGGCCATCGGCGGGATTACTTTAGCGAACGCCTCCGATTGTCTTGCGGCGGACGCTTCGGGCATCGCGGCGATCCGCCTCTTCCAGGATGTTCAGGACATTTCTTCCGTTGTCGAGTCCCTTCGAAAGCTGACACGCTGATCAACGTTCCATCAGCCGGCGGAGAAGCCGTATCTGCCCCGCATGATAGATGTCGTGATACGCGATGCCGTAGAGTTGAGGCACAAATTTTGCGGCTCTCGCTGTGCCCAATAATTTTGCTACTGTCGCCAGCAAGGCCCGGTGCTCCCGCTCAAGTAGTTTCTTGTCTGCACTCCAGGCCGACTCGCTCCCTTTGCCTTTTTCGGGCCGCGCAAAAAAATTACTTCCCTTGAGCACGAACGAGCCGCGCTTGCCGCCTTCGATCCTTCGCCGCACGGCATATTTCCAGTACGCGGCGTGGAGCATCACTTCCCAGATATTGTGCCGGCCCGGCCCCGGGCGCCACGCGGCCTGCTTTGCCGTAACACCTTTGATGGATTGCTTGAGGTTCGGTCCGTGCCAGGTCTTTTTTTCGTAGCCTTCGTCGAGCAGCGCGAGCACCAGCTTTGCGGAATCCACGGGGCCTCCTCATGTGAGCGCGGGAGAAGGAATCCCGGCAAGGATGGCGCTCTCATTCCAAGGTGTCAACCCGTTGATGCGCATCGACGTCCAGCAAGAGAACGGTTAAATCGTGCAAGGCGCAGTTCCTAGATGAGAGTCATTTGCAAATAATATAGGACTAAGTTAGTCTGATTGAGTAATTGCAACTCATTTGCAAGGAGAGTTTCTTGGTCTTGACCTGTCGGCTCGCTTTGTTTGGTGCTCTCTGCCTCTTTCTAGTTTCTTTCTGCTCTGCTCCTTCTGCCCTCGCCCAGGAAAACCCGTATTTTGTCGCCTATGATCACTACCTGGAGGAGCCAGGCAACTTGGAGATCGAGTATTTTTCTACTTTCGGGACCCAGCGGGGCGGGAACGACTTCCACGGCTACTGGGCGGAATTCGAATACGGCGCGACCGCCTGGTGGACCACGGAAATCTACCTGGATGGCCAGACTACCTCCAGCGACAGCACGGTGTTTACCGGTTTCCGCTGGGAGAATCGCTTCCGGCCTCTGAAGCGCGAACACTTCATCAATCCCATCCTCTACGTTGAGTATGAAAACAAGAACGGTGCGGACAAGATCCTCAAGGAAGGCGAAGGCCACGACGTGGAATCAGACTTCCTTGTATCGAACGCGGCGTCCCGCAGGGAGCATATCCATGAAATCGAGTTGAAGCTCATCCTGTCCAGCACGTTCAAGGGCTGGAACTTTACGCAGAACACCCTCGCGGCCAAGAATCTTTCGAGTTCGCCCTGGGAATTCGGCTATGCGCTAGGCGCCAGCCGTCCACTCGCGCTGAAGGCTTCCGCAAAACGCTGCACTTTCTGTCCGCAAAACTTCGTCGCCGGTGTCGAAATGTATGGCGGTCTGGGTGACAGCCACAGCTTTGGGCTCCACGACACAGCGCATTATCTGGCGCCTGTGCTCGGCTGGAATCTACCCTCCGGGTGGGGGTTACGGATTTCGCCCGGTTTCGGTTTGAACGACAATAGCCATCAATTCCTCATGCGCTGGGGCGTGTCGCGGGAAATAAGCGGCTTCGGCTCGATGGTCAGCCGGCTCTTTAGGGGGCGCAAGTGAAAACCATCGCCGCGGCGCTTGCCGTTTGCGCTTGGTTTCTTGTGGTATCTGTTGTCCTAGCGCAAAGCCAAAATTCCGACAAACCAGCCGGAGGCGCAACGCCAAGTTACGATCCATCTGTTTATGCCGAGTTGCAAAAGGCACCCAAGAAAGCACGGGAGCGCACCAATCCACTGGAGAGCGATCCAGACGCTGTCGCCGCCGGCGCCATTCTGTTTGAACAGCACTGCGCAGAATGCCATGGCAAATCCGCCGAAGGCAGGCGCAAGGCGCCGAGCCTTCGCGCTCCGGAAGTCCAAAACGCAACGCCCGGAACTCTTTTCTGGCTGCTGACCAATGGAGTGGTTCGAAAGAATATGCCGGTCTGGTCGAAACTTCCGGAACCGCAGCGCTGGCAGTTGGTGCGGTATATCAAATCGCTTGGTGCGTCAGACCCAGCGGCGGGATCTCCCGCGCCGAAGCCCTGAGGAAAAGAATCCTAGTTCGCAGACTTGGCGGCATCGTTCAGAATCATCGCCAGATGGACGCCAGCTTCTGCCAGTGCCGTCTGCACGGCTTTCGCGGCGCTGGCTTGATACGCCTCGCCGATTGCTAGATGCTTATCAAACATCCGTTTTCCCACGTGATTGTTTTCGGCGCAGCTTTTCAATTTCATGTCTGGTTCGACGGTGATTTTTTCCGGGAAGGCATCGTAGACGGCGGTCTCCGCCCGCTCCTGGCTCTCCCAGGCCCAGTTGTCCACATGGATGCCGGCCGCTTCCCAGGAGGCGATTTCGGTGTGAAACTTTTCGTCCAGTTCGTCGGCATAACGAAATGGGTTGGAGATTTCCATGTCGCGTTCCACAATTTCCGTGTCCCAGACCTGATGAAGATTGGGTGAATACTCCTCGCGCTCCGGATGGAGCGAATTGGCCAGCGGTTCATGGTGAAGATATTTCACCGGCACGCAGTTTCCGCCGTTGTCAGCATTGGTGATGGCGTGCAGCGGCTGATGCATGTCGCCGACAAAGTGGATGAGGTAACGGATCGCTTCGGCGCGCTTCAAAGGATCGGCGGACTTATCCTTCAAAATGGCGCGCTGCTCTTCGATGGCGCGCGTCGCGCATCCTTCGGAGCCACAGTACTCCGCCAAATCACCCTTGTGTTTGCCTCGCGGAATATCGATGTAATGCCACGGACCGTTCTTGCGCTCGTTGCGCACATCATCCGGCCAGGTGGAGGCATCCACCATCAGGTCTGTCGTGGCGTTGCCGCACCAGCGCTTCAGCTTCGGATCGATCGGGTTATCGCCAAGAAGCTGCTGAACCATCTGCCGGGTTTCCGGTGTCAGGTGCTTCTCCGCGATCAAGGCCACAGTTTGGTGGCCTTTACAGCCCCAGCCGCCCGCACGAGGAGAGGTCATCGCCAAAAGCGCCAGAGCAGCCACACATAGCACGGTTTTATGACTCACAGTTTCTTACCTCGGTAGAAATTGTTGGCTGCATCTTGGCTGATTGCCGAAGGGCTAAGACGGTCACCATCCGCGTCGTGGTTTCATGCGCTGAGCCAGCGCCCGATCGGCTTCCAAGATTCGGTGTGATCGCAAATCACCCGCAAAGTCGCGGTGATGGGAATCGCCAGAACCAATCCCATGCCTCCCCACACCCAGCCCCAGAAGAGCAGCGCAATGGTGATGGCCACGGCATTCAGGCGCACGCGGCGGCCCACCAGTTTGGGTGCCACCAGATTGATTGCCAAAACATGGATGGCCGTCAGCGTCGCCGCGATCAACGCGAACTGCCCGAGCGCTTTCCATTTTGCGAGCGCGATGAGAAAGGCCGGCAGCCAAGCCATCACTGCACCAATGTAGGGCACCATGTTCAGGATCCCGGAAGCGATTCCTGTGAGTATGGGATATTCCATCCCGATGACCCAGAAAAAAAGGCTGCTGGACGCAATCACGACCAGCGTCACGATGCTCATTCCTGCCAGGTAATCTCGAAGCACATCGCGCAAATCCTCCAGCGTCTCCTTGACTTGCGTGCGGCGTGAGGCAGGAAAAAGCTGTAATGTTCCGTGCCAAAGTTCCCGCTTCTCGGCGAGCATGAAGAAAACCAGGAAGGGCATGAATGTAACTTCGAGAAACAAGGCATACAGGGGGCGAACCCCGCTAAAGATCAGCGTGCGCACGATGCTGGGTTCCGTGCGCACTGCTGGCGCGGAGGAAGCGCCTTGCTCGGGCGCGATTTGCGAAACCTGGCCTTCAATCCCTTTTATTTTGCCTTCCACGGCGCCTGCTGCCTGCCGAAGGACAGTGCTGTATTTCGGCCAGTTTTCCGCGAAATCTGCGACGCGCGTCCACAGTCCGTAGCCCCCCGCGACTAGCACGGCGATTAGGATCAGCACCATCACCATCGCGCCGACCGTTCGAGGCAGCCCCATTCTTTCCAGGAATTCCACCGCCGGATCGAGGAAATAGGCCAGCAAAATGGAAAGCAGCAGCGTGATCACGACGCCGGCAGCGTAATAAAAGAAAAGCAAAATGAGGGCCGCCGCAAGCACGCGCATGCTGAAATTGGAACTTGTGAAGCGAACGAGCGATGGCGGCGTTTGCGTGGCGGACACGAGCAACTCCGGTGCTACACGTTAACACATTCTCGCAAAACGTTTATGACCTCGTGCGCTTCTGCTTCGATACGGCAAATCCAGGGATTTGAGCGATCTGATTTTTGATTTGGCCCGGTTATGCAATGGGCATGCACGGAGCCATGCAGTAAAGCCGCGGTTTTGCGTGTGCTAAGATTTGTGAGGTTATCCGCACCGAAGCTGGCCCTAACCGGGCCCGGCCACACACTCTGGAGAGACAGGCTTTTCCCATGGCCAAAGAGTTTTTTGGAACCGACGGGATACGCGGTGTCCCGGGCACGCCCCCGCTTGATGACGCCACTCTCTACGCCACCGGGCGCTCACTCGGAGTGTATCTCAAGCGCGAACATGGCGCTGCGCATGTGCTAATCGGCTTGGATACGCGCGAATCCGGCCCGCATATCGCTTCTCTACTTGCGGCGGGTCTCGCGCAGGCCGGAGCTACCGTTGCGTTTGCCGGCGTGATTACGACTCCGGGTGTGGCTTGTCTGGTTCGCCAGGGTGATTTTCACGCCGGAGTGGTCATCTCCGCCTCGCACAATCCGTTTCAGGACAACGGTGTGAAATTGTTCTCACACGCGGGAATGAAATTCCCCGATGCTGTCGAGGAAGAGCTTGAAGCAGGGATCTTGAAGCATCGGGCAGAAGCACCGCCAAAGAATTCGCCGCCGCTTGCCGCCGATGAATCCCTTGACGCGGAATATCTCGCTTTTTTGCGGAAACGGTTTATTCCCGGCGCGAAGCTCAACGGCTTTCGCATCGTTCTCGATTGCGCCAATGGGGCCGCTTACAAGCTTGGCCCGGAATTGTTTCGTTCGGTGGGTGCTGACGTCGTGGCCATGGGCGCTTCACCCGACGGCCGCAACATTAATGCCGCATGCGGATCTCTTCACCTGGAGGGTCTGCGGAAGCGTGTCGTTGCGGAGAAAGCGCGCCTCGGAGTAGCCTTTGATGGCGATGCCGATCGCGCTCTATTCGTCTGCGAATCCGGAAGAGTCGTGAACGGCGACGGCGTGCTTTTGGCCGCCGCGCGCTTCCTCAAATCCCAGAACAAGCTCAGAGGCGATCGGGTTGTCGCTACTTCCATGTCCAACCTGGGCCTCGAGCGCGTGCTTGCCCGCGAAAATATTGCGCTGGCGCGCGCCGCCGTCGGCGATCGGTATGTTCTCGAGGAAATGCTGCGCAGCGGCAACGTGCTCGGAGGCGAACAATCCGGCCACATCATTTTTCTGGATGACAGCCCTGCCGGCGACGGCTTGCTCACGGCCGCAAAAATCGCTTCGCTGGTCTCCATGCATGGCAAAATCGAATCGCTGGTCGAAGGTCTGAAGGATTATCCGCAGCTCATCGTCAACGTGAAGGTGCGCGCGAAACCGCCGCTCGACACGCTGCCGGAGGTTTCCCGCGCGTTGGCCGAAGTGCAATCCGCGCTCGGAGACAATGGCCGCGTCGTCCTTCGTTATTCCGGCACCGAGCAGCTCGCCCGCGTCATGGTCGAAGCCGAACACGAAGCCGATGTCCAGCGTTTCAGCCAGTCCCTCGCCAACGCCCTCCGCTCCTCTATCGGCGTCTGAGCGGGGTTGCGTGGCCGCGAAGCGGGATCTTTTCCGCAACCGCTTACATGAGTTTGCGGTGATTATTTTCACGGGAATCCGCAATAACGATATTCCAATTTGCTTCACTTTTGGTTCTCCGACGTTGGTCACCAATGCGGGGCCGACTGCAAATCCCGTATGGGGAAAGCCACAATATACACTCCCAAAGAATGGAGAGCAGGGCCGTCATTCTGTGGGATTTTGTAGAATTCATGCGTGTAAGATTGGCTTCCATCGCCCGGCGCCCTGGCTAAACGCTGTACTTTCAATCAACTCTGAAGTTCCCTGTGGAATACTTACCGCTGGCATACGGTTTGCTCTCTGATTCGTAACATAAAAGATTGGCTTCCCGGGGTGGCCGGAACCGATCCTCGACTCGGTTACCGGTTTGGGGCGTCAATTACGAAAAGGGGGCTTGCACCAGCCCCCTTTTTCAATTTACGGCGTCCACTAAGCGATTCTTCATTCCGCAACCGCAATAGCCAACGTCGCCGTTTTGGAATTTCGGCGATCCCCTCGGCTGCGTAATGCCAGCCTCCACCAAACCGACCATACTCTGCGTCAAGTTCCGCAAAAAAATGAGCGGCCAGTGGGGGACTGGCCGCTCGGGCGTGGGGATGGAGGATACAGTAATCCGAAGTCACTTCGGCTTTCTGGCCGTTCCGCTGCGCTCGCGAGCAGCAGGACGGCACACAGGAGCAAAAGCAGTCTTACTCCAGAAAACCCAAACAACTCCCGACTACTTTGCTAGTTTGTTCTCTCCCGAATCCCCCGTCGATAGCTCGCCGGATTCATTCTCTCCAGTACTTCCCTCTCCCGCCGTGGCCACTGTCTTGGTACGGAAGTACTTCCGGCTTCACGATTTCCACTCTTTTGTGCTTTACTTTTTTATGGTTGCCTCGATCGACGCACTCATGCCAGCGTATGATTCTCTGGGATGTCGGCCTTTCCGCAGCTCGGAAGGGAATATCATGGAGTTGATGAGCGAGGTGTCTCGTGTTGCGTAAGATTTTTCTCTTGTTACCGCTTTTGCTGATACCGCCCACGCTTGTTCTTGGTGCAGAGGGCAAGGACGGCTCTTTCAAAACCTCTGATGGAGTCAAGCTGCACTATCTCGAAGCCGGCAGCGGGCCGGCCATCTTTCTTGAACCAGGCTGGAGCATGCCCGCTTGGATTTGGGACCCGCAATTCAAGTACTTTGCCGAGCACTTTCATGTCGTGGCCCTCGACCCCAGGTCGCAAGGCGACTCTGACAAGCCCACGGAGGGCAACTCTTGCGAGCGCCGCGCGCAGGACATCAAGGAACTCCTCGAACATCTGAAGCTCGATCATGTTGTCCTTGTGGGCTGGTCGCTCGGGGTTCCTGAGTTGCTGACCTATGCCGAGCAATTTGGCGGGAACCGCGTCCGCGGCTATGTCCTCGTCGACGGGTTCGCCTGGGACAAGCAAGACCCGCAATTCATCACTTCCATGGTTGGAATGTACAAACAGGTCCAGACCAACCGCCGCGACTTCACCGAGAAGTTCGTGCGCAGCATGTACAAAAAGGCCCAGCCCGAGGAGTACATCCAACGCGTCGTCGCAGCATCCCTCAAGATGCCCTCGGACAGCGCCGTCGCGGCCAGCGTCAGCTCCATCAGCCGCGCAGACTGGCGGCCCGCCCTCGCTAAGGTCGACAGGCCCGTTCTCGTGATGTGCCAGGCGCAGTTGAAGGGCATGGCTGCCGACCCCATTGTTTCCGCCATTCCCGCAGCGCGCGTCGAACTCTTTGAAGATGCCGGTCACGCGTTGTTCGTGGATGACGCAGGGCGGTTCAATGCTTTGCTCGGAGATTTCATCCTGCATCTCCCAGAGCACTGAGGATCTCGACGCAACTGGACCACTGAAACCGGAATTGGGAGCCCCGCGCTACAAGGGCCATGCGGATTACGGTATCCTTCCAACGCATGCATGACCTGAACTATTTCAGAGACCACCTCGAAGTCTTCGCTGAAATGGCGAAGAAGCGCGGCGCCGCTTTGGACCTGGACGCTTTTCGTAAGCTCGACAAGGAGCGCCGCGAACTCATCACCGCGACGGAGCAGCTCAAAGCACAGCGCAACAAGGCCAGCGAAGAAATCGCCCGCCTCAAGAAGGAGAAGAAAAACGCCGACTCCATCATCGCTGAAATGAAGCAGGTTTCGGAGCGCATCAAGCAATCCGATGAGCGCATAGCCGAACTCGACACCACGCAGCGCGAACTTCTCCTCACTATCCCCAATATTCCCCATTCTTCCGTGCCGGTGGGCAAAAGCGCAGCCGACAATAAAGAAGTCCGCCGCTGGGGTGCGCCTCCCAAATTCGATTTTGCGCCAAAGCCCCACTGGGAAGTCGGCGAAAGAGCCGGAATCCTCGATCTCGCGGTAGCCACGAAAATCACAGGAGCACGCTTTGCCGTTTACAAAGGCTGGGGAGCGCGCCTCGAACGCGCCCTCGCCAACTTTTTCCTCGACGTCCACACCCGCGAGCATGGCTACACGGAAATTCTGCCGCCCTTCATCGTCAACACGGCCTCACTCGTGGCCGACGGTAAGCTCCCAAAATTCGCCGAAGATATGTTTCGGCTGCAAGGGACAGATCTTTGGCTGACCACCACGGCAGAGACGGAGTTGACCAATCTTTACAGGGGCGACACAATGGAGGCCGAAGCCTTGCCTATCCAGGTGTGCGCTTGGACCTCCTGCTTTCGCTCCGAAGCAGGCGCCGCCGGAAGAGATACCCGGGGAATCAAACGCCAGCATCAGTTTCAAAAGGTCGAACTCTTCAAGTTCACACGGCCGGAAAATAGTTATGGCGAGCTCGAAACGCTTGTAGGCAACGCGGAAACGATTCTCCAAAAGCTCGGCATTCATTATCGCGTGGTGCAGTTGTGTACCGGCGATCTGGGCTTCGCTTCCGCGAAAACATATGACATTGAAGCCTGGGTTCCTTCTTCCGGCGAATTCATGGAGATTTCCTCCTGCTCCAACTGCGAAGCGTTCCAGGCGCGCCGCGCCGGCATTCGTTTCAAACCGAAAGGCGGTAAGAGCGACTTCGTGCATACGCTGAATGGTTCAGGCCTTCCCGTTGGTCGCACCTGGATCGCGGTTGTTGAGAATTTTCAGCAGGCGGATGGCTCCATTCTGATCCCCGAGGTCCTGCGCCCATACATGGGCATCGACCGCATCCCAGCCGCGGGTTGATGCAGCGCAATGTCCCCGATCTACGCTTTTAGGGTCAACGGGCCCCCGGACCGAAATGACCAAGGCATTTTCTGTAACTTATTGTGTACAAACAGTTTAACCTAATTCCGGCACGTTTTTTCCCGACTAGGCAGAAAACAATTCGCCTCGCAACCCCTTGAAATGACACCTTTTCGTTTGACGCACCCTTTTCGCCTTGCTTACACTCCCCTCACGGCCCCATCGAGGGTGATTAGGCAAAATCGGCCGTTTAGCTCACAATCATTAAGATGAACTTTCTTGCTCGCATCGTGAGATTTCTGTTTTGGCTGCTCGTCCTTTCTTGGAGCTTGCGGCTCTTGCGCCGCATCGTCGGCGGCATGCTCCGGAATGACACGGCTCCTGGCCCGCAGGCTGCCGAAGCTTCTATCGATACTCCGACGGCGGCACGCCGGTTGGTGCGCGATCCTGTATGTGGAATGCACGTCGACGAAACGCGTTCCATTCCGTTCCGAGACGGAGGCGAGCTTGTGCACTTTTGCTCTACTGCCTGCCGCGACGCGTATGCCGTTAATTCGAAGAAACTTGCGGCGAACGGATAACCAGAATTTTCGATGAACTGAACCTGGGCCAAGTGAAGAGCAAAGTTGCTTAGACAAATCGAGTAGACGAAAGGACCGACGCCAATGGCCACGGTCGCAAAGCCCACAACCCCGACAAGACAGATAGGCGCACCGCCCATGGTGCCCCGCATCGCTCCCCGCGAGGATCTGAACCCTTTTCGCATCGCGCAGATTCAGTTTGACATGGCTGCCGAATTCCTGAAGCTCGATCTCGGCTTGCGGCAAATTTTGCGCACTCCCAAGCGCGTGCTGGAAGTTTCCTTGCCCACGAAGATGGACAATGGCCAGGTAAAAGTCTTCACGGGCTACCGCGTGCAACACAACGTGTCGCGCGGGCCGGGCAAAGGCGGCATCCGCTTTCATCCGAACGTCACGCTCGACGAAGTAAAGGCCCTCGCGGCTTGGATGACCTGGAAGACCGCCACCGTCAACGTTCCGTTTGGCGGAGCCAAGGGCGGCGTGGTCTGCGACCCCAAGCGCATGTCCAAGAGCGAGCTCGAGCGCATGACGCGCCGCTATGCCAGCGAAATCCTGCCCATCATCGGTCCGTCGCAGGACATTCCCGCCCCGGACGTTTATACCGACGCGCAAACGATGGCTTGGATCATGGACACCTACGCCATGACCGTCGGCCATTCCGCGCACGGAGTCGTCACCGGCAAGCCTGTCTCCATCGGCGGCTCGGAGGGGCGCGGGGAAGCCACCGCGCGCGGCCTGCTCTATGTCGTCGAAGAAGCGTGCAAGCTCAAAAAGATTTCTCTGCGCGGCGCCACCGTCGCGATTCAGGGATTCGGTAACGCCGGCGCCACAGCCGCCCGTCTCTTCGCCGAAAAGAAAGCAAAAATCGTCGCTCTCAGCGACACTCGCGGCGGCGTCACCAATTCCCGAGGCATTGATCCCATCAAAGCCATCCGTTACAAAGAGCGCTCCGGCACCGTTGTAGGTATGCCCGGCGCATCGCGCATCACCAACGACGAGCTGCTCACCATGAAGTGCGACATCCTCATTCCCGCGGCGCTCGAAAACGTCATTACCCTCCACAATGCCGAGGCCGTCAAAGCTCGTATCGTCGCCGAAGCCGCCAACGGCCCCACCACGCCGCACGCCGATGAAATTCTCGCCCGCCGCGGCGTCATTGTGCTGCCGGACATTCTTGCCAACGCCGGCGGCGTCACCGTCAGCTACTTCGAGTGGGTCCAGAACCAGGAAGGGCTGATGTGGGACGCCGACGAGGTCAACGCGCGCCTTCAAAAGATTATGGTCCGCGCCTTCCACGAAATGGTGGACACCATGCGCAAGCATCACGTTCCACCGCGCGCCGGCGCCATGATCCTCGCCGTCAGCCGCGTCTCTGAAGCAACTCTCATCCGCGGTTTGTTCCCGTGAACTCTAGTCCACAAGTCTAAGGGGCGGAATTTTTCCTCGCTCACTCTTGCGGAAGAAGAAGGCGGACAGTCGAAGCCGCCTCTCAAACTTCAAAATTTTTCCTTGCGTTGGAGATTCCGCGCGCGTACATTCGCAGTTGCCGGTCCGTTTTCTCGACGAGACCGGCTATTTTCGTAGTTGGAGTAAGAAAGAACGATGAGTACGAACGGACACGGCCACCCGGCGCCGCCAATCCTGCTGACAATAGCGGGTTTTGACCCTTCCTGCGGCGCGGGCACCGCTGCCGACCTGAAAACGTTCGCCGCGCACGGCTGCTACGGCGTCGCGGCAATCACTTCTCTCACCGTGCAGAACACGCAAGGCGTGGAATCCGTCCATAACACACCTAGCGCGGAATTGCGCGCGCAGCTCGAAGCCCTGGCCAAGGATTGCGAGATCGCTGCGGTAAAGATCGGAATGCTCGGCAACCGCGGCAACGCCGTGGTGGTCGCGGAATTCCTCGACGCTCACAAGTTTGCCCACGTCGTGCACGATCCAGTCATGAAATCCTCGAGCGGCGCGGAGCTTCTCGACGCAGCGGGCATCAAATACGTCGCCACTGAACTCCTGAAGCGCGCCAGCGTCATTACCCCGAACGTCCCCGAAGCCGAAGTTCTCACCGGGCTGACCATCAAAGACGTCGCGGACATGGAAGCCGCCGCGCGCAAGATCGTGGAGATGGGCGCGCGCGCCGTCATTGTCAAGGGCGGCCATATGGAGCGCGCCAACGACGTTCTTTTTGATGGTGCGGAAATCTTTCAGCTCGCTGGTGACCGCGTGAAAGAAGAGACTCCGCACGGCACGGGGTGTACGTTTGCCTCCGCGTTTGCCGCGCAGCTTGCCGCTGGCCGCGCGCTGTTTGAAGCCGCCACCCTGGCAAAAGCCTACGTCACCAAGGCCATCGAAAAGGGCTATCCCGTCGGCAAGGGCCGCGTCCCGCTCGATCATTTCTATCGCCAGCGCATCGAGCCGCCCGCCCGCGGCATCCACGAAGTTCCCCAACACGGCATGCACCCCGCCGCGGAACCCACCGCCCACTGACCAGAAGGCGCCTGATGCTTTCAAAGGGCGGGGGTATTTGGCTGTTCCTTGCAATTGCAGTAGTTGTTGGGGCCGCGGCCTTACTGACTCCACGAACGCCGCAGCCTCTTTCTTATCATCACTTCGCCGATCAGCGCAGGTGGTTTGGCGTCCCGAACTTCGGCGACGTTGCTTCCAATACCCTGTTTCTTGTGACCGGATTGTGGGGCTTGGCATTCTTGGCCGGCAAGTCCGGCCAGCAGCAATTCCTAGAACCGCGTGAGCGCTGGCCATACTTTCTTGTGTTTCTTGGCCTCGTGCTTACAGCTTTCGGCTCTGCCTATTATCATTTGGCTCCGGACAATGAGCGTCTCGTGTGGGACCGGCTCCCCATGACCATCGTTTTCATGCCGCTTGTAGCGGCCCTGATCGTGGAGCGCGTCAGCTTAAGGCGTGGCTTGTGGCTGCTGCCCGTTTTGTCCGCAATCGGCATCTGCAGTGTGATTCAGTGGCACTTGACCGAGCAACATGGTCGTGGCGATCTACGTTTCTACTTGGCCGTACAGGTCTACGCTGTTCTTGCGCTCTTCGCAGCGTTGCTGCTGCCTGCGCGGTATACGCGAGGGTCTGATCTGCTCCTGGTGGCCGGGTTTTACGTGCTCGCGAAAATTTGCGAAACAGCCGACCACCAGATTTTTTCGGTCGGGCACATAGTCAGCGGACACACTCTTAAACACCTTTCCGCAGGCGCTGCGGGTTTCTGGATTGTGAGAATGATTCAGAAGAGACAACCTTTCGCGGGTCAATGACTTCGATGAACGACGCGCCCAGCAACGACAGTCGCCGTCGGCCCGCCTTTGAATGCGCGTCCATCGAACGGCGAGTTCCGCGATTTGCTCGGCGATTCTTTGACATGGTAGGTCCAGGAGTGATTCGCCGAAAAAATAGTCAAATCACCGGGCTGGCCGGCAGCGATCTTTCGCTCGATACCTAGCACCCGCGCCGGGCCCGCCGTGAATAGCTCTACCATACGCATGAGCGAAAGCCGCCCACTCTGCACCAGTTGTTCCAACGCCAGTGCCAGCGCCGTTTCAAATCCGAGAATCCCGAACGGCGCGCGATCGAACTCCACGTCTTTCAACGCCGGCTCGTGCGGCGCATGATCGGTCGCAATCGCATCCACCGTTCCGTCCGCCAAGCCCGCCAGCAGCGCCTCGCGGTCCTCCCGCGCCGCCAGTGGCGGATTCATCTTGAATTTCGAATCGTACTGCACGTCCTCATCAATCAGCGTGAAGTGATGCGGCGTCACTTCGCAGCACACGCGCAGCCCGCGCGATTTCGCCCAGCGCACTTGCTCCAGCGAAGCCTTCGCCGAAAGATGCGCCACATGCAGCCGCGCGCCGGTCAACTCCGCAAGCTGTACGTCGCGTGCCACGCATACCGACTCCGCCGCCGCCGGCATTCCGCGCAATCCCAGTCGCGTCGAAGTCACTCCCTCGCGCATCACCGCCCCAGCCGCCAGCGAAACATCTTCCGAATGCTCAATCACCGGGAGGTCCAGCGACCGGCAATAATCCATCACCTGCCGCGCCAGCTTGGCCGTGGCGATCGGTTTTCCATCGTCCGAAACCGCTACGATTCCCGCTTCCTTCATCGCCGCAATTTCCGCAATCGCCTCGCCTTTGCTTCCCACGGACGCCGCGCCAATCGGCCAGACGCGCACGCTCCCGCCCGCTTTCGCGCGATCCAGAATGAATCGCGTCACCGACGCATTGTCGTTCACCGGCTTCGTGTTCGGCATGCAGCAGACAGCGGTGAACCCACCCCGCGCCGCCGCCCGCGTACCCGTTTCGATGGTTTCGGAAGATTCCTGCCCCGGCTCGCGCAAGTGCACGTGAAGATCGATAAATCCCGGCGCAACGATCAGTCCGCTCGCGTCAAAAACTTCCATTCCATGCGGCGCGGCTATCTTTCCCGCAGGCGCGACCTCTTTGATCTTTTCTCCGTCCAGCAGAACGTCGAGGTTCGCGTCCGTCTTCGACGCCGGGTCGATCACCCGCCCGTTCTTAATCAGAAGCATTCGCCGATTCCTTTGATTTCGCTTGCAGCACCGGGTGCGTGTCCGTCTCCGTGGCCCCCGAAATCAACAGATACAGAATCGCCATGCGAACCGCCACGCCGTTCGTCACCTGTTCCAGCACGCACGATTGCGGTCCGTCCGCCACCTCCGGCGTAATCTCAATCCCGCGGTTCATCGGTCCCGGATGCAGCACAATCGCATTCGGGCTCGCCCGGCGCAATCGTTCCGCGTTCAACTGGTACAGCAAAATGTAATCGTCGGCGGAAAGCGGCGGGTCATTCAGCCGCTCCGTCTGCACGCGCAGCATCATGATGACGTCCGCGCCTTCCAGCGCGTCTTCGATACGGTAGACGCAGCGAATCGGTGTCCCCGGCGCGATTTTCTCCAGTTCGCGCGGAACCCACATCGCCGGCCCGCACAACGTGAACTTGCATCCGAATTTTCCCAGCAGGTGAATGTTCGAACGCGCCACGCGGCTGTGCAGAATGTCGCCAAGAATCGTCACGTTCAAGTTTTTGATCGTCCCCAGCCGGTCGCGAATCGTCAGCGCATCCAGCAAGCCTTGCGACGGATGCTCGTGCGTCCCGTCTCCCGCGTTCACCACCGGAATGTCCAGGTGCCGCGCCACGTAATCCGTCGCGCCCGAAGCTGCATGTCGCATCACCAGGCAATCCGGCTTCATCGCGTTCAGGTTGAAAACTGTATCGAGCAGCGTCTCGCCTTTTTTCAGGCTGGACGCTTCCGCCTGCAAATTCATCGTGTCCGCGCCGAGCCGCGACGCGGCCGCTGCAAAGCTGATGCGCGTGCGCGTCGAAGTTTCAAAAAACGCCAGCGCCACCGTTTTCCCGCGCAGCGTCGCCAGTTTTTTCAGCGGATGCTTCTGAATTTCCTGGAAAGGTTTGCTTTGATCGAGGAAAAATCCCAATTCGTCCGCGGTAAGCGGTTCGAGGGCGAGCAAGTCGCGGAATTTGGTACTCAATGTCCCTTCTCAAATCATATACGAGCCGGTTCGAATAGAAAATCCAAATCTACTCCACGCGGTCCACCAGCACCACCCGTTCTTCCTTGTCGATCTCCTGCAGCCGCACTTCGATAATTTCCGTGTCGCTGGTCTGTACCTTCCGCCCGATGTAGCGTGCCTCGATCGGCATTTCGCGGTGCCCGCGGTCCACCAGCACGCACAGCGACACGCGCTTCGGCCGCCCCAGGTCAAAGATGCCGTTCATCGCCGCGCGAATCGTCCGCCCGGTGTACAGAACGTCGTCCACCAGCACTAGGTCCATGTTGTCCACGCCAAACGGAATGTCCGAGGAGCGCAGCACCGCCTGCGGCGCCACTTTCGAAAGGTCGTCGCGGTACAGCGTGATGTCCAGCACGCCCACCGGCACGTTCACGCCGTCGATCCCGCGCATCGCTTGCGCAATCCGCTGCGCCAGCGGCACGCCCCGCCGCACGATCCCGATCAGCGCCAGGTCTTTCGTTCCGCCGCTTTTCTCCACGATTTCATGCGCTAGCCGCTGCAGTGTGCGGTCGATTTCCGGCGCGGACATCAACTGGCTCTTTTCGACGATGCGCATGGTCGGGGTATCGTATCATTCCTGACCGCGCCGAGGTCAATCCGGTCCGCAATCATCGAACCGGTACGCGCTCGTAGTAGACTCTTGGGCGGATTGTGGAGGCGGCTCGGCTATGGTTTCAAACAGTTTCCTGTGGAAGCGCACTCTTTCTCGCCGCGCCACGATGGCGGCGGCATTTTTTCTCGCAGGTGCGATTTCGTTGCCGCCGCGTATGGCTGCTCAGGTCCCGCCGCTTCGCGTGGCGGTTCCCAAGGCGTCGAAGGCCCCCGCCCGGCCGAAGCTCGTCGTTCTCCTGGTCGTCGACCAGATGCGCGCCGACTATGTGGACAAATTCCTCGGCCAGTGGACCGGCGGCCTCAAGCGCCTGGTCGAGGAAGGCGCGTGGTTTCGCGATGCTGCTTATCCTTACGCCGCCACGGAAACCTGCGTCGGCCACGCCACGATTTCCACCGGAGCGTTTCCCGCCACTCACGGCATGGTCGCCAACGCCTGGTGGGACCGCAAAGAACAAAAGATGGTCACCTGCACCGCCGACCCGGACCCCAAAGTAAAGAACGTTGGTTATGCAGGCGCCACTCCACAAGGCGCGGATACTGCTTGGCGCATGGCCGTGCCGTCATTCGCGGAGGAATTGAAATTTCAGACCAGCGGCGCGACGCGCGTGGTCACGTTTTCGCTGAAGGCTCGCGCCGCCATAACCATGGCTGGACACAAAGCCGACGCCGCCACCTGGTTCGACGGCGGCTTGTGGGTCACTTCGAGCGTCTATGGCACGCAGCCTTTCATCGAGGAGCAAGCCAAGTCGCATCCGCCCAAAGCGGACTTCGGCAAGACCTGGGCGCTTTCCCTGCCGGAAAAAGCCTATTGGTATGAGGAAAAGGCTCTCGGCGCTGTTCCTCCCGTCAGTTGGGAGCTCACGTTTCCCCATCCGCTGCGCGGCAAGCAGGGTGTCAACGAACCAGACGCGGACTTTTACAATCAATGGGCCTGCAGTCCTTACGCTGACACGACCCTGACGGAACTTGCAGTGAAAGCTGTGGACTCCTTGAAGTTAGGCAATTCAAGCGGGACCGATTTTCTCGCTATTGGATATTCTTCCGTCGACATCGTCGGCCACGCATTTGGTCCGCGCAGCCGCGAAATTCAGGACATTCTTGTGCGCTTGGACAAGGATCTCGGCAATTTGTTCGCGCACCTGGATTCCAAGGTCGGACGCGGAAATTACGTCGTTGCGCTGAGTGCCGACCACGGTGTCGTGCCTATTCCCGAAGACATGCAGACTACCGGCGCCGACGCTGGCCTCTTGCGGTTACCGGAGTTGCAGGAACGAATCGAAAAGGCCCTCGCGGCCTTCAAGTATCCAAAGCCCCCGGTTGCGCGCATCAGCGGCAGCGATATTTACTTTGCGCCCGGCGTCTATGACAAATTGCAGCACGATCACGCCGCCATGCAGGCCGTTCTGAACGCTGCGCTGGAGCAGCCCGGGGTCGCGGCTGTCTATAGTGCCGAGGAACTCCAGAACAGGCCCGCCACGCAAAGCCCAACGGTCCGTGCTTTCGCGTACAGTTATTTCCCCGGGCGCAGCGGCGACTTATTCATCCTGCCCAAGCCGTACTGGCTCCTCGATTCCACTCCCTCGGGAAAGCCGCGCTCCTACGGCACGGGGCACGGCGTCCCCTACAACTATGACCAGCACGTTCCCGTTCTGCTGATGGGCTTCGGCATCCAGCCCGGCCAATACTTCCAACCGGTCACACCCGCCGACATCGCTCCAACTTTCGCCACCCTCTGCGGCATCACGCTCTCCTCCCGCGACGGCCACGTCCTCGCCGACGCCCTGAAGAAACCCGTCCGTGCGCGTCCCGTGGCAAGACCCGCGGCCACACAAATTCCCAACCCAAATCCTTGAAAATTTATTTCGCCGATGTGAGCAGATGAAGAATCAGCGCGTTAGACAGGGCTCATTCTCTTGAGTTAGCGAGCGTTCCAAGGATTGAAGTGAATACCCCTTTCCTCACCCAGCGACAACCAAAGGGGGTACTCTCACTCACTGGAGGAAAGGTGCGCGTCGACTTTGGAAGTACGATGTAGTCTGTGCAGACTCTCACACCGTAATCGCATTGCTGGGCAGTATCCTTCCCATCAAAGGCGCATTCATAGGAGGTCATCATCGATGTATAGCCTTCGTTAAATACCTCGGCGTAGGAGACTGTTCCATAGCCCGCGCTTGAGGGTGTCTTCGGCGCCATCGGGTTGGGCACTTTGTGCAAGAACAGAATGTATTCCCACCCTAGTCTTTCCCCCACGTATGGCCCGAAATAGATAGTCTCTCCAGTTGTAGCTCCTTTGAAGCTCTTGACCACATCGCCCTTGTATACAGCGACACGGTAGTTTTCCGTGTCCCCGGAAACAATCTTTACAATTGCAACAGTATCGGCCTGCTTGAACAGGTCCGCCAACTTGATGACCCTGGGCTCTGAGATGGTGACGTCATTCGGCTGCTGAGCTGGGATCCGCTGAACGAAAATCACAATAACTGTCGCTAGCAAGAGAGTTCGCAGCGCTGTCGCCATTGATGATCTCCTTTCCAGTTGTTCCCTGTGAATGATAACTGATGTGAGTTGGCCATCATACCTGTTGAAGCTATGAAACTACGCCGTACCCAAGTGGACTCTTAAGTCCGCATTTCGAGGAGTTGGCCCACGTCCAGGTTTTCAAAGGTGAAGCCGGCAGTTCGTGTTATGCTTCATGCGAAGTGAGCTCCGCTGGCGCCGTTGACCTCAGCGTAAGAATTGGCGCGTTGCGCCTGCGGAACCCTATTCTTGCCGCCAGCGGAACCTTCGGTTACGGCCTCGAATTTGCCCACCTTGTTGACCTGAACCGTCTCGGAGGCTTCGTCACTAAGGGGCTTTCCCGCGAACCCATAGAAGGTGCCCCGGCCCCGCGGCTTTACCCCACCCCCTCTGGAATGCTCAACGCCGTCGGGCTACAAAATGTCGGGGTTCGGGCCTTCGTAGCCGAAAAACTCCCGGTACTGCGAAAGTTCGATACGGCCGTCATCGCCAACGTTTTCGGCTACACGATCGAGGACTACGTCGAGGTGATCCGCGTCCTGGAGGACGCCGAGGGGCTGGCAGGCTATGAACTCAACGTCTCCTGCCCCAATGTTAAGAAGGGAGGCATGCAGTTCGGCAACGACCCCGCCATGGTAGCAGAGGTCGTCGGAGCCGCCCGCAAAGCTGCCTCAAAACGACCTCTGTGGGTCAAACTTTCGCCTCTTGTTACAAACATTGGACTTATCGCCAAGTCGGCCGAAGAAGCCGGAGCCGACGTCCTGACTGTGGCAAATACCTACCCGGCAATGGCCATCGATTTCCGTACGGGAAAGTCGCGGTTGGGGAATCCAACCGGTGGTTTATCCGGCCCAGCGATTAAACCCATTACTTTGAGACTCGTCTGGGAAACGAAGAAGGTCGTCAAGACACCAGTTATAGGCCTGGGAGGCGTCGAGACGGTCGAAGACGTGCTTGAATACCTGGCTGTAGGCGCTTCGGCGGTACAGGTCGGGACGGCCAGCTTTGCTGACCCGAGGGCCAGTGAGCGGCTTGTCGAGACCCTTACGAACGTACTGGAACGGACTAAAATGTTTACTTTGAATGAGATAAGGGACAAATTCCAAGCTGAAAACTAGCAGAAAACGGTTGACATAACCAGGCCTTTTTGCTACACTTTTCTGGATTTGAGTAGCACAAAGAACACACTATGAGACACAAACTATTCATGAGCTGGGCTGCACTGCGGTGGGTACTCCTCATGTTCTTGGTTGCACCGGGGATGGAAGCACCTCTCGTAGCGCATCTGAATCAACCCGTGAAGCCGATCAAGACCTGGGTAGGCAACTCGAGTTGGTATGGCCCCGGGTTCAATGGCCGCAAAACCGCCAATGGCGAGCGCTTCGACTCCGAGGCACTCACTGCGGCTCACCCCAACCTCCCCTTTGGATCCCTCGTCCGCGTAGTGAATCCCCGCAACGGCAAGTTTGAACTGGTACGCATCAATGACCGCGGTCCCTATCAAGAAGGGCGCGAAATTGATGTATCCTATCGAGTCGCCCGGAAGATTGGCTTGATCCACTCGGGCGTGAGCCAGGTCCGGCTCGAACTCATGGCACTACCCGAGAAGCACTGACCCCGGAGGAGGCGGGGTCACACATGACCCTGACCTTCGACGCCCATCCCCGCAGCAGCCTGATTGTCGCGCTTGATTTTGATTCGCTTTCCACTGCGTTGAAATTCGCAAAGCAGGTGGCCGATCTTGTGGGCATGTTCAAGATCGGCAACCAGCTCTTTACGGCCGCAGGCCCCGCTGCTGTTAAAGAAGTCGCCGCACTCGGCCCGGGAATTTTCCTCGACCTGAAATTCCACGACATTCCTAACACGGTTGCCGGCGCCGTGCTTTCCTCGGCGGCGCTTAGTGGAGTGCAGCTCGTCAACGTGCATGCGCTCGGCGGTAAAGCCATGCTCGAAGCTGCCGCACAAGCCATCAGCGCCGGAGTTCCGATGGGAGCAGACCGGCCGCACCTGCTCGCGGTGACCATTCTGACGAGCATGGACCAGAAGGCCATGAAGGAAGTGGGAATCGGCGGTGCGCCCAAATTGCGCGTGGTGAAGTTGGCGGAGCTCGCTAAGGGCGCGGGAGTTGACGGCGTCGTCGCTTCTGTGCAGGAAGCCAAAGCCATTCGCAAGGCTTGCGGCCCTGAATTCTTGATCGCGACGCCTGGCGTGCGCCCAAAGGATTCACCGGTGGAATCCAAATCAGAAGATCAGTCCCGGAAAGCAACTCCCACGGAAGCGATTCGCGCGGGCGCCGATTTTCTGGTCGTCGGCAGGCCCATTCTCGCCGCGCCCGATCCGCGTGTGGCCGCGCAATCCATCGTCGACGAAATCGCCGCCGCGAAATAGTTTCCCCAGTTTGACCGCTGATTCTTTCCTCCAGTAGCATCCAAGGCGGCGGCAAGAGCGTTCGCCCATTCGAATCATGTCCACTGCGATGAAGAGCGTGATTGTCGGCACGGCTGGGCACATCGATCACGGCAAATCCACACTGGTCGAAGCGCTGACTGGCACGCATCCGGATCGTCTCGCGGAAGAAAAGCGCCGCGGAATCACCATCGATTTAGGTTTCGCGTTCCTGGAAGAAAATGGCGTGCGCTTCGGCTTTGTCGATGTGCCGGGGCACGAACGATTTGTCAGCAACATGCTTGCGGGCGCGGCGGGAATCGATGTGCTGTTGCTGGTGATTGCCGCGGACGAATCCATCAAGCCGCAGACGCGCGAGCATTTTGATATTTGCCGTTTGCTGGGAGTGAAACGCGGCGTGGTAGCGCTGACAAAGAGCGACATGGTGGACAGCGACACTTTGGAACTGGTGCGCATGGAAACAGAGGAATTTCTGCGCGGATCGTTCCTGGAAAAAGCAGCACTCGTTCCGGTGAGCGCGAAAACAGGCGCGGGACTTATTGAGTTGAGGAAAGCGTTGAGCGACGCGGCGGCGAACGCGTCGGCAAAAGATGCGGCGCGATATTTTCGATTGCCGATTGACCGTGCGTTTGCGATGAAAGGATTTGGTTCCGTCGTGACGGGGACGCTCATTTCCGGAAGCGTCGGCGCGGGCGATGAAGTGGAATTATTTCCGCGCGGCGAGCTGCTGCGTGTGCGTGGCGTGCAGTCTGGCGGAAAATCCGTGGAGCGCGCGACGCCGGGACAGCGCACCGCGGTGAATCTCGCCGGAATTGAACACACTGCGCTGAAACGCGGCATGGTTCTGGCCGCGCCGGGAAAATTCCGCAAAACGCGGCGAGTCGATGTCCGGTTGGAGTCGTTGCCCTCCGCGAGAAAAATGAAGCAGGGCGCACGCGTGCATTTTCATTCCGGAACAGCGGGGACAATCGCGGAAGTTTTTTTCCACGGAGAGAAGGAACTTCCGCCGGGCGGAAGCGCGCTCGCGAATTTGAAATTGCAGGACGAAGTGCTGGTGCTGCCGGGGGACCGCTTCATCGTGCGGCAGTTTTCTCCGGTGGTGACGATTGGCGGAGGCGTGGTGCTCGATCCGCTGGCGCGGCGTCCGATGCTGCGCGATACAGGACGCGCGGCGTTTCTGGCAACGCTGGAGCGCGGCAACCATGAAGAAATTCTCGCGGAGATGACGCAGCGCGCTCTGCTGGGACTGGGCCACGAGGAGATTGTGGCGCGGACGGGTTGGACGGAAAAAGAAATTCAGGGAGCCCTGGAAAAACTTCGTGGAACGGGACGCGTGAGAATTGTTTCGGGCGAACCGCTGGCGCTGGTCTCCGGACAATTGTTTGAAGAAGTGCGCAAGAGAATTATAGAAAGAGTGGAACGATTTCAGAAAGAGAACCCCTTACTGCCAGGAATCGCGCGAGAGGATTTGCGCGCGAGCCTGAGAAAGCGCGTGCGGAGCGAAACGTTTCGCGCCGCGCTCGAAGAATTGATTGCGCAGAAAAAGCTCGACGCGCAAGGAGAATTGGTAAAGAAAGCAGGATCGGAAATTGCCCTGCTTCCCGAAGAAGCGAAAGCCAAGGAACAGATCGAAGAGGTGTTCGCTTCCGCGGGTTTGGCGGTGCCCTCGGTGAAAGAAGTGCTGGCAAAACTTACGGTCGAAGCCAAACGCGCGGAGAAGCTTTTGCAAATTCTCCTGCGCGAGAAAAACCTGGTGCGCGTCTCGGCGGAACTGGTTTTTCACCGCCAGGCGCTGGCTCAATTGAAGGAGCAGCTTGCTGCTTATAAGAAAGCCAAGGGCGACCGCATCTCTGTGCCGGCGTTCAAGGAATTGACCGGCATTACCCGGAAGTACGCCATCCCGCTGCTTGAATATCTCGACCGCGAGCATGTGACGCGGCGGGCGGGGGAAGAGCGTGTTATCCTGTAGGGGCAAGCGAGAGAGACTTGCCGCGCAGGACTACCTGCGCTAGGGTTTAAGTAGCGCGCGGCCAAGCGGAGCGCGTGGAGGCTTTTCATGGGTGAATTCAGCATTTTTCATTGGCTTGTGGTTCTGGCTGTAATCCTGATTTTCTTTGGCGGCAAACGCATCCCGGAAATCATGAAGGGATTTGGCGAAGGCATCCGCAGCTTCAAGGACGGCATGTCGGGCACTTCGCAAACACCGCAGCCGCCAGCGCAAGCGCCTGCTCCCCCATCGGCGGACAAGCCCGGCGAAGAGAAGAAGTAGGGCCGACGCAGACCAAGAATCGGTGTAGATTGGGAATTGGGTCCCGACTCGGTCGGGGCCCTTTTTGTTTTACGTCGACTCGGCCATGATCCTTCACCCCGATGGTCCCGAGCGAGTCGGGACTCGCAGACAGCGCTCGTCGTTCGGGACAGACACCCTTTCCGACAAGGTCTGGAATGTTTCCATCATCGGGTGTGAAGAGAGGTCCCTCGGTCGCGATGCTCCCTCGGGATAGAAATCCTTCTTGGGATTTCTAGTTAACAATAACTGGGCCCCCCTCCCCCTGTTTTTCATAAGTGTTGATTCTAAACGTGGTTAAAGTCGTTTGTTTTGATACAGTTTCGTAAGTGTTGATTCTAAAGATAGTTAGGCGCAGTTTCTGAGTCCAGATTTGTAACTGCTGATTCCAAATGGTTTACAGGGGAACGGGAGACACTTGACAGGTGCGAGAAAGCGTCGCGCCTAAAATGTTTCGCAGATTTACCTAGCATGTAGTATATCAGAAAGCTAAGGAAAGTCAAACGAAAAGTGGTGACGGGTGAGCCGGTAAATCGAACGCGATACAAGCGCGTGTTGACAACCTGACCACGGAACAAATCGGATCCGGGGATTACTTCCGGATTACCGACAACCCCGAGAGTTGACACGATATTCGTGAACACAAGCGCGTTTGTCGGTACTAATCCGACGGATGAACCGATAACTTCCGGCTGGCTTGTAAATCCGGGCACAATACCAGAGGCCCGCCAATGGGCTCCGAAAGGGTCACCTCTGTGGGCGCGCCCGGCGCGATTTTCTGTTGGCCCGCACCAGCGCGACAGTCGCGGCAATCTCTATTTCCTTGCGGGCGTAGAGGGATGTTTCCCCATTCCGATGACCCAATCAGGCTGATCCTTGAAGCCTCGTCGCGAATCTGCGAAGCGCGATTGTTCCGAAACCCAGCAACAGGAGGCTAGACGGCTCTGGTACCGGGCTGGCGACAGCCGAAAATTCTAGCCCATCCACAAACCGGTCGTCTGAGTATCGAGTGGCCGAGATCAACACCAGCCGTTGTGTAGTGGTATTCGGCATTAAATGTTCCGATGTAGATTGTGTCGTCCCTCGAATCGAATGCTAAACCACCCCTAAGGCCGGAAATATCTGTAGGGTCCATGCCATAGTGCCTAGCTAGCACATTACCCGAACTGTTGATGGTGTCAAATCTGCACACGCAGACCTCGCAGAGACAAGAATCGCGGCTACTGCACACCACAACACAAAAACTCGGGCGCCTTTCATTTCTCGTCCTTCTTGCAACAAGACGGAAGATTGTGACTCCCCGACCTTATTGCGCCAACCATCGCACCGGATGCCTGGGCATCTCGCCCGGACGCAATGCGCTGGTTGCCTCCTCTCTCCTCGATTTAATGGATCGCCTCTTTTTTCGCTTCGCGTTCTGGCTATCACGGCGTCACCGTTAGCGTCGCGGTTGAAGTGTCCACGGCAATCCCGTTCACCAGGAGGGTTGCCGTCAGCGAATACGTTCCCAGACAAGCTCCTGCCGGCACTCGGAAAGGAAACGGGATATTGCGAAGTGTTTTCGGTGTCAATGTAAAGGACGGAGTGTTAAATGACACAGAATTTGTGCTGCCGCAACTGGCAGGTTGCAGCGGACCAGTCAACGTGAACCTAACGACCACCATTTGCGTCGCACTGGCACAGGCACTTACTACGAAGTTAGCAGTAATCGTGCTGCTCCGGGGAGCCGTGGACGGAGTCGGGGTGAGGGTAACGTAGTGACACACGACCTCGTAGCTGACCGATTGTGAGCTCAGATTGCCGGCTGCGTCGTTGGAATTCACGGTGAAGCTCTTCATACCCGTCGTCTGCGTGTCGATGTTGGTTCCCCTATTCACTGGCCCGGCACACGTAGTCACTCCGGACAGATTGTCCGTGCAGTTATAACTGGACGGCACCGGCTGATTTAACGCGTAAGAGGCCCCGCTCGCTGGAGTTGTAATGGAGATGTTCGGCGGAGTCGCGTCGCGCTTGACAGTCACAGAGTTCGAGTTTGGTCCACCCGCGCTTGTGGCGCTGCAGGTCACGGTCATGCCCGCGGAGTCGGACGTGATGGGGGCTGGTGCGCACCCGACTTGAGAAGTGACCGCTGTTTCCGGGTCGACCACACTCCAGGTAACTGTGACATTGCTGGTGTACCAATTATTGGTACCCAGCATTCCGCTAATGTTTGGAGTGATCACAGGCGGCGTTGTATCCAATGCGGCAATGAAATCCCGGGCATAGATCCCAAAGAAGCTGCCGTCGTTGCCGCCCTCCCAGGCGACAACGAAATTCCCCGCGGCGCTCATCCTTGTTGCGGGCCGGTAATAAGTGGCGGGGCCAATACTTACCAGGATTTGGGTTCCCACGACCGTACGGGTGCTATCGAAACGTTGGGCGAATATCGCATCGTTGGCACTCGTGGCGCTCTCCAAATCGTTCCAGGCGACAACGAAATTTCCTGCGGAAGTGGGAGCCATCCCAACCGACAGTCTGTTGAAATGCGAGGAGCCACCTAGTAGGCTCGCAACTTGGAACTCGGGGCCCGACGGACCGAAAGTGCCTCCGCAGACAGTTCCAGGCGGGCACGAGCCAGAGGGGAACCCAAATAGCTGGCCGAATACTCCGCGAACACCAAGGTTATCCGAACCATTCCAAACGACGATGACATTCAGGTTCGCGTCCATTCCCACCGCAGGGTTGTCTTTCGCGGAGACCTGGTTCGTTACCTGGAACTGGGGACCTGAAGGTGCTCCGTCACTACCATCGAAAAGCCGGCCGAAAATCCCGGCTGAGTCGGTAATGCCAGCACCTTCCCATACAACGACGAAGCTCCCAAGCGTACAAACAACAGGCGCCGACGGCACGGTACAGTCTTCGGGATTCACTGCCACCTTAGGGTTGAACTGATTGCCGACGGTGTAGCTGTTGACGATGAAGTCGCAGGGAGCAAAGGTACCTAAATAATCGTGGCAATTGGCGGGTCCGAGCTTTAAACCGTTGGGGTCGAGTCGCTGTCCAAAGATGCCCGTGCCATGCCCGTCCGCAGGTCCGAAGCCGCTCCAAACTATGACCGCCTCGCCAGACGCGTACATTGCCACCGATGGCTGTTGGGTGACAGAGGCGTTGGCGTTTGTATTTACAAGAAAATTTGTCCCTTGGGGTACGCCGTTAGCATCGAAACGTTGACCATAAATCTGAGAGGAGCTGAAGGTGTAGTTAAACTGGTCGATAACAGAAGAGAACAGGCCGCCGGCCCAAACAACCAGGAAATTCCCCGCCGCGTCCATCGCAACGGCAGGGTCCCTCTTCCTGTTGTTAGAGAATGGCACAAACGTCGGGTCATCCACTCTGATTTCGGCCCCCGCAGGTGTGCCGTTGGCGTTGAAGCGCTGAAGGAAAACGGCTTCATTGCTATCCGGCCGATCGCTAGCCCAGACGATTGCAAACTTCCCCGTTGCGTTCATTCCCATTGCTGCACTGAACTGGTAGCCGGATACGGTCGTATTGACGGGGAACTGGCCCGGCGCAGGCTGTTGTCCAGCTGCGGGCACAATTGTTCCCGCAAGCCAAACTAGGACTGCCGTCATGAACCAGAGTTGCTTTCTCATTGTAGTTACTCCCTCCATTTAGCCAAAGTCTGCCGCTAGCCTCACGCGCTGTTGATCCCGACGAGCCCACACTAATCCTGCTACCGTTGCTGACTCCCCGATTCGTCGTCCTTCGTGGCCCCGAGGCATTGTCAACGGACGGAAATGCGCCTTGTACTCTACCGCTCGTTCTGTTCCTGGAAGCAAACCTGTCCGCTATACCTAAAGACGGTCTCCCCGTGACCGAAATCCAAGGTGCCGAAGGCCCCTATCGAGCCCGTGGCACCATCAAACCGTCCGGTTCCGCCGGTAACTTCGATCGGGTGAGGCAGCGTTAACCCAAAGATCTGCAGATTGGTCGGGTTCAACGGTGTAGCGACTTCCGTAACGGGATTAAAAAAGATTGTGTCCCCCGCTTCGGTGACCCAATGGTGCTCGATCAGGAAGTTCACGCCATCGCTGTTGAGGATTTTGGCGCCAACCGCACCTCTGAGGTCCCCGGTGGCAGTGCCCATTGTGGTGTTCTGATCGATTGCGCCGAGGTTCGTCATGATCGTCCCACCTACCGGAGTACAGTGACCTCCGGCCCTTCGTGCATGTGGAGCAGCTTTCGGAGTTGGCGATGCTCCGCTCATGGCGGCTAACACGGGTATGAATACAACCAGCGCGGCGAGTGCCTTGGTAACTGAAGATCGGAATCTCATAGGAATCTCCTCGTAGTCTCGAAACGATGGAAGCAAAAACTCCAGTTACGCCGAACGATGCGAGTGCGCTCTCTGGAACTTGCGCGCACTTTGCAGCAGCAATGGGAAAGGGTCAATGCACTGGGGTTCAATTGTCTTTCAACGGCTAACGCATTGCAGTGAAATGAGTTGCAGCTACGCTTCAACTTAAGTCAGCAAAATTGACCGCGCAGATTCTGTGTGCTAACCTCCAGCTAAGGTTCCCGTAAGGAAATTCTCCATGGAAACTCCGGCTACCGTCCCCAACGTCTTGCGTTTCGGCGTTTTTGAGGTTGACCTTCAGGCCAGCGAACTGCGCAAGTCCGGCATCAAGCTGAAACTTCAAGACCAGCCGATGCAAGTGCTTGTTGCTTTGCTGGAGAAGCCGGGTGTTGTCATCGGCCGCGAGGAGCTCCGCGAGAAGCTTTGGGACGCCGACACCTTTGTGGATTTCGAGCACAGCCTTGGTACCGCCGTCAATAAGATTCGCGAGGCCCTTGGCGATTCCGCGGAAAATCCTCGCTTCATTGAGACACTGCCACGCCGCGGTTACCGCTTCATTGCACCGGTCACTTCGGTATCCGCCGCCACCTCGGATCAGCCGCCTATCGCGCTACCAGCTCATTGTCCGCCCGTATTGTCACCGCGGCTTCGGCGGCGTTTCGCTCTCAGCACCGCCGCAGTAATTGCTATTGCTGCGCTGGCGTGGGGGATCGGGCACCGTAACGTGGGAGCCGGTAGTGCGCTTCCTCCGATTCGTTCCATTGCCGTTCTGCCCTTTCTTAATCTGTCTAATGATCCGCAGCAGGAATTCTTCGTCGACGGCATGACTGACGAGCTCATCACCGACCTTGCGAAGATTAGCGATCTACGCGTGATTTCCCGGACCTCGGTGATGCCTTACAAGCCAACCCGCAAGTCCCTTGGAGAGATTGCTCGCGAACTGAACGTCGACGCCGTTGTCGAAGGGACCGTCCTGCGCTCGGGCAATCGGGTGCGCGTCACTGCCCAATTGATCCGTGTCCCTTTGGAACGGCACTTGTGGGCGGATTCTTACCAGCGCGATTTGGCCGACATTCTTTCCCTGCAAGGCGAAGTCGCCCGACGCATCGCGAGTGAAGTGCGGGTTCAGCTCACTCCAGCGGAGCAGGCTGGCCTAACCACTGCATTCCGTGCGAACCCGGAAGCTTACGAGGCCTACGTGAAAGGACGCTTCTACTCGCGCCAATTGACTTCCGACGGTTTCGACAACGCCGTACTGAATTTCACTCGCGCTTTTGAGCTCGAGCCACGCTATGCGCAGGCCTTTGCCGATTTGGCTGAAACCTATTGTTGGATGGCCGCCTTAGGCCTTGCTCCCGCGCATGAAACACTCCTTAAAGCAAGGCAAGCGGCTATGAAGGCCTTGGAAATCGACGAGAGCTTAGGGCAGGGCCATAGCTCCCTGGCCTGGGTCAAATACGCTTTCGAGTGGAACTTTTCGGAGGCCGAACGAGAATTCGCCCGCTCTGTGCAACTCGCTCCGAACTCTTCCTGGGCTCATCTGTGGTACGGCATGTACTTAGCGCAAGCGCACCGATTGGACGGCTCAATCACGGAAATGAGAAAGGCGCAGCAGCTTGATCCGCTCTCCCCGATCGTCAATGCTTTAGCGGCCACGCAGTTATTGGTGGGTCGGCGTTACGATCAAGCTCTGGAGCAAGCTGGGAAGGTATTGGAGACAGACCCCGCAAACGGCGTGGCACGATGGCTTACCATCGAGGTATATGAAAGAAATAATATCCTGTCCAAAGCTATTGATTCGCAAGAGGACATGTCGATCTTCTTCGGCCAGAGTAAACAGGCTGCTGCCCAGGAATTCGCACCGCTCCGGCGTGCCTACGCAAACTTCGGCGTCAAAGGGTACTGGCAGGCCAAGCTCAAACGCGAAGAGTCCCGAGCCAGGAAGAGTTCAGTCGATCCGTACGTGCTCGCTGTCCTCTACGCACGGACCGGAGATGCATCGCGCGCATTTGCCTGGCTTGAAAAGGGTTATCAAAGCCGCTCGCAGAACCTGACTTTTTGGTTGCGCACCGAACCTGGTTTTGATTCTTACCGCTCTGACTCTAGATACACAGACTTGGTTCGGCGCATCGGCTTCCCTCAACAATCGCCGTAGGCAGTTGAGCGGCAATCTCGGCACATCTTCCACCATGCTGTTCGCAAGGACCCGTAGTATCAAGCGCCACGCTGCTCATTTGGTTTTCGCGATGTTGGGAAGATGAAGCAAAAGGGGTGCCCGACAAGCGGGTCACAGCCTCGCGAAGGCATCCTGGCGGTTGAAATATGAGTTCGGAGGTCGGCTATCCGGAATCAATCTGATCGGCAATGGAGCCAGATCGGTAACGGGAAGTCGGGTTGTAGGAAGTGATCGCGATTGCTGCCGGTTGACGCTAGTGCTTAATCGGACGCGCGTTTTGGCGAAGTTGTTGGCGCTGGCGCGGTGTTCTGCGCGCGTTCGATTAAGCCGTTAGAAGGAAGCCGCCCGTGGTTGCGGCGGACGCGGGCCTTATGCAAATTCAATAGTGGGAAGGAGCGGAGTGGAGGACCGCGGAGGCGGTGCTGCGAGTGCAAAAACACGACAC
>QHZD01000048.1:0-24340 GCA_003225315.1 Acidobacteriota bacterium
GAATCCCCCACCGTCGATTACAACGAAGTCGGCGAAGACTACTTCGTCACCATGGGCATCCCGCTCGTCGCCGGACGCGAATTCACGCGCGCCGATGACGAAAAAGGCGCGCTCGTCGCCGTTGTCAACGAAACCATGGCCCAGCGCTTCTGGCAGGGCCGCGAACCGCTCGGCCAGCGCCTCCAGCTCAAGGGACGCTGGATGCAGGTCGTCGGCATCGCTAAAGACTCGAAGTATTCGAGCGTGCGCGAGAGGCCCACGCCGTTCTTCTTTGTGCCCGTGCGGCAAAATTCGTTGCGCGCCGCCATTCTGAACATCCGCACGCCGCTGGCTCCGCAAACTATGGCCACGGCCATCGCCCGCGAAGTCCACGCGCTCGACGCCAATCTCGCCCCCTACGAAGTCATCACGCTCCAGGAGCAGCTCGAACGGTCCACGTCGCCGCAAATGGTGGCCGTCACTTTGGTTGGTACCCTGGGTGGATTGGCGCTGCTGCTCGCGGCCATCGGTCTGTATGGCGTGATGTCCTACGCGGTCTCGCAGAGCACCCGCGAATTGGGGTTGCGCATGGCGCTTGGGGCGGATGCATCCAATCTGTTGCGCCTGGTGATGTCGCGCGGCCTGGCGTTGACGGCCGGCGGCGTGTTGCTTGGCGCGGCAGTGGCGCTCGCATTGACGCGGCTGCTGGGAAATCTTTTGTACAACGTAAGCCCCCGCGACCCGCTGGCGTTTGGCTCGGCGCTCGCAGTGATGACCATCGCCTCGTTGGCGGCGTGTTTCTTGCCTGCCTGGCGCGCCATGCGGACAGATCCAGCCCGCGCGCTGCGCGATTGATTTTCTGTGTCGGACGAACAATGCGAACGCCACTTTTCGGGATCGTCGCCATTACTGTTTCCTTGTCGGCTTCACTTCTTTCCGCAGTTGTCGCGATCCCACAAAGCCCTACCGCGAGCGCTTCGATCACCAGCGACGAATCGAAACTCGCGGGCACCTGGCGCGGCGATTCCCTCTGCGTGGAGAAGGGCACTGCCTGCCATGACGAAGTAGCCGTCTACCGTATCGCCGCGATTCCGGGCAAGCGCGGATTGTTAATGGTCACCGGCGGGAAAATTGCGGACGGCAAGGAAATTGTCATGGGCTCTGGCGAATGGCGCTACGACAGCGGCAAGCGCACGATCACAGGTGAGCTCCCCCGCGGAGTCATCGTCCTCAAACTCGACGGCGACAAGCTCGAAGGAACTTTCACCCTTCCTGATAAGACCGTTCTTCGCCGCATCACTCTGAAAAAATCGGAGTGAGGCCACTCGCCTCTATCCTGAAACGAATTCGCTGGCGTTGTCACTACGCGATATCGAGGAGCCTTGCGTCGCTTCTGTCAACAGCAAATTACATTGACGTATAGCTCGCTCAGTGGGACATACTGTTGCAATTCACATCTGCACAGGGTCCACCGGCCTTCCTATGTTTTCAAGGAGGAGCTATGCAGAAATTCATTAAGTTGATCGCCTTAATTCTTCTGCTCGGCATTCCCGACTGCCTGTACGCTGACCGCGCTCATGGCCTGGCTAAACTGGCTTCCAAGCAAAAAGCAGTTACCGGCTGTAATCCAGCAAGCCTGACCACGCAAACGTGCCACGCCCAGTTTCCAACGGGGTGCACCGACTCGGCCCACAAGTACGACGCGTATCTGAATTTCCTGAAGAACCAGGTCCCAGGTGCGGCCTTGGCTTCCACGGCGTTCCTGAGTGGAACGGATTTCAAGGCGCTGGAGGGCAAGGTTCCAAAGACTCTGGGCAGCAGCAACCATGCAAAGTCTGCTCCGGCGCTGGCTAATCTTGGCGAGGGGAACATCGTTACCGTCATCGCTTTTCTTTACTTCGTGGAAGACACTGGCAAAGGCGCTGGCGGCAAACCCTCGATCGGGGAAACCACGAATTGCAAACTGCAACTCCCAGACAGCTATGACTTCCACATCGGCCTGGGCTTTGACCCGGCATTGGCGAAACAGATTTTGAAGAATAAACCACAGCCCGTATTCGGCCACCCCACGGAAATGGATAAAACCAGCGTCGTCGCTGAGATGACTCCTCACACGCGCGACGCAAAGTGGACGTTTGCTCGCGTGAACTCTCTGCAGGGCCGGCAAGTCAAAGTCGTTGGACAGCTGATGGTCGATAACGTGCACTTGAATACTAAAGATGACTGCGCTTTCACGGGCGCGCTGGCCAGTTGCTGGCGCTCCACCGTTTGGGAAGTCCATCCCGTGACACGGTTTTTTGTCTGCAACCTGAAAAACAACCAGGTGTGCGACCAGAACTCTCCGAACAGCGCCTGGACGAGCCTTAAGAATGTGCCGTGAAAAAGATGTAGCGGTGTTCCAGCTTTGACCGTTGCCGGAGTGACGGATCGGGCGAAGTGAAGGACGCGGGGGTGATCGCACGCTATGCAAGGAGGAAAGGATAAGAGAGATTCCTCGACTGCACAAGCCGACGCATTCGTCCCGCAAAACCATGCGGGACGGAATAGGCGCGCAGGAGTGAATGCGCAAGAAAAAACCGGCCTGCTTCGCTCGGTCCCGCAAAGCCATCCGGGATGCAAGAAACGCAAATGACAGTGGGTGGTAGGTGCTCAGCTGCGCCAGTCCGGCGCAATGCCGGGTGGTAGCATCGGGACTTTTGCTCACGTTTCTTTCTGATTTGCTTTTGCATCGACAATTTGGGCGTAGGCGTCATGGCGCGTCAGGCCGCGTTCCTTGGCGGCGAGCTTCAGGGCTTCTTTGCGGTCGAGTTTGGCCTGGCGGATTAGTTCTTCGACGCGGTCGGCGAGACTTTGCATGGAGTTTGCTTGTGTGCGCGCATCGGCGGGAGCTTCCGGGCCAATCAGAAGCGTTATTTCGCCGCGCGCGGGGCGTTCTTCGAGAGAAGCGGCGAGTTCGGAGAGTTTGCCGCGGCGGAACTCTTCGTGCATCTTCGTCACTTCGCGCGCGATGCAGGCGCTGCGATTGCCGAGCACTTCGCGCGCATCAGCGACGCACTCAGCGACGCGGTGTGGCGCTTCATAAAGAATGATGGTGCGATCCTCGATGCGCAGGCGTTCGAGGGCGCGGCGGCGCTCGCCGGTCCGCGCCGGCAAGAAGCCGACGAAGAGGAATTCTTCGCAGGGCAGCCCCGAGGCGGAAAGGGAAGCGAGAAGCGCGGATGGACCGGGAATCGGCACCACGGGAATGCGGTGCTGCAGGCAAAGCGTAACGAGGCGATGGCCAGGATCAGAAACCAGCGGCATGCCCGCGTCGCTCACGAGAGCGATTTTCGCGCCTCGTTCCAGCGCCACGACGAGTTCCGGCGCGCGCGTCAGCTCATTGTGTTGGTGGTAGCTGACCAGCGGCTTGTGAATGTCGTAGTGAGTCAGCAGCTTCTGTGTGTGGCGCGTGTCTTCGCAGGCTATTTGATCGACTTCTTTCAGGATGCGCAGGGCGCGAAGCGTGATGTCCTCCAGATTGCCGATGGGCGTTCCGACAAGGTAGAGGCATCCGACAGCCGGGGAATTTGCGGCGTTCACCGGTTTGGAGGAGGTCTGTGCGGCCATGGAGACGAGTCTAGCACGCGTTTCGTGCGCTCCACTCGCGCTCAGCATGCAAGAGCAATGCTATACTTTTAGGTTTGAGCAGCGCATCGGAGGAGCATCAGTGCCCCTGTACGAGTACAAATGTTTGAAGTGCGGACGAACAACGGAAAAAATTGAAAACGTTTCCGGGCCGCACTTGAAAAAGTGCCCGCACTGCGGCGGCAAAGTCGAGCCAGTAATTACCGCGCCTGCGATTCAATTCAAGGGCGCGGGTTGGTACGTGACCGATTATGGCGGAAAGAAAGCTGGCGCCGACGGCGACAAGGCCGACAAGCCCGCGACGGAAACCAAAGAAACCGCGAACAAAGAGAAAGACTCCGGGACGAAGGAAACAGCGGCAAAGGAATCGTCTTCCAAGGAAGGGAAAGACAAGAAGCCTGCGAAGAAAAAGTAAGTCCAGCGAGGGAACCGATGGCTGACGCGACGCAAACGAAAGGCGCCACAGCACGCAGAGTTCGCAAGGCGGTCCTGCCAGCCGCGGGACTGGGGACTCGCTTTTTGCCCGCGACGAAAGCGCAGCCCAAGGAAATGCTGACGGTCGTGGACAAACCGCAGATTCAGTACGTCGTGGAAGAGTGCGTCGTCTCCGGGATCGAGCACATCATCATCGTGACCGGAAAGGGAAAGAATTCCATCGAAGATCACTTCGACTACGCGCCGACGCTGGAGCGCTTCCTTGAAGAAAAAGGGAAGAAAGAACAGGCCGCATTGGTGCGGCGCATCAGCGACATGGTGCAGGTAAGTTACACGCGGCAGAAAGAGCCGCTGGGCCTGGGACACGCCGTGCTGGTGGCGAAAGACTTGGTGGGCGATGAACCCTTCGCGGTTTTGCTAGGCGATGTGCTGATTCCCGGCGAAAATCCGGCCACGAAACAATTGATTGATGTGTATGCCGCGACGGGCGTGGGCGCGATCGCCGTCGAAGAAGTGCCCAAAGAGAAGACGCACCTGTACGGCATCGTGGATGGTGAGCCGGCGCCGCAGGCGCCGTTCGGAGCGCGGCTGTTGAGAATCCGTGACCTGGTGGAGAAGCCAAGGCCGGAAAAAGCTCCATCAAACCTGGCGATTACCGGACGCTACGTTTTGCCGCCACAGATTTTTGATTGCCTGGAGCGTACCAAGCCGGGCGCGGGAAACGAAATCCAGCTAACCGACGCGCTGCGTATCCTGGCGCAGGAGGATGGCTTGTGGGCGTATATTTATAACGGCATCTCCTATGATGCGGGCGACAAACTCGGGTTTCTGAAAGCGACGGTGGAAATTGCCCTGCAGAATAAAGAGCTTGGGGGCAACTTCCGCGAGTATTTGAAGAACTTGAAATTGTAGAGGCCAGATGGACATTCAATGAGCACGCGCATTCTGGGGATTGAATCTTCGTGCGATGAGACGGCGGCGGCGGTGGTTGCCGACGGGCGCGAGATTCTGTCAAGCGTGGTCGCGTCGCAGATCGACATTCACCGAAAATATGGCGGCGTGGTGCCGGAGCTGGCGTCGCGCGAACATTTGCGACAGATCGTGCCGGTGGTGCGCGAAGCGCTTGCTCAAGCGGGAATGAAACTTTCCGATGTGGATGCGATTGGCGTGACGCAAGGCCCGGGCCTCGTGGGCGCACTGCTTGTGGGAATTACGTACGGAAAAACGCTGGCGCAGGCGCTGGGTAAGCCACTCGTTCCGGTGAATCATCTCGAAGGGCACGTGCACGCGGTTTTCTTGGAGGCGCATAAAGCCGGGCGCGCGGCGAGATTCCCGGCAGTGTGCCTGATTGTTTCCGGCGGGCACACGGTCCTTTACGAAGTGAAGACGGAAGGTGCGAACGCGCAGGAGGCCGGCGCGAAGCTGAATTATCGAAAGCTGGGGCAAACGCGCGACGATGCCGCCGGTGAAGCGTACGACAAAGTGGCGAAGCTTCTTGGGCTGGGCTATCCCGGCGGGCCGATTCTCGACCGGCTGGCTGCTGCGGCGGGCGGTGTGCCGGCGCCAGTGAAATTTGGCGTCACGAAAATGAAGGGGAATGCTCTCGATTTCAGTTTCAGCGGGCTCAAGACGGCAGTGCTGTATCACGTTCGCGAAAACGGAGAGTACGGCGAAGAAATTCGCAAACGGGAAGAGGCGTTGGCCCGCGGGGAACAAAAAGTCGAGCAACTGCTCCCGCTTTGCACGCCCAAAAGTCTTGGACTTGTGCGCGAATTTCAAAACGCTGTTGTGCGCGATCTGGTCGAACGAACGCTCAACGCCGCGGAGCAACTTTCTGCGGAGAGTATTCTCGTTTCCGGCGGCGTGGCCGCCAATTCGCAATTGCGCGCCGCCTTTGAAGAGCGCGCGAAAGCTGCCGGCCTCGAAGTGTTTTTCCCGAGCCGCGCGCTCTCTACTGATAACGCCGCGATGATCGCGGCGGCAGCTTATTCCCGCTTTCGCGCCGGAATGCTCGCGGACACGTCGCTCAACGCCGATCCCAGCCTCGCGCTTGCTTAAAAAAAGTCCGCGCCAAGAGACGTTATGACGGAGCGGAATTTTCAGCCCTTTGCCGGCGCTCGGGCTTGCCTGGAAGAAGCAAGGCGAGCGCCGCTGACAGGAACATCGGGATTCCGGAAAGTGCCAGGCCCGCGGAGAGGGTTCCCGTTCTCTGGCTAATGAAACCGATGGCGGCTGGTCCAACAAACCCACCAAGATTTCCCACGGAATTAATCAAGGCGATGCCCGCTGCGGCCGAATAGCCAGTCAAAAATTCGCTTGGCAACGTCCAAAAGGGACCAAGACAACTGAAAACGCCGGCAGCCAGCAAACACAAAAGCGCCACGGAAAGGAATGCGGAAGGGCTGGTGCCCAGCAACACGAGGGCTGTTCCAGTCGCGAGAGCCGGGATTGCAACGTGGTATCGCCGCTCCAGGGTGCGGTCGGAGCTGCGCGAAACAAGGATCATCGCTGCGAGGCCTACCAAACTGGGAATCATTACCAGCAGCGCGATCGTGCTATTGGAATAGAGGCTGGAGAGGGATCTCACCAGTTGCGGCGCCCAAGAATTCAGCGCATAGATGGCGACCGTTATCCCAAAATAAATCAAGACGAGAACCCAAACACGGCCGCTCGCCAGGGCTTGGAGCACTGAGTAACTGCGCCGCGTAAATTTTTGCTGTTCTTCGCGTTGCAACTCTGCCTGAATCCACTCTTTCTCTTCTGGGCCGAGAAACTTGGCTTCTTGAGGGCCGCCTGGGAGAAGCAAGTAAGTGAGTGCGCTGCAGACAATGGCGGGCGCTCCCTCCAGAATGAGCAGCCACCGCCAACTGCTGACGCCGAGCCAGTGCACATGATCCAGGATGAAACCGGAAACCGGAGCGCCCAGGATCGTAGTGACGGGTATGCCAATCATGAAGAGCGCAAGGGCACGCGCCTGTTCGCGTTGGGGAAACCAGTACGTGAGGTACAAAATGATTCCAGGGAAATAGCCGGCTTCAGCCAGCCCCAGCACAAAGCGCGCAATGTAAAGTTGCTGCACCGTATGGACGAAGCCCGTCAGCATGGCCACAAGTCCCCAAGTAAGCAGGATTCGGGCGATCCAGACGCGCGCTCCGATTTGGTGCAGCAGCAGATTGCTGGGGATTTCAAAAAGGAAGTAGCCAAAGAAGAAAATCCCGAAAATGAATCCGAACTGCTGGCTGCTGATGGCCAGCTCTTTGTTCATTGTGAGCGCGGCAAACCCAATGTTGTTGCGATCAATGAGTGCAACGACGAAAAGCACAAAAACAAATGGGAGAATCCTGAAGCGTATTTTCTGGATAGTTCTGGCGCCGATGGGCACCGCGTAAGCAGCTGTTTCAACGGCCACAATCACCTCGCGGTCGATCGGTTGGGCCAAACCATTTCATCGGCAGGCTGCCGCCCTGAGACGCGGAAAGATTGCAGGAACTCTATGCGGCGGACATATGAGTGTCAAGCAGGTCGCGCATCCCATTTTCCACGCTGTTTAGACTGTGGGGGTATACTTTCGCGAGCATGGAGACATGGAGGGGCGAAGTCGCGCGATTCCAATATTCCAGCGATCAATCACTGCTGGTTTATTTCGACGAGCAAGGTGAACAGAAGAAAACGGGCGGGGCTAAAGCCCCGCCTGTGCAAAGTCGCATCACACTCCGAGGGAATGAGAATGTTCGCAGGCTGCTGCGGTTGCTGGAATTAGAGCCGGTTCCGGGCGTACGCAATTTGCATCCGGCGTATTGTTCTTTGCTGGTCAAGTTCGATGCGATTCGAATGCGGCACGAAGAGGTGGAAGGGATTCTGCGGAAATATCTCGAGCGGCTTAAGGAAGTAAAACTGCCGGAGCCGCGGCGGGTGGAAATTCCGGTTTGCTATGGCGGCGAGTTTGGTCCGGATTTGGCTGAGGTATGCGCGAGGCGCGGAATAACACAGGCACGGGCGATCGAACTGCATTCTTCGGTGGAGTATGTGGTTTATTTTTTGGGGTTCGTGCCGGGATTTGCGTACCTCGGGGAATTGCCGGAAGAGTTGGTGACGCCGCGGCTGGCGGCGCCGCGCAATCGAGTTCCGGCGGGCAGCGTAGGGATCGCGGGAAATCAAACCGGCGTGTACCCGTTCGCGACGCCGGGAGGATGGAGATTGATCGGGCGCACGGCGCTTAAAATGTTTCGGGCTGATAGCGACGGGTTGAGCCTTTTGTCCATTGGAGATCGCGTGCGATTCACGCCGATTTCCCGCGAGCGATTTGCGACGTTGGAGAGCGCATGAGGTTGATCGAGGTGTTGGAGCCGGGGCTTTTTACGACCGTGCAGGATGTTGGGCGAGAAGGATATGGGCCGTTGGGCGTTTCACCTTCGGGAGCGGCTGACGCGGTTTCACTCCGGATCGGAAATCGGCTGCTGGGTAATGCCGAGGGGGAAGCCGGGCTGGAAATGACGCTGCTTGGAGGGACGTTCGCGCTTCCGGACGGCGCAGTCCTGGCGCTGGCCGGTTCGGACTTTGGCGCGACGCTGGAGGGGAAACCGGTTGAGATGTGGACAGCATTTGAAGCGGCGCCGGGGCAAGTCCTTCGATTTGGGCCGACGCGATCGGGGGCGCGGTGTTATTTGTGCGTTCGGGGCGGGGTCGAAGTCCAACTCTTTTTGGACAGTGCGTCGACACACATTCTGAGCGGCCTGGGCGGGCATAAAGGGCGGGCGTTGAAGAAAGGCGACGTCCTTACTATTGGGCTGGCGAACAGGAATGAACAAAAAAGAACAGGCAAGAATGCCTGTTCCACTGTAGGCGCTGGCACAGTTGGCAAGCGACGGCTGTCGGCGCGGGCGCTGAAAGAGCTGCAGCCGCGAAAGGTATTGCGCGTCACGCCAGGTCCGCAGAGCGATTGGTTTTCGGAGGCGGCAAAAAAGATTTTTTATGAGAGCACATATCGCGTGGCGGAGGAGTCCAACCTGATGGGAATTCGGCTGCAGGGCGGGGTGATCCCGGCGCGGGCCGGCGGCGAAATGATTTCAGAGGGCGTTTCGCTGGGGGCCGTTCAGGTGCCGGAAGGAGGGCAGCCCATTATTCTCTTTGTCGAGCAGCAAACCACCGGGGGATATCCGAAGATTGCCAATGTGATTTCGGCGGATTTTCATAGCCTGGGGCAGCTTCGGCCGCGCGATGAGATTCGGTTTGAGCGAGTTGAGTGGGACACGGCGCGAACGTTGCTGGCAAAACAGGAAAAGCTCATGGCGTCGGAGGAATTGATGCGTGAGCTGTAGCTCACCCCTTCAGGGGTGAGGATTTTTCGATCCATCGGCGCGGTGCTCCTTCCGGGGGAAACACCCTCAAGCCTGAGGGCCTGAGCTACAGTTTGGAGCGGCAGCGACGGATGTGATGCACAACTAAGAGTGGATTTTGGAATGAAACGCGGCGAGCTAAAGGTGGACCTGAATTGCGACATGGGCGAGGTGCCGGAGGCGATTGCCGACGGCACGCAGGAAGCGCTAATGCGCTCGATCACGTCGGTCAACATCGCTTGTGGCGGGCATGCGGGCGACGAACAGACCATGAAGACCACGATCGAGCAGGCGCTGCGCTGGAAGCTGGCGATCGGCGCGCATCCGGGCTATCCGGATCGGGCGAATTTCGGGCGGCTGGAGTTGAAGCTGCCGCTGAACGAAATTTCCGCTTTCATTTTTGAGCAAGTTAAAGCTCTCGCGGATGTGGCGGACAGATGCGGAGCGCGCGTGGTGCACGTCAAGCCGCATGGCGCGCTTTACAATCAGGCGGTGCGGAACCGCGAGCTTGCCGAATCGATTGCGAAAGGCGTTGCGCGATGGAATCGGGAAGTTGTATTGGTCGGACTTGCCGGCTCGCCGATGCTGGATGTCTTTCGGGAAGCAGGATTCGCGGTGGCCGCGGAAGCGTTTGCCGACCGACGGTACGAAGCGGATGGAACGTTGCGCCCGCGTAAGTTCGAGGATGCACTAATCCGCAATCCAGAAGAAGCAGCGTGGCAAGCGCTTGGCATCGCGGAGCGAGGGGTAGTGATTGCGAGCGACGGCAGTGAAGTCTCCGTAGATGCGCAAACCCTCTGTATTCACGGCGACACACCCGGCGCGCCTGACATTGCTTCAACCGTAGCGCAGAGTCTGCGCGAAGCAGGCGTTACGGTTTGTGCGCTTTCCGCAACTGAGATTTGAACGTAGAGATACAGAGAGCGCAGAGAATAAAAAAGCGGGCAGCTTTTTCCAAGCTGCCCGCAGGGGACGAAGTGCCGCGGAGGCGGCAAGGGCTATTCAAATTTTTCGGTCATCACCGGGAACGTGAGCTTGGCCTTGGCGAGCGACTTGACGACGGTGGCTTCGGCGTTTTCGGCACTGGTGTTGCGAGAAGTGGCCATCTCGCTAACGAGGAGGTACTTCGCGCGTTCTAACATTTTCTTTTCGCGGAAGGAGAGGGGCTTGCTGCGGCTGAGGGAAACGAGACTCTTGAGGACGACAGCAACTTCGAGGAGGGACCCGGTGCGCATGCGCTCCGAGTTTTCCTTGAAGCGGTGCTTCCAGTCGTGGTGAGAGTTAAGTTTTCCGGTTTCGAGAAAGCCCAGGACTTTGCTGGATTCCGCCGAACGAATGACGGAACGAAGGCCAACGGCCGTCGCGTTAGACTGCGGAACCATAACACGCAAGCCGCTGGAAACAATGCGGATCATGAAGTAACGTTCGGTTCTGCCGTTCAAAACTCCGTAACTGATCTGTTCAACAACGCCCACACCATGATTCGGGTAGACGACTTTGTCGCCGATCTTATAGTCCATAAAGTTTGGATGCCCCCCTCGGAGATGCATAAGAAGTGTATAAGGTTGTGCCGCAAGAGTCAAGATATATCCCGTGGAATCAGGAGGTTAGGGAAAATGAGTTGCAAATTTGGCAGCCGAATTGCTCAGGGCCGCGGTCTTATGCATGCCGTTGGATGAAATTAGGAACAGTTCAGGGCCGAAAATCGACGGTTCGCTGTAACGAGACTGGCTCCGCTCGCAACGGAGTCGTCCCCGACGGTATGCAGAAGGGGGTGAACCGCCGCATGCCATGACTCGGACCGGAGGACGGCTGTCCTTACGGGTCCTTCCCTGAGGAATGGGGGAGTACTGTAGAATGCCGGATGTGATTGTCCTGGCGATAGATACCTGCGATTCGAGGGGCAGCGTCGCGGTGTTGCGGGACGCTACTGTTTTGAATGTGCTGGCCCATGAGTCGGAGGAGGATTATTCGTCTTGGCTTCTTCCAGCGGTTGGTGAGTGCCTGAAAGCCTGCGGACTTCGAATGGAGGGCGTGGACGCCTACGCGGCGGCGGCGGGGCCGGGATCCTTTACCGGTGTACGGGTAGGACTGACAAGCGTAAAGGCTTGGGCGGAAGTCTACGGGAAGCCGATCGTGGCAGTGTCGCGGCTTGAATCGTTGGCTGTGGAAGCTCCAGGGGAAATGTCATGGGTGGCAGCATTTTTCAATGCGCAGCGCGGTCAGGTATTCGGGGCCATTTACAGGTTGAGCGGAACGAGATTGGAGCGGTCTGGCGACGAAATGGTCATAGCGCCGGGGGAATTTGTGGAAGCGGTCGCGGAAACTGCTAGGGGCGAAAAGATCTCATGGGTATCGACGGACGCCGAATGTGTTGTTTCTGGAGGGGCGTGGAAAGCGCGGGAGATGCGCGGCGAACGCGTAGAGAGCGTTTCTAGCGTGCGAGGGCCGATGATCGGGCGGCTGGGATTGGCTGCGCTGGCCGAAGGGCGGTTTACAGACGCGCTGGCGCTGGACGCGAACTACGTGAGGCGATCAGACGCGGAGATTTTCTGGAAGGGGAAGGCTACGCATGGCCGCTAAAGCAAAACGCGATTCTGTTGCGGCGACGATTCGTGCGTTTGGCCAGTCGGACTCTGCGGCTGCTGCGGATATTCTGCGAGGATCGCCTGAGGCGGCGCAATGGACGGAGTGGGGCCTTAAGGAATTGCTGGGTTGGCCTGGAGTCCTGGCGCTTGGGATCGAGAGCGAAGGTAAAGTCAATGGGTTCATCATTGGGCGGCAAGTGGCGGAAGAGGCCGAGATATTGAATCTCGCCGTCGTTCAAGTGAAGCGACGGCAAGGGGAAGGCGGGGCGTTGCTCAAGGCGGCGCTGCAAGAATTCCGAGCGCGGCGGGTAAGTCGCGTGTTTTTAGAGGTTCGCGAGTCCAATCAAAGCGCAATTGCGTTCTATGCGAAGCACGGATTCAACAAAATGGGAAGGCGTGCTAGTTATTACCACGATCCAGAGGAGGCTGCGATTGTGATGGAGATAAAACTCGGGGGCTAGGGGGGAAATACTACAAATACCCTCTTGACGCGGCGAGCCAGAGTGCTATCGTGCGTTCATGTAGTGCTCACCTCACATTCACGAAAACGTCAGGAGGAACGCATGGCAAGTGCGCAGCGGTTACCTCGGGACATACCCTTCGAAACAGACGCCGAGTATCAGCGTCTGGCAGAGCAGCACCGGCAATACGAAGCAGAACTCCAGAAAATCTCCAGATCGCCCTACCTGAATTCGGAAGACCTCTTGGAAGAAATCAAATTAAAAAAGTTAAAGCTCCATTGTAAAGATGAGATGGAGCGGATTGCCGCGCGTATCGTACGCGCGCAGGCCAATTCCAGCCAATAACGACTTTATCGCGCGCGATTCTGTCGTAGAATGACCATGCGTGCTCGCGGAACGAATGCCGCGCGCAGAAACGCTGGAGTGTACTCCGGGGAGCATGGTCAAAGAAGGCTACTACTTTGGAGTGCCGCCGCTCGCGCTGGGCGGCGTTAGCTACCTGCTGCATTGGTACGCGGCAGCCGCTGTGCTGGTGTTCCTTGCCTTGTTTATTTTCTCTTTCTTTCGCGATCCGGAGCGCGTAATCCCTTCGGAGCCTGGGGCGGTGGTGTCTCCCGGCGACGGCCGCGTGGTCGTCGTTACAGATGAAGAGAACGCGGGAAGGCCGGGAAAGCGCGTGAGCATTTTCCTGGCGGTGTGGAACGTACACGTGAACCGGTCGCCCGCCACGGGAACGATTGCGAAGCTGGAATACCGTCCAGGAAAATTTTTGGCGGCGATGCGGGAACGGGCTTCGTTGGAAAATGAACAAAATGTGTTCACGCTTTCAACGGACGCGGGGGAAATGGTGTTCAAGCAGATTGCCGGGCTGATCGCGAGGAGGGTTGTCTCTTGGAAGAAGGCCGGAGAAAAGGTGGCTCGCGGAGAGCGCATTGGGCTGGTACGATTCGGTTCGCGCGTGGACGTGTGGGTGCCGAAAGAGGCAGAGATTCTGGTGAAAGTGGGAGACAACGTGAATGGGGGATCGAGCGTGCTCGCGCGTTGGCCTGGGAAACGCACGGCGGGTAAACTGGATGCGGCGAGCGCGGCAGAAACGGGCGCAAATCTGACGGCGGCGGGGAAGCGATCGTAACCATGGGCGATCCTGAACAGCACCACATCCCATTCAAAGAGCGGCGATTCAGGAATGCCAGGTTCCGGCGGGGAGTGTTTCTCGTGCCGGCATTGTTCACGTCGGCGAATCTGCTTTGCGGTTATTTTGCTGTGGTGGCGGCGCTGATGGGGACGACGGCGGATTTTGACCGGGCGGCTAAGGCGATTGGCCTCGCGATTTTGTTTGATTCGCTGGACGGGCGTCTTGCGCGGTTGCTAGGAGCGAATACGGATTTTGGAGTGCAGTTCGATTCGTTGGCGGACGTGGTCAGTTTTGGTGTCGCCCCAGCGGTGTTGGCTTTCGCTTGGGGAGTTCGTAGCCTGGCGATTGCCGGGACGCAGCGAGGCGAACTTCTTTCGGATATGGGATGGGTGTGCTGCCTAGGATTTTTGGTTTGCTGCGCGTGGCGGCTGGCGCGATTTAACGTGCAGGGAATGGCGCCGGGTGGTTCGAAGTATTTCGTGGGAATGCCGACGCCCGCGGCTGCCGGAATGATCGCGGCGTTAGTCCATGGCTTCAAGGAACCGCTGCATGACTGGCGATGGTCGGTAGTATGGTTTTTGTTGGCAGCCGGGCTTGGGGCGTTGATGACCAGCACGATTCGCTATTATAGTTTCAAGGACATTCCCTGGACACGTAAGTTGCCTTCGTTGTCGATCGTTGTTGCGTTCATCCTGCTTGCCGTGATTGTAAGGTTTTCCGAAATTGCCCTGGTCATGCTTGCATGCACGTACACGGCAGTTGGCGTGGCGCTGCACTTGGTGCGATTCATCCGTCATCGGCTGGTTTCGCGGACCGCGTGATTCATGCCTTCGTTCGAACGGGAATCCAACCGGATTGTGATTGCGGGTGCATCTTCGCTGGTGGGGGCGGAGCTGAAGTCGTTGCTCGAAGAGAGCCGATTTGCAGGATGGGACTTGCGGCTGGTGGATGAGGAAATCGCCGCAGGAACGTTAACAGAAGCCGGCGGAGAGCCGGCAGTGATCCAGCCGGTGGAGGAAGGCAGCTTCGACCGCGCGAGATTGGTTTTCTTCACAGGATCACCCGAATTCACGAAGGTTAATCTAGGGGCTGTTCGGGGAGCGACGGTAATTGATCTCTCCGGTGGGTCGATCGGTGAGAAGGAAACAAGGCTCTGGTATCCGCGAGCGGAAGTGAAGCTGGAGAAGGATTTGAATTACGCGGTGCTTTCGGCGCCCGCGACGGTTGCCGTTGCGCTTCTGGATGCGCTGAGCGCGGTCGGCTTGTCTCGCCTGGGGCTGATCTTTTTCCGTCCGGTCTCGGAGGCGGGCCGCCGTGGGATCGAGGAACTGGAAAGCCAGACGTCGCAACTCTTATCGATGCAAAGTACAGGTCAAACTGTGTTCGACACGCAAGTTGCATTCGGGATGCTGAATCGCTACGGAGCCGCAAGCCGGGAAAATCTTTTGTCGGTCAGCAGGAGAATTTGCGCGGAAGTTAGTCCCCTGGTGGCGAAGTGGGGAGGTCTTGCATCCATTCAAGTGGTGCACGCTCCCATTTTCTATGGATATACCTTCGCGGCGCTCGTGGAAACAGCGGCGTTGACAACGCAAGCAAAACTAGTGGAGCTTTGCCAAAACGCTGGTTTTCACATTTGGCGAAACGCGGATGGTCCGTTGGGAAATCTCTCCGTCGGAGATTCCACAATGCACTTGGAATTGCCAGAGGCGAGTCCACTGCAAGCATGGTGGAGTTGGGGAGCGGTGGATAACATTAAGCTTCCGGTTGTGAATGCCGTGAAACTGGCGGAGAAACTCGCCGCATGAAACTCAAGGTCAGAAGGACGACGGTCGCGGGAATATCCACGGCTCTGGCGCTGACATTGGCGGGGTGCGGGTATCGCGTGGCGGGGCGAAGCGACTCGCTGCCAAAGAGCATCCACGTGATTGCCGTGCCCGCGCTGGAAAATAAGACGACGATTTACCGCATCGAGCAGAGATTGACGGCAGCGACGGTACACGAGTTTCTGGTGAAGACGCCGTATCACGTGGTGTCCGATCCGGCCAACAGTGATGCCGTGCTGCGCGGCAAAGTCCTCAGCCTGGAAGCCGTGCCGCTACTGTTTGAAACCAAGACGGCGCGGGCCACGACGATGATGGTGACCATGAAGTGCGAGGTTACCTTTGAAGAGCGCGAGACCGGGAAGATTCTTTATCACACGGACAACTTTCTGTTTCGGAACGAGTACGAAATCCCCACGGTGGTGACACCGAGCACCGGCCAGGTTAATCCCAGTACACTTGCAGCTTTTTTCCAGGAGCAGGACCCCGCGCTGGACCGTATGGCGCAGGACTTTGCCGCGCGCCTCGTAGCGGCAGTAGTGGAGAATTATTGATGGCGCGAATTTCGCCGGAGGAATTGCTGGGACGGCTGGAGAAGGGGAAGCCCGTTGCCGCGATATTGCTACTGGGCGAAGAAGTCTATCTGCGCGATGCCTGCCGCGAGCAATTGATTGAAACGTTCGTGCCGGAAGCGGCGCGGACGTGGGCGGTGTCGCGGTATTCGGCGGAGCGAGGAGAGGCGCAAGCGGCGCTGGAGCAAGCGCAAACGATGGCGATGCTTTCGCCCCAGCAGGTGGTTTTCCTCGAAGACACCGAGGCAATCGAAAGACTTGGAGAAAAAAACAGAGACGAGGCTGTGGCACAACTCAGTGCGTACCTGGAGGACCCTGCGCCATTCACAGTGCTGGTGGTGGAAGCGACGACGCTGGATCAGCGAATGAAACTTGGAAAGATGCTGGCGGAAAAGGCGCTGGTGGTGGAGTGCGGGCTTGGCGAGAACGCGGGGGAACGACAAGCAGCGGCAGTGGCGCTCGCGCGCGCGATTGGGAAGGAACAAGGAGTCGAGTTCGAGAAAGGCGCGGCGGAAGATTTGGCGGAATTCGTGGCGGCGGACTTGATGCGTTTGAAAACGGAGATCGACAAGCTGGCAACGTATGCGGCGGAGAAGAAAATTATTGCGCGAGCGGATGTGACCGCGCTGGTGATTTCCGAGAAGACCACGACGGTTTGGGAATTGGCGGATCTGCTGGCATCGCGGCAGCCGAAGAAGGCGCTGGAATTCCTGGACCGCCTGCTGCGGGATGGGGAAGAGCCCTTGCAGATGCTGGGCGCGATGGCCTGGATGTACCGTAAGTTGATCGAGGCCAGCGAAGTACGGGGCGTGACGAATGGCTGGCAAGCGTCGCGGGCGCTGGGGATGCGCCCGGAGCAGGCGGAATTGGCGCTGCAAAATGCGCGCAAGATTTCGAAACCGCGGTTGCTGGCAGGGCTGCGCGCGCTGCGGAATGCGGATGACCAGCTCAAGGGCAGCGGAGCGGAGCCGCGAACAGTAATGGAATTTTTGGTGGCGCAATTGACGAGCGGAGAGGCGAAAGTAGCGCGCGGTTAAAAAAGAAGTCAACCCAGAGGTCAGCAAGAACACGGCACGGCAGAGACGTGTACCTGCCGAAATACGCTTTGATCGAGATCGAACTTGGCCGCGTAAGCGAAACTGCTTTGAGCAAAAAGCACGACTGATTCAGCGCGGCGGATTTCCGCGGATAGGCTAGGCGCGATCAGTTAAGGCGATTTCGGAATGGAGAGCTCGCCGGTCAAAGCCCGTAAGCAGGGCCGCGGCCACGGGCGCGACGACGGCGGCTTCGAGGTCCGGGCCAGCGAAGTTGCGAACGGATTCGAGGGAATCCCAATTGGTTTCGACGACGATTTCGATTTCACGTTCGAGGCGCCGAAGGAAAACAATGGCACCCAGGTAACCATGCACGCGGCGAAGCTCGGGCAGGACATTCTTTGAAAAGTGTTCGAGATATTTGGGCAACTGAGCTTTCGCCGTGCGAGCAGTCCAACGGCGCATAACGGTCCCAGGCGCCGGCGCGGAAGATGACGAGGAAGACGCCGGCTCGTTACCAACGACCACGTTCCACGGACGCACTTCCCATTTTTTGACGAGGCCGTTCACTACGTAAGGGTCCTGGCGAGCAAAGGCTTCGGCGAGGCTTTTGTCCGCGGCATGAAAAACAATCAAAGCGCGGTCGGCGGGCTCGGCAAGCGCGCCGGCAAGAAGGATTTCACCGCGCTTGCGAGCTTCGGCGGCTAAGCGCAAGTGTTCGCGGCGGAACGGCGCGCGACGGGCGACAAAGTCATCGACGACTTCGTAAAACAGGGCGTAGTAGTTCATCGGGTGCACCCCTTCCAATGAGCCTAAACGGGCAAGAGCCAGTTGTGCTTGTCCGCCTCGCGGCCGGTTTGAATGGCGACGAGGCGGGAGCGAAGGCGGGTGGCGACAGAGGAATCTGAAACAGCGGAGAATTGCAGGTCGCGATCACGGTAGCGGATGCACGCGATGGGAGCGACGATGGCGGCGGTTCCCGCGCCGAAAGCTTCGGTGAGTTTTCCCGCGGCGTGAGCGGAGAGAACTTCGTCAATGGAGATCTGGCGTTCTTCGGCGGGGATGCCCATCTCGCGAAGCAAAGTCAGAGCAGAGTCGCGCGTGACGCCGGGAAGAATTGTGCCGCCGAGAGGTGGAGTGATCGCTTTGCCGTCGAGAACGAAGAAAACGTTCATAACGCCGGATTCTTCGACGTAGCGGCGTTCGATGCCGTCGAGCCAGAGAACGTTGTGAAAACCTTTTTCCTGAGCAAGACGCGCGGCGAGGAGGCCACCGGCGTAATTGCCCGCAGCTTTGCTGTCGCCCGTGCCGCCGGGGAAGGCGCGGACGAAGCGCTCTTCGGCGAGCAGACGGATGGGCTGCGCGAAGTACGGGCCCACGGGAGAAGTCATGACGATGAGGCGGAAGCGATTGGCGGGGCGAACGAGAAGCGTGTCGTCGACGCCAAAGTAAGTTGGGCGAACGTAGAGAGAGCCGCCTTCGCGATGCGGAACCCAATCGCGGTCGAGACGAACTAGTTCCTTGACGCCTTCGAGGAAAAGCGGCTCTGGAATTCCCGGCATCGCGAGGCGAGTGGCGGAACGATTCAAGCGGCAGAAATTTTCGCGCGGGCGGAACAGCGCGACGCCGCCGTTTGCGGTGCGATGCGCCTTGAAGCCCTCGAAAATGGCCTGGCCATAATGGAAGGGAGTCAGCGCGGGGGAAAACGAGATCGGTCCGAAAGGAACGATTTGCGGCGGCTTCCAGGAGCCCGCTTCCCAATCGGCGACAAGCATATGGTCACTGAAGGTGGCGCCGAATTCGGAAGTTTCGCGCAAGGCTTCCGTGAGGCGTGATTGAGAAACTCGAGTGACTGGGATCGCTTTTGACATCTGGCCTCACAGGAAAAAGAACGGGCGGGCCGAGGCCCGCCCCTGCAAAAACCCAAAATCGAAAAGCGGGAAACGCGCGCTACTTTGCGGCCTTGGCTTTGATGCCGTTGAAAGCGACGGTGAGGCGCGACTTGTAGCGGTTGGCGGTGTTCTCGTGCAGCACGCCCTTGGCGATGGCCTGGTCAATTGCCGACATCGTGGGATGGAGCAGGTTGCCGGCTGCGGTGGGGTCGCCGGCGGTGATGGCGGTGCGCATACGGCGCATCAACGTGCGAACGCGAGTGCGGTTGGCGCGATTCACTTCGGCGCGCTGACGGGATTGCGCCGCGCGCTTCAAAACCGACTTTTTCTTCTTCTTAACTTTGGTAGCCTGTCCCTGCGCCATCTATTGCTCCTTTTGGGTATCGCTCAAACTTCTAACGTTAAACGAGGCTCACGGCTTTGTCAAACGCGCTGAAAGGGCGGCAGTGGTCGGATTTCGACTATGCGACTTACCAGGGATTACGTCTATTATTCTTCAACCCAACGTCGGAATATCTCAATCATTTCAGCTAAATTCAAGGCACCACCATGGGCGTCGAATGTGGGCGCGTCAGGCTTCCCCAGAATCCTGCAGAGCACCCAATCCTCATCCGTCCGCGTAATTTTCAATTCCTTGAATTCTCGCCATTGAAGTTCCGTTCCTACCAAGCTGACCGTCAGATGCCAGCCTGGATTGTCCAGGGTCTCGACGGAAATCCCGTGTTGATGTTCCCAATCTTCATTGCAGTGCGCACGGTACCATCGTTGCAGCCATTCCAAGTTGTCCGCGTTCATATCATCAGTCTACCAGCAAGCGCCCAACCTCTGATTAGCGCTGCGGGGTTGATTGCGATCAGTCAATTAGTTTCTCGCTGAGCCAGCGGCTGACGGCGTTGAGACCGGCTTGCACCAGGCCATACGAGGCAGCGTCGCTCCACCATTCAGGACTGCGATCATGATCGGCCAAGGAGGTTTCCAACTCCAACTTTGCGGAAGCGAGTTTCATGGGGAGCGCCGGATCGATCGGCTTGGGCTCGGCAGCTTGCTTGAGCTGATCCAACATCCGCTGCGGCTGCTTCATATCGAGCATGGAGATGGGCGCGTGGCAGTAGGGGCAAGCAGAGTTGGACTCCAGGTTGATGGACGCCCCGCAGTTGGAGCAATTCACAAACTGAACGTTCTGCCGCAACTCCTTGATCTGGTCAGCCGACAGCGGATGGATGAAATTCTTTTCTTTCAGGAACTCGAAAAAACCGATGAAGTGACCGTCTTCGTTCGCGCATCGCCAATACGTGAACGGCATGTTTCGCTGCATGTTGTGCGCGAGGTGCAGCGCCGTGGCGCACCAAGGACACCGGAGCGCGTCCGGCAGCGACGGCTTACCCTGCGAAGAGTGTTCACCGATAAACTTCATGAGCTTCAGCGTGGAGCCGGCGGAGAGCTGCAGGCTTTCGAAGTGATCGAACCAGAACGCCTGGCAAGCGGCGCACACGTCGATGGTGACCTGCGTAGCCAAGCGGGCTTCCAGAGTCATGGCAGTCATGTCGGTTCCGCAGCCGGGGCACTTCATAGGAGAACATTGTAATGGTTCGACTGGAGCGATGATTCTCGGCAAGTTGGGGCTGTTTAAGGCTTGAGTACCCCCCACCCCCGGCATGAAATTGCATGAATATCAAAGGAAAGGACTTACAAAAAAAGCAATTCGTAATTGATTGATTCTAAAGGACGCGACCTTGGGTTGTTTCGTGATTGCTTGCCGGAAAGGGCCGCCTTGAAAAAGAAAAGCGGGAGCAAGCTCCCGCACTCTAAGCGCAATTTCTTACAAAGTGAAGTATACCAGAATGTAAAAAAAGTCAAGGGAAACTTCGCTAATGTGGATGGAGGCTGCGAAGTTTCGATGCCATGAAGCCGCAAATGTATTGAACCTGTAACTTGACCGCGACGAAGTGCTGCGTTAGGGTGTAAAGAGTTTCTCCGTGAGTGGCTCACGAAGCGGCCACGCAATAACAGGAGGAATCCCATCGGCCACCCGGTTCCCGTAACAGGAAGACCTGCCAATTGGATGCGACGTACCGTTCACATCTCCGGACAAATTGAACCCTTCTTTGGCACGCTCGATGAAAACGTGCGCCTGCTCGAAGACTCGCTGCGCGTGCGCACGCACTTGCACGATACGCGGCTGACCATCGAAGGCGAGCAGGACAGCGTCGATCAGGCGGTGAAAATCGTGGAGGAGTACAACCACCTGACGCGCCACGGCAAAGCGCTTTCGGCGGCGGAGGTGAAGTCGTTGGTGCGGGTGGCGACGGAGGAACCGCACGAGTCGCCGCGCGGAATGTTTGAGCATGGACGCCTGCGTTCCTTCGGCAAGAAGCAGGTAACGCCCAAGAACGCCAGCCAAAAGCGCTACATGGAAGAAATCGAGAAGCACGACATGATGTTCGGCATCGGCCCTGGCGGAACCGGGAAGACCTACATCGCCGTGGCCATGGCGGTGAGCGCGCTGCTTACCAAGCAAGTAAACCGCATCATCCTGGCGCGACCGGCGGTGGAAGCAGGCGAGCGGCTGGGATTTTTGCCTGGCACGCTGCAGCAGAAAATCGATCCATACATGCGGCCACTTTACGACGCCTTGTACGACATGCTGGATGCGGACAAACTGGAGCGCTTTCTGGAAAAGGGAATCATCGAAGTTGCACCGCTGGCGTTCATGCGTGGAAGGACGCTGAATGATTCGTTTGTGATTCTGGACGAAGCGCAGAACACCACGAGCGAACAAATGAAAATGTTCCTAACCCGATTGGGGTTCAACTCCAAAGCGGTGATTACTGGCGACATTACGCAGATCGACTTGCCGCAGGGAAAGAAGTCCGGCCTGATTGAGGCGCTAGAAGTGTGCGGGAAGATCGACGGAATCGGCGTGGTACAGTTTGGCGAGAAGGACGTGGTGCGGCACAACCTGGTGCAGCAGATCATTCGCGCCTATGAAGAGTATGATGTAGCTCAACCGCAGCGCGGCGGAAATACCGCCAATGGCAAAGCGGGAACGCCGGCGAGAGAATCCAGGAAAGAACGAGAAAAAGAAATCCAGCAGGGATGAACTTCTTTCAGGGTGACCGCCAAGCGGTCGTGAGAGAGCGCGATCGCGGAACGATCGACAACAGGCAACGAGCAGTCCGTGTAGCGCGGCGTCCACTCGAAGTATTCCTGCGCAGGGTGAAACGCGAATTAGGTCTGGACAAAGCGGATCTGACGGTTTGCCTGGTGAGCGACACAGAGATCGCGCGGATGAATGAGACGTATCGTAAGAAGAAGGGTCCCACCGACGTGCTTTCGTTTCCCACCGTGACACGGCGAAGGCCTGTTCGCCTGGGGCGCGGCTCGCGGACCGTAGAAGTTGGCGCGAACTTGGGCGACATTGCGATTTCACCGGCGACGGCGAGGCGTTACGCGAGGAAATATGGGCGAAAGTTGTCGAGTGAACTTCGAGTGCTGATCCTCCACGGCGTCTTGCACCTGCTGGGCTACGATCACGAAACGGATCGCGGCGAGATGGACCGGGTTGAGCGCAAGCTGCGAAAACGGCTCGGACTGACATGATTAACTTGGGTTGGCTCTACGCCCTGAGCGTTGTGCTGATCGGTTTTACCCTGCCGATTTTCTCCTACCTGACCTTGATTTACCGCGAACTGGGCCGCATGACGACGGGCCGCGTCCACGAGCATTTGGAAATCTTTGAAGCGGAGATCGAGCCAAAACTCAAGATCAACCGGAAGAGCGGCGGACGCACGTTTCGGATCATCGGGCACTTCTGGCTGGCATTCCTGGTGCTGGAGACGACGCGCGGGGTGGTGTACTTCGTTCCGGGTACCTGGGAGTCTTTCGTCGAGTTCTGCGTCTTTCTGGTGCTCGAAGTCGTCATCGCGATGCACTTTCTTCCGGACATGCTGCTGTACCGCACGACGGGGCGGTGGCTGCTTCCCCTTTTGCCGCTGATACGCGGCGCGATGTGGCTGGTGTGGCCCGTGCGCGTGTTTCTGGAGGGCGCGGAATCGCTGGCGCGAATTTCGGAGCACGAGGTTGAAAAGACCGAAGAGGAGCGCACGGAAGAGGGCATCGAAGCGCTCGTAGAGGCCGCGGAAGAGGAAGGCATCATCGAGCCGGAACAAGCGGATTTGATCGAGCAAGTCGTTGAATTCAGCGACAAGCGCGTGCGCGAAGTAATGACGCCGCGCCCCGACATCGTGGCCGTGCCCGCGGACGCCACGCTCGAAGAGCTGCACGCCAAAGTTATCGACACGAAATTGAACAAGATTCCCGTGTATGAGAAAACCCTCGACGATATTTTCGGCGTTGTACACTCGCAAGACCTTTTGCAAGTTGCGGACCAGGATTTGGTGAGGCGCAAGGTGCGCGAACTGGTCAAGCCTGTTCTGTTCATACCGGAAACGAAAGTTGGCTCGGAGTTGCTGCGCGAAATGCGCCAGAAGGGGCAGCCGCTGGCCGTGGTTATCGACGAGCACGGAACTGTAGCGGGCATCGCGACAGTGGAAGACCTGGTGGAAGAGATCGTCGGCGAAAGCGGGAACGATGGAAAGCCTCCGGCGCCGGATGTCGTGCGCGAGCCGGATGGCGGCCTGGTCATGCGCGGCAGCATGCCGATCGGCGACGTTGAAAAACTGCTTGGCGTGGAGTTTGGCGATAAGACGGATGAGGCGGTGACTACTCTGGCGGGCTTGCTGAGTCACGTTTCCGGGAAAGTGCCGACGCCCGGCGACAGGATCGACCTGGCGGAGCACCGCTTTGAAGTGTTGGAAGCGAACCAGAGAAAAGTGTTGCGAGTGCGAATTCGCAAGCAGATGAAAGCTGTGCCCACGAAATCGTAGAGATTTTTGAAGCAGGCCTGATTTTACAAATGGAAAAAAGAGAAATGCCAGAGAAGAAGGCGTTCCGATCGGGTTTTGTGGCGGTCGTGGGCCGGCCGAATGCGGGCAAGTCCACGCTTGTGAACCGCCTGGTGGGGCAGAAGATCGCGATTGTCACCTCCAAACCGCAAACGACGCGCAACCGCATCCAAGGGATCGTGACCAAGCCGCAGGGACAGATCGTTTTTATCGACACGCCCGGTCTGCACGAAGCCGACTCTGCATTGGGGCGGCAAATGATGCAGGAAGTAGCGGCCGCGCTCGAAGGAATCGACGTATTGCTGCTGATGGTTGACGCGAGCCGGATGCATTCACAGGCGGATGATTTGCTGTTGGAGAAAGCCAAGCGGTTTCGCGGGAAAACGATTCTGGCGCTCAACAAAGTCGATCGATTGCCGAAGCCGAAGCTTTTGCCGCTGATCGAGGCGTTTGCGAAGAGCTTCGAGTTTGCAGCGATTCTGCCAATCTCCGCGTTGAAGGGTGACGGATGTGAGGGACTGCTGGACGAGATCATGAAGCAGTTGCCGGAGGGAGAGCCG
>QHZD01000048.1:24421-62125 GCA_003225315.1 Acidobacteriota bacterium
TGATTGAAAAGTATGAAGAGTCGCCCAAGCTGCTGCGCATCGAAGTGGTCATGAACGTGGAGCGCGATTCGCAGAAAAAAATATTGATCGGGCACAAGGGCGAAATGCTGAAAAAAATCGGAACGGAAGCCCGCAAGGAACTTGAGTCCATCCTGGGTAGCAAAGTCTATTTGGGGCTATTTGTTAAAGTCGCGCCGGATTGGCGGGAAAACCCACAGAAAGTGCGTGAACTTGACTGGAGATATCAACTAGAAGGACTTGCCACGGAGGTAGAAGAGAAAGACTGAGAACCGTGCTAACGGAGGCCCGTTCTCGCCAGCGTGAAGAAGCACGGGGTTTAGATAATAGGGGTTAATAGGCCGCAGGGGCTCCCTGGTGGCCGTATCCACCGAAGGACCATCGCACACCAAAAGTGGCGTAGAGACCGTAGGAACCATTGGTATGAAGGTCCGCCGTTCCCAGGGGCCTGCTGTAACGTCCCAGCCAATCCACTTGATGTTGCGTGGCGCGCAGTTCAAAGTTCTTCGGCAATTGAAAACCGATTCCGATCGAACGGTCGTAAGCAATTGGCGCCATGGACGCGGTGTAGGTGAGTTGGGGGATATTTCTTCCAAAGCTGAATTTAGGCTGGAAAAATACGAAGAAATGCCGCGCCGCGGTACGGCCCAAGGGTTGAAACTCAATGTACCCGCTGTAGAGATAGCGAGCGTAGGCCGTGCACGTGGAAGCCGTCCCGCCAGCGCTGGCCGGCTGAGGAAACGTACATCGGCCAAGGTCCGGTTCGTTGTGAGACGGCGCGACTTCGAAATCCGTGTAGCCACGAACCCAATTGTGCGGGAAAAATGTCCGTGGTGGCGCGGCGAGATTCGATACGCTGGCCGACCCAGCAGTAAGGCTCTGCGCGCGCGCGGCGAAAGCAGAGACGGCCATGGATACAGTCAGACAAATTAAAACTCTCTTCATCGGGACCTCCAAGTTTCCGACCTACGTCGTGAAAGGGCCGGCCGGTGAAGAGCGTTCAAAATTTTAGAGAATGAAGCGGCGGTGGACAGGAACGTCCGCGTAGGACCGCGCGTTCAGTCAGTGTTCCAAAGTGTGGGGCACCGGTGAAATGGATTCTACATGAATTTTGCGCACGGGAAAGAGAGGAATTTGCCGCCGTGGCCGCTTCGGCAACACGGCAATGCTAGTCAGGGGCGGCGATTCCGAGAGACTTCATTTTGCGATAGAGGTGGCTGCGTTCCAGGCCGAGAGCCGTCGCCGTTTGCGTCATGTTCCAGCGATGCTCCTGCAATTTGCGCAGGATGAATTCGCGCTCGTAGGCGCTGCGCGCCTCGTGCAGCGTTGAGTAAGGATGATGGGGGCTTTCCGCCACTCCGCGGAAAAGCTCGGGCGGAAGGTGATGCGGCTCGATGCGGGCCTGCGGGCAAACAATGACCAGCCGCTCGACAAGATTTCGCAATTCGCGGACATTTCCTGGCCAGGGATAGCGAATAAGAATTTCGGTAGCGGAATCGCTGAGCTCACGCAGTTTCTTTCCGTAGGCGGAACTGAATTCCCCCAAGAAATACCTGGCCAGCGTAGGGATATCCTCCTTGCGGTCGCGCAAAGCCGGCACGTAAAAGGGAATCACGTTCAGGCGGTAGAAAAGATCCTGGCGAAATGCTCCGCGCGAAATTTCCTGCTCCAGGTGTTTGTTCGTTGCGGCGATGACGCGCACGTCGACGCTCAAGGTTTCGTTGGAGCCCACGCGCTCGAAGCGCTGTTCCTCAAGCACGCGCAAAACTTTCGATTGCGTGCGCAGGCTCATGTCGCCGATTTCATCGAGAAAGAGCGAACCGCCGTCGGCTTTTTGAAATTTGCCGATTTTGTCTTCCGTCGCACCGGTAAAGCTGCCCTTGATGTGGCCGAAGAGCTCAGATTCGATCAGCTCCTCTGGAATCGCGGCGCAATTAACTTCCACAAAAGGGCTTTTGCTGCGAAGGCTCGCGGCATGCAAGGAGCGCGCAACAAGTTCCTTGCCCGTGCCGCTTTCGCCATAGATTAGGACGCGGCCGTTGGTCGGCGCGGTGACGGCGATCTGCTGGCGCAGCGCCTTCATGGGAACGCTTTCGCCGATTACCTGGTAGCGGTAGCCCAGTTCGCTTCGCAGCAACTGGTTTTGCTCTTCCAGGCGGCGCTGTTGAATGGCGTTGCGGACGAGAACAATGACCCTTTCGAGCGAGAGCGGCTTCTCGATAAAATCGAAGGCCCCGAGTTTAGTAGCGCGAACTGCTGTCTCGATCGTGCCGTGTCCTGAAATCATGATTACGGCGGGCGGGCGCGGTGACGCTTGCAGGCGGCTCAACGCTTCGAGGCCGTCGATCCCCGGGAGCCAGACGTCCAGGAGAACGACTTCAAAATCGCCTGTGGCGGCGCGTTCCAATGCTTCTTCCGCGGAGCCAACCGCTTCCACTTGGTAGCCCTCGTCCCGGAGAATCGAGGACAGAGATTCACGAATGCCGGCCTCGTCGTCCACGACGAGGAGATGTGGTCCAGATGTCATCGAGTCGTGTCCGATCCATTGTGGTCGGCAAGGGAAGCGGGCGTCAATTCCGCGACGGGAAGTTCGATGAGGAAGCGCGACCCTACCGGAAGGTTGTCTTCGACGTGAATGCTGCCGCCGTGTTCGGCAACAATGCGCGCAGCAATGGCCAACCCGAGACCTGTTCCGCGATCCTTGGTTGAGAACTGTGGGAGGAAGAGTTTGTCTTTGTCTTCCGGCGAAATACCGGTGCCGGTGTCAGAGACGCAGATCACCACGGTCTCCGCGTCGGAGTCGGCATTTGTGGCAACCAGGATCTCGCGGTATGGCGAATTCTCCAGCGCCTCCGCCGCATTGTCGATGAGATTCACCACCACGCTTCGGAGCAACCCGCCATCGGCGCGAATCGGCGGGAGGTTCTCGGCCAGTGCCGTCTTGAGGGTGATGCCGTCAAGGCGTCCGGAAAATACTTCCACTGCCTGATGAACGACGGTGTTGGCATTCGTGGGCACAAGCTTGGCGGTAGGGAAGCGCACGAATTGCGAGAACTCATTGACAAGAGCGGCGAGTGTGGAGACCTCACGCTCAATTAGCCGTGAACATTCCTGGACGAGCTTGGCCAATTCCGTGTGACGAGTGGCCATGGGTTGCGAGGGATCACGGCGCTCGAGGAATCGCAACAAGCGTTGCGCTGAAAGCTGAATGGGTGTTAGAGGGTTCTTGATCTCATGAGCGATTCGCCGCGCGACTTCCTGCCACGCCGCGGATTTCTGCGCGCGGAGGACCTCCGTCAAGTCGTCGAGAACGAGGACGTAGCCGGTGTTCGCGCGGCGTGGACCCAGGGAACTCACCGTGACAGCAAGATGCAACACACGCCCAGCAGCAACCGTTTCGATCTCCCGCGAAACCACTCCCATGCGCAAAGATCTGCGCATCAAGTAATGCACGATCCGCGCGGCATCCGTTCCGAGCAGTCCTTCGAGAGACTGAGATTCAGGCGCCGCGCTGCTAGTTCCGAACATCCTTGAAACGGAACTATTCACGCGAATAATGGCTCCCGCTGCGTCGAGCGAAATAACTCCCGTGGGAATGTTTTCCAGAACCGTCTCCATAAGCTGGCGCCGGCGCTCGAGTTCCTGCACCGCTAGCTGAAGGTTTCTAGTGAACTGATCGATTTGCGAGCGGCTGTCGCGCAACTGGGTGGTCATAGTGTTAAACGAGCGCACCAGTATTCCCAACTCGTCCTGAGCTTGCTCGGGAACCTGGTAATCAAAGTTGCCGGAGGAAACTTCCCGAGTGCCTTCCGCGAGCGCCTGGATGGGGATGGTGACCTGCTTTGCAAGAAACAACGCCACCCACATGACTGCGGACAAGAGCAGCACAGTGAAAAGAAGCAGAATCAGCAGCATCTGCCGTTTTAGCGCGCGCAGATCCTGTTTTTCCTGATAATACTCATGCGTCTGGGATTGAATGGTTGTCAGCCGTTCGAGAACGTCGGCGCTGGTACGATACGCGGCAACGACAGATCCTCCCGGCTGGCCTTCCTGCGAAGAAGCGACACGAGCGGCGAAGTAGCTCCTTCCACGCGCCGTCCAAACCTCCACTCCACTCGGCAACGATCGCAAGTACTGTCCCGCCACATCCGGCTGCACGCAAATCGCGCCGGTCCGATTTTCTGGCTGGTTGTCGCAGACGATGCCGCCTTTCACCACTTTCGCGTCACGATCCAGAATCCAGACGGCATCCGCGCCTTTCTCGAATACATGTTGCAGGAAGTCCGTGCCACGGCGAGTTGCCTCTGCTTGAGCCTGCAATGCCATCCCGCGAAGTCGCGGCAATTGCGCACGCCCCAGATCGTTCAGAAGTTTCTGCGTCTCGTCGGAAGCGATCTCGAGCGGTTTTGGGAACCACAACAACAGGCTGCGATTGATCAAAGAGTAGCTGACGATGAACATGAAGATGATTGGAAGAAGGGAAATGGCCATTGCGCCAACGACCATCTTCGTCTTGAAGCGGGCGCCGAGCTGTTCTCTGCTGCGTTCCGCCCATAGGCGCAGAACAGTGCGTGCCAGGATGAGACCAAAAACGAGAAATGCGGCGGTGATAAAACTGGAAACCGCGTAGAGCACCATCACGTCGCGCCAACTCTTCGGCTCAAACGGCACATTGAGGGAACCGAAGGTGAAGACGGCGGCGAGGAGCACCGTCAGAAGGATTCCACCGATGGCGAGACCCCAACGCTGCTTGTTGTCCAATCGACTCATCACTTAGCCACAATAAGATCGCTGGGTGCGGCGCCCACTTCGGACGAGAAGCCACACGCGCCGCGCACACCGTTGACAATTTTCGTCAGCGGCGTTAGTTCATGGTCAGAGTATGTCCATGTTGTTCGTGCAGACATCTCTTTGGCACGATAGCCAGCGTACGGAGGCAAGTCAAGATTTCTACCTGTCCCACATCATTAGGAACCTGCACCTGTGGGCAGGTATTAGCCACTTCAGAACGGCGCTCGAAATTCTGGCTACCTTCGCGCTCAGCATTTGTTAAGGTGGGCGCTGGGTGCAAACCCGCCGGGAGTACCGTGGATGTCCGTCCGTCTGGGCGAAATACTTGTTAAGGAAAGCCTGATCACTCAGGACCAGCTCCAAAAGGCGCTCGAATTTCAGCGCGCCAATGGAGGCAAGCTGGGAAGCTGCCTGACGAAGATGGGCTTCATAACCGACGATGACATCACTGGAGTGCTCTCCCGCCAATACGGCGTTCCTTCCATTAACCTGAAGTATTACGAAATCGATCCCAACGTCATCAAGCTCATCCCGCAGGACACTGCGTCGCGCTACCAGGTGATCCCGCTTTCCCGTGTCGGCTCTGTGCTGACCATCGCTATGACGGATCCCACCAACGTTTTCGCCATGGACGACATCAAGTTCATGACGGGATTCAACGTAGAACCTGTGGTGGCCTCCGAATCCGCCATTGGCGACGCGATTACGCGCTTTTATGGCAGCACATCAACGAATCAAGAAGAGATCAGCAACTTGATGAAGGACCTCGTTGATGAAGAGAACGAGCTGGAGCTGGCCGCTGAAGAATCAGAGATGGATCTCGCCTCGCTTGAAAAGGCGGCGGAAGAAGCTCCCATCATCAAGCTCGTCAACCTGATCTTGACGGACTCGGTTAAGCGTGGAGCCAGCGATATCCACATCGAGCCTTACGAGCTCGAAATGCGCGTGAGATTCCGCATTGACGGACAACTTGCCACGGTGATGACCCCGCCGCTTCGCTTAAAGGATGCCATCACCAGCCGCTTGAAGATCATGGCCAAGCTGGACATTGCGGAAAAACGGCTTCCGCAAGACGGCCGAATCATGATCAAGTACCGAGCCGAAGGCAAGAAAAAGGAACTGGACTTCCGCGTTTCCACGGTGCCCACGCTCTACGGCGAAAAAGTCGTCATGCGCTTGCTGGACAAGGAAAACCTCCGGCTGGACATGACCAAGCTCGGATTTGAACCGGAGTCGCTGAAGAAGTTCGAACGCAACATATTGAAGCCTTACGGTATGGTGCTGGTAACCGGTCCGACGGGATCAGGAAAAACGAACACTCTTTATTCCTCCGTTGCAACGCTCAACACTGTTGACACCAACATTATGACCGCGGAAGACCCGGTCGAATTTCAATTGGCAGGCATCAACCAAGTGCAGATGAAGGAACAGATCGGCCTGAACTTTGCTGCTGCGCTCCGTGCCTTCTTGCGGCAGGACCCCAATATCATTCTGGTCGGTGAGATTCGTGACTTTGAAACGGCTGAAATTGGAGTCAAGGCTGCGCTTACGGGCCACTTGGTGCTATCGACTCTGCACACCAATGACGCGCCTTCGACCATCAGCCGCTTGATGAATATGGGCATCGAACCGTTTCTCGTCGCCACGTCCGTAAACCTGATCTGTGCCCAGCGTCTCGTGCGCCGGATTTGTTCGAACTGTAAGGAAGAGCTGGAAGTTCCACAGCAGGCATTGATCGATGCGGGCTATACGCCCGAAGAGGTCAAGAGCACCAAGATTTACCATGGCAAGGGCTGTACAACTTGCAACAAGCGTGGCTACAAGGGCCGCACAGGCCTCTACGAGGTCATGGAAGTTAATGATGAGCTGCGCGAATTGATTCTTGTCGGTGCTTCGGCGCTGGAGCTGAAGAAGAAAGCGATCGAACAGGGAATGATCACGCTCCGGCGGAGCGGGTTAATCAAAGTGGCCGCGGGACAGACGACCATGGAAGAAGTCCTGCGCGAAACGGTTTTGTAGGACCGAGGGTGAATAATGCCTGGGATCACGCTAAGTGAATTGCTGAAGAAGATGATCGAGATGGGAGGCAGCGACCTTCACATCACGACGAACAGTGCGCCGCGCGTGCGTGTTCATGGCCGCCTGCGGCCGCTCGACATGCCACCGCTCACCGCCGCGGATACCAAGTCTCTTGCTTATAGCGTATTAACGGACGCGCAAAAGCACCGCTTCGAAGAGAATCTGGAGCTGGACTTTTCCTTCGGTTTGAAAAACTTGGCGCGCTTCCGCGGCAACGTTTTTAATCAGCGGGGAGCCGTAGGCGCCGTCTTCCGTACGATTCCGTGGGAAATCAAGGGCTTCGATGCTCTCGGATTACCGCTTGTTGTGAAGGGGTTGTGCGACAAGCCGCGCGGGCTCGTCCTCGTAACCGGGCCGACGGGCTCCGGTAAATCCACCACGCTCGCCGCCATGCTGGACAAGGTTAACAGCGAACGCGAAGAGCACATGATCACCATCGAGGATCCCATCGAGTTTCTTCACAATCACAAGAAGTGTCTTGTGAATCAGCGTGAAGTCCACGCCGATACGCATTCTTTCGCCAATTCGCTTCGTGCCGCGCTCCGTGAAGATCCCGACGTGGTGCTCATCGGCGAAATGCGCGACCTCGAAACGATTGAGTCGGCGCTTCGGATCGCGGAAACCGGCCATTTGACTTTTGCGACGCTGCACACCAATTCAGCGTCTTCCACCATCAATCGTATTATTGACGTTTTTCCTTCGCACCAGCAGCCGCAGATTCGCGCACAGCTTTCCATGGTGCTGGAAGGCATTCTCTGTCAGGCGCTTCTTCCGCGCGCCGACGGCCGCGGCCGCGCCATGATTATGGAAGTGCTCATACCGACGCCGGCTATTCGCAACCTGGTCCGCGAAGACAAAATTCACCAGATCTATTCCGCGATGCAGACCGGTACGGGTCAGACGGGGATGCAAACTTTTAATCAGGGACTGGCGAACGCGTACTTCCAGAAAATGATCACTCTGGATATGGCGCTCTCGCGTTCTTCGAATCCCGATGAATTGCAGGACATGATCAACCGCGGTGTTTCGACACCTGGAAGCGGAAGTAAGGCCCCGGTAGTCACGAAACGCTAAGAGAAACGAAATTGGCTGAAAGGCCATATGCCCAAGAAATTGAAAGACTGAGGAGGCAAGAAAATGCCGGACTATAAATATCAGGGAACTAGCCGCTCCGGCGGCAGCGTCAGTGGGGTGATGACCGCCTCGAACAAGACCGAACTGACGAGCCTGCTGAAGCGTCAGCAGATTACTGCGACGAAAATGACCGAGAAGGGGAAAGAATTCAACATTCCTACCTTTGGCGGAGGCGTCAGTGCTAAAGAGCTGGCGATTTTCACGCGTCAGTTCTCGGTCATGATCGATGCCGGTCTACCGCTCGTTCAGTGTCTCGAGATTCTTGCAGGTCAGCAAGAGAACAAGTTCTTTCAAAAAATCCTGGCAGGGACACGTGGCCAGGTCGAAGGCGGTGCAACGCTTTCCGCCGCGATGCGCAGTTCGCCGAAGGCTTTTGACGCTTTGTACGTGAACATGGTGGAGGCGGGCGAGACCGGCGGTATTCTGGATACCATTTTGCAACGCCTCTCGACCTACATTGAAAAGAACGTAAAACTGCAGCGCGCCGTCAAGTCTGCCCTCGTATATCCGGTGGGCGTCTTGACCGTGGCCGGCAGCGTTATTACCTTGTTGCTGTGGAAAGTTGTGCCGATTTTCGCCACCTTGTTTGCCGGCCTTGGCGTGGACTTGCCGCTGCCCACGAAAATCGTCATTGCGATGAGCAACTTCGTCGGCAGCATTTTTGGCTTCCTCATCGTTGTGGCTATGGCGGGCAGCATCTTCGGTTTGAAGGTCTGGTATGGCACTCCCCAAGGCCGTTTCGTGCTTGATACCATTGTCCTGAAGCTTCCAGTTCTTGGCATCCTGATGAGAAAGATTGCCGTGGCCCGGTTTACGCGAACGCTCGGCACTTTGATCTCCAGCGGCGTGCCCATCCTTGAGGGCCTGGACATCACGGCAAGGACGGCGGGAAACGCGGTCGTCGAGAGGGCTTTGCAGAAGGTGAGAAAATCCCTCGAGGAAGGCAAGTCACTCACCGAGCCTCTCAAAGAATCCGAAGTGTTTCCGGGCATGGTCACGCAGATGATTGCCGTCGGCGAACAGACCGGCGCAATGGATGCCATGCTTCAGAAAATCGCCGACTTCTACGAAGAAGAAGTGGACGCGGCAGTGAAAGACTTGCTGACCGCTCTTGAGCCAATCATGATCGTATTCCTCGGCCTGGTTGTCGGCGGCGTGGTCATCTCCATGTACTTGCCGCTGTTCTCGCTCATCGGCAAGCTGGCTAATCACTAGTCCGTTTTCGCCCGGACGGCGTTATTCTGCTAATGGAGGACAGGGGAAACACCCTGTCCTCTACTTCCTGCCAGAACTCGGGGGATGCCCGGATAATGGCGCGGGCGTGTAATGGATAAGAGCTTTGCAACACGGGAATGGCTGGACTGGTTGACGCGTGTTCGTCTGTTGACGATCACCCTCATCCTGACCGTGGGCGTCGTCTGGCCTCAATACATTCCCGGCTTCAGCACCAACCGTTTCTTTCTGCCGCTGATCATTTTCTGGATTACCCTCGGAATTCTACACCTCATCCTTTTGCGCTGGCTCCCGCAGGCTCGGTGGCATGGCGGGCTGCAAGTTGCCAGCGATGTGCTGATGATTTCGCTGCTCGTCTATTCCACCGGCTTGCAGGAGAGCTATTTCATCTCCCTCTATCTGCTGGTGATTATCGTAGCGAGCATTCTGTTCTCGCGGCGTATCGCGTTTCTAACTGCCGCCACTTGTTTTCTGATCCTTGCGGAAATGATTGTGCTGGCATACGCCCAAAGGATCCCGCGAACTTTCTCCAGCCTGCCGACGGCGGAGAGCCTTCGTACCTGGCTGGTCATGAATCTCCTTGGGTTTCTGGCTGTGGCCTACTTGGCCAGCCTGCTCGCGCAGTCTCTTCGGAAAAAGGGCGTCGAGCTCGAAGAAAAGCGCGAGGAACTGCTCAGCCTCCAGGACTTCACCGAAGACATCATTCACTCCATGCGCGGCGGCCTGATTACCACGGATCTTGCCGGACGCGTCCTACTGCTGAATCGCACCGGTGAAGAAATCCTCGGACATCGCTTTGCGGAAGTGCGCGGCATGAAGCTGCAGCAGCTCAACGACGATTTCTGGCTCCCCGGCCATTACGAGAATAGCGAGAGACTCTCCCTCCGCAAGGAGATTGACTTTCGCACGCCCTCTGGAGATGTCCGCTATCTGGGCATTAGCATTTCGCCGCTGCGCTCTCGCGATTCGGGGCGCGACGGCTACGTTTTCAACTTCCAGGACCTCACTGATCTTCGCCGCCTGGAGCAGGAAGTCGCGACCAAGGAACGCATGGCCGCCCTCGGGCGTCTCTCCGCAGCCATCGCCCACGAAATTCGGCAGCCCTTGTCCGCCATGGCCGGCGCAGTGAAGGAATTAGCGCGTCTTGTGCCCCTCGAGGAGGACGAGAAGCATCTTGTTAATATTGTGAGCAGGGAATCCGAGCGGCTCAACAATATCATCACGGACTTCCTCAACTATTCACGGGAGAAGACCTACGAGTTTCACCAAGCCGATATTCGCGGGCTGCTGGATGAAACGCTGATGCTGGTGGAGAAGAAGCCGGAGATAGGCTCCAAGTACCAAATTGTGCGCGCATTCAACGGAAAGGAATTACAGGCGCGCGTGGATCCCAACAAAATCAAGCAGGTCTTCTGGAATCTGTGCGACAACGCTCTTCGGGCCATGCCCGATGGCGGCACCCTGACCGTCAAAATGGAGCAACGTCCGTTCTGGTTGCGCATTGCGTTTCAAGACACGGGGGTCGGCCTCGACCCAAAACAAAGGGCGAAGATTTTTGAGCCGCTGCAATCAGGTTTCAAGGGGGGCACGGGCCTTGGGCTTTCGATTGTCTACCAGATCGTGCAGGCCCACAGCGGGACAATTAGCGTGATATCCGAAAAAGACCGCGGCGCTGAGTTTATCGTCGAACTCCCGCGAGTTGGATGAGGCGTTTATGCAGGGAACAAAAGCCGCAATCAAGGAAACCGGACGCGAGATGCCCCATATCCTCGTGGTCGACGATGAGAAATCGATCGGCGAGCTCTTGGAAATCACCTTTCGCAAGGAAGGTCACCGCGTGGAAGTCGTGCACAGCGTGGAGGCCGCAAAGCGCAAGCTCGAATCACAAATCTTCGACATCATTATTTCAGATATCCGGATGCCCGGCGAGAGCGGCGTGGATCTCCTGAAGTTTGCCAAGGAAATCGCGCCCGGATCATTCTTTCTCCTCATGACCGCGCTCCCTGCATTAGATACCGCTATCGCGGCGCTCAACTCCGGCGCAGACCGCTACGTTGTCAAGGGAGATTCGTTAGTCGATCAATTGCGGCTCGCAGTGCATGAGGTTTCTGAGAACCTGAAATGGAAGAAAGAGGCCCGCTATCTGCGGCGCGAGATCCGCCGGCTTACCGGCCTCGACAACATCATCGGACAAAGTCCCAAGATGCGCGCGATCTTCGACATGATCCAAACGGTCGCTCCTCAATCGAGCCGCGTTCTCATTACCGGGGAGAGCGGGACAGGCAAGGAACTGGTCGCCCGTGCCATTCACGAGAACAGCGCCCGGGCCCAGGCTCCCTTCATCACCATCAACTGTGGCGCGTTTCCGGAAACCCTGCTGGAGTCCGAGCTTTTCGGTTACATGAAAGGAGCCTTCACGGGCGCCAACGAAAACCGCCAAGGTCTCTTTCAGGCGGCACACGGCGGGACGCTCTTCATGGACGAGATCGGAAACATGAGCCTCACCATGCAGGTAAAGCTCTACCGTGTCCTTCAGGAAGGCAAAGTCCGCCCCATTGGCAGCACGGAGGAATCGGACGTGGACGTGCGCATCATTGCCGCCACAAACAAGGATTTTGAAAAAGAGATCGCCGAAGGCCGCTTCCGGGAAGATCTCTACTATCGCCTTAGCGTGATTCCCATACAGGTGCCGGCCCTGCGTGAACGCAGAGATGATATTCCGCTCCTTGCCCGCCACTTTCTCGAGAGTTTCCGTAAGACGATGGAAAAGCCCATTGAGGCCATCTCGCCGGAAGCCATGACGCGTTTGGAGTCCTACGATTGGCCTGGCAACGTTCGCGAGCTTGAAAACACCATGGAACGCGCTGTTGCTTTGGAGTCCAGCCGGGAGATTTCTTTGCGCGTGCTACCAGAGCGAATTGTCAATTATTCCGAGGCTTCCCAGTTCGGTTCGTCTCAAACCGTGGAATTCCCCGCGGACGGGCTAGATTTTGAAAAGGAAATCGCTGACGCCGAGCGAAGGTATTTGCAAGCCGCACTGGAGAAGGCTGGTGGAGTCCGTACTCGTGCGTCCGAACTCCTTAAGATCAGCTACCGTTCCTTCCGCCACTATGCCAAGAAACACAGCCTCTAATCGATATTGGCCTTGCGTCGGCGGCTAGCAGCGTTCACGCAAGGCCCCCTGGCAGTGACCGATTGCGCCTTAGATATGGACAAAAAATGTCGACGAAAAAGGTCCGGCTAGCTTGGGAGGCAGAAGGCGTTTAATTCAAAGTCGGCACGTTTATGTAAGCTCTTTATTATGTGCGCGATACGCTGATAGCACTATTTTCGTACTAGGCCCATGGATTGGCCTCCGGCTTGCACCCTGGTACGGCGTGCTCTGGCACCATATCACCATATAATCTCTCAAGGAGAAAGCATGAAGAAGCAAAAGGGTTTCTCTCTTATTGAATTGCTGATCGTCGTGGCGATCATTCTGATCATCGCGGCCATCGCTATTCCGAACTTGCTGCGTTCGAAAATCGCAGCCAATGAATCATCCGCTGTCGGCTCCGTGCGCACCATCGGCACGGCGGAAGTGACGTATTCTTCGAGCTGGGGCAGCGGTTTCGCGGCTACCATCCAGGCTCTGGGCGGACCTTCCCCTTGCGTCGTCGCGACTGCGGGCGCAGCTTGCTTAATCGATCCGCTTTTGAGCGCGGCTGCGCCAGTCAAGAGCGGCTATGGTTTCAACGCCGCTGGAACTCTCGCGGTTAACGGCGTCCTTAACGGATTCGAAGTGACGGCGTGGCCCACCACGGTGCAGACGACTGGCGTGCGTGCCTTCTGTGATGACCAAACAGGCGTGCTCAAGTTTTTCAGTCCGTCTCCGGCTGGCGGTATGGGCGTAGGTGCGGGAGTTTGCGCAGCAATTGCGACGGCAGCTGGCGTTTCTGGTCCTGTCGGCAACTAACTCTGAGGCTCGTTTTGGCAAAAAGGAGGAAGCAAAGCTTCCTCCTTTTTTCTTGCTGTTCGCCGAACAGTGGCTAATCTTCGGTGACCTTTTTCGCCGGCGTCAAGTGACAAAAAACGTCAAACATAGACCACTCCGGCACCTCGGACCTAGAAGCTAGACTAGTCTTGGTACTGGTCGCCAACCAGTAAGTTAAAGTATCTAAATGCCTTATGCTCGGAGGCGTCCTGGAGCTGGAAATCATAAAACGTGGCAACTAGCTTGCGTTAAAGTACCTCGTTCTGGCTAGGCTACTCACTCGTCAAGGAGAAAGCATGAAGAAGCAAAAGGGTTTCTCTCTTATCGAATTGCTGATCGTCGTGGCGATCATTCTGATCATCGCGGCCATCGCTATTCCGAACTTGCTGCGTTCGAAAATCGCAGCCAATGAATCATCCGCTGTCGGCTCCGTGCGCACCATCGGCACGGCGGAAGTGACGTATTCTTCGAGCTGGGGCAGTGGTTTCGCGGCTACCATCCAGGCTCTGGGCGGACCTTCCCCTTGCGTCGTCGCGACTGCGGGCGCAGCTTGCTTAATCGATCCGCTTTTGAGCGCGGCTGCGCCAGTCAAGAGCGGCTATGGTTTCGACGCCGCTGGAACTCTCGCGGTTAACGGCGTCCTTAACGGATTCGAAGTGACGGCGTGGCCCACCACGGTGCAGACGACTGGCGTGCGTGCCTTCTGTGATGACCAAACAGGCGTGCTCAAGTTTTTCAGTCCGTCTCCGGCTGGCGGTATGGGCGTAGGTGCGGGAACTTGCGCAGCAATTGCGACGGCAGCTGGCGTTTCTGGTCCTGTCGGCAACTAACTCTTAACCTAAAGTTCGACCGGGGAGGAAGCATCGCTTCCTCCCTTTTTTTTGGAAAGCCGTGAATCAGTTAGGGGCAAGCGCCAAGGCAGAGCGCGAACGACCCCTCAGGAACCGGGCAGTACGGGTGGTTATTGCGTTGGCATCTGGCGTGCTCCATTTCTTGATAGCATCCTTGTTCGCAAAGGAACCTGCGTAGCGGAGTCTCTCTAGGTCATGCTATGAACAAGCAGCGCGGTTTCTCTCTTATCGAATTGCTGATCGTTGTGGCGATCATTCTGATCATCGCGGCGATCGCCATTCCTAGCCTCCTGCGTTCCAGGATCGCGGCCAACGAATCCTCCGCCGTGTCTTCTCTCCGCACCATCACCACGGCGGAGACAACCTACGCTTCGAGCTGGGGCTCTGGTTACGCAGCGACTTTGGACAACCTCGGCGGGCCGGTCCCCTGCGTCGTTGCGACTGCGGTTACGGGTTGCATAATCGATTCAGCTCTGAGTTTGGCTCCCTACACGAAGAGTGGTTATGTGTTTGTAGCTGTCGGAAATACCCCAGTAGGAGGCGTCAATAACGGGTTTGAAGTGAACGCCACGCCAGTCATTGTGGATGTAACCGGCAAGCGCGCCTTCTGCTCCGATCAGACGGGCGTGCTTCGATCGAACGCCACCGGTGTCGCTATCGGGACGGGTGCCGGAACCTGCTCCGCAGTGGCAACGCTCATCATCGGTAACTAACTCCACAAACGTACTTTTGACGGGGAGGAGGATCACTTCCTCCCCCTTGTTTTGATATGGGCCTTTCTTTCAAGTGGTGTCTTTTGGTGACAAAACTCTTTAGAATGGTGCGTTTGTAGGTCGTGCCATGAAGAAGCATCGCGGTTTCTCTCTTATTGAATTACTGATCGTCATTGCGATCATTCTGATCATCTCGGCAATCGCCATCCCGACGTTGCTGCGCTCGAAGATAACTGCGAACGAATCATCCGCTGTCAGCACCGTTCGCACCATCAGCACCGCGGAAACAACCTACGCTTCGGGGTGGGGCACGGGTTACGCACCCGGTTTGGCGCAACTGGGCGGAGCCTCCCCCTGCGCCGTGGCGACCGCGGCCGCCGCCTGCATCATCGATCCCCTATTGAGTGCCCCGCCCTTCGTGAAGAGTGGCTATGCGTTCAACGCCGCCGGAACTGTCCCGATTAACGGCGTACTCAACGGATTCGAGGTGAATGCCACTCCTACTGCGGTGCAGTCGACCGGCGTGCGCGCGTTCTGCGCGGACCAATCTGGGATAGTTCAATTTGTCACTCCGGGCGCTGCCGCTATCGGAGTTGCTGCGGGTTCTTGCGCGGCAGTTGCAAACGTTCCCGGAATTTCTGGTCCCGTCAACTAGCTCTCGATTAGCTTGTCGCCGCTGGCTTTCGGCTTAGCCAGATGCCCTGTAAGATGAGAAGGTGACTTCTCGCTTTGCTGCCGCGCTGGTCGGCGTTCTTCTGACGCCATCGTTCACCGATACATCGCTTCCTGTTAAGCGGCTCGAGGCCACGTATCGGGCCGCCCGGACCATGCAGGTAATTTTTCTTGAGCAGTACTCCGAGAATGGATGGGTCGTTCGTACTGAGGCCGGCGCCGCGTATTTCCGCCGGCCCGGCAAGATGCGCTGGGAATACCAGTCACCCGAAAAAAACGTATTTCTCGTCGACGGCAAGACAGCTTGGTTTTACGTTCCCGGCGACCACACGGTAACGCGTGTTCCTGCTAAGCAAAGCACGGACTGGCGAACGCCCCTAGCCCTGCTGGCAGGCGAAATGAAACTGTCGCGCATTTGCGCGCGCGTGGATCTTGCTACTGATGAGAAGCCAGACAAGGATGGCGATGTGGTGCTGTCGTGCCCGCTCAAAGGTTCGCAAGCCGCAGCCGATCCTGCCTCGAAGAACGACGCTGCTCATGCGAAAAGAGATTTTCTTCTTTTCGAAGTCGCCCAGGACACGAATCATCTCGTACGGATCGTCGTGCGTGAGGCTGGTGGTGTCGAGATCGAGTTCAAATTCAAGGACTGGCAGTTTGATCCTCCCGTTCCTGACTCTTTCTTCCGGTTCGAAGTCCCTCCGGGAGTAGCCATTGTGAACGGTGAGTTGCCTTCTGAGAGCAAATCTCTAAACTAGACTAGAATAGAGCCAGCCCAGCCTGCGGGCGTTTGCGGCGAAAGAAACGGCCAACCATTGAGTCCTACCCCGCATATCAAGTAGATGAGGTAAACTGAGGGAGTTATGGGTCAATTCCTCTGCCGAGTGGCGGATGCCGAAGGACGTGTCTTCTCCCACATGGAGCCCGCGACTTCTCTGGAAGAAGCGCGCCAGAAGCTCGTGGAACGGGGGTTGTACGTCTATTCAGTGGAGTCCCGTGGCGGCCGCCTGGCCGGCCTGGTTCGCCGAAGAAGCGGACGCCAGATTGGTGGCTCGGAATTTCTCATTCTCAACCAGCAATTCAACACCCTCATCAAAGCGGGCTTGCCCATCCTGAAGTCTTTGGATCTTCTTGCCACCCGCGCTACCGCACCTAGACTTCGCCCGGTCATCAGCCATATTCGCGACCGGGTCCGGGAAGGGAAGTCGCTTTCCGAGGCGGTTGCCGAAGCCGGCGTATTCTCCAAAGTCTATTCCACGGCAATTCTTGCGGGAGAGAAGAGCGGAAATTTGCCCGGCGTCCTGGACTACTACATCGCTTATCAGCGTGTCAGCACCGGCGTCCGCAAAAAAATTCTCGCTTCACTGGTCTACCCCACGCTGTTGATCAGCGTGGCGGTCATTATCGTCACGTACCTGGTTACTGCCGTCATTCCCAAATTCGCGCTGCTCTACCAAGACTTGAACGTGGAGCTCCCCGCCCCCACGCGTTTGTTGATCGCCTTGACGGTGGATTACCGTTTTGTTTTTCTAGGGGCCGTGGCGTCCCTAGCAGTGGCTGCCGCCGGCATTTTTCTTTGGTCCCGTACGGACGAAGGTGGAGCTGCATTTGATCGCTTCAAATTTCGGCTTCCCGTAATTGGTGACACGCTCCTCAAATTTCAGGTCGCCCAGTTTTCGCGCACGCTCTCAACGCTATTGACCGGCGGCACGCCTCTGGTAGCTGGACTCCAGACGGCCACTGATGCCATCACCAGCAAATTGCTGCGTTCCACCGTTAGCAGGTCAACACAGATGGTGCGCGAAGGAGAATCCCTGCACGGCGCGCTGGCCTCCAGCGGCACCATGCCGGAGTTGGCGCTTGATATGATCGAGGTCGGAGAATCCAGCGGCGCGCTTGCCCCCATGCTGAACAGTGTGGCGGAATTTTATGAGGAAGAAGTCAGCCTGCGATTGTCCACCCTTGTTTCCCTCATCGAGCCGATTTTGCTGATCTTTATGGGATTGATCGTCGCTTTTATTCTGATTTCTCTGTATCTGCCCATCTTCTCGTTTTCCATGACGGGGGCGAAGTAAGGAATCTATGGCCACTACGGAACAACTGCCTCCAGCGCCCGGGCTTCCCGGCGACGAACAGCAAGAACGCGAGTTCGCGCGTAAACTCGCGGAGCGATATCGCTTTGCCTTCATTGATCTCCGCGAGCAGCGTATCGATGCGGAACTTTTTCGTACCATCCCGGCTGACCTGATGTTCCGCTACAACTTCGTTCCCCTGGAAGTGCAGAACAATGTTCTGGCCATTGCCGCGGCCGATCCCGGCCAGGTGCAGATGAGCGACGAGCTGCCCCTCCTTCTCGGCAAGAAGCTCTTGATTCGCGTTGCTACTGCCCGCCAGATTGGCGACATTCTGAAGCGCACCGAGCAGTCTCAGCGCGTCCTTGAGCAAGCCACGGAAGCCTTCACTCTTCAAACTTCCAAGGAAGAAGACGAGAGCGATGAGACGATTTCCGGCGACCGCTTGACTCGCGATAGCACCGCGAGTCCGGTGGTGCGCCTCGTGGAAACCATCATATTCACCGCGCTCGAGCGCCGCGCCAGTGACATTCATATCGAAGCGCGCGACACGGAAGTCGCCGTCAAATACCGCATCGACGGCGTGCTGCAACACGCCATGCAGCCCATTGCCAAGGAATGGCATTCCACCGTGCTCTCGCGCATCAAAGTCTTGAGTGATTTGGACATTGCGGAGCGCCGTGTCCCTCAGGACGGCCGCTTCCGTGTGAAATACAAGGGCCGCTACATTGACTTGCGCGTTTCCATCATGCCCGCCAGTCACGGGGAAGACGCCGTTCTCCGCGTCCTCGACAAGGAAACACTTTCGGAGAAATTCTCCAGCCTTACTTTGGACGTTGTTGGTTTCTCCGACGAAGAGACTCGCCGCTTCCGCCGTTACATCCGCGAACCCTACGGTATGGTCCTGGTGACGGGTCCCACGGGCTCCGGAAAGACCACCACGCTTTACGCCGCCATCAACGAGATCAAGAGCGATGAAGACAAAATTGTCACCATCGAAGATCCCGTCGAGTACCAGCTGCGCGGCATCACGCAGATTCCGGTGAATGAAAAGAAGGGGCTCACCTTTGCGCGCGGCTTGCGTTCCATCCTGCGCCACGATCCCGACAAAATCATGGTCGGCGAAATCCGCGACCAGGAAACCGCGCAAATTGCCATCCAGTCCGCGCTCACCGGCCACCTCGTTTTCACCACCGTCCACGCTAACAACGTGACCGACGTTATCGGCCGCTTCATCAACATGGGCGTCGAGCCTTACAACTTTGTTTCCGCCCTCAACTGCATCATGGCCCAGCGGCTGGTTCGCGTGATCTGCAAGAGCTGCAAGAAGCCCAAAAGGTATTCTCATCAAGAATTGCAGGAAGCGGGTCTCGATCCCGCTGTATGGGGCGACGTCACGTTTGCCGAAGGCGCGGGATGCCTGGAGTGCTCGGGGACTGGCTATCATGGCCGCACCGCGATTTGCGAATTGCTTGATCTGACTGACCGCATCCGTGAAATGATCGTGGATCGCCGCCCAACTTCAGAAATTAAACGCGTAGCCTGCGAAGAGGGCATGACGGCGTTGCGCGAAAGTGGATTGACCAAGACTCGCGCAGGCATCACCACTCTGAAAGAGATTAACAAGGTGACTTTCGTTGAGTAGCGCCGCCACATTCCGGCAGGGAATTTACCAGTTTCAGTGGGCCCGCAACCTGGCGCGCTGGCTCGATGCCTTGCCCAATGTTTCGTTAGCCCTCGAGGTCTCTCCGAATCGCGTGGCCGCGGCCCGTTGGAGCCGCACGGGGCCGCTGGACGGATACGCTGTCGAATCGTTGCCCCCTGGAGCCCTGGTTCCCTCGGCCGTCGAAATCAACATCGTCAATAGTGCTGCCGTTAAGGCCGCAGTCGCAGCTGCCTGCGGCCGGTTGCGCGCACGCGACGAAGACGTTGCCATGATTCTTCCCGATACCGTCATTCGCGTCTTTGTGCAGCATTTTGAGGAATTCCCGCGCTCAGCGGAAGAAGCTGTCCCGATGCTGCGCTGGAAGCTCAAGAAGAGCGTGCCTTTTGAGGCCGACGAGACGCTCATTTCTTACATGCGGCAGGCTGCACGAGAAGCTGGCGTTGATGTTGTCACTGCGCTTGCACGTCTGCGCATCGTCCGCGAGTATGAATCGCTCGTTGAGGGCATCGGGCTGCTTCCAGGCGTGGTGTTGAGCTCTTCGCTTGCCGCGCTCTCCCTTCTTGACGATGAGAAGCCGACGCTCCTCGCGCGGGTGTCAGGCTCCTCCCTGACAACGGCAATCGTGCGCCGCGATGTCCTGTGTGGCTACCGTTGCACTGAGCTTCCGGCATACGGCCCCAACCTCACGCCGCAGATGCTTCTTGAAGAAATTTTCCCCGTGGCGGCGTATTATCAAGACACCTGGAACGAGACGATCAAATCCGTTCGACTTGCCGGGCTCGGCTCCCGCCTTCCCGAATTCATCAAGCCCCTTGAGGAGGAGTTCCGTTGCGATGTGCGTTCGCTGTTGAGCTCTGCGATTTCGGAGGGGCTCGTCAAAGAAGACGCGCGTCCGTTGGCAGACCGCGATTTGGAAGGACTAATCGGCTGGGTGCTTCAGCGGGGTTAAAATAGGTTTCGGGAGTTAGGCGGAAGAGGACATGAAAGTTCGGCTCAACATTGCGACCAAGGCGCTGGAAACTCACCGCCGCTTCCTGGCCGGCGCGAGTCTCACGGCTTTTTTTGCCGCCGTGGCTTTTATCGGGCTGGGATGGCATGTGTATACCGCTCGTAAAGTCAATGCTGAGTTCCGCGCCCGCACGGAGAAAACCAGCAAGGAAATGACCAGGCTGGAAGCGCAGCGTAAGGATTTGGAGCGTTATTTCAAACAGAAAGACGTCGCCGACTTACACGACCGCGCCACTTTCATCAACGGCATTCTCGATGCGCGGAGCTTCAATTGGACGCTGATGTTCATGGACCTGGAGCACACACTGCCGGGCGGCGTGCGCGTCATCAGCATTGAGCCAACCCAGGCGAGTGGGCACGTCGCACTGAAATTGACTGTGGGCGCCGCGAATGACGATGCCGAGCTCAAGTTTGAGCGCGCGCTCGAAGATTCGAAAGTATTTACGGAACTGCAAATTCTTGATGTTCGCTCGGCCGGTTCAGCCGGTAGCCAGACCGGCGATCAAAGGGTCGTCCAGTTAACCACGGTTTATTCGAGGAGCTAATGCGGCGCGATTTCACAGCGCGGAAGCGAATCATTCTCGGCGGCGCGACTCTTCTTGTCCTCGCGGATGTCGCCTTGGCGGCCTACAGTTGGCAACTTTCTTTAGCGCCGCGCGGGCCTCAACACCGCGGCCAGGAAATCACGCAGCAAGATCTCTTGCGGGCCGATATTCGGCGTGCCCAGTCCATCCGCGATAGCATTCCCGCCATTCAGAAAGATTGCGATCGCTTCGAACAGTCGCTTTTTCCCGCAAGTTCAGGCTATTCCACTGTCCGATCGGAACTCGGCTCGATTGCCAGGAACAGCGGAAGCCGCCTCGATGGTGTTTCCTTCAAGCCGACGGACATTGCCAACCGCGGGATGACCGAAATTGCTATCGATGCAACCGTCGATGGCGATTATAAAAGCGTGATTGGGTTTCTCAACGGCTTGCAGCGCTCCACAGGCCTTTTCGCAGTGGACTCTCTGGCGCTTGCCCCCGAGAACACGAATCAGAACGCGATTCAAACCCCCACGCATGTAATTAAGGTCGCGCTGCACCTCAAAACCTACTTCCGGACGGGAGCATGAAGCAAAAGAAACAGCTCGTCGTGCTCGTCTTCCTCTTGCTGATCGCGGGTTTTATCTGGTTCGTCTATTTTAACCATGACAAGCCGATTGTGACCGCGGACGCCATTCCCACTCCCCAGAACTATCAGCCGATCGGAGTGGATAATCCTCAGCTCCATAATGATGCCGTCGATAGGGCCCGCAAGACCGAATACAAGGGCAGCGGCCGCAACCCTTTCAGTCGTGAACTTCCGCCTTCGACACAACGTAAGGAAAGCAAGAAGGACCCTCCTGTGGTTCCGAGTGTACCGCAGGCACCAATCGTAGTTACGCCGACCGTCTCCGCGCTACCCGTGAAGTTTTTCGGATACGGCACCGTTCCCAACAGCTTGTCGCGCCGGGCTTTCTTCACCGATGGCGAAGACGTTTACATCGTGGGAGAGGGCGAAGTCTTGCTGAACCGTTTTCGCATTCTAAGAATCGGCAACGCCAATCTCGAATACGAAGAAATCTCCACGGGGCTTCGCGGCACGGCCAATCTCGAAGAGCAGGCGGCGCCGCCATCCCAATGAAAACTAGACGCCAACGGACGGCAGGGAAGCGCGGCGAGCGTGGCTACGCTCTCCTCATCGTGATTTTCCTCACCACGCTCTTAGTCCTTTCCACGATGGCCGTTGCACCGAACATTCTTACCGAAGGGCGCCGTGAAAAAGAAAAAGAGATGATTTGGCGCGGCAAGCAATACACTCGCGGCATAAAACTTTACTACCGCAAGATGGGGCACTTTCCGACTTCCTTCGACGATCTCATTAAACCCAAGGTGGGCTCCCTTCGCTTCATGCGCCAAGCCTACAAAGATCCCATGAACAAGGAAGACGGTTCGTGGCGCCTAATCTACGTTGGCGCAGCCGGCCAGTTGATTGGAAGCCTGAAACCTCGCCCAAATCTCCAGCTTCCGCAAGCCGGCGGAACGGGCACGGCCGCAAATGCTTTGAACGGATCCGGAGCCCAGCCACCAGCGGGTACAACTGGTCAGGTCGGTGGAACTAGCCTGCCGCTCGCAAACGGCCAGCCCGGTCCGAGTGGGACGCAGCCTGCTGGCTCGACTTCCGGCACAAATCCCCCCGCGACAACCGGAAATCCCGTAAGCGCCGACCAGGGCGATGCTCCGATTCCCACGGGCGACACGCCGACAATCATGGGCGGCAACATTATTGGAGTAGGTGGCAAGATCAACAAATCATCCATCATCGTCTACGACAAATCGAAAAATTACCGGCTCTTCGAATTCATTTGGGATCCCTCGAAAGACACCTTCGCAGTGGGGCAGCCGGGCCTGCAAACGGGAACGGGATTAGGCCAGTTTGATGGCAAGCAGCCCGGCCAGAACCCAACCAATACACCACAGAATCCGCCGCAAAATCCTCAGCCGCCTCCTCAGAATCCGCAGCAACAATAGTTCTTACTGAGATTGCGATGTGCGCGGAGGCGTAGTCGCAGCGACTGGCCCGGGCGGAGCGGGCGTTTTGGCGGGAGCTTGCGATTTGCTCTTTTCGTATCCGCGCTTGACGCGCTTCACGTAGGAAATCGTTTCCGCAAAGGGCGGGACGCGGCCGTAAAGCTGGACCTTTTCGGTTCCCGCGTTGTAGGCCGCGAGCGCCAGCGCCACATCGTTGTTGTACTTCTGCAGCAAGTCCCGCAGGTAGCGCGTGCCCGCATCGATGTTTTCCGCGGGGTCGTCGATATTTTTTACGCCGAGTTGCGCCGCCGTTTCCGGCAGGAGCTGCATCAGTCCTCGGGCATTCTTGCGCGACACGGCTTTGGGATCAAAATTGGACTCGACGGCGATGACGCTGGTGATCAGATCGGCATCCACGTTGTAGCGCTTCGCGGCGGCTTCCACCAAATCGCGGTAAAGAGGCTGCGCGGCAGTTGGTGTGGCAGCGGCGGGCAATGGTGTAAAAACATCTTCCGGTTCGATAGCCGCAACGTCCGCGGCGGAAACCTCCAGCTTGCCTCCGGTCATTTGCAAGCGATACTTGTCTCCCACGAGTTGGTAGCCCGTGACGTGCAGGCGCAGGCCGGTGCGAAGCACAATGTATTCTGCGCGCAGCGACGGAGCAGCGAGCACGCCGAGTATGAGCAAGAGTGTCGCGCGTCCCGTAACACCATCCGGGACACAAAAGGCGTGCTTCAGAGGCAAGGCGCAGCCTCCCGCAACGCAAATTGTTCGATGGCCAAAGCTACTCCGTTTTCGTCGTTGGTACCGGTTTCGTGCCAGCCGTACGTTTTTAAGGCCGGCACGCCGTTCCCCATCACGACCGGAATGCCTGCGAATGAGAGCATCTCCAGGTCGTTGTGGTTGTCTCCAATGGCCATCACTTCTTTGCGAGCGAATCCGCGCAGAGCGGCCCATTCCGCGAGCGACGATCCCTTCGAGCACGCCGGATTAATCACATCGATCATGGCGAAGTCTTTGCTCTCGTAGCTGGTCACGGCAAGCGCGAAATCCTCAACGAAGGGCGCGCCGCGCAGAGCAGACTCGGCCTCCCGCATCGGCGCGACTTTGCCGGAGAGCATCACTTGGATGGGGTCTTCCCTCAGGCAGGTTTGCAGCGGTTTCGCGATGCCGATGAATTCCATGTTTCGCGAATAGTAGGCGTAACGCATGGAATCGTCCGGGTCCAGGACTTCCAGCATAAGCTGGTTTTCAAGCGGCCGGTCGAAAATTACGGCCGCGCCTTCCCGCCACGGCTTGGTCAGCTCCAAAACTTGGCGCGCAATGCTTTGCGGCAAGAGATGCCGCAGATGCGTGCGGCCTTCTTTTGAGCGGATGAGCGCGCCGTTGTTCACGATCATGGTCAGGGGAGAATCCAGCTTACGGGCCACCGGCATAGCGAAGTCATAGCGCCGACCGGTGACCAGGGCCACCTCGATGCCGCGGCGCGTCGCTTCGGCGATAGCTTGGCGGTTGGCCTCCGGAAGCTGCCAGCGGCTATCCAGCAGGGTGCCGTCAATATCCAGCGCTATCAGTCGTATCGCCATAGCGTCATTCTACCTTGGATGCGGGGACTCTCGGCCACATTGAACCAAGTGCAAGGGTACCCCACCCCCGGGTGTTCTTGCGTAAAGAGTGCGCAATCGTTTGAAAACAAACGAGTTGAGTTCTTGGTGAGTGCAAAAGAGTGCGCAAGAGTCTGAAAGGAAAGAACTTGAATGAAAAAGCGACTTCTCGCCGCCGAGACCCCAAGGTTTTCCAAAATGGGAAGCATGCCCCCACACCCCCGGCGGTTTTCGTAAGAATGGCAAACACAGGGGTTGCGGTATACGGAACTTGGAAGAGCATACGGAGAACGGGATTCAGGAGCGGAAGGGAAATAGAGAAGACAGGCCGAGGAGAGTGCAGAGCGACGATCACGGGGAAGGATAGCATGGAAGTAGGGTTTGGCTAAGTGTTCTGCAGCGAATGGTCGAAAATGAGGGTTGAACGGCTGCAGGTGGGATTAGACTGCAGCCGGACGCGGGCGATGGAACAAAAACGAAGAAGCCGGACGCGAACCTGGTCCTCCCTCTTGCATTTCAAGCTTTGAAGTCTGCGGAACCTGACAGCATTCCGACTAGAATACGATTCGCAGGGCTACCTGAGCGCGCCGCGCATTGGTACCATCCGGGCTGGTGGCCGTCGAACTGCCAGTTCCGTAAGAACCGATGAAGTTGAGGGTGCTGGTTGCGGTGGTCAAGCTGTACTCGTCCGTCCGGCGGCTGGTGTCGTATGGCGTGTTGAACACGTTGAATGCCTCGAACTGCAGATAACCTGTAACGTGCTCCGTGAAGGGAAGCTTTTTGACGAGGCGGGCATCCACACGGTAGATCCGATCGAGATCCAGATTGTCAACCGGCTGGAAAGGAACGCGACTGAATCCACCGCCCAGCCCGTTTAGCGATCCCGCGACGAGAGCTCCCGTAAACGCGTTGCCACCGACGAGGGTCGTAGAGTTGACCGGCCTTGCCGACTGCAGCGTCGTGACCTGGCTGAGCTCCCAATTGTTCACCAGGTAGCGGGCCCACGCATTGGTGCTCTTCGAAAATTTCGGAGTCCAGATAGAACTGACTACGAACCGGTGACGGATATCGCTCGCAGCGGAGCCCTTTTCAGACCGGAAGTCGCCGTTTGCATAGCTCGTTGGCGTGGAACCAAAGAAAATGTTGTTATCGGCGCTGCTTTGATTGAAGTCGATGGCATGGGACCAGGTGTAGGAGGCCGACGCTTGGAATCCTTTGGAGAAGCGCTTGTTGACTTGCACTGCTAACCCGTCGTAATAGCTCATGCCGGGGTTATCGATTTGAGAAATCCGACGGTATCTGGGATCCGGCCGCGGTGTGCGATACGTTGCCGTCGTGTAGGTGCCAGCCGGATTGCCCGAAGCATCCTGAAGAGTATAGGTGACCGGAGGCCCCAGAGGTCCAACGTTGCGATCCCAAACTCCGTATAGGCGCACGCCACGGCTCCACAGATAGGAAACGTTGAGGCTCAGAGTCGAGGTGAGTTCGCGCTCGACCCCAAGATTGGCCTGATAGGTGTACGGATTTCGCAGATTGGGGCTTGCGAAAACAATATCCACGGTTCCGGGAGGCGGCGTAAAAGATGTAGACGGCAGATTATTAGGGTAGACCGGCCCAGCGGCGAGTTGGGCGGCGTTGGACCTATTGTAAGTGATCAATTGCTGATACACGTTGTTGTTCAAAAACAAAGTGTTGATCAAACCGGTTTGATACCGCGCAAAAAAGATGCCATATCCGGCCCGCAAGAGGGTCTTACGATCATTCGTAAGAACATAGGAAAGCCCGGCGCGAGGGGCGAAGTTGTCTTTGGTGGAGTGAATCACGCCTGTTTGGGGGTAGTCTGGATTCACGACGGTCGGTTGCGGAATTGCGGAATAGTTGTAGCGCAAGCCAAAGCTTAGCAACAGCCGGGAGTTGAAGCGGTACTGGTCCTGCCCATAGAAGCCATACGTTACCAGATTGACGTCGACCTGAGGATTTCCGAAACGCTGCGAGTAGGTAGTCCAATTTTTGGCGCCCGAAGTGTTGCCACTGAAGTCCAAGGCAAACGCGTTCAGCGAGGAGTAGGAATAGGCTCCAAATTGCCTGATGAGCTGCCTCTGAAAGTCCTCCGTATGCGCGATGTCAATACCGAACTTCATGGTATGCGCGCCTCTGGTCCAGCCCAGGTTGTCGGCGAAAGAAAAGCGCGTCTCACTCGGATTCAAGCGGGGATAGTTCTCGGCGACGCCTAGGTTAGTGGTGCTGTTGATGGTCAGGGTGGCCCTTCCAAGTCCGGGGAACAAGAAGTCGTCACTGGCTGGATCGAAAAGACGGTCCTTGAACCAGCCAAACCGCGCTTCGTTGAGAAGGTTAGCCGAAATGATGCTAGTCCACTGAGCGCGCCCATAGGCGTTGCGAACCGTGGAGTCGGCATTGTTCCCAATCGCATTTCCAGTGTTGAACACGATTCCCGTCGCTTGTATGCCGTGAGCGGAGATCCAGCGCAGCCCGCTAAGACTAAAACTTAGGCTATTCCTGTCAGACAGATGGTAGTCGATTTTGCCAAAACCGAGGTCCTGCGTAACGGTGCGCGAAACCGTCCCGGTGTTGCGCGTGTTAAGCATATCTATCGCCGCCTGGCATTGCGCCGCAGTTGCCTGGGGCGCAGTTGTCCCCGGACAAAGATTCGTGGTCTGATTGACAGTGCCGGTGATTGTAAATAAATTTGGCGTCGTTACGGAGGCAATGGCCGGAAAATCCCGGCGTGTCGCTTCGTAGTTGAAGAAATAGAACAGCTTGTTCTTGACAATTCTACCGCCGAGGCTGACGCCGGCCTGATGCCGTATATCTTGGGGATTGAAACTGGCATAGCGGTCGCGGGCATTTAAGCTACGGTTACGGAAGAACCAGTAGGCGGTGCCGTGCAAATCGTTTGTCCCGCTCTTGGTGACCGTGTTGATTACGCCGCCCATGGCATTGCCGTATTCCGCGGAGAAGTTATTGGAAACCACCTGGAACTCTTGCACGGCTTCCTGCGAAATCTGGCTTTGAATACGGGTGCGCCCAGCGTTCTCGTTGTAGTACTGGTTGGTTGTATCGTTTCCATCCGTAAGAAAGGCATTGTGACCCGCGATACCGCGAAAGCTGAGCAAACCAAAGTTACCGTCCGGCACAACGGCTGGTGTCAACAATGCGAACGAGTCCACGCGGCGGCCGTTGATCGGGAGATCGAGAATCTGTTGGGAGTTGACCACTTGTGAAACGTCGGTCTTGGCGTCTTCCACGAGGGGCGCTGCCGCGACTTCCACGGTGGCAGAGACGGAGGAAACCTGGAGGGTAACGGCGAAGTCAACGACCTGGCCGACTTGGACCTGGAAATCCTTGACTTCCCAATCGGCGAATCCCTGGCCGGTAACTCTGATGCTATAGCCTGTTGCGGGGACCAGTGCGGGGGCGGCAAACACGCCGGCGTCAGTGGTCTGCATCGTACGCCGGACACCTTTGGAATCGTTGGAAACAACTACGGTCGCGTTGGGTACTGCCGCGCCTGAGGCGTCCCGAACCGTGCCTGCCACTGCGCCCAGCCCAGCGACCGCCTGCGCAAACGCGCCAAGGGGGTACACGAACGAGAACGAAGCGGATAGCGCCAACATTGCCGCGAATGTCCCAGGCAAACAGATTCTGCTCTTCACGAAAGCCTTCTCATTTGCTCGAAAGGCGGCCCGCGGTACAAGCAGTGTTCTGCACAAGGACGCAAGGCACAACCTTACGATGGAGGTTCCCATCCCGTTCGTTTTCATTGAGGTTCTCCGTTTCCTTCATAACCGATGATTCGCACACTTAGGCGCTGAGCCGGAACCCTCCGGGGTGGCATGAAGGGCTTCCTCATTTAGAAAACAGATTGCAGTGGCGGCAAGCGCCCACTCTCGACAGCACCTGACATCCAAATTTGTGGCTATTTTCTACCACAGGAATTACCGATTTTGAAGCACAATCCTGTGGAAAACTTTGGCGGGCTCGAAGCAATAAATTCAATGCACGCCAGCACCAAGAATGATTTCCAAATACTGAACTAAATCGTTTGCCTGAGACTAAAGAACGCAGATTGAGGAGCTATGAACGATCGGAGAACGGAGCGTTACAAGTGCGCCTTGCCCGGCGGACACGCGTGCGCTAGAGTCTCGGTGCCGTAATCGAGGAACGGAATGGCGATGCGCCAAAAAGCTGGACAGAAAAATGACAAAGCGTCGCGGGAACGCGTCCGAGTGCTGATTACGGGCGGGCGGCTTCAAAAGCGCATTCAGGAGCTGGCGCAGGAAATCCGAAAGGACTTTCCCAACGAGCCGCTGCATCTGGTGAGCGTATTGAAGGGCGGAGTTTTTTTCCTGACCGACCTGGCGAGAAATATTCCGGGAGAAGTTTCTTTTGACTTCATCGCGGTGTCCAGCTACGGGCAAAAGACGCATTCGTCGGGGCAAGTGCGTTTGACGCGAGACCTGGACTCCAGCATCGAAGGAAAAACGGTGATCGTTGTGGAGGACATCCTGGACACGGGGATGACGCTGCAATATCTGTTGAGGCTGTTCCAGCAGCGCAAGCCGAAGCATCTGCGCGTGGCGGTGCTGTTGGATAAGCCGGAGCGGCGGCTCGCTGCGGTGCATGCGGACTACGTGGGATTTTCCATTCCCAATGAGTTCGTGGTCGGCTATGGGCTGGATTACGCCGAGCGATACAGAAATTTGCCGTATGTTGGCGTGTTGCTGCTTGGCCCCGGTTCGAAGAAGAAACCGGCGGAAGACTAGATTCGAGTCCGGCGCACGGCGCTCCCTCTTCACGGCCTGCTATAATAGTTAGACTTCATGAATCATACGAATGAACATGCGACAGTAACTGCGTTGAGCGGTGGAGCGGAGATCCCTGCCGAAGTCCTGTCCACACTGGCGGAAATCGGCGAAGAAGTGAACGCTTCGCTGGATTTGGACGAGGTTCTGGCGCGGACAGCGGCTCTCATCAAGCGGCACATCGATTACGAAATCTTTGGCGTGCTGATGATTGAAGGCGATGGAGCCTATCTGCGGCACCGGTTCTCGATAGGCTATGCGCGCGAACTAGCGGAAAACTTGAGGATTCCGCTAGGACACGGAATTACGGGAACCGCGGCGGCGACAGGCCACTCCGTACGAGTCAGCGATACTTCAAAGGACCCGCGTTATATCAACGCTATCGACAGCGTGCGGTCCGAGCTGGCGGTGCCGCTGATGTTGCAAGGAAAATGCGTCGGCGTGCTGGATATCCAAAGCCGGCATCTCGATTATTTTACAAGGGACCAGCAAAATATTTTGACGCTGCTGGCCAGCCGGCTGGCAGTCGCGATTGAAAACGCACGGCTGTTCCAGAAGGTGCGGGCACAGGCGGACACGCTATTGCTTTTGAGCGAAGTTGGGCGCGAAACCAGCGCGATCTTGGAAGTGGAAGAGCTGTTGCGCCGGGCAGCGGAACAGACCAAGCGAGTGATTGACTATCAGATCTTGAGCATCATGCTGTATGACGAAGAGCAGAAGATTTTTCGCCACCGTCTGGATGTAAAACATGGGCATCACGTGCAGGGAAAACTGCGATCAACTTCAAGCGACGGGATTGTTGGCGCGGCGGCAACACTGAAGGAGCCGGTGCTCGTTCCGGATGTGACGGTTGATCCGCGCTACCTGATGGTGAACCCAGAGACGCGTTCGGAACTGGCGATTCCCATGATCCACAAAGGGAAAGTGATTGGCGTGCTGGATTTGGAGAGCCCGCAGCCGACTTATTTTACCGAGGATCACGTGCAGACGCTTTCGATCCTGGCGGCGAATCTCGCCGTCTCACTGGAAAATGCGCGCTTGTATGAGCAATTGGCGCGTGACGAAGCGAGGCTGGAACGGGATTTGCAGGCGGCGAAAAGGATTCAGGGTGCGCTGCTGCGGCCGGTTCCGACGGAAGACTATGGATTGGAGATGGCGGCGCGGTACCTTTCGGCGCGGGAAGTGTGCGGCGATCTTTATGAATTTTTGCGCTATGGACCGCAGCAATTGGGAATTGCGCTGGGAGACGTGAGCGGGAAGGGGACGGCGGCGGCGCTCTATGGAGCGGTGGCGATCGGGATCATGCGGAGTTTGGCGCCACAAAAGCTGCAACCCGCGGAAATGTTGAAGCAGATGAATCAACTGGTCGGCGAGCGGCGCATCGAGGGGCGATTTATGACGGCGTGTTTCGCCACCTGGCAAAAAGGGCGGCAGAAACTGCGGGTGGCAAACGCCGGGCAGTCGCAGCCACTGCTCTACAAGGATGGGCGCTGCGGAAAGATTGAGCTGACGGGATTTCCGCTGGGCATTTTTGAAGATGTGAACTATGACGAATGGGGAGTTACGCTCGAAGCGGGAAACATTCTGGTGTTTCACTCGGACGGAATCCCGGAGACGATGAACAGCGAGAGCCAGTTCTTCGGCACGGCGCGGCTTATGAAGCTGATCGAGCAACACCATGAAGCGTCCGCGGCGGAAATTGCCGACGTGATCCTGCGCGAAGTGGATTGGTTCACGCAAGGCGCGCCGCTTTCGGATGATAGGACACTGGTGGTCGCGAAAGTCCGATGAGCCATTCGAATGAGTCTTCTTCCCGAAAAATAAAATACGTGGACCCAGCGACTTTCACACCGCATTTCGCGTGGGAAAGGAACGGGGCGCGAAACGCGAGCGGCGAAGAAGTCGTGTGTGAAAGAGTGGCGCTGGCATCGGTCGCGCAGAAATTTAGCACGCCAACATACGTTTATAGCCGCGCGGCGATTGACGATGCCTATCGGGAGCTGCGTCGGGGGCTTGGAACGCTGCCGCACACGTTGTGTTTTGCAGTAAAGTCCAACGGGAACTTGTCCATCCTGAAATACCTTGCCGAGATGGGGAGCGGTTTTGACATTGTGTCCGGCGGGGAGCTGCAGTATTTGCAGCGTATTGGCGTGCGAAGTGATCGCATTGTTTTTTCGGGAGTGGGCAAGGACAGGAATGAGATTCGCGAAGCGCTGAACTATCGCGCGAGTAGGCGAAGCGGGCAGGCGGGGATTTTGCTTTTCAACGTGGAATCGGAGGCGGAGCTCGAAATCTTAGTGGAAGAAGCGGCGCGGCTGGCGGGACGAGGAGGCAAGCCACCTGCGGCGGCGATTCGCGTGAACCCGGATGTGCAAGCCGGGGGACACCCGCATATTGCAACTGGGAAGCATGAACATAAGTTTGGATTGGACTGGCTGGAAGCGAAACGGCTTTACCTGGCGCATCGCGATTCGAAATGGATCCGGTGGCAGGGGATCAGCGCACATATTGGATCGCAGATTACGACGCTCGCTCCATTTCGACGCGCACTACAGCGACTGGCGGGATTCGTGGGAGAATTGCGGCGGGCGGGAATTGATTTGCGTTACCTGGACGTTGGAGGCGGGCTGGGGGTGCGCTATTCCGACCAAAGGCCGCCGACGCGGACGGAGTACGCGCGGCTGGTTTCGCAAATGGTGCGCAAACTCGGAGTGCACCTGCTGCTGGAGCCGGGGCGCTCGATTATCGCTTCGGCCGGTGTGCTTTTGACGCGCGTGGTGTATACGAAGAGGAATCGGGGGAAGACGTTTGTCGTGGTGGACTCGGCGATGAACGACCTGATGCGGCCGGCGCTCTACGGAGCGATTCACCCGATCACGAGAATTGCGCGAGAGGGAAGGGAAAACGACACGGCGCGCAAACGAGTCGATATTGTTGGACCGGTTTGCGAGACGGGCGATTGTTTTTTGCGGGATTGGCCGCTTGGGGAAGTGAAGGCGAGCGATTTGCTCGCGATTTGGGTTGCCGGGGCGTATGGAATGTCGCAGGCGTCAAACTACAATGCTCGATGTCGTCCCGCGGAAGTGTTGGTCGAAGGCCAGCGCATGCGGTTGATTCGCCGGCGTGAGACTCAGGACGATTTGCTGCGTACCGACGTCCTTGGCTAGTAGCTCCCCATTCAACATGGATTATTCACGGGCAGCGGTAACCGTTCAGTGTTAGTGGCCGGAAAAGCAGGAGCTAGCTCCCCCACTCCAAAAGGCTACGCCTCGCCCCACTTCAGCTTGCTGCGCAATATCTCAAAATAAGACTTCTTTGGCGGATAGATAAGCATCAGCGGCTCTTTCGCGCGGGAGACATGGACCATATCCGTCGGTTGCAGCGGGATGCCGCGTTGCCCATCGAGGGTCAGAAAAACAGACTCGGTATTACCGGATAACTTCATCACGATGGAGGAAGAATCGCGGATTACCAGTGGGCGGTCACTCAAGGTGTGCGGACAGATGGGAGTAATGACAAAGGATTCCACGGCGGGGTGAACGATAGGCCCGCCGGCAGAGAGGGAGTAAGCGGTGGAGCCGGTTGGGCTCGCTATGATCAGGCCGTCGGAGCGATAGCGGCAGACAAAAGAGCCGTCAATATGGAGTTCAAGCTCGATCATACGGGCAAGAGCGCCCTTATTGATCACCACGTCATTCAACACGCGTTGCGTGTCGATCACTTTGCCGGAGCGTTCGAGCTCGGCACTGATCATCACACGTTCACTGAGCGAAAAACGGCCTTCGAGAGTGTCATCGAGGGCCGGATGGAGCTCTTCCAGAGTGAAACTGGTGAGAAAACCCAAGCTACCCATGTTGATCGGGAGGATGGGAATCCTGCGGGGAGCGGCAAGGCGCGCGGCGGCGAGCATCGTGCCGTCACCCCCGAGCACGAGGAGAAGCTGCGATGCGTCTGCCACGCGCTGACGAGGCAGACCCTTCGAACCATCCGGCAAACATTGAGCTGTCTCTTCGTCAATGAGAGCTTGTATGCCACGCCCATCGAGCCATTTCAGCAATGGCGGAACAACGACAACAAGATTCGAGCGGCGAGGGCGAGAAATAATGCCTATGGTTTGAAAAGGCTGTCCGGGGTGCATGTGCGTAAGGGATTCTACTCCAGGGCCTTTTTGCGCGCGTGGAGAAAATACTCCTGATTGCCCTCGGCTCCCAGAAGGCGGCTGGGGCGGACTCCCAGGCAATCCAGACTAAGAGACTCAACGAATTCGCGGACGGATCGAATCGCGCGATCGTGAAGATTTTGGTCTTTCACGATTCCGCCGCGGGCGATCTCTTGGCGGCGCAGTTCGAATTGGGGCTTGATGAGGATGAGAAAATCAGCACGAGCTTTTATTACCGTCACTGCTGGCGCAATGACCTTGCAGACTGAAATGAAAGAAACATCCATCACGACTAAGTCGACACTTTCGGGAAGGTCTTCCTTATGAAGTTCGCGCGCGTTGCGCTCAATGGCGGTGACGTGAGGATTCTGACGCAGCTTCCAGTCAAGCTGCTCCACGTTTACGTCAACAGCATAGACTCGCGCTGCGCCATGTTGGAGCAGGCAGTCTGTGAAGCCGCCGTTCGAGGCGCCGATATCCAGACAAACGCGGCCGCTCGGGTCAATGGCAAGGTCTTCCAGTGCGCCTTCCAGCTTCATGCCGCCGCGGCTGACGAATTTCTGCGCGCGGCTGACAATTTCAATGCGGGCGTCGTTCGCAACGGGCATGCCAGCCTTTCCCGCTCGCTGGCCTTCCACCCGAACTTCACCGGCGAGAATCATGGCCATAGCTTTCTGGGGCGAGTCGGCGAAGCTTCGCTCGACGAGAAGAAGATCGAGCCGTTTGCGAGCTGCTTTTGGTTTCATGACGCTTTGAATAATCAAGCGCGGCGAAGCACGAGAAATTCGGCAATCTCGCGGAGTAGGACGGCACGATCCAAGTAGGGAGCGAGCTCGGCGATGGCTTTGGTCGCGAGATCATTGGCAATCTGGTGAGAGCGCTCCAAGCCATATACCGCGGGATAAGTTGCCTTCTGCTGGGCCATGTCTTTTCCCGCCGTCTTGCCGAGCGCGGCGGAGGATTCCTCGACGTCCAGAATGTCGTCCGTTACCTGAAAGGCCAAGCCGATAGTCTCCCCGAAACGGCGGAGGCGGCTGACATCCTCGGAGCCTGCGCCTGCGCACAAGGCACCAGCAGTGATGGAAGCGCGGATCAGCGCAGCGGTTTTCGAGCGGTGAATGTACTCGAGCATTTGCGGATCGACAGGCTTGCCTTCGGCTTCGATGTCCGCGACCTGGCCGCCGACCATTCCATTGATGGTCCCGGCGGCAGCCGCGACTTCTGAGAGGATGGCGGCACGGCGCTCCGCGGCGGCGGGCGTCGCACCAATGGTTTCAAACGCCAGCGTTAGGAGAGCATCGCCAGCGAGGATGGCAATGGCTTCGCCGAATTTCTTGTGGCAAGTGGGTTTGCCGCGGCGGAGGTCATCATTGTCCAGGGCCGGCAAATCGTCGTGGATCAGAGAGTAAGTGTGGATGAATTCGATGGCGCAAGCGGGATGGAGCGCGGGAGTGACATCGCTCGAAAAGATGCGCGCCGTCTCGAGACAAAGGATGGGACGAATGCGCTTGCCACCGGCAAAAACACTGTAGCGCATAGCAGCATGAATGGATGAGGGCTGCGCCGTTGCTGCCGGAAGGAGTTTCTCGAGAGCGGCATCGACAGCTAGGCGGTTCTCTTCGAAAAATGGGGGAAGTTTCATCGCTAGAGGGAATTGGCGCGCAGCGGGAGGCCAAAGCGCGTCACGATTCGGACTCCTGCTCGGGGTCGAACGGCTCGGCCGCAAACTTGCCATCGGCTTTCTTCAGAAGGATTTCCACGCGTCCCTCCGCCTCTTCGAGTTGCTTCTGGCACTCGCGCGAAAGCGCGACGCCTTCTTCGAAAAGCTTCATCGCGTCGTCCAAAGAAAGCTGCGGGCTTTCTAATCGCCGGACGACTTCCTCGAGGCGGGCGAGCGAACGCTCAAAATCCGGCTTCTTCTGCGGTTCCGGTTTCTTGGGAGCAGGTGAATTCACGCGATCGGCCCGTATCCTTTGGTTGGCAATGGACGCCTACTTCTGACAGCGCCCGCAATAGTAAGTTGAACGGCCGCCTTGCTCCATGCGCCGAATCGGCTCACAGCAGCGCCGGCAGAGTTTTCCTTCGCGGCCGTATACGCGGAGAACTCTTTCCAGACCTTGGAACCACCACTCCGGATTGCGAAAGTCCGGCGCCGGATGCAGACAGCATTCTAAGGCACGCGCGAGAACGGACACAATTGCTTTGTGCAAGCGGCGCACTTCCTGCGGTTGCAGAGTGTTGGCGCGGCGGCGTGGATTGAAGCGGGCGTGGCACAGAGACTCACAGGAGTAGATGTTGCCAATGCCAGCGACGTACGATTGGTCCAGCAAGAAATCCTTTAAGGGACGCTTTGACGCAGCGAGCAATTGGGTGAGATTTCCGGGAGTGAAATCAGGCGAGAGTGCGTCGATGCCCAGAACGCTGAGCCCGGAACAATCTTCGACGGATTCCCAGAAATGGACCCGACCGAAATGGCGGCGGTCGGCGAAACCCAGAACACCCTTGTCCAGTTCAAGAGCTACATCGACGTGCACGTTGCTCTTGTCCTGATTGGCGCGTTTCAGTAGTTCTTTACCGTTTGCAAACCACAGGAGTTGGCCATCGAGGCGAAAGTGCATCGTCAGGAGGCCATGGCCCAGGATGAGAAGCAGGTATTTGCCTTTGCGATCGACGATGAGAATGCGCTGTCCTTGAGCATGACGCGCAACATGCGAAGCGGTTTGCGGTTTTGTGGCAATGGGATGAAAGACGTGAACGCAACGGATTCTCCGACCTTGCACAAGGGGACGAAGCGTGCGGGCAACGGCTTCCACTTCCGGAAGTTCAGGCATGGGCGCAGTATGGGATCAAGTTCCAGGTTTGAGAGTGAGCGTGTGTTTTCGAGTCCGCGCTTCGGCAGCATCGCTGAACGGCGCGACAACGGGCTTACCTTCATACCAGTAAGAAAACTGGTCGGAGTAATGGCTGCTACCGGGCTGACCGGATTGCCCCGCGGTGATGAGCAGAATCGATTCATCCCAGTTTCCGGGATTGCCAATGAAACGCATTGCAGGGCCGTGAGTCTTCGCGGCGGCGCGTACGCTGTAGACAGTGCCCGATTGCGGCTTGTCCGTGATGCTTAGAAATCGTTTCAAAAGACCCTCGTGTCCGAGGGGATGAAACATGTCGAGAGAGTTGAAACGCTTCCACGCCCAATCTTCGACTCGCTCGCTCTTGCTTTGTTCGGCCAACTTAGTCACAGCGATGTCGGCAGCGGTGGCCAGGAATTCGTCATACGTTTTGTAGGACACAGGCAGCCATTTCGCGGGTCGATCCGTGAGGATTCTTTGCAGAAACGTGGTGCTCCGCCACTGATAAAGATTTGTATCTTTTCCGAGAAACGGCTCGAGAAGCAGGTCGATGGCCGCCCGGCGCGCCGCGTGAAGAAACCAAACTTCTGGAGAATCGGCGTCGGCGATTCCGTTCCAATCTTTCAAACCATCGATAAGTTTTTGAGCGCGCGCATCTTTGGGCTTCGCGGTTCTCGCTGCCGCCAATAATTGATCCGCGAGGAACACGTGAGGATAACTGTACGTGTCGGTTTGGACCTTCAGCATGTCTTCAGGCCGCAAATCGTGGCGGTCATGCAATAAATCGTAGATGCGCGCGGTGCGATAGGGCTCTTCCCAGCGGTCCGTTAGATACGGCTTGTAATTTGGTCCCACCACGCGGGCGTTGGCGGTGATGATCAGGCCACTCTCCGGATTGAGCGCTTGCGGGAGCCGGTCAAACGGAATGTAGCCGGTCCATTCATAGTCGTCCACGTCGCCGGGAACGGGAATCTCGCCGTGGCCCTTCTTTCGAACCGGCACGCGCGCGGCCATCACGTATCCGATATTGCCGTCGACGTCTGCGTAAACCGCGTTCTGCGCCGGGCCCCAAACGCGTTTCATGTTTTCGCGGAATTCTTTCCAATTGCGTGCCTTGCCAAGCCAGGTGTAGCTGCTCGCGAGGCCGCCGGGTTCCGTGGCAGTCCAACGCAGCGCATAGGCTTTGTCTCCCTCGCGGTGAACAATGGGGCCGTGGCGTGTCACGGTCACCCTTAGGTGCTCGTCGGGCTGACCCTTAACGTGAATGGTTTCGTCGAAAATTTGGGCCCTTGTCCATGCGCCTTTTACACGATACTCATCAGGGGAGGAAGGGTTGAACGTCTCGACGTAAAGATCCTGAACGTCGGCGCCGTTATTGGTGAAGCCCCAGGCGATGTGGTCGTTGTGGCCGATGATGATCATCGGCGCGCCGGGAAGCGTGAATCCCTTAATGTTCCAGCCCGGCGCCGTGAGGTGAATCTCGTACCAGATGGAAGGGATCATCAGCTCA
>QHZD01000049.1 GCA_003225315.1 Acidobacteriota bacterium
GGCGGGAATTTAAGAAAGCGCAGGCGATCAGTTATTGGGAAGCGGGACGGGACATGTCGCTTTCGCACGATTTGTACTGGTCTTTTATCCGCTATCAGACGATGATCAAGCGCGAATTCGAAGTCATGGCCAAGAAACACAACTTCCTCGAACTCGACGGCGAGGCCAGCGTCTCCACTGTCAACAAGCAGTTGCGCCAGCGCATCGCCGAACAATTGGGGATTCGCGCGACGAAATATACTCCTTCCGCCGCCCTGGCCCATCTTTGGCGGTAAGACCGGGAATGTCCGAGCCGGTTCACATCGCCGCCATCGACGCCGGTTCCAACGCAGTGCGCCTATCCGTAGCGCGGGCTTACTCCGCACTGGACATCGAACCACTGCACAGTGAACGGTATTCGCTGCGATTGGGGGAAGGCGTTTTTTTGCGGCCGCAATTCAGCGAAGAGGTCTTCAAAAAGGGGGTAAAGGCGTTCCGGCATTTTCACGAAGTGATGGATGAATTCGGAGTAACACGCTACCGCGCGGTGGCGACCAGCGCCACGCGGGAAGCGAGAAACCGCGAAGCGTTTGTCCGTCATATCAGGCTGAAAACAGGAATCCTACTGGAAGTCATCAGTGCCGCAGAGGAATCGCGGCTGGGCAGGGAGGCGGTACAGGCGGCTCTGGGACCGGAGACGCCGCCACGGTGCATCGCGGACCTGGGCGGGGGGAGCCTGGAGGTCACCATTCTGAAAGATCACACCGTGGAACAAACCGCGCAATTGCCCGTGGGCAGCGTGCGGCTGATGAGCACACTGAACCTCCCCGGAGTGATTCGTCCAGCGCAAGAGGAACAAGTAAGGCGATACGTCCGAGCATTGCTGGAATCGAAATTGACGCCGCGACCGGTATTGGGCGAGTGTATCGCCGCGGTGCTGGGCGGTAACGCAGAAACGCTGGCGATCGTGGCGCCCGGTCCCCGCGAACACGGTTTGCCGACGCTGGAGCTTTCGCTTTTGCGTGAGCGGTTGCCCGACATCCTGGAGCGGGACGTGCGCGAGCGCATGAAGACTTATGCGGTGAGGCGAGACCGCGCGGACGTGATGGGAATTGCCGCGCTCACGCTGATCACACTGGGGCGCTACTTGAACCTGCGATCGTTTAGCATTCCCGGAGTGGGCGTGCGCGAGGGATTGCTGGATGACATCGCTCGTGACGCGTTCTCGCGCAAGGAACCGCATCATTACAACGCTACGGCGCGGCAATTGCTGGTAGGGACTCGCAGTTTTGCGAGGCGACTTGGATACGAGCAGCAGCACGCGGAACACGTTCGGGAACTGAGCATCCAACTGTTCGATCAACTTCAGCCGGTTCATCACATGCCGGCGCAGTCACGAGTGCTGCTGGAGGCGAGCTCGCTTTTGCATGACATCGGACACATGATCAGCCACCGCGGGCATCACAAACACGGAGAGTACCTGACACTAAACGGCGACATTCCCGGGCTGGAAGGGCGAGATCGAGCCGTAGTGGCGGCCCTGGTGCGCTATCACAATCGGAAGTCGGAGCCGGCGGGGCACCACACGGCGTATTCTTCGCTGAACAATGCGGACAAACGCATCACACGGCGGCTGGCTGCAATGCTGCGAATCGCCGAGGCGCTCGATCATTCACACCGGCAGAAGGCGGCGAAGATCCGCGCTTCCTTTCAGCGCGGCGCCGTCAGTTTGCAAGTACACGCGCGGGGCGATGCCGTTGAAGATTTGCGGGACGCGAATCGCAGCGCGGAACTGTTCGAAATGGAATTTCACGTGAGGCTGTATTTCCGGCAAGCGCCGGCATAGTGGATAGCGATGCGCCAGGCTCGCCTGCAATCGATCGACTGAAGGAGAAGAGGATGCAACTCTACTTGGTTCGGCACGGGATCGCCATTGACCGCGAAGATCCGAAATGCCCTCCGGACCCAGAGAGGTATTTGACGGAGGAAGGCGTCGAGAAGACCAAGCAGGTGGCGAAAGGCGTGGCGGCGCTCGGAGTGACGGGCGATTTGTTCCTGACAAGCCCGTACGTGCGCGCTGTACAGACTGCGGAGATTTTTGCGAGTGAGCTTGGCTATGCCAAGCAGAAAATCCGACGGACGGATTTGCTGCTGCCGGGAGGGGAGCCTTCGCAGCTTTTTCGGGAGCTTGTGAAACAGAAGCAAGCGTCCACCGTGTTTCTGTTTGGGCATGCACCACAACTCGACGACGTCATTGCCACTGCGCTGGGGTCGAAGAAACATCTGACGGCGTTGAAAAAAGCGGGAGCGGCTTACTTGGAGCTGAAACGGCTCTCACCGCCGATTGGGGAACTGGTGTGGCTGGCGACACCGAAGTTGCTGAGGCAAGCGGGGAAGTAAAGCGGCCAGCGGTTCAGTCGGAAGCGAGAACCGAGAATTCGGGAACTTGCTGAGGCGTCAGTGTAACGATCTTCTCCGGCTTCGCGGCGACCTTCACGATCAATGGCACACGCAGGTACTCTTCCAAGAGATGCTTTCCAGCGGCGAGGCGCGCGGCGGTTCCGACATCATCGGGGAGGGCGGGAACGCGAAGGACGATAGCGTCCGCGGATTTCTCGGCGCGAAACCCTGAGCCGCTAAGGACGCCGCACTTGCGAAACGCGCGCGCCAAACGCAAAACGCCAGCTAGAGCCCGCACATTGTTTCGCTGCTCCGCGGAAAGCTTGGAGAACGGACCCTTCTTCGAGCGAGGCTCGGTCCCACGATGGTAACGAACTGCAAGTGCGAGCAGCTCCCAATCTTCGTTGCTCCATCCGGGAGGAACGGCCACACCAAGAAGAAATTTGCGGGCGGCTTTTTGGGGAGACTTGCGAGTATCCGCGTCGCCGATGCCGTGCAGGCGAGCCGCCGCCAGCAAAATGCGGCGAAGAGCGGCGTTGCTGAACGCAGGAGCGGCTTCCGCAAGCTTGAAGGCATCAAAGACGGCCATGGCGACGCGGGAAACCTGGGAAGTGCGGCGCACATGGGGATCAACGGCGCGGGCGGTGGCGCGCAAGCGAGCCAGAGCGGCGGTCTCAACACGGCCATTTGTGGGGAGGCCGGATCGCCAAGTGTTCCAGAGGCTGGTCTTTCCAAGAGTGAGCTGGCGATATGTCTCGATGCGCTCTTTGCGCTCGCGTTCGATGAATTCCTGCCAGAGCCTGAGGGAGTCTTCGGTTTCGTGAAGTTCGGACTTTTTGACGATAGCGGCCAGGACGTCAAGATCATGGATTTCGCCAAGCATGTCCTGAACGCGCTTGAGATTGTCGCTCCAAGCAACGTAATGCTCGGGAAGCAGGCTTTCCACGGTGTAGCGAAAACGTTTTAGCCCAATGCGCAAGGCGTGCCAGGGCTTGGGTTTCTCGGTGCGCAAGGCTTTGGCGTGAAGCTGCCTGGCAACTTCGAATCGTTCGAGGGCGAGACACTCGGCTGCGAGGCTCCCAACGGGCACGAGGCGGGAGCGCTGGCGCAACGTGCGCTCCAGACGCTTCCAGGTTTTCTGGTCGAACTTGCCTGCCAGGCGTATGGCGTTCTCTTTCAGCTTTGCTTCGTTCGTTTCGAATGCGGTTTGCAGGTGCGTTCGCACGGGGTCCGATTCGGGAGCGAGCTTTCTCACCCACTCATCCATGACTTGCGCGTCGCGAAGCGCGCCCAGCTCGCGGAAGAGCTTGCGCGGGACTTTGCGCATGGCCGGCCAAGCTGGGTCAGGGTCTACCTCTTCCATCACGGCTGCCACCGAGCGGCAGCGGCGGATAGCTACACGAAGATCGTGAACGGCGTCCGGGTCAGGAGATGAACGGACGTTTTCCAGTTCCTTGATGACGCGATCCATCCAAAAAGACAGGCCGCGGTGCTCCGGGTGACAACCGGAGGGAAGCGGCGTAACTGTAGCCATGCACGGCCTCGGAATCCGCTCGGATGTCTTCGTTGCGAGAAGACCCCTGCCGAACGGGGCTCTATAGGGTAGCGCCTGGGTGAAAGGCAGTCCAGACGAGGGCTGTGGAAAAAATGTGGAGGACGGGGGAGTGTTGGATTGCCGCCGGAAGGGCCTACTTGCAGAGAATCGGGACGTTAGGCGATGCCTAGTGCTTTCCTACTATTGCTGCCCCTTTTCTATGTCGTTAGAGTTTCGCGCAACCGGGGCTGCGCATTTATCACGCGAAGGCTTAACCGTTCGTTTCTTGTGCCCGGAAGCGCGCGCATTTTGAGCTTGTATTTCTTTGGAGGGGCAAACCGCATGAGGCGATCTTGCATACTTCTACTTCTTCTGGGACTTGCGATGCCCGGGTTTGGCCAGAGCAACTACGCCCTTCTCACGGGGACCATTACCGATTCGCAGCATCTCCCCGTGGCCGGGGCTGCGATTGAGCTTACGGCCGCGAGCACGGGAGCAATCCGCCGCGTGGTCACGAACCAGCAAGGACTCTTCGAGGCCCCGGCACTCTTGCCGGATGACTACCAACTGAAAGTCGAGGCATCGGGCCTTGCTACGGCAAGACAGATGTTGCGCCTCGAGGTGGGCCAGAAACTGGCGTTGGAGATCACACTTACGGTTGGGTCGGTCGCGGAGGGAGTGAGGGTCACGGCAGGGAGCGAAGTCTTGCAAACGACCGACGCCAGCGTCGGTGAAGTCGTCGAGCCCACGTCCATTCGCGAGCTGCCATTGAATGGGCGCATGTTGATTGACCTCGTGCTCACCGTACCCGGATCGCATGTCGGGTTTGGGGCGCAGACGGGATCCACAAATCCTCTCTATTGGCGGCCAGGGCAAAGGTCCGCTGTGGTGATAGGTGGCGCGCGCCCCAATGCGAATTTTTTCCTGCTTGACGGCGCCACGAACACCGATCCGACATTCAATACGCAGAACTTGAGTCCTTCTCCCGACGCCGTCAAGGAATTTCAGGTCGAGACGAGCAGCTACACCGCCGACATGGGGGGCGCGGGGGGCGGCCAGATCAATATCGTGACGCATTCCGGCTCGAGCCAATACCACGGGACGGTATACGAATTCTTGCGTAATGGCGCAATGGATGCAAGCGCGTTCGCATCCATGGGCAATAATCACCTGGTGCAAAATAATTTTGGCGCGTCGTTCGGAGGGCCGCTCATCGGGAAGAAAACATTTTTCTTTGTCAATTACGAGGGTCTGCACCTGGCACAGGCAGACGCGCAGATTTTGACCGTTCCGACACCGGCTGAAATCATGGGGGATTTCAGCATGAGCAACGTCAAAATTTATGACCCGACCACTGCGGTGCAGAACCCGAATTACAATCCGAGTCTGCCGACCGGGCCCTCGAATTTCCCCTATACGCGTTCGCAGTTTTCCAACAACAAAATCCCGTCGGGCAGGGTCAATCCTCTTCTTGAAAGTTTTTTGGTCCAATATCTGCCGATGCCGAACATAATGATGGTGGCGGGGGCAGCGGATTCAAATAATTATCTTGATGTGCGCAACGAAACGCACTTTCAGGACCAGGGCACGTTTCGCGTGGACCACAATTTTTCGAACGGCGATACGCTGCTGGCTCGATACTCTGCCGGCGGGGAAAATGGCTTCTCGCCGAGCAGCGGGATGACCACGACGACGGAAAACTTGCCTGGATTTGGCGTGAACTTCAACAACCTTTCGCAGCAGGCGGTGGGGTCGTGGAACCACGTTTTTGCGAGCAACAGAATTAACACTGTGTCGTTGGCGCTTTCGCGCTTATCCATGGACCGGACCTCGCAGAATGATGGAGTCAACGATATTGTCACGGCGTTAGGCGTTCAGGGAATCGGATTTGGAGGCAAGAACGCGTGGGGCGCGCCGTGGTTCGCGGTTCAAGGATATACGGGAATCGGCGACACTTTTGCGGCAACGCCCATGCATGCGTGGGACACGACCGTTGAAGTGCGAGACAGCTATGCGTGGCAGCGCGGCCGTCACGGCATGAAGTTTGGCGGCGAATTCCATCGTTATATCTGGCCGATGTGGGGATTCTTTCAAAACCGGGGCTTTTACCAGTACACGACGGGGTACACCACCGAATTTGGTTTCAACGATGGAAGCGGGTCCGGACTGGCCAGCCTGTTGCTTAGCCTACCGGCGGTGAAGCAGCGCCAGGCTGGCGTGCCACAAATGGATTTGCGCGCGTGGGGCACGGCGGGCTTTGCCGAAGATAGCTGGCAAGTGACGCCGACGACGACTCTTAACCTTGGCCTTCGCTACGAGTACGCCAGCCCTCTCTACGACAAGCAGAGCACCAACACGAACCTGATTTTTAAGAATAGCGTTCCTTCCGTTTTCATTGGGGGACAGTTGGGCAACCCCAAAGGCTTGATGTACGCGAATAAGCACAACTTCGCGCCGCGTTTTGGAATTGCGAAGAATCTTCCAAATAAAGGCTTGGTCTTCCATGGCGCTTATGGAATCTTTTTCACGCCGGTGGACCTGAACACGTGGTGCAACCAGCGGCACAATGTCCCGTACGTTTTCCCAGAGACGCAGCAAGCCGACAACTTCACGCCTCCAGCCGCGCTTTTCAATACTGGAATGAATTTCGGCACACCGGTGCTGGGCGCAGGTGCGCTGACGCCCACTACCGTAAGCTTTACTGCGTTTGATTCCCATGCGCCCGCGCAGTACGTCCAGCAATGGAACGCGTCGGTGCAAAAGAGCTTCGGACAAAACACTTCATTGGAGATCGGCTACATCGGCTCGCGCGGTTTCCACCTGCAAAGGGCGCACCTGATCAACAACACACTCCCCGGAACGGGCCCCCTCGGGCCGCGCCGCCCGTTCAAGACGCTTACGTTTGTGCCGGGGACGGTATTGACGCCGAGCAGCACCAATGCCGTGGTGCAAAGCGAAACTTTCCCGGTCAGCACGATCAATTTGCTGGAGAACACGGCGCAGAGCTGGTATGACGCGGGCTATGTGAATGTGCGGCGCCGCTATTCTCATGGGCTGAGTTTCCTGGCCAATTACACTCTCGCCAAGAATCTAACGAATGCGCCGGACTTTCGTTCCCCGATGGACGAGTCGACTATTCCGCAGGACAACAGGAACCTAAATCTGGAGAAGGGCCCGGGCTGCGATGTACGGCATCGCTTCGCGCTGAGCAGTGTTTACGATGTCCCTGCATTGAGGAAGCAGGAATGGATGCGCCTCGTCACGCAGGACTGGCATTTGTCGACGATCTACCAGGTGCAATCGGGAATGCCGTTCACCATCTCTGTGTTTGGAGACACCGCGAACTCTGGGACAGTGCTCGGTGAGAATCCGATACGCGCCAACGTTACCGGACAGCCGGTGTTTGGTCTGGGAACTCACACGGCCGCAGAGTGGTTTAACCCCGCCGCGTTTGCAGCGCCACCGGCGTTTACTTACGGCAATGCGGGCCGGAATTCCGTGTATGGCCCTCGGATGCAGACGTTAGACTTCGCGCTGGCGAGAGCTTTCCGGATCAGCGAGAGAACCAGTTTCCAATTCCGGGCAGAAGCATTCAACGCGCTAAACAAGGTAAACCTTGGCACGCCGAACCGCTTTGTAAACACGCCGCAGTTTGGAACGATCACCATGGCGATGACGCCAGGGCGCGAAATCCAGTTGAGCGCCAGAGTTTCGTTCTAAAGCACAAAAAAAACGCTGCTGCGAGGCGATGCTGTGCCTTGAGTTCAGTTTACTGCTATTCTATATAAACAACTGGTAAGAATTGGATTTTGGTGCCCGAGAATGGGGTCGAACCATCACGGCCTTGCGGCCACCGGATTTTGAGTCCGGCGCGTCTGCCAGTTCCGCCACTCGGGCACGGCGACAGAATACCATAGGGTTGGAGTCTTAGCTCATGGCCGGATCGTGTCTTGCGGACTTCCCAGTGACACGATCCTCGGTAGTGGTCAGTGCAACCGGACCATCCGACGGCTAGAGCTCGCGTCCGCTAATTGGGAGAGGCTGCCTGTTCATGGTCCACAGAGCGAGGAAGAAAAGTTGCTAAAGCCGTGGTGAAAAGTTTGGCGCCCTCGGGATTGAGATGAAGTTCATCAGACTGGTAATACTTGACCGAGAGAGCGGCTGGATCAATGGGTACCAAGGTGTCCACGCGGGCTCTTCGTGCAGCCATCGTCATCTGACGGACCGCATCGACGGACGAGGGAGTCGGTGGAACAAGAATGACCAGCTTGGCTCCATGGGACTCACATAACTCACGAAGGCGCTCAAGACGACTATTCGCAATTGTTTGAAATTGTTCTGGCGGCGGAATGGAGGGCTGCGGCTTCAGGAGCAAGATGAGTTCCCTGTAATGCGGAATTGCATGCCTGAAAATCTGCGTTCGAAGGACGGTGCGCGTGTCCCAGAAGACGCTGGAATGAGCCAGCAGGAGGTTACTGGTGGCTGTCCGATCCATCTTGAGAGCAGAAGCCACCCCAAGGGAATCCCGCATATCAAATAGCATTAATGGAACATAGTCCTCGCGTACGCTATTCGCGAGGAAGCTATTTACTCCAACACCGAGGACCACGAGCTGGGGTCTGGCACCTTCCCGAAAGAGGCGCTGCAACGCATAGAACCAGTCATAGTAGCCAGTGGCCTCAAGGAAGATGGGGCAGATATGCATCTGTCCGGAGGTCAATTCCTTCAAACGGTTTACGTCGACGCCTTCCAGCAGCAGAGAGTTTCCTACCATAAGAACCGAGGTCGGCTGGCCGGGCGTTGCTGGCCGCATCTTGACGGCTTCGGCATACTGGTGGGAAACGCGGTCGTAAGTTTCGGAGTGGTGTTTAAGCAGATAGCCGCTTAAGAATTCAAATAAGACGATGAGCAGGGCAGAGATCCCGACCAGAAGTTTGGAATAGAAGATGGCGCGGGGTTCAGAACTGGAAGTAGACGAAGGCATTGAGATTGCTCCCTGAGAAAAGTGCCAGCACGAGAAGCGCAGCGGCTGCGAGGGCCGTTCGAACGGCATACGGTGAAGTTGCGAAGGGATATTCGTGGTTGCTGGCCTCCAACAACAGGTCCACCACGAAGAGTGGAATGGAGAAGAGGCAAAGCATGAAGAACGCCGAGGCGTATTCACTCCGCCAGGCGAAATTTGAGAGTCCTGCCAATAGTTGCACAGCAGCGCGGAGAGAAGTGGCGCGGAAAAAGGCCAGGCTCAAGGCAAGTATATTAAATGTGAGAATTCTCTGGCCCCAGAGTGTTAAGAAGCCAGGGGAGCGTGGAGGAACATCCGGCTGCGCTGATTTGGAGCGGGCAGGAAAGAAGTAGCGCTCTACAGCCAGCACGACTCCGTGAATGGCGCCAAAGATGACGAATGTCCAATTTGCGCCGTGCCAAAGGCCGGCGAGAACCATGGTAATGAAGAGATTCCGGGCGGTCTTCCATTGTCCATGAGCACTTCCGCCGAGAGGAATGTACAAGTAATCGCGGAGCCAGGTGCTCAGGCTGATATGCCAACGGCGCCAGAATTCCTGGAGACGATTCGAGAGGAAAGGCTGCCGGAAATTGACCATAAAATGGAAGCCCAGCAATTGTGCGCTGCCGCGCGCGATGTCGCTGTAACCGCTGAAGTCCCCGTAAACCTGCCAAGTAAACGCGTAGGTTCCAAGCAATACGAGCCAGAAGTTTGACGGCCCGAATTGCCCGCCAAAAACCGCGTTTGCCAGAACGGCGCAATTGTCTGCGACGACGCATTTGCGAATGAGGCCGGAAAAAATCAGCATCAGACCGTCGAAGAACCGGTCCGCATCGAAAGTGCGGGGCTTCTGGACTTGCGGCAGCAGGTGTCCTGGTCTCTGGATGGGACCGGCGATCAAGTGCGGGAACAGACTGATAAAAAGACCATAGTCGAAAAAGGACCTGGAGGCTTCAATTCTTCCTTTATAAACGTCCACGATATAGGCCACTTCCTGGAAGGTGTAAAACGAAATGCCGGGCGGCAGGATAATGCGAATCAAGGGCAGAGGAAGGTTGTGAATGCCAAGCCTGTCGAGGGCTCCCAGGAAGGAACCCGCGAAGAAATCAAAATATTTGAAAATCCCCAGAATCGTGAAATTGAGAACGATAGAGAAGATGAACCATTGCCTCCGGTGTGGATCCGCACGCGACGGAGCAATCTTCTGAGCGATCAGGTAATCCACGGTGGTGCTGCCTATCATCAGAGCGAGAAAGCGCCAATCCCACCATCCGTAGAAAAAGTAGCTTGCCAGGAGGAGAAAAATATTTTGGGCACGCCGGTTGAGACGCCAGTACGAAAGCACGACGGGTATCAGGAAGAGAAAATAAGCAGGGGAGTCGAATAGCATGTCTTCGGGTCAGATGAGTATTCCCACATTCTCTCCACTGGGCGGGACGAGGAATGATCCCTAGTTAGGATATGGAGAGGTGTGCGAGGGGGACAATCAGTTGAATCAAGGATTTGGATTCAGGTTAATACCTGAGTCCAGGAGCAAAGGGGATCCTGCGTGAATTGCTCACATCCAACCGCCCTAAAGTACTGCAAGAGCGCTGAAATAACGATTCCTTCTGTGTCTGGGGAATTGTCCCTTGCGCAATTTGAGGTTAAGACCGGATTGTGAAGGGGTTTGGCATGGGCTACTTTTTCGTGAGAGCCAAGCTACCCCCTCGAAAGTGAATGTTGTGTGAGTTGAGACGGTGTGTCCGAGGGGAGCTAGGTATTTGCCGAAACCGGGTCCTGGGATTTCTGGGGCCCCAAGGGCGGTAGCCTCTATAGAGGAGTTGTCATGGGAATGCGTAATCAGCAGTGGCCGTGGTTCGCGATCCTGGCCAGGACCGGCAGAGAAAGGAATGCGACCCTGTTGCTGGAGAACGCGGGTTACGAGTGCTATTTGCCCGTCAGTAAGTTCATTCGCCGATGGTCCGATCGGGTAAAAGAGGTCGATCTGCCCCTCTTCCCCGGGTATCTCTTCTGCCGGATGAACCCGCATAACCGATTACCTGTGTTGATGACACCGGGCGTGATCCAGATTGTCGGAGTAGGCAAAACCCCCATTCCCGTGGAAGAGCCGGAAATTGCTGCGATCCAGCGCGTGGGCAAGAGCGGTCTCCCGACTATGCCCTGGCCGTATTTGGAGGTCGGGCACGTGGTTCGGATTGGGGAGGGGCCGCTGCAGGGTTTATCTGGAATGGTCCTCAAGATCAAGTCCGGACTAAAACTGGTGCTATCCGTCAGCCTGTTGCAGCGCTCGGTGGCGGTGGAAATTGACCGCAGATGGATCAGCAGCGTACATGCCGGGGCAAGGGCTTCACTCATTGATGCACCGTCCGGTCCGGCAAAATCTATCTCCATACACCAAATGCCGCTTGATAGCACGCGCGGCCTGGCGGGCGAGTCGTTCGAGGGGCGATGAAGCCGCCCGAATGCAGGATTTGGTTAGGCAAATGAGGTATCGATGCTTCGAAAATATGTACTTCCTATCAGTTTGCTAGCTTGCGCAATGGCGGGCGCGGCGTCTGTGGCGGAGCCGCAAGACGGCAAAGCGCCGGCGTCTTCCCCTTCGCAACAAGGGACTCACGCCAGCGCAGATGGAACCGGAGAGCGCGGGCAATCTCCGCAGCTGCAGCATCGCAATCGACGATATCAATTGCACTCGGCGGATGTGCTGGAATTGAATTTTCCTTTCACACCGGAGTTCAATCAGACCGTCACAGTGCAACCCGACGGTTACATAACGCTTCGTGGCGTGGACAGCATCCGCGTGGAGGGCCAGACGCTGCCCGAATTGAACGATTCGCTGCGAGCCGTTTATGGAAAGATTTTGCACGATCCGGTAATCAACGTTGAGTTGAAGGATTTTGAGAAACCGTTCTTCATTGTGGGCGGGGAAGTGGGTCATCCCGGGAAATTTGATTTGCGCGGAGAGACGACCGCGACTGAGGCAGTTGCCATTGCCGGAGGCCTTAGAGATTCAGCAAAACATTCGCAGGTGGTGTTATTTCACCGCGTGCCGGATGGCTGGGTTCAGGTCAAGAAACTAAACATGAAGAAGATGCTGAAAGACGCGAACCTGAACGAGGACGCCTACTTGCAACCTGGCGATTTTCTTTACGTCCCGAAGAACACAATGTCAAAGATCGGGAGATTCATCCCAACCTCATCGCTCGGTCTGTATGCAAATCCGGGCGTTCTGTAGCCGTTTCTCACAGGAGTGAGGTCAAAGCAATGATCGAAGGAACACTGAACACTCACGCGGACGAGGAAAAGCAGAGTTTCACAATGAGGGATTTCCTGGCGATCGGTTTTCGCCAGCGCCGGTTGATCATTAATACCTTTCTGGGGATCGTGGCGGTTTCCGCCGTAATTGCGTTTCTGCTGCCCAAGAAATACGAAGCCCAGATGAAAATTCTGGTAAGGCATGAACGGGCCGAGCAAGTGGTGTCGCCAGAACGGGAAACTCCCGTGCAATGGCGGACGGAAGTAAGCGAGGAAGAATTGCAGTCGGAAGCGGAATTGATCAGGTCCAAGGATTTGCTCGGCAAGGTGGTGGTTGCGTGTAATCTTCAGTCCCTGAACTCAATTCCTTTCTGGAGCAAAGCGGAGGAGAACGACGAGCAGAAAATTGCGCGCGCGGTGATCAAACTGGAAAAAGCGCTGACAGTCCAGCCGATTAAATTGACGAATCTAATTAGCGTCTCTTACAAAGCGAGAGATCCGCAGATGGCGGCCAAGGTGCTGAATTCGCTGGCCAGTCTGTATCTGGAAAAGCACCTGGCCATGCATCGGGCTCCAGGACAATATGAATTCTTCTACCAGCAGGCCGAGGAATATCGAAAGGCCTTAAAAGGCGCCGAAGAAAAATTGACCAGTTTCAGCCGCGACCAGGGGGTCGTCAATCCGACGCTTGAGAAGGAAATGAGCGTGCGCAAGCTCGCGGAGTTCGAAGCCGAGAAGAAGGCAGCGCGGGCGACTATAGCGGAGAGTCGGCAGCGCATTGCCGCGCTCGAGGCTCAATTGACCTCTCTTCCCAACCGTCAGACAACGCAGGTGCGTACGTCAGACAATCCTCAGCTGATGCAGAACATGAAGTCCAAGTTGCTGGACTTGGAGTTGAAACGCACCGACCTTCTGACAAAATTCGAGCCGACATACAGGCCCGTCCAGGAGGTCGAGCAGGAAATTACCGCGACGCGTGCGGCCATCACTGCGGCAGAAAAAGCGCCCCTGAGAGACGAAACAACGGACCGCGATCCCACTTATGATGCGATGCGATCTGAACTGGCGAAGGCCAAAACGGAGCTCGCAGCAACAGAGGCGCGCGCGGGAGCTATGTCTTCGCTGATTCGGACGTACCGGGCTGAGAATGAGCAACTGGACCGCAAGGAACTCCTGCAGCAGGACATGCTCCGTACGGCTAAGTCAAACGAAGAGAATTACATGCTGTACCTCCGCAAAGCAGAGGAGGCGCGAATTTCAGACGCACTGGACCGACAGCGCTTTTCCAACGTGGTGGTAGCGGAACCCGCCACGGTACCGTTCACCTCCCAGTCGCGATGGCTGCTGGTCATGGCTCTTGGCGTGGTGCTTGGGAGCCTGGCGAGCGTAATTCTGGCTGTTGTCGCGGACCGCTGGGATCCGTCGTTGCGGACGCCGGAAGAGGTCGAATCCTTCCTGGGCAGCCCCGTGGTTGCCGCGTTTCCGAAGAATGGCGATTAGAAACCATGTTCCTCGATTTTTATAAACTGCGCGACCAACCGTTTGGCGTGACGCCGGATCCGCGCTACCTCTATTTCAGTCCCGGGCATAGAGAAGCGCTGGCATCCATGTTTTACGGTATTGAAACGGGACGCGGTTTTCTATCCCTCGTTGCGGAGCCTGGGATGGGCAAGACCACGCTGCTGTTCCAGCTCTTGCAGCGATGGAAGGGCTACGTCCACAGCGCGTTCCTGTTTCAGACGCAGTGTGACTCCCGAGAGTTGATTCGCTACTTGCTGGATGACCTGGGCATCGAGAACAAGGGCGAGGACATTGTACGGATGCACTCGGAACTGAACGAATTCCTGTTTCGCGAGACGAAAGCAGGAAGGCGAGTAGTAGTTTTTATTGACGAGGCGCAAAATCTCTCCGACACGGTGCTTGAGACGGTGCGGCTGCTCTCGGATTTTGAAGCGCCGGACAAGAAACTGCTTCAGATCATTCTGGCCGGTCAACCGGCGCTGGCACAGCGGCTGGCGCGACCGAGCCTGGTCCAGCTCCGCCAACGCATTGCAGTTCAGGCGCAGCTGGATCCGCTTCCTCTCGGCGAGACGGTCCGCTACGTTCAGCATCGTCTGAAGGTCGCGGGGTATCAAGGTCCTGAGTTGTTTACTCGTGATGCGATGGAGCTGATCGCTGAACGCAGCCGGGGAATACCACGACTCATCAACAACCTTTGCTTCAATGCGTTGTCGCTGGGTTGTGCGATGCGACTGAGGCAAATTGAGGCCGGTGTGGCGAAGGAAGCCGCCGAGGACCTATCAACCGGTTTGCAAGGCGCGAGACCCGCAGTTTCGCAACAAGGGGCAGCTCCACAGGTTGCTCGGGGCGCGCGCTCATCGCCAAAGTCCCTTTATTCCCGCGTTCGCGAAAATTTCCGGCGGCACCATCTTTTTCAGACAACAATCTTTTTGGTTGCGATCGGCAGCTTGGGGATTTTCCTGGGCACGCGGATACGACCGGCAACTGCGCAGCCTTCTGCTGTCCTACCGGTCGACAGTGCAAGTTCTGTTCCGGCTCGGGGTTTGGAACCCAGGTCTGAACAACAAGCGCGCAGTCTTTCCTCCGGCGTGCTTTCCGCGAAGGCGCCTCAAACAAGGGCAGGGGAGAGTTCAATTCGGACATTTACGTATGTGATTCAACCGACAGACACCTTGCAAGATCTCTGCATGTCTATGGTAGGGCGATATGACAGCAAGGTTTTGTCCGAAATCCGCAGGCTTAATCCAAATCTAAAAGACCTTGACCATCTTCACGTAGGACAAGAAATCCAGCTCCCGATGTCGTTGGCAAAGTGAGAAACATACTTCCGAGCGGGTACAGATGTTGAAATCGCAGCGCGGAGCAACCGAACACTTATGAGCAAGAACTTTGAGCTTCTCCAACGAGTAGGTAACGTTCAGACCCTGTTCGAAACAGCGATCCAGGGGGAGGATACTGTTCCGGCGGCGAGGGATGAAGCAAGTCTTGCCCTGGATAAAGAGACCTTCGAGAGAATCATGCTGAATGCATCTTTGCCCGACGTCTTCGAGACGGTTACTGAACCTCTTCCCGGGACTTTCGAAGAGTGGTCCGACCCTCGGCCCGATGCGCTGGGAGAGGGTAAAGCAAACGTCTCGCAAGTTGATGATTATGCGACCGTATTTCGACCTTCGGAAAACGCAACCAGCTGGTTTGATGATTTTGAGAACTTTGTTGAGAAGAATTCCGCGCAAAACGCAGCGGAGAGCCCTTCCTTACCGAAAGCAGCGCCTGAGGAACAGGAACTTCGCGTGCCGACTAGCCCGACGGGCATGGGATCCACTACTCTAGTTAGGGAGGAGGCGCGGCGGAGCTTCCGTCCAAAGTTCTCTCCGTCATTCCAATGGATTGAAGGAATTAAGCGCGCCGCCAATAAATGGGAACGGAAGCTGCCGGCGCGCGGTAGCCAGAAAGATAACCGTATCGATGCGATCGCGCGCGAAGAAGAATTCAAGTTAGTTCAGCGTGTTTTCCCCGGAACAAATCAGGGTTCGCCGCGGGTAGCGCTGTTTGCTGGTCTTGAAAGCGAGTCGGGTTGTGGTTCGATCTGCGCCCGCGCGGGGAAGATACTTGCGTCTCGTGCCGAAGGGCCAGTGTGTGTTGTGGATGCAAATTTCCAGGCGCCCTCGCTGCACGAATACTTTGGTGTGGAAAATTGCAAAGGATTGGCCGAAGCCACCGTTGAATCGGGTCCCATACAGAATTTCGCCCAGCAAATCCCGGACCATGACCTGTGGTTGCTGCCAAGCGGGAAGTCAGCTACTGAATTACGTTTTCCCACAATGGCAGAAGGATTGCGAGAAAGAATAAAAGAACTGCGCGACACCTTCCGGTATGTCGTCATCCATTCGGGACCGCTCCGACTGCAAACCAGCGCGATGCAGCTTAGTCGTTGGACCGATGGTGTCGTGCTGGTGGTGGAGGCAAATAACACGCGGAAGGAAGCGGCGCGGCGCGTGAAGGATAATCTAGCGGTTGCCAACGTGAGCGTACTTGGAGTTGTGTTGAACAATCGCGCATTTCCAATTCCCGACGCGATCTACCGGAGGCTCAAAGGATAGATTCTACTTCTCGTGAGGTTAAACGCGATTACAAACCCGGGCTGTTTCGAATGTGATGAGCTTCGTCCCCTCAAAAGCAGGCGCCCCCTAATAACCCCAGTCCCTAAGAAAATCCTGCCCACGCGACTCACCGCCCTAATTTCAGAAAGAATGGTTAGACAAAATGGCTGAACAACAAACTTGGCAATGGCCAAGCCGGATAGCCCTGCTGGCCGACCGATCAGAAAGGAATTTCTATTTCACCTGCAAGCGTTGCCTGGACTTGATCTTTGCAGGTGTCCTGTTTGTCTTTCTCTTCCCGCTATTCTTGCTGATCTCTGTCCTGATCAGGCTGGATTCACCGGGCCCAGTGCTGTTCACCCAGGAACGCGTTGGAGCAAAACGGCAATCGGCGGGGGGACGTGCATTCTGGCTCGTTCAGAATTTCACGATGTACAAGTTCCGGTCCATGGTCGCGAACGCTGATTCTTCAATTCACGAGGCGTACATTCGAGACTTTGTCGAAGGTCGTGCCCAACCCTCGCCGGAAAATGGCGGGACATTCAAGCTCACCAATGATCCCCGAGTGACGCGACTCGGCCGATTTCTGCGGAAGTTCAGTTTGGATGAGCTGCCGCAACTCTTGAACGTATTGAAAGGAGACATGAGCCTTGTGGGGCCTCGTCCGGTGCCTCCTTACGAAGTCGCCTGCTATGGAAACGGGCATCACAAGAGACTGGCTGCGCTGCCCGGGATCACTGGCCTTTGGCAAGTGAAGGGGCGCGGCAAGGTTTCCTTCGAGGAGATGATCCGTATGGACCTCGAGTACATTCAGAACACGTCCCTTTGGCAGGATCTCAAAATTCTTTGTCTTACCGTCCCAGCGGTAGTATCCAGGAGAGGTGCAGAATGAACACCACATTGCTTCCACTCGGAGGCAAGAAACATCTGGAAAGCGCGAAACCGTTGGGAGTCGCCATTATTGGGTGCGGCTACTGGGGTATGAATTATGTCCGGATTTTCAACGAACTGACGGATGCGCGCGTACTGGCAGTCTGCGACCAGAGTGCAGAACGTCTGAATGAGGTTGCGCGACGGTTTCCGGGAGTGTACCTGACGACGCAGATTGAGGACGCGGCGTCGCAGCCAGACGTAGATGCGGTTGTCGTTTGCACTGAAGCTTCGACGCACTTTAACGTGGCGCGCCGCCTGTTAATGGCTGGGAAACACGTCCTCGTGGAAAAACCACTGACCATCATTGCTGCCGACTCTGAGAAGCTGATTGACTTGGCTGAATCCAACTCCGCCATCTTGATGGTCGGGCACACCTTCATCTTCAACGCTGGTGTCCGGAAGGTGAAGGAGTACGTGCAAGACGACCGTGGCCGAGTTTATTATTTATACGCTCGCAGGACAAACCTGGGCCCCATCCGACGCGACGTTAATGCCCTTTGGGACCTCGCCCCCCACGACATCGCGATCTTCAACTACCTCCTCGGCAGCACGCCCCAATGGGTGAGTGCGGTCGGAGGCAAGGTACTAGGCAACTGCCGTGACGATGTTGGGTTCATCTCACTCGGCTATCCTGACAATGTTCTTGCTCACGTTCATGTTAGCTGGGCCGATCCAGACAAAGCTCGAGAGGTCGTGGTCGTCAAAAGTGATAAGAGGATCGTCTTCAATGACCTGAACGGAGTTGAGCAGGTACGCGTGTTTGAGAAGGGCGTCAGTCCTGTTGAACACGAACCACTGAACTATGGCGAATTTCGATTCGAGATCCGGGATGGCGACATCATCAGTCCCCGCATCGAGCCGGTTGAGCCGCTGAAGCATCAGTGCCGGCATTTTCTGGATTGTGTGCGAACCGGGAAGCGGCCCATCAGCAGTGGGGTTGAAGGCCGAGACGTTGTGCGAGTGCTTGAAGCCGTAAATCGTTCGATTGAATGCAAGGGACTCCAAGTGGAGGTAGAAAACAAAGGTGATTATGTCCACCCAAATGTTAATGCACTCGAAACAGCCACAAGTGCCGTTCGTTGATCTTGCTGCTCAGTACCGCACCATCGAACGAGAAATCAATGAGGCGACGTCCAGAGTAATACAGCAAACTGATTTTATCCTGGGCCGTGAAGTAAGCCTCTTCGAGGAAGAGTTTGCCGCGTTTTGCGAGGCGAAGTACACAGTTGGCGTAGACTCGGGGACGTCGGCGCTAGAGCTGGCCCTGCGGGCGTTCGACATCGGACCAGGCGACGAAGTAATCACCGCAGCGAACAGCTTCATCGCTTCCGCACTGGCAATTTCCCACGTTGGAGCGACACCGATCCTCGTAGATGTAGACCCAAACACCTACACAGTGGACGTGTCTGCTATCGAGAGAGCCATTACTCTTCGAACCAGAGCGGTTCTTCCGGTGCACCTCTACGGCCGTCCCGCTGACATGGACCCAATTCGTCAACTCGCGAACAAGCATGGGCTGGTGATTATTGAAGATGCTTGCCAGGCGCACGGCGCGCGGTACAAGGGGAAGCGGGCGGGCTCATTGGGGCATGCAGCGGCTTTCAGCTTCTATCCAGGCAAAAACTTGGGAGCTTACGGCGACGCCGGCGCGGTGGTCACAAATGACCTTGGGGTCGCAAGACGTTTGGAAATGCTGCGCAATTACGGGCAGAAAGAAAAATATCATCACCAGTTCCGCGGCTACAATCGACGGCTCGACACTTTGCAGGCCGCCGTTCTGCGCGTGAAGCTGAAATACCTGGAAAAGTGGAATGCCGCACGCTGCCGGAACGCGACTCTCTATCACCAATTCTTGGATGGTTGCAACGTCGTACTTCCGCGCGAGGTGGCAGGCGCCGAATCGGTCTGGCATCTCTATGTGATTCGCACCGAGCAACGGGACGCACTGAAAGAACACCTCCTTACGCGGGGCATTAGCGCAGGCATTCACTATCCCATTCCAATCCATCTACAGCCGGCGTATCGAGATTTGGGGCACAAGCGAGGAGATTTCCCGGTCACGGAATTGTACGCACGGCAAGTCCTGTCATTGCCGATGTACGCAGAACTTACGCAGGATCAAATCGAATGCGTCGCTAAGGCGATACGCGATTTCATGTCCACCGGGCAGGATGCCCAATCGGTGTCAGAGTCTCTTGACCAGGGCCCGGCCGCGAGTGCATGAGTCCGGCGAGATTGCGAGCACCCGGAGCCATTAGCGAAAGGAGGCAGACCTGGGAAAGGAGTTGCAGGCACGAGCGGTAAACACAATTTCGAACCCGAGCCAGACGGCGGGAACGGCGACCTACCCACGTCTCCGCTCAGTCAGCGCGGACTCCCTAGTAGTCGCCATTTTGAGTCCTTTTCTTGCCCTGACCTCCAGGAGTCTTCAAAGGTTCCTCTTGGCGATTGTCATCCTGGATATCCCCATTCAATTCGGCACGTATCTCTTCTACCGGCCTCTCGATGCAGCGCGAGGGGCATTAAAAGGCCTGAGCATCTCGGCGACAACGCTCGCCCTAGCGGCCCTATACACGTCTTGGGTCGTCCAGGCACTTGCAAGAAGAACGCCCAGCGAGCGTTCCTCGCCTCACTTCAATTTGCCCCTCTTGGTGTATCTCGCCTTCACAGCACTCTCAGTGCTCGTCGCCGGAGATCAGACCCTCTCGCTCTTCGAAGTGTACCTCTTGCTGGAAGCCTGCCTGATCTATTTCTATGTCGCCAACAATGTGCGAACCCGGCAGGATGTCCTGTTCGTTGTGTCGTTGCTACTGGGCGGATGCTTGTTTGAGAGCCTGGTCATCACCGTAATGAAATTCACGGTGACAGCCTCGACGACATGGGATTTTCCAATTCACATCATTGCCGAGGGTCTTGGCGACACCGGACGTATGCGGATCGGTGGCACGATCGGAGTGCCCAACGTAGCGGGCGCTTACCTCAGTGTCATGCTTGCGTTTGCAGCCGGCATACTATTTGGGGATCTGGGCAAGGCGTACAAATGGCTGGCGTCGGCGGTGCTTGGGCTAGGCGGCGTCGCGCTAATTTTCACGTTCTCGCGTGGAGCGTGGATTGCCCTGGTCTTGGCGATGGTGGTGCTGTGCTTCGTACAGTGGCGCCAGCGTGGTATTTCTTTGAAACGGCCCATCGCGATCTTCGTAGTCATTGCATTACTGTACCTGCCCCTCCACGGCGTCATTTCGGAGCGTCTTTTCGGCAACGACCAAGGATCGGCGCAGTCTCGCATTCCTTTGAACAAACTGGCGTTTCGAATGATTGCGGACAATCCGGTGTTGGGAGTGGGTGCAAACAATTTCACTTCAGCAATGGACCAATACGCGACTTCCGAGTTTCGTCATGAATGGCTATGGGCGGTTCATAACAAGTACCTATTGATTTTGGCGGAAACCGGCATTGGTGGCCTGCTGGCCTACGTTGCATTTCTGCTGAGCATTTTGCGGAAAGGTTGGCAGTGCTGGAAGCTCGGCGATTCTGTTCTCTCACCTCTTGCACTCGGCCTCGTTGCCGCTATCGCCGGTCATATGGTCCACCAGGGTGTTGACTTATTCCGAGATCGTCCCCTTCAACAATTGCTTTTGTTGGTTGCGGGCCTGCTAGCCGCGATGTACAAGATTTGCGCCGCTGATCAGCGGCGGATTCCGCTCTCCAGCAAGGTCTGAAGTCTGTCCCTTACCCAGTGCGCGGTGGTCGTTGCACCAACTCATGTGCCGTCCCGCTTCCTGAAATTGTAAGCCAAGTTGACGGGGAGCAGCTTAGAGAGTCGGTTGCTCAGAAATTCCTATGTGCGGAATAGCAGGCATCATTGACCCAGCAATGTCGAGCGCGGAAATACGGCGCACGCTCCAGCGTATGGCAGACGCGATTTGGCATCGCGGTCCCGATGAGGACGGATACTTCGTACGCGACGGTGTCGGGCTGGCCATCAGACGTCTCAGCATTATTGATGTGACTGGCGGCCATCAACCTGTGGGAAGCGAAGATGGCCAGGTCCAGGTTGTTCTGAACGGAGAGATCTACAACTATCTCGACCTGCGGTCGGAGCTGAGCCGACGCGGGCACATCTTCCGCACCTCCTCGGATACGGAAGTAATCGCGCACTTGTATGAGGAAAGGGGCGCTGACTGCCTGACCGCGCTGCGGGGCATGTTTGGTGTAGCGGTGTGGGCGCAACGAACCCAGCGTTTGCTCCTAGGGCGCGATCGCCTTGGCAAAAAACCGCTCTTCTATGCTCAACAGGGCAGTCGGCTGGTATTTGGCTCGGAGATCAAGGCCATTCTCGCAGCGGTTCCGGAGTTGGCTGAGCCTGATCCGGAAGCTGTCATCCCTTACTTTCGGCATGGTTTCGTTTCTGAACCAAGAACCATGTTCCGGGGCATTCGAAAACTACCAGCGGCGCACTGGCTAACTTACCAAAATGGCGCAGTCACTACTGGCAAGTACTGGCATCTGAAGTTTCAGGAAAATGACCAAGCATCTCGGCCAGTAGGCGAAGTTGTGGAAGAGTTGGACGCGCTCCTGGCGGAGAGTGTGCGCATTCGCCTGATGAGCGAAGTGCCACTCGGCGTGTTTCTAAGTGGAGGTCTGGATTCCAGCGCTGTCGTTGCGTACGCCCACAAAGCGGGATTGCGGCCGCTCAAGACGTTCACGATCGGTTTTGATCGGCCCGAATGGGACGAAACCCGCGACGCGCAAATCGTTGCCGACCATTTTAAGACGGATCATCATGTCCTACGGTTGAACGAAGCGGACTTGAAGGCGCATCTGCCAGAAACCGTAGTCAGTCTGGTACGCCATTTTGATGAACCTTTCGGCGACTCTTCATCGCTACCTACGTATTACGTGTCCATGCTGGCGCGACAGCATGTGACTGTGATTCTTAGCGGGGACGGCGGTGATGAACTCTTTCTGGGCTATACCAGCCACCAGGGCGTCCGATTTGCCGGCTATTATCAGCGCCTGCCGTCATGGCTAAACCGAAGAATTCTGCCTGGCCTTGCGCGAGCGGGGACAGCCTGCTTGCCTGCTGGCAGAAAGTACGGCGCCTTGCGTGCGGCAAAAGTACTTGAGGATAGTCTGCTTCCGTTCGAACAGATGTATGTCAGCAAGGGCGCTCTCTGTAGCGAGGACATGCTGAAACAACTCTTCACTAAGGAGTTCTTGGCGCAAACCTCGCTGTTCTCAGCTCCAGAATACTCGGAGGATGTCATTGCGGCCATGCACTCGGATCTTCCCGCGCTTAACAAGGCGAGTTACATCGATCTGCGCCACCGGCTGCTGGAAGACATGCTCGTAAAGGTGGACAGAATGAGCATGGCCCATTCCCTGGAGGTTCGCTCACCACTGCTCGATCACCGATTGGTGGAGTTTGCCGCGAGCCTGCCCGCCTCGCTGAAGCTGCGCGGCTGGCAAACGAAAGCCATATTTCGCGATACCGTCCGCCCCTATCTTCCTGCAGCCACACTGCAAAAACGCAAACACGGATTCAGCGTGCCCTTACGTGAATGGCTGCGCGGGGGCTTGCATGAAATGATTTGCGATTCCCTGAGTGCGGCAAACGGTTACCTGGCGCCTGGTGTCTTCGACCATGTGACCATCGGCCGGTTAATCGCCGAGCATCGCAAAGGTGAGCGGGATCACTCCTCGGTTCTCTGGCTGCTGCTGAATTACGCCACGTGGAGCAAACTCTACAAGCATTCGAGAACACCGCAAGTGTGGCGACAGCCTGCTGGCGAGACGCGAGTCGCCGCGTCATTTAACTGAAATTCCACTGTCCAAAACATTTGTGTTGAAGGCTGAGGCCCGCTAGCCACAAGACGCTATATGAGAGTTCTGGTCGCCACATCGATTTATCCCACGAGCGAGGATCCCTCCAGAGGGACGTTCGTTCGCACGCAAGTTGAATATTTGAAGCGCGCTGGAGTGGAAGTTGAACTTTTCCACCTGAAGGGGCCCTCGCGAAAGTTAATGTATCCCAAAGCGGTGCTGGAATTGCGCCAGCGGCTGAGGGCCAGCCCGATTGACCTGATACACGCGCATTACAGCTATGTGGGTATTGTCGCCCGGACGCAGTGGAGAGTGCCCGTGGTCGTGAGTTATTGCGGCGACGACCTTCTGGGGACAATGAACGTGCGAGGGAAGCCGACCCTGTTCAGCAGGCTGGCAGTCTTTGCGGGACGCCTCCTGAGCCATCAGGTGGATGGCGTCATTGTCAAGAGCCGAGAGATGGCCGACAGGCTCAAAAGAAAAAAAGACGTTTACGTCATCCCGCATGAAGTAGATTTCGAACTCTTTCGGCCCATGGACCGCGAACAAGCTCGAATCGCGCTGGGCTTGGATCTCCAAAAAAAATACCTGCTGTTTGCGGCCAGCCCAGACATACCGGTCAAGCGCTTTCCTTTGGCAAAGGAGGTCGCGGACCGCCTGCGAAGACAAAATCCTGAGATCGAATTGTTGGTCGTCCATAAGGAGCCGCAGGACCGCTTGCCTTTCTTCATGAATGCGTGCGACGCCCTCGTATTTACTTCCTATCAGGAAGGCTCGCCCAATGTTGTGAAGCAGGCCATGGCCTGCAATTTACCGATCGTCTCCACCGATGTCGGGGATGTCCGCGAAATCATCGGCCGCGCGGACGCGTGTTACGTCTGTGAACCCGACGCGCGAGAGTTCACAGAGCGTCTCGCTGATATCTTGCGCCACCGGCAGAGGACGCGAGGGCGCGAGCGGGTACAGCATCTGTCCGGACCAGCTGTGGCACAGCGAATCATTCAGGTTTACGAGCAAGTCTTGCGAAATCACGGCGGTCGGACCGCGCATCAAGCACGGACCGGTTTCCTTATGCCCGCAGGCAAACCCAACTGATAAGCCCGGAACCAAGCCATGTGCGGAATTTGCGGTATTTACGAATACAAAACCCAGCGGTCTGTGGACCAACAGATTCTGGACGACATGCTCCAGGTCTTGCACCACCGGGGCCCGGACGATGCCGGCTCGTTTCTGGACCGAGACCTTTCGATGGGAATGCGGCGGCTTAGCATCATCGATCTGAATGGAGGGAAGCAGCCAATCAGCAACGAAGACGGGACCGTCGTGACTGTCTTCAACGGCGAAATTTATAATTACCAGCTGCTGAGAGGACAGCTGGAAGCCCGGGGACATATTCTGGCAACTGCGAGCGATACCGAAGTAATCGTCCATCTTTATGAGGAATTCGGTGAGCAGTGCGTTCAGCACCTGCGCGGGATGTTTGGATTCGCCGTGTGGGATAAGCGCAAGCGGCGGCTCCTGCTGGCGCGTGACCGCCTCGGAATTAAACCTTTGTATTACACGCAAGCCGGCGGCAGGTTGATTTTTGGGTCCGAGATTAAGGCGATTCTCCAGCATCCCTCCGTTAAAGCAGCCCTAAACACCGAAGGGCTGAACAATCTCTTATCGCTGAAATATGTTCCAGCGCCACAAACGATGTTTGAGGACATCTATGCGCTCCCGCCTGGAAGCATCCTCAAGTGCGACGCGAATGGCGTGGAAGTACGCCGATATTGGGACTTGTCTTTTGCCAATCATCATGATGGCAATATTCGGGAAGAAGAATACGCCGAACGACTGGAAGCCTTGATGCGCGAGTGCGTGAAGATGCACCTCATCAGTGACGTTCCCTTCGGAGCGTTCCTGAGCGGAGGGCTCGATTCCAGCACTATCGTTGCGTTAATGAGTCAGTTCCTGAATGAGCCGGTGAAGACTTACTCGGTAGGATTTGAAGGCCAGGGGCAAGCGTTCAGCGAACTTCCTTATGCCCGTGTGGTCGCAAACAGATTTCGGACCGACCATCACGAGGTTTTCATCCGCCCCGCACACCTCGTAGACCTCGCCCAAAAAGTTGTCTGGCATTTGGATCAGCCGCTCGCGGAACACGCGACACTGGCCAACTACATGGTCGCAGAGCTAGCCGCGCGCGACGTAAAGATGGTCCTTACGGGAGAGGGCGGTGACGAGCTCTTCGCGGGATACGCGCGATACAGCGGTGAACGGCTCTCACCCTTCTTCCAAAAGATTCCCAAGGCCGCAAAATCATTCGCGCTGGCCGCAGGTTCGCGACTTCCTGGATTGCGCCGCCAAAAGCTGGCTCTTTACGCGCTAAGCCAGTCTGAGGAAGTCACTCGATTCGTAAATTGGTTCCCACTCTTCAATTCAGAGATGAAACAGGGGTTGCTCTCAAAGGACCTGAAGGCATCTTTGAGTGGCTACGATGCGGACTACGTGTTCGCGCAACACCTCGCGTCCACGAACGCCACCGCGTCCGTCAACCGCATGCTTTACGTGGACACAAAACTCTGGCTGCCCGATCTCTTGTTAGCAAGGGGAGACAAGATGAGCATGGCCGTATCCCTTGAAGCTCGCGTACCATTGCTGGATCACAAGCTCGTGGAGTTTGCCGCTTCTCTGCCACAGAACCTGAAGTTGAAGGGCCTAGTTCGGAAGTACTTGTTAAAGAAGGTGAGCCAGCGTTGGCTTCCTCGAGAGATCATTCATCGAAAGAAGCAGGGCTTTCCGATGCCCTCCTCCCTATGGCTTCGCAATGAGGCGCGATCTTTTGTAAGGGACCTTCTCTCTCCTTCTGTGTTGAGGAGGCGAGGACTCTTCAATCCGGCCTTCGTTGAGAATCTGATTCAGCAACACGAGAACGGTTTCGCCGATCACGGTTCGCTTCTATGGGGACTAATGAACGTGGAACTGTGGCAACGCGTCTTCATGGATTCCCGAGTGCAACCGCAGCGAAGGGCTGGAGCGTTGGCCGCTCAGGCGGTATGAGGTTAGCCGCATCACCAAAAGTTGCGATGGAGCATCGCATGAACAGGCCCCCGAATAATCGAATTCTCATGTTGCTGGAAAATATGACCTTCCCTCAGGACCTGCGAGTCCGCCGGGAGGCAAATGCATTGTATGCGGCAGGCTATCGAGTGACGGTTATCTGCCCCGCCGGCAATGACCAGCCATATCGCGAAACAGTGAACGGAGTTAGCGTATATCGCTATCCGGCGCCACGGGCTGCCATCGGTTTTCTGGGATACCTTTGGGAGTACGGCTGGTCCATGGCAGCCAGTTTTTTTCTAACGGCACTGGTTTTCCTAACTGAAGGCTTTGATGCTATCCATGCGCATAATCCGCCGGATACCTTTGTCTTTATCGCTATGCTTTACAAGTTGTTCGGCAAACGTTTTGTCTATGACCATCACGACCTGTCTGCGGAAATGTATCAAGCCAGGGTATCCGGCCGCGGGAATCCCGTTGTCTATCGCGTGCTCATATGGCTGGAGAATCTGACCTGCTTTTTTGCCGATCACGTTATCGTCACGAATGAATCGTACAAAAGGTTCGCCGTGGAACGCGGACGTGTGCCGGAAACCCGTATAACCATCGTTCGCAATGGAATCGAGCTGAGCAGTCTCAATGGCAGCGAGCCTGACCGTGGTTTACGAGGGATGGGAAAGACGATCATCGGCTTTGTGGGCGTCATGGGCTTTCAGGACGGTGTCGACTGTCTGCTGCGGGTTCTTCAACACCTTGTCCATGATCTGCGCCGAACTGATTTTCATTGCGTACTCATCGGCGGCGGAGATGCCTGGGCAAGCCTGAAGGCGCAGGCACATCAGCTTGGCCTTGACGAACACGTGCAGTTCATGGGGTTCATCTTCGGCGAGGAACTTCGCCGCTATCTCTCCGCCGCGGATATCTGTGTGGATGCCTCGCCGTCTAATCCGTACACCAATCATTCCACTATGTTCAAGATTATGGAGTACATGTCGCTGGGAAAACCGATTGTTGCCTTTGATTTGACGGAGCATCGGTTCACCGCACAGGATGCGGCAGTCTACGTACCTGCAAATGACGAAAGCGCTTTTGCTAGAGCGATCGCACAGCTTATGGACGATCCGCAACGCCGGGCGGCTCTCGGAGAGGTTGGCCCTCGCAGGATAAAGACGCAATTGGCATGGGAATATTCGATTCCCAATCTTCTGCGCGCTTACCGGCTGGTTCTTCCTCGAGCAGCCCAAATAGAGGGGCAGGTTTCCCAACAGCCCATTAGCACGGTTCAGCCGCAACATTCGTCACTTGCACAAGCGCCGAGCTATAAATCAGGGAACTGGGCGGACTGAGGCGAACGTTCCCGAAGCCTGCTTCTGTTCCTCGTCGACACTCTCTTTGCGATGTGGATCTAAAAATTTCCGGAGGTAAGTTACTTGAAGGTTTTCTGCGTCGATCCTCGGACTGACCCATTGTGGTGCAGGCTGGTCACGCACGCCCCAAGCAGCGTTTTTCACTCGCCGAGCTGGATGCGCGTGCTCTCGAACACCTATGGATGGGAACCGAGCGCTTATCTTATGCTCAATGACCGGGGAGAACCTCAGGCTGGCTTACCTTTTTGCAAGATTTCAGACATGTTAGGAGAACGAATCGTTGCGCTTCCATTTTCGGATTACTGCGACCCGCTAGTAAGTGACGAGCAATCCTGGCGCCTCCTTATCGATCGTTTGCTGCCCGATTGCTGCCCCATCAACCTGCGTTGCTTGCACAACAGCCTGCCGCTTGGCGACGAACGGTTCACCCTCGCAAAGCAAGCCAAGTGGCACCGCCTAGACCTGCGCCCGGAACTCGAAACATTGTGGACTGCGATGCACGATTCCACACACCGCGCCATTCGTAAGTCGGAGCGGGCGGGGCTCACTGTTCGTGTCGCCGAGTCAGTGCAGGAACTGCGTTTCTTTTTTGAGATGCACTTGAAAGTGAGGAAGTATAAATACGGTCTTCTCGCGCAACCTTATAGTTTCTTTCAGAATATCTGGCGGCAATTCGTGGATGCGAATCACGGATTTCTGCTTCTGGCGATTCACGAGGATAAGATTGTGGCCGGTGATTTCTTCCTGGATTGGAAAGACACGCTCTACTACAAGTTCAATGCGTCCCTCCATGACGACCTTTCTTCTCGGCCGAACGATTTGCTGATCTGGGAAGGGATTCAACGCGGAAAGGAGCGGGGTTTTTCGTATTTGGATTTTGGCTTGAGCGACATCGACCAGGAAGGATTGGTGCGTTACAAGCGTAAGTTCGGAACGGAGGAAAAGACCATTTCCTTTCTTCGGCACGCGCCCAACGGTCCGGCGACCCCGGCCGAGATGGAATTGAGACAACTCCTGGGCACGCTGACGAATCGATTCACCGACCATATGGTCCCCGATCGCGTCACCGAGAAGGCTGGTGAAGACCTCTATCGGTTATTTACTTAAAGCTGTCGGCGGGACTGGTAAGCCCCTAGGTCAAAAGGTCCTCCACGGGGACGCTTATTGCCATCGATGTCCGTATAGACGTATTTCCTTAAGTCCGTGATGATGTTTTTCGGCAATTTGGGCAGAGCCGTGGGGTCGATGCCCCTGCCAATCGCACGGCTGGACGGCGACAAAGCCAAGCCGTTTCCTATCCGAGAGGGGTGCGGGACACTCGCATACTGGCCGGGAAGCTTAAGATCAAGTACAGGTGCATGGACAAAGAGGAGATCTGCTTCAATGAGTTGCGAAGGGTCTGAATAAACGAAATTGTTGGGGGCTCCGAAGTATGAGTCCGAGTAATAAAGGATGTCGCTGTTGGGATTCTTCTGCTCGTAGGGTGGCTGATCGCTCTTCCAGGCTACGGCGATGTTGTTGATAAATCTCCCGTTCTTGGAATTGTTTGTCGTAAGAGAGCCGGCGTTTTTCACTTCGGGGTCGAGATTGTTCTTGTAACAGGTGTTGTTCACGATCCAGAAGTTTGTAACAACATACGCGACGATACATCTTCCCCCGTTCCCGTAAACCACATTGTTGATGACTAGCGCGGGGGGTGTATCAGCAGAGTCGTAATCGTACGAACCGTTGCTGAGGTCCAAGATGATCCCGTTTCCATCAGTGTGATGGCTGGACCCGTCGTATTCTCCAGCGACGATGTTGTTGGAGATTATGTTGTGAAACCCGGAATAGGAGTCGAACCACCGCGTACTATTGAAGGAGATCCCGCTGGTCCAGCCATAATCGCCGGGTACCGCCGTAGTCAAAGGCATGTATCCGTTGTGATGAACGACGTTGTGATCGGCGGTGAGGTAGTCGCAGTTGATGGAGGCGATGCCGGAACCACCGGTATTGGAGATGGAGTTCGAGATGAAACGAAGGTGATGGGAACCGCGGCAGAAAAAGCCGTCGGCGGCGTTGCCTCTGCCATCTAGGTTGAACCCACGGAATTCGAGATAAGCAGGGTTGGAAGGGAAACTGCCGCCGCCGATATAGAACATAGCGGAAGCGTCGGCTGGGCCATTCCAGACAATGTTGACGGGACCATCTCCATAATTCCTGTAGGCGATCCAAGAAGAGGCCGTGCCGCTAGAGCGTGGCTTGAAGGACGAGTTCAGAGAGTAATCGCCGCCGAGAAGACAGACGATCGATCCGGGCCTTGCGACGGCAGCGGCGCCGGAGAGTGACTTTGGTGAAGTGGTGCTTGTGCCGGAATTGACGTCCTTTCCTGCTGGCGAAACAAAGAGCGTGCAGTTGGCAGAGGATGATCCAGGGTTCGCAACGATGCCCCCGGGGACATGCCTCAGGACATATGTCAGCAACAGTAGGAAGGCGACGATGCCAAGCGAGGTCAAAAGAAGAATCCCTCGACCTGGGCGTTCTTGAAACGCGCGGTTGCCCCTTGGAGGATTCCTATCCATGGCCGGACGCGCCTTTTCTATGATTTCGTAGCTTCATCCGGTGCGGGTTCCGTCAATCAAACGCCCACGAACCACGCAGCGATGCATTGCAGGGGGAGATCACAACCTATGCTGCGATCAATCGGTAAGACTTCGCCATCCGGTAAATTCCGGAATTCACGGCTAGAAAAACTCCTCACCTAGAGCCCTTTGATGTCTCTGAACTTCCGCAAAACGGGCGGCAACGCCCTTTCGATCCTCACAAGCGATGCGATGAACCGGGCGACAAGCTTTGTCTTGTACGCTCTGGTGGCTCGACACCTTGGCGCGCACGAGTTCGGCCAGCTTTCGTTGGCACTCACTCTGTTCTACATCTTCCAGGTACTTGCCGTAGCCGGTCTCAAGACACTCATCATCCGTCAGGTCACAATCGATCGGAGCCAGACAAGCCGGTATTACACCACGGGCTGCGCTATTGTGACGCTCTCTTCTTTTTCTTCCTTGGCATTGTTGTTTGGTTTCGTTCGTTTAATGCATTATCCGGCAGACACAACCCTTGTCATCTTGCTTACCTGCATTGGGCTGCTTCCTTACGCAATTTCAGCGATCTGCGAAGGAATTTTTCAAGCCTGGGAGCGAATGTATCTCATTCCTTACGTGAATGTGCCTGTGAATGTCGCCAAGGTCAGCTGCGCATTTCTGCTTCTAACGAGGAAAAACGGATTATATGCGGTCGTCCTGATTCTACTGTCGTCCCTCGTTGTCGCGGCCCTGACGGAAGTCTGGATGCTCTTCCGAAAATTCCCCGTGCATATGGAGCTGGTTGACTATTACTTTTGTCTGGCCACTTTTCGGTCAGCGGTCACGTTCCTTGGTATTGACGGCACAATCGCGGTAATGAGCAGCTTGAATGTTCTGCTTCTTTCGAAATTGGCGACAGAAACGGAAGTTGGCCTTTACAGCGCGGCGACGCAGTTGATGGTACCGCTGCTGCTCGTTTACCAGAGCATTGGGCAAAGCGTGTTTCCACTCATGTGCCGAAAGGTAGAGCCAGGTTTCCAGAGCCTGAAACGCATCTCAGCGCAAGTCATTGAAGTGCTGCTGATCCTGGCGCTTCCCGCGCTGGCTGGTCTGTTTTTCCTGGGCGATTGGGCTCTGTCAATCCTCTACAAGAATCCTGTGTTTCAGCAGGCGTTCCCTGCATTGCGAATTGTAGCTTGGGTTCTGATCTCGCAAGTGTTCACGAGTGTTCTAGGTCAGGCGCTTGTGGCCAGCCATCGTGAGAAAATTACATTGAGAATCGTCGCTGTAGATACGCTTGTCAATCTGCTGGTCGGCTGGCCCCTGATCCGCGTCCTCGGCTTGCGTGGCGCGGCGATCGCGTTGCTGGCGACGAGATTGGTAGATTGTTGCCAGCACTACGTTCCAGTCTCGCGGCTTTTCGGTGGGATCCCGCTCGCGCAGATCATTTGGAAGCCGATTATTGCGGGCGTATGCATGACGGCATATCTTCTTCTCTCCTCGACTCAGGCAGGAGTTCTGAGAAGTGTTTCCGCGACGGCGATATACAGCGCTGCGTTGATTGTCTTGGCCATCTGGGCTTCTGGAGGTGTTCGCCATTTAAAGACAAGTACCTTCTTCTCTTGACGGAATAGCACCAGGAAGAAACTAGCCGAGAGGACCGCTGCTTGGAGTACAAGTCAAGCGGAACAAGACTCTCCCACGTCCTGTTCATTTTCTTGTTCTTTGACCTCAACCGTGCCCGACCACCACTCCAGATCTGAAGACGAGTTAGGGCCATGTGTCATGCTCAGAACCTTGCACTGCTGATCCGCCTTGTACAAGAAGCAAAACGCTGCCAGCAGAGGGCATTCGGCGAAATCGGTTTCTTATTCAGAATTGTTTTGCTGTTCATATTAATGAACGCATGTGGAGCTGCCTCAGCCTTTGCCACATGCGATGCTCCTGCAAATCCGATCGAGGCGGAGAATTGTCTGCCGGGCAATCCTCCTGGTCAGTGGTATGTCGCGGGAGCAGGCTCGAGCAACATACAGGGATTTACCACGGATATTAGCGTGAACGTTGGCCAAACGGTGTTCTTTAAAATCACCACCAGCGCCGCAGCGTACAGCATTAATATCTACAGAATAGGCTATTACCAGGGGAATGGAGCGCGCTCCGTGGCGCTCCCGCAAAGCCAGCCTCCTTGCCTGTGGGATGGCTCTACCGGACTAACCGACTGCGGCAACTGGGCCGTATCCGCCTCTTGGGCTGTGCCCAGCACGGCTACGTCGGGAGTCTATTTTGCTCAGCTCACGCGCCAGGATACCGGTGAGGCGAGTCCCATGCTTTTTGTTGTGCGCAACGATGCCAGTCATTCCGACATCTTGGCGCAAACGTCGGACACTAGCTGGCACGCTTACAACGACTATGGGGGATACAGTTTTTATTCCGGCGAGCTCGGTCGCTCGTACAAAGTCAGCTACAACCGGCCGTTTAACGTGCCAAATATGTATGCTTGGTTTTTCAGCGCGGAATATCCCATGATTCGCTGGTTGGAAGCGAACGGCTACGACGTCAGCTATTTTACGGGCGCGGATACGGACCGTAACGGCGCGCTGATCACTCAGCACAAAGTTTTCATGTCAATCGGTCATGACGAATATTGGTCGGGCGGACAACGCGCCAATGTGGAAGCTGCCCGGGCGGCCGGTGTGAATCTGGCATTCTTTAGTGGCAACGGAATCTTTTGGAAGACTCTCTGGGAATCAAGCATTGACGGCACAAATAGGTCATACCGCACGCTGGTTTGCTATAAGGAGACGCTAGCGAACAGAATCATCGATCCCGCGGATCCGCCCATTTGGACCGGCATGTGGCGAGACTCGCGCTTCAGTCCGCCAGCCGACGGGGGCCGTCCCGAAAACGCATTGAGCGGCACAAGCTTCCTGGTAAACGAGGTTCGCAGAGATTCCATCACCGTGCCCCAGGCAGACGGTAGAATGCGCTTCTGGAGGAATACCAGCATTGCGTCGCTGGCGCCCGGGCAAGTTGCTACGCTGCCGGCGGGCGTGCTTGGCTACGAGTGGGATGTGGATGCCGATAACGGATTCCGTCCGGCAGGTCTTGTGCCCCTCTCGACCACGACATTAACCGTGCCGACTTGCCTCATCGGCTACAACAGCAGTGGCACTTGTTCGGCAACCCACCATCTGACCTTCTACCGCGCCGCGAGTGGAGCCCTTGTCTTCGGGGCGGGTACTGTCCAGTGGTCTTGGGGGCTGGATAACAATCATGCGATAGACAATATCACTCCAACTGACCCTAATATGCAGCAGGCCACCGTAAACATTCTTGCTGACATGGGAGTTCAGCAGGCGGCGTTACAGAGAGGCCTTTTTCCTGCGACACCTTCTGCTGACACCACACCGCCCCAATCAACGATAACCTCGCCCGCCTCGGGCAGTGCGGCGGGCCCGGGCTCTACAGTGACCATCTCCGGAACGGCTGTCGACTTTGGGGGTGGCGTGGTGGGCGCAGTTGAGGTGTCTGTGGATGGGGGAAACACATGGCACCCTGCTGTGGGTCGCGAGAATTGGAGTTATACCTTCAGTGTTGGCAATTCCTCAACTCTAAACGTCCAGAGTCGAGCGGTTGATGACAGCGGGAATCTGGAGGTTCCCAACGGCGGTATCACGCTCGCCGTGGGCCCAACCAACTGTCCCTGCACGATCTGGCCGAGCACCGCTGTTCCGTCGCTTGTTGATGTTGGTCCTGATGACCCAGTCGAGTTAGGAGTTTCCTTCAAATCCGATTTCAACGATTACATTAAGGGCATCCGCTTTTATAAGAGCGCCGCCAATACGGGAACGCATGTGGGAAGTCTTTGGGACAGCGCTGGTAATTTGCTGGCTACTGCGACTTTCACCGGGGAAACCGATTCGGGTTGGCAGGAGGTGGATTTTCCAAATCCTGTGCCAGTCAATGCCAACGCCTTGTACGTGGCCTCCTACCATGCCCCATCAGGGCACTACAGCGTGGACGGGTATTACTTCACGAGTTCTGGCGTGGACAATGCACCGTTGCACGCTCCACTGAATGGCAGCGGCACTCCCAACGGGCCTTATGGGTACAGCAGCACCAGCGTCTTCCCAACCAGCACTTACAACTCCGCCACCTATTGGGTGGACATGGTCTTCAACTACCAACCATGATTGAATTGTCGATCGTATTGATCACCAAGAATCAGGCTTGGAACATCCCGTGCCTGATCGAGTCCGTCCTCCAGGCAACGTCCTTGTTTCCTTCCAGGGAGATCGTTCTGGTGGATTCGAACTCTACGGACGAAACTGTTAAGTTCGCCGGCCGCTATCCGATCAACGTTGTGCGTCTCCGGCCAGGGCAGCGTCTTTCTCCTGCTGCTGGGCGGTACATTGGTTACAAGCGCACGCGAGGAGAGTTCGTGCTCTTTCTGGACGGCGACATGGAACTGCTCCAGGGTTGGCTCGGGCAAGCCGTTCAAGTCATGAGAGCAATACCCAAGGCTGGCGTGATGCTCTCCAGCAAGGTCATCGAACTACCGCCGTCTGGTGCATCAGTGCCCCCTTCTCCAGCTCCGATCACCCACGGGGCCATTCCGAAAGAGGTCTCCCGCGTGTCCTTCGTCGTTGGTGGCGCGGGTTTGTATCGGCGGTCCGTGCTTGAGCATGTCGGGACGTTTAATCCTTACCTCTTTTCAGATGAAGAGCCAGAACTTTATATCCGAATCCGTCATGCAGGGTATCAAGTCCTGCAACTCGATGCCCCCATTGTCCGCCACTACTCGCAGCCGCAAGAAACGCCATCAGCGTTGCTGGGCAGGCGCAAGCGCAATTTTCTTCTCGGTGTGGGTCAATGCATCCGCTACCACATGGGAACCAAGTTGCTCTGGCCGTATCTCAAGGAACGTGGCCTGTGGAGTCTTACGGCGGCGCTGTGGCTAGCTGCCGGTCTCGGCTCTCTCCTGTGGACTTTGATTACTCAAGACTTCATTCCGTTGGGCTTATGGGTGCTTTTCTGCTGCTTGCTGCTTGGTATTGCCGCCGTCCGAAAGCGCAGCTTGAGACGTGGCCTCTACACTTTGTTCCACCGCGTGCTCATGACCGAAGGATTATTAAGAGGATTTCTGATGAAGCCGCTTCCGCCGGAAAGCTATCCCGAAGATGCCGAAATACTCCAGGAATGTGGGTTCGAAGAAAGCTTTCATCGAGTGTCAACTAAGAGCGGCGTGGCCCAATCCAATGTCACTATCCGCGCCCGCATGGTTTGAGATCAGTTCCTCACGCCCCAAGGCCAAAATCCCTATCAGTTCGTTCGGAAATACTGTTGTACAGAAGCGTCTTGCGGATCAAATATGTATTCTTCGATTGCGCGATGCCCCTTGCAGTTGGGTTTTCCGCATCTCCACAAGCGAAGATTCTTCTTCTGGGGGTGAACCTCAGCGAGATACATAGGTAGTCCATCTTGAGGACAAGTCACCCGCAGCACTCCTGTTTGCTTGCTTTGTTGCTCGTCGCCCTCAACCGAAAAGTATCCGGTATTGTCTGAAAAAAAGATGAAGCAGCCAGAAAGTGGGCATGCGTAAGCGAGGGAGTGGGTCGTGAATGTATGAGTGCCGTTTTCAAGTTGAACCGGCTTCATCGCGACGTAATGTTCGTAGCAAAGAGGGCGAAGGTCCTTTCCCATTTTCGCCATAGTCATTCCACCTCCTTGGATAAATTGCCTTGCCACCGCTCCGCACTCGGCTCCGTTACCCTCAGGGGGTAGGCTTGTGACACGTCCAGGCTTATCGTTTTAGACTCAATGCAATAGCCCCTCCCTTCGTCCTTAGGCGGGAGCGGCTTTAGAAGAATGCCTCCTCCAGTTGTCTTGCTTTTATTCATCGACTTTACCTTCCCTTTCAAGAGCAGGTCTGGTGCCGCTGGGGAGCCATTGGCTGTTTGTCTTCTATCGCCCTACGGTTGCCTCCTGGAAGACTTTAGGGGCATTGCTAGGCGCCCAAACCGCGGGGCCTGGTGCTTTTGGGGACGGGCGGTGCCGGTCTTCACTTTGACCAGCTCCGCCCGCTTGGATTGAGGGATATACCGAACGCCCAGAGGCGTTTGGCCGGAGCCTAGTGTTGATAGGCTCCGAGGTCGACGCCGCCGCCTTGGGGGCGAGCTTTGCCGGTGATGTCGGTGTAGATGTACTTTTTGAGGTCGCTGACGATGTTGGCCGGCAACCCGGATAGGGTGCTGGGATCGATGCCGCGGTTGTAAGCCGGGCTGAGCGGGAGCAGGG
>QHZD01000050.1 GCA_003225315.1 Acidobacteriota bacterium
GGACGTAGCTCGGTGGGTGTGGTTTTTACGGACTGATTCAGAGTTCCAAAGCCAGTTGATTTTCTACAAGGGCGCTTGCTGGCGGGCGCCCTCACTGTTTTCTTGGCATGGCCACGGCGGTCCTGTAGGCTGACCTGAACCCCTATGGCTGAAAAGAAGGCGAACTTCGTTCCTGTCAATGCGCTGGATAAGCGGCCGCCCTCGAAGCGCGACTTGTTGCACGGCCTGGTGCGGCAAGCGCCTTTTGTGGCGAAGAATCTTCAGCTTTACTTTCGCAATGCGTGGCGCCGGCGCGTATTGCGGACCAAAGTGGATCTAGCCTGCAGCTACTGCACGCAGAAAGAGCCGGACGTGTTCAGCCACGAATTGCCGATGCGACAGACGATCCACCTGCTGAAGCGCATTCGAAAAGAGACGGACTCCATCGTGATAACCGGCGGTGAACCGACGCTGCGAGCCGACATCGAAGAATTGACAGAAGCGGCGCGGTTCGAGTGCAAGTACCGCTCGCTGCTGCTGATCACCAACGGCACGCTGCTGGATCGCAAACCGCGAATCCTGCGAGCGGTGACGGGATTAGTGGTGAGCCTGGATGCGCTGGCGGCTGACCCGACCAATCCGCTCTCGAAACCCGCGGCGCTCCCGAAAGTGTTGGAAAACCTGGAGCTAGCGAAGGAACTGCTGGGCAGCCCGCGGCGGATCACGATCAGCACGGTGATCGAGCAATGGAATATCGGTGAAGTAGAAAAGCTGCTGGACTGGTGCGGGCAGCAGGGATTCGTTTTTGCGGCGCAGTCCGCGCAGATGGAGAAAATGCCGAACCTGGCGCTTCTGCAAAATCCGCAATACCAGGTGCTGGTGGATAAAATCATCGAACGGCGGCGCAGGGGCGTTCAGGCGATCAACGGCACGCCGCGAACGATTGAGACGCTGCTTCGATTCGGCAGCTTCGAGTGCTACCCGACGATGTTTCCGCGGGTGTATCCGAACGGCGATGTGTTTTATCCCTGTGAGCCTCTGCGCAAGGTCGCAGGCAATTTGCTTCGGGACGGTTCGCTGAAGAAAATCTTCGCGCGCGGAAAGAAGATTTATGGAGACATCCCGCCGTGCCAGGGGATCTGCTATTTGTTCGGAAACGTACTGTCGCATTACTACGTGAATGACTTTTGGGCGCTGGCGAGAGATTTCATTCGGTAGTGTAGAAATTTCTTGGCGAGTCTTTAGTTGAGGTCGGCGATTTTTTTGTCGAGGTGGGCGAGGGCGGCTTCGAGAGACTTACGGTGGTTGGGGTGAGTGGCGGACGCGAGATCGTTGGCGATGCGGGTGCGCGATAACTGAAGATCCTTGCGCGATTGCTCGCGCATAAGTTGTTCCGGAGTTTTCTGTCCTGCAGCCCCTTTTTGCCTGGGCTCTTCCGTCTCGGCAACCTGTGCTTCGACGTCCTTGCTTTCCCAACCCCGTGCCATGCCTATAGTTTGCCACACTTTGCCCAAGCCGTGCGCGATTCAAGCAAGAAAATTACCAAAGACGAATCATGCGCCGGCCGCGCGGCGTTGTGGAAGAACAGGAAGAGCGGGGCGCATCACGCTGCGAATGGTGGTCTCGGCGACGCGCGCGAGGTGTTCGCCGAAAGCTCCGCGATAGGCAAAGACGGCTGTCTTGTTCGCCCAGTTGGCGCGCAGGAACCAGCGGCCATGGGATTCTTCGGCTTGTACGGACGTGATTTCGGCGACGGCGATTTCCAGAAAAGATTCGAGCCGGGCATTGCGCACGGAAATAAGTTTGTCACCGACGAAAAGCTGCGCGGCAAAGGAAGGCGCGTCTCCCAGCTTGAAGCGGCCGCCGTTGACGACTACCAAAGCGCCCAATTCGCGAGCCTTGTCACCGGCGATGACATCTGGCCTGGCGGGAGGCAGAAGAATGGCGCTGATAAACAGGGCCAGACCAACGATGGCCGGAACGAAGCTGCTGCCGAGACCGAGCGGGAGAAGCACCAGAGCCGCCCCGGCGATTCCCAGGAAAACTCGGAAGAACATCCAAGAGCGCGGGTTGCGGCGCAAGCGCATGATTCTTGGCACGATCAAAACGAGAGCAAAGAGCCCTCCGATCGTAGCGTTGCGCAACCTGCCGCCGGATGCTTGGGGTTGCGATTGCGGGCTGGAAGTAGCGCTCATGGATGGTCAATCATTCAGGGATGCAAACTCTTGATTTCGCGCATGCGTGCAAAAGCGCGCCGCACGTGGGGAATGGTGATGGAGCCGCCGACGATCAACGCGACGTTGAGCGCGTCAATCACTTCATCGCGTTTCCAGCCTTCTTCTCCGCAGCGGACCAGGTGATAGGTGATGCAATCGTCGCAGCGCAATACGGCGGAGGCGACCAAGCCGAGTAATTCTTTTGTCCTGGTGCCGAGCGGGCCGGGCTCGTAGGCCTGGTGATCAAGAGCGAAGAAACGCTTCATCCCCAGGTGGCCGCAACCGAGAATTTCCTCGTTCAGGTCAGCGCGAAATTTCTGAAAATCTTCCAGGTGATCGGCCATGATTCCTCCGGAGAATAAATGCCGGCGCACCAACCGTGCCCGCTATTATGAACCAACTCGGAGCCAGGTGTTAACGCACATAACTAGGGGCACGAAACTCAAGGTGCATAGCCGGGGCCGCGGAGCACTTTCCCTGGAAGAGCGCCGGTCATCATGGTCTGGTCGATGACCGGCACGCCGTTCACGAGCACATAATCCATCCCTTGCGACAATTGGTTGGGATATTCGAAAGTCGCGACGTCGTGAATCGCTGCAGGATCGAAGATGACGATGTCCGCGCACATTCCCGCCTTCAAGACGCCGCGGTCCGTGAAGCGCATGCGTTGCGCCGGCAAGGCAGTGAATTTGCGGATGGCGTCTTCCAAAGTGAGCTTGTGTTCTTCGCGGACATATTTGCGAAGGATGCGCGGGAACGTGCCGTAGGCGCGTGGGTGGGGATGTTCGCGCCCGAGGATGCCCTCGGGTGAAGTACCGGAGGAGTCGTTGTCGACGGAGACCCAGGGCTGCTGGAGCGCCAGGGAAACGTCCGGCTCGGACATGCCGAAGACGGCCACGGAAGTGAGTCCATGGTCTTCGATGAGAAGGTCGAAGAGCGCGTCCATCGGCTCCTTGTGCCAGGTTTTTGCGATCTCGGCGAGCGTTTTGCCTTGCAGGGGAAGCAATTGGGAATTATGCACGACGCCGACGAGGACCGCTTCGGGGCCGGGAATCTCCTGCCATTCGTTGTCCCATCTATCGGAAGGTGTGAGCATGTCTGTGCGGATGCGGGCGCGCGTTGCAGGATCCTTCAAACGCTCGATGAGCTTGGTGTTGCCGCCGTTGTGCGCCCACGCAGGAACGAAAGCGGAGAAGTCGTTGAACCAGGCGGTGTAGGCGTAAGTGTCCGCGGTGACGTCGAGCCCTTGCGCCCGGGCGGCGTTGATCTTCGCAACGACTTCCGGCATGTGTCCCCAGCTTGGTTTGCCGCCGACTTTCAAATGCCAAATTTCCACGGGGATGCGGGCTTCGCGACCGATGCGCAGTGCCTCGTCGATCGCTGCCAAAATGCCGGTGCCTTCATTGCGCATATGCGTGGCGTAAATGCCGCCGAACCTGGAAGCCTCCGCGGCGAGGGCGATCAGCTCTTCGGTCTTGGCGTACGGGGCCGGAGCGTATTCGAGAGAAGTGGAAACGCCCACGGCACCGTCGCGCATGGCCTGGCGCACGATTCCCCTCATTTGCTCCAGTTGCCCGAGTGTAGGCTGGACGTCGTTGTCGCCGAGTACCATGCGCCGGACGCGCGTGGCGCCTACGTAGCTGGCAATGTTGATCCCGGTATGCTGCTTTTCGAGGCGGGAAAAGTATTCGCGAAAAGTGCGCCAGTCGACGTGAATGCGATAGTGATCGTACTGTTCCTGATCGGCTTTGAGAATGGCGTCATTCAGTGGGGCGATCGATTCGCCCTCGCCGGTGATTTCCGTGGTGATTCCCTGATAGATTTTGGAGGGCACGCGCGGATCGACGAGGATTGTGTATTCCGATTGCCCGAGCATGTCGATGAAGCCCGGAGCGACGACCTGGCCGCGCGCGTCGATGGTGCGGGAGCGCGGCGCGTCATGAAGATTCCCGATGGCGGCAATCTTTCCGTCGCGAATTGCTAGATCGCCCGAATACCAGGGCGAGCCTGTGCCATCGATGATGTGGCCGTTGGTGATGACGATGTCGTAAGGCTGCTCCGTGCCCATGGATTCGACGGGAACGATACTGAAGAGCAAGACCACGGACAAGAAGATGGATTTCCCTCGATGGAAATTACCGTTCGTCATCGTCTGCTCCTCGGAATCATTTTGTATCAGCTTGAAAAACTAACCGTCCGCCCACAATGGTCGTGACGACCTTTGTGGCGGCAATCTTATGCGGGTCGATGTCGAAGATATTCTGCGAAAGAATGATGAGGTCGGCAAGCTTACCGATTTCCAGCGAGCCTTCTGTTTTTTCACGGCGCCCGGCAAACGCCGCTCCGAGCGTGTAGCCGTCAATCGCTTGCGCCACGGTGAGCCGCTGCTTGGGGACGAAGCCTGCTTCTGGCTTACCTTCCAACGTTTGGCGCGTGACTGCAGTTTGAACTCCTTGCCACGGATCGAGAGTCACGACCGGCCAATCGCTGCCGAAGGCCAGGCGGCCTCCTGCATCAGCGATGGTCTTCCAGACCCACGCGCGGGAAGCACGATCGGGGCCGGCATTCCGCGCCCAAACGTCCAGCGTGTCGGCGTCCGGATAAGAATGGAGCGGCTGCATGCTGGCGATCACACCGAGCTTGCCGAATCGGGGAATGTCGGCCTGCGTGATCGTTTCAATGTGCTCGATGCGTGGCCGGCGATCGTCAGTGTGGTTGCGCGCCTCGGCATTTTCGTAAGCGTCAAGCGCGGTGCGCACGCCGTAGTCGCCAATCGCATGCGTGAAAAGCTGCAAGCCGCGCTTGTCCAATTCTGCGACTGCCGAATTGTAGTTCGCCGGCTCCCAGAAGAGCTTGCCTTTCAGGGAAGGATCGTCGCTGTACGGCTCGAGCATCGCCGCGGTGTGCGATTCGATAACGCCGTCCACCATGAATTTGACGGCACTGGCGTCAATCCAATCGTCGTGGAATTTTTTGCGGGCTTGTTCGATGGCTTTAAGATCCTGCGGGCGGAGCTGGGGAGGATTTAGAAAGTATGCGATGTACAAGCGGACGCTGAGATCGCCACGGCGTAGCATTTCATCGAAAAGATCGAGGACTTCAAAATCGCCGCCGGCGCTGTGTACGCGCGTGATACCGCGCTCGTTCGCCCATTTCATGCCCGCGCGCAGCGCCAAAAGTTTCTCGGCACGAGACGGCTTTGGAACGACTTTAGCGACCAGATCCTGAGCGGACTCCTTTAACGCGCCCGTGGCCTCACCGGTTTGCGCGTCGCGCACAATCGCGCCATTCGGAGGATCGGGAGTTTCCCGCGTGATTCCGGCCAACGCGAGAGCTTTCGAATTGGCCCAATAGGTATGCCCGTCAAACCCGTCGATGAAAACCGGGCGATCTGGAAAGATTTCGTCCAGATATTTCTTGTGCGGAAGCGCCTCCGCACCGAACATCGCGTAATTCCAGCCACGGCCGAGGACCCAGTCATTGCCAGGATGCCCAGAGGCATATTCGCGCAGGCGTTTTTGAATCTCGGCGGGATCCTTTGCGCCTTCGAGATTTACGCGCCCGAGGCTGAAGGAGCCGTCGATGAAATGAATGTGACAATCGACGAAGCCCGGGAGCACTAATTTCCTGCCTGCGTCGATCACTTTTGTGCCTAGGCCGCGCATGCGCTCGACTACAGCGTCGTCACCGACCGCTACGATCTTGCCGCGATGAATGGCTACTGCCTGAGCCCATGGCTGCTGGGAGTTTTCCGTGTAAACACGGCCGTGAACGACGATGATGTCCGCCGGTTCGACGAGCCGGCCCTGCGCACACACCATCAAGGCAGCACAGAACAACAGACAGAGCGATTGAAGTACCCCGCGAAGAGGACGCATTCTCATTGGCACGTTACCCTGAAAATCAGAATGTTGGCGGCGTGTTGATCCACAGCAGCCAGGTTTCCTTCCGACCGGGATTCTTCCAGCGGTGCGGAGTCGAACTCTCGAAATAAAGACTGTCGCCGGGCTTCAGATGATAATGCTCCTTGGTGTCGAGCCAGATCTCAAAATCTCCGCGCAGGACGTGCAGGAATTCCTCTCCTTCGTGCGAGTAGGATTCGCCGCTGCCGCCACTGGGTTTGATGCGGAAAAGATGAGGTTCCATCGCCGTGTTTCCCCAGGCAAGAAGTTCCATGCGCACGTCCGGTGTCGTCTCCAGGACTTTTCGCTGATTCGGGCGCACCAGGCGCGGATTATCGCCGGCAGTTTCGAAGAGGGAAAGAATGTTCGTGCTGTAAAAGCGCGCGATGCGGCGCAGCGTGGTGATCGAGGAGCGCATCTGGCCGCGCTCGAGAGCGCTGAGAAAACCAACGGAGACGCCGGTGGCGCGAGCCACTTGAGCCAGCGAAAGGCCGCGCCGCGTTCGCAAGCGCCGGAAACGCTGCCCGGGATGGAGCGAATTCTCCGCGGGAGCAGTGACAACTCCCTGGTGCTTGAGTACGTGGACGATGGCAGCAGGATTGAGACCGCGAGCCCGGCGCAGAAAAATCGCACGTTGCAGCAAGCGCACATCAGACTCAGTGAAGAGACGGTAGCGGCTCTGCGTGCGCTGCGGCGAGACGAGGCCCAGGGCTTCCCAGGCGCGCAACGCGGACGAAGATATGCCCACGCGGCGGGCTACTTCACTGATGCGCAGCAGGCGGCGGTCGCTTTGCTTTGCCGATGCTTTGGATGAATTCTTTCTGCTTGACACGGTCCCGGTCTTTCTCTAAGTTTACAGGATTATAGTAAGGTTTCAGGGGTATAGCAACCACGAAGAATTGGTCCTCAAAGAATTCTTCGCGGCAAGGGGTGAGTTCATGAAGGTTCACGCACGATTCCGGCAGCATTCGACGTGTCGTCGCAGCATTTTATTCGCGATGGTTCTGACGATAGCAGTGTGCCTCGCGGCGCCACTTGGGGGCGCGCAGAGCACCGGCGGCCGCATCCGCGGCACGGTGATGGATACGAGCGGCGGGGCGATCGCATCCGCCAAAGTTACGTTGATCAACGAAGCTACGAACGCTACACGCGAAGTTCAGCCAGGCTCCAACGGCGAATACATCTTCCTCGAAGTGCCGGTGGGGACTTACGAGATCGACGCCACCAGCCAGGGCTTCAAGAAATCCACGCGCAAGGGCATCGTCCTCAATCTCAACGAAGTCGTAAGCGTTGACCTCACGCTGCAAGTTGGCGGCTCCACGGATGTGGTTGAAGTCACCGGCGCGCCTCCAGTAGTCGATACGACATCGACCCAATTAGGCGCCGTCGTCAACGAGCGCGCTGTAAGCCAGTTGCCGCTCAACGCTCGTGACACTTACCAATTACTGCAGTTGCAGCCCGGTGTTCAGGGCGTTGGGGGATCGGACCTTTTCTATGGGAGCAATCAGTCTGGCGCTGTCTCCGTCAACGGAGGCCGCGGGCGCTCCAACAATTTTAATGTCAACGGTGGCGATGGCAACGATTTGTTTGTGAACTCCCCCGGGATTCAGCCCACTCCCGACAGCATCGCGGAATTCCGCGTCCTGACAAATACGTTCGATGCCGAATACGGGCGCAACTCCGGCGCTGTCATTAACGTGGTCACCAAGTCGGGAACCAACGGCTTCCATGGCAACGTATACGAATTCCTGCGCAACCAGTTATTCAACGCCAAAGGCTTCCTAGACCTGCGGCGGCCCGATGACAAGCAAAACCAGTTCGGCGGGACATTTGGTGGGCCGATCAAGAAGGACCGGACTTTCTTCTTCGCGTCTTATGAAGGGCGCCGCGTGGTCCATGGAATTTCTTCCGATCCCGTCGTGGTTCCAACGGCTGCCGAGCGTAACGGAGACTTTTCCGCTACGCCGTTTGATCCTAGCGCTACCATTCAGGACCAGCTGGTTGCGGATGTTTTCAACGCCAGGTGCAATGTCGGCGCCTCAGTCGGCGACGCTTACGCTACGCTGTTTCCCGGCAGCATAATTCCGACGAGCTGCCTGGACCCGGTCGCAGTTGACCTCATGAAACGGTACGTGCCCTGTCCTAATGCCGACCCCAAGTGTTCCAACCTCACACCAGGCGCCGCCAACACTTTCCGTTCTATCCCTAATGACCATTCCCATGCCAATCAGTTCACGTTGAAACTAGACCACAGGATCAACGACAAGCAGAATCTGAACATCTACTACTACTTCAACGATTCGTTCGACTCGCAACCGTTTACAAGATTCCAGGCGCCTACCCCAAATCTGCTGCAGGGATTCGGCAATAACAACGCCACTCGCGCGCAACAAATTAATGTTTCGCATACCTGGACCATCAACCCGGTTGTAGTAAACGAATTGCGGCTTAGCTATTTCCGCGAGGCGCAAGGAACATTCCTTCACCCCCAGCACACCAACCTGGTGACCGATTCCTGCAGTTCCGCGGTGTCCTCGATCTGCTTTACCGGCACCACCGATGTGCCCAGTGTGATCCCACCAAACCCCAAGCTCGGGATCACGCCAGGTCTCGGCGCGAATCGCGAGGGCGTGCCGTTTATCACCATTTCGGGTGGATTTACCATCGGCAATGACTTTGAAGGCGAGTTGCCGCAGAAGGGAAACACCTATCAACTTAACGACAGCTTGACCAAGGTAATGGGCAAGCACACCACTAAGTTCGGCGTCGACCTCAGAAAACAACGATTCTTCCAGACGTTGTTCTTCGACCCCAACGGTGATTACAGCTACTTCGGCGGCGGTCTCAACGATCCAATCGCGCTGGACCTCAATGGAAATCAGAACCTGTTCCCCAACTATTTGATTGGCCTTCCCGACTCGTATTTGCAGGGGTCAGCCCAAAGTGAGGACGTGCGCGGCAACTCCGTCTACCTGTTTGCGCAAGATAGTTGGAAAATCCGGCGGAATCTGACCCTCAACTATGGATTGCGTTGGGAGTATAACCAGCCACTCTATGATGCGGGCTTGCGTTACCAGACCTTCCGGCCGGGGCAAGCTACCACGACTTATCCGTGCCAACTCTCGGCGGCAAGCCAAGCGAACCTCGGATATCCTGATACCAACTGCAACCCTAACGGTTCTGCCGCGGCCGTATTTCCGCTGGGCCTTGTCGTGCCTGGAGACAAGGGTGTTCCGAAAGGGCTCACCGACAGTTACTACAAGTCTTTTGCTCCCCGGATTGGAATTGCCTGGGATCCAAAGGGAAATGGCAAGACTACAGTCCGCGGCGGATGGGGACTCTTTTACAACCCGATCGAACAGTTGGTGCTTGAGCAGTTTCAGGCTGAGCCTCCCTTCGGCGGCAGCTCTCTCCTTTCTGAGGGCCTCTTTAGCACCCCATTTGTGCTTCAAGATCGAACGGTAGCTCCCAATCCCTTTAACGGGATTCTCAGTCCGCCACACGGAACCCCGACAGACTGGTCCGCCTTCCGCCCTATCTTGTTGTTTGGGGAACTTGAACCCAAGCTACGCTCGCAGTACACCGCGCAATACAACCTCGGGATCCAGCATCAGCTGACAAAGGATATGGTGCTCTCGGTGGGTTACGTGGGGTCACAGGGACACCGCCTGCTCGCCACCCACGATATCAATTTTGGAAACGCGCAAACCTGCATCGACCTGCAAAACATTTCAGACTACTACACGAATGTCGCGCCCAACGCAGCTCTAGCATCCGATTACGCGTGCGGACCGTTCTTCGCGGACAGCTCTTTCTTCTTGCCTGCGGGTTCAGTGCCAGCAGGGTTCACGGTGCACTTACCGTACGGCTCGGTTCCGACCATCGGTCCTGGTAATCCGGATACCACTCTAGTCGGCTTGCGTCGCTATAGTTCGCCAATTTGCCAGCCCACCACCGGCGTAGGCTGTCCCTCCGATGGCGTACCGGTATTCTCCAGCATCTTCGCCCAAGACACAGTCGCGAACTCCAGTTACAACTCATTGCAAGCATCGCTGGAGCGGAGAATGAGCCATGGCTTGCAATTCGAGTTGGCCTACACTTTCAGCAAGTCCATCGACAACGCCTCCAGCTTTGAGAACATTCTAAAGCCCATTTGCGACCGTTGTAATCGCTCGCTCTCCCTCTTCGACGCACGGCACCGCTTCGTGATCAGCTACCTTTGGTCGCTTCCGGTTCCCGAATACGATGGTATGAAGGGGAAGATCATGAATGGATGGCAGGTTTCGGGCATCACTACCTTCCAGACAGGTTTCCCCATTCGACTGGAGTCCAGCAACGACTCGGAACTGGAAAACAGCTTTGACTTCGAGCTGCCTGGTAAACCGGATCTGATTGCCCCATTCCGCACCTTCAATCCGAGAACCCACGGTGGCCTCTATTTCGACCCCAATTCGTTTGCGCTCCCTGTCCAGGATTCCAATTCGACCCCATTGCAGTTGCTGGGCAATGCGCCGCGGACTATTTGCTGCGGACCAGGAATCTCCAACTTCGACTTCTCCGTGCAAAAACTCACTCCCTTGAGCGAGCGAACGCACCTCGAGTTCCGCGCTGAGTTTTTTAACATATTCAACCATACGCAGTTTCTGAACCCGGACGGCAGTATCACGGATGGAGCGGATTTCGGTCGCGTCAAACACACTCGCGACCCCCGGCAGGTGCAGTTCGCGCTGAAGTTTCATTTTTAGCGCAAATTGGCAGATTTAGCATGTCCATAGGCGCGGCTCAAAAGGGTCGCGCCTTCTTACGTCTGCTAAAATGAGATTAGTCCAGCACCAGGCCTAGCGATTTTTTCGCACACACTGACCGCAGGGAACAGACCTGCTATGACGGAGCACTCCAATGCACGACGCACTACAAAAAGAAATCGCCACGTACGAAAAGCGCACGCCGAAATCCGCTGCTGCCCACAAGCGGGCCCTCGAACGCATTCCGCTTGGTGTTGCCAGCAACTATCGCCACTATGAACCCTATCCGCTTTTCGTGAAGGATGGAAAGGGCAGCCGTATTCACGACGTCGATGACAATGAATACATTGACCACAATCTTTGTTTCGGTGCGCTGATGGCCGGGCACTGCCACCCCGCCGTCGTCAAGGCGGTCGAACAGAAGCTGCACGAAGGAACAACCTTCGGCATGCCTCATGACCAGGAATGGGAACTCGCGGAGGAAATTTGCAAGCGCTATCCGGTAGAAATGGTGCGTTTCGGCTCCAGCGGGACGGAAGTCACCATGCACGCCTGCCGCATTGCGCGCGCCGCAACCGGCCGAGACAAGATCCTGAAGTTCGAAGGCTGCTATCACGGCTTGCATGACACTGCACTGGTCAGCGTCAAGCCCAAGGCGGAAGACTACGGCGATCCGGACGCACCCAATTCCGTACCCGGCGGTGGTGGCGTGCCGAAAGCCTCCCTCGCCAACGTCATCGTCGCGGCTTTCAACAATCTGGCCAGCGTCGAGCGCCGCTTCAAGGAGAATCCCGGCCAAATCGCCGGCATTATTCTCGAGCCCATTATGATGAACGTCGGACTGTGCATGCCGCAGCCCGGGTTCCTGCAAGGGCTGCGCGACATCTGCACGAAGAACGGCGCGCTGCTGATCTTCGACGAAGTCAAAACCGGCGCCAAGCTCGCCTGGGGCGGCGCCAGCGAATTCTTCGGCGTGAAGCCGGACATGATCTGCCTTGCCAAATCCATAGGCGGCGGCTTGCCGCTGGGTGCCTTCGGCGCGAGCCGCACGGTGATGGATTTGATTTCACAGCACAAGGTTTTTCACGGCGGCACCTACAACACCAACCGCGTCGCCATGTCTGCCGGTCTCGCGACGTTCCGTGAAGTCCTCACGCGCGAAAACTACGCGCACGTGGACAAACTCAGCAAAAAACTGACCGAAGGCTACCGCGCCATTGTCAAGAAGTCCGGCTTGCAAGCCTATGTCGCGGGCGCCGGCGTCAATGGCGCGCTGATGCTTTATCCGCAGGAAATTCGCAACTACCGCGACTGGACCAAGATTGACGTCGATCTCTGGCGCCACTACTGGTTCGGCATGGTCAATCGCGGCGTGCTGGCTCAGCCGTATTGGTGGGATGAGCAGTGGACCATCTCTGTTCAGCACACCGAAGCGGACATTGATAAGCATCTTGCGGTGTTCGAGGAAGTCGCGCCTGCCCTTGCAAAAGCACAGCAGCAGCGCGGCGCGGCATTTGTGGGCGCGGCTGGGCACTAGTCTGGTGCGTCCTGTCGTTCATGGAGAAAACGCCATTGGCGAACGAGGTTACCGCTACCCCGTCAGCACCCGTGACACAAGAAGCGCCGCACCTGCGCCGCGTGCTGGGCCGCTGGGACCTCGTTCTGCTTTTTGTCGTTGCCGTTTTCAATCTGAACGTCGTTCCGTCCATCGCCGCCAATGGCGGCGTAACGGTTTGGCTGTGGATCATCTCGCTCGCGCTTTTTTTCTGGCCGCAGGGCATCGCCGTGGTTGAGCTTGCGCATCGCTACCCCGGCGAAGGCGGCGTGTACCTCTGGGCTAAGGAAGTTTTTGGAGACTTCCACGGTTTTCTTTCCGGCTGGTGCTACTGGACCAACAACATGATGTACGTTCCCACCATCATGTTGTACTTCGTCGGTGTGTTCGTGTTTGTCCTTGGAGCCGGCCATGAATCGCTCGCGGAGAACAAATCCTTCACGTTAACGGCTTCCTTGATTTTGTTGTTGCTGCTGGTGGTGCTGAATATTGTTGGCCTCGGCATCGGGAAGTGGGTGAACAATCTCGGCGCGATCGGCACTTTTGTTGCCGCCACTGTTCTGATCGGCCTGGGAATCGTAATCTGGCTGCGTTTCGGCACGTCCGTGACGGCGGCGGATTTCCGTATTTCCGCAAGCCCTGGTTTCGTCTTGAATTCCTTCGGCGTGATTTGTTTCGGTCTCGTGGGCTTGGAGCTCGCTTCGGTGATGGGCGACGAGATCGAGAGTCCGCAAAAGACTCTTCCTGGGGCCGTCGCCTGGGGCGGTCTCCTATCCGGTTTGCTTTACGTTGGGGCGACATTGACGCTGCTCATTGCCGTAACGAAGAGCGACATCAGCGTACTGCAAGGCATCGTGCAGGCTGTTGGCCACATGGCCAGCCGGGTCGGGGCCGGATGGATCGTCGCGCCCTTTGCATTCCTCCTGAGCATCTCGATCGCGGGAATTGGCTCCGCGTGGCTCGGTGGCTCGGCGCGTATTCCTTTTGTCGCCGGCCTCGATTCGTACATGCCCGCCTTTCTTGGCAAGATTCATCCGAAGTACGCCACGCCGTATGCCGCTCTAATCGTCCACGCGGCCGTATCGCTGGTTCTGGTGGTGATCAATTTTTCGCTTTCCGGCGCGGGCGTGCAGGAGACGTTTCAGAAGTTGCTCTCCCTCGCCGTCGTGCTGCAGTTGATCCCCTTTCTATACATGTTCGGCGCGCTGATGAAAATCGCCTCCAGCGATTCTTTCGTAAAGGGCCGCTACGGCAAGACCACGCTGATCCTTGCCGGCTTCAGCGGATTCACAACCACAGGCTTGGGAATTGCCCTGGCATTTTTCCCGGCGCAGCAGATTAAATCGCTCCTATCCTATGAAATCTGGATGTTTGGGGGCACGTTGCTTTTCATCGGCCTTGCGGCGTTTTTCTTTTTTATTTACGGCCGCCGTAGAGCCGCGCGGAAATTGGCTGCGGCGTCCGCGCCGGTATTGTGAACTGAATTTGGGAGACAGTTATGTCGAGCACTGCGAAAACAATCGTTCGAGCCTATCAAAACTACATCAATGGCCAATGGGTTAAAAGTTCTTCCGGTGAAATGTTTCCGGTCTACGATCCTTCCACCGAAGAGGTGATCGCGCACGTCGCGTCTGGCACGGCCGCCGATGTCGATAGCGCCGTCAAAGCCGCGCGCACCGCTTTCGACTCCGGCCCCTGGCGACAGACCACTGCCGCCGACCGCGGCCGCATCCTCTACAAGTTTGCGGAGAAAATTCGCGCCAACGCTGCCCAACTTGCCGAGCTCGAATGCCGGAATTCCGGCAAGCCCATCGTCGAAGCCGAGTACGACATCGCCGATGCCGCAACTTGTTTCGAATATTACGCCGGCCTCGCGAACAAAGTTCTCGGGCACGTCAATCCCGTTCCCGCAAACGCCCTGAGTTTTACTTTGCGCGAACCCGTCGGCGTCGCTGGACAAATTATTCCCTGGAATTATCCGTTGGTCATGGCTTCTTGGAAGCTCGCTCCGGCCATCGCTGCAGGCTGCACCTGCGTTCTCAAGCCCGCGGAGCAAACGCCGCTCACCGTGATGGAAGTCGCCGGTTGGTTTGAAGAATTGGGCCTGCCTCCCGGCGTCGTCAACATCGTGAACGGTTTTGGCGAAACGGCGGGAGCCGCGCTCGTTGCGCATCCTGGCGTGGACAAAATCGCCTTCACGGGCAGCGCGGCCGTCGGAAAAATGATCGTCAAGAGCGCAGCGGACACTCTCAAGCGCGTCACGCTCGAACTCGGCGGCAAATCCCCCAACATTTTCTTTGATGGCGCGGACTGGGAAGCCGCTGTCGATGGCGCCCTCTTCGGCGTCTTTATCAATCAGGGCGAAGTCTGTTCCGCGGGCAGCCGCATTCTCGTCGAAAAGAAAATCTACTCCAAGTTCCTCGAAGCTATGACCGAAAAAGCTAAGCGCATCAAGCTCGGCGCGCCGCTCGAACGCGAAACCAAGATGGGTCCGCTGGTCAGCAAGGAGCAATACGACCGCGTCAGCTCCTACCTCGAACTCGGCAAGAAGGAAGCGAAAGTGGCCATCGGCGGCGGGCGCCCGAAGCAGTTCGGCAAGGGCTATTATGTCGAGCCGACCATCTTCTACGACGTGGATAACTCAGCTCGCATCTCCCGCGAAGAAATTTTCGGCCCCGTCGCTTCGGTGATTCCCTTCGAAGGCGAGCCGGACGCCATTCGTATTGCCAACGACACGCCCTACGGCCTGGCCGCCGCAGTGTGGACGCGAGACATTTACAAAGCCTTCCGCGTCGTGAAGTCCCTACGCGCCGGCATCGTCTGGGTCAATCACATGCAACCGACCTACGTCGAGGCGCCGTGGGGCGGCTACAAACAGTCCGGTTTTGGCCGCGAACTTGGTCCCTGGGGCCTCGAAGAATACCTCGAAACCAAACAGGTTTTCGTCAATCTCGACGAAACGCCGATCGGCTGGTACTAGATTTCAGAGCAAGGAAAACAAATATGTCTACAATTCAGATTCGCACGGAAATACCGGGACCCAAATCCCGCGCACTGATCGCGCGCCGAGAAGCCGCCATTCCCCGCGGCCCTTCGAACGCCACGCCGGTTTTCGCCGCTCGCGCCGAAGGCGCCACCATCGAGGACGTCGACGGCAATCGGTATCTCGATTTTGCCGGCGGCATCGGCTGCCTCAATATTGGCCATCGCTCTCCCCGCGTGCTCTCCGCGATCCGCGAGCAGATCGAGAAGCACTTGCATCTCTGTTTCGCCGTCACTCCCTACGAAAGCTACGTCGCCGTGGCCGAAAAACTGAACGCCCTAGCGCCCGGCAATTTCCCCAAGAAAACCATCCTCGTCAACTCTGGCGCCGAAGCCATCGAAAACTCCATCAAGATCGCCCGCGCCTACACTAAGCGTCCCGCCGTCATCTGTTTCGAAGATGCCTTCCATGGCCGCACGCTTCTCACCATGTCGCTCACCAGCAAAACGCATCCTTATAAAGCCGGCTTCGCGCCGTTCGCCAGCGACATCTACCGCATCCCTTTCGCTTATCCTTACCGTGGCGAAAAAGGTGCCACCGCCGAAACTTTCGCGCACCACCTCGAAGACGCCTTCAAGCGTTCGGTCGCTCCCGAATCCGTCGCCGCGGTGATCGCCGAGCCTGTCCTCGGCGAAGGCGGCTTCATCGTTCCTCCGCGCGACTACTTCAAGCTGCTGCAAAACATTTGCCGCCAGCACGGCATTCTCTTTATCGCCGACGAAGTGCAATCCGGCTTCGCCCGCACCGGCAAATGGTTCGCCTCCGAACATTTCGGCATCGACCCTGATTTGATCACCATGGCGAAATCCCTCGGCGGTGGCATGCCCATCGCCGCGGTCACCGGCCGCGCGGAAATCATGGACGCCCCCGGCGTTGGCTCTCTCGGCGGCACCTACTGCGGACATCCTCTTTCATGCGCCGCCGCGCTCGCGGCCATCGAAACCATAGAGAAGGACGGTCTGCTCGCGCGCTCCACGGCTATCGGCAAACGTTTTGAAGAGCGCGCTCTGGCCTGGCAGAAAAAATGGTCGTTGATTGGCGACGTTCGGGGTCTCGGCGGCATGTGCGCCATCGAATTGGTGCGCGACGCGCAGACACGCGAGCCTGCCGACACCGAAACCAAAGCCATTGCCAAGTATTGCTACGAGCACGGCCTCATCACCATTACCGCCGGCACTTTCAACAATGTGATTCGCATCCTCGTTCCGCTGGTAGTCACCGACGGGCAGTTCGACGAAGGTCTCGGTGTCATCGAAGCCGCGCTCGCCTCCGTCGTGGAACAGAAACGGGCCGCGCTTTCCCACGCTTAGTGCGACGCCTAGTAGGACAGGCATTCTTGCCTGTCCTTGTTGAGAAACAGGAGTTCAACCATGCAAAACACCATCACAAAAATCGAAAGCCCAGCTTCCCAGCTCAAAGACCCCCGGCTCTTCCGCGAAGCCTGTTACATCGACGGCCAGTGGATCCAGGCATCGTCGGGCCAAACGCTCAAAGTGGACAATCCCGCCACTGGCGAAATCATCGGCACCGTCCCAAAGCTCACCGGCGCAGAAACTCGCCAAGCCATCGAAGCCGCCAATCGCGCCTTCCCCGCATGGAGCAAGAAAACCGCCAAGGAGCGCGCCGCCGTTCTTCGCCGCTGGTTCGATCTCATGATGGCCAACCAGGACGACCTCGCCCGCCTCATGACCATCGAGCAAGGCAAGCCCCTCAGCGAATCACAGGGAGAAGTCGCTTACGCCGCCGCGTTCCTCGAATGGTTTGGCGAAGAAGCCAAGCGCATTTACGGCGACACCATTCCGCCGCATCAAGCGGACAAAAGAATCGTCGTCATCAAGCAACCCATCGGCGTCGTCGCGTGCATCACGCCGTGGAATTTTCCCCTGGCGATGATCACGCGCAAAGCCGGCCCTGCCATCGGCGCGGGTTGTACCGTCGTGCTCAAGCCCGCTTCGCAAACTCCGTTTTCGGCCCTCGCCCTCGCGGAGCTTGCCGAGCGCGCCGGTGTTCCCAAGGGCGTGCTCAACATCGTCACTGGATCCGCAACCGAAATCGGCGCTGAGCTGACTTCCAACCCCATCGTCCGCAAGCTCTCCTTCACCGGCTCAACCGAAATTGGAAAAATCCTCATGGCCCAGTGCGCGGGCACTATCAAAAAGCTCTCTCTTGAACTCGGCGGCAACGCCCCCTTCATCGTCTTTGACGACTCCGACCTGGACGCCGCCGTCGAAGGCGCAATCGCTTCCAAGTACCGAAATACAGGACAGACCTGTGTTTGCACGAATCGTCTTCTCGTGCAGGACTCCGTCTACGACGTTTTCGCCGCCAAGCTTGCGCTCGCGGTGAAAGCGTTGAAGCCCGCTCCAGGCCTGGAACCCGGTGCCACGCAGGGTCCGCTCATTGACGCCGCCGCCGTCCAAAAAGTCGAAAGCCACATCCGCGACGCCCAGTCCAAAGGAGCAAGAGTCCTCGTCGGCGGCCATCGCCACGCTCTCGGTGGCCGCTTCTTTGAGCCCACCGTCCTGACCGATGTCACTCCGCAAATGGCCATGGCTCGCGAGGAAACGTTTGGCCCGGTCGCCCCGCTCTTCCGCTTCAAAACCGAAGCGGAAGCCATCGCGCTTGCCAACGACACTGAATTCGGACTCGCCGCCTATTTCTACGGCCGCGACATTGCCCGCGTCTGGCGCGTCGCCGAAGCGCTCGAATACGGCATTGTCGGCATCAACAGCGGCCTCATTTCCACGGAAGTCGCCCCCTTCGGCGGCGTAAAGGAATCCGGCCTCGGCCGCGAAGGCTCCAAGTACGGCATCGACGAATTCGTGGAAATCAAATATATGTGCTTCGGCGGCATCACCGCCTAACGCAGCGAGCCTGAAGCCGCTCGACGCCTACTCGTGGGACATTTTACGATTATCCGAGTACACAGGAGTTAGCGACTAACGTGCGGTAAAATGGTAGCCCTGTGATGACGCCCTGGTTTATTGCTACCGAAAGATTCGACCAATCTGATGCGCGTTGGGGAGAGTACATCGCGTGGTCTGGCCTTGAACAGCTTGACGAAGTTGTTTCTCTCGACGGGAGTCTTTGCCCGACCGTTCTTCCCAATATTAAAAAGGAATACTGGAACCACATCGTGAACGAAGATTTCATGCTTCACTTCTTTGTCGACCTCGACTACCTGCGCAATGAAACAGCCGATATTCACAGAAAAAATCTGCTCTGTGTTTTTCGCAATCCGCCTAGCCACCCTAGCTCGCAAGTTCCGGATGGATTCGAATTCATCGGCTACGACCTCGTTGATAAGGATTCGTCGATCAGTGCCCTTACGAATTGTGGCGGATTTCCAAAAGCATTCTCCAATGGCGAGCTATCAGAAAACGGACTCTTCAGAACGCATGAACGTTCCCGAGAAGTGCAGGACGCCTTACGTCAGCAATACCCTACCGAACATCACGCAGATTGCCATCTATGGGCGATTTTCCGTTGTCAGTAACACGTCTCGGTAATTCGATGAATTTCACTTGGGTAATAAACGCGGAAATCGGACAAGTGCTTTTCACCCGCCGAGGTAGCCACCAACGGTCTTAGGCCTATCCTGCCTACCCCATCCCCGCCAGCGCTCCTCGCATATAAGCAAGGCTCTCAATCACGCCCGGCATGGGATCGTCGGCATGAATCTCATACTCCAGATCCACGAAGCCTTTGTACTTGATCGCGCCAAGCGCCTCAAAAATCTTTTTCACCGGCATGATGCCCTCGCCCATCGCCACCTGGCTCTCTTTGCTCTGGATGTTCGTCAGGTCCTTCATGTGCACGTTAAACAGTCGCGCGCCCACTTCGTGGATCGCCTGAATCACGTCCGTTCCCGCGCGAACTGTATGCCCGACGTCAATGCAGCATCCCATCCGCGGATCCATTCCCTTTACCGCCTTCAACACATCCAGCGGCGAATGCCATAGTTTATCTTCCGGCCCGTGATTGTGGAGCGCGAAGCGGATGTCGTACTCCTTCACGAACTTTTCAATTCGCGGCAGCGTTTCCGGCGCGGCGTCGCCCGCCACAATCACGCCAATCCCCGCCCGCTTGCAGTATTCGAACTTGCTCCGGATATCCGCGTCTTCATCTTTCGGGAAATAAATCGTTCCGGCGGCATGCAGCTTGATTCCTGCTGCGGCATAGTCCGCCAGCGCGGCCGCCTCCGCCTGCGGTTCCATCGGCAGATGATCTTTCGTGTCCTTCGCATTCAGCGCCGGCACGTTGAGTTGTTTCAGGAAGCCGATCATCTGCGCCCGGTTGAAGTTGCGGAACGTGTAACTGGCCACGCCCAGTTGAATCGCTGATCCATCGCCAGCCGGTGGCTGTCCCGCCCCAACTGCGAAGGCATCCTTCGAGGCAGCCAACGCCGCCGCAACTAGTGCGCCAGAGCGCACAAAATCGCGCCGCGAAAAAATGCTTCTTATTTTTGTCTCATCATCCGACTGGCACGGCCGCCTCTTAGACATGCGGCGCCCAGCCCTTTTCATATTCGCGTCCCCACATCTTCATCGCTTCTTCGTCTCCCTGGATTCGCCCGTCTTTCGGATCGAGAACCAGCTCCCGCTTGACTTCCCACGCGATGTTCGAAAGCTGCAGCATTGTCACGGCGACGTTCCCCACGGCGATCGGCGCGTTCAGCTTTTCGCCTTTCCGGATTCCCGCGATGAAATTGGCGAAGTGCCTGTCCGTCATGGAGTCGGCTCCGCGCAGGTCCGCGGACGACGTTGTGCTTCCGGCCTTGAACTCATTCGTCTTGTTTCCCTTGAGGTCGTAGATTTCGTAGCCGTCGCGATCCATAACCACCGTACCCGTCGTTCCCAGGATCGCCGAGCCGCGGTCGCGTCCGTAACACTTCATTCCCTGGCAGCACGTCCCTTCCCAGGTGAGCATTTTGTCTTCGTACACGAAGCTCGTCATCAGCGTGTCATAGAACTGCCAGTCGTCTTTGAAGTGATATCGGCCGCCGGTCGCGGCGACCCGTTTCGGATAATCCACGCCCAGCGCCCACCGGCACACATCCACTTCGTGCGTTCCATTATTCAGCGTTTCGCCGGTGCCATAGGTTCTGAACCAGTGCCAGTTGTACGGGTGCACGTTGTCCCTGTAAGGACGGCGCGGCGCCGGGCCCTGCCACAATTCCCAATCCAGTTGCGCCGGTACCGGCGCTTCTTTCCCCGTGCCGATGGACTTCCTCGTGTTGCTGTACCAGGCTTTCGCCAGGTACGGCTTGCCGATGATGCCGGTATGAATCTTCTCTACGATCTCCATGCTGTGCGGCGAAGAGCGCTGCTGCGTGCCCATCTGCACCAGCTTTCCATGCTTCTGCTGCGCCTCCACCAGCATCGCGCCTTCCGCCGGATTGTGGCTGCAGGGCTTTTCCACGTAGACGTGCTTGCCCGCCTGCAATCCCGCGATGGCCATCGGTGTATGCCAATGGTCGGGAGTGGCGATCGTGATCGCGTCCACGTCCTTCTGCGCGAGGATCGCGCGAAAGTCCTTTTCCGCTGTCGGCGCTTCGCCCATCTCGCGCTCCGTCGCATCGGCGAATTTTTTCAGGATATTGCCGTCCACGTCGCAGACGTGCGAAATGCGCGCGGCGCTCTTGTTCGCCTTCAGCGACGAAAGGTGAGCATATCCGCGCCCGTTCAGCCCGATCACCGCAAAGTTCAGCCGGTCGTTGGCGCCAACGATCCGCTCATAACTCTTCGCCGTCGTTCCCACGGCCAGCCCCGCCGCTCCCACTGCCATTGCATCCAGAAACTCGCGTCGTGTAACCATCGTCTTCCTCACTTCTGGCGGCCCTTACTGCCTCCCGCCACCGCAAATCATAGCTCGCAAACACCTCCAATTTCCAGCCTTCGGCCGCGTCGCCGCGTAACGACACTTCTTTTCTCGATCCATATTTGTCCGACTGATTGGTTTAGGCGCGCTTCACTTTCGCGTCTGTCATGCGGATGATAAGCCGCTTGCCGACCGCTCTAGCTGCCCGCGCAATCGTATCAAGCGTCACCGAAGCATTCCGAGGATCGAGTAGACGATCCAGCTGTGACCGGCTCGTGTGAATCTGCCTCGCCATCGCTTGCTTGGTCTTCTGCTGTTCTTGCATGGCCTGTTCGAGTTGCCACGCCAGTACCCGTTTGATTGCCACCGCCTCGGCCTGTTCCCGGATTCCTTCCTCTTCGAGGAAGCTATCGAAGGTTGACCCGCTGTGGTCCGTTCTCTTGCGATTTTTTCTTGCGCTCATGGCAGCCCTCTCTGATGTTTGTTCTTGTCGCTCCTCGCCAGTTTCAAATCGTCGTCAGGGGTCTTCTGTGTTTTCTTGATGAATCCGTGGAGCAGGACCATCCGGCCCCTCCTGTCGATATAAAAAAGCACGCGCGCGATTCGGTTCTGGGCCAGGCTCGTCCGCACTTCATGGATGCCGTCGCCCACTGGCCTGCAAATAGGCATCCCAATCGGCCAGCCGAACTCCACGGTCTTGATATCCTCTCCGATGCGTTTCCGGTCATCGGCTGGCAACTCCTTGAGCCATTCTCGAAGCCGCTCTCTGCCCGCTTCAGTGCGATAGAAGATCGCCGGAACCCGCTTGCCCTGTCGTTCAAGGGTCTCAGACTGCAAGCCTGGTCTAGGGAAGGGCTTGGGTTTCTTACCAACGGAAAGGAGTGTACCATATACGGTACATATAAGGAAGTCCGTCTAAGGCGCGTGGATCACCCTCAACGGCGGTGGTCCGGACGATAGATCGTAAAACGAAGTTTGGGTGCCCTACTCTCGGTTTATGAGGGAGGGGCCTGACTCTGCTTCTTTCTTGCTCGTCTCCATGCTATCTCACAGCATCCAAAGCACTTAAAGTAATCCTTGACATACGTTACCAATATGCTATAATAGTTTCCTTAAGTCGGCACGATCACTTCGTCTACCGCCATAGCCTCGGTGGATCGTAAATCCCGATCCTGTCGGAATCGCACATTCTGACCTGGTCGGAAAAGAGGCTACCCTGCGACCCAAGTTCGGCCACTGCGCGGTCTTTCCAACTGCTTCAATATCTTCGTCCTTGCTCCAATGCTGGCGGCACTACAACCGTAAACCCTTGCCCTTCAATCTTTTTGCCGACCCCCACCCTCTAACTCCTGTCGTCTCAATATCTTATGAAAACAGTGGGGGGAGGGGCTTCTCAACGTTCAGACTCCTGTCGCGCCTTAAATCCTTTAACCGCAACACTTACGGACCCCCCCGTAAATGTTGCAAACAAGAGACTTACGGTTCTGCTAAGCCCTTTGAATGCAACACTTACACGAAACACGGGGGGGGTCTCAGTTATGGTTAACGGCTACTTATTGATGTCGTCCTTCGCTTCCAGGCGTTTCAGCAATGGCTGGAGAAACGGCTTCGTCCCATCCGGCGCTCCGCTGATCGCCTGCGTCATTTCCTTGGCGGCTGTTGGGAAATCGCCCGTGTTCGACGAAATGCGCGCGAGGGCCAAATGGCTGATCCAGTGATTTGCATCCTTTTTCGGCACCTGAGGAAACAGTTCAAATGCGCGCTTGGCGTTCCCCGCTCTTTGCAGACCGCGAGCGTATGTGTAGAGCTGAATCGCGCTGGCCTTATCGAACGCCTTGGCAAGCACCTTGGCCCCTTCATCCTTTCGCCCCATGGCATCGAGGATGCGCGATTTGGTTTCCAGATTTTCAAACCGCTCTTCGTTCTGGATCGAAGTGTCTTCCCACTTCAGCGCTTCTTCCAGGTTGTAATTGTTGTCCAGGCACCACTGAGCCGCCTCGTCGAATCCGGCCCACGTGAATCCGCCGACGCTCCGCAATTCGTTTTTGACGCTCTTCAGCACCACGGCCTTCACGTCCGCGGAAACGTGAAAGGGAACCGCGAGTTTCTCCCAGCGCAGCGTCGCAGCCGCCGAATCCGGTTTAACTTCTTCAAAGGTGTACGTCAGCGCTTCGCGGAAATCCCCGGCTTGCGGCTTCGCAGTTACGCGCAGCGCATCTTCCTTTTCGTCATAGCTAAAGCTGCCCCAGGAAGTCGAGTTCTTCGAGAAAATAATCGTCCACTGATCCTTGTCCGGAATGGTGTGCAGTCCATAAGTCCCCGCCGCAAGCGCTTTTCCTTCGACGCTCACGTCATCGGAAAAAGTGATGGTCGTATTCTCGTTCGCGCCCGCGCGCCACACTTTTCCATAAGGCACCGTCTTGCCCCAAATCTCCCGCCCACCGACTTCCGGCCGGTGATAGACGATCGTGACATCCGTCAGTCCAATCCGCTGTGATACTGTCCCGCGCTGGCTGAGCCGCGGAATGTTCAGCTCCGTCGCCTGGCTCCCGTTCTTGAATTGCGCGCCGGCGTTCCCGGCCAAAACGCCGAGTCCCACCAGCAAGCCCAAACCACACTTCCACACGTTGCGCATAATCACACCTTCTCCTCTCCGCCGAAAACAACGATACGGATGTCTTCCTTCTTCTCTCTGGCAGACCACCCCAATCGCGATAGACGCCCTCCCGGCAAAGGGGTGAGCAGAAATCCGGTGGGCGGCACGGGTGAATTGGACGTTTTCAGGCTAAAATGTTTCTCAAGCGTGGGGCCCGTAGCTCAGCGGTTCTGATTGTCAGCCGGTAGCGGCGTAGCTAAGGATGGACGCGCGCCGCCCATCCACCTCCGGGCGCCAATTTAATTTTTAGTTTCGTGGATTTGTTGACTTGCACGCTTATTTTCTTGTAGTCGGAGGCCATCCGGTTAGCGTTCGTACCGTCCTGATAGGCGTCGATCGAGAAATTGCCGTCAGGCAAAAAGGAAAAATCAACTTCCAGTTCGCGCGCCGTCCAATCGGTCATCGCGCCCACGTACCAGTCGCTGCCGTTCCTGCGCGCCACTAAAACGTATTCGGCGATACGGCCATCCAGGACTTTCGTGTCATCCCACACGGAGGGAACGGGACCGAGAAACTCCATAGCTTCCTGCTCGCGCAAATAATTTGATGGGCTGTCCGAGAGCATCTGCAAGGGGCTTTCGAAGACCACGTACATGGCAAGCTGGTGGCAGCGCGTGCCCAGCGCCATCGGCTGCTGGTGGATTGGAGCAAAAGTGGTTCTGGTCGCGTTGCGCATCGCGCCTGGAGTGTAGTCCATGGGACCAAGGAACATTCTCGTGAATGGAAGCGTGACGTTGTGTTTCGGTTCGGAGTCCGCGCTCCACTTGCTCCACTCCATTCCGCGGACGCCTTCGCCGCTGATCATGTTGGGCCACGTGCGGGTCATGGTGACTTGCTTTTGCCCGCCGTGAAAATCGACGAGCATCTTGCGCTTCGCGGTTTCGCTGCACACCTTATAGTAGAAATTGATCAGCTTCTGATCGTCGCGCTGCATGAAATCGACCTTGATTCCTTTGATGCCCCACTTCGCGTATTGATCGAGCGCGGGAAGCAGCTGATCGTCGAGCGATTTCCAAATGACCCAAAGAATGACGCCTACGTTTTTTTCTTTGGCGTACGCCGTCAATTCCTCCATATTTATTTCCGGAACGACTTCCAGAACGTTTCCAAGCTTGTACCAGCCTTCGTCCAGAATGATGTACTGGAGACCGTACTTCGCAGCGAAGTCAATGTAGTACTTGTAAGTCTGCGTGTTAATTCCGGCCTTGAAATCCACGCCGTAAATATTGTTGAAGTTCCACCAGTCCCACGCGACTTTTCCCGGCTTGATCCAGGAAGTGTCCTGCAATTGCGAGGGCTTGGCCAAGAGCCACACCAGCTGATTGGTCAGCAGGTCGCCGTCTCTTTCAACGATGCCCACCAGCCGCCAAGGAAAAGTGCGCGTTCCCGAAGTGACGGCGATGTAGTCGGCGGCTTCGGCGACGCGGAAGTCGCGGTCTTTCTCCAGTTTTTCTTTCAGCGGATAATGCGGAAATGTTCCGACAAGTGCAGGGCCGTTCGTGCCGTGAAGCCACATCCCGGGATAATCTTCCACATCGGATTCGGCGATCGCTAGTTTGGCGCCTTCGCCCGCATCCACAACCGCGGGCATGGTTGCGATGAAAGCCGGATCGATTTCCTTCAGACGCTGGGGAACATATTTCCGTTCATTGTGGGAAAATATGCTGTCTTCCTGCGGATAAAAGACGGTGGCATCTCCCGGGAAATTGAATTTCACTTCCTCGCCGTAAATTCTCACTTGCTGCTGAGGAAGCGACGTTTCGAACCGGTAGGCTGCGCCTTCGTTGTAGGCGCGAAAGACGACGGCGTAGCCGCCATCCATTTCGATACGCACTTCATTGTAATTCTCACGAATCTTTGCGAACTTTTGATGAACGGCGGGTTCAACCGTTTGGTCGTAGCTGCGTTTTTTGGAGGAGCGGACTTTCGGGTCCACGCCCAGAGTCTTGTGGTCAACATCGAGAGAAAGAGTGCAATCCTGGAGCAAGGCGCGGCCCTTTAGGAGCACGTCGTAGCGGACTGCCGGAACGGTGCGGATTCGAATCTCGATGCGGTTATCGGGAGAGCGCAGATCGAAGCTCGATTGAGCGGGAGCCGAAGTGGCGGTGGCCAGGATGGCAGCGAGCAGGGTCAGAAGAGAATTGTGTGTTCGAATACTCATAAGGCGGACTCCTCTTCGACAGAAGGGATGTGATTCCCTTGCCCCGCGGGCATGTCGCGCCACTCTACTTTTTGGAGAGACTTTTGTAAAGCGCTTAACCTTGCGGACCTGGTGTGATCCCGTTAACTCAGGGCTGGCGTGACGTAAAATCCAGCAACAGGGAAAGGACAACCTGCTGCTCGGTATCGGTTAGAAACCGCTCGATTACGCGCGATGTGACCATGAATTTAGCAATTGTGGACATTTCGATCAGAGCGATGATTTCCTGCTCCTAGTAGTTTGGCGCCAAGTCGTCGCCCTTGAACTGCCGTTTCATTTGGTCCATGCCCATGTGAATGGCGCTGTGCATGAAGTTCATGATGCGGAGATATAGCGACTTGAAATCGCCGCCCAAATGGAAATGATTGTCGACTTTCTCGGGTGCGTGAAGAACTTTATCCTGAATCTGTCCGTGCACATCTCTTCAATGACTTGACGGTCCCCCATAGCGATCAGGTGGACGCGCACGAGCGTCTCAAACACGGGACGGAGAAGCGAAAAAGCGCCCGCAGGAAAATTGTCACGAAAAAGCGTCAGAAGGGAATTGTGCACGCTCGCGTTGATAGCCCATTGGCTGGCAAGCATCCAATCCGCGACAGTTTTGATAGGGAGTCCACTAGGACGCGCGACCAGATCATCGAGTTTGTTCGCCGACTCAGATGAGACGCGCAAGGCTTCCGCCACGGAGTTCGAGAGCATGTCATATTTTCAATCCCGGAGGAATTCTGCGTCCATTATTTTTTGAAGAGGGCGTCGAGAGCAGCTTGGGCGATGGCCTCGTCGATCTCGGATTTGGCACCGCTGGCGGCGATACCGCCGATGGTCTGGCCATCGATCTGGATGGGCAGGCCGCCCTGATTGGGAAAGTAGTCAGGAAAAGCCAAGGCTTCCACGTTGCCCTTTTTCACGTTGTCAGCGGCGTCTTTCGAGGAACTCCTGTAGAAGGCCGCGTGCCGGGCCTTCTTCTGCGCCCACACGATGGTATTGAGGGAGGCGGCATCGGCTTTTTGGAGGAAAAGCAGATTGCCGCTTTCGTCCACGATGCAAATGGTGACTTCGACGTGGCGTTTCTGGGCCTCCGCCTCGGCGGCGGCGACCATGGTCTTGATGGCCGCCAGGTTCAGGTATTTTTTGGAGGGCAGGTCGGCGGAACAGACTGCCAGGGAAAAAGCGAGCGTGGCAAAAAGTAGTTTGAGCATGGGCAGGATGCTACCCCTTGCCTTTTGATTTTTCCAGATGGATTTGCCTCTGAGAAACGGAGCATGAAACAGAGAAACGGTCCGTTTCCAGCTTACGGTGAAAACTGAGGCGGTATCGTGACTCGCGCACGAGCGCGGACTTTCTAGGTAAACCGGCGCCACGGTGGCCAAGGGTCGGGGTCAGGTTGGAAGTCCGCGTCAAGGATTTTGTCGCCTTCGGCTGGTGGAGCGAGCACGTCGCGCGCCAGGGTTGCGTCTTCCTCGCGCACCAGAATTTGAAACCCTGCGCCGGACCACGCAAGGTGTTCACGCATTCCTCCCGCCGTGTCAGCCTTGATCATTGTCTGGATGTCAGCATCTTCGAGCGCGCCCTTCGCCAAGTCCGCCTCAGGGCGGCTACCGTACGACCGGACAACAACGAGCTTAGCGTGCTGCATAGCAATATTATATGCCAGGCCAAGCTGGGTGCTGGCTTGGCCACCCTCTCCGCTACTTCCCGGTTGGCGGATTTCCGATTTATAATCTGTTTCATGGCGAATCCCAATCCACTGGCAGGCGTCGTTCCGCAGGTCGTCCATCCAGTGAACGACGGCGAAACCACTGTTTCCCAATATGTTGAAAAGATCGAAGGCGAAGTCGCACTCGATACCTACGTTAAGGCGCAGACGTCCGCACCCGAAGTTGGGAAGCGGATCACTGAATTGGAGAATTGCCTGCAGCGCCTTGCCAGTGCCGTCTTGACTTCAAGCGACGTTGACAGACATCAGGAATTACGCGATGCCGCCGAGGAAGCAAAACTGGTTCTAAAGAATCGACTCGAGGTCGACGAAAGCAAACATCGATTCCACAGTGAATTGGGAGTATTTAAGGACGAATTGCGAATTATCAAGGACTAACTTGGCCTGACTCTGACCCGCGCGTCTTTCTTCCTGCCTCCGGAACATGAATTCATAAAGAATCTGGCGGTGAATTAAAAATCTTGCGGCGCTAGCTCGCCCAGCTTAAGAGCTGCTCCAAGCTGGCGGAGGTATTTGATACGGTGCCGCGCGGCAAAGAAGGCCCGATGGCGACGGCTTCGTTGTGCCCTTCGAACCACACCAGGAACGAAGATTGATCGGCTCCGGTGAGGCGCTGGAGGTTCAACCAGTTGTAGTAGGCGCCCATGTCCGCATCCATCAAGGAGCCGAGAGGATCAAGCTCCGCAACATCGCGACTGGTGGAGAGCATCTCGTTCATGGGCTTCTGGCGTTGACGTGGGGCGAAGCGAACCAGCAAGGTGAGCGGTTGGGCGCGCCGCAGGGCTTCGCGAGCGGTCCACTGCGCGAAGGTAGTGCTGAAAATCTGTGTACCGGAGCCTTCGGTAAGCATTTTGACCTGGAAGCGATCCAGCACGAGGTTGCCAGCTTTGCCCAGGCCGAGATCCGCGGGACGAAGCTGTGCGAGATGCGTGCGGAGAGCTTCCGGTCCCATGCCGGGGCGTTGGATTTCCGCACGAATTTTGGCGGACAAAGCGGCGCGGACGGGTTCGAGGGCGTGGTAGGAGACACAAGTGAGCGCGGGATCGTGAGCCGCGGCTTGGCCGCCATCGATGTACCAGTGAGCGTAAGGAAGAGGATGCGCTTTGGCACGGGCGGCGATCACGTTCAGCAAAAGTTCGAGGCCGTTCTCCGGCTTGACACCGCTGAAATAGGCACCGTGCGAGCGGAGTTTGCGAAAGAGAGGCTCGTCATGGGCGGTGACTCCCTGGCCGATGACGGTGATTCCGAGGCGCGGCACGGGAGGCAGCTCCGCCGGCACAACCGCGCGCAAACGATCGGCGTAGGCGACCGCGGCGATTCGAAAGGCGTCGAGTTGGTGAGTGGTCCAGAGATGCGACGAGAGTTGTTCGACGAATTGAGAGGGAGCATTCACCCAATCGGAATTCTCAAGCTGGAAGGAAAGGCGGATTTGCGCGAAGCCTTGCAGCCAGTCCTTGATTTGTTCGGAAGAAAGCGAATTCAGGTTGGCGAGTTCTTTTTCCAGGGCGCGGCGCTCGGCGGGAAACTTGAAATCGTATTCGATAACTTCCCGCAACAGGCTCGGCAAGAAGCTCAACGGCAGGCGTCGCAGCGAGGCAACGTACTCGGTGACCAGTTTTCTGGCCTCCGGCGGATAGCCATTGAACTGCTCCGGTTTGAGTTCGGATGGAAGCATAGATTTACAAAAGTTCCGGTATCGGCTTGCCTTGCGCGAGCGAAGCGGAAAACCCCAACATGGAGCCGAGAGTTGGAACGAGATCGGTGGACTCCATCGGGCGGTCGAAAACCACGCCCTCGCGAACGCCAGCGCCCAAGGCCATCATCCAGGTAGTGCGGGAGACGGCATCGCCGGTGCGATGATGCTGGAATCCGTTGCCGCCGGAATCGTCGTCCGAGTCGCGGCCAAAGTCCGGCAGAATGAAAAGAGTTGTCTTGCCTGCGTACTCCGGGTCGCTCTGGATCGCTTTCCAGATGTCGGCGCAGAGACGATCGGTGCGGCGGATGCCGTCAATGTAAAGGGAGTAGGCGCCGGCGTGCGCGATATCGATATCGTGCATGGTGATCCAGAGAAGGCTCGGGGCTTGCTGCCGCATAAGCTGACGAACAATGTAGACGGAGAGCTCGTCGGGACTGGACAATGCGAGGGCGTGGGTCTTGAAGTCGTCGACGGAGAGCTTCAGCATCATTCCTAATTGCTGCAATTCAAATTCGCTGCCGCCAAGTTCCGGAGTGTAGAAAGGCGTCTCGTAGTTGTCGCGGAGAAGGTGTTCGTAGTCCGGGCCGCCGCCGGAAGTTGCCGCGGTCAGGAGATGCTTGGGCAGAATTACTTTTGCTCCCAATCCCGGACCATAGGAACGATGGCTGCTTTCTCCAATGCGATTGAACCCGTTACTGGGAGCGACGACCCAGGCATCGGAGGCGGGACGTTTCAAGTCCTTACGGAAATATTCGAAGACGGTCGGATGCTCCGGGGGAAGGGAAGCAAAGTTGTTGATGGTTTCATAGACGCCAGTCGCCAGGCTGGCGGTCGCGACGTAATGGCCCAGGATTCCGCGGTTCACCACCTGCGTGAAGAAGGCGGACTGGGGGATGAGTTCGCGCATCAAGTGAGGAATGTTTTCCTGGCCTTCGGGAGCGAAGGTTTCCTGGTCGCGTGCACCACCGCCAAAGGTAATCACGACCACTTTGCGCTTGCTGGAAGGGATGCCCGTTCGAGCGATCAGACGGGAGGGCAGAAGGGAACTGCCCAATGCAATTCCCGCTGTGCTACGCAAAAATTCGCGGCGGGACCAGGCGAGATGGCGCGCGAGTTCCTGAGGAGTGGATGCTTTTACGGCGGCCAGGCGAGCCCGGTCCCCTGCGCTTCGCGATGAAGAATCGAAACTCATTCCATTGAACCGCTTTCCGTAAAAACTACGACGCGGCCGAACGAGTGTCAAGACATCCGGCGTCGCCGCAAAGCTTTTTCTTCATGCCCTTGCCGCGAAAGCCGGAGGGAATCACGGTTTCGCAGTGGGGGAATCCTTAGCCGAATAAACAAACTGCCGAATTTCGGCGCGTTGCTTGTCCAGGTCGGCGAGGTGCTGTTCGCGGAGCCGCTGATAGACCTGAAACTGCTGCTGGGCGCGATCCTTTTCGCCAGTGCGGACATAAGCCTGGCCGAGACGATAGTAAGCGTCGGCAAGATCGGAATTGAGCTCAAGGGCCCGGATATATTGCGGGATGGCTTGCGTATATTTATTTTGGTCAGAGTAAAGATTGCCCAGTTGCAGGTGCGCTTCCGCAAGCTTGGGGTCGAGCGCCAGCGATTTGTTCAGCAAGGATTCGATTTGGCGAAGATCCAAGCTGGGATCCTGGGCGCGTTTGCCCTTCCATAAACCCATTGCGTAGTAGTAGAGGGCGCGCGCGTTCTTGGGCTGAAGCTCCGCGAAACGGCGAAAGCGCTCGATGACGTCGTCGGCCTGGCTCGGCGAACTGTCGTAAGCCTTGGAAAGAAAAAGATAGCAGCCGGGATCGGCGGGATTGAGATCGGCAGCACGCAAAAGCGATTTGACGGCGTCGTCATAGTTGCCACGGGCATAAAGAGCCATTCCGAGGCCGATCATCAGGCGCTGCGAGGCGGGATAGCGCGCGGAAGCCTGCTGGAAAACCTCGACAGCAGGGCCAAGAGTGCGATGGAGAAGGAGTTCGCCGCCCCAGTCAAAGAGATTGCTCTCACTGGGATCCATGTGGGCGGCGGTTTCGTATTCGTTTTCAGCAACAACGAACTTGTCGTCTTTTTCTTCCAATTCGCCCAGGAGGTTGTGCAATTCCGCGGTGTTCTTTTGCTTCAGAAGGTTCCGGATCAGTTGCCGGGCATCCGCGAGCCGGCCGATTCGAAGGTAAGCCAGAGACAAGTCGTAGCCGTTATCGTAGGAGGAAGGATTGATTTGCTGAGCCTTTTCGAGAAAGGGCGCGGCGTCGGCGATTTTGCCAGAGCGAACATAGGCCTCGCCCAGATTGTGGTTGGTGTCGAAGTTGCGCGGGTCGAGATCCACGGCCTTCTTGAACTGTTCGGTGGCGAGATCGAGTTTCCCCAGACGCGCGAGATTGGCGGCAAGATTGGTTCTGGCGGGGGCAGAATTGGCCTTCAGGTGCACAGCCTTCTGGAGATGCTGCGTGGCTCTAGCGTCCTGCGATTGCGCGGAATAGACCAATCCCAGGAGTTCCTGAACTTCAAAGCTTTCTGGAGCTTCGCGCACTAGGTTCTCCAGCTTTGCGGCGGCTTCGGAGTAACGGCCCGAGTCATATTCAGCTACGGCGGCCTGGAACTCGCGATCCAAATCCCGGCTCTGCGGCGGGCTGGCAGCTGCCGTTGCCGAAAGGCATGCCACGAGGGCCAAAGAGACTGAACAGATCAACCAGTTTCGGATCATCACGACATTGCAGATTACCACTGCGCCGTGGCGGGCGGGAGTAGGGATTCAGATAAGAACCTGGAACAAAGAGGGCGCCTCGATCCGTTCGAGGCGCCCATCCTTGCGGGGTGTAACCTGGGTCTAATAATACAGTTTCAACGCGAACTGGATCTGCCTCGGATCGTGCGGAGCGTCACGAGTAGAGCCGATTTCTCCGAAGGTGTTACTCGTAAAGTTGGTCGATCCGGAGATAGCAACAACGCCGTTGCCGCCGAATCCCGGAGAATTAAAATTCGGGTGATTAAAAATGTTGAAGAGCTCCGAGCGAAACTGCAAGCGTACGCGTTCGTTGAACGGGAAGTCCTTGAAGATGGAGAAATCCAGCCTGTGGAATCCCGGTCCCGGTATCTGGGCAGGCGGGCCTCCCAACGCGCTAAGGCCACAATTCGTCGCCACACCGCCCACCAAGGTACAAGCCGGGGGCTGGCTGAAAGCCGCAGCGTTTCCAATCCAACTCAGCTTGCCATTAGAGTCGGTGTGCAGTCCAAGTTTCGGGCTCTGTCCGCTAACAAGGAGATCATAGCATCCCGTTCCTTTGCCCGTTCCTGAGGGGCAGTTGAGGGTAATCGGTTGACCTCCTTGAAGTGTCGCGATCCAGAAGACACTCCAGCCTCCGACCACCTTGTCGGTGGCACCGCTAATACCGGACATGTAGCGCTTGCCCTTGCCGAACGGGAGTTGGTAGCCGCCGCTGAAGTGAAAGACATTTCGGATATCGAAACTCGCCAAGCCGTAATCGCCTTGGATTCCGAATCCCGGAACTGACGGAGCACGATATCCTGCAAGGCTACCTCCGTTGAGCAAGTCGCCGGCGTCCGAGCGTGTCTTGGAGAAAGTGTAAGTGGCCAGGAAATTCAACCCGCCAGCAAATTGCTTCTCAACCTTGGTCTGCAGGGCATGGTACACACTGTCGCCCTCGGTCGCCGCATAACTCGCGCCCTCTCCGAAATCAGGAAACGGCAGATAGGTAGCAGCATAGGGTATGGAAGGGGGCAAGTTCGTAGGGACGATTTGGCTCGGGCGGTTAGAGCCTGGAAAAGATTCCAAATGACGCGCCAGCGAAGTCACGTAGCCTGCTTGCACGGACATCGAAGGAGTCAGTTGGTACTGTATGGTCAAATTGCCACCCATCGAGTAGGGAGTTAGGTAATCGAACTGAATACCGCGCAGAGCCAAGCCGCTGGCGATGACGCTAAGCGGATCCAGTGGAGTGCAAGAAAACCCGGTCTCAAGTTTTGCGCTGCCAATGGGCGTCGCTGCCGTCGAAGTGCATCCAGCATAGGCAATCGGGTGGCCAGCGTCCGGCGGTTGGAACTGGAAATTGAACTGGAAAGGATAGTTTTCACCAAGGTTAGGTGAGAAACCACGGTTTTCGAAACCGTTGTAGAAAATGCCAAACCCGCCGCGAGCGACAAGTTTGGGGCTTACCTGATACGCAAAACCGAAGCGCGGGGCAAAGTTCGTCTTCTGGGAGTGGCCAAGTCCGCTGCCGTAAGCATTTGTCGCGAGACACTTGATCTTGTCTTGAGCCAACAGAGTGGTGAAGCTCACAGATACGAACGTATTATTGCAGGAGTTCTTGCCCCCCGGCATTAAGTAGGTCGGACCATTGAGCGGACCGCCCGAGGGGATGAAGTTGGCTTGGTTTCCGTGGTGCTCAAGAACCAGTCCGAAGAAGTCCCAACGTAAGCCCACGTTGAGGGTCAGCTTGGGCGTTATTTTCCAATCGTCATTGATGTAGCTGCCGTAGTAGTTCTTTCCGTTATCGGTCAAAGAGATGTTGGATACGAACACGCCATTGTGAGTCCCTCCATCATCGCCATTGCCGGAGGGACCGCCAACGAAATCGGGGAAATTAGCGCCAGTTCCGAGACTATTAACAGTCGGAGTCAGCAAGAACTGAGCGCGGCCAGTCTTACCCTTTCCCACGCCCGGGATTTCTGTATAGAGACCACTATAGTCAAACTGCCCGCGGGACCAAGGAGGCTGGAGGGTCGAGAACTTGACGTGCTGAAACTCAAAACCCATCTTAAAAGTATGTTTGCTGTAAATCTTTGTGACATCGTCGGTAATCTGGAAAGTGGAACTGACTTCGTCCGAAGGCAGGAACGCGTTGCTGCCAAGCGTGGCTAACCCGCTGATTCCGAAGGCCGGAAGCCCGCCATTTTCAGACAGCTGCGGGATGCCCACGACACCACCTTGGGTTAGAGGGAGGTTGCTTAGGTCGTTGGCGGCCGGCGAAACACGCGTAGTGTGTAAGTAGTTCAAACCAGCACGGACTTCGTTAACCAGAGCCGGAGAGATTGTATGTGTCCAGCCCAAAGCACTCTGCTGAGCGTTCGCCGTCTGATTGCCCTCTTGGAAGCCGCCTCCGTCAGGGATGCCACCGAAAATGGCGGGGATGAGTTGAGGGTCGTCAACATAACTGAATCTGAAGAACAGGGTATCCTTCTCGCTAAAATTGATGTCCAGGCGGGAATCAAAGGCATTGCGGTCTTCCCGGAGAGCTGGTGAATCCGCGAAATTGGAAAACAGCGAGGTGACCGCATTGTCCGTCGGGTTCGGATAGAGATTCAGCAACTTGATGGCATTGGCGTCCAAGCGTCCGGCGGGAAGATGATTCAGGTTGCAGCCTGCGGCGGTAAAGGCGAAGTTAGCCGGCGCGGACCCACACGTGCCGAAGGGATCGCGGACAAACACACCAGGAGAGATCTGACGTGTCGTTGCAGGATCCAAGATGGTCCCGGTCGGCATTGTGCGGCCCAGAGCGTCCGTCTGTAGAACCGGCTGACCGCTGACAAATTGACTGGTAATCAGGTCTGAGAAATCCGTGTAGCCGCTATTTCGTTCGAGGAGGCTTGGTACGCTCCCGGAATGAACTGTCCCCTGCACCCTGCGCAGGCCTTCAAAATCGCCGAAGAAGAAGACCTTGTTTCGACCATCAAATAGATGCGGAATTCTGACTGGTCCGCCGGCAGACACTCCAAACTGGTTCTGGCGGTATTCACCTTTTTTGACTTTGTTTGCGTTTTCAAAGAAGTCGGCGGCATCTAGTTTATCGTTCCGGAGAAACTCCCAGACGGTACCATGTAGTTCGTTGGTGCCTTGTTTGATCGTGGCATTGAGAATGGCAGCCCCGGAGCGGCCGAACTGTGCGCTGAAACCGGTGGTCTGAACCTTGAATTCTTGAATGGCATCGACGGGCGGAAGAACGACAAAGTTTGTACCATTCAAAAAGTCCACAGTGTCCGAATTGTTGTCAATACCATCGAGCAAGTAATTGTTCTGCGCGGGCCGAAGTCCATTGGCAGCAAAAGCTCCATTAGCAGCATTGCCGCGCGTATCGGCTTGAGGCGTGTTCACGCCGGCAGCAAGTTGCGCTAGGAATGTAAAGTTGCGTCCGTTCAAAGGGAGATCATTCACGCTCTTAGAGTCCACCACTTGACCGACTGAACCACTCTGGGTTTCAAGCACAGGAGGGGCCGCCGATACTTCAACAGTTTGCGTCACGCTGCCAGGATTGAGCGCGAAATTGACCACCACGTCCGCACCGACGTTGACCACGACGTTCGTTTGAGTGATTGTTTGGAAGCCTTGGAAGGATGTCGTTAGCTTGTAGCTCCCAATTTTGACTGGCGTAAACTTGTAGCTTCCATCCGGGGCGGTCGTCGTGGAAAGAGCGGCGCTTGTGCCTTCGTTAGTCAGCGTCACCTTGGCGCCGTTGATTGCTGCCCCTGAGGCGTCTGTTACCGTCCCCAGAATCGTGCCGGTGTCCACCTGAGCGCGGACAGGCGAGGCGCTCAAGAACAGAAGCAACAGCACAACTGTCATCGTCAAGGATGCTCGCAGGAACCCGTATGAAATAGCCTTACGATTCATAACCGTTCCTCCTCAGTCTCTTTACACCAAAGCGCAGCAACTCTTGTGAAGCGCTTGCACCCCAAGCCAACTCCTCGACTATTACAGGGAATCGAAAAACACGTTCCCCAAGCCTTCCTCGAACAATTTCTGCGGATGGCGGCTTGACCTATCAACCAATCGAGCGCGCGAAGGGAGAGCACATACCGCTCCGCGGCACCGATGTATATTTTTCCTGAGACGCTTGAGCGCCAGAAAGGATGTATGACACGATACCAATCGGGCCCCCCAAACCACTTAAGCGCTTAACCTAGTGGCCAAGCTAATACACCGTTCATTGCATCTTGTCAAGCAATTCTTTTCATCTGTCGTTAGCACATGATATGTCCGCTTGATTAGCATGTGAAATGTCCGCTTTTGAGAGGCGGCTGGGTGTAGACCGCATTCCGGGAGGTTGCCGGGATGGTTTACACCAGGGTCGCCATGGAGCGGGCGATGAAAGTACAGGAAGTGATTTTGCGGGCCATCAGCAAGCAGATTCAT
>QHZD01000029.1 GCA_003225315.1 Acidobacteriota bacterium
AGAAAGCTGTGGAAAAGACGCTGCGCTTGGGAATCCCGCAAAAGACGCGGGATTCCCACTTTCCCACAGCTCCAACAACAGTCTTCCCTTCTCGATTCAGGGGGAGGAAAAACCAAAGGCAAGCGGACACACCACGTGCTAACAAAAGCGGACATCTCGATTTGCTAACAACACAAGAAAATACTACGACTCGAACGTCCAGCGGCCGTCGGCCATGGTGCGCTCGACGGGAATAGTGACGAGCGTCGAAGGGTTTTCCTTGAAGGGGTCGCGGCCGAGGACGACGAGGTCGGCGAGCTTGCCGGTTTCGATGGAACTTTTCAGATTTTCTTCGTAGGAAGCATAAGCTCCGTTGATTGTTCCTACGCGAATCGCTTCTTCCAGCGTGATTTTTTGTTTCGGTCCCCAAATGTTGCCCTTGGTATCGGTGCGCGTCACTTCCGATTGCAGCGCCATCATGGGAATGAATTCTCCTGGAGGATAGTCGGAGGCTTGCGTCGCGCGGATGCCCGCATCGAGGAAGCTGCGCAACGCAAACATGTGGTTCAGGGGTTCGGCGCCGTGATAGCGCGTTTTTTCGCCGTGGTAGTAGACGTAGGTTGAAAACGGCGTCGGAATGGCGCCGAGCGCTTTGATGCTCCGAAATCTCGGCGCGTCATCCCTTTTTGCCTCTTGCCGTGCAGTCGCTGGCGCGTGCTATACTTTGAAGCCCGTCCTCGACCGTTTTTGTCCTGTGTGGGATGGGTAATGAATTCGGGGGCCGCCCCTGGATGTTCCGGGGAGTGGTACCGGCACGCCGCATCGCGGCCGCCAACAACGAAGTGCTTGAGGGGGACTTATCGCAGAACGCAGCTTCCGGCAAAGCGACCGCATTCGCGTCAACGAACGAATCAGGGCTCGCGAAATCCGGGTGATCGATGAAGAGGGTGGCCAGCTTGGCGTCATGCAGCCGTTTGAAGCCGTGAAGCTGGCCAAGGAGAAAGGGCTCGACCTGGTGGAAATCTCGCCCACGGCTGATCCGCCCGTTTGCAAGATTACTGACTACGGCAAATATCTTTACCAGGCCAACAAAAAGGCTCACGAGCAGCGCAAGAGCAGCCGCGGCTCGCAGCTAAAGGAAGTCAAGTTTCGGCCCGCCACCGCGGAACACGACTATCAGGTTCGCAAGAACCAGATCCTACGGTTCCTCGGCGAGGGCCACAAAGTCCGCGCGATGATTTTTCATCGCGGGCGCGAAATGGCCCACCAGGAAGTCGGCCGGGCCAAGATGAACCGCCTGTTGATGGAAATTGGCGACCAGGGCCAAATTGAAACCATGCCGCGCATGGAAGGCAACGTCCTGGTGGCCTTGCTGGCCCCGAAGAAAGGCGTAAGCGTCGCCAAGCCCGCGGGCCAGCAGTCGTCCAGCGCCCAGCAGACGCAGTAATTCGCGGTAAAGCGTCACGGTGGTTCGCACCGTTCCCCTTCTCCGTCATTTCGAACGGAGCGAAGCGGAGTGAGAAATCTCTCTTCGCTGGGGTGATTCGGCTGGATCGCCGGGTAAAACATTATTTGACAACAGGAATTCACGAGAGGATTTCCAGCAATGCCGAGAAACGCATCGAAGCCAAAATTGAAATTGAAAACCCATCGCGGCGCCAGGAAGCGCTTCAAGTTCACGGCCAACGGCAAGATCAAGCGCGGGCATTCCGGCAAGCGCCACTTGATGGGTACCAAAGCGCCCGGCCGCATGCGCAAGCTGAAGAAGCTGACGCTGGTCAATAAAGCCGACGTCGCCAGCGTCAAGCAGATGCTTCCCTACGGCTAGAGCCGTTTCGAATTTCGTAGTTCGATTTTCGTGCCAGGCAGCGCTTCACGGGTGCCTGCCGGCCGATTCGCCTCAACTTTGTTGGGGCATGCAGGAGCGAATTTTAGTTCGCCCTTCTTCGCGGCTCCGTAATGGTTCCGCGAGGAGCATTCGCTGCAAGGCGAACGCTGCAAACGCATCACACCGGAGACAAACCCGTTGCGGTACTCGCGTTCTTGCGTGTCCCCGCATCTATTTGTCTCCCGAAAATATTGTAGCTCAGGCCTTCAGGCTGAGGTTTTTCCGCCCCGATTTGGCAGTTCGATCCAGGCGCAGAAAGCCTCATCCCTAAAGGGATCAGCTACAGGAAAACCAAAGGAGAGACCCATGGCACGCGTAAAACGCGGCACCAAGCGCCGGGCTCGGCGAAAGAAGTATCTCAGGAGGACAAAAGGCTTTTTCCTCACCAAGAGCAAGCTCTACCAATCCGCGCAGGAAGCCGCCAATCGCGCCGACCGCTACGCCAAGCGCGACCGCCGCGTCAAAAAGCGCGAATATCGCAAACTGTGGATCCAGCGCGTCGGCGCCGCCGCCCGCAACAACGGCCTGACCTACGGCCAGTTGATTCACGGTCTAAAAGTTGCCGGCGTGGCGCTGGACCGCAAGGTCCTCGCGGATATCGCAGTAAAGGACGCCGCGGCTTTCACGCAGCTTGTAGCCAAGGCCAAAGCCGCAGCTCCGCCGCCCGCCAAAGCGAAACACGCGTAGCTTCCTTTGGTGGCGCGCAACCCTTAGACTGTCATTCCGAGCGGAGCGGCCGGTTTTTTCTTGCATTCGCGAAGCGAATGCCTGCCGCGCACTCGAGGAATCTCTCTTCGCTTCGGAAACTCCTATGAGGCAAAGAGTGTGTGTCCGTTTTTCTGGAAATGATGATCGTGGGTATCGGTGAGTCGAATTTCAAAGGACAAACTGATGTCGGGCATCCTCGAAAAAACGGAACTCACTTTTCAGCAGCTAGGAGCGTCTTCGGAAGCTGAGGTCGACCGCCTGTTTGCCGAAATAGAAGAGTTTTTGGAAAGCGAGCAAATCGGAGACAGGGAGACTTTTCGTGTGTTGTGGGCTAGTGACAAGAAGGGTGTCCTCACAAAGATTCGGAATAACTGGCTGAGGGCCGCTCCTCCGTCCACAAGGCGATGGATCGGACCTCGCCTCGAAAAACTGACCCACAGTGTTGCCTTCAAACTGAAAACATATGTTGAACGGCAGGTCGAAGGGGAAGGCTCAGGCGAGCGCGTCGACCTCTCTCTCCCCGGCGTCATTCGCTCCGTCGGCTCCCATCACCTGATCCGCCAGGTTTTTCAGGAAATCGAAGGCATCTTTTTCTCCATCGGTTTTTCCGTCGTCGAAGGCCCCGAAATCGAAACGCCTTACTACAATTTCGAGGCGCTGAATATTCCGGAATTTCATCCCGTCCGCGACGACATGGACACCTTCTATCTGGACCTGCCGAAAGACGCGAAGACGCCGCTCCTTCTTCGCACCCACACTTCGCCCATGCAGATTCGCACCATGGAAAAGCAGAAGCCGCCCGTTCGCGTCATCGTTCCCGGCAAGGTCTATCGCCGCGACAATCCCGACGCCACGCATTCTTTCGCCTTCCACCAGATCGAAGGCCTCGCCGTTGACACCGACATTACCTTCTGCGATTTCACCGGCACCATCGAATATTTCGTAAAACAATTCTTCGGCCCCAGCGTCAAGACGCGCTTCCGCCCCAGCTATTTTCCGTTCACGGAGCCAAGCGTCGAGTTCGACGTCTCCTGCCCCTTCTGCGGTGGAACCGGCACGTCCGCTGGTGGCGGAACCTGTTCCAAGTGCAAAGGTGCAGCTTGGATTGAACTCTTCGGCGCCGGCATGGTCGATCCCGCCGTCTACGGCTTCGTCAACTACGACGCGAAAAAAGTCAGTGGCTTTGCCTTCGGCATCGGCATCGATCGTCTCGCCATGCTCAAGTACGGCATCGACGATATCCAGGTCTTTTTCCAGAACGACGTCCGCTTCTTGCGGCAGTTCCCATGAACCAACTTTCGTTAATTGGAGGCTTTCGACTGTTGACTGTCGACTGTCAACTTCCGACATGACTTTTGCCGACGCCAAACAGCGCTTCTCCAATCGTGTCGCGGACTATGTCCGCTACCGCCCGGGCTACCCCCCGGCCGTGCTCGATCTCTTGCGCGCGGAATGTAGCTTGCGCCCCGGCCACGTCATCGCGGACATTGGCTCCGGCACCGGGCTTCTCAGCGAGTTGTTCCTCAAGAACGGCAATCGCGTCTACGGCGTGGAACCGAATGCCGAAATGCGCCGCGCCGGCAAAGAATATCTCGCCTCCTACGACGGCTTCTGCAGCGTCGAAGGCTCCGCCGAATCCACCACGCTCGGTGATTCCACCATCGACTTTGTCACCGCCGGCCAGGCCTTCCATTGGTTCGAACCAAGTGCCGCCCGAAGCGAATTTGCCCGCATCCTGAAGCCCTCCGGCTGGGTCGTCATCGCGTGGAACGACCGGCGGATGGAAGAGAGAAACCTCACTCGTGAATACGAGGAATTGCTCGAACGCTTCGGCATCGACTACAAGCGCGTGAAGGATGCTTACCCGGAGGTGGATCATATCCGCAGTTTCTTTGGCGGTGATCATTTCCACTTTCGCGACTTTCCCAACGAACAGGTTTTGGATTGGGATGGTCTGCGCGGGCGCCTCCGCAGCAGCTCTTTCGCTCCAACCGAAGGGCATCCAAATTACGCTCAGATGATGGCGGAGTTGGATCGCATTTTTCACACCCATCAAAAAGATGGCCGTGTGCGCATGGAATACTTCACGGGTATTTATTTCGGCCAGCTGATGGAAGGATGATTTGGGTGCCCCACCCTCGGTGTTTGAGGGTGGGTTCTCTCCAGAATGCTCAGGACAAATAGATGAAGGTTGTTTACAACGGGCTGAAAGATTTCGTCGACGTGACCGCGTCGCCGCAGGAAGTCGCCTCGCGCCTCGCGCTTTCCGGAACAAACATCGCCGGAGTTGAAATCGGCCCGCACGGGCCCGTCATCGACGCCGAAGTCAGTTCCAATCGCCCGGACTGCCTGGGCCACTACGGCATCGCCCGTGAAGTCGGCGCCATTTACAAACTCCCGCTGAAACACGTTTCGCCGAAGCCTGCGGAAAGCGCCGCCAAAACCAGTGACGCTGTAAAAGTCGAAATTCAAGCCCCCGAACTCTGCGGCCGCTTCACCGCTCGCGTCATTCGAAACGTAAAGATTCAGCCTTCGCCAAAATGGTTGAAGGACCGCCTCGAAGCCTCTGGCGTCGCCAGCATCAGCAACGTCGTCGATATTTCCAATTACGTGATGCTCGAGCTCGGCCATCCGCTCCACACTTTCGATTACGACAAAGTCCGCGACCACAAAATTGTCGTCCGCCGCGCAAAACAAAACGAAAAGATGAGGACGCTCGACGGCATGGAGCGTCAATTCGACTCAAACCTGTGCATGATTAGCGATGGCGACGGTTCTCGCGCCATCGGCATCGGCGGAATCATGGGCGGAGTAGAAACGGAAATTTCCTTTTCCACCAAGAACGTTTTGATCGAGTGCGCCTGGTTCGAGCCCGTCGCCATTCGCCGCGCCGCGCGTTTCCTGAAATTGCACACCGAAGCGTCCACGCGCTTTGGCCGCGGTGCCGACCCGGAAATGGCCGAACTGGCTTCCCGGCGTGCCGCGGAATTAATTCTTCAGCTCGCGGGCGGCGAATTGCTCTCCGGCGTTGTTGATGTTTATCCCGGCAAGCGCGCGCCGAAAAAAATCCGCGTAACGCGCGCGGAGATTCTTCGCGTGATGGGCACGGACGTTCCCGACAAGCAAATTGAAGCCAGCCTCAGCGCGCTAGGTTTCGCGCCCGTTCGCATCGACCAGAACCGTGGCGCCGAAGGTTCGCTGCTTGCTGCGTGGGAATGCACGCAGCCTTCCTGGCGCGCCGAAGTCGAACGCGAAATCGATTTGATTGAAGAAATTGCGCGCATTTACGGCCTCGATAAATTTCCGCCGCGTCTGCCAGCCGCGCGGCAAGGCGCGGCACGCCTTCCGCACTACGAAGCAGAAACTCGTTTGCGCGAGCGCCTCATCGGTCTTGGCTATCGCGAAATCCTGACGATTCCGCACGTTGCCGAAGAGCGCGACGCGTTGTTTCGTCCTAGCGGCGTTTCACCTGCGCGCCTTTCGAATCCGCTTTCCGAAGAAGTAAATGTGCTGCGTGCGACCGGCATCGTGACCATGGCTGCAGCGCTTGAATGGAATTTGAATCACGGGCAACGCAACGCGCGCCTGTTCGAAATCGGCCGTCACTATCGCTTGAATGGAAGCGAATCCGCCGAGACTCGCGTACTTACGATTGGTGCGACCGGCGAAGCTCGCGAAAAAGGTTTGTACGATGCGGCGCGCGATTTTTCTTTCGCCGACCTCAAAGGCGATCTCGATTCCATCGGCGAACTCGCTGGCGGCTTTCACTGGGACGATGGCGGCGCGGACTGGCTGCACGCTGCGCGTCGCAGCTCTGTCAAACTAAACTCCGTCATTTCGAGCGAAGCGAGAAATCTCTCTTCGCTTGGAGTTGCAGGGCAGCTTGCGAGGCGCGTTGCGGAAAAACTGAAATTGCGTCAGGACGTTTTCCTCGCGGAGCTGGAACTCGATCCGGTTTACGCCGCGATGCGCGCGGCGAAAGAGGCGCGGCGGTATGAACCGTTGCCGAGATTCCCGAGCGTCGAGCGCGATTTCTCTTTGCTGCTCGCCGATGGCACGAAGTTTTCCGACGTGACAAAAACGATTCAGTCGCTGGGCATCAAGGAAATTTCCGCGGTCGAAGCGACGGATCTTTTCCGCGGGAAAAATGTTCCTGCCGGAAAATATTCGCTGCTGGTGCGCGTGACGTTCCAGAGCCGCGAGGCGACGCTGACCGAAGCGCAGATCGGCGATTACAGCCGCAAAATCATTTCTGCACTCGAGAAACATCTTGGCGCGCAACTCCGCGCCAGTTAGATTTTCCTTTCGTCCGTTCATAAACAATAACTTTGAAAACCGCAGGGGCACGATATATCGTGCCCCTGCGACTGAAAGCCACTTGCGACATACTGGACTCACACGATTTATGTTATCTTCACGCATAGAGAACCATGAGCGCGCCGATAAAAGTGCAGATTTTCGGGCAAGTGTATTCCATCCAGGGTGAACTGGATGGGAAGTACGTGCAGAGGCTCGCGAAGTACGTGGACGAAAAGATGCACGACATCGCGGACGTAACGAAAACCGTAGACACGCAAAAAGTCGCAGTGCTGGCGGCGCTGGCGATTGCCGACGAACTTCACAACATCCAACGCGATCGCGGCGATCATGAACAGTTGATGCGCGAACAAGCCGAGCGCTGCCTGACGCTCGTCGAGCGCGCACTGAAGCAAACCGCGTGAAGCAGTATTGTAATCGTTCAAAATAACTCCCAAAGAAATTGAAGAGAGATTCCTCGCTTCGCTCGGAATGACGGTGTGCGAGTTGGCTGAAAAGAGATTCCTCGCTCCAAAAATCCGAAGCGCAAAAATCGTGTTTCGCTCGGAATGACAGTGTGCGAGTTGGTGCGGTTTTTCATTGGCTCCAACTTGTTGGGTTGCGGTCCCAGCGGTGGGCGCGGAGTTGTTTGTGGAGGACGGCGGGGAGAGGGCCCTGGTCGCTGGTGGCGATGTTGGCCTCGACGTTGGGGCGTTTGCGCATGCCGGGAATGATGGTGCTGACGTCGGGATTATTAAGGATGAAGCGCAGCGCCATTTGCGCCATGGTGTTGCCCGCGGGAACGAGCGGGCGGAGCGCTTCGGCGCGGGCCACGCTGTTTTTCAAATTGTCGGGGACAAAATACGTGTTGCGCCAATCACCTTTCGGCCATTTGCTGTCAACGGTCAGCGTGCCGGTGAGTGTGCCCTCATCGAAAGGAACGCGAGCGATTATGGCGACATTTTTCATGCGGCAAATGGGGAAGAGCGCGTCTTCGGGATTTTGGTCGAAAATGTTGTAGATGACCTGGACGGTATCGGCGACGCCTTCGAGCACGGCGCGAATACCGTTGCATGGCTCCCAGCGATTGACGCTGACGCCGACGGCTTGGGCTTTGCCGGCCGTGCGCAATTTTTCCACTGCGCGCGGAAGGCGTTCGTCGTTGAGCCAGCGGTCCTCCCAAGTGTGAAACTGGATGAGGTCGAGTTTTTCGACGCCGAGATTGGCGAGACTTTTGTTGACGTACTCCTCGATGTGCTCGGGCGGAAAGCAATCGTCAAGAGTGAAATCGCGGCGGCTGGGCCATTGGCGATTCTTGGGCGGAATTTTCGTGGCGACGTACAGTTTTTTTCCGGCGTTGGTGCGCAAAACTTTTCCGAGGATCTGTTCGCTGCGCCCGTCGCCGTAAGCCCACGCGGTGTCAAAGAAATTGCAGCCGAGATCGACGGCGCGCTGGAGGGCGTCGAGGGATTCGGCGTCGTCGGAGCCGGTCCAGCCGGCGAGTCCCCACATGCCGTAACCAATTTCACTGACGTTCCATCCGGTGCGGCCGAACTTGCGATAGCGCATCGTGTGCACTCCTGAAGTCGAGCGCACATTATACGGGGAGTGGCCGCGTTCCGTGCTCGGTGTCCCGTGACCAGCGGAGAAGCACAGCCAAGATTGGCTGTGCCACAAAACCCTTCCGTCGCCCAGTGCGGATTCGTCGCGATACAAATGCCTCTCGGAACTTGAAGAGGGAGCCTTCGGCTCGGTGCAATCGCTTAGGACACAAATCCTCACGCGACAGAGACGTCCCTTCCAACAAGGTCGGAGCCTTCGGTCGGCTCGCGATGGTCCCGACCTGGTCGGGACTCGCAACAACGCTTGTCGCTCGGGACAGACACCCTTTCCGACAGGGTCGGAATGTTCCATCATGGGGTGTGTGGTTAACAATAACTGGACCCCCCTCCCCCCATTTTTCATAACTGTTCATTCTAAACGTAGTTAAAACCATTTGTTTTGATACAGTTCTGTAAGTGTTGATTCTAAAGGGGCTTACGTGCCACGAAGATCGTGGAAAACAGACGTTGATTCTAAAGAGCTTAGCGGGGAAGATTTTGCAGGAAATTGGATGTTCACGGTGAATGTTTGAGGGGAAACGGAGGGAAAAATATAACGCCCCGAGATGCTCGGGGCAGGCGGCGTCGCCCCGACACGGTCGGGGTAGACGCCGAGCGCTGAGGGTTTGACGGGAAGAATCGGACGGGGTGAATCGGGCGAATTGGCGATTGACTATCAAAGACAATGGTAGCATAGACGTAATGCTTGTGTCAAGTACTAATTAGACTACCATTCGAATGAACTGTGGAAAACTTTGGCGATGACGGCGGTTTCTAAGAGCAAGACTCAACCCTTTGGCCCCAGGACTATCTGTAGTTCATCTACCCGAGTCTGGTCTGTCTCTGGTATTTTGTCGGCTGGAATCGGTTTTTCAGCTAATCCTGCTTCGATAAGAGCGTTCGCGAGGAAATTCGCATCTCCGAATCTATTTTTGCCAATCGAGAGCGAAATTCCGGGTTTCACGGTCCCGAAAATCATTCCAGGGCGAGTTTCAATTATCAATCCTGCCGTTTTCAAGGCGTTGCTCAATAGATCGGCGAACACGGCCGTTTCAGGATCGCCGCTTATAAAGAATACGACCACCTTCGTTCCACGAAGTGTCCTTAAGTCCTTAACCAATGTGGCGGTTTGGTCCCCATTTATCCGACGCGGAGCCAATCTTTCTTCAATTCTCAACCGAGCAAGGCGTTCTTCTTCGGCCTTCTTATTGGCCTCTGCCGCACGCTCGTTCGCCTTAGCTATATCGAGCCGAAACGACTCAGCATCACGTCGCGCTACTTCCGCATCTTTCGTGGCCTGGGCGGCTTGCTTAATGGCGTCGCCAGCTTCGCTTCGCGCATTCCCCGCCTCTTTATTCGCTTCTGCGGCCTGTTTGTTTAGTTGTGCTTCGATTTCATGACTGTTTGTGCGGAGTTCAGTTTCTACGTTGGACGCTCTGAATTGGACGAACAGTTCACCAGCGACACCAATGGTTATCAGTAGACCTCCAACCATCGTTCGTAGGAGTCTCCACTTGAACGGTCTTTCGGTTATCAGTTCTCTTAAGTCCTCTGCAAATTCGACTATTAGACCGACTACAACCAACGCAGTCCACACCAGTAGCCATGCGCCAAGTGAATCCAGTGATTTTTCAAGCGCTTTGATTGCAGTTTCTAGTGTGGGTAAGTCCATATCTTTGATGAGTAGAACAAGGCTGCGGCGGAGTCAATCCCATAATCGCCGAGTTGGTTATTCGAGGCTCAGGGTGAACAGGAACGACACAGTGAGCCAAGAGCGGAGGAGAGCGGGTCTTTCTTCAGGCTCGCTCACCGCGAGACGAAAAGGCGTTTTGCCGTACACCGGGGAATGCTAACGTCACAATTTGCGGGGAGTCATACTGCTTTGTTGGGAAAGGGGCTACGGCAGTGATGAAAAGAAGGAAATTGTTGCTGTTTGGGCTGATGTGCGCGCTGGCCTTGGTGTTTGCGGCGCAGGTGCGCGGGGACGCGGCGGAGGAGATCAAGCGGCTGGCGGAGTTGATGGGATGGAAGGCGGGAACGGTGGCCGCGGACATTGGGGCGGGAGACGGGAAGTACACGTTTGCGGCGGTGGAACACGTGGGGGCGGCGGGAAAAGTGTTTGCGACGGAGATTGATACGAAGAAGGTGGCGGAGCTGAAGGACGAGGTTGCGAAACGGAAGCTGGCGAACGTGGTGGTGGTGGAGAGCAAAGAGGCGGACACGAATCTGGCGACGGCGTGCTGCGACGCGATTTTCCTGAGGCGCGTATACCATCACCTGACCAAGCCGGCGGAGTTTGACGCGAACCTGGCGCGGTCGCTGAAGCCGGGAGGGCGACTGGCTATTATTGATTTCCCGGCGCGCGCGGGGCTCGATCCGGTGGAAGGGGTTCCGAGCAACCGGGGAGGGCATGGCATCCCGCAGAAGATCGTGGTCGAGGAGCTGAGCGCGGCGGGATTGCAGGTAGAGAAAATAGTGAATGACTGGCCGGAGGGCGATTATTGCGTTTTGTTTGTGAAGAGGTGAAAAGTCCGTGGAGAGAGGAAAGAGGAAGAGAGATTTCTCCTCGCAAAAAACGCTCGGAGGGGCGGAGGTCTCTCTGCGCAGGCCAAACGCTTCGCAGGAGCGAAGCGGGAAGAAAAAAGTCAGCCTACTGCGTTCGTAATGACAGGCTAGGGAAACCGCACGAAGAACGGCGGTACAGAAGACTCGCCAGCAAGGATGACAGCGCTACACGGGGAAAGGAAGGGCACGATGTATCGTGCCCCTACTTGGACCAGGGCGGGACGACGCCGGACATGCGGGCGTAAGCGACGAGCTGGCCCATGTGCTCGTTGGCATGAACGATGATGCGCAAGTACATGCCGTCGACAGTGGCATCGCGATCGACGATGTGAACCTTGCGCTCGAGGTCTTTCGGCGTGACCGCCAAATGGGCCTGCTTGACGGCGTCCAGCGAGCGCCGAAGCCAGTTGATGACCTCAGCTTTTGCGGTGACCGACTTTTCCATCCCCTCTTTTGCGTCGGCGGGCATTTTGGGTCCGGTGACGCTGAGAAGATAAAAATTCGCGAGAGCAATGTGCATGAAGACTTCGCTGGTGGAGCGCACGCCCGGGGCGGGACGCCAGGAGAATTTTTCCTCGGGTGTGGCTTCGGCGAGCGCGAGCAATTGGCTGGACACGTGGCGCCACTCGCCGTCGTAGCCTTGCCAGATTCCTTCGGGGGCGGTTTGCGCGAACGCGGGGCGCGCGGCGAATACCAACAGAAGGACAAAAAGCACTTTTCTCATGAATCTTCTCCAGTCTGGCTCTCTGGGCCCCATTCTATATCGTGAAGGCGAGAAGAAGGGCACGATGTATCGTGCCCCTACAAAAGCAAGCGCACAGCCAAGAGTGGCTGTGCCACGATGCCGGCGTTCCAGGAAATGCCTACGGGGTGATGGCGATGACGCGAAGGGGGCTACCGGAGCCGCCGACGATTTTGAGCGGCGCGGCGATAACGACGGCGCCGGTGGGCGGCAACTGATCCAGATTGCAAAGGCTGGCGAGGCCGAACTTTCCACTGCCGTGCATGACGAAGTGATTGGAGAAGGGTGGGTCAAACTTGGCGGCCTGGCCCGCGTCGGTTCCGACCGTCTCGACTCCGACTCCCAAAACGTCGCGGTCGCCGGCAAGGAATTGCGAGCACTCTTTGGCCCAGCCCGGAGTGTGCGGGCCGTCGTCCCTGAGGTTGATGTATTGCGCGGGATCGGTGCGCTTCGACCAGCCGGTGCGAAGGAGCACCCAGGCCCCGCGCGGGACTCTTCCGTGAGCGGATTCCCATTGGAGGATATGCGCGGAGGTCAGGAGAAAATCGGGATTCGCCGCGACTTCTTTCGTGACGTCGATGACGCAGGCCGGACCAATGAATTTGCGCGGCGGAATGCGGTCGACGGTCGAATCCGGCAAATCCTTGCCGCTGACCCAGTGCACGGGGGCGTCGAAATGAGTGCCAGTGTGCTCGCCGGTTTCGAAGGCGTTCCAATGCCAGGCGGGGCCGCGTGCGTCGTAGCGGGACAATTCGCGGAGGGTGAAGGGCGGAGAGTTGTTCCATTGGGGAGGAAGAGGGATCAGCGGCGTGGCGTGACTCAGCGGCAGGGTGAGGTCCACGACGCGCAAGCGGCCGGCGTTGAGTTCGTCAACGAGCCGCAGAAGAATTTCAGACATGACGACCCCCTCAACCAAGCAACGGAGAGTATCTGCAGAACTGCGAAAAAACAAACTTGTATTGCATCAGTGAGATTTGGCCGCGAGCGATTGGATGTGGCGGCGGAACTGGAAACGGTTTTCGAGCAGACCCAGATCGGTGACGAAGGCCTTTGGGCCTGTGGCTTCGACCTTGGCGACGATGGTCTGCAAACCTTCGCCGGAGATGGCGCGGCGAGCAGCGGCGGCGAAATTGTCGACGGTGCGAACGGTGCAGGTTTGCGGGATGCCGGCGGCGCGCGCGATGCCTTCGAGATCAGTGCCGGTGCTCGTGGCCGTGGGAAATCCACCGACGGAGAGGAGGCTCTCGTTGTCAAAAACAATGTGAACGAGATTCTTCGGTTTGTAGCGCGCGAGGGTACTCAAGGAGCCGAGGTTCATGAGAAGCGAGCCGTCGCCGTCGAGGACTGCGATTTTCTGCTGCGGCAGACAGAGAGCGAGACCGAGACCGGTCGATGAAGCGAGACCCATGGCGTGTTGCAAATAGAAAAAATTGGGACGATGGCCAAGGGATTGCAGCTCGGCCGGGAGCGCACCCATGATAGTGACGACCAGACACTTTTCAAGGTCGAGGTAAATGGCGCGAAGGCAATCGATGCGCAGCATCATTCCTCCCACATCAAATCGCGCGTGAGAAGCAGGGCGACGGGCTGAAGGCTGCTTTCGGCAAGGGTATGGGCCTGCGCGATGCGCTTTTCAACATATGAGGAGGCTTCGAGGAAGGAGTACGGGATGTTCATGGCGCGAAGGAGCGGCTCGGTGACGTTGCCGCCTTGCGTTTGCCAGGGATCCCGCTCGCCAAACGCGCCGCGATAGCTGATCAGCATCAGCAGCGGGATTTTGTAAAGGTGGGCGAAGGAGACGATGCCATTGATCGCGGCGAGAAAGCCGTGGTTCTGCATGAGCATGGCGGACTTGACGCCGGCAAAGTGCGCGCCCGCGGAGAGGCCGACGCCTTCTTCTTCCTTGGCCAGGCGGACGAGGGTCATTTGCGGATCGTCTTCGGCAATTTGGATGAGGTGGACGAGCCAGGTTTCCGGAAGAGCAGAGAGCAGCCGGATGCCGCATGCTTTGAGGGCACGGTAGATGAGCTTCGAGTTTTCAAGAGAAACGGGCATGGTTTACGTTGCGATGCGCCATTCGAACGTTGCACGCGGGGAGATTCTATGTCAGGGACGGCGAGGACTCAAATTGCGGCGGACGTAGTTGAGTTTGTGGCAGGCGGCGGAGCGGTCTGCTAGACTGGCGCGGCTTTGACGATCAAGACGCGAAGGCGATTTCTGGCGGAGGCTGCGGGTGCAGCGAGCGCAGGTGTGTGTGCAGGAGTGTGGCCGGAGCTGTCCGCGGGAATGGAGACGGCACTTGCGGCGGATGCGCGACCGAGCTTGAAGTTTCCGGCGGCAGCGCGGGAGCGAATTGCGATTGCGTCCTACCCGTTCCGGGACTTCATCGCGGGGCGAGAAGACAGCGCCGACAGCGGCAAGATGGAGTTGAAAGAGTTCGCGGCGCACGTCAGCGCGAAATTTAACATCAAGAAGATCGAGCCGTGGAGCGCGCATTTCCGTTCGCTGGAGAAGGCGTACCTCGAGGAGTTGCGCGCGGCAGTGGCGAAGGCGGGAGGAGCGATCGTGAACATTGCAGTGGACGGCGAGCACAGCCCATATGCGGCTGACAGCGCGGAACGGGAGAGCGCTATCGCGTTCAGCAAGGAATGGATTGATGCGGCTGTGGCGATTGGCTCGCCGAGCGTGCGGACGAACATTCCACAAGCAAGAGATTCGAAACCGGATGTGGAGCACACGGCGGAGAGCTTGCGGCACGTGGCGGAATATGGCGCGGCGAAGAACGTGGTGGTGAATCTGGAGAACGACAACCCGGTCAGCGAAGATCCTTATTTTCTGGTGAAGGTCATTGAGAAAGTGAGCAGCAAATGGCTGCACGCGCTGCCGGATTTCGGGAACACGCTGGCGGCGCGCGACGACGAGTACGCGTACAAAGGAATCGATGGAATGTTCGGACTTGCATACAACATTTCCCACGTGAAGGAAACGGAAGTGGGCGATGGAAAAGATAAAATCGCGCACGTAGATTTGGCGAAGACGTTTGGGATTGCCAAGCAGCACGGCTATAGGGGATATTTTTCGATGGAATGGGACAGCCCGGGCGATCCTTATGCGGGGACGGCCGGGCTGATCGAGAAGACGCTGAAGAATCTTTCCTAGAAACGTGGCGGGGAGTATTCTTTGCGTGAGTTTCCTTGGAGGAGGAAATGACGATGAAAATACGAATGAGTTTGTTGGTGGCTGGGATGACAGTGTTGATGGTGGCGAGCAGTGCGTTTGCACAACAGGCGGCACCGGCGGCAAACGGGGCGCCGGCGGCGGGCACTGCGCCAGACATGTCGCCGGTAGCGAATCCGGTGAGCGGATTTGTGAAGGCGGGAGTGGCGCGCTACGAGAAGAACATGGTGGCCGCGGCGGAGGCCATGCCGGCGGAGAAGTATGTGTTTAAACCGTCGCCGGAGATGAATTCGTTTGGGCATTTGATGATGCACATCGCGCAGTCGAACAATACGTTTTGCTCGAAGATTTCCGGGCAAGCGGCGCCGGACGTGAAAATTGCGGAGACGGATTCGAAGGACAAGCTAGTGGCTGCTGTGAAAGATTCCTTTGCGTTTTGCACGACGGCGCTGGCGAAGGTAGACGATTCGAAGCTGGGTGAGCAGTTTGTGATGTTCGGCAACCGGCCGATGTCGCGGGGAGGCGCGCTGGTGGCGCTGGGCGGGAGCTGGACCGATCATTACGCGACACAGGCGATTTATTTGCGGCTGAACGGGATTTTGCCGCCGACGGCACAGCCAGCAAAGTAGGATTAAGCGGACCTTACCCGCACCGGTAGTTCAAGCGTCCACAACCTGGCTGTTTTAAGGCACTATGCCTGCCGCGTGGAGGGAGAAACCGTTTCCAGTTCCCTGCGAGCGGAGGCGGAGCCTTCCAGTTCATGGGCGGAGCGGCCGTGGTGCACGATCAGGTGCAGGAAGAACATCAGCACGAGGATGCCACCGAAGGTGACGACAATGGTGGCTCCCGTGGGCGTATCGAGCTGCACGCTGAGGTAGCAGCCAAGCGCCGAAACCAGCGTGCCCATGGTCCAGCCAATCGCGAGACGCGTGCCGATGCGGTCGGCAAAAAGCATGGCCCCGACGCTGGGAACGATCAGGTAACAGAAGACCAGCAAAACGCCGGCGATAGCCACGGAAGACGTCACAACAAAACCAAAAGAAGCGTAGAAGAGGAAGTCCCAAAAGCGTACGTTGAGGCCCGACTTTTCCGCCTTACCGTGGTTCATCGAGATGGTCAGAAACTTCTTGCGAAAGATAAAGTGAAAGATGCCGATGGCGCCATAAAGAAAAGCCGTCTTGCGAACTTCGGGCCAGGAGACGGCGAGGATGTTGCCAACGAGCATGTCCTTGAGGTGCTCGGTCTCGCCGGTGGCTTTGCTCATGAGGAGGATGGCGGTGGCGGAAGCAACGGCGTAAGCGATACCGATGAAAGCTTCCTGGGGAATGTGGCCTCTGCTCGAGCGAGCAAAGGCGAAGACTCCAGCGCCTAGGAACGTAAACGCGAGGCTGATCCAGTACGCGGCGCGGCCATGCGGGTCCATGCCGACGACGACAGCAACGGTGGCGCCAAGCGCGGCGATTTGCGCGAGGGCGAGGTCCACAAAAATGACGCCGCGCTCGACAACGTGCACGCCAAGATAAGCGTGGATCCCGGTCAAAATGAGGCTCGCGACGAAAGGTGCGAGCAAAAACGGCAGAATTTCCATTCGGCGATCTCCTGAATGTTACTTCGTTGCGTCGAAGGCCTGCTTCAGTTTGGCGATATCGTAATCAAACAGCTTGAAATAATCGGTGATTTCTTTTTCCCCGCCGACCGAAGGCATGAGGACGACGACCTGCGCGCCGTTGTCGCGGGCGATGGCGTTGGGAGTTTTGAGGTCGAAGTACGGCTCAACAAGAATAAGCTTTACGCCGTCGCGCTTCATCTGGCCAATCAACTCGACGGTGTGCTGCGGGCTCGGGGGGATGCCGGGGCGGGGTTCGACGTAGCCGACAACGTCGAGATGGAAGTGTTCGGCGAAATTGGGCCAGGAGCGGTGATAGGTGACGACCTTGCGGCCGGCGTACGGTTTCATTTCGGCGAGCCATTTTTCGTCGGCCTGCTTGAGGCGCTGCTCGAAGGAATCGTAGCGCTGTGCGAAATAGGCGGCGTCACTCGAGCGCATTTCGGAAAGCTTGTTTTGAATGCCCTTGGCGATGCGCAGGCCGTTCTCGGGATCAAGCCAATAGTGCGGGTTGCCGAGCGGGTGAACGTCGCCCTCGGCGCGGGTCACTTGGCCCGTGGGAATCTCGAGAATCTTTGCAAAGCGAGAAGCGTCAAAGTAGCCCGGCGCGCCAACTTGAATCTTCGGATTAGTGGATTGGGTGATGAGCGGAGGAAGCCAGCCGATTTCCAGCTCGAGTCCGACAACGATAAGAAGATCGGCGTGACGGAGTTTTAGAAGGAAGCTGGGTTTGGCCTCAACGAAATGGGGATCCTGGTACCCGCGAGCGACGGATTCGACTTCGACTTTTTCGCCGCCAATTTCCTGCGCGAGGGCGGCGAGGTCGGTGGTGGCGGTCATGATACGCAGTTTGCTGTCCGCTCGGCTCGCCGGAGGATTGACGAGAGTGAAGATGAGGGCGCAAATAACAAGAAGCGCGCCGATTCGAGTAGTCATTTTTGTGCGTCGCATGATATCTCAGAAACCTTTCTTAAAACGGGCCTAGAACGGATGGGCACCGTGCGCTCCCATCACGAATAAGAACTGGAACAGAAACTCGTTGGCGTTGGTGAAGCGATCGTTGGGCACGTCCCACAAATGGCCATAACGATACTGGCCACGGATCTGGCTAAACTCGCTGGGCCAATAGGTGAGAATACCGGAAAAACCAGTGTCCGTCAGGCTGGCGTTGGTGGCGCGGCCGCTGCGGTCGAAGCGGCCACCGACGGTCCAGCGTCGGTTGACGCGATATTCGGAATCGGAATAGAAGCCGAAAGCATGCTGGGTCTGGAAAACGTTTAGCGGAGAAAGCTGGTCGCGGGCGCTCCAGAACAGTTCTGTGCGGAAAAGGAAAGAATGGTAGATGGCGCGGCGGAGGGGCTTCCAACGGAGAGTGGCGTCAGCAGAATAAAGGTTGGTCAAAAAATTCGCGGGGTCAAAAATCGCGCTGCCGACGCCGGCAGTGTTGTGGCCGCGAGCGTAGGAACCGCCGAGGTCGATGTTGGTCGATTCGCCGAGGTCGCGGTAGAGGCGAAGATGGCCGACAACGCTGGCGTCCTGGCGGCGGTTGGCGGTGAAAACGTCACTCGAATCGCCGCGGAAAACCTGGGCCGTTCCCTGGAGGAACCAGTTTTTCGGGGCGGGCAGGAAGCGCGAAAGGGAAATGCCGGCGTCGTCGATGCCGTCTTCGCCGCCGACGAGATTGTTGGTCACCAGCGGCCGGTCGATGAACGGCAAGGCGTGATTGTGGATGGTGTTGACCTTGCCGAATTCGGCGCGCATCTTGCCGACTTTCAAAAGGAGTCCGGCAGGGAGAGAAGTAAAGGTGACGTAACCTTCCTCGACATTTACGCCGGTTTCGCCAAAGGAGATGAAGGCATCGGCGCGCGCGTAGGGATCGATGATCGCCTGCATGCCGACTTCGGACTCGTGGAGTTCGAGCGAGCGCGATGGCGAAACCGTGTTCCGCCCGGCAGTGCCGATGAAATCGCCGATAAGGCTGATGTCCGGATTGAGGAGCTTAGCGTTGGAAGTGGCGCCGCCATAAGTCTGCGTTTGCGCCACCTGCGCGGCAGGCACAGGCTCCGGCGCGGCTGTCGAGGGTGTGGAGCTGGGAATCACGCCAGGCTCCATTCGCGTGGAGGCCAGCAACAGGTGATCCCCGGCTGTGGGATCAGCCAGCTTTGTGTCGCGGATTGTCTTCAATTCCCCACGGAGCAAGGCCACTTCCTCGGCGAGCGTGCGCACCTGTTCCTCAAGAGCGCGTATGCGAACTTCTTCGGGAGCAGGACTGGCCGCTCCTGGAGAGGGAGTATCGTGCTTTCCAGAGATAGACGATGTCTCTTGCGCATAGGCAGACACCGAGAAAAGAACGACCAGGGAGACGGCAGAAAATCGTTTCATGGCACCACTCCTAGCTAAGAAATGTGAATTTTCCAACCCGGATACGGACCGGAACTACGACTTGGCTAAAGGGAGGGAGGCGCGCGCGGAGACGTGGCACGCTCGACTGCCGAGGATACCGAAATAATCAAAGGGGTGAATTCGAGCCGATTAATGACCGGCACAACGGCGATTACCGGCGACTGCGTCGCGACCACAGAGGCTGCTGTCGAGCAAACCGGGCATATATGCGAGGCGGATGGTGAGGCCGTCAAATCGGCGCAAAAGTGGAACTGCGCCCCAAGAAAGATAACCCCGAGGAGCAGCGCCAAAATGCGGATATGCCGAGCCTTGGCCTGCATGTGCTTACTAAGACGAAGCTTAGGTTGGAATGGTTGCAGGGTCAAGCAAAGCAATTTGGTTCCGGAGCAACCCAGCTGCAACCAACCTGCACACTCAAACGTCCAAAATGGTAAACTAAAGTGTCGCTTATGCATGGGGGAATACGCATTTTCGGGGGAACGATTGTGCGCCGCGCGCTCGCTCTAATAGCTTGCAGCGCGTTGCTGTACTTTGCGCTTGGCGCCACTTTGCCCCACGGGCATGCCCAGGGTCCCGACAATGCCTGCCACGTCTGCCAGGCGCTGCACATGCCCGCGCTGGCGGCCGCCCGCCTGGACCTCAGCAGCACACCTCAGATCGTCACCTGGTATTCTTCGGCGCCGCAGCACTCGGCGCCAAGCGATTCCTTTTCCCTGCATCGCGCTGGGCGCGCACCTCCCACCGCCTGATTCTCCCGTGACTCGAAGTGTACTTCCGTGCGCCGGCCTTCTTGAAGGCTAGCGTCGCCGCCTTTCTTTTCCGGCGGTTTCTATCCACACAAGCACAATTAACTCTCAAAAGGGATGGAGAAAAAATGTTAAAGAGTTTACGTATCAGCGTCGCGTTTGTTTTGGGGTTGGTGCTGTTTTTAGCGGCTGGGCCAGCAAAAGCGCAGCTAGGGAATTCCGGATCGATTGAAGGAGTGGTCAAAGATCCATCCGGCGGAGTGGTGGCAGGCGCAACGGTAGAAATCTCGCACGCGGTGAGCGGTTTTCATAGGGAAACCGCGACGGGAAGCGATGGAAGCTTCAAGTTCACGAACGTCCCCTTCAATTCCTATCACTTGGCGGTGACGGCGGGGGGCTTCGAGAACTACACCCAGGATGTAGACGTGCGCTCGGCGGTTCCCACGGCAGTACAAATCAGCTTGAAGATTGGGACGGCGGTACAGACTGTGAACGTGGAAGCCAAGGATCTGGTGGAGAATGAATCCACGTTTCACACGGACATCGACCGTGGCTTGTTCGACAGGCTCCCGCTGGAGAGCGCGTCATCGTCAGTGAGCTCGCTCGTGACGCTGGCCGCACCGGGCGCGGTAGCGGATTCCAACGGCTTGGTTCACGCCATCGGCGACCATGCGGAAAGTTCGTTTTCGGTCGATGGCCAGCCAGTTACGGACCAGACGAGCAAAGTCTTCTCCAACCAAATCCCGATCGATTCGATTCAATCGCTGGAAGTGATCTCCGGCGCGCCACCCGCTGAATTCGGAGACAAGACCAGCCTGGTCATCAAGGTAACGACGCGCTCCGGTCTTGGTCAAACAAAACCTGTCGGCAGTGTGCGAGCTTCTTACGGAAGTTTCGGGTCAGCGAACGGGGGCTTTGATGTGGCGTTTGGAGGCCCGAAGTGGGGCAATTTCCTTGCGGCGAATGGCTTGAATACAGGCCGTTTCCTCGATCCACAGGAATTCCAAGTCATCCATTCCAAAGGCAACGAGCAAAACATATTCGACCGCGTGGATTTGCAGCTCAGCGGTTCCGATTCTGTTCATTTGAACGGCGGCTATACGCGTTCCTGGTTCCAGGATCCGAACTCTTTCGATGCCGTGGCATCCGGCCAGGATCAGCGCGCGCAGATCAAAACGTACAACATCGCACCGACCTGGACTCACTTGTTCAGCACCAGCACGTTGCTCAACGTCGGCTTCTTCACGCGCCACGACCAGTTCAACTACTACCCAAGCGCAAATCCTCTTGCAGACGTTTCCGAGACAGCCACTCAACAACGCAAGCTGACGAACATAGGCCTGCGCAGCGATCTGTCCTACGTCAAGGGCATTCATAACATAAAGTTGGGAGCGACCTTCGAGCACACCTTGCTCACGGAAAATTTCAGCCTGGGACTCACAGACTCCACAATCAATTCGCCGTGCATTACGCAAAATGCCGCCGGGGACTTCGTCGGAGTGGGCGATACCAGCTTGACGGATCCATCGCAGTGCACGGCCGCTGGATTTGAGCAAAACGTGGCAACTAACCCAGATGCAACGGCGCCGTTCATCCCGCTCCTGGGGTGCATCGACCTTACGAGACCCACGCCCGCAGCAGGCGATGGCTGTGCGACGCCGCAAAGCACGTTGTTCGGGTTCCGCGGCCGTGGGGACGTTCGCGAGATCGCGCTCTACTTGCAGGATACCATCACCAAAGGCAATTGGTCCTTCAATGTGGGTGTGCGCGGGGACTTATACCGAGGCCTCACCAAAGAGTCGCAGATCGAACCGCGCGCCGGCATTTCCTACAACATAAAGCCGAGCAACACGGTTATGCGCGTTTCCTACGCTCGCATCCTCGAGACCCCTTTCAACGAAAACCTGGTGGTCGCGAGCGTGAGGAGTAATCCTTTCCTGGACGCGATTTTTGGCGGGTCCTCCGGGCCGATTCGCGCCGGTCAACGCAACGAATTCCATGCAGGACTCCAGCAGGCGTTCGGAAGATACCTCGTCGTTGATGGGGACTACCTCTGGAAGTACACGCACAACGCGTACGACTTCAGCGACCTGCTGAATACGCCCATCTTCTTCCCGATCGGGTGGCACAATTCGAAGATCAGCGGGTTCAATGCGCGCGTCAGCGTGCCCAACTTCCACGGCTTCACGGTCTTGACCGTCATGGGCCATGCCTCCGCTCGCTACTTTCAACCGCAGGTCGGCGGGTTGGGCACCAGCGATGGACCTGTTTTCCGCATCGATCACGACCAAAACTTCCAGCAAACCACGCATGCGCAATATCAGCCGTGGAAGCGCGGTCCGTGGGTGGCGTTCAACTGGCGCTATGACAGCGGGCTTGTAGCCGGTGCGGTACCTTTTGCGACGGACACGACGACACCAGTGGATCTCACGGGTCTTAGCGCAGACCAGCAGATGCAGGCTGGGCTCTTCTGCGGAAGCGTTTTCCCGACGCTGAGCGCTCCCTTGGTGACGTGCGCCCCGTCACTCTACGGCTCGACGCGGCTCAGAATACACGCTCCGGGAACGGAAAATGACGATCACAATCCGCCACGCGTGGCTCCACGCAACCTGTTTGATATGAGCGTGGGCGATGACGACCTATTCCACAGTGACCACTACAAGTGGAGCCTGCGCCTTACCGCCATCAACCTGACGAATAAGACCGCGCTTTACAATTTCTTGTCGACGTTCAGCGGAACGCACTTTGTGACGCCGCGGAGCTACACAGCGGAATTGGGCTTCCACTTCTAGTCATTATCACGAAGAATGGGCGGGGCCGGAGGCTCCAGCTTCCCCCGTTTTTATTTTCAGGAAGCGTTCCTACGGGAGAGGTTTGAATTACTTCTGCGCGAGATAGGTTTTTGCTTCGGTGAGCTCCGGCCGATCGGCTCCTGGGCCGCAGATTTCGGCGAGCTTGGCGTAAAACGACTGCGCGTCGCCGGTGGCTTGCGCGGAGCGAGCGGCGCCAAGCAAACCGTCGAAGCGGTTCGGCGAATTCTTCAGAACGATCTTGTATTCGGCAAGGGCCTCGGCGGGACGCTTGAGTTCGAGGAGCATGTCCGCGAGCATTTCGCGCGCGGGGACGCTAACGGATTCGCCGCCATTCTTGTCCTGACGGTCGGCAGCGGCGCGCAATTCCTGAAGAGCTTCGTCAGGGTTCCCCTTCGCGAAGGCCAGCCAGGCTTCGGCTTCGCGGAGGTCCGTGGCTTTTTCGTTCGAGACACCGTAGCCCTCTTTGCGCGCGCGCTTCTCACGGCCGGCAACGAGCTGCGTCAATTCTTTGACGTCAGTTTCCGCGCCGGTGACATCTCCGCTGCGCGCCGCGCCGATGGCACGCGCCCAATAGACGGTGTCCAGCCATTCTTTGCGAGTCGCCGGAACCGGCAAAGCGGCTGCTTCTTTCCAGCGGTGCAATTCCAAAGCAGTTCGCGCGGTGAAATAAGCGCGATGTTCGGCCTTACTTTCTTCGCTTGCTCCCACCACATGATCGGTGTGCTCGATCACTTCGCGCGCTTTGGCTTCTTGGCCGCTCTGCAAATAGGAGTAGCTCAGGAAGTCCATGGCGTGGGTTTGATAGTGCGATTCGGCGAGGTGCATTTCCGCGGCGTGCGCGCCGGAAGTGTTTGCGGCGATGTTCGAATTGATGGAATCCTGCCATAGTCCAAGGCGCACAAAGATGTGCGAAGGCATGTGCAGGGCGTGGGCTGAATCCGGGGCGATGGCCGCGTAGTGGCGGGCAGCTTCAAGACCCTCGGCTGCGAGTTCGGGGCGGTCGGTTGCGTGAATCATGGCCTTGCCCCAGTAAGCCATGGCGCATTTTGGGTCGCGCTTCGCGGCTTCGGTGAACATCTGTTCGGACTCCTTGTATTGGAAGGAGTGGAGGAGCGCGACGCCTTTTTCGATTGTGGGTTGCACGTCTGCCACGCAGCTCGTGGGGAAATTCACTTTGCCGAGCTGGTCGGGCGGCGCGACGGACACCGTGTGTGCCCGCAGAGCTGCGGGACGAATCGCGAGAACCACGAGAACAAAGAAGAGCAGCCCGAGAGCTGGGGCGATCCGTCGTGGATGGCGCATGATCCTTCCTCCTGTTGACTGCAGAGATTTTACTCCCGGCAATTGCCTTTCGCGGAGATAAACCTTTTGGCGATGGAGCGCCGCGGATGTTGGACTCCGCTTTGGCGCGGAGGATACAATGGGGCGTGGAGCGGTACTTCGAAGCAAGTGAGGGTGCGAAAGCTGTTTGAACCAATGCAGAATCTCTGAGGTGCTGCGGATAGACAGCCCGTGTGCACGGCCTGTCCCGCTGGCGGGTCACAGCAACTGGCAAGGATGACGCGCGAGCGGGGCAGGAAAGCCTAACGGTTGGCTCGTGGCGCCCACTTTATTCAGAGGTTCACAGCCTAGTTCCCCACGGCCAAGCGGTCCGCTCCATTTTTGTGTTTCTGCTGTATGAAAGATTGCATGCGCGTACTTTTCGTAGGAGACATTGTCGGCTCGCCTGGGCGGCAGATCGTTCGCGATCGCCTGGCGGACGTCGTTGCGCAGCGGCAGATCGATCTGGTGATCGCCAACGGGGAGAATTCGGCGTCGGGATTCGGGATCACGCCTCGGCTGGCGGAAGAGCTCTTGAAAATGGGAATCGATGTGCTCACCGGAGGAAATCACAGCTGGGACCGCAAAGAGATTCTGGAGTTCCTGCCGCATGAACCGCGGCTGCTGCGGCCGGCGAATTTTCCCGAAGGCAATGCGGGCAGCGGGCTCTATCTGGGGACAGCGAAGAATGGCGTGAAGTATGCCGTGCTGAATCTGCAGGGGCGCGTGTTCATGACGCCGATTGACGATCCATTTCGGAAAGCCGACAGCGAGTTGGCGAAAATCCCAGAAGATGTCGCCCTTGTGTTCGTGGATATGCACGCGGAAACAACTAGCGAAAAGATCGGCATGGGCTGGTACCTCGACGGCCGGGTGACCGCGGTCGTCGGAACGCACACGCATGTGACTACCGCCGACGAACATGTCTTGCCACAGGGCACGGCCTATATCACGGACGTGGGAATGACCGGGCCACATGGCGGTGTGATTGGAATGGACCGCAACGGCATCATCGGGAAGTTTCTCAACGGGCTGCCCGCGCGGTTCGAGGTGGCTTCCGGCGACGTGCAGATGAATTGCGTTTTGATTGAAACCGATGGCGGCGGGCCGCGCAACGCCGCCGGCCGGCTCCGCGCGCGCTCCATCGAGCGCCTGCGCTTCTGTATTGACTAATCGTTTCGGCGTGCCGTTGAAGCGCGGGGCAACCTGCGTGCGTCCGTAGTAATCTGAAGATTCATGCGAAAGAGGGTGGGCCCAATCGTGAGAGTTCTTACGGCGATGTGTCTGTTGGTGTGCGCGGCAGGAATTGCGGCTGCTCAAGACGAGGACGACCTTACTGCCAGGCAGAGGATTTTCCCGGGGGTGGGTCCCGGGCTGCGCGCCGTGAAGCGTGGCGGAGATGGACGGCTGTACATTCTAGCTTCGCCATCGCCGGGCTTGCTGGTATTTGATACGCAGGGAAAGCAGGTTCTCTCCATCGGCGAACTTCCCGGCGCTGACACCGGCACCAAGTCCGGCCGCCCATTGATCACCTTCGGGGAAGACTGCGACGGCGCTGCCGACGGCAAAATTTACGTGGCGGATCGCGGCGCGAATCTCATTCAAGTATTTAGCTCGGATGGCGCGCCTCTACGTTCCATTCCGGTGAATGCGCCCGTCGCCGTTGCGGCGCTACCCGAAAGCGAAGTTGCCGTCGCGACGCTGCGCGACCCGCACCTAGTGATCGTCTTCGACAAGAATGGAAGGGATGTGCGCGAGTTCGGCGATCCGGAGCCGTTGGCGGAGCGTGCGGAACTGAACCGTTATCTGAACATCGGCCAGCTTGCCACGGACGCCCAGGGCCACCTCTACTACGCGTTTGCTTACCTTCCGGAGCCGACGGTGCGGCAATATGACCACCTGGGCTACGCGGCACAGGATATTCAGTACACCGCGCTGGAGGCCATGCCGGCAGCTCAGGCCGCGCGCAAGGAGATCGTGCGCCAGGAGAGCAAAGGGAAGGACCCCTCGTTCAAACGCATCCTCACGGCAGTGGGTGTGGACCGTACGAACGGCGAAGTCTGGGTCGCGCTGTACAACACGCTGCTGCATTTCGACAAAGAAGGGAACCGGCGCGCCACCTATAAGATCTACACGCCACAAGGATCGCGCCTCGAAGCCAATACCATTCTCGTGGAGCAAGATCGCTTGATCATCGGAAGCGATCCACTGGGCATCTATGAGTTCGAGCGGCCCGACAAAAAAATCTTGAAATAGGGGAAGTTTTCCTCAGGGACTCCCGTACTAATCCTGTACATAAATCGCGCGCAGTGAGGAAAATATATTCGCAAATACCGTGAAAATCGGCATCTACTGGGCAGCTCGAAGCGAATTTGTGCTTGTGGAAAAACTGTGCATGGGGTGTGAAAGCCGGTGAATGTCTTCTCCTATTTTTCTCTTGCTCCGTGCGCTCCAATCAGAGACAATCCCGCGCTGACTCATAGCGGCGGTACGTGGGCCGACTAATTCTAGATGGGCCGCGCGCGGAGCGACAGGGGCATATCGGAGCGTTCCGGCGCGGGCAAGAATCCCGAAGCCTGTAGAAAGACGCGAATGGACCTGCTTTCCACAGTTTTTTCACATCTGTGGAAATAGCACGAGTTTCTCTTTTCTCTTCCAATGACGACGGCAACCAAAACGGAGCGTGAGCGCGAAGCCGTGAATTCCTGGGATAAGTTCCTGGACCGGGTGAAGTCCAGGGTCAGCATCAATACGTTTACCACCTGGTTCCAGCCAACGAGGCTGAACCGGGCTGAGGGCGAAACCCTCTTTATCCAGATCCCCAGCGCCGTCTTCCGGCAGGTTCTGACCCGCACTTACGGCGATATCGTCAAGGCCGTCTTTCATGAAGTCGGCACGCCGAACATGAAGGTGCAGTACGTGTGCACCGAAGAGGAGCCGGCCCAGGCACCGCTGGCGGTTGCCGGCGTGAAACAGTCAAAATTGGATTTTGAGAGCAGCGACCACCAGCTCAACACGCGCTATACCTTCGATTCGTTTGTCGTCGGCAAGTCCAATGAGTTCGCGCATGCGGCTTCGCGCGCCGTTGCCGAGCAGCCTTCGAAAGCCTACAACCCGCTGTTCCTGTATGGCGGCGTGGGCATGGGCAAGACGCACTTGATGCATGCCATCGGTCACACCATCAAGAAGCGTAATCCGGCGATGCGGCTGAGTTACGTCAGCGCTGAAAAATTCACGATTGAAGTGATCAATTCGCTGCGCTTTGACCGCATGATCAGTTTCCGCGACCGTTTCCACACCGTGGATGTCCTGCTGGTCGACGATATCCAGTTCATCGCGGGAAAAGAGCGCACCCAGGAAGAATTTTTTCATACTTTCAACGCGCTCTACGAATTGCAGAAACAGATTGTGATTTCCTCGGACTGCCTGCCGAAGGACATCAACTCCATCGAGGAACGGCTGCGCTCGCGGTTTGAATGGGGGCTGATTGCGGACATTCAGCCGCCGGACCTCGAAACCAAGATTGCCATTCTGCAGAAAAAGGCCGAAAACGACCGCTTCAGCCTGCCAGACGACGTTGCGGAGTACATCGCGCGGGCCATCAAGTCCAACGTGCGCGAGCTCGAAGGCGCGTTGACGCGGCTGATGGCTTACGCTTCACTGACGGGCGCGACGATTTCACTGGGGACCGCGCAGCAAGTGCTGCGGAACATCATTGCATCGCAGGAAAAGCGCGTCACCATCGACCTGATCCAGAAGCGCGTGAGCGAACACTTCAATCTGCGCGAGCAGGACTTGAAAGTGCGCAGCAACACGCGCGCGATTGCTTTCCCGCGCCAGGTGGCGATGTACATCGTCAAGCAGCTCACCACCGCCTCGCTTCCGGAGATTGGCCGTCAGTTCGGCGGCAAGCACCACACCACGGTGTTGCATTCCATCAACAAGATCGAAGAATTGCGCCGGTCCGACAAAGACTTGAACCGAACGATCACTCGTTTGATGGACGCATTGCAGTAAGCCACTCACTCTTCCCTCTCACCTTAATGCGGAACGTAGGCCGCTTTCGCCCTGCGTTTCCGTTTTTACTTCTACAACAATCTGTGCGCCTAGGACTATTTCGAGACTGAGTGCAATCACTCAGTCAAGTGCTGTGGAGAAGGCTTGAGAAACGTGCGGAAAATATGTTGATGGGAGTGGATCAATTCTCGGATTTCGTGACACCCTAGCTGGCAAGCCGCCAGTTTTCCGAGATTCTCACAAATTGCCACTCGCAAAGCAGTTCTATAAATCCATTGTGTGGTTGGAGTTTCCGACGTATCCACAGATTCACAGCGATCATCACAACAACAAGCTTTATAACTCTCCAAAATCCGAAAAGGACTCTGTTGTATTGGTGGTGCTTGTGGATTGTTGCTGCGTTTGGTGTTTAAGGCAAAGCCAGCCAAGTGGAAGAGGCTTTCCCACCTATTTCCACAGAGCGGTGCCGCGCGGCGGGCTTTATACTTTGGCAAAAAGCGAGTAGAGTACGGCAGCGGTAGAAATGAGCAACGGAGGCCTCGTCCCAGGCCTAATCGAGGGTAAACTTCACAATGACCGCACCCGGAACGGCACGCGAGGAACACCAATCGATGGAATTCAGCGTCACAAAGTCCGCGCTGTTGAACGAACTCTCGACCACGCAGGGCGTCGTCGAACGCAAGACCACGATTCCTATTTTGTCGAATCTACTGGTCGAGGCTAAGGGAAGCCAGTTGACGATCACGGCGACTGACCTTGAGCTGAGCATTCGCACGTCATGCGAAGCCAAGATCAAGAAAGAAGGCGCCGGAACCATCCCTGCCAAGAAGCTGCTGGAGCTCGTTCGTTTGCTGCCGGAAGGCGAGATTAAGGTCAAGCTTCTTGAAAACCACTGGGTGGAGATCGTCAGCGACAAGAAAAAATACAAACTGGTGGGCATGGCGAAAGAGAATTTCCCCGCGCTGCCGGTGATGCCGCATACGCTGGTAAAGATTCCCGCTCCCATCATTGAGAACCTCATTCGAAAAACAAAGTTTGCGATTTCCATGGAAGAGTCGCGCTACACGCTGAATGGCGGCCTGCTCATCTTGAAGCCGGACACGCTGGCGATGGTGGCGACAGACGGCCACCGTCTGGCGCTCGCGGAGACGGATCACAAACTTACGGGGCTGAACGGCGAAGTAAAGGTGCTGATCCCGAAAAAAGCTATGGACGAAGTCGAGAAACTTTCGAGCGCCGCCGGCTCCGACGCGCACATCGAGTTTGCAAAGGATGAGAGTCACCTCTTTTTCCAGGTCGGTCACCGGCTGCTGATTTCACGCATCCTCACCGGCCAGTTCCCGAACTACGAAGCAGTGCTGCCGCGGGACAATAACAAAAATGTGGTTATCGAGCGCGGGGAATTGAGCGATGCCGTGCGCCGCGTCTCGCAGCTTGCCGACCAACGCTCCCACGCCGTGAAGTTGGCAGTTTCGAAAGAGGGCATCGAGATTTCCGCCTCCAGCCCGGAATACGGCGAAGCCAAAGAAAGTATCGAGAAAGAATTTAAGGGCGATCCCATCGCCATCGGATTCAATTCCAGCTACATGCTGGATTTTCTCGGCGCCGCGGCGGATGGCCCGATCAGCATCGAGCTGAAGGACGAGCAGTCCGCCGGGCAGATGCGCCCGCTAGCCGACGAATCCTATCGCTACCGCTACATCATCATGCCCATGCGCATCTGATCATGCTCCTCGACCGCCGCGTGGTTTTTTGGGGAATCTCGCTATCGTTCCAGTTTGGGTCTGTTGCTGCTTCCATTGAGCTGTTTTCTTTTCAATTTGGGAAACATCTATTCCCTGAATCTTCAGGAAATCCTCGACTGCTTCTATAAAGAGTTCATTTTGACCAGTTTTGCGCCCAGTCTCCTCCCATCTATTCAACGCAAGCCGTTGGAGACCAATGTGCAACGCAGTGGGCAGCTTCGCTGACACAGCTTTTGCGCCTTTCGGAGTTGTCGGTGGACGGCCCATGATCCACACAGAATATTGCAAAGTGTGGAAAAAGGTTCACTTTTCTTTTGACATTCACATAGAAATATTTATATATGGAAATAGCAAAACACTTCAAGGAATCGGCTCAGCAAATGCAGTTGGGTTGCGCACGCGAATATGATGTACGCGATGATCTTCAAGCGAATGCGACAGAGATGATGAGCCAAACCAAATACAGCATCCATCTGTCAGATGCCTTTACATGGCTCGAGGCGAGAGAAGAAAACTCAATCCATGCGATTGTGACAGACCCTCCCTACGGACTCAAAGAGTATACGGACATCGAGAAAAAGAAGCTGCGCAACGGGCGCGGAGGAGTTTGGCGCATCCCCCCATCATTTGACGGCTGCAAGCGAAGTCCTCTTCCAAGATTCACGATCTTGGATGATACGGACATTGCCGCGCTGTCTTCCTTCTTTACCAAGTTCGCCATGCACGCCATGCGTGTCCTTGTGCCGGGCAGCCACGTCATGATTGCTACTAATCCGCTGCTATCCCAATACGTATATATGTCTTTTATGACCGCGGGATTCGAGAAGCGCGGGGAAATAATTCGTCTCGTACAGACGTTGCGCGGTGGAGATCGCCCCAAAAACGCACATGAAGAATTTCAGGACGTATCGGTTATGCCGCGTTCCGCTTGGGAGCCGTGGGGCTTATTTCGGAAACCATGTGAGGGTCGGGTGCAAGACAATCTACGTAAGTGGGGAACGGGCGGCTTGCGTCGAGTTTCTGGCAAGAATCCGTTCGTAGATGTGATCCAGTCGGCACCTGCGCGTCGCGAAGAGCGTAAGATTGCGCCGCATCCGTCACTAAAGCCCCAAGCCTTCATGCGTCAACTAGTTCGCGCTGCCCTTCCATTAGGTTGCGGCATAATCCTTGACCCGTTCATGGGTTCGGGTTCTACCGTCGCGGCTGCCGAGGCGATTGGCTACGTGAGTATTGGGATCGAGAAGGATTCGGCGTACTATTCTGTCGCTAGGAAGGCTATCCCAGCGCTAGCTCGATTCACGCCGAACGGAGCTAATGGAAGGTCCGGGGGAGCACTTGCCGCTGCCAAGAGACCTAAAACCGATTCACATCAAGAAAGCGGTCGCATACGTCGAGAAGCAAACGGCAGACCTGATAGACCTGTATCTGGAGCAAGCCAATGTGTTTAGCGCCATTGTTGGCATCTTGGGAGTGAAGGCATTGCATGCGGTCAGCCCATACAAAAAGCACAAACACCCGGACGTTGCGCAGCAGCGATTTCCTGATTTGTCCTTAGAGGGCAAGCTTAATCCGGCACCAGAACAGGCCTTGGAGTCTAAGGGCAGCACGCGGCCCTGGGCGATACAATCTCATTACAATCATCCCGGGTGGTACGTCGTATGGCGCTACCTTGTGGACACCACAGAATCAATTAAGCCAGGCTGCCCAGTAGTTATCTGGCGTGTAGACGTTGTCTTCTTGACGGCTAACGACTGGAAGTATGAGGGTAGTAAGGCGGCGGAGGGCAAGGGTGGCCGCACACATACATTCGGAGTATCAAATCCCTCAAAAAAGCTGGCTGGCGCCGCTGCCTATCTTTTACCCGGAATTGCGATCAAAAACGGAAAACCTGTTCTTGCCGAAAACTAGCCGAGGCGCACCAACGCAATGAGTCCAGATTTTGGTGAGAAGACGTACACAGCCCCCGCGTAACTTCTTGCAACCACAAATGTTATATCGAAGCTAACGAAATCCAGAACTTGAGAAAAAGCCCCGGATCGCGTATAATTTCTGGGTTGTCGATTCGCTGATTCGCATCCTCCAAATCGACACGTCCGCCAGGTAAATGTGACCCAGAATTTGGGCTTCGCGCCAGGAGCCCGGGGGCTACTGACCTGGAGAAACATGAGTCTTCGCCACGTCTCGCTGCGCGAGACGGGATGGAGCAGGAACCCTACGAGTTCTGGATTTGCCCAGTGAAACCAGAATCAAAGGGTAAGGCGTCGGCCGCTTTTGCGGCCGCACGAAAATGACGATCGGAACATTCCGAACACACGCCTTCCTTGCTTCACAGAAAAGAGTTTTAAGCGCGGACGCTTGCTCCGAATAGCTCGGGGTCCGTTCAGCGCCGCAGGTTTGCGTCAGCCGTTGCAACGCCAGGAGATGACATGGGCGACAAAGAAAACGTGAGCAGTACGCCGCAAGGCGGCCACAAGTACGACGCGAAATCGATCAAGGTTCTCGGAGGGCTCGAAGCGGTGCGCTTGCGGCCCGCGATGTACATCGGGTCGACTGGTGAGATGGGTTTGCACCATCTCGTCTGGGAAGTGGTGGACAATTCGGTGGACGAAGCGATGGCCGGCTTCGCGGATGAGATCAACGTGACGGTGCACGCAGACAACTCCGTCACAGTCGTGGACAACGGCCGCGGCATTCCCGTGGACATGCACCAGACGGAGAAGCGCCCGGCCGCGGAAGTGGTGCTGACCGTGCTGCATGCGGGCGGAAAATTTGACAGCGACACGTACAAAGTTTCCGGCGGTCTCCACGGCGTGGGCGTTTCGGTCGTCAATGCGCTTTCCGATTGGCTGGAGCTGGAAATTTCGCGCGATGGTGCCGTGTGGGAACAGACGTACGAAAAGGGCAAACCCACCAACAAGCTGAAGCAGACCGGCAAAACCCGCAAGACCGGGACGATAGTCACGTTTCATCCCGATCCGACGATTTTCGACAAGACCGAATATAGCTTCGATACGCTGTCGCAGCGCTTGCGCGAGCTGGCCTTTCTGAACAAAGGGCTGAAAATCACGCTTACGGACGAGCGCACGGAGAAAAATGCGGAATTCAAGTTCACCGGCGGCATCGGGGAATTTGTAAAGCACCTCAACCGTGGAAAATCCACACTGCACGATTCCCCCATCTACATGGAAGGCAAGCGCGGGAACGTCGAAATCGAAATCGCGCTGCAGTACAACGATACTTACGGCGAAAATATTTTTGCGTTCGCGAACACCATCAACACCGTGGATGGAGGAACGCACCTTTCCGGATTTCGTTCCGCGCTGACGCGCTCGATCAACAACTTCGCCTCGGCGGCAGGCATGCTCAAAGAGCAGAAAGACGAAGTCACCATTACGGGCGACGACGTGCGTGAAGGCCTTGTCGCCGTAGTGAGCGTGCGTCTGCCGCAGCCGCAGTTCGAGGGGCAGACCAAGGGCAAGCTGAACAGCGACATCAAGGGGGATGTAGAGCAACTTGTTAATGAAAAGCTTGGTGAATGGTTCGACAAGCATTCGACCGTGGCGCGCCGGATTATCGGCAAGTGCATTGAAGCCGCGCGCGCCCGCGAAGCCGCCCGCAAAGCGCGAGAGCTGACACGCCGTAAATCCGCGATGGATTCGAGCGGCTTGCCCGGGAAACTCGCCGATTGCCAGGAGCGCGACCCAGCGCGGTGCGAACTGTTTGTGGTCGAGGGTGAGTCGGCCGGAGGCTCGGCCAAGCAAGGGCGCGACCGCAAGTATCAGGCGATCCTGCCGCTCAAGGGGAAAATCCTCAATGTCGAAAAGGCGCGTTACGACAAGATGCTAGGGCACGAGGAAATCCGCGCGATCATTACGGCGCTGGGCACAGGCATTGGCAAAGACGATTTCGACGCCGGCAAACTTCGCTACCACAAAATTATTTTGATGACCGACGCGGACGTGGACGGCAGCCACATCCGCACGTTGCTACTCACTTTCTTTTTCCGGCACATGAAAGAGCTTATCGACCGCGAGCACATCTACATCGCGCAGCCGCCGCTCTATCGCGTGAAGCGCGGCAAAACGGAAAAATACATTCGCGACGAACGCGACTTCGCGCGCGAGTTGATGAAACGCGCCACGGAAGATCACGTCGTGAAGGCCAAGGAAGGCGTGACGTTGCAGGGCGCGGGCCTGACTTCCTTTCTGCTCAACGTGCAGGAATACGCGGCGGTCGCCGCAAAACTCGGACGGCGGCTGAAAGAACCGAAGCTGGCGGAAGTGCTGGCGGAGAGCGGCCTGGACAAGAAGACGGACTTCGAAGAAAAGAAGTCCGTCGAGAAACTCTTGAAAGACATCGAAAAAGCAAAACTGAAGCTCGAAGGAAAAGTCGCCTTTGATGAAGAGCACAGCTTGTACGAAATACTGCTGGACGCACCGAACAATTCCAAAATCAACTGGGCGCTGGCGGCGACCGCGGAATACAAGCGCTTGCGCGCGCTGGCGAAACAGATCGACGAATTCAACAAGCCGCCGTTCACTGTGTCACGCAATGGCGACAAAGCCGTCAAAGAGAGAGCGCAGGACGTGCTGAGTTACGTGATGGAGGACGCGAAAAAAGATTTCACCATCACGCGGTTCAAGGGCCTCGGCGAAATGAATCCGTCGCAGCTCTGGGAAACCACGATGAACGCGGATACGCGCACGCTCCTGAAAGTGAAGCTCGAGGACGCTGTGGCCGCCGAAGATATTTTCACGACTTTGATGGGCGAAAACGTGGAAGCTCGCCGCAAATTCATCGAGGACAACGCGCTTGAAGTCGTGAACCTGGATATCTGACGCGTGGCGGGCGAATCCCAGGCTGACGGCGGGTCCATTCGCAGCGCGATTCGCTGGGGTCTGGTTCTCGCGGCAGTGGCTACATTTGGATTTCGACTGCCGCGGCTGGTGCACGAAATTCGGGCATGGCGCGGGGCCGTTCAATTGGGCGACACATCCGGAGCCGAAGGCTTGCGAACTTTTGTGGTCGCCGACTCGATCGGCCTCTTGGTTGTTTTGGCTTTCGGTGTGGTGATCTATTTCGTTTTGCGGCCGCGCAGCACGAGCCAGCCATGATGTATCAGTTGGGATGGGCTACGCTGCCGGGACTGCGGGGACTAAGCGTCAGCGAGTTTCGCGCGACGCCGACGAATACGCCTGACAACGATCGGGGCGTAGCGATCGAATTTGCAAGCGAGGCAGAGCGTGAAGCATTTTTGCGTGAGATCGAAGCTGCATTCGCGGCGCGGCGCTTCACGAATTCCGCGGATGCATTCGATACGGTGAAGGCTTGGGTCATAGAACGGGCGGCAAAGAAGTTGTAGCTCAGGCCTTTAGGCCTGAGGAATTTCCGCCCAATTGGCGCGGAGCAAATGAAAAGAGTAAGACCCTCACCCCTGAAGGGGTGAGCTACAGGAATTCGTAACGCATTCGTAGGACACGAGGACACATGGCGGACGAACAAAACCTATCGGTAATGATTCCGGTCGACATTGAAGCCGAGATGAGGAAGTCGTACCTCGACTACTCGATGAGCGTGATCATCGGGCGGGCGCTGCCGGACGTGCGCGACGGCCTGAAGCCCGTGCACCGCCGGATTCTTTTTGGCATGTACGAGCTGGGGCTTACGTCGACGAGGCCGTACCGCAAATGCGCGAAGATCGTCGGCGAAGTCCTCGGCAAATATCACCCGCACGGAGACACGCCGGTCTATGACGCGCTGGTGCGCATGGCGCAGGACTTCAACATGCGCTATCCGCTGGTGGACGGGCAGGGCAACTTTGGCTCCGTGGACGGCGACATGCCGGCGGCGATGCGGTATACGGAAGCGCGGCTATCGAAAATCGCGGAAGAATTGCTCGCCGACATCGAGAAGGAAACCGTCGAATTCACGCCGAACTTCGACGAAACGGAAAAGGAACCCACGGTTCTCCCCACGCGCGTGCCGAATCTGCTTGTCAATGGCGCGAGCGGCATCGCGGTCGGCATGGCCACAAACATTCCGCCGCACAACCTGCGCGAAATTATTGACGCCACCATGCTGCTGATCGAGAAGCCGGAAACGACTTTGAAAGAAGTGATGAAGCTCGTGCCTGGTCCGGACTTTCCGACCGGCGGCTACATTGCCGGTCGCGAAGGCATCGAAGCGGCCTACAAGTCCGGCCGCGGCAGCTTTACGATGCGCGCCAAAGCCGCAATCGAAGACGCCGGCAAAGACCGCGAAAACATCGTCATCACGGAAATTCCGTACCAGGTCAACAAGGCCACGCTCATCAAGCGCATCGCCGAGCTGGCGCAAAACAAGAAGATCGACGGCATTGCGGACGTGCGCGATGAAAGCGACCGCGACGGCATGCGCGTCGTGGTGGAGCTGAAACGCGGAGAGGAATCGCAACTCGTCCTGAACAACCTGTTCAAGCACACCCAGATGCAGGAATCGTTCGGCATGATCATGCTGGCGATTGCCGGCGGACAGCCGAAAGAGATGGGGCTGCTGGAATTCATCCGGCTCTTCATCGACCACCGCCGCGACGTGGTGGTGCGGCGCACGCGCTTCGAGCTGCGCAAAGCGCGCGAGCGCGAACACATTCTGACCGGCTACCAGGTGGCGCTCGATCACCTGGACGATGTAATCCGCATCATCCGCGGATCCTCGGGCCGTGCCGAGGCCAAAGAAAACTTGCTCAAGTTTTTCTCCGAGCAGGAAGTCACGATCACAGAAAACGGAAAATCCAGGAAGGTCGAAGGCGTCAAGCTGGATGGTAGAAAGTACAAGCTCGGCGGAATCGAAGGAGAGACGGCGCGCGCGATTACCGGAGGCCTGACGCCCGTTCAAGTGGATGCGATCCTCGAATTGCAACTGCACCGCCTGACGCAGCTTTCCGTCGACGAAATCCTCAAGGAATTGAAATCCATCCGCGAACGCATTACGGAGCTGGAAGAGATTCTCGCGAGCGAGAAGAAACTGAAATCCGTCATCATCGGCGAACTGAAGGAAATCCAGAAGGATTACGGCGACGACCGGCGGACGCAGATCGTCGACAAGGTCGATGAAATCAAGCTTGAAGACCTGATTGCCGACACGGAGATGCTCATTACCGTGAGCCATGCGGGCTACATCAAGCGCACGGCGGCGGACACCTACCGGCACCAGTCGCGCGGCGGCAAGGGGCGCATCGGCGCCAAGACGAAGGAAGAAGATTTCGTCGAGCACCTGTTCATCGCATCGGCGCACAGCTACATTTTGCTGTTTACATCGAAGGGCCGCGTTTACTGGCTGAAAGTGTACGAGTTGCCGGAAGCGGCAGCGGCCACGCGCGGCAAGGCAATTTCCAGCCTGGTGAAGTTCCAGGAAGATGAAAAACTCACCGCGCTTGTCTCGGCGCGCAACCTGGAAGAAGCGGACAAGTTTGTTTTCATGGCCACGAAAAGCGGCACGGTGAAAAAATCGGCGCTGACGGAATTTTCCAACCCGCGTTCGACCGGCATCATCGCCATCACCCTCGACGGCAAGGACGAACTGATCGGCGCGAAACTGACCGACGGCAAGAAAATGATTTTCCTGGCCAGCCACGACGGCCAGGCGATCCTCTTCCGCGAAACGGAAGTGCGTCCGATGGGGCGCAACGCTGGCGGCGTGAACGGCATGGACCTTGCCAAGGACGACTACGTTGTGAGCATGGATGCGGTTCAGCCGGACTTCGAGATCATCGCCAAAGAGCACAAGACCACGACGCAGAATCTTGAGGAGCTTGAGAACGAACAGATCAAGGACTCTCTGGTGACGCTGATGCTGACCGTCTCCGAGAAGGGCTACGGGAAGCGCACGCCGCTGGCGGAATACCGCATCACGTCACGCGGGGGCAAGGGCGTGGTCAACATGAAGACGACGGACCGAAACGGGTACGTCGTGGCCACGCTGCAAGTGACCGAAGAATCGGACGTCATGATCATCGCGCACAACGGCAAAGTGATTCGCGTGCATGCGAACGAAATCCGCGAGGCCGGCCGCTCGACGCAGGGCGTTCGCCTACTGAGGCTCGAAGCGGACGATTCCGTGGCCGCCGCCGCCGTCTTGCAGGAAGAAAACGAGGAAGAGAAGAAGTAAATCCGCAACTCTGAAAATAAATGGGGCACGATGTTTCGTGCCCCTTTTCTGTTTAGGCTTGCGTTACACTACTTCCCCATGAAAATCACACGCCGAATTTTTTCCTTCGTTTTTCTCCTTGGTCTCTTTGTTTTTCCAGTTGCAGGCGGATCGGCGGACAAGCCTGCTGCAAGTCGTAAATATCTTGTTTTCGTTGGGACGTACACGACCAAAACGGAGAGCAAAGGAATTTACTCGTACGAGTTTGATTCGGAAATTGGGAAGCTAACGCCGAAGGGCCTCGCGGCGGAGACAAGGGACCCGTCGTGGGTGGTGGTGCATCCCAGCGGAAAGTTTTTGTACGCGGCGAACGAAGCGGGCAAGGCCAGCACCGTAAGCGCGTTTGCGATTGATGCGAAGAGCGGGAAGCTTACGCTGCTGAATCAACTTCCGGCGCTGGGCGAGGATCCGTGCTATCTGTCGTTCGACAAAACCGGCAAATACGTATTCGTCGCGAATTACAGCTCCGGCAACGTCGTGGTGTTTCCGATTGGTGCCGACGGCAAGCTCGCGGCAGCCACCGCGAATGTCCGCGACGAGGGCAAGCCCGGCCCCAACAAGGAACGCCAGGACGGCCCGCACGCGCACTGGATTGAGACTTCACCAGACAATCGCTTCGCGTTGGTTGCCGACCTTGGCCTGGATGAAGTGCTGGTCTACAAGTTCGATGTTGGGAATGGCTTACTAACGCCGAATGATCCTGCTTATGCGAAGATTGAGGCCGGCTCCGGTCCCCGGCACTTGGCTTTCTCACCAAACGAAAAGTTTGTTTACGTCACGAATGAGCTTTCCTCCACAGTGACGGCATTCTCCTACAATTCCGAAAAAGGAGCGCTGAGCAAAATTCACACCAACCAAACCCTGCCTGCAGGATTCGTGGGGGAGAACGACACGGCCGAGATCGTCGTCCATCCCTCGGGTAGGTTTCTTTATGTCTCAAATCGCGGCCACGACAGCGTCGCTGAATTCTCTCTTGATCGAGCCAACGGCAAGATGGCGCATCTTGGAATCAGTCATACCGGAGGAAAGACACCACGGAATTTTGCCATCGACCCGAGCGGCAAATACATGCTGGCGGAGAACCAACTGTCGAACAACATTGTCGTTTTCAAGATCGATCCCGCAACTGGGGGGCTGACGCCTACGGGGCAGGTTGTCGAAGTTCCCTCGCCCGTTAATATTGCCTTCTTGCCTGAGGATTGAGTTCGGCTCGCGGTCCGGCTTGGATCGAACGAGGTTCAAAGTGGAAAAAGCCCCCACCCCCCAGTTTTTGGTAAGTGTTGCATCTAAAGGGCTTGGTTATTGTGCAAGTCCTTTGTTTGCAAATACATACGAGTTGGCTACGTAAGTGTTGCATTTAAAGAACTTAGGGGTTAACAGAATCTTGAGTTTGGGCCGACTCTGCCTACCATAAAAGGCAAAACCCCAGATGAATTGAATCCTTCCCCGGCTTAAAGAGTAGGACCCGCGAGAAGGCCCCATCAGGAATCTGCGCACGCCAAATAAGAAACGGCAGCCGAGGCTGCCGCTTCTTAAACCAAGTCATAGCTTGACCCGGACGCATTATACCACATCCACTCTGATCGCCCCGGGAAGAGTCATTGGTTTGCGTGGCTGGCAAAGTGGAAGTCCTTGCACCTCGGGAAATTTACGTTACAATCCCCGCCAACATGGCGAAGCGCAAAGCAAGAAAAGCGGCGGCGAGAAGACCGAAACGCAGCGGACGCAAAGGGCGAGCGGCGACCGGCGGGAGACTGCCGAAGGACGCCGTGACGTTAATTGTTATCCTGCAGGCGCGCGAGGGGCAGGAAACGCTGCTGGAGGCGGAATTGCGCGCGCTGGTAGGTCCCTCACGAAAAGAAGAGGGCTGCTTGACGTACAACCTTCATCGGTCCATCGATACGCCAGGCGCGCTGCTGCTGCACGAAGTGTGGACGAGCCGCGAGGCGCACACCGAACACACGAATACGCCACATTTCCTGCGCTGGAACGCCCGCAAGGACGCGCTGCTCGCGTCTCGCGACGCCACCTTCTGGACACAGGTTGCCTAAGCAGAACTTCCTGGTCAGCCTTCTGGTGCAGCGAGGTAATAGCCCGGGCGGGCGCGGACCTTCAAGTTTTTTGCGTCGTTGCGAGCGATACTCACTTTAATTTCGTGATAGCCGGGAGTATCGGCGCCCGTTGGGGTGTAGCTGATGTTGTATTGTGAGTGCAGCTCGCCGCCCATTTCGTCGATGGCTTTTTCGATAGAGTGGTCCTTGAAGGTAGAGAGGTGTGCGCCTCCCGTGGCGGTGGCGGCGACTTCCAGCGCGTGATCCTTCACTTGATCGTGAATGTGCTGGACGATCCAGACCGCCGCGGCCATCAGGTCAATATTGCCATAGCGGTTTTCCTCGCTGGTGGGCGTTTGCGGGACGCCGGGCTGCGGAGGCAGCGGAAATGTGCCCGGAGGAGTGATTTGCGGCCGCGTGTTTTTGGGCTTGGCTTGCAGCTCCGCGCGAGTGGTGGAGAGCCCGACACTGTAAATGGTGACGTTAGCCAATTGCGCCTGCCGCAGGACCTCGCCGAGCTTGGCTTCGCTTCCGGCGTCAGTAGCTTCGGAGACGATCATCAGCACACGGCGGCGGCCGGGCTTATCCGCAGTGACCTCGGGACGGCCCGAAAGCATTTCCACACCGAGGGCCATAGCGTCGTAGAGCTTCGAGCCCGATGTGCCCTCCCGTAGATGGGCAAAGGTGTTCTCGATCCGGTCGCTGTTCGTGGTGAAATCCTGCAGCTTGTCGACGGAGTCGTTGAAGCCCACAACGGCGGCTTCTCCGGTTGACCCCATAACGGTTTGCGTGAACAGAATGCCAGTCTTGCGCACCTGCGGCAGGAGCGGTTCGATGCGGGAACTGGTTTCGAGCAGGATCACCAGAGAGAGCGGGTCACCGCCAAGATCGAAGTGAGAAATCCGTTGAGCCACGCCATTGTCGGTAATCTGAAAATCGCGCGCCTCCAAGTTGTGAACCATTTCGCCGCGGCCATCGCGCACCGTCACAGGCGTGTTTACGAGCGCAACCTGCACTTTGACTTTGGCTTGCGTGTCCTTGGGAGGCAACTGGACTTCCACGCCGGGTTTGGGAGGGATGGGGCCGGAGGGAGCCTGCGCGCGGCCGGCAACGGCAGCGAAAGCTGCAAGAAGTGTTAGAGCGAGGGCTGCGGAAGCGGGTCGGATCATGCGGATTTCCTGGTACGACGGGATTTGGCCTCGGCCAGATTAGTGCTCCCTCATACACGAATCAAACTTCCTGCACTACACTGTACTTGATTCGACGCAGGTACAGCGGAAGACGTTGCCGCGAGGCGCTGCGATTCCTACAATCAGAGTTCGTCTCAATGGGAGAAAAGACCGATGTCCGACGGGAAAAAACTGAAGCCCCAGCACGCGCCGAAAGCGCCGCACGAAGACACGAAGTTTTTGGCGAGCACTCCAGCGCGGCCCATCCGCATCCTGGGCGAATACATTCACCCGCTGGTGCAGCTCAAAAGAGAGGGCATTGGGGACACCATCGTAATGTTCGGTTCGGCGCGCATCGAATCCCACGAAACGGCGCAAGCGCGATGCACGCGGTTGAAAAATGTGAAGACCTCGAAGCTCTCGGCAGCCAAGCTGGCCAAGCACCGCGCGGACGTGAGACATGCACGGAGCCTGCTGGAGATGTCCCGCTATTACGAAGAAGCGCGGCAGCTTTCGCACAAGCTGACCACCTGGTCGCTCACGCTAGGGCCCAGGCCGCGGCGCTTTGTGGTCTGTTCGGGCGGCGGCCCGGGAATCATGGAAGCGGCGAACCGCGGAGCGTATGAGGCGGACGGAAAATCCGTGGGGCTTTCCATCGAGCTGCCACACGAACAATTTGCCAACCCCTACATCAGCCCGGAGCTGAGCTTCAATTTCAAATACTTTTTCATGCGCAAACTGTGGTTCGCGCAGATCGCCAAAGCACTGATTGTGTTTCCCGGCGGCTTCGGAACGATGGATGAACTCTGGGAAATGTTGACGCTGCTGCAAACGGGGAAGCTGGCGAAGCATAACCTCATTTTGATTTATGGCCGCAAATATTGGGACGAGGTGCTGAACTGGAAGGCCATGGTGCGCTGGGGCATGATCAATGAAGAAGAGTACAAGATGCTGCAGTTCGCCGACACCGTGGATGAAGCGTTCGACCGCATCCGAGCGGGGCTTGAGAAATACCACATGGAAGGCGACCAGTTCTTGCAGGCGTACTAGCCGATCTCAAACAAATCCTAAATGACTTTGTTTCAACCGGTTGTACAGTTTCTTGCGACATTCCATGCCACGGCGTGTTTTATGAATCAGATGTCACCCCATCCCAGTCGGGGCCGAATAGGGAGGATGGAGAGACCATGACGTTTCAAACAGGAGAGAGGAAGTCTCGATCAAGGGCCCTGTTGGTGTCAGCAGTAGTACTTGGCATGCTGGCGTTTGCGGGAACACCCCGGGCATCTGCCGAGGACTACGATCGTTGTCAGCGCCGCATCGCCAAGGCGGACCACAAACTCCACGAAGCCGTGGAACATCACGGCTGGAATAGCCGGCAAGCCGAGCGCCGGCGTCATGAACTGCACGAGGCTCGCGAACAATGCTGGAGAGAGCGGCATCGCTGGTGGGATGAAGACGGCCATCGTTGGCATTCCGATCGCGATTGGGATGACCACGATCACGATCGTCACTAAACCATCACGGTAGCTAGCCCTGGAAAAACGGAACGGGGCGCCCCGGACTAAACCGGAGCGCCCCGTTCTTGTCTTACCATGATGAAGCTCAGAATTAGCGCGAATTCACCAGCTCTTCATCGGAAAAAACAGCTTCAAAGCGCCGAGTTTCATCTTGATCGTGCAACATCACGATCGGAACGACCCGCAGATATTGCTTGCAGGCATGGCATTGCGTGACTTCACCCTGCAAGTCCTGCAAGAAGCCATCCGTGAAATGATAAAGCGCGCGCTCGCGCCGGGCATTCTTCTTGTCCCGCGCGCCGCAGTGCGGACAGATAAATTCCACCATGTCCTTCTGCGGATCGCGGTCCAGAGCAGCCCAGCCGGTGCGGCGCACACCTACAGTTTCGAGATTGTGCCGGCCCATGGGGCATTCCTCCTTAGATCCACGTCCACAATGGATAAGATGCACAATAATGTCATCCAGATACCGTTTTCTGTAACATGCTCATTCTACGCTATTTATATCATTATCCGCACGTCCAAGGTACTTCTTTTCTCCGCCAAACTCGTCCCTTTCGCTGAAGCCGACGGGAACTTGTCGCTACCCTTGGTGTCCAAGGCAGGGAGGACGCGCGCAACCTCACATCCCTGCGAGCGCGGCGCCGGTCTCCTGGAGATCTAGAGCAACCCCCAGGAAATCGGCGCCGCAAAAATTTTGTGGCTTCGTTCCGCGAGACCGCGGAACGGCCCATGTTCGCAGAAAAAAATGTGGAGGTGTGTGATGGTGTCCGAGCCCGAAAAAGTTTCCGGCAAAGTTCCTGAAGACAGTCTTGGATCACTTAGCAGTTGCCTGGTAGACGGCGACGCGGAACAGCGCACGCGTGAACGACGCGTCCGCCACCGCGCGCTGGCTGTTTCCATAGCTTTGCAAAGTGCGGTCTTAACTATTCTCGTTCTCATTCCCTTGTTCGCGAAGACAGAGCGGATCGTGGCAAAAGCATACGTTCCGCTTCCACCCTATGGCCATCGAGGCAGTCCACAACGCGCCAAGACGAAGCCTACACTTGTCAGGCCAGAGAATCCTCGCTCGGATTACCCAGTGTTCAACGCGCCATCCACCAAGCCGCATTTGCCCGACGGCGCATCAACGGGCCCGGTTGGTAATCCGGAAGATCCGATCGGAAATCAACCGTTTGGTCCGGGCTGTGATTCGTGCATCGATATTGGTGACAGGAACGTAGGACTTCGTTCGCCGCAACCTGTAGAAACGCATGCTAAGCCTCAGATCGTTAACATCGGCACGATTAATCCTGCGATGCTGATTCACCGCGTCGAACCGAGGTATCCACCCTTGGCGATACAAACGCATCGCGACGGCCACGTGGAATTGCGCGCCATCATCGGGACGGATGGAACGATTCAGTCTTTGCAAATTGTTGTGAGTGATCCGCTTTTTGACCGGTCCGCTTTGGAAGCGGTCAGCCAGTGGCGCTATAGACCGACAATTCTAAATGGACAACCGGTGGAGATTGATACCTACATCACGGTGATTTACACGTCGCAGCACTGAGAGCGAGTTCAAACGGTGCAAGGGGCCACCCGCTTCAAGTGGCTGGCCCCTCTGCCTGCACCGGGCAACCGAGTTTTGGTAGTTCCGCCGGAAGAATTATTTGAAGTGGAAAACGATTCCGGTGGAAACGCGCAGATTGTTCTGCGTTTGATTGTTACCGTTGGTGACTTCCGGCAAATGGGTCAAGAGATAGTCGAATTGCAACGGGCGGATTGACCAACGATCGCGCACGTGCCAATCGACGCCGACGCCAAACGCCGTCGCGAACGCCGTGTGGGAGTTCGATGTGGCGAACACACCCGAACCCGCACGCGCCCCGCCGACCAAAACATGGCCGAAGGGCGAGATCCGGCGATAGCCCCGATACGTGAGTCGCGGGCCAAAAAGATACGTAAGCATGTGATTGTTCACGCTCACGCCGTTGGCGCTACCCACGCTGTAGCCACCGAAATCGGCGACACCGCTCAGCCAGTCCCGGAGATTATAGGACGCCGAAGCGCTGCCACCGTTGAGACTGAAGCCGCTAAATCCCGAAGTTGCAGGATTGGCGCGGAAATAAGAATAGCTAACCGATGCATCCAACTTCGGGAGCTCCTGCGCTTTAGCCGATAGGCCAAAAACAGTCGCAAGAGCAACTAAAGACACAATGAATCTGAACTTCATGGAACCTCCGCAATTATCAGATTTAGCTCGTGGGCCGGGCAACGGCTTGTATGACCCCCGAGTTTGCGGGCATGCCCAAGGCAGGTAGGCACAAATCCGCATTTTTTCTCGTTTGGGATTCAGATGCAGGGAGGGCACCGAGGGTTGCAAAGAAAATTGTTGCAGAGGCTTGTGCCCCCGGCAATTTTCAGAGCAGGGGTTCACCAGCGTGACGCACAATGGCTTCTCGCGTAGCGTCGCGCAAACGAATCAGTTCGTGCCATTCGGATGAACTGACGGAGCTACTTGAGTCCTTTGCGGTGTTCGGATAAATCGGTGGGTGAAGGGTGATGGTGACGCTGGTTGGCCGAGGGATGTACGTTCCATCGCGCAGGAATTTACGCGTACCCTTTAGCGAGATCGGGACAATCGGCGCGCCGCTTGCGACCGCGGCCTTGAACGCGCCCAGCTGGAACGGCCGCACGCCATCCTCCGCGGTAAATGTGCCTTCCGGAAAAATAAAAACAGATTCACCATCGCGCAAAAATTCTTCCATCCGCTGCGCTTGCCGTAGCCGCGATTCCGGATCGGTGCGGTCAAACTTGAAATGTCCCATGCGGTCCAGGAAAGTGCCGATGAAGGGCATGTTGCCGACTTCCATTTTCGAGACGAAGCGGTACGCCACGCCCAGCCCCAGCATCAGCGGCAGCACGTCGAAATAACTGGTGTGGTTCGAAGCGTAGATTTTTGCGCCCGGCGTTTCCATGTACTCCTTGCCGATGACGCGCACGCGGCAGCCGATGAGCGCAAACAAAACTTTGAGAGCCGAGGAAGTGAAGTGTCCCGCTTTCTTATGATCGCTGATGAGCTGCACCATCGCCCACGTGGGGACAATCCAAAGGAAGAACACCACACCGAAATACAATCCATACAAGATCTCGAGCCCGCGCTTCACGCCCGCAAGAACTTCTCGCGCGAAGTTGCGCAAGGTGCTCGCTGTTCCCAGGCGCACGATTTGCAACCAGGCTGGCGCGCGTGTGGCCGAAAGAGTTCCCGCCAAATAGAGCTGTTTGGTTTCTTCGCGGCGCAATTTGCCGCTGGACGTTTTTGGGATGCTGCCCGGCGGGATTAGCTCGATGCGATCCGGCGGAAGACCCAATCCGCGCGAGACAAGATCCGTCACTGCGGAAGCGAGAGCCAAACGCCGCGCCGCATCGCTTTCACGAGTCTCGGCGACCACCACCAACTTTTCCGTACCGGTGGCTTCGTCCGTCAAGCCGAAGGCGACGATGCATCCCTTACGAATTCCCTCGGCGCGCGCAGCAAGTTCCTCGACTTCGTGCGGATACAAATTGCGTCCGCCCTTGATGATGATGTCCTTCACGCGGCCAGTGACGTAGATTTCGCCATCGGCGCGGTACGCGCGGTCGCCGGAATTCACCCACGCGAATTCGCCCGGATCAGCGGTGGGACCACACGGGAACAGAGCTTCGGTCGCCTTGGGATTACGATAGTAGCCAGCGGTCGCTGACGGGCCGCGAAACCACAAGAAGCCTTCCGTGCGGTCTGGAACTTCGCTGCCGCGTTCATCCACGATGCGGACTTCGTGATTAGGGAGCGTTTTTCCCGAAGAGACAAACGCAATTGCGGTTTCATCGTCAGGCGCCGCCGGCACCGCGCGCTCCTTAGCCGTAAACGTCTCACGCTCCACGCGATCCACCAGCGGGCCGCGATTCAGCGGCGGGATGGTGACTCCCAGAGCCGACTCCGCCAAGCCGTAGACAGGAAGCTGCGCTTCGCGGCGGAAGCCGTAACTTGCGAAACGCTCCGCGAAACGATCAAGTGTCTCCGGATTCACCGGTTCGGCGCCATTCAACGCCGCGCGCCAGGGGCTAAGGTCAATGCCCTTAATATCCTTGTCCGCGATTTTGCGCACGCAGAGTTCATAGGCAAAATTTGGCGCGGCAGCGATGGTTCCGCGGTGTTTGTGAAACGCTTGCAGCCAGCGCTCCGGGCGCGTCAAGAAAGCCAGCGGCGACATCACCGCCAGTGGCGTGCCGAAATGCAACAGCGTTAGCCACGCGCCAATCAAACCCATGTCGTGGTACAGCGGGAGCCAGCTGATGCCGACGTCGTCCGGTGTGATCTGGACCGCTTCGCCAATGGCGCGCATGTTGGCGAGCAGATTTGCGTGCGTCAGGATGACCCCTTTGGGGTCGCCCGTGGAACCGGATGTATACTGCAGCAGCGCAATGTCGCTGCCTTGGCGCGCGCGGCTTCCGGTAACATGCAACGGCAAAGCGCCGGGCGATAGGGGCGGAGCTTTATCCGCTGCGTCGATCAATTTTTCCGCGTCTACGACTCCCTCAAGCGAACGCACACGGGGCCGCAGCAATTTGGCAACGGATTCCGCGCGGCGGAACGTCAGCAGCATGCAAACTTCCGCATTGTTCAGAATTGCCGATTGCCTGGCGGCGTACTCCTCGATGCGGTCGGCGCGAAACGGCGGGTAAATGGGGACGGGAATCGCTCCAGCGAGAAGAATTCCGGCGTAAGACACGAAGAACGCGCTCGACGTCGGCAGCATCAGCGCGACTCGTCCGCCGGCGGGCACACCACGCCGCGCCAACTCCGCAGCGCAGCGGTTCCCCGCGGCATAAAGCTCGCCAAACGTCAACGTAAAGCTGCGTTCCCCGGCGTCGCCGTCCTCACTGATTAAAAGGTGGTTGCGCTGGGCGTCGTGCGCTGCGCGATAGCGCAGAACATCGATGAGAGTTTCGGCGGAGAAGACGCCCGTGTCGGTTGCGGCGCGGTGCAGTTTTTGAACGGTTACGGAAGCTCGCAACGCCGAGCTTTCTTCCTCATCTTCTACAATTGACCCGGGCGCGCTCAGAATGGCACGCGCCAATTCCTCCGGCGTGTTCGCTTCGGAAGCGACGCGGTCCGGCAAACGCATGCCGAATGCCGTTTCCAGCCGCGCCAGCAGTTCCACACGCTCCAGGCTGCCGAGGCCTAGATCGCGGTCGAGTTGCGAGTGGACGTTGAGAATCGGCAGCGCGCCCTGGCTGCCCAATTCCTCAAGCAGGCCACGGATCACTTCCAGCACGCGTTCGCGCGCGGCCGAGCGGTCGAGTTGGGCGGCGGGCGTAGCCACGGGATTCACGACGAGGTTTGTATTCTTCCGCGTGAGGCTACCACGCCAAAGCGCGGATTGCCATCCATGAACGATTAAAATCCGCTCAGTGCGCTTTTTTTAGCGGCTTGCCATCCAAGACCGTTCGAATGCCATCTCTATGCGCTCTTCTTCGCAGCTTGCGGCGCCGAAAAACCTTTCGGCAAAAGTGCTGTGGAAAGATCGACGCCCGAAAGATCCGCTCCCGTCAAATCCGTCTCTCGCAAAATGGCTACGCCCATGTCAGCGCCCGAAAATCTTGCGCCGGTCACGTTCGCCAACCGCAAATTCACATTGCGCAATTGAGCGCGCTGGAAATTTACGTTCGAAAGGTCGCAGCGAAAAAATTCCACGCCGCTGGCCTGCGCTTCGGTCAAGTCCGCTCCGGGAAGAATCGCTTCCGTCATGTCCGTGTTGCGGAGGTCCGCCCTGTGCAAATTTGCATTCGAAAGATCGGCGCCGGGAAGTTTCGCTTTGCGCAAGTCGCTTCCCTCCAAATTCGAATTGCGAAGGATCGCGCCGCTGAGGTTGACTCCACTGAGGTCTGCGTGGGAAAGATCCGCGCCGGTCAGGTCAGCGCGTGCCCCACCGTCCTTGCCCGTAAAAAAGCGCTCGTGCGCTTCCAGAATTTCCACCAGCGACTTGCCGTTGTGCTTGATACTTTTTGGTTTTCTGAGTCCCATGTTTTGCTCGCCATCGATGATATTTGACCAATAGTTTACTCGATGTGGCGGTCGCGCGGAACTCGCACTCTCAGGTCTTGGGAGTTGCCGGGGAGGCGGCTTGCGCCCGCAGTGAATTGACCACGGATTGCGTAACGTCTTTTCCGCCGCGCGAATTGTTGTAGACGGACTGAATCGTGTAAATCGGCCCCCACGGGATGCCCCACCAACCGGCAACCAGCGACAGCAAAGTAAAGGGCAGGCCCTTCACCACGGAATTTTCGCCTTGCCGGAGAAAGTAAATATCCGATGGCCGCCGGAAGGTGAGGACGATGATGGAAATGCAGTATTGGAAAAGGACGAACTTTGCTCCGCGCTGAATCTCGAAGTCCAGCTCGCCGTGCTTCATTCCTTCGATGCCGCGAATCTTGTTAGCCATGGTAGGGGAGCCTCGCAGAATGTTCAAACACGCTATGTTGTCATTGCAACGTGAAGTGAATTGCGCGGTCAAGCGCGATTTTCCCGCGTGTTAACGAATCGCCAGTCCCATCCGTCCCATCCAGGTGTGATAGTGTGAGGTTTACGGTTTCCCATTGCCCGGATGGGGTCGCGCGGCGTGAAGCTGCTTGCGAAACTTTCCTTTGAGCTGGAGACCAACCTGTCATGGCGGGACGCGGCGCAATATTTTCACGATTTTTTCGAGCACCATCTGTGTGCCGAATTACGCTCGTCCTTTTCGCCGTAGTCCTCTGCGCGTTTCCGCTTGACGCCCTGGCGCAGGACCAGCGCGAAGACGAAATCATCGCTAACCTCGCCGGCGGCCGGGCTATCGTTCACGTGGCCAAGGACGCCATCATCTTTGCGGCCATCAATCAGCCGGTGGAGCGGAATTCGATTCCCCCGCGCGTCATGGACCTGGATGCAACGCACATCGGCATCCTATTTGGAGCTTCGGAATGGCGCATTCCGGCCGACCCTAAGCCCTTCCGCCTCGACCGCAATTTCCAACGTGTCAGCCGTGGCGATACCCGCTATCAAGCTCCCGGTGAGGGCGAGACGGACTTGGAAACGATCGGAGTCGCTTTCCTTGAGAAGCTTCGTCCTTTCGTCGCTCAACTGCATCACAAAGTTGATTTCTCTCCCGATGACCCCATTTTCCAGCTCGTGATCATTGGCTACGCTCCCAACGAGTACGGACCTGAGGTGTGGGTCGTGGAGTATCATATGGAGCAGTCGCAAATTGCCACGCGTGGCGACTATTGGCAGACGCGTATTCAGCGCCCGCGCTTCACGCAGCTCTACCCGCCGGAAAAACATGCTCCTCGCACGATTGTGGAAAGCCGTTACCCTCCGAACGCGAAAGGGCCCACATTGGCCGAGCTGATCCAGGGCAACGACCCGAACATCACGCACCTTGGCTCCGGCGATCCACGGTTTGTAAAGGTGCTCGATAGTATCCGTGGCGGCCAGGCGCAAAAGGCTGCCCCGATCGATTCCGCCGATTTCATGCGCGCCGTGCTGCCCCTGATTGCCGGGAATTCCACGTTTGTTCTGGGCACGATGGACGAGCGCCGTGGATTCGAATGGATGGTTCCGCCCGAGGAGCCTGTCGAGAAGGCCCAGGACGACAAGAACCGCCCGCCCGATGCGCCCACACTGCGGCGCACGCCCAAACCCTAGAATTTCACCCAATCTTCTGATACACGAGCTCGCGGCTAAGTGTTAGCCCAACCCACCGATGGTAACTTCCGGCTTGGCGACTAACCGGGGACTTAAAACATTTACGACACGAGATGAAGACTGCAGCAGGCGAATGGAGTAAGCTTGCCGGGCGCGGAGGTTGCGATGAATCGACGAAACTTCATGAGGCACAGTCTGGCCGCAGGAGTGGCCGCGTCTGGCGCTGCGTCTCGACGCTGGCAAGGCGTTCGCTGCGGATGCTCCTACGGGCCACGGGCGCAGTGTTGCCCTTGCGGCGAAACCGGCTCGCCGGCTTGCTCCTTGACCACGCTTGGAGGATTTCTTGTCCTCGCGCAAACCCGGTGGAAAGCCGTCGACCGGCCAGCGTTCCTTACGAGAGTTTTTCGATGGCGTCGCCGCGCCGGATCAGTCCACCGTCCAACACGCGGCACAACATGCCCCGGCGTCCCCACAGCTCTTTGCGGAGTCCAGGCCGGATAGCTTCCATCTGATCGCACGGCGTGCAAACCGAGGTGACTTCCAAACGCGCCTGGCCGACGCGCAGGAGCTGGCCGATCTGCAGGCTATTCACATTCAAGCCATCCGTGGTGATGTTCTCGCGAATAATTCCCGGCCGAAGGTCCATGGCCTCTAAGGTCTCGCGATCCACCAGCAAGACTTGACGCTTGCTTGCCGCTCGCGCATGCGCGCAGCCCTCAAAGCCGGCGTCGGTTACTACCTGGACTTCGGCAAGCTCCTCCATCGGCAGGCGCTTCCTCGGAGCACGGAAGAGATTGTGCACCCTCGCCATGGCTAATCTCCCGCAGCCCTTAGTCCCGTTGCGTGAGCTCCGATATCCTTGCGGTAGTGCATTCCCTCGAAGTGGATTTTCGAGGCGGCTTCGTAGGCAGAAGCCAACGCGGCCTTGAGCGATGCCGCCGCTGCCGTAACGCCGAGCACTCTGCCGCCGCTTGTGACGACGCTACTTCCTGCAAGCTTTGTACCGGCGTGCAAGACCTTCACACCGGTAATCCGCTCCGCAGCGGTTAGGCCATCAATCTTCTTGCCCGCCTCGAATCTTCCCGGATAGCCGCCCGACGTCAGCACTACGCAAGCGCTGGCATCAGTCTTCCAGCACAACTTGGGGGGGGCGAGGCGCCCAGCACCCACATCGCTCAAGACTTCAGCCAAGTCGAAATCGATCCTCGCCAGAATCGCCTGGGCTTCTGGGTCCCCTAGCCGGCAATTGAACTCCAGAACTTTGGGACCAGACTTGGTCAGCATCAGGCCAATATAAAGGAAGCCCTGGTAAGGGATGCCGTCTGCCGCCAGCCCTTGCAGAGTGGGCTCGACAATAGCCGAGCGGACGGTTTCACGAAGACGCTCCGGTAACAATTCATCGGTGGAGTACGCCCCCATTCCCCCCGTGTTTGGCCCCTGGTTTCCGTCGAAGACACGCTTATGATCGCGTGTCGGCACGAGCGGCGCATAGCGCTTTCCATCAGTGAGAATGATGAATGAGAGCTCTTCCCCTTCGAGAGCTTCTTCAAGAAGGATTCGGTTTCCGCCGGGACCGAGTTCGTTCTTTTCCATCGCGCGTTCCACGAAGTCCTTCGCGGCGGCAAAGTCCGGCGCCAAAAAAACTCCCTTGCCGGCACACAATCCATCGGCCTTAATCACCACGGGGAATTTTACAGAGTTCAGCGCTTTATAGACTTCTTGCGGAGAATCAAATGCGCCATACATCCTTGCCGTGGGAATGCGATGGCGTTGCAATAACTCCTTAGAGAAAACTTTGCTGCCTTCCAGTTGCGCGGCTTTTTGAGAAGGACCAACAACAGCCCAATTCTGATGGCGGAACGCATCCGTCAGCCCGTTCACGAGAGGGAGTTCCGGGCCCACGACGGTCAGATCGGGCTGAATCTTTTCGGCTAGCGCAACGACGGCGGCGACGTCGCCCGCATCAATGGCCATGCATTCGGCGTCCGCGGCAATGCCGCCATTGCCGGGGGCGCACCAGATTTTTTCCACGCGGGGACTCTGCTTTAGCTTCCACACCAGCGCGTGTTCGCGCCCGCCGCCGCCCAGCACGAGAATCCTCATCCGCAATCCCTCGATAACGACTCTTCCGAACGATAGACGGGCCTATGAAGCGTGTCAACCTGGGATGCGAACTCGATGAGATTGATCGGGTTTGAAGAGCGCAGATTTATGGGATGATCGAAGGTGAATGCTATATACGAAGTTATATAATTATAGAGTAAGTTAAGATTAACCGTTGCCGACGGCACGAATGGGAATCGTCACCGTCGCAGCGGCTTCCGAAGATCCCAGCATGTGGCAGCGCCCGTCGAAAATTCCGCCCGGGTCGATGACCATGCACGGGGAGTGCACTTCTCCCGTCACCACGCCCTTGGCTTCAATCTCCACGCGGCCCTTGGCGAAAATCACGCCGTCGAAACGGCCGGAGATCACCACGCGATTGCCCTCTATTTGACCTTCGACTTTCGCGCCATCGCCGAGGATCACTGTCTGCTCGGAAATAATATTGCCCTTCACGTTGCCGTCGATTCGGAACGTGCCGGTGACCGTCAGCGTGCCTTCGAGAGACACTCCCTGATCGATGAATCCTGTCCATTCTTCGCTTGCGCCATCTTTGGCAGCGCTGGGCCACTTCCACGCCATTGCAAAACCCCCGTAGAGATTGTTCTACTTTAGCCGCGCACGCAGATAAGTCAACGCAACTCACGAAGTGTGTTGTCGAATGTGCGACTGAACGAACGGGCAGTAAGCCGTCGGCGGAACTCGCAAAGCTATTTCATCAAGCGATCGTAAAGACCCATTAGCTGATCGTCGTCGTAAAACTCGAGGACGAGTTGCCCCGGACGCATTTTCGTTTTCTGATGCAAAAGCACCTTCGTGCCGAGGTGCCGCTGAAGTTCATCCAGAGCGGAGCGGATGTTCGCGTCCAGATGAACTTCCACCGGCGCGCGCCCGCCAGACGCCCGCCGCGACGCCAGCTTCTCAATCTGGCGGACTGTCAATCCACCACGCGCAGCCCGCGTAGCGTAACGCATGCGCAATTGCGAATCCGACAAGGCGAGCAGTGCGCGACCGTGGCCTGCCGTCAATTTCCCTTCCTCGATCCAATCCTGAATCTTCTGTTCCAGCTTTAACAGACGAATCGAATTCGCGATCGTGGCGCGATCCTTGCCGGTTCGTTCAGCGACGGATTCCTGGGTCAACCGAGCTTCGTCCATTAAGCGCTCGAATGCACGCGCGGCTTCGATAGCATTGAGGTCTTCGCGCTGGATGTTTTCGACCAGCGTCATTTCCAACGCCAGGTCGTCAGAAACCTGCCGAACAATAACCGGAACTTTGGAGAGGCTTGCGCGCTGAGCTGCGCGCCAACGGCGCTCGCCGGCGATTAACTGATATCGCGAGCCGATTGGGCGAACAACCAATGGCTGGATAATCCCGCTGGCTTTGATCGATCGCGCCAGCTCGTCGAGGGCTTCTTCGCGAAAACGCGTCCGCGGCTGGAAAGGACTTGGTTCAATCAGGTCGATGTCGATCTGCTGAGGCCCGGCGTATGCAGCTTCACGGGCGGGAGTGGCGGCAGCGCCGCTGGCGCTCGTCGCGTGTGGTTGGATGGTTGCGGCGACTTCTGGAGAATCCTTAGGCTGAAGCTCCCGAATGAGCGCTCCGAGCCCCCGTCCCAGTGCGTTTCTTGGCATTGGCAATGACCTCCTGGGCGAGCTGTGTATAGCCTTCTGCGCCCTTGCTGTGAACATCGTAAAAAATGATCGGTTTGCCGAAACTTGGCGCTTCCGCGAGCCGCACGTTGCGCGGAATCACGCTTTTGAAGATTTGCGTTCCAAAGAAGCTGCGCAAATCCGTAGCTACTTGGCGCGAGAGCGAAGTCCGCTCGTCATACATGGTAAGCAGGATTCCTTCGATTTCGAGGCTGGGATTCAGCGTGCGCCGGATGCGCATCAGGGTGTCGAGCAATTCGGAAACGCCCTCTAGCGCCAAGTATTCACACTGAATAGGAACCAGCACGGCGTTTGCACCCACGAGTGCATTCAGGGTGAGAAGATCCAAGGCGGGAGGGCAGTCCAAGATAATGAATCGGTATTTATCGTCCAGCGCTTTTAGCGCCGCTTGCAGCAAATACTCGCGATTCTCGGTATTTACGAGCTCAACTGCCGCGCCAGCGAGGTTTTTATCGGCCGGAACAACATCCAGGTTATCCACTTGCGATTTTTGGATGATCCTGTCGAATGGCTCGTTGAGAATCAAAATGTGGTAGAGCGTCCGCCGAGAGGGGTCCTTCGCAAAGCCAATCGCAGCAGTAGCATTTGCCTGGGAATCACAATCGATGAGAAGAGTGGGCTGTTCGGCGGAAGCAAGACACGCGGCAAGATTGACGGCAGTTGTCGTCTTGCCTACTCCACCCTTTTGGTTTGCAACGGCGATAATTCGAGCCAATGTTCCCCGCCCTGCGAGAATCTAGCAAACGATGGGCAAGGATGCAAGATGTTTCACGTGGAACACCGTCGGTGTGTGTAAATCGACGTGTGAAAGCCGGGATGTTCCACGTGGAACACAAATCATCACACTATCGCGGGGAGCGAAGTGCTAGCAGAAGAAGACTTCTTATTGCCCACTAACAGGAGCCTTCGCAGGGAATGGGGTACCGGAATAGGCTCTTGCCACTCCCATGTATTGATGCTCTGGATTTCAGAGAGATCCCGGGCTCCAATCCACAGAATAACTCGTTTCGCGGCAATCTGTTCTGACCTGGCCCACTCGAGAAAACCGGGAAATTCGCCCAGAGCACGAGAACAGATGTACTCCAGAGGCGCTATCTCCTCGCCAAGCTCCTCGTAACGCCGTGCCAGCACCTGTGCGCCCTTAAGTCCCAATTCACGAATGACTTCCGCCAGAAATGTGACCTTCTTAATGTTCGATTCGACCAGAAAAACCTGCAAACCAGGCCGGATAATCTTCAGCGCCAGACCAGGAAAACCGCCCCCAGAACCCACGTCGGCGAGCCGACCCTTTTCAAGGGAAATGGCCTCGGCGGCGTACATACATTCACAAAAATGCCGGTGAAGGATCTCCAGCGGGTCGCGAATCGCCGTTAGGTTGACCTTTTCATTCCAAGTCAGCAAAATCTTCATATATTGTTGAATTTGAAGCAGTTGATCGTCGTACGCAGGGAGACTGAATTCCGTCAGAGCACGGCGTATTACGGCAACTGAGGGGACTGAGATAGCTGTTGTCATAGTAGTAACTGTTTAGTTCTAGTGTATCACATTTTCCCTTTCTTGGCTACTAGCTCCCCTCGGCGTCAAGTATCGTGGTCCAGCCGTTCCGGCGACCACATCCACGCCGCTGTGCCAGAAAATCGCAGGCATCAGGCTGCCGTACGCGAGTCGGCTCGTCCCGAGAATGAGGCCAATCAAGAGCGTCATCACAATCCCACCGCGTCCTTGGTAGCTGTGCGCCAGCCCAAAAAGGACGGAAGACAGCAGCACTACGGCCCATGCTGGTAATCCAACGTGGAGGAGCACGGCCATGGCGAATCCGCGATAAAGAAACTCCTCGCAGAGGCCCGCGGTCATCGCCAGCGCGAGGTAAGGAAGCAACTCTACCGTGGATTGCGGCAAAATGCGTTCCGCGATGGCTTGAAGGGATCCCCGTGCTTCGACAGGAATTCTCCCGAGGCGTCGCAGGTTCAGCCACTGAAGAGACGCGATCGCCGCGGTGCCAACAACTGCTGCGATGAGAATCTTGCTTCTATCAGGGACTATCAGACCAAACTGGGAGGCCGTGAAACCGTGCGCCCACGCGCGCCATGCTACAGCGGCAACGGCCAGCCATTGAAAGGCAATGGTTGAGGCGTAAAGGGAGAGGCGCTCCATCGTGCTGACGCGTGGCATCGCCAGCAATTTCTTCATGCGTGCTCGTCCGCGCCAAGGCAGAACGACGCCAAGCACCAGGAAGATCAGCCAAATGTCCCAGGGCATCCGCGAATCAGAACACTTTCCCCATGCGCAGCGCAAGTACGCAAAGGCGCACTGCACGCGAGCACGAAAGGCGGCACATCGCTATAATCGAAGCGCACTACAGCGAGGTGCGGCTTGACCCCATCCGTGAAACTCACGGCCATGGTCAAGGCAGCGGGTTGAGCGGCGAAGCTGAGTCCAGGGTTGCTGGATTCCGTTTTGCGCCGTTTGCCGCGGCCAACTGATCCCAACGTGCTCGTTGGTTTTGACACCAACGACGACGCTGGGGTGTATCTGCTGAGCCCGGAAATGGCCATGGTTCAGACCGTGGATTTCTTTACACCGATCGTGGATGACCCGCACACCTTCGGGCAGATTGCGGCGGCAAATTCGCTGAGTGATGTTTATGCCATGGGCGGGAGGCCGGTTTCCGCGCTTTCGATCGTCGGGTTTCCGGAAAAGGGCGAGCCGGAGATCCTGGAGCAGATTATTCGTGGCGGGCTTTCGAAGATGATGGAAGCAAAGTGCAGCGTTATCGGCGGCCACTCGATTCGCAATGACGATATTCAGTTTGGGTACGCGGTTACCGGTATCATTCATCCGCAGCGCGTGTGGAGAAATGTCGGCGCGCAAGCGGGGGATGTTCTGCTATTGACGAAGGCTCTCGGAACGGGAGTGCTCTCCACGGCGCTCAAAAAAGATCGCGCGATAGCGGCGGATTTGGACGCGGCGATCGCCTCCATGACACAGTTGAATCGCGCGGCTTCTGAGGCATTGCGAGAAATGCAAGAACAGGCCGGAACGTCGCAGCCGATTCATGCGGTGACGGATATTACAGGATTCGGCCTGCTAGGCCACGCGCGCGAGATGGCGCTGGGCAGCCCAGAACGAGGAATCGAAGCTGTTTCTCTGGAGGTCGATCATGCTGCGATTTCCTTCTTTCCTGGCGCCCTCGAAGCCGCGCGCGGAGGATTTCTCCCTGGCGGGCTGAAGAATAACCGCGATTTCATTGGCGATTGTGTTGGTTTCGCTGAGAGCGTTTCACAGGAATATCGCGACCTGCTCTTCGACCCGCAAACGTCCGGCGGCCTGCTGATTGCCATCTCGCCAGAATCTGCGGATGCCGCGGTCGCCACTCTCGACCGCCACGGCGTCGCCGCGCAGCGCATTGGCAAAGTCATCCCAAAGACGAATCCGCTCTTATCCGTCCGCTAGAATGTCGCCCCAAGATCTCATCGGATAGACGCTAACAATGGACACGATTACACACGGCATCGCTGGGGCGCTGATTGGAAAGGCCGTCTTCCGCGGCGAGGACATGTTCGCCTCGCATCCGATGAACCGCGGCCGCATCATCACTTGGTCGCTAATGCTCGGCGCGATCTTTCCCGACTCCGATGTGCTCCGCGATATTTTCTCCCACGATCGACTCCTTGTAATTACTTGGCACCGCAGCATCACGCATTCGTTGGTCCTGCTTCCACTTTGGGCGTTGCTTCTCGCGGGGATCACGCGCGCGTTTGCCAATCCGCGGAAGTGGGAAGCGCCGTCATTCCTGGCGCTGACGGGAATTTATGCCGTGGGCGTCCTGAGCCACATCCTGCTCGATCTGGTGACTTCTTTTGGGACGATGATTTGGTCTCCGCTGCAATGGTCGCGCCCTGCGTGGGACATTATTTTCATTGTGGATTTCACGCTGACCGCGATTCTCCTTGTTCCGCAGTTGCTCGCCTGGGTGTATGCGCATCCGGAAAAGGAGAAGCGCCGCGCCATTGGGATGTGGCTGGTGTTCCTGCCCACGCCGTTCCTCATCGCGAAAATTGGTGAACGCGTTGGCGCGCCGGTTTCCGGGCGTGTTGTTCTGGGTGCCATACTTATTTTTGCCGGGCTCTTTCTTTTGCCTGCACTCCTCGGATGGGGCGTGAAGATCCGTCACGACACGTGGAATCGGGCCGGTTTCGCCGCGGCGCTGATCTATGTCGCGTGCGCCGCCTACGCGCACCACGTCGCGCTCGTGCGTATTCAGAAATTTGCTGAGCTGTATCCGTTGCGAGTCGAATCCATCGGCGCGTTACCCCTTCCGCCATCGCTCTGGCACTGGGACGGGCTGGTTCGAACCGAGCGCGGCGTCTACGAGCTGCGCATGGACCTTGCCGACAAGCCCGCAAGCGACGGGGAATTGCTTACGCTGGAGCACCACTATTTCCCCGACGCCCCGCCGAATTCGTACATCGAGGTCGCCAAACGCCTGCCCGAAGTGCAGAAGGTTCTGTGGTTCTCGCGATTTCCCGTAACGCGTTTCCACAAGGAAGGCGATGTCGCCGTCGTGGAAATTGCCGACGTCCGTTTTGTTCAAGTACGCCGCGACCGCCCTGCAGCCTTCACGTATCGGGTGCGATTCGGCCCAGACGGGAACGTGCTGTCGCAAGGCTGGGCCACGCGGTAAGACAGGCATTCGTGCCTGTCATTCTTCCTGTAGTGAAGTGGAACTACCGGGAGGGCTTGCTGTCCGCGGGATGAATGACGACCTGGCGTTCTTCCCCGACGCCCACGCTTTCGGTGCGAATTCCGGCAACATCCTTCAGCGCCAGATGCACGATGCGGCGCTCGCGCGAAGACATAGGATTCAGCCGGAAGGGCTGGCGAGAACTTTGCACGCGCTCCGCGGCCACGCGCGCCGTCATGCGCAATTCTTCAAACCGCAGCGCCCGGTAGCCGCCGCAATCGATGTGTATCTTTTCATGATAGGCCGGTTCCATCCGCAGCGCGCGCAAGGCGAGGTGTTCGAACGCTTTCAAGACTTCGCCGCCGTGCTCCAGGAGAATTTCTTTGTCTTTGCCGTCAATGTCGGCGAGGACTTCCGCGTTGCCTCCCGAGCCTTCTCCCTCGGCAGCAATTGGCCGCACGTTCACCTTTAGCTCGAGCCCGGAGACGCGGACGATGTTCTCCAGAAACTGGCGCAGGGCATCGGCAGCGGCCTGGCGGTCTAACTTCCCATCGCGGATGAGTACTTGAGCCATCGGTCGTTCGAACGTTGCGAACCGCTTCTGCCTCTCTGAAATGTTTCCTAAGACTTTTTCCCGCGCACGGGCTTCGCGGGAGCCGGCACCGGATGGGTGCGGTTCAAATACCACTGCTGCGCGATGCCAACCACGCTGCTGGTGAGAATATACACTGCCAGCCCGCTCGAAATCGGCGAAATCATGAAAATGCCCGCCATGGTGATGGGCATGATCTTCATCATGGCCTGCTGCTGCGGGTCCGTCGCAGTCATCGGCGTCATTTTCGAGACGAGGTACATGGACACACCCATCAGCACCGGCAAAATGTAATAGGGGTCTTTTGCAGAAAGGTCCAGAACCCACAGCCAAGTCGCGTGGCGCATCTCGATGGCGTAGCGCAGCGCGGTATTCAATCCGAACCACACCGGCATTTGCAGGAACATCTGGAAGCAGCCGCCCACCGGATTGATGCCCTCGCGGCTGTAGATGGCCATCACTTCCTTGTTCATCTCCGCTTTGCGCGGATCACGCATCGAATATTTCTTGTACTTCTCCTGGATGGCTTTGATTTCCGGTGCTACACGCTGCATTTTTAGCGTCGTTTTGTAGCTCGAAATGCGCAGCGGAAACAGGAGCATATTGATGACCAGCGTCAGGACAACGATGGCCCATCCCCAGTTGGGAATGTAGGTGTGCAGCCATTTCAGGCCGTGGAAAAGAGGCTCGGCGATAAACTCCAGCCAACCGAAATTGATCAGCCCGTGCAGCGGTGGATTCATCTTCTTCAAATCGTCGTAATCTTTTGGACCAACGTAGACGCGCAGGGCCAGCGGCTGCGTCGCTGCTGCTACTTGCGGGACCGGTTCCAGCGTGTCTTGTCCATTCACCTTGACGGTGCGCGACGCCTTCCAGTAGCGAGTTTCGAGCGTGCCCATCGGCACCGGGACGGCGTCACCGCGGCCAATGATTGGCGGCAGAAACGCCGCTGTGAAGTAGCGATCCTCAATGCCGACGAAATCTTTTCCACCTTGCCACAGGCCGGGCCCCCACTTGTCCAGACCGTCCAACTTCTTGTGCGGAAAATTCGCGATCTTCCCGCCCTCGCTGTAGTACGTCGTGACCGTTTCCACAGGCGCGGGGTTCGTTACCGTCAAATCACCGAAGCCGCCGAGCCAGCCAAGACCGGCCTTAATAGGATTGCCGTTGAACTTGGCGGAGGTTTCCACACGAACCACATACGTGTGATCAAATTGAAAGTGCTTAGTGACTTCCAGGTGGCCGTCGCTCCAGACGAAATCCAGTCCAGAAGGAGCCTTGATCGGATTCGCGGGAAGAATCGAGTAATCCTGGCCGTGAGTTTCCGCTGCAGGACCGGGCTCACTTACCCAGGCTCTGTATAGTCCGCCGTTTGCCGCATTCTGCAACTGCTCATCATCGAGCACCACGGCGAAAGGCCAGTCGCCGGTTTGTTGCGATGCCTCGGGATGCACTACGTCGAGCACACGCTGCGGCTTGGCGTCATCCATGTAACCTTTCAACTGCCAACTCTTCACCACCGCGCCACGATTCGAAATCTCCACGCGGTAGAGATTATTCTCGACGATGATGGTGCGCTCCTGCGAATCGTTCTTTGCCGCAACGTTCACCTGCTTTGCAGGAGCGATGGTTGCCGACGCCGCAGCGGGCTGCGATGGATTCGCCGCCGGTGATGTCGCCGGACCTGGAGTGGCCGGAGCAGTCTGCGCCGGGCGATTGGTTTGTGTGGGCGGGATTTGCGGCTTCGGTCCGAAAAACCTTGCCCAGAGAATGATCACGCCAAAGGACAACAGCGAAGCCACCAGAATCCGCAGCTCCGGCGTGAACTTATCTTTTTGTCCCGGAGCGTTCATGAGTGCGACTCAGGATGTAAAACTTCTGATGAGGTTGAACTCGTTGGCATCTCTTCCCATTTCTCCGGAACCGGGTCGTAACCAAATCTGCGCGAAAGAGGGTGGCAGCGCAGCAGCCGCTTCAGCCCGAGCCATATTCCGCGCGCCACGCCAAATCGTTCAATGGCCTCGTAGGCATAGCGCGAACACGTCGGCTCAAAGCGGCAGCTTCCCGCAAACAGAATTGACAAATAGGCTTTGTAGAATCGCACCGCAAACAGCGCCGCCCTGACGCCTGTGCTTGTCCTCTCCTGCGTCGGTACGGTGTCGAGGGACGAATCCGGAGAAGTCCCAGACGCTACCTCACAGGAATGTATTACACGTTCTTCAGCACACGCAGCAAATCCGCGGTCAGCGCCGCAAACTCCGCGCACGCCACCGAACTCTTCGGGTGAATGACGATGTCCCATCCTGCGGGTATCTCCAGCCGGTGGCAGCGCACCATCTCGCGCAAGCGCCGCCGGATCCGATTGCGCACTACCGCGCCGCCCAGGGCTTTTTTGATGCTGAAGCCAAAACGGCTTTGCGGCAGTTCGTTGGCGCGAAAGAAAACTGTGAAGTGGGAACTCGAACGGCGCTTCCCTGCGCGGTAGACGGCATCAAACTCTCCGCGCCGCACCAGCCGCGCTTCGCGCGGGAACCGATTCCCGCGCACATTCGAAACGGCGCTGTGCGACAGGTTCGCCGCATTATTCGGGGGTGAGCCGATGGCGTCCCTTCTTGCGGCGCGCCGCCAGCACCTTGCGGCCGCCCTTGGTCTTCATGCGAACGCGGAAGCCGTGCGTCTTGGCGCGCCGGCGGCGTCGCGGTTGAAATGTGCGCTTTGGCAAAACAATCCCCCTTTGTTATTTGCGATAGGTAATACGCAATCGCAGAGCGGTCTCTTTCACCCGCAGAACACCAACCCACCATTGTCAGCGGCTGATTCCGAATTTAGTAGTGTATTCGACCCTTGCGCGCAGGGTCAAGAAATGCGCTAAAGCTCTTACCAGCATCAGGTCGGCGGCCCCGGCGTTTCGGCTTTTTATACGAAGTTAATTCCGTCCGCGTCCAGAACCTCGCGGACCTTTGACGTGAGCGTAACCGCGGAGAACGGCTTCTGCAGAAATTCGAACTCCCCCTCGAAACCATGACTGTGGGCCAACGCCTCATCCGTGTAACCCGACATAAAAAGTATTTTGACGTCCGGCCGCAACGCACCGACGTGCTTGGCGATCTCGCGCCCGCTCATCCCCGGCAGGACCATATCCGTGAGCAGAAGGTGAATGCGTCCGGAATGCCGCTCGCAAATCGTTCCCACATCTTGAGGTTGTTGCGAAACCAGCACGTTGTACCCCTTCGCAGTCAGCATCGCGCTTACAAGCTCTCGCACCGCGGCGTCGTCCTCTACCAGCAGGATGGTCTCCGAGCCTTGCTTGCGATCTTGTTGCGGTTTCTTCGATACGGCATTCTCTGCCGTCTCGGTCACCTGCGGCAGATAAATTTTGAACGTAGTGCCTTTCCCCACCTCGCTGTATACCCCGATGTACCCGCCGCTCTGTTTCACCACGCCATAGACCATCGCCAATCCCAGGCCTGTTCCATGCCCGGGCCCTTTGGTCGTGAAGAACGGTTCAAAGATGCGCGCCAGTGTCGCCGCGTCCATGCCCATCCCGGTGTCCGAAACTGTAAGCATCGTGTGCGGCCCTGACGAAGACCCCAGGTGGAGCCGCAGGAAATCCTCGTCCAGTTCTACGTTTCGCGTCTCTAGGGTAAGTTTCCCGCCCTCGCGCATGGCATCTCGCGCGTTGACGCTCAGATTCATCAACACCTGTTCGAGCTGCCCGGCATCCGCCTTTACCGGTGCCAGATCTTCCGCCAGCGCCATCTTGATCTCGATGTGTTCCCCGATGACCCTCTGTAGCATCTTCAGCAAGTTTCGGATGATGTCGTTGAGATTCACGACGCGCAACTGAAACACCTGCTTCCGGCTGAAGGCCAGCATCTGGCTGGTCAGGGCGGCCCCGCGTTCCGCGGCCACGTGGACTTGCTCCGCGGCGCGGCGGTGTCTCGAATCTTTTGGGAGTTCTTCAGAAAGGGAACTGCTGTAGCTCAGGATGACCGTCAATAGGTTATTGAAATCGTGCGCGATCCCTCCCGCCAGCGTCCCGATGGACTCCATTTTTTGTGCTTGCCGGAACTGCTGCTCCAGTTTCCGCCGCTCGGTCAGATCCCGGATCGCTGCGCACCCCCACAAGCCCTCTTCGGTTTCCAACAGGCTCAACTTGATCTCCACGGGGAACTCGGTGCCATCCCTGCGCACTGCGTAGATCTCCAGGGTTGCACCCATGGAAGCCCTGCGCGGCTCTCCCAGGAACTTGGCTTGATATTCCAAACACTTTTCCCGAAGCCTCTCGGGGACCAAGATGTCCATCGGCTGCCCCAACATATCTTCTCGCCGGTACCCAAACGTCTCTTCTGCTTGCGCGTTCACCAGCACGATTCTACCTTCTCGATTCACCACCACCATGGGGTCCGGCGCGGACTCCAGCAGGCCCCGGAACTTTGCCTCTGCTGTTCTCAAGGATTCCGCCGAGCGTTTCTGTTGCGCAAGCAGTTCACTCTGCGCACGTTGGCTCAGCAGCAATCGCACGCTGGAACAACCGAACGATGCCAACACCGCCACCGCCGCAAGCTTCAACTGTTGGCCGATTGCTGACGTCGCCATCGCCAGAACGACAAGCGGGAACGCGATATGCGCAAATTGCGCGAGCAGCAAGGACTCCGATGAGCTTTCTTTGAGTGCGGGTTCCGGCTCTTTCGGTGGAACCCAGGTGGTCGCCAGCCATATCATCAACACCCGGGGGATCGTCCATAGCAGCTCGTACCAGGTGCCGAATTTCAGGCCCTGCCACGTCTGGGCGTACACGAAGACCGAGTCGCAGATTCCGAAAAGCACCAGAAAAATGGCCATTCGCCCGAACAGCGACTTCACTAGCCGCGACTTTGTCAGCACCGCCCTCAATACAAACGTAAACGCGAGAATGAAATTCCGCCACGTAAATACCCACCAATAGAGGGCGTCAATTTCTTCCGGCCGCCGCACTGAATGCAAAGGCAGATAAAGGAAAAAGAAGTAGGCGGAGAACGAGACGATCCCGATTTGCAGGAAATCAAGCCAACGCTGCCAGCGATACACGCGTGACTCCGCGCTGTCGTCGGACAGAAAGAGCGCCATGGCCATCGGCGCGACGTGATACAGAAAAAGAATGTCGCTTGGCCACCACTCCGTCAGCGATGCGTGCAGGACGCTGTCGTAATAGGTCGCGAGCACCTGGCCGGCGGAGTAGAGGGCAAACGCGATACCCATTAGCCGCCAGAAACGGCGCGCAAAACCGGAAGCGCGGTTTGCCGTCTGGAAACACGCCGCCGCCGCCAAAACAATGAGTACAAATTCAACGATGCTGCTGGCGAACGCGGAATGAACGGCTAGCGAGACAAAGTGGCAACCCAATGCCAGCGCAGAGACGACAAGAATCTTGCGAGAGGTCGCCATGCTTTCCTCTGACCCCGGTCAGGAAGCGAAGGTCGTGCTTCAACGGCAGATTAGGCGGAAGCGCTTCCCTTTATCTTAGCGGAGAAGCCTTGTCTTTGGGGGGATTTTCATGCTGCTGCTTTCCCTTTCTTATACTCATCGAAAGCTGCCAAATATCTGTCTACATCCTTTCGCAGTAAATAATACGGTGTTGATAGACGGATCTTCGACGGCCCGCCTCCCCGAATCCTGATCTTCTTCGTCTTCCACATCCAGTTTTCGATTTCCGTAATTTGTATCGGAGCCACATTGACCGACGCAATCGCGCACCGCAGCGCCGCGTCCGGCGACGTCCAGGACTCCGCCCCGCGCTGCACCATTTCTTTCAGGATGTAGTCCGCCATCTGCCGGTGCCGCTTCTCAATCCTTTCCATCCCGATCTGATTCGCCAGTTGCACCGCCGCACGCATGCCCCAGAGCGCGGGCACGTTCGAGCTGCCGATGCGTTGGAAGCGTTCCGCGCGCAGCTTCGGCTCATCCCACCCGGCAGTAACGATGGTGTTCCAAAGCCGGTCGATCACCTCATCTCGCACATAAAGAAACCCGCTGCCTTTCGGCGCTTGCAGCCACTTGTGCGGGCTTGACGTGTACATGTCGCAGCCCAGCTCGTGCAGGTTCAGCCGCATCATTCCGGCTACATGCGCGCCGTCCACCGCGGACAGAATTCCCTTCGAACGCGCCAGCGCGCTCAGTTCCTTCGCGGGCAGCACCACTCCCGTTACCGTCGTAATGTGGCTGAAGAACAGCACGCGTGTCCGCGGCGTAATCGCGTCATTGAAAAGATTCAGCACTGTGGCCGCATTCGGCACCGGCTTCGGCAGCGTAATTTTCTTCACCACAATTCCGTATCGCTTCGCGCGCAGATTCCACGGCTGCTCCCCTCCAGGATGCTCCTGGTCCGTCATCAACACTTCGTCGCCCGGCTTCATGTCCAATCCGTTGGCGATATAGCTGTTCGCTTCCGTCGCGTTGCGCACCAGCGCGAGTTCATCGCGCGTGCAGCCCACGAACTCCGCCAGCGGGTCGCGAAATTCGTTCCACGCGCCATACCCCCAAATCGGATAATCTTCCGGATCGCTCTGCGCCATTTTTTCTGTATCGTTGTAGCCGTCGAAAACCGCCCGCAGTACTGGCATCGGCGACGATCCCACCGTCCCGTTGTTGAGATAGACTTCGTCAGCCGGAATCAGAAACTGTTTGCGCATCTCGGTCCAATATGCTTCTTCATTCGAGCCATAAAGAGCGCTGTCCGGCAGCTTGGGCGCTTCCTGTTCAAGCAGCGCCGTCCACTTCGGCGCCACTCCCAGTGCACCGGCAGCGCCGGCAATCCCGGCGAACGAAGACAAGAATCCTCGTCGATGAATCATGGTTTCCTCCACAGAGAGTAACTTGCGCGGATTCTACGCGGGAACTCCGCCCACAACAACAAACATTCGAAACCGAAGCCTTGCGGCGCCGTTCCATTCGGACTGGGAGAAACACCTTACAATTTCCTCAAGCCAAAGATTTTCTTCGCATTTTCCTTCCCAAATTGGGGTATTCACCCCAAGCAACGCTAGGGTCATCACCGCCTAATCTATATTTTTCTCCATCGTGCATGCTCCTTTTTCCATGGGTGACGTTGCGTTGACCCATCCGCTGGCCAGCGGCGAAAACGGCAAAAAGTTGATGAGGGGATGTAGATGCTGCAATCTACGGCTATGAGTCACCGGGAGACGGACGCTCTTTGGCAGAAAATAGCCAAAGCCGCGGCGGCCGAAGCCAGTTACCAGCCACCCCCGCAAAAAGTTCGCGCGGTCAAGTCAGCGTTCACCATGACAGGCCCCGCATCCAAGCCGCAGGAATCTGCCGGTATCATCCAGTTGTTATTCGACAGCTTTTTACAGCCGGCGCTGGTGGGAGTTCGCTCGGGGGCCATGCGCGTCCGGCAAATGCTCTACCGCGCCGATCCGTATCAGATCGATTTCCAGATCGAATCGCAGCCGGAGCAGAATCGCCTTGCAATCACCGGACAGTTGGTGGACCTCAGCCATCCGGAAATGGTTGGCCGCGACGTGGAGGTCACGATTTCGGATGGCCGCGAGAGTGTCGTCAACACGACGACCAATCAGTTTGGCGAGTTCCGCGGTGAGGTCGACAATTCCGGCAATTTGGAAATCACTTTAGTTGGCCGCACTGGAAAACCCATCGCCATTTTGCTTCGAGGGGCGCTGGATCCCTTGGCCGATGCCAAGGCATAACCAGCCATCGCGGCACCGAGTTTCGCCGTCGGCAATTTAAGTCTCGTGGAGGATTGGCTCGGAAAGGAATTGACGAGATTCGGCGGCGATCAAATTTGCTCCGAGTAGCTGCAGCATTGAATAGTAGCAACCCTCTGGAACCAAAGTACTAAGGTCTTCACTGGCTTGTAAGCGCCAATTCCAAATGCTACCCAATACCGCCGTGAGGTAGCTGACGGGGTCTTTCCGTTGCCTGATCGAGTGCCCCAGCACCGGACCATGCACCGGAACCATCGCCGCGCCACGTTAAGACGCTTGTCCCCGAAGAACTGGACGAACGTCCGCACCTGAATCCGCGCGCCGCCAGGCCTCAAGTTACCTAGTCAAGGTCTGAGCGAGATATCTTTGGACTACGGCCCCACTGGCCGCATCGAAAGGCGGCTGCCGATTATCGTCGTCGTGCGCCTCGCGCCGTTGATAAGCTCGTCTGCCGATGGAGAGAAGACCTTCACCGATAACATCAGCCCGCACGGCGCCCGCATATTCTCGAAGCAAGCCTGGCAGCCCGGCGATATGGTACGCGTTACTCCCCTGCATGCCCCCGCTGCCTTCGGGAAGGTCGTTTATTGTCAGAAGCTGCCCGACGACGATCGCTTCGGCGTCGGAGTGAAGTTCCCGGATCGTCCGGTCCCCTGGCCCACTCTTCAAAAATACGGCGACCTGCTCGGCTGAGCTTTCTCCCCTTTTCGCGTTTGTTTCGTAGCGCCGGGCTTCAGCCCGGCATCTTGTTAGTTGGTGGCACAGCCACTCCTGGCTGTGCTTTTTTTCTGCTTTAGCCGCAAGTTTATCCCGCCATTCTTTTCGTCGCTTCTTGTAGTGGCGGGGCTTGCCACGCCCGCTCTTCGCGTTTGTTTTCGTAGCGCCGGGCTTCCACGTTCTTGTGTCCCGGTCGCCTTTACCGGCAAGCCCGGCATCTCGGTCTTTGGTGGCACTGCCACTCCTGGCTGTGCTTTTTTTCTGCTGTAGCGGCAAGTTTACCTCGCCATCTTTTCCCTTCACGCATGTGCCGGCGACGCTCATTTATCCGGCTCTTTGTAGGGGCCCGATAAATCGTGCCTTCCTTAGACTTCAGCCGAACTAGCCGTTTTCGACGCGCGTCTTTATATCCGCGTACGCCGCATCGATGAGCCTGCTTAGCGCTGCGGCGTTTGTGGCCGTTCCCGGCCTCAGCTTCACATGGCGCATGAACTTGCCGGCGCCTTGCAACAAGCGGGCCGGATCGGGCAGCGCTGCACCGTGAAAGAACCCCACGTTTACGTGCGAAGTGAATACATTGACGTACCCGAAGGGCGCATCTCCCAAACAGGCGACTGGGCAGCCGTCATGCAAAAGCTCCCGGACTTCGTCCCCGCATTTTCGCATCACCTCAAACCACTGATGCGCGATGGCTCCCAATTCACCGGCATGCTCTTTCATCCACGCGTCGATGGCGGGATCCCGCTCGACTGCGCCATCGAATCGCAGCAATTCTGTTCTCATCATCTCTCTACTTTCTCCGCTCCTTCCAACGTCACAGCAATCTCCCTTGCCACGTAGCGCCGGGCTTTCGCGCTTTCTGGGTCCCGGTCGCTTTTACCGGGAAGCCGGGCATCTTGGTCTTTGGTGGCACAGCCACTCTTGGCTGTGCTCTCTTTCTGCTGTAGCGGCGAGTCTACCTCCCATTCTTTTCGTCGCTTCTTGTAGTGGCGGGGCTTGCCACGCCCGCTCTTCCCGTTTGTTTTCGTAGCGCCGCGCTTTCGCGCTTTTTGCGTCCGGCCGCCTTTACCGGGAAGCCCGGCATCTCCCCATTCTAGTTTCTACTTTGCCTTTGTCTTCCACCACGCCTCTTCCAACGTCACAGCCACCTCACTTACCACGTAGCGCCGGGCTTTCGCGCTTTCTGCGGTCCGGTTGCTTTTACCGGGAAGCCCGGCATCTTGGTCTTTGGTGGCACAGCCACTCTTGGCTGTGCTCTCTTTCTGCTGTAGCGGCGAGTTTACCTCGTCATCCTTCCCCGCTCCCTCCCCCTCCACTTTCTAGTTTCTGCCTTCTAGCTTCTAGTTTTCCCCCACTGCAGCCTACATCGAAAACAACGTCGCCACCCGATGGGCCACTTTGGCCTGCCTGATTTTTTGGCGCCGACTTGTCGCCCTTGACGAACGTGAAGGGTCACACGTCACCACTCGCCTTCAGCTTAGACTGGTTCCCGACTCCCTAAAAAGAAGGCACGGGATATCTGCTCGGTGAAGTATAATTCCGGTATGCCCAGAATAGACGGACAATACTTCGCCGCGACTATCAAAGCGCTGAAACTCGACGCGGACCAGGAAGAAGACGCCAAGAGGAACGCTGAGAACATAGCTCGTAAAGTCATCGAAGCTTATGAGCGCCATATTGCCCCCGGCCATGTTGGGGCGGCAGCGAAGGGGATTCCTGCGGGTTTCTTACCATCGAGCAATGCACATGCTCTGACGGGCTTGGTGTATGGTCGCATCCAGAGCGGCAAGACGCGCGCGATGATCGCGAGTACGGCAATGGCCTTCGACAACGGCTTCCGAATCGTTGTTGTATTAACGAGCAACATAAACGACCTGGTTACACAGACCCACTTTGATTTTGCCTCTGGCCTTCCCAATGTCATGGTGTACACCAAGGATGACGAACTGGACGGTGAAATCAGCAACGCGAAACTCTACCTTGAGGCTGGAGATGGCCGCATGCTCATCGTTTGCTCAAAAGGTGCGCCGAGCCTCAAGAACGTGATCGCGTTCCTAAGAAAGGTTGACGCAAGGCTGTATCCCGCCATAATCTTCGACGACGAGGGGGACCAAGCTTCCCTCGATACCAATACGAAAAAGAGATCTCTCTCGCTTGTCGCAGTTGCACCGAGCAGCATAAACAAGTTGATTCAGGAAAAACTCAGGACGCTAATACCTTGCCATATTTACGTAAGCGTGACGGGGACGCCGCAGGCTGTCCTGCTTCAGAGCGCGGAATCAACGAATCGCCCATCGTTCATAACACTATTGCCCCCTGGGGAGTCCTACATCGGAGGGAAGTATTTTTTTGGCACCGACGAGCCAGAAAAGAATTCCCACCACCTGATTCGGATCGTTGAGCGAGATGAGAAAGATAAACTGTTGGAGCCCCACACGCCCATCCCTAAAGGGTTGCGCCGCGCTATTCTATTCTTCCTACTTTCTTCTGCTGCGCTCATCAAGAAAAATGGCGGTGTGCCCGCCCATGGAAAGGGATATTCCTTCCTATGCCACCCCAGCTTGAAAAACGACGAGCAGTCGGTCGCTCGAGAGCGAATTAACGACTTTCTCGGCGCAGTCACGGCTACGGTCTTGAAAGTGAGCGGCTCCGACGAACAGGTGTGGAATGAACTTCGGGAAGAATACGAAAATCTCAAGACTACTCTGGGAGAAAAGGCGCCTCCTCTTGAGGAACTATCAAAAACAATCGTCGCGTACCTCAGGACAAGAAAAATTCTGGTGATAAATGCAAGGACCAAGAGACAAGGGATTGCTTATGGTCCCGAATTAAACTTCCTAATCGGAGGCAACACCCTAGGCAGAGGAATCGCAATTAGAGATCTTCTTGTTACATACTACATCAGAGATTCGAAGATTTCGCAGATTGATACGATGCACCAGCATGCTCGAATGTTTGGCTACAGGAGGGACACGTTATCCTTCACCAGGCTTTTCATCCCTCAGCATCTCTATTATCGCTTCAGGGATATTCACCAATCTGACGAAGATCTCCGGGAGTACATCGAGCAGCACAAGGACACGCCGGAAACCTTTCCTATTGAATTCACGTTCGATCTTCGCACGACTCGGCCCGGCGTCCTCGACGTCAATACGACGGACACGTTGCAGCCTGGCAAGCAGGTGTTTCCGAACTACGTGATAATGCCGCAGGATCCCAAATCCTATTCGAAAATCGAACAGCAATTGAGCATGCACTTCGGGCCACCCGGTTCTCCCCTCGAAAGCAAAGGCAAATTGGGCGCCAAGATTTCCGTAGCTCAGGCGATCGACCTTCTAAAGCCGTTAAAAACGAAATCTGAGAATACCTGGCGCGATAAAACAATCCGCGCCGTGATCGAGAGGGTCGCGCGCGAGTTCGGAAACCAGATCATCCTGAAGTTTAGGGCAGCAAAACGTGTAGTTGGAGAGAAAGGATTTATTTCTACAGGCACGCTGAGCGGCCAAGAATACGACGATGCCAAGAAGGGAGCCATGCCCACGCTTTGGATTATGGCGGTTGAAACTGCCGATGGCAGTTTCTCCGGCAAGGGTAAGAGATTTATGTATCCCACATTCGTTATCCCGGACAAGTTACCTAAGCTTCTAATGTTCAACAGAGGATAAACAGGGGCCCGCAGAAATTTCGCTTTTGCGTTTATAATGGCGATGATGAAAGCCACGAAAATTAGGGTTGTGGACGTGTTCTCGGGAATCGGAGGGCTCTCGCACGGATTTTTCCTGGAAGGCTTCAATATAGTTGCCGGAATAGATATCGATGAGACGTGTAGGTATGGTTTCGAAGAAAATAACCACTCAAGATTTATTGCAAAGGACGTTGCCCAGGTTACGCCCCGAGAACTGAAAGCGCTCTACAAAAACTGCTTCCCGAAGGTTCTGATTGGGTGCGCTCCATGTACTCCCTTTTCGACACTGAACTTGAAAAGGGCTGTTTACAGCAAGTCGGATGAAAAATGGAGATCATTGAATTCTTTCTTGAGGCTAGTAAGAAGCGTCCGGCCGGAAATCGTTTCAATGGAAAACGTTGCGGAGCTGGCGGACGGGGAAAAATTCCCCATATTCAAACGATTTGTTAGGACGCTAAAGAGGGCCGGATATCGAGTGGCGTACAGCGTGGTTGATTCGTCGAAATACGGCGTTCCGCAGCGCAGAAAAAGACTGGTGTTGCTTGCGTCGTTGCTTGGGCCGATCTCACTGGTCGGTGAAACGCATCCCTACGGCCCTGTGACAGTCAGGGAAACGATAGGAGATCTCCCACCGATCAGGGACGGCCAAACAAGTAAGTCCGACATTATGCATCGGGCAAGCAAGTTGAGTGACCTGAACAAGAAACGGATTATGGCTACTCCGAAGGATGGCGGAAGTGCAACAAGTTGGAGCCGAGAACTACTTCCGAAATGCTACCGGAAAGAAAAGGGACAATCGTACAGGTCCTCAGTCTACGGAAGAATGAAATGGGACGAACCTGCTCCGACAATGACAACCAACTGCCACACCCTTGGAACAGGGCGGTTTGGGCACCCTACGCAAAACAGGGCCATATCCCTTAGGGAAGCAGCCCGCTTTCAGACGTTCCCCGACTATTATCAATTTCAGGATGCGGGGAGATTGAATTCCTCAATCGTGGCCCAGCACATCGGTAATGCTGTTCCCGTGAGACTTGGACAGGTAATAGCAATGAGCATAAAGGCTCACGTCGCCAAATTCGGTCAAGATAGAATAAAGCGATAAATTTTCTGGAATGTTGCCGCAGGACTCCTCTTGACGTTGTGTTCCCAAACCCTCATTACTCTCCAGCCTAGCCTCCGGAGCTTGCGGAAATTTCTTCTATCACGGAGCCTGTTAGTCTCTATTTTCTCGCGCCAGAATTTCGACTTGATCCTGCCTTTCCAAGCCGGATACCTGTATCCGTGCCAGAAATCGCTATCGATGAAGATAGCTTTCTTAGCTTGCGGAAATGCCACATCAGGGGTCCCAGGCAGGCGCTTGTAATGTTTCCTGAATCGCACACCGTGCTTCTTCAAGGCAGAAAAAACCACCTTCTCAAGCGAGGTATTCTTACTCTTCACCGCGGCCATCATTTTGCTTCTGACTGCGGGCGTAACAATATCCATGGTCCCCAATATAGAACAAACAGGCGGGTCGGCGCGGAGAGAGGCGCCTCAATCAGAGAATGCTGAACCAGGCCTTAGCCCTTCCAAACGTACTTCCCGCACGAACAAGGAACCGTCTCGGTAGGATGTTTCTTTGCCATGGGTTGCCGGCAGACGGGACAATTCTTACGCCACATACCAAACCGCCCTTTCTTCAACAAACCGTTTGCAGGCAAGCGGGGATGCCGCCTTCACCGATCAGCGCGAAGAATTCTTCGCGCTGTTCAAGCTCTGTGAGGACCGCGAGCGTTTTTCCGTAGGCTGCTATCGCTCCGGTCAACTTGTGGAATTCCGGAGAACCCTTAACCGTCATTCGTCTTTGGATGTGCGCGTCCGCCGAGAGTTCGACGACTTGTTCTATGGCCTCATTCATCAGACCTGAAGTAGCGCTCATCATCGGTTCGGTCTCCTTCTATATTGTAAGGACGCAAGCCTCTGGACTTCATATACAGGGGAAACCTCCAATTTAGTGGGCGGTCTATAACGGAGGAGCGATGCAGGTCATGGCCGCGCCGGATGGGTAGAATCAGCCTCCCAAGCGCATAGTTCCGCGTACTTTAGGATTTTCGACCTTCCATCCCGCAACTCTCATCTTTCCAGCACCTTCCCGCTCCATTCGAATGATACACAACAAATAAATTGACAACAGCTGAACTTTGTGCTATTCTGTTTTGTGTATCTCACGTCACATCCTCGCCTCGTCTTCACTTTTCCGAGTCTGCGCCCCGTTGCCCCCACTCACTATTCCCGTAAGCCCTTTACTGTCAATGTCTTTGCCGACCCCTACCCTCTAACTCCTGTCACCTCAACCTTTTACAAGAATGGTGGGAGGGGCCCTCTCTTTCTCACATCGTTGCCTCATTACCCCTTTACCTCCTCTTCTCTAAGTCCTTTCCCTGCAACATTTGTGGATCGTCACGCCAAGTGTTACAAACAAAAGACTTACGCATCGGCTAAACCCTTTAGATGCAACATTTACAAAAAACGCGGGGGTGGGGGGCTGCCCCAGGCCCACCCAACACAATTCCCCGATAGCGCTTTTATCCGAAGCGTTACCTGTCCCGAGGGAGTGCATCGGACGTACTATTGGAGTCGGCAGTTCCCTCCGCCAAGCTGTTCCCAGGCCACGGTTCCGTCGTTTCCAAGAACGTTTATTTGCGTGGGAGGGTGCGATGGGTAAGTTCTCTCGTAGCTGGGATCTCGTTAAGCAGAGCTTCGCCATTCTTCGTTCCGACAAACAATTGATGTTGTTTCCGGTGCTCTCGGCCATTGCCTGCTTTATCGTTACGACCATTATGGCCACGGGCGGCGCGTTCTTGATGATGCCGGCCAGGGCCTCAGCCTTGGCTGCCGGCGAACAGTTCCATCCGAACCAGTCGCCGATGTTTATGCTCGGCATGTTCGCTTTGTACGTGGTGAACTATTTCGTGATCGTGTTCTTCAACGTCGCGCTCGTCGGCGTCGCCAATAGCCGCTTGATGGGCGGCACGTGGACTTTCCGCGACGGCCTCGAACTCGCTTGGGCGCGCAAGGGCACAATTCTGCAGTGGGCGTTCGTCGCTGCCACGGTCGGCGTCATCCTGCGCACGCTCGAAGAGCGCATGGGCCTGCTCGGCCGCCTGATTATGCGCATCATCGGAGTAGTCTGGACGCTGGCTTGTTACTTCGTGGTTCCCGTGCTGGCCTTCGAGGACCTCACTCCCATCGCCGCGGTGAAGCGCTCCTCCAAGCTCTTCCGCGACACCTGGGGAGAAAAAGTCATCGGCGGCTTCAGTCTCAGCCTCGTTTCTATGATGCTCATGCTGCCCGGAATCGGCTTGGTAATTGTTGCTGCTTATCTTGGTGGCGTCGCCGGCCTGCTCATCGGCTTGGTCATCATGTTCGTTTATTTCCTCCTGCTCTCGGTGTTTATGTCTGCCGTGGGAGGAATTTTCAACGCGGCGCTCTATCGCTACGCCTGCTTCAAGCAGGTGCCGCCAGCCTTCTCGCATGACCTGATCGCCTCAGCCTGGGCGCCTAAAACCTAACGCCTAACGCCAAAAGCCTAACGGCCAAGGCGCAACACGCAAGACCTAACGGCCAGGGCGTAACGCGCGAGAGGTAAAATTAATCTGGAGGGCGCTCCAATTTTTTCGGATCGCCCTCCAAAAATTTTAGGTGAGTCAGTTGTAACTTCGGCCCCACGCCGCGCGTCTCAGAATTCAACCGAGTGTTGGCCTCCTTTTTTCCAGGTTTTCGGCAGGAGTTGACCAGCCCAACGGGTGGCGGCTTTGTGCGAAATTAGAAATGAAATTTAAGGCTGCCACCCACCGTGCGCGACGGCGCGTACTGGATGGGAATCTCTTCGCTCTCTTTGGCGATTTTGTAAATGCTGTTGCTGACGTTGGTGACGTCGAATTCCAGGTCGAAGGAACGCGGCTCGGCTTTCCAGAGCGTTAGGCCCGTGCCCAGGTCGGCCGTAAAATGCTGCGGCAAGCGCGGCCCGTGTTCGACGATGGTGCCGCTGCCGTAGCGCATCGCGCTTCCCGCCCAGAAACCGCGCCAGCGATTGCGATAAAAAATCTGCCCCGTTCCGGTGTGCGTCTGGTCAAACGCCGGAATAATTTTTTCGCCCGCAACGAGCGGCTCATCGCCCGCGAATCCTCCCGTGATGGGGCCGTAGAAATGCGTTTTTGCCAGCGCATACTGAAAGCGGCCGGAGATTCCCACGCGTTCCAACTGGCGCATATTAACGACGAATTCCAGACCCTTCGAACGCGCGCTGTCAAAATTGATGGGTACGAAAATCCGCGAGATGGAGATCTCGTGGTTCTCAAAACTATTCCTGCCCGTATGCAGGTAAGCGTTGAGCTCCAGGCTCACGCGCGGTGCGAGCTCCTGCGACCAGCCCAACTCGTAGTAATTCTGCGTGTAGGGACGCACGTTGCCGACGCGCTGCGCGGGATCGATGGCGTTATTGCCGATGAAGCTGGCGAGCAGCGAATATTCGATGGGCGGCGGAGAAAACAAGCGATTGTACGCCGCGTGAATCACCGATTTTGTTTTTGCGAGATGATACGCCAGTCCAACGCGCGGGCTGGCTTGCTGGTCTGCGTCGACCAAGTCAAAGTGATCGTAGCGAAGTCCGGCGTCGACAATCAGGTTTCGAACCAGCGAAAAATGATCCTGAACATAGAAGCTGGCTTGCCCGCCCTTGCCCCACCCCCGAAACGGAGGAAATACATCCGGGTCGCCGCGGCTGTCGAAGAAGAAACTTTCTCCTTCGCGCAGCCGGACAAAATCAACGCCCGCCTTGAAAAGATGTCCGCGCCAGGAGTGCGAGAGGTCGCTCTTGACGCCAAGAGTTAAGGACGCGCGAGAGGCGTCCGAAAGGGGGGTGACCGGATCGGTCGTGGGGAGAACTTTATCGGAGCTGGTGCGCTGGTAGACCGAAGTCTGAAGCAAAGTCTGCGGAGAAAAAGTGTGCAGCCATCCGAGGATCGCGGTGTACTGCCGCAGGCGGCGCTGGGCGTCACGGCCGACAAGCTGATCATCGGTAATATTGGGCTGCTGAAAATTTGCGCCAGAACTCATTATGAGCAATTTGAACGAGTCTTTGTTCCCCGCGTGCCAATCGAACTGCGCGGCGGCCCGCGAGCCTTTGCCAAAGTCAAAAAGCTCCCGCGGTTCGGGCGGATCGAGATAGCGTCCGGAAGTGAAACCGTCCGCGAAAAAGTAATAGCCGAGCCGGCCCGCTTGTCCGCCGTAGTCGGCGTTTAAGTCGTAGTTATCCAGCGTGACGCCGCGGAAATTCAAATCGCCGTGTCCGGCGAGATCGGCTCCGGAGCGTGTGGTGATATCGAGGACGCCGCCAAAGCGGTTGCCATATTCGGGTGTGAACCCGCCGGTCATCAAGTCCATGGTTTCGAAAATTTGTGGGCTAACTCCAGCGGAAAACTGAGGCTGCGTGTTGTCAAGAAAAGAGACGCCGTTGATGAACTCATGCAACGAGAATTCCGTGCCGCGCACGGCCAAGAAATTGTCGTGGCTGTCGCTGGCGCCGGGCATCAGGTTGTTGACCAGGTCGTTGGTACTCTCGACGATGGGATCCGGCAGCCGCTCGAGATCCTGGCGCGAAAAAGTATAAGAGCTGCCGGTTTTCTCCGGATCAACAGTCAGATAGCGGGCAGAAACTTCCACGGACTGGCGAACGGTTTCCTCTTTTTGCATTTCAATGTTCAGCGAAACGGGCTGGCGGGACCGCAACACAAAGTCATAAGTAGAGATGTAGTAGCCGGTGGCTTGGACGCGGAGACGGTAGGCTCCGGCCTCGACGGCAGAGATTCGAAACTTTCCATCCGTGTCCGTGATGGTGGTCAGGACGGCCGTGGCGTCGGGGTGTCCCAAGGAGATGGAGGCGTTCGCGACAGCGCTGCCGGAATTGTCATGAACGGTGCCCTCAACAATCGTTTGGGCAAACGCCGAGCCACAAGAAAACAAGAGGAGAAAGGCAACACCCCAGTAGGAACAACGCATTCTCAAAAACTCCAAACGATGATTTCGGTCCCGCAGGAATCAGGACACAGCCAAGAAAACGGTAGTCTAGCACGGCCCGGCGGCCCATCCTTATGGTCGCCTCTGGATAGCGAGTCGTTTCCGATTTACCGGGTGGTCTCAATAGGTCGACGCAACACTCAAGCCGAACCTGACTTACATTGAAAACAAAGATCAAATCGCTCACTAGGGTAGATCAGCGGGAACACTACCCTGGCTAGGTTTTGACCGAGGACAGCCAAACAGATTGCTTCTCCCAGGGAAGCCTTGTCGAATCAAAGTATTAGATGGTGTTGCATCGACCGGTTGAGCTGGCACGTGTTTACCAGGAGTGATGGCGCGCGCTGATTATCCTTGAGTTGCACAAGCTCACGGATTTGTGCCGCCTACTTCGATTGCCGCTGTTACGGCTGAGCTAGGGTATACCCCGCAACCGTGAATCAGGTTGCGACCCGATTGTAGAAAAATGCCGTAGCGATTACTAAATTGTCTGCCCAGTACTTTTGAGCCTATTCCCAGGGTGTGAGCTAGTCAACAAGCCAACTCGGGCGGAGGTTTGCTCATGAAAGCCATTCGGTTCTACTTGTGGATTTCCTTCGTCGTTCTGGTTCTCGCTTCGACCGCAGCGTTGTTCGTCGCTAATCTGCTTCCCGTGTGGGCGCAAGTCGGAACGCCTCCCAGCAGCACAATCAGCAGCAGTTCGGGCCCATTGGCTTGGGACTTTGCGCCTGTGGGCGGAGGGACGGTGATAAACGTGGGAATTCAGGACATCTGTCCGCCCGGCCTGTGTGATGACCACGATTTGACCGTGGTACTCCCCGCCCCTGCCGCCACGTTCTATCAGACGATGACGGCCAATCTCACCTTTCAATACACGTGGACAAGCGCGCTGCCAACGGATCTGGACATCTTCGCCATCAGCCCCAGCGGAGCCGACCACGGCCCCGGCTCGCCTGATAACACTTCAACCGGAACCGGCCAGGAGGTCCTCACGGTCACCGATCCTATTGACGGGCTATGGCACATTCGCTCAGTAGCCGCGCTAGCCCCGGTGCCGACCGCGGCTCACGTGGCGGTTACGCTAACGATTGCACCCAGGCCCACGGCGCCGATACCTCCTCCTCCGGCTCCTGGCGCACCAACTTTTATCAATTATCCTGCTCCCGATGATTGCGCGGGAACGCAACAACCACCCAGCTGCATTCAGCCGGCGACGGGCTCAACGACTGCCGCGGAGCACGCCGCAGGAGAGCCGTCCATTGGGGTTGACTGGAACACCGGCAAGGCGTTTATCCAGGCGGGGAACCATACGCTACGCGTGACTTTTAACGACAGCGTGAACCCAGCCACCGCGTTTTGGGAGGACAAGCGCTCGCCCTTCGCGCGCCTGAGCCTGGACCCGATCATGTTCGTAGACGACGGCCATTTTGGCGGGCCAAATCGCGTGTTTTCTTCGCAGCTCAACCTGGTCACCAGCGAGCTTTCATTCAGCGACGACGATGGCAACAACTGGCTTCCCACGCAGGGGTCGGGCCAACCTGCGGGCGTCGACCATCAGACGGTGGGCGGAGGTCCTTACGCTTTCCCGGCGCCGCTGACGCCAACGAGGTACACGCATGGGATTTATTACTGTTCGCAGGACATTGTGACGGCGTTCTGCTCGCGCAGCGATGACGGCGGCCTGACCTTCGGCCCTGGCATTCCCATCTACACTTTTGCCCATGTTAACGGCGTGGATGTTCCCATCGCGCCCGGTACTTGCGGCGGTTTGCACGGTCACGTGCGAGTTTCGCCTGACGGCACCGTTTACGTTCCCAACGAAAACTGCTTCGACGCCAACAGCGTCAACCGACCAGGCGTGGCCGTTTCTACGGACAATGGTTTGAGCTGGGTGGTGCGCACGGTGCCGGACGGCGAGAGCATCAGCCCCGGCACGGACCCGTCGGTTGCAGAAGGAGCAAACAATACCATCTACCTCGGGTATGTGAACTCGGACGGCCATGCCAAGATTGCAGTTTCGGCCGACCGCGGCTTGCACTGGTCGAAGTCCGAGGATGCGGGGACTCCGTTCGGAGTGCAGAACACGGAGTTTGCCGAAGTGATCGCCGGCGACGATGATCGCGCAGCCTTTGCATTCCTGGGGACTCAGACCACGGGTGATACGCAGTCGGCCGACTTTCAGGGGGTGTGGCACCTCTATGTGGCCTTCACTTACGACTCCGGCCTCACCTGGACGACCGTTGACGCAACTCCCGCGGACCCAGTCCAGCGAGGCTGCATCTGGAACCAGGGAGGAAGCAACCCGTGCCGCAATCTACTTGATTTCAACGACATTACGGTGGATAAATTCGGGCGGGTGCTCGTCGGCTACGCCGACGGCTGCACCGGAAGTTGCGTGACCGACCCGACGCAGAATGCGTCCACAGGCCCTGCCAGCGCCCAGGACGCGCTGGCGACGATTGCCCGTCAGGTGGGAGGCCTCGGGCTCTTCAAGACATTCGACGGCACGCAATTCGCCACTCGTACGGGGGACATCAAAGGGCACGGCAAGCTGTGCTTTGGAAGCCCCGCGAAGGGCGTTCGGGGCGATCCGGGCTGCAAGGCCAAGAATTAGAGCAACGGGCTCGCGACCGCATCGAAAATATCTATGAGTCGAACACTGACGATCTTGCCTTGCGTCGCGTTTGTCTTTGCCGGCGTGCTCGGAGGAGCCGCGCCACAGAGCGCCAAAAAGGGCACGGCTGTTTCGAAAAGGATCCTATACGCATGCGCCCTGCTGACCCCCGCTGAAATTGAAGCGATCCAGGGTGAGCGCGTCGAGGAAACTAAACCTACCGTGCGGCCAAGCGGCGGATTGTTCGCAACACAATGCCTGTTTCGCACGCCTACGTTAAACAAGTCAGTTAGCCTGTTCCTGACTGCGTCCGATCCACTGCATTCTGTCCCGCTGACCGCACGGCAACTTTGGCAGAAGCAGTTCCACTCTTCTGAAGTGGAAAGCGACGAAGAACCCGTCGCGGGCGAAAATAAAAAGAAGCTCGATTCCGAACGCGAGAGGGAGAGCCGCGAGCCACGTCCCATTCGCGGTCTTGGCGAGGAGGCTTACTGGGTCGCCAGTCCGGTTGCCAGCGCGCTCTACGTGCTCAAAGGAGAGATGTTCTTGAGAATCAGCGTTGGCAGCGCCGGCCAAGAATCCGAGCGCATGGAAAAATCGAAGGCGCTGGCCCGCGCCGTGCTTAAGCGCCTCTGACTCGTCGAATGAAGCGCCTCGAACGGTTCCCACAATTTCTCGTCCAGCCAAGGATAACTGCGTACTCGAGGCGCGCCTAATCGGAAACTAATCACCCACGAGGACCAGTGAGCCGCTTCAGGAGTTTTTCGCGCGTTTTAGGAATTGGGGCTTTTTGCCGCTGGCGATCCAGGCGGGCGGGTCGCTCGCGGGGAAAGATTCGAGGGAGGCTTCTTCCACAATGTCGAGGACTTCTTCCTGCGCTGGAGATTCGTGCGAATCCATCGGCGACGATGGCGTCTCTTGAAGATGCTTCGCCATGGCAGTCCTGATTCTACCGCGCCCGGAAGCGAAGTGGTAACGGCAGGCGCATTTTCGGACTTGCAGCGAAGCGCGAGTTTGACCGAGCGCGAAACGGCAGCCTAAGATAGGTTTTCACCAGTCACCAATCACGAGCCGCTTGTAACGAACTATGTTTGAGAACCTTACAGAGAAGCTGCAACGTACATTTAAGAATCTGCGCGGGCAAGGCAAGCTCACCGATGAGCACCTGAACACCGCGCTGGCCGAAATTCGCGAAGCGCTGCTCGAAGGCGACGTCAACGTGGGCGTGGCCGACGAGCTGCTAGCCAACATCCGCGCGAAAGCGATCGGCAGCGAGGTGATGCTGCAACTTTCGCCCGATCAACAAGTCGTCAAAGTAGTGCGCGACGAGCTTGCAGCGATGCTGGGCAAGCACGCCAAGCCGCTGTTTGCTTCGCGCCCGCCATCGGTGTGGATGATTGTGGGGCTGCAAGGTTCCGGCAAGACCACGACGACGGGGAAGCTCGCCAAATGGCTTTCGCAACACGGGCATCGTCCGCTGGTCGTTTCCACGGACGTTTATCGACCCGCGGCGCGCGAACAGCTCGCGCAAGTCGCGAAGGCCGTGGGCACTCCGGTTTGGCCCGGCGCGGGAACGGACAAGCCACTGGAAATCGTGAAAGGGGCAATCAAGGAAGCGAAACTTTCCGCCAGCGACGTGATCCTGGTGGACACGGCCGGCCGCCTGCACATTGACGATGAATTGATGGACGAGCTGAGCACGCTGAAGAAAGAATTGCAGCCCAGCGAAATTCTTTTTATCGCCGATTCCATGATCGGCCAGGACGCGGTGCGGTCCGCCGGTGAATTTCACAAGCGCCTCGGGCTGACGGGTGTGATCCTGACGAAGTTGGATGGCGACGCGCGCGGCGGCGCGGCGCTGAGCATCGGCAAAGTTACCGGCGCGCCGGTGAAGTTCGTCGGACTTGGCGAAAAATACGATGCGCTCGAAGGATTTTATCCCGAACGCATCGTGTCGCGCGTTCTGGGCATGGGTGACATCATGTCGCTGATCGAGCGCGTGGAGCAGACGGTCGACAAGAAAGCCGCCGCTGACCTGGAACGCAAGCTGCGCAAGGAAGAATTCACGCTGGAAGATTTCCGCGACCAGCTAAAGCAGATTCGCAAGATGGGTCCGCTCGAAAAAATCGTGGACATGCTGCCGAAGATGGGGCCGCTGCAAAATCTTCCCAAGGATGCGAAGGTCGACGAGGGCCAACTCACTCGCGTGGAGGCCATCATCAACTCCATGACCAACCAGGAGCGCCGCGACCACAACGTAATCGACGGCAAAAGGCGCAAGCGCATAGCCAAAGGCAGCGGCACGACGGTGCAGGACGTCAACACGGTCCTAAAGCAATACCTGCAAATGCGCACGATGATGAAGCAGTACGGCGCGATGGCTGCGCGCGCGAAAGTGAAGGGGCTCGGCAAACTCGCGGGATTGTCCTGAGCACTGGCGAAGTTTTTGGGACTACGTGCAGATCAGTTTTTGGCAGAGAAGAAAATATCGGCTACCTGCAGCGCCAATTTTTCGGGCTCCAGATCGGTGCGGTTGCACAAAATAATTACAGTCAAACCGCTGCCTTCGGTGAAGCGCTCGATCACCGTGCGAAATCCCATGGTGCTTCCGGTGTGCCACATGCGCGAGCGCCCTTGATAAGGATCGAGGAACCAGCCAAAGCCGTAGGAAACAGGTTTGCCGGGATGCAGATTGTCGTCGTTCGGCGCGGCGGGCCAATGAGGCTCGGAGCCATCGTTGAGTTTCACGGGCGATAGGCCGGGCTGAAATTCCTTTTCGCTGAGCAGCGTGTGATTACGCAGTGCATCGTCCCATTTGGCGAGATCTTCAAGATTGGAATAGATGCCGCCATCGCCGAGCGTTGCGGAAGTAGAGCTTTGGTCGGTTTCTTTGAAGGTAGTGCCATCCTTGGAGTGGCCAAGGGCGCGATTCGCGACTCTGTTTTTGCCTTTTTGAAAAACCATTGTGTGATTCATTTTGAGGGGTGCAAAAATTCTCGTGTGCAGAAAGTCGGCGTACGATTTTCCTGAAGCTTTGGCGACGATAAGTCCAAGCACGACGTAACCGGAATTGCTGTAGGACCAGCTTGTCCCCGGCGCAAATTGTCCGTTCCTCCCTTTCTTCAATAATTCCAAGACTTCAGCGTCTTGGATTTGTTTTTCCGGTGTCCACACGGGACCTTTTGCTTTTTCCACTGCGTCCATCAAGTCCTCGTAATCTGGCAAGCCGGAAGTGTGGTTCAGCAAGTTGCGAACGGTGATGGTTTTTCCGTAGGCGGGAAAATCAGGAAAAATCTCCGTGAGCGCTTCGTCGTACCGGAGTTTCCCGTCATGGACCAGCAGCATTATGGCCATGGCTGTGAATTGCTTGGTGAAAGAAGCGAGCCGAAAATTTGTGTGCGCATCGATTGTCACTTTCGAGTGAAGATCACGCATGCCGTAACCGCGTTCGAAAACGAGCTGGCCATTTTTTCGCACCAGAACGGCAAGGCCGGGTGAATCGGGAGAAGTCACTCCTGAAAAAACGGCATCAATCTGCTTATCTAAGGTTCCTGAAGATTGTGCGGGCGTATTCGCAGCGGTTCCCAGAGCGAGAAGCGCAACCACTGTAATGATGAGCTTCGCGTTCACCAAGCCTCCTTGTTGCGCGCCGCAGCATATCACCTGTGCATCGAAATGAACGATAGAATGCCCAATGAAAAAGCAAAGGATGTAACTCGCGCACCCCTGCCAGCGTATTCTCTAGAGACACGTTCGGGCTTCGTCTCAAGCGTGTTCGCAAGTGCCCCGCCTGCGAATTAGCGGCTAGCGACTGCAAGATTCGGTAAAGTAAGGGGAGAATCTCTCCGCGCCCATGCTCGCCGTGCGTGACAATTTAGCGCTGTGCCTCAGCGCCCTGCGCGCGCACAAGCTGCGCGCCTCGCTCACCATGCTGGGACTGACGATGGGTGTGGCCACACTGATCACGGTGATGACCATCGTGCAGGGCGCGAACGTCTATGTGGAACAGAAGATCGCCAACCTGGGCACGAATGTTTTTCAAATTGCGCGAACGCCTTTTGCGGTGACCGACTTCAACATCATCATCAAAGCGCTGAAGTACAAGAAGATCGAGATGGAAGAAGTACGCGCCGTAGCGGAGGGATGCGCGGCGTGCGAAGTGGTTGGCGCCACCGCGAGTACGACAGCGCGGGCCCGGTACGGCAACAAAGAGGTGCCCGACGTGAGTTTCTCCGGCCAGACGGCGAACATGGCGGATATTGACACGCGCACGGTCGAACTCGGTCGATATTTCACTCCCACGGAAGCTGAACATCGCGCCGGCGTTTGCCTGATCGGCGACACGCTGGTGCAGCAATTGTTTATGGGCACGGACCCCATCGGGAAGTTCATTCGCGTGGGCAACGATGAGCTGATGGTGATCGGGGTGATGGAGAAAGTCGGCAGCGTCCTCGGCCAGGACCAGGACAACTTCGTCATGGTGCCGTTGCCAGTTTATCTGAATATTCAGGGCGTGCATACCAGCCTGGTCATCAACGTAAAGACGAGCACCGAGAATTTTGAGAAAGCGCAGGACCAGGCGCAGCTGGTGTTGCGAGCGCGGCGCCACATCACCGGCCAGAGGGAGGCCGATTTTTTCATTGGGACCAAGGAAAGCTACATGAGCTTGTGGCGCAGCATCAGCTCGGCGTTTTTTGCGGTGTTCATCCTGGTCAGCGCGATCTCGGTGGTCATCGGCGGGATCGTCATCATGAACGTGATGCTGGTGAGCGTGAGTTTGCGGCGAAGGGAAATCGGCGTGCGGCGCGCGGTGGGAGCGACGAAGCGAGACATACTGCGACAGTTCATGGTGGAAAGTGTCATGCAATGCATCGCCGGGGGAGTCGCGGGCATTTCGATGGGATTCTTGGTGGCTCTGGCGTTGCGGACGTACACGCCTTTCCCGGCTTCCGTTCAAACGTGGGTGGCGATTCTGGGCGTGATCCTGAGTTCCACAGTGGGGCTATTTTTTGGAATTTATCCAGCGGTGCGAGCGTCACAGCTCGACCCGGTGGTTGCCTTGAGGTCCGACTGATGACGATCATGACGCTTGCGCAAGCGCGGGAAAATTTCTTTGCAGCCATGGAGACGCTGCGTTCGTCCAAAGTGCGTTCCGCGCTGACCGTGTTGGGCATCGTCATCGGCGTTTCGTCGGTGATTTCCATGGCGGCGATCATCCAGGGACTCAACAAGTTCGTGCAGGACCGCGTGCAAGCGTTGGGCTCCCGTACCTACTTTATCTCGCGATTTCCGCCGGGCACGGACCCTTCCCGCTGGCCGGAGAGGATTCGCGTGCGCAAATATTTTGAGTACAACTATGCGGGCTTCATCCGCGATGCTGCGCCTGACGTGCAGGCCTTGACCACCATCGGCACACGCGGTTTTTTTTTCGGCGATTCGAATTTGATCACCAGCGGGCACTACAGCGTGGAAAAGGTTATCGTGCGCGGAGCTGAACCGCAGTACATTGACGCGATACCTTTATTCAGCATTGCGCGCGGCCGCTTCATCAGCGCCTTCGACCAGGAGCACACGCGGCCAGTCGTTGTCCTTGGCGCGGCGATCAGCGAGTCCCTGTTTCCGAACACCGACGCGCTGGGGAAAACCGTTCGTATTAATGGAAGCGTCTACGAGGTTGTCGGAGTTTTCGAACACGACCAAGGGTTGTTTGTTGGTCCGGGCGTGGATATTTTTGCCGTGATCCCGCTGAGCTGCTTCAAGAAGGAGTACCCGGAGGCGAAAGAGCTGATTATGGCGTTTACAGTGCCAGAAAACGTAAACGTCGAAACGGCGCAAGGCGAAGTCATTCAGGCGATGCGGCGGCTGCGCCGTATCCCGGCCGGCAAGGAAAACGATTTCGAGTTGAGCTCCCCGGACTTTATCAGCAATTTATGGAACCAGCTTACCGGCGCGCTGGTGATTCTCACTACCGTAATCAGTTCGATCGGATTGCTGGTGGGTGGAATCGGCGTCATGAATATCATGCTGATCTCGGTGACCGAACGCACTCAGGAAATTGGCGTGCGCAAGGCCATTGGCGCCCGCCGGGCCGATGTCCGGTTGCAATTTTTGCTGGAGGCCGTGGTGCTTACACTGGTTGGGGGCACAATCGGCATCCTGATCGGCGCGGGAGTCTCCGCAACCGTGCGGACTCTTGTGCCATCGATTCCCGCAACTCTGTCTTACTTGTGGGTGACGATTGGATTTGCAATCTCCGTCGGTGTGGGCCTGTTCTTTGGCTATTATCCGGCAAACCTGGCGGCTAATCTGGATCCCATCGCTTGCCTCAGGTACGAGTAACGAGTTTCCTCGAGCGATCCAGCCTGCCCTTGATTCAAGACCACACGATTTTCATGGAGCGGAAATACGGAATAAGCCGTATTAATACGATTAGATTTGGCGTTTATATCTGTATTAAAATGCATAGCCTTCTGATGCGGGCCGTGGGCTCGCCGCGGTCTGGAAAATTGGATCCTGTAGAACCTGGAGACAACGTGCGGCCCTACCGAAATGTTTTCGTCATTCTTGCTGTTTTTCTTTTCGCGGCCGTTCCTTCCTATTCGCAAACTGGTACGAATGCCGGCGGGGGAAGCGACCCGGGGTACTTCGCCAGCTGGTTCAAGCGCGTGGACAAGACACAAGCGGAGCAGCCTCACTGGGCCACTCCGCTGGCCACGACTACGCCCCGTCTCGAAGAGGAGTTTCGCCTCGACACTCTCTGGCAGACGAACAACAGCGGCATCACAACGGAAAACTACGGCGGTGCAAAAGGACTGGAGCTGATACCAGCCGAGCGCGTCGAAGTGATTCTGGTTGCCCCGCCCGCCTATATCGTCCATAACGACAGCCTAGTGCGGGATGGATTCGGCGATTGGGGTTTCCTCGTGAAATACCGGATTCTTTCTTCGAATGAGGAAAAGGCAAAGTACATTTTGACGGCGTTTTTCCAAACGACATTCCCGACGGGGCAGTACAAGAACGGAGCGACTGACGCCATCATCACGCCGACGATCGCGTACGGGAAGGGCTTCGGAGCGTTCGATATCCAAGGTACTTTTGGCGTGACCTTGCCGACGGGCAATGAGGCGGCGATCGGCCGAACGTATCCCTGGAACAACGCTTTTCAGTACCACCTGTATCGAAAGTTCTGGCCGGAAGTCGAAGTGAACTACACGCATTTCCAGGACGGCCCGAGCAGCGGGCAGACTCAAGTCTTCATGACCCCGGGCCTGGTCATCGGAAGAATCCATCTGTGGAAGCGATTGGCAGTCACCGTGGGCGGGGGAATCCAGATCGCTACGACTCGCTTCCACCGGAACAATCACAATGGGATTCTCTCGGTGCGTTTTCCGTTCTAGTTTCGGGGGCGCGAATCTGAGATTCAAATACCCAGCAGTAGCGTCATTTTCCACCCTCAACTGTGCCCTGCCGCGAGGGGAACCTCGTCCAGGGGCGCCCAAACACTGACCCGCAGCGACTCACAAACTTCGATTGCCGCCAAGAGCCCTGACAGGCTACACTAGGTAAGTTTAGGAGGAATGACTTAGTGTTGATGATTCGATTGTCCAGGATTGGCAAGAAAAAGAAGCCCTATTACCGCGTGGTAGTGATTGAGAGGACCCGGCCGCGGGACGGCCGCGTGAAGGAAGCGGTGGGCACGTACGATCCGCTGAAGAAGCCGGCGGAGATCAAGCTCGACGCAGAGCGCATAAAGTATTGGATCGGCCTGGGAGCCCAGCCCAGCGATACCGTGCGCAGCTTTCTACGTTTGCAGAAAATCGGTTAGTCCCTGCGCCTTCCTGAAAAATTTGCGCCGCCCCGGTTTCTCCGGGGGGCGCAATCCCAGGTAGCCTATGAACGAACTAGTTGAAGCTATAGCCCGTGCTCTCGTGGATCATCCCGAGGACGTGCAGGTGAAATGCGTTGAGGGCTCGCAAGTCACCGTGCTGGAACTTAGGGTGCATCCCGAGGACTTAGGCAAGGTCATCGGGCGGCAAGGCCGGACGGCGAAAGCGATTCGAACGTTGCTTGGCGCATCCGGAATGAAACTGCGTAAGCGGTTTACTTTGGAAATCCTTGAAGATTGACCGCCGGGCGGTCATGATTTCCGGGTTGCCGTACGTTCTGACTTCTCTTTGAGACGTGAAACTCCACGCTGGTTGATAATTGCGCGCATCCTCCGGGCGCGCGGCAACAAGGGCGAAGTCGCTGCTGAAATCCTCACTGATTTTCCAGAACGCCTAACACGATTGCGGGAAGTTTTTGCCGGACACGCCGACGGCAAAGATGAGCCGCGCCGCCTGGCGCTGAAATCCTGCTGGCTAAGCCAAAATCACCGCGGGCAGGCGGTTTTTCATTTTGAAGGCGTCGAGTCGATCTCGGAAGCGGAAAAATTCCGCGGTATGGAAGTACTGCTTCCGTTCGAACAGCGGGTGACGTTGCCCGCGGGACAATATTTCGTGTCCGACCTCATCGGCTGTTCCGTGTTTGAAACCCCTGCCACGCCTCCCGTCCTGTCTTCTTCACCGTGCTCGCTTGCCGAAGCGCCGGCTCTCCTGGGGACCGTCCGCGATGTGCAATTCCCCGGGGAAGAAATTTTTGGGACGCCGCTCCTCGAAGTGGAAACATCCGGCGGCGAAATTCTGATTCCGCTGGCGGTGGATATTTGTACGAAAATCGACACGGACGCGCGGCGAATTGATGTGATTTTCCCTGATGGCCTTCGCGATCTGAACCGCGAATAGGCTCCGCGAGTGGCGTTAGTGGACGTCGATCGTAGTGACGCTATATGCCGGAAGCGTGATGGTAAGCGACGAGCCGCTTACGGCCATCGGTCCCATGGACACGGGCTGGACAACACTTTGCGTCGAAGCAGAGGCGGCGGTCATCTGGTACAGATGAGCCGTTCCGGAGAGCGCCTGACCATTGATGGCGGTAAATTTGGCGGCGTTGGAGCGATTAATGGCGACGAAGACGACTCGGCCGGGAGCAGTGGTGTCCGTACTGGCGTAAACGACCACGCTGGCCACGTCGCTCGAGGTGGACTGCAGCGATATATCACCGAAGTTCGCGTTGGCCCCGTCGAATCCGCGGAACGCGCGGAAGGCCGCGAGAGTATAGGAATAAGTGCCACCCGGAGGCCAAAAATTCGCCGCGAAAATGCCGAGGCTGCCGAAGATGCCAAGGTTATCGGCTTGTGCGATGGTCCCAGCGATGTGGTTAAAGCCTCCGTTTTCATATTCGGTAATCGCAATTTTCATGCCCGGGTTTTCCGCGTCGATTTTGGCTTGTAGCCGTCCGAGGATGTAGATCGGCCCACCTAACACAGAGTTCGTAATCCAGGAATTTTCTTTGAACGTGGTATCCCACAGGCTGCGCGGACTTTGCACGATGGCCTGCACCTGGGCATCGGTCAGAGAAGAGCCAGTCATATTGGTGACTCTCGTGGTGCCGTCTGTGGCTTCCGAATACCAGTGGAAATCGTAGACGTCCACAACGGGTTTACCGTAAGCGGCGGAAGCGGTCTTAATCCCTGCGAGGTATTTGTCCGCGAACCAGTTCGCCCCGTTGGGCGTGGGGCTCAGACTCGGATCGCCCTGCCAACTGTAGATTCCGTTAAAACCATAATTGACGGGCCCGAAGATAACGAGATTGGGGAATTGGTCTTTCAATGCTTCTGAAAGCGTGACGCTCTTGGTGATGAAATTGGTCGAGGAGATATTCGTTGAGCCCTGAACCTCCAGATGAGTCGCATTCCAAAGATCTGGCTCATTGTCCAGGCTCAAGAAAGTGGGGTGAGTTGGATTCGCACCGAAGATGCCCGGCAGCTTCTGGTCCAAGGCCCAGGCGAACTCATCCATAAACACATTGGCATCGGTGGTAGGAGGCGTTGTCGTGAACGGAACGCTGGAGACGGTGCTCTTTTTGTCGACTACCGTTTTGAAGCGCGTCATGTCAGGGGGATTGGCGGTACTGACAGGACCGTTTCCATCTGCGGAAACCAAGCCCTGCAGCTGGAAAGTCACTAGACTTGCCAAACCCGCGCTCTGGTCCGCGGCAATGAATGTCCGCACAGCCTCGGCCGGAATTGCGGCATTGCATCCGGCGTTACACAGATAGAGATCATTGTTATAGATATAGTCGCCGCCTGCATTCGAGTAGTTATTCTCCCAGTTGTAGGCGGTCCAGCGGTTGCCGCCGGCGCGATCAAAAGTGAAATTTGGCTGCGGTGCGGTATTGCCCGAATAAAAATTGGTGCCGTAGATGTACGGAGAAATGGGCTTGGTCTTGGTGGGATCAATGGTGATTGTCACGTCCGCGGCGGGTGGTGGAGGTGCTAGGGGTGTACCGCTGACTTCAGCAGAATTGGCGCTCTGGCCGTATGAATTGTACGCGGAGACGACGTAATAGTATAGGCCGTAGCGGACTGCGCTGCAATTTGGACTTCGGTGCCGCTGCTCGTGGAGCGCTTGACGTAATAGCCAGTCGCGGCGGCGCTTGCGTTCCAGGTCAGGTTCACCTGGGCATTCGCGGCTGTTGCAGTAAGACCTGTGGGTGCGGAGGGCGCCGACCCGCCTCCCCCGCCGCCGTTGCCTCCGCCCCCATAAGCGCCGCAACCCGCCAGCCAGAGAGGGACGAAGGCCGGCAACCAGAGCAACGAAATGCGAGTTTGGCGATCGGCGATGGGCATAAAATTGGCCTCCCTTGTTCCAATCCTGGGCATCGTAGGCGCTTACGAATCGTGATGCAACCACGGCATGAGGGATCCAAATCAACTCCGAATAGCTACTCTTCCCTCGATTGGCTACACTTGTTTTGCATGCGATTCGATCTGATTACGATTTTCCCCGAGTTTTTTGCGGGGCCGCTAGGCCACGGCATCGTGCGACGGGCGCGTGAAAGTGGCCTGGTAGAGATCCACGTGCAGGACTTGCGCGAGTTTACCAAGGATCGTCACCGCTCCGTCGATGACCGGCCGTTTGGCGGCGGCGAAGGCATGGTGTTGAAGCCCGCGCCACTGTTTGAAGCCGTGGAGTCGCTTGCTGGGCATAGCGCCGGAGAGGCATTGAAGCCGGGCGGCGCGGATCCGAAGACGGCGATCGTTTTGCTGTCTGCGGCGGGAAAATTGTTCCGCCAGGAAACGGCGCGGCGCTACGCGCAGTTGGAACGAATCATTTTTATTTGCGGGAGATATGAAGGTGTTGACGAGCGCGTGGCCGAGCATTTGGCGACGGAGGAAATATCGATCGGTGACATCGTGCTGAGCGGCGGCGAGCTGCCGGCCATGATGATCGTGGACGCGGTGACGCGTTTGTTGCCCGGAGCGTTGGGAAATGAAGCGTCTTCGCAGAACGAGTCATTTAGTGAGTCTGGGCATGCGGAATCCAAGACGCTTCATCGCGAGACGAGAGCGGGCCACCAGTCAACCCTCACAACTCGCGCGCTTTTGGATTTTCCCCATTACACGCGGCCCGCGGAGTACCGGGGCTGGGCCGTGCCTGAGATTCTCATCGGGGGAAATCACGCGGAAGTGGCTAAGTGGCGGCGCGCGGCTGCGCTTGAAAAAACCCGCCGCAATCGTCCCGATCTATTGCCAAGGGAATAAAATGGAACGTCTGGAGGTTCTCATTCATCCCATGATAGTGAATCAAGGTTAGGGCCAGGTGCGAGGTTTCATGAGTAACGAGACAAACGGGAGCGGCTATGGCCTCGAAAAGCCCATTGCGATTTATTACGAGCATCCGGACTGGTTTCGACCGCTGTTTCAGCAACTCGACGAGCGTGGCGTGCCTTGGCTGAAGATTGACGCGCGGCATCACCACTATGACGTGGACTCGCCGGAACAGGAACATTCCCTGCTCTTCAATCGCATGAGTCCTTCGGCGTGGCAGCGCGGCTTGGGCCACGGCATCTTCTACACGCTCAACTATCTGGCGCACCTCGAAGGCAAGGGCGTGCGCGTGGTCAACGGCTACCGGTGCTTCAACCACGAGATTTCCAAAGCGCTGCAGCTTGCGAATCTGGAGAAACTGGGATTGCCGTATCCGAAAGCGCGGGTCATCAATCATCCGTCGCAGGCGCTGGAAGGGGCGGAAGCAATTGGGTATCCCGTGGTGATCAAGCCAAACATTGGCGGCAGCGGCGCGGGCATCGAGCGGTTCAATTCAGCAGCAGATTTGCGTGCGGCTGTGGATGCGAACCGCCTGTACTTCGGCATCGATTCCACGGCGCTGGTGCAGGAAGCGTTCACGGCGCGCGGCGGAATCATCACTCGCGTCGAGGTTCTTGGCGGGAAATTTCTTTATGCCATCCAGATACACATTACCGGCGAGAGCTACAACTTGTGTCCAGCGGACATCTGCCAGAACACGCGAGGCGAAGAGTTGACGCGCATCGCGTGTCCCGTGGACGCGCCGAAAAGCGGAATGAAGGTGGAAGGCTACGATCCACCGCGACAGGTGATCGAAGATGTGGAACGGATCGTGGAACTCGCGGGAGTAGAAGTCGGGGGCATCGAGTACGTGATCGACGACCGCACCGGACGCCAGCTTTATTACGACGTGAACGCGCTTTCGAATTTCGTGGCCGATCCGGTGCGCGTGATCGGCTTCAATCCCTATGCGCGGCTTGCGGACTTCCTTATCGCGGAAGCGCAACGACACGAAGCGAATCGCAGCGAGCGCGTTGCGGCGGGAGGGGGCCCACGATGAGATACGGCTACTGGCTCCCCGTCTTCGGCGGCTGGTTGCGCAACGTAGAAAACGAAAACATGGAGACGAGCTGGGTGTACGTGAAGAAGCTTGCGCAGCGCAGCGAGAAGATTGGTTTTGACCTGACACTGATTGCCGAGCTCAACCTCAATGACATCAAGGGCGTCGAAGCGCCCTCGCTGGATGCGTGGTCCACCGCAGCGGCGCTGGCCGCGGTGACGGAGCGAATCGAGCTGATGGTGGCGGTGCGGCCGACGTTTCATTTGCCCGCATTGCTGGCGAAGCAGGCCGCCAACATCGATCAAATCAGCAATGGGCGCCTCACTTTGAATGTTGTTTCTTCCTGGTGGGCGGACGAAGCGCGCAAATATGGCGTTGCGTTCGAACAGCACGACGACCGCTACGCGCGCACCAGCGAGTGGCTTGACGTTCTGGACGGCGTCTGGAAGAAGGATCATTTTTCATATTCGGGCAAGTACTACCGCGTGGAAGACAATGTTCTCGAGCCCAAGCCGGTGGCGAAGCCGCGTCCAACCCTGTACGCAGGCGGTGAATCTCCCGCCGCGAAAGAGCTCATTGCCGAAAAGTGCGACGCGTATCTGATGCACGGTGATCCCCCGGAGCGTGTGGGCGAGAAAATCGCCGATCTACGCGAGCGCCGCGCCAAATATAATTTGCCGCCGCTGAAATTCGGCGTTGCGGGATATGCGATTGTCCGCGAAACGGAGCGAGAAGCGCAGGACGAGCTGCGGCGCATCACGGACGTTCAGCAATCCGCGGCGGGCTATGCCAACTACCAGCAATGGCTTGCCGGAACCCAACTGGAGCAGCGCGTTTCCCTGGAAGATTATTCGGTTTCGAACCGCGGCTTGCGGTCCGGCCTCGTCGGCACGCCCGAACAAGTGGCCGAGCGCCTGGCCCAATTCGAAGCCGCTGGTGTTGAGCTGGTGTTGCTGCAATTCAGCCCGCAACTTGAAGAAATGGATCGCTTTGCAGAAACGGTGATTCGCCGAAATTCCTCGCTAGCGGCACCGGCCTAGCGGCTCACTTGCAACTCAGCACGCCCAAATTTGCTAGGAAAACTATTACAATTTGTCTATAATTATAGATTGTCTTTGAAGAGCTGGCCCCGCCTGAGTGGGTCTAAAAGGAAACAGGAACATGAATCCGGTAATTCGTAAGTTACATGAAGCGCAACTGCGCAAAGACCTCCCCGAGTTTCGCGCGGGTGACACCGTGCGCGTCAACGTCCGTCTGCAGGAAGGTGAAGGCGAAAAGGTCAAGGAACGCCTCCAGGCATTCGAAGGTGTGGTGATCTCCAAGAAGGGCCGCGCGTCGGGCGCCACATTTACGGTGCGCCGGGTCAGTTTTGGCGTCGGCATCGAGCGCATCTTCCCGCTCCATTCGCCAACCATCAGCTCGATTGAGGTGATTGGGAAGGGTAAAGTTCGCCGAGCACGGCTGTATTACCTGCGCGATCTCAGGGGCAAGGCCGCCCGTATCAAGCGCGCTGGACGCGAAGAGGAAGAGACACCGGCCGCCGTTGCGGCCAGCGCCACAGCGGGCACCGAAGCGAAGGTCTAACCTCGGCTCCTGCATTCAAAATCTATTTGCGAAAGAGCCTCAGTTTCCCGAGGCTCTCTTTATTTTGAAACGCGATCCAAGCCGCTGCTAGGGCTGAACGTTCGTAACACCTTCCGCGCCGGGCTTGGGGAAATGCTTGTCGTACCAGGCGATGGAGCGGTCGATGGAGTCGATGTTGTGCTTGACTTCGCTCAGGCCGTGCCCTTCGCGCGGATAGCGGACGAAAATGGCCTCCGTGCCCACATCCTTCAAAGCAATGAAAAATTGCTCGGCCTCCGCGATGGGCACATCGTTGTCATTTTCGCCGTGCATCAGCATCGTGGGTGTGTGCGCCGCGGCGACATGCTTCAGCGCGGAACGTTCCCATGCAAGGTCCATTAAATTTCCCTGGTGCAGGAACTGTCCGAATTCCATCTCTTCATATTGGTTGTAATAGGTCATGTAGTTGTAGCTGACCAGGTTGGCGATCCCGGCGATAGGTACTGCGGCCTTGAATTCATTCGTTTGCGTGATGAGCCAGTCAGTCAGTTGGCCGCCGTAGCTCACGCCTTCGATTCCCATACGCTCGCGGTCGATCCACAAGTAACGGCGTACCGCTGCGCTCACTCCATACAAAACATCTTGCCCTTCGTTTCCGTCCTGATCGCCGAAAACGGCGTCGGCGAACTTCTGCCCGTAGCCGGTCGAGCCACGATAGTTAACGTTCAGCGTGGCCCAGCCATGCGCCGCGTAGACCTGATTCTTGAAATTGAACCCCGGACCATTTTGCCCGTGCGGCCCGCCGTGAATATTGACGATGAGCGGATGCTTCGACGTCGCCGTCATTCCCAGCGGCTTGGTGAGGAAAGCCTCGACTTCGAACTTGTTGTCGTTGCTGATGAAAGTGAAGGATTCGACTTCGGCGATCTTTTTTCCTGCGAAGAGTTGCGCGTTCAAGTCCGTGAGTTTGCGTGGCGCGGCACTGCCCGTTTTTAAATAGAGTTCCGCCGCGTCTTGTGGTGACGCGAAACCGTACGCCAGCGATCCGTCTTTTCCTGCGGACCAGCCGCCCACGCCCCCCGTGTCTTTCACCACGTACTCCGGCTTGCCTCCTAAAATCGGCAGCCGCACTAAGTGGATGCTCCCGCGCTCTTGAATCGTGAAATAGACCGCGCTGCCATCCGGCGCCCATCGCGGCGCACCTTGGCGGTTGTCCAGGACTGCGCCGATTTCGCGCCGATCGCTGCCGTCGGCGTTCATCACCCAAACGTGTGTGTCTTCCATAGTCGTTTCGCGGTCGGTCAACCCGCGGCGCGTCCCGCGAAAAACAATGCGTTTTCCGTCTGGGGACCACAACGGTTCGTACTCGTTGTATTCCGTGGCCGTCAGCCGGCGAATGCTGTTGTCTGCAACTTTTAGAGCAAAAATGTCGTAGTTGAAAAACTCATCCTGGTTCGGCTCGCGATTCGAAACGAAAAGAATTTCCTTGCCGTCCGGCGACCAGTCGATGGAATGCTCGTCAGTGTTTCCTTGCGTGAGCTGATGCACCTGCTTTGTGGACACGTCGACAACAAAAATATGCAGGCGCTGATTGTCGTTGAAGCGCGTCATCCCTTCGCCTGCATCCGGCTTATAGAGGTATCGCGTAATCACCATGGGATCGCCGCTGGCTTCCGCGGCCTCCGCGCCGGGAGTCGAGGAAATAAACGCGATCTGCTTGTCGTCGGGCGACCAGGTGAAATCTTTGCCGGCGCCCGGCAGCGGGCTGTTGGTGCCCTCTGGTGCGGCAAGAAATGTGATGTCGGAGCCATCGGGTCGCGCTATGAACAATCCACCCTTTTCATTTTGATGCCCCTGAAACGCGAACCACTTGCCATCGGGCGACCATAGCGGACCGTCGCCGGAATCTTTTTCGCTGCCTACGCGAACGGATTTTTGCGTGGTCAGATCCATGATCCAGAGTTGGCCGTAAGGCCGGCCGGGCCGGTCACGCATGACCACACTGTATGCAATGCGCCGGCCGTCGGGCGACAGCTCGACGCTGCCAACGGAGCGTAAGCGCGAAAGGTCGCCGCTCGCTAGGCCTTGTGCTGCGGCCGAAGGAACTAGTCTAATTAAGACTAGTACGCAGCAGAGACAGAAACCGGCTCGGAGCAAAACAGACCGCAAGTAAAGAGACATGGAACCCCCCCTAACACCCAAAGCAAACGCAGAATTTGCCCGGCCATCCTAGGCCGCGTTGCGCTCCGCGGTCAACTTGTCTTCTAAACATGACGTGTCCATCCGAAAAGAAGAATATTTGAGGCTGCGTGCCTCCGGCTAATCTTTTTGATTGTCGTCTTCCCAAAATGCTTCCTGTTGACATTCAACAGGAAGAAGCCTATGCTCCTGTTGTTTATCTAAAGGAGATGGCATGAATGTTGAGTTTCTGAGGCGGTAGGCTTCCGGGAGCTGGAAACAGTTCTCGGAGTAGACAGGTTACAGGGTGCATCGTGTTTTTGAGGCGACGACCTCGTAAAGGAGATTGGTCAGACCTGTAGCCGGGTGCCATCGTAAGGCTCGCAAGAGACCTTGGATAGGAGAATGGGGCCGCCGCAGAACACGTCTACTCCACCTGTAAGGGAAGGGAACCACAGGAGGAGAAGATGAGCGAGAAGCGATACATCGGAGTCGATTTGCA
>QHZD01000051.1 GCA_003225315.1 Acidobacteriota bacterium
GCCTCAAACCAATGAATCTGCTTGCTGATGGCCCGCAAAATCACTTCCTGTACTTTCATCGCCCGCTCCATGGCGACCCTGGTGTAAACCATCCCGGCAACCTCCCGGAATGCGGTCTACACCCAGCCGCCTCTCAAAAGCGGACATTTCACATGCTAATCAAGCGGACATATCATGTGCTAACGACATTACACCAGATTTCAATTGACTTGCTCTTTAACTTGTGCTATGGTTCTTATTGGGTATTCGTGCGGGATTTAAGCAGTTTGCAGCAGCGCGTCTGCTGCTTTTCTTTTTTTTTGCACCTCCACAGCGCTGTGACAGATAAATCCCATAGAATGAGCACCTGTGGAAACGCTCGGTCTTGGCACCCCTATCCACCTTTAAAATCAACACTTACAAAAGTGTGTCAAAACAAAGGACTTTAACCACCTTTAGAATGAACACTTATGAAAAACAGGGGGAGGGGGGGCCAGTTATTGTTAACTAGACGCCGCATAAAGGGTGTCTGTCCCGAGCGACGAGCGTTGTTGCGGGCCCCGACCTGGTCGGGACCATCGGGAGCGAGGGATCTCTCCGAGGAATCCCACACTGGAAGATTCCTGATCGCCGGTTCTGTTCCCTAAGCCACGACCCTCACCGCCGCCGGTACGCCACCACGTCATCTCCGTACGCTCCGCTCGGCGTGTATGCGACCGTCCTCCGGCCGAGATACTCCAAAGCCTGCGCGTGCTGCGCCGGCAGCGCATGGTTTGCCAGGAAGATGCCGCCGTGGTTCATCATGTGGGCGATGCTGCCCATTGCCAGCGCCTGCTGAAAAAGGTCGTAGTAAACCAGCACGTTGGTCGCGACCACCAAGTCGAAACCCTGCCCTTCGGGAACGTCCATGGTCTGCGTCACCACGTTCATGTCGAATCCGCGCATGTGCGCCGCATATCCCGGACGGATCGCCACGGCTCGCATCGTGACGTCCCTTACCGACGCAGGAACCGGCAGCGCCTTCACCGGCGTGCCCAGAGTCTCCCCGAACTTTTGCCAGTACGCCACGGCCTCCGGGCTCCACTCCGCGGAAACTAGTCGCGGCAGTTGCACCGTGTACGCCTGGCCCGCTCGGCCGCGCTCCGCGAGCCTCGCCACATGCGCGTTCACGGCCGCGTTCAAATCCACCGTCGCCACGGAAATTCCTTCGGCTTTTCCTAATCCCAGCCGCGCCACCGCTTCCAGCATGGCGAACGGCTGAATGGTTTGCAGCGGATAAAAATCGTAGCCGTCGCGCTTGTCCGTAAAATCCAGTCCCGGCCCGATTACCAAAATCCGGCGCATCGTTCCGGGCTTGATCGCTCCTTTGCGCAGCATGGTTCGCAGTGTGTCTTCCAGCGCATAGTTCGGCAGCAAAGAAGTATCGACGGACAATCCCCGCTCTTGATAAAGCGTTCCTCGCGCAAGCAGCGCCGCAGCCGGGTCTGCGGCCTTTTCTGATTCCTTCAGTTTTTCCTGATAAGTGCGTTGTTCCGCGACCAGCCGCCGCAAGTTTTCTTGGAGTTTCGCTTCGACGGACTCCCTGGGAGCGCCCTTGCGCTCCAGGAACTCGCGCACAAACCGCAGCCGCTCGTTGCGCGCCGAATTCGGCAAGGCCGCAGCGAGGGCATTGACCCGCGCGAGCGCAGCCGGCGTTAGCTCTCCGGTTTCCGATGCTCCGCTTTCTGCATTCTCCAATCGTGGAAGACTCGTATACGAAACACCGTAAAGAATCAGGTTGCTGATGGAATCTTCGACGCCTCGGTCGATGCGTCCGCGAACTTCCGCGTCGCGTGAGCGGACCCAATCGTTCCACGCGGCAGCATCCTTGAAATCGCCACCGCTTAAGCCTGCATCAGCGAACAGCTTGAGCGTCTCCGCCGCTTCTTCAAAACGGAGAAAGCGCACAACCGGTTCTGTCGCTGAAAAAACCGTATGAAGAAAGAAGGAGAGGACCAAACACGCAAATGCCGCGCGCCTCAGCTTGACGCCTGACGTGACCTTTGACTTGACCGCTGACTTGACCCTTGACAGGAATTCGCAGACCACATGCATCGTTGCGCGCATCTTAGGGCCAAGCATCCGGCTTAGTCAATCGCACACCGCCTAAAAGATGTTCCACTTTGTTGCGGTATTCAGCTTTGCCGCTGCGGCGCGCCTGTCAGACTGTTCTTGTCACGTGGAATAAATCGGAAAAGGATAAGCGCAAGCAAACCCAGGGTGATGACGAATCCAATCAGCGCATATTTGAGTTGTGTGGCCATCTCGAAGATCGCGGTCTTGTCGGGCCCGAACTCGGGCTTGTAGTCGAGAGCGAAGATCAGCGGGACGAGAACAAGTGCGACGTTGGAGAACGCTAGCCAAAAACTGGCGCGTTCAGTTGTCCCGCAGAGTTCAATGAGCAAAGTTCTTAGCTGCTTTTTGACATACGCCACGATGCCGACAAACAAGAACGCCGCAAGGGCAACATCCAACAAGAAAGCCACGGCCGGACTCATTTTCGTGCGCTCCTTTCCAGCTCTACACTCGCTTCGAGGTTTCGGATGCCGGGCAAGCCTCCGCCGCGCAGCTCCGGCTCGCGGCAACCCAGCGGTATCCCTTGCGCAGAATTTCCACCATCCCCGGAATTCTCGATATCCATACCAGCGGCCGGCCCCACCAAATCTCACGCGCCAGCGCCACTGCCGCATCCGCGCCGCCGAATCGGCTTCCGTCGCTCAGAAGAAATTGCATTTCACGCATTAACTCTTCGCGCGACAATCCCAGCAGCGCTCCAACGCGCGGATCTTGCAGCGGCGCCAGTGCCATGCCGCGCTTCTCCAGACTCGGCGCCAGCCACCGCGCGATGCGCGTGCAGAACTTGCACTCCGCGTCAAAAAACAGCCATCCCCGCGCGTGCCGCCCTTTCCCGTCGGTGTACTCACTCACCAGCGAAATCATGATTTTTCTCCGCTGCCGCTATCCCGCTGCTTTTTTCCGATCGTTTCCGAGAAGCGTAATTACTTTCCCGCGCAGCTTCACTACGCCCTTCAGCGCGCCGGTTGGCATGCGGATGATTTCCTCGAACAACCCCGTCATCGCCGTCAAGAACTCCAGCATGCTCTCCAGCCGTTCGCGCGTGTATGCATCGCCCTGCGGGTTGGACTTGATCTCGCGCACACATTCCGCCAGCACGTTCAGCGTCGGATCGATCTCGCGCCGCTTCCGCTCTTCGGAAACGATGCGGAAAATTTCCCACACGTCTTTGATCGACTCGAAGTGGTCTCGCCGGTCTCCCAGCACGTGCACCACACGCACGATGCGCCAGCCCTGCAGCTCGCGCAGGCTGGTACTCACATTCGAGCGCGCCACGGCCAGCGTCTCGGAAATTTCGTCCGCGGGCAGCGGGTGTGGCGACAGGAACAGCAGCGCGTGCACCTGCGCCACGGTGCGGTTGATGCCCCAACGCGTGCCCATTTCTCCCCAATGCAAAATGAATTTCTGGGCCACCGGGGTTAGTGTGTTTTTTGCGGGTTCGCTCATTTTTTCCACTCCGTGACTGGCGGCCTTCTCGCCGCTTTCGTTGTGTCTGTTATTTCTGTTAATACAGAATATACAGTTATTTCAGCCTATTGTCAAGCTCTTTTTAGTTTGCCCGCTTCGCCGCTTGCGGAAGCATGGCGGTGGTAGTAGGATGGTAGTATGAAAGAGAAGACTTCCGTCACACTCTCGAAGGACGTTCTGAAGGACGTGGACCGCCTGGCGGGGTCGAAGTACTCGCGTTCCGCGTTCATCGAACGCGTGCTCCGAAGATACCTGCGCGATCGCGCTAAGGCAGCCCTGGAGGCGCGAGACCTGGAACGCCTCAATAGCGGCGCGGATCGACTCAACCGCGAGGCTGCGGAAATTCTGGAATACCAGGCCTCCGAAGAATGACCGCCTTGCGTCATACGTGCCGATGACCCGCGGCGAGCTTTATCGTGTCTTCAAGCCGGGAGGCGATCCCAAACAGTACCGGATTTTCGTCGTCGTCAGCCGCCAAGTGTTGATCGATTCAAAGTTCTCGACGGTCATCTGCGCGCCGGTGTTCACGAATGGTGAAGGATTATCCACGCAAGTCGCGGTTAATCTGGAAGAAGGCCTGAAGCATTCAAGCTGGATCATGTGTGACAACCTCGTAAGCTTGCGAAAAACGGAACTCACGAATTTCGTAGGTTCTCTCTCCCCCGCCAAACTCCTGGAGCTAAACCGGGCCTTGAAAATGGCCCTTGGTCTGTGAGATGTAGATTCCATCCACCGGCCGTTATGCTAGGCCACGGGCCCTTCAAATACTGGAGATGCTTCTATGACACCCAAAGACTTTCGCAGGCTGGCCTTGAGTTTCCCCGAGACAGAGGAGCACGCGCACATGCACCACCCCGATTTTCGCGTTGCCGGAAAGATCTTTGCTACGCTCGGCTACCCGGACCATGACTGGGCGATGGTCAAGCTTACGCCCTTGGAGCAGGAGATGTTCGTCAAGGCGCAGCCTAAGGTCTTTAACCCATGCAGCGGTGCTTGGGGACGCCGAGGTTGCACAAACGTGAGCCTGAAGGGAGTCAGAAAGCCCACGCTGCACCGCGCCCTCGAAGCCGCCTGGCGCCTCGCCGCCCCTAAGTCAGTGACCCGTCAACCGGATAAAACTCGTTAAATTTTGACATTCGATGTGTGACTAGCCAGCCTTCCAAACGTCTAACCACCACAGCGGGTGGCCATTTGGCGAGCCAGGAGGACGAGTCATGGCAAATTTTGCTCGCAATGTTCGTTATGGCCTGCGCCTGTTGCTCAAGAACCCCGGCTTCACTTCGGTAGCCCTGCTCGCGCTAGTGCTAGGCATCGGGGCGAACACCGCCATCTTCAGCGTGGTCTATGCCACTCTTCTTTCCCCCATGCCATATCCAAATCCGGATCAACTCGTCATAGTCTGGTCCAAAATCGCGGCTAATGGCAACCGTAACGGCGTTTCCGCCGGGGACTTTCTCGATTGGAAGAGCCAGAGCACCGTCTTTCAGTCCTTGTGTGCCTGGACTGGTGGCAATTTCGCGCTCGCCGGCTCCGACCATCCCGAAATGATTGAGACTCGGCTAACCACGCCCGGCTTCAACGATATGGTGGGAACACCCTTCTTCCTGGGGCGGGATTTTCTGCCAGAGGAAGGGCAAGTCGGAAGGGAACATGTGGTGATCACGACCCATCGGCTCTGGATGGAGCGCTTCGGGAGCGACCGCGACATCATCGGCAAGCCCATCCGCCTAAATGGAGAGCCCTACACCGTCGTGGGTGTCCTGGCAGCCGGGCAGCCTGATCGCTTGGAAAACCAGTTGTTCGTCCCCCTGGCGTTCAAGCCGGAACAGATCAATCACGATTTTCATTTTGTTTTAGTGATGGGGCGCCTGAAACCGGGAGTCACTATCCAGCAAGCCAACGCGGATATGGACTCCGTCACGCGCCAATAGAATTCGCCTTAGCGCTCACGCTGCTCGCGGGCGCGGGATTGGTAATTCACAGTTTCTGGAAATTATCGCGCGTGGACCTGGGTTTTCGACAGGACCACATCCTTACGTTTTATTTGCCCATCACCAACGACCGCTTTGCCCATCCTGAACAGATCAACACCTTTTATCGGCAACTCATGGATAAGATCGGCGCCCTGCCGGGAATCACGTCCGTCTCTGCCTCCACCGGCATGCCGATCATCGGCACAAACTTTGGCATGCCCTTCAATCTCTCGGGACAGGCTGTCGACCCCTCCTCGCGTCCCGGCGCGGGCTTCAATATGGTCACTCCCGAATATTTCCGCACCTTTGGAATCCGCATGCTTCAGGGCCGCGCTCTTACCGAACAGGATGTCGCGGGCAGCGTGCATGTTGCCGTCGTGAATGAGACCTTCCTGAAAAAGTATTTGTCAAAAGTGGATCCCCTAACGCAGCGGGTTGTGGTTGAGCAGTTGATTCCGGGCGTCACGAAACTCGGCCCGCCCATTGAATGGCAAATTGTCGGCGTCTACGGTGACGTTCATAACGGCGGCGTCCGACGCGAGGGCTTCCCGGAGATTGATGTTCCCTTCTGGCAGTCACCTTGGCCATCGGCGGGCTTTGCAGTTCGCACCTTTGGCGATCCCTCCGGCATGACCAAGAGCATTGCCGCAGTTGTGCACACCCTCGATCCCGAACTTCCCCTCGACCAGGTAAAAACGATGGATCAACTCGTCCATGAGTCGCTGGCCAGCGATCGCTTCTCGACTGTGCTCTTCGCCAGTTTTGCGGGCCTGGCGCTTCTACTTGCCGCCATCGGCATTTATGGCGTGATGTCGTTCGCAGTGGCGCAGCGCACTCACGAAATCGGATTGCGTATCGCTCTTGGCGCCGGCCCGCGGCAGGTGCTACGCCTGGTGATTGGGGAAGGGATGTTGCTCGCGCTGATTGGTTTGGTGATGGGCCTGGGCGGCACCTACTTTGTCGGCCGCGTGATGAAGACCGTCTTGTATCAAGTCAATGCCATCGATCCTGCAGCCATCAGCGCCGTCACCGCCGTACTTCTGCTCTCCGCTCTGTTGGCCTGCTACATCCCCGCGCGGCGCGCAACGCAAGTCGATCCCATGGTAACCTTGCGCGACGAATAGACACTGTCTCATCCCAACTACTCGCTTTTATAACGTCTTTGGCTAGACACCAATCTATCCCAGCCAGATTGAATTGAGGCCTCTGCGGGCGTACCATTTTCTTCATCCATGCGCATCCCACGGTGGCCTAGCAAGACGGGTCGAATGATTTTGTTCCTCTGCTGCGTATTCCTTTGTAGCCCTGCTTCCTTCTCCAAGCTGCTTACTCCTAGAGATTTTAGTTATGGGGTCTTGGACGCCGAGCTTGTGGTCATCGTCCACCAAGAATCACACAGCAAGTTTATGGTGGAAGAGGTGTTTCTAGGAAACGCCAGCGGGGGTGATTCCATCAAACTGCCGGATTTCCGGCTTTTCACCGAGCAGAGGGATGGTCCCGACACTGTCGAACCCATTACCTCTGGCACAAGGATTCTGCTGTTTTTGCATCATAAGAAAGACGCTCCCGCGGCGTGGGAGCCGACCTATTTTGGAAACTGCTTCTTTTGGGTGCAGGATCCGCAACAAGTGAGTCAGCTTAGGAACATGGCAGAACAGGCGGTGGCTTTGCGCCGGCGATGGGAGGAAGCTGCCGCTACCCCGGACTCGAGGCGACGTGCGGAAGCGCTGTGGCCATTTCTTTCGATGAAGGAGTACGGAGATGACATCCGCAAACACACTGAGTCAGCCCTGCAGAAGATTGCGCCAGTGTCCGGAGACTTCTTCGCAGGGCAGTTTGCCTCCATGTCGCGTTGGGATCGCGCAGACCTTTTCAGAAACGCGGGCGCTTACGGCGGCGACAAACTGCACGAGACCCTGGCAAATCACATAGAAATACAACAACAGGTTTACGAAAAGTTCGAGTCGACCTTAGTTTCTAATGGCCAGGATGAGCTTGCTCGTTGGAATACGCTTCCCGAGCACGTCAAGGACACGATCGGTGATATCTACTACGGCCTTGCCGGCCTCGCCAGTTTCCAGCGCCGCGACGATCTGCCCTTGATCAGGGAGATTGCTCGCTGGGCGGTCAAGTATCGCCTGGAACAAACGTCCGAGGCGGCCTTAGACGCATTTCGCACCATGCCTGATGAAGAGAACCTCCCAGTGATTGCGCTCATCTGGAAGACATTCCCTCTTGGCAGCGGCGAGGGGGACGAGATTTTCCACGTGGATGTCATCGAGGCGCTCTGCGCGCACAAATATCCACAGACGGTGCCGTTGCTCGCGCCATTCGTGACCGATGACTTTGCCGGGGCAGAAGCCGAAGCTGCGCTTTCGGAAATCGTCGGACGTGATTTGGGAAAGCAACCGCAGCGCTGGCTGGATTGGTACGCAGCGAGAGACAATCTCCGCTCAAAGAGTCGCAATCCAAATTGAGTCCGTTCCGATTCGAAATTCGTACCATCACAGCGGTTCGGGATCGTCTCCCGGCTTGACACCAGACCCGCGGCGACCTATGGTTTTGCCCAAGGAAAGTGGAAGTCGCGCACTCCCGCCTGCTCACAAAGATTTCCGCTTTGGAGGTATGCCATGCCACTAAGCCTAATGACGTTATCCCTGGTGGACTCGCCGGTAACCCTAAAGGAAGGCCTGAAGATTCTGGAACGCGACGATTATCGCTGTCAGTACTGCGGATTGGACGGCCGCGCCAGTTTTGAGAACGCTCTGACGATGCGCGTGGATTTCGTTGTTCCGCGAGCTCGCAAAGGAAAGAAAGAGCCGAGCAATCTGGTAGCTTGCTGCACACCTTGCAACACCATCAAGGGCACGCGCGTTTACGGTAATTTCGAAGAGGCCAAGGCTTTCGTGCTGAAAAAACGCGAAGAATTGCGGAAGAATTGGGAATCGAAAACGGCGCGGCCGCTCGCGAAGTCCGCAGGAGCTTAGAACTGAGCGATTCAATTCGCCGCAGAAGACTCGTCAAGCGCGCGGAGATGTTTCTCTCTACTCGGCGGCCGCTTGATGTGGCCTTGCCTTTTTTTGTGCGGAGGATTCGCTACGAGGCCTTCGCTTTACTTCCCCGCCATTCCTTCGCGGAAAGAAACCGCATGCAGCGGCAGAAGCCCTTGTGGTCGCCGGGGGCCTGGCAGGAATACTTCAGCGCCGCGTGGTTGCTGGCGCGATGCCCGCACGTGCACATCTCACGAGCCTGTTCAGGAGTAGCACGCACTCCGCGGCCGCGTACTGCCACCACCGTTTTTCCATTTTCTGATTTCATGCTGTTCACAGTTCCTCGCTCATTGTACACCCCGTGGCGGTCATTCAGCACTGGGGGCCCCCATAGTGTCGCATCCGAACTGGCAGATAGCCAAGTGTCAAGCCTGGGGGGTGACCATTCACTGAGAGGGCCGCGCCCTTAGTTTGCTCCTGTATTGCAGCAACTACAACCAAATCCGGGTCATCCAACTTCCTGCATCGTCGAGACCAACTCTGGAATCTCAATGCGAATGACCGTTCCCTCGCCCGGCCGGCTCTCGATGTCCAAATGAAAATCGGTTCCGTACAGCACGCGCAGCCGCTCGCGCACGTTGCTCAGCCCGATACCCTCGACGTACACGTGCGGCATTTTTTCTTCCGAAATACCGACACCGTTATCTTCAATCTCGATGCGCAGCCGCCCATCGCTGTTGGTCGTTCGCAATTCGATTTTTCCGCCGCCGAGCTTCGGCGCCAGCCCGTGTTTCAGACAATTCTCCACCATCGGCTGAAGAAGCATGCTCGGGACGAAGGCTTCCAGGGCAGCTTCGTCAATGTGCTTCACGATGTCGAGATTGTCTTTTCCGAATCGCGCCACCTCGATGTCCAGGTAGTCGTCGATAAATTGCAACTCCTCGCGCAGCGGCACAAACGTTTCGTGCTTGCGTAACAGCCGCCGGAGAATGTTGCTCAGCTTCAGGACCACGCCACGCGCCGAATCCGGATCAAAGCGGATCAGCGCGGAGACGGTATTGAGCGTGTTAAACAAAAAGTGCGGATTGATTTGGCTGGAAAGCGCGTCCATGCGGGCCTTCAACAGCAACTGCTGGTGCTGCTCCAGGTTCATCTCGACGCGCGTGTTATTCCAGATCTTCAGCGGCGAGGCCACGGACATCAGCGTGGCAATCACTACCAGCACGAGCCACCAGTCCCAGTGCGAGTCAACGGCGAAGAGCCACTTCGGTTTGGTCGTCGCCAGCACCAGCGCCACACGGCCCAGCTCCAGGCCTACGCACGCGCCCAGCGGTGCCATTTCCCAGGACAATTCTGCTTTGCGCAGCAGGCGCATCGTCGCTTTCGGGATGTTGAGGAACGTGAACGGGCCAAAATTCCAGAGGTCTTCCTTGTTGGGAATCGCCTGGCGGATTAGTCCGCCGAGCAGCCCCGCCGTAGACGCTGCGGGCATGGCTAGCCATTCGTGCGAAATCAGCGCTGGAATGGTGATGATTGCCCCTCCGATCGGCCCGACCACGCGCCCGCCGAGCAGCCCCATCAAAAAAGCGCCTTCGAGCGATAAATCCGCAAACGCGTACGCAGGCCCGCCAACCAGGCGCAACGTCACGCCAACGATCAACGCCGGCGTCAGGAACAGCATCAGCTTTAGTTTTTGGTCGGGTTCGCGTTGTTCGGTGAAGAGCACGCGCCGGAACGCCGTCCACCGCGCCAGCAGCGCAGCAATCGACGACGCCACGCCGACCTTCAGAAGAAGGGTAAACAGCAGGTCGCGAACGGAGGTTGCCGTATCCATTTTTGTTGCTAGTACCAGGCTAACGCTAGCCAATCCGCCGCTGGATGTAAAGATGGGAGAATTCGCATGAGGCCGCGCAGGAAACGGGGAAGGAATCCGCCGTTGGTCGCGCGCGCGGAAATCGGTGCGAAACAAAGTCCCTGCTATACTTCTCGTTTCGCCATGCGCGCAAAATCACGACAAGAGACGAAGCCGAAGAGGAAAGCCAGCGGTCTGCGGATGGTCGCGCACGCTGCGCTGCCTACACGCTATGGGCGTTTCACGATATATGGCTTTCAGGGGCGCGGCCCGCAAGAGGAAGCGGTCGCCCTGGTACGCGGCAGCATGAACGGCAAGTCCACGCCGCTGGTGCGCGTTCACTCGCAGTGCCTGACCGGCGACGTTCTGACTTCAATGCGATGCGATTGCCGCGCCCAGCTTGAATTGTCGATGAAGAAAATTGGACAGGCATCTTCTGGAATCTTGCTCTACTTGCCTCAGGAAGGACGCGGCATCGGTTTGATGAACAAATTGCGCGCGTACGAACTGCAGGACGGCGGCATGGACACGGTGGAAGCCAATGAAACCCTGGGATTCGCGGCCGACGCGCGCGATTACAATTTTTCCGCGCAAATCTTGAAAAAGCTCGGCGCGACGAAAATTCGCCTGCTTTCCAACAATCCGGAGAAAGTGCGCCAGCTCGAAAGTTCGGGGATCCGCGTCATCGAGCGCGTGCCGTGCCAGCCGCGCGTGTCAAAGATTTCCCGCGGCTATCTCAAGACGAAGAAACGAAAGATGGGGCATCTGCTGAAAGGAATTTGAGTCCGCAAGAATACTCTTAGCCGCCGCCGACAAATTGCACGATTTCGTAACGGTCGCCAGGTGCAACCTGGGTTTCGGTCCACTTCGGGCGCGGCAAAATTTCCAGATTCCGTTCGATGGCTACGCGTCCGGAATCGAGCCCGAGTTCGCGAAGCAATTCTATGACCGTAGCTCCGGGCTTGGCGGCGCGATTTTCTCCGTTCACGACAATTGCAATTTTAGTTTCCATGCGCTAACTCGCCGAAGGGACGCGCGGCTTGCCGCGTAACTGAAAGCGCAAATGCCCCCGGGCATTTCCTTTCGATGCCTCGATGACCAGAGCCGGCTCACCGCCCGCCAGGCGCGGCATATCGAATTCGAATTGCGCTTGCCCGGAGCCGCCAGTCTTGGCGGAAAACTGGGTCGCCTCCGCCGCGCCATCCACGCGGGTAATCACGGTGGCGCCACTCACCGCTTGGCGTCCTTCGTTTCGAACCACGATTTGCAACAAGGCGCGTTTCCCCGTGAGCCAGGTCTTGGCGTTGATCAATTCCAACGCAAGAACGCCAGTCGCAGACTCAGTCGCCGGTTCTGCCGATGAGGCAGCGGCCTTTTCCTCGCGCGGCAGCGCAAGATGCAGCGCTCCCGTTCGAAGCTCCTCGACAACGGCGCGGTGTTGCTCGTCGAGACGCACCTTTAGAGCTTGCTCGCGGCCGGGGTTCAGAGGAAGCAGATCGAAATAGTTATTCGTCCTGCGGTGCAAGACGCGTCCGTTGAAGTAAACAGTCGTATCAATGAGCGCGTTCGTGGTGCCGCGATCTTCCGTTTGCACGTGATAGGTCGTGCCACGCGCTTCCACGTTCGAATTGTGACCGAAAAGCATTTCGCTGCTCGTCCTGACCCTGCGAAGAGCTGAAAGCGCTTCGCAGGAATCTTTCCACCGCATTTGACCGAGTGGCGCTTGAATCGCTATTATAACTCTTCGCCTATGAGTGGTTCCGGATTACATACCTATGCCCCGCTTCTCATACACCTGCTGATTGCCACGGTGCTCGCCGGTGCGTTGACGACTGTTTCCGTTTTAGTGGGCTGGAGGCGTCCGACGCGGGCCAAGCTGCAGCCATACGAGTGCGGCATGGAACCCACAGGTGACGCGCGCGAGCCTTTTTCGGTCAAATTTTACCTCGTAGCGATGGTTTTCATTTTGTTCGACGTGGAAGCCATCTTCCTGTACCCCTGGGCGTACATTTTTCGCAGTCTGCGGTGGTACGGCTTCGGGGAGATGATGCTCTACATTGCCATCCTGTTGGTCGGTTATTTATATCTCTGGAAAAAGGGCGCGCTGGACTGGCATAAATAGACGGCGCAAGTGGGATTCTAAATCGTGACGGAGCCTGCCAGTAAAAACGCTAATGTTGTCGCTGAGTGCCTGCGTTCGTGGAACCCGAAAGCGGTCGCGGAAGTCAGTGAATACCGGGGAGAGACCACGATCGTCGTGCCGCGCGAACTCCTGCGAGCTACGGCGGAACATTGCCGCCAGGACGCCAAGCTGCAGTACAACTTCCTGACTGACGCTACCTGCGTGGACCGCTTCCCCGCGGAGCCGCGATTCGAATTGAACTATCACCTGGTTTCCATCCCGCGGCGTGAAAAAGTGCGGCTGCGCGTGTGGCTTGGCGGAAACGATCCAGTGGTCGATTCGCTGGCTCCCGTGTGGCCGGGCGCGAATTGGCTGGAGCGCGAAATTTTTGACCTGTTTGGCATTCGTTTTTCGGGCCATCCGGATTTGCGGCGCATCTTACTTCCAGAAGACTGGGAAGGCTACCCCTTGCGCCGGGATTATCCCGTAGAGGGCTATCGAGACGTGCCCAACACCGGCGAATTATTCCGGAAAAGCAGCACACCATGACAACCGTTGAAACCGCAATCGGAACAGCAAAGACGATGGTCCTTAATATGGGGCCGCAACACCCGTCGACGCACGGCGTGCTGAGAATTTTGCTGGAGTTGGATGGCGAAACGGTGGTGAAAGCGGTTCCTGATCTTGGGTATTTGCATACGGGAATTGAAAAATCCTGCGAAGACAAGACCTATTCGCAAGTCATCACGCTGACGGACCGGATGGATTATCTGAATCCTCTGGGGAATAACCTGGTCTACTGCCTGGCGGTGGAAAAGCTGCTAGGGCTGGAAGTGCCAAAGCGCGCGCAATACATCCGCGTGATGATGGTGGAGTTGCAGCGAATTTCCTCGCACCTGGTCTGGCTGGGCACGCATGCGATCGACCTGGGAGCGATGTCGGTTTTTCTTTATTGTTTCCGCGAGCGCGAAGAGATTTTGAAGATTTTCGAATTGTTTACCGGGCAGCGGATGATGACCAGCTACATTCGCATCGGCGGGCTGGCCCTGGATCCGCCGGCGGGCTGGCGGCAACCGGTCGAGCGCTTCCTGAAAATGATGCCGAGCCGCGTGGACGAATACGAAACACTGCTGACGGAAAACCGCATCTGGATCGGGCGCACCAAGGGGGTCGGGTACATCTCGGCTGAGGATGCGATTGCGTTGAGCATGAGCGGGCCGACCCTGCGCGCGGCCGGCGTTGCTTACGACAATCGAAAAATGTTTCCGTATTCGAGCTACGAGGAATTCAATTTCAACGTGCCGACGCGGACGGAATCGGATTGTTACGCGCGGTACCTGGTTCGCGTTGCGGAGATGCGCGAAAGCCTGAACATCATCCGGCAGGCGTTCGACAAGATCAAGGACGAAGGACCGATCAAGGCGGACGCACCGGGCATCATCCCGCCGCAGCGCGAAAAGATGAAGACGGAGATGGAAGCGCTCATCTACCACTTCAAGATTTTCACGGAGGGATTTTCACCTCCTCCGGGCGAAGCATTTGTGACCATTGAATCTCCGCGCGGAGAGCTGGGCTGCTTCGTGGCCAGCAACGGCTCACCAAAGCCGCTCCGCGTTCACTTCCGCTCTCCTTCGTACATTAATTTGCAGGCGCTGCCGAAGCTGATTGAAGGACAGTTGATTGCGGATGTCATCGCATGCATCGGGACAATCGATATCGTTCTCGGAGAAGTCGACAGGTAATCATGGAACTCTCCCCAGCACTTTCGGCGAAGTTTGAGAAGTTGCAGACGAGCTATCCGGTGAAGCGCAGCGCGCTGATTCCCATGCTGATGTACGCGCAGGACGAATTCGGCTGCGTCAGCGACGAAATGATCGCGGAGATCGGGCGGCGGCTGGATCTGAATAACGTGCAGGTCGAGGAGACGCTGGCGTATTACTCGATGCTGCACCGCAAGCCCTGGGGCAAGCATCATGTGCAGATTTGCACCAACGTGGCCTGCATGCTGAAGGGCGGGAACGAGCTTTTGGAGCGCGCGAAAAAACGGCTGGAGATCGGCCAGAAGGGAGTTACGGCCGACGGAGTTTTCTCTCTGGAAGAAGTGGAATGCATCGGCGCGTGCACGGGCGCTCCCGCGATGCAGGTCAACTACGATTTCTACGAGAACCTGACGCCGCTCAAATTCGATCGCATTATCGAGGACCTCGACGCCGGCAAACATCCCGCACCCGAGCCGGTAATTTCCGGCGCACTGCACGAACGGCACGAGCTGGAGACGCCACTCATCAGCCGGCGATGGGGGATGAAGGACTCGCACAAGATCGACGTCTACCTCATGCAAGGCGGCTACAAAGCGCTGGAGAAAGCGCTGAAAGAGATGACGCCGGAGTCGATCATCGAGGAGGTGAAGAAGTCGAACCTGCGCGGTCGCGGCGGCGCAGGATTCCCGACGGGAATGAAGTGGTCGTTCGTGCCCAAGGACACGCCGAAGGCCAAGTACGTGATTTGCAACGCCGATGAATCCGAGCCGGGAACATGCAAGGACCGGCCGCTGATGGAGATGGACCCGCACCAGTTGATCGAAGGAATGGTGATTGCGGCACGCGCCATCGGTTCGCATCAAGGATTCATTTATATTCGCGGCGAATACCGCTACGTGCTGGATATCGTGGAGGGAGCTCTCGGCGAAGCGTATGCGCGCGGGTACCTAGGCAAGAATATTCTCGGAACGGGATTCGATTTCGATTTGCTGGCGCATACCGGAGCAGGCGCTTACGAGTGCGGCGAAGAATCCGCGCTGATGGAATCGCTCGAAGGCAAGCGCGGGTACCCGCGAATTAAGCCGCCCTTCCCCGCCGTGGTGGGATTGTACGGATGCCCGACAATCATTAACAACGTGGAAACGCTGAGCGCGGTGCCCTCGATTATCCGCGAAGGCGGCGATGCGTATGCCAGCCGCGGCACGCCGAAAAACGGCGGCACACGCATGCTGTGCATCGCGGGACACGTCAACAAGCCTGGAATATACGAAGTGCGGCTGGGGATGAACATGAAAAAGTTCATCTACGACGTGGCCGGAGGAATTCCGGACGGAAAGAAACTGAAGGCGGTGATTCCCGGCGGAAGCTCTTGCCCGCTGCTGGCTGCCGACGAGATTGACATCCCGATGGACTATGACTCCGTGGCGAAAGCCGGTTCGATGCTGGGCTCCGGGGGCATGGTGATCATGGACGAAGACACCTGCATGGTGGACATGGCGCGCCGGATTATGCACTTCTACGCGCATGAATCGTGCGGGTGGTGCATCCCGTGCCGCGAAGGTACAACCTGGCTGCGGAAGACGCTGGAGCGTTTTCACGGCGGAATGGGACGCGTGGAAGATATCGACATGATTGCGGACCTGGCGAAAAACATGCTGGGCCGCACGTTCTGCCCGCTCGGGGACGCGGCGGCGATGCCCACGATCAGCATCATGAAGAAGTGGCGCAACGAATTCGAAGATCACTTGAGGGGGCGCTGCCCGTACAAATCCGCGGGCGTGCTGGTTGGCTCGCGATAAGAATCCATGGCCGAACAGAAACTGATCAAGCTGAAAATCAACGAACGCGAAGTGCAGGTGCCGCAGGGAACGCTGGTGATTGAAGCGACGCGGCGCATGGGGACGGAAGTGCCGTCGTTCTGCTACTACCCCGGCTTGTCGCTGCAAGCGGCGTGCCGCATGTGCCTGGTGGAAGTCGAAAAAGCGCCGAAGCTGCAGACCGCGTGCACGCTGGTGGCGATGGAAGGGATGATCGTTCGAACGGACACCGAGCAGGTGCGCCAGGCGCGCAAGTACATGCTGGAATTCCTGCTGACGAATCACCCGCTGGATTGCCCGGTGTGCGACAAGGGCGGCGAGTGCGAATTGCAGGACATGGTGTTCCGCTACGGCGCGGACTCCAGCCGTTTTGTGGAAGAAAAAATTCACCGGCCGGAAGAAAAATGGTCGGAGCTGGTTTATTACGATGCGCCGCGCTGCATTTTGTGCTTCCGCTGCGTGCGCGTTTGCGATGAAGGCATGGACGTAAAGGCGCTGGGCGTGGGCATGCGCGGGGCGAACAGCGTGATCATCCCGAACCGCCAGGATCATCTGGAGTGCGAAGAGTGCGGGATGTGCATCGATATCTGCCCGGTCGGAGCGCTGACCAGCGGGACCTACCGGTATAAAACGCGCCCGTGGGAAATGGCGTACGTTCCGACGGTGTGCACGCATTGTTCGAATGGCTGCAAGACCACGCTGAGCGTGCGCAACCACGAGATTCTGCGTTCAAACAACCGCGACCTGAGCGGCATCAACGGAGACTTTCTGTGCGTCAAGGGGCGGTTTGGATTTGATTTTACGAAGCACGCCGAACGCATCCGGCAGCCGATGGTTCGCAAGGGAGCCAAGCTTTATCCCGTATCGTGGGAAGAAGCGGCACAGGCCGCGGCGACCATGCTGAAGGCAGTCCACGATTCCGGCGGCAAAGACGCGATTGGTTTCATCGGCTCGAACCGCGCTTCGAATGAAGAAAATTATTTGTTGCAGAAGCTGGCGCGCACCACGTTTGGAACAAACAACGTCGACCATCATCGCACAGCCGACTACACGGGACTGATTACCGCGCTTGGCGAGCGTGCCGGCGATTCGCTACTGACAATGAAGCAATTGTACGAATCGAAGGCCGTTTTGCTGGTGGGAAATGATCCCACGAATCAGAACCCGCTTGTCGGATGGCAGATTCGCAGCGGAATCCGGCACTTTGGCGCCAAACTGTTCGTCATCAATGCGAACGAGATCAAGCTCAAGCGCAAGGCCACGCAGTTTGTGAAAGTGTCGGCAGGCCAGGAAGCGGCCGCGCTGCGCTGGCTGGCGCATGAGGAAGGACATCTCGCGCCGGAGCTTGTTGAACAACTGGTGCAATTGAAGGCCGGGCTTGAGGCGGAAAGCGATGTCGCCGTAGCGTTCGGCGCGGAGATTTCTGGCGCGGCGATTGCTACGCTAGTAGCCTTCGGTTCGAAGCTGCCAGGCAAAACACACTACATGGCGCTGGGGGATTACGCTAATTCGCGCGGCGCCGCAGACATGGGTGTGTTGCCGGACCGTTTGCCGGGATACGCCTACGTGGGCAGTCCGCACGCGCACACTTCCTTTGAAAAGTTGTGGGGCTGCGGACCGATTCCGCCAAAGCCAGGACTGACCACGCCGCAAATGGTGGAAGCAGCGCAAGCGGGAAAGTTGAGGGCGTTGTACGTGATGGGCGCGAACCCACTGGCGCATTTCGGCACACTGAGTCTTGGGCGCGACAAACTGGACACGCTAATCGTGCACGAAATGTTCCTCACCGAGACGGCTAGCGTGGCGGACATCGTTTTTCCCGCGGCCTCGGCCTATGAAAAGGACGGCACGGTCACCAATACTTCCGGCGAAATTCAAATGCTGCACAAAGGCGCGGAAGTGATGGGGCCGCGGAGCGATTTCGATTTGCTGAGGATCTTATCGCATCAATTGGAAAAGTTGGGACTGGGGAAAGCGTTTCATTACAAGAATCCGGCCGCGGTGTTTGAAGAAATTCGCAAGACGGTGAGCGGCTATAACGTGCAGTCGGCGGGGCTGCTGACCGGGGGCGCGGAGCCGACGCGCATGGAATTTGCGCGGAACGGGCATGTGCCGTACGACGTGCCGGTGGGGTTGATTCGACCTGCGAAGGACACTTTGTTTACGAGCGGGACGCTGGGGCGCTTCTGCACCATGATGGAATCGCTGCCGGAGGCCAAGGCCTAGCCGTGACTTCTTTCTTGTCCTCAAATGCGGAGCTGGTCATCACGGTCGTGAAGATTGCGCTGCTGCTTTTCATCGTCCTGACAGTGAATGCATACCTGACGTGGTTCGAGCGGAAAGTTGTGGCGCACATGCAGTCGCGCTGGGGGCCGCATCGCGTGGGACCGCACGGATTGCTCCAGCCGCTAGCCGACGGCCTGAAATTTCTTTTTAAGGAAGATCCCACGCCGGCGGGCGCCGATAAATTTGTCTACTACCTCGCGCCTCTCCTGGCTTTGGCCCTGGCACTGACGTCGATTGCGCTCATCCCGTTTGGGCCAGAGCCATTGCCGTGGAAATTTTACGGAAAGGCAATCTATCTGGGAATTGTGTCGCCGGATGTGAACATCGGAATCCTGGCGCTGTTCGCGATCACGGCGATGGGCGTTTATGGCGTGGCGCTGGCGGGATGGTCTTCCAACAGCAAGTATCCGCTGCTCGGCGGGCTGCGCAGCTCGGCGCAAATGATCAGTTACGAGCTGGCGCTCACGATGTCCGTAGTCGGCGTGCTGCTGATGGCGGGCAGCTTCAACTTGAAGCAAATTATCGAAGCGCAGGCGCACCATCCGGAACGTGGAATTTTTGGCTGGAATGTGTGGCCGCAGATCTTGGGATTTTTTTGTTTTTTCGTGGCTGCGGTCGCGGAAACGAATCGCGTGCCGTTCGATTTGCCCGAAGCGGAGTCTGAGCTGGTCGCGGGCTTTCACACGGAGTATGCCAGCTTCAAGTTCGCGATGTTCTTCATCGCGGAATACACCAGCATGATCACGGTTTCGTGCTTGTGCTCGATTCTGTTTTTCGGCGGCTGGCTGTCTCCCTTCCCTGCTTCGTGGACTTTCACTCATTATTTGCCGTCGGTGATCCTGATTCCGTTCGGGCTGTGGGTGATTTTGGACGGGTTCCGCTACGAAACGATGTTCGGCCGCATTATTTTGCCGGGAGTCGGAACGGCAATTGCCGGGCTGGGCGCGGTTTTTGTCTTGCTCCCCAACGTGAATGAGTTTATTCAGGCGCCCTTCTGGCTGTTGTCCAAGATTTTTGTTTTTCTGTTTGTGTATGTGTGGATGCGCGGGACGCTGCCGCGCTTCCGTTATGACCAGCTGATGGCCTTCGGGTGGAAATTGCTGCTGCCGCTGTCCATCGTGAACGTAATTGTCACCAGCTTTGTGATCCTGGCGAGAATGACGTGGGGCGCGAAATGACCGCGCCGCTCGTAGTTTTCTTTGTGCTGGCGGCGCTGGCGGTGATTGGCGCGGTCAGCCTGATTTTGCAGAAGCACCCGATTCATAGCGCGCTGTCGTTGATCGTGGTGATGGTTGCGCTCGCGGGACTTTATCTTCTGCTGGGCGCGGAGTTCGTTGCTGCCGTGCAGATCATCGTCTATGGCGGCGCGATCATGGTGCTGTTCGTGTTCGTAATCATGCTTTTGAACGCGGGCGTGGAGGAGCACACCAACCTTTCCAAGATGGCGGGAGCGCCGGGATTGCTCCTGGTGGTGGCACTGGCGGGATTCGTGGCGGCGACGATCGCGAAGTCGGCGGAGAGCGTGCATGCCGCGCCGCAAACGGGAGAACTTGCTTCGACGCTCGGGATTTCCAACATGATTTTCAAGGATTTCGTCTATCCGTTCGAGCTGACTTCGTTCCTGATTCTCGTGGCGGTGCTCGGGGCCACGGTACTGGCCCAGCGGGAGAAAAGTTGAGATGGTACCGACGAACTATTACGTCATCCTGAGCGCGATCCTGTTCGGGCTGGGCGTGTTTGCGTTTATCTTCAAGCGCAACATCATCACGATTTTCATGTCCATTGAGCTGATGCTCAACGCCGTCAACCTCGCGTTTGTGGCGTTTAGCCAGGCTCTGGGAAAAGTCGACGGCCAGGTTTTTGTGCTGTTCGTGATTGTGGTGGCGGCGGCGGAAGCCGCCGTGGGACTGGGAATCATCATCTTGATTGCGCGCAACCGGCAAACGCTGAACGTGGAACGCGTGGACCTGCTCAAACTCTAATGCCGAAATACCCGATGCTCGAATACCTGTGGATTGTTCCGCTGCTGCCGCTGCTGGGCTCGGCGGTGAATGGACTTTTTGGCGCGAAGTGGCCGAACAAGATCGTTAACTGGGTGGCAATCGGATCGACTGGGCTTTCGTTTCTCGGCGCGCTGGAAGCGGTGCGCGAGTTTTTCGAGTCCGGGCAAGTTCTCTTTCACAAGGAATTCTTCACCTGGATCGCAGCGGGCAATTTCCGCGCGGGCTTCGACCTGCAGATGGATCAGCTCACGGTGGTAATGGTGCTGGTGGTGACCGGAGTGGGCTGGCTGATTCACGTTTATGCGACCGGATACATGGCGCATGAGGGCGGCTACTACCGGTTCTTTTCCTACCTCAACCTGTTCATGTTTTTCATGCTAATCCTGGTGCTGGCGGCGAATTACGTGCTGCTCTTCGTTGGCTGGGAGGGCGTCGGGCTTTCGAGCTATTTGCTCATTGGATTTTACTTTCTGAAAAAATCTGCTTCGGATGCGGGGAAGAAAGCGTTCATCGTCAATCGCATCGGCGATTTCGGATTCATGCTGGGGATGTTTTTGCTGTTCCGCGCTTTCCATACCTTGGATTTCCAAGCCATTTTCACTAGTTCAACGCTGCACGGCTGGCCTGTTGAATTGAGCGGGCATCTTGGCACTTTGACGTTTGCGTGTTTGCTCCTTTTCATGGGCGCGTGCGGAAAATCGGCGCAGTTACCTCTGTACGTTTGGCTGCCGGACGCGATGGAAGGGCCGACACCTGTGAGCGCGCTGATCCACGCGGCCACGATGGTGACCGCGGGCGTATATGTTGTGGCCCGCTCGCACATTCTTTTTGCGCATGCTCCGACGGCGATGCTGGTCGTCGCTATCGTGGGCTGCGCGACGGCGTTTTTTGCCGCCACCGTCGGCTTGGTGCAAACGGATATCAAAAAAGTTCTGGCGTACTCCACTGTCAGTCAATTGGGCTACATGTTTCTCGCGTGCGGCGTGGGCGCATTTTCCGCGGGCATCTTTCATCTGATGACCCACGCGTTCTTCAAGGCGCTGCTCTTCCTTGCGGCTGGTAGCGTGATTCACGCCATGGGCGGCGAGCAGGACATGCTCCGCATGGGCGGACTGAGCAAAAAGATTCGCTGGACGTACGTGACGATGCTGACGGCCACGCTGGCGATTGCAGGCTTTCCGCCATTCGCCGGGTTCTTCAGTAAGGACTCCATCCTGTTAAGCGCTTTCGAGAATGAATATGGCGGCCGCAACGTTGGATATGCATTGTACGGGTTCGGACTGGCCACGGCGCTGCTGACGGCGTTCTACATGTTCCGGCTGATCTTCCTGACTTTTCATGGAAAGCAGCGGTATGACGACCACCACGTTCATGTGCACGAATCGCCGTGGAGCATGCTGGGTCCGCTGGTGGTCCTTGCGGTGCTTTCCATTATCGGTGGTTGGATGGCCGCGCCTGAATTCTGGGGCGGTGAAAACTACTTCGATAAGTTTGTAGGGCCCGTGCTTGGCGATCCTCTCTCGACCGCTCCGATCGCTCTTATAGGGTCGCGGGGCTGGAATGAAGGAGGCGCCGTCAAATTCATGCAATATTTAGCGGCGATCGCTACTTCTGTTGCACTGCTTGGTTTCGCCGCGGCGTTTTGGCTGTACATCCGCAGGCCTGGCAAGGCGGACAGTCTGGCCAAGTCGTTGCGCGGCGTGTATACCACGCTGCTGAACAAGTATTACGTGGACGAATTGTATGCTGCTGTCATTGTCCGCCCGCTGCTGTGGATTTCGACCAATGTCCTATGGAAGGGCGCCGATATTGCGGGAATCGATGGCGCCGTGAACGGCATTGCTGAAGGCGCGACTGCCATCGGCGACGGGGTTCGTCACGCGCAATCCGGAAACACGCGCAGCTACGCAGTGTGGGTGGTCGTCGGTGCGCTGGTCGTGATAGCGGTCATCTTCTTCTGGCCATTCAGCGGAAAAGCCGTCCTCGGGATGGTGCGCTGATGCTGCACGGCGGACACTTGCTTTCCGTGCTTATTTTCTTCCCTGCCGTGGGAGCGCTGGCGTTGTTGTTGTTGCGCGGCGACGATCATAAATTCATCCGCATCATCGCCCTGATTGTTTCCCTTGCGGAATTTTTGTTTTCGCTGTTGATGATCCGCGCAGTGCCTGCCGGCGCCACCGGGTATCACCTCGAGGAATACGCCAAGTGGATCAACCAGCCGCCGATCAACTACCACCTGGGCGTTGACGGAATCAGTTTGTTCCTGGTGATCCTAACGACGTTTCTAACGCCGATTTCGATTCTGGCTTCGTGGAAAAGCATCGAGCACCGCGTCAAAGAATTTTTCGTGATGCTGCTGATGCTGGAAGTCGGTGTCGTGGGCGTGTTTCTCTCGCTGGACCTTTTTCTCTTTTTCCTTTTCTGGGAAGTGATGCTGATTCCCATGGCGTTTTTGATCGGCATTTGGGGACACGATCGCCGCGTGTATGCAGCGGTGAAGTTCGTGCTTTACACGATGGCCGGCTCGATCCTGATGCTGGTCGGCATCGTCTGGTTGTACAACGCCACGGGCACGTTCGATCTGCCGACGATTCAGACGCTGCTGCATACACCTGCGTCGCAAGGTGGCCTGGAGCTCGCGCCGAGAACCGAAGCGCTCCTCTTCCTGGCTTTCTTTCTCGCGTTTGCAATCAAGGTGCCGCTCTTCCCCTTGCACACCTGGCTCCCGGATGCGCACGTGGAAGCGCCCACGGCCGGGTCGGTGATGCTGGCAGGGGTGCTGCTGAAAATGGGGACGTACGGCATGATTCGCTTTTGCTTGCCGCTCTTCCCGGAAGCTTCGCGCCGCGCTGCGGGCTGGGTGGCAGTGTTGGCGATCATCGGCATTATTTACGGCGCGCTGGTGGCGATGGTGCAGCCAAACTTGAAGAAGCTGGTCGCCTACTCGTCCGTCAGCCACCTTGGCTTCGTAGTGCTGGGGATTTTCGCGTTCCACAACATTTCCATGCAGGGCGCGGTTTACCAGATGCTGGCGCACGGAATTTCGACGGGCGCGCTCTTTTTGCTCGTCGGCATGCTGTACGACCGGCGGCACACGTTTGAAATCAGGGAGTACGGCGGGCTGGCCACGCCGATGCCAAAGCTTGCGGCGTTCTTCCTGTTTGTGGCTCTCTCCTCGCTGGGATTGCCGATGCTGAATGGTTTCGTCGGCGAATACCTGGTGCTACTCGGCACGTACCAGCGGCACTGGGGCTGGGCTTCGTGGGCGGCGCTTGGCGTGATTCTCTCCGCCTGCTACTTGCTATGGTCGTATCAACGTGTGTTCTTCGGCGAGATCACGCGGGAGAAAAACCGCACGCTCCCCGATGCCTCCGCGCGCGAGAAGTGGATTCTCGCGACCATGGCCGTTGTGACGCTGTGGATGGGCATCGGCTCGACGTTTATCACCAAGCGCACAGCGGCTGCGGCGCAGGACGTAATTGATCAGGTCGAGCCACAGCGGCCTTATGAGGCTGCGGCGCCGAACGTATTCAAGCCTAACGTTGTAAAGCTGAACGGAACCACGTCACAGGCCAGCCGAGACTCTGCAAGTGCGGCGGCAAGAGTCACTTCGAGGGAAAGGCTGGAAGTCCGCTAAATGCTTCCCCGCGTTATCGACGCGTATCGAGTGCTTCCGGAACTGGTGTGGTGCGGCTTCGGCGTGCTGGTGATGTTGATGCAGCCGTTCGTGCGCAGCCGTCACTTCTTTACGTTTCTGGCGCTGATCGGCGCGCTGGCGGGAACGGCGGCATCGGTGACTTCAGCAATGCATGCGGGGCCTGGTTTTGACGGTCTGGTGCAGTCCGATTCGTTCAGTTTCTTTTTCCGGCTGCTGGTAGGGACCGTTGCGTTTCTGGTGGTTCTGGTGGCGGAGCCATATCTGGAGCGGGAACGGCTTCCCTTCGCGGAATTTTACGCGCTGCTGCTGTTTGCCACCGCGGGAATGGGCGTGCTGGCATCGGCACAGGAGTTGCTCACTGCGTTCATCGGCCTGGAGATGAGTTCGATCTCCAGCTACATTCTTGCGGGGTATCGCCGCGATTCCTTGAAGTCCAGCGAATCGGCGATGAAGTATTTTCTGCTTGGCTCGTTTGCGACGGCGTTCTTTCTCTACGGGATCGCGCTGGTGTACGGTTCGAGCGGAACGACCAAGCTGATCGGGATGGGCTCCGAAGAGCTCTTCCATAGCACGTATTTCGAGCTTGGGCTGGCGATGATTCTGATTGGCCTGGGCTTCAAAGTAGCCGCGGCGCCTTTCCAGGTGTGGACGCCGGACGTTTACGAAGGCGCACCGACGCCGGTGACGGCGCTATTTTCCGCGGGACCGAAGGCCGCGGCATTTGCGCTGCTCTTGCGCATCTTTGCGACGGTTCCGGCCGCCACGCACTTCTGGTTCTGGGCTTTCTGGGCGCTAGCGGCGCTGACGATGTTCGCCGGGAACCTGGGCGCGCTGGTGCAGACCAACGTCAAGCGGCTGCTGGCGTACAGCTCGATTGCGCACGCCGGCTACATTATGGTGGCGTTCGCGGCGGTTACGTTCATGGCGCGCAGCGGAGCGGCGGAAGCAGCGCCGGCTTACGCCGCGGTCCTTTTTTATTTGCTCAGCTACGCGCTGGTGAAACTGGGAGCGTTCACCATCGTTTCGCAACTGGGTGGCGCGGGCGAAAAGAATCTTTCATTGGACGACTATGCGGGGCTTTCGCAGCGGCAACCATGGGTTGCGGCTGCGCTCAGCGTGTACCTGCTTTCGCTGCTCGGGCTGCCGGTGACAGCGGGCTTTTTCGGAAAGTTCTACATCTTCAAGGCAGCGGTGAATTCGCACTTGCTGTGGCTCGCGGTGCTGATGGCGATTAACAGCGTGATCGGGGCTTACTACTACCTGCGCGTGATCGTGGTGATGTACATGCGCGAGTCCAGCGCGGAGGCGGCGTCGGCCCCGCCCGTGGGATTTCCGCTCACGGTGAATTTCGTCTTGGCGCTAACGGTCGCGGGCACGCTTTACTTCGGACTCTTCCCCAATCAGGTTCTGAACTTCATTCTGCAGCCCACGCTTCTTGGCCATTAGCCAGGAAGGCCTCAGCGGCGCGTTTGGAGTGCGGCAGCTTGCTCCCGCTTTTCTTTTTCCAGGGCAGCCAATTCGGCCTTCAAGTCACCTAAAATCCCTGCGACAAAATCGTCCTTGACGAATCTCTAATCTGTGATATACTTCATTCTGTAGATAACTGCGCATGCACTGCGGGAGCTTCCTCCCGCTTTTTTTGACACGAATCCCGGCTCTTCCTTACCCAAAACAACCAAAATCGCTCTCTTTAGAATCAGCAACTTACGAAATGCTTTTCTTGTAAGTCCCTTGTTTTGATATTTATACGAAATGATGGCGGGGGTGGGGGGAGCCGTACATGCGGCGAAAATGAAACGGCCCGGCAGTATACGCCGCCGGGCCGTTTGGAATGCCTTTTCTCTGGGTTTAGATCTTCACGAAAATAATAACCAGGGTGAAGAGCGCGAGGGTTTCAACGAATACGAGACCTAGAATCATGGCCGCGCGGATGGCCGCTGCCGCTCCGGGATTGCGCGCCATGCCTTCGCAGGCTGCTGAAGCGATTCGGCCCTGCCCCAGCGCGCCGCCAAACGCCGCCAGCGCCATGCCGAAGCCCGCAGCAATGGCCATCAGGCCCTTGCCTCCGGCTGCCGCAGCTCCTGTATCTTGGGCAAACGCCGACGGAGCAATCAACATCACCGCCGCAAGCGCCACCAACACCATCGTCCACTTCTTCATCACTTCCTCCTTATGAATCGCCGCCAGGAGGTGGTTCCCGGACACCGTGCAGCCGGGCTCACACTGGAACGGCACAACAGACTTGGCCCAGAAAAACTCTGGGAAAACGGTTAGTGCTCCTCCCCCGTCGCGATTCCCAAATACACAGACGGGAGCACCGTAAATATGTAAGTCTGAATGATAGCCACAAAAATATGCAGACCGATAAATGCGAGCGGAATAAGGGCAGGAAAGACTGCCAGGACTATTCCGAGAACCGGCGCCTTGTGCCATCCCCAAAGCACGGGGGCGATCAGGAGGCTTAAAAAGATCGAGTACAAAAGATCACTGGCAAAAATGTTGGCCCATAGACGGACGGTCAGGGAGAGCACACGGGCGCAAGTACTGATGATCTCGACGGGAAAGATGAGAGGTGAAAGCAGCGGGACGGGCCCCGCGAAATGCTTAAGGTAGGCAATATGGCCGTGATGGCGGATTCCCTGCCAGTTGAAATAGAGAAACGTAAGAATCGCGCAAGCCAAGGGGACGCTGACGTTGGCGGTCGGCGCCGCGAAAGGTGGGAAGACACTGAAGAGATTGGCCAACAGGATGAAGACGGAAATCGAACCAACCCAAGGGACGTGTTTGATCCCTTCGTGTCCAACGTTCTCTTCCAGCAAATCCTTGATCCCGAAACCAAGCGGATTGGTAAGCAATAATTCCGCGACTTGCTGAAAGCCGCCAGGGCGCTCCACGGAAAGCCGTGAACGGAGCAAGAGCGCCAAAACAGTGCCAAGAATCAGCACCATGAAACCCATCACGACGTGTTCTGGGATGGGCAAATCGGGATTCTCAGGGCTGATATGGAGCGCAGAAAGCAGCGCCAAGGCGAGTCGCCCGAGGTAATGGTTCACCAGTTGCGTCAGTCCGGTAACGTGTTCGGTCATTCGTTAATCCCTGGGCGCTAATCCGCAGGGTGCCAGATTTCGTACACGCTCGCCGCGATTGTTGCGGCTCCTAAAGCGCACAAACCAACGACCATGCTTACAAGGGGAACTCTCAGATAAACAAAAATAACATACACGGCGAGGGCTATCAACCCGTAGCGGAAGAGCATGCCGAAGTAGCTGAGCAGAGGTACGGCGGGCTTTTCCTTGCCAGCTTGGGCGGTGGAAGCCACGACCAGAGCGTCCATGCCCTTACTGAGCCAGCGAAAATTGAGCCAGGAGAGCACAGCGCCAATCGCAAGGCCCGCGCCCCACAAACGATCGTGAAGCAGAGCGACCAAGAGTCCGGCAATCAGGCCAATCAGAAGGGTCAGCCACGAGATGCGCCGTTCTGTGACGGCAGCAGACGAAGAATCAGCCGCGCTTACTGCCATCCCCGCTTCCTCCGAGCCGCCGGAGAACGTCGCGCACACCTGCATAGAAGCCGATACTGCCAAGCACGAGCAGGAAAAGCGGCTTGGTATGGAGCCAACGGTCGAGAAAATAACCGAGGAGGCCGCCGACAACCACAGCTGAGACGAGGACGAAGGGCAGTTCCATGGCAATGGCCGTCTGGTTGGAGATGTCTTTCGCTTTCTCGCGCACGGGAGAGGTTGATTCGGAGTTTTCCGGCTTATTGTCCGAAGGCATATTGGGCGAGCTTAGTGAACGGCTCAGGATACAATCCGGCGGCGAGGGTGACAAACACGGCGATGCCGAGAGCCACGGCCTGTGCGCTGGTCATGATGGGGTGGGGCGCTTCGCCGGGCTGCTTGAGCCAGGCGTGCACGATGATGCGGAAGTAATAGTAAAGCGCGGGGACGATGTAGAGGACGGCAAATACCGCGAGAACGGGATGGTGCGACTCGATGAGCGAAAGGAAAATGAAATACTTGCCCATGAAACCGGCGGTGGGCGGGATGCCCGCAAGCGAAAGCATAAAGATCAGCAGCAGGACAGCAGCGGCGGGGCTACGCTGGTACAGACCATTCAGGTCTTCCAGTTCTTCGCCGATAATCCCTTTCTGACGAAGCACAATGATGACCGCGAACGCGCCGGCGGTCATAAAGACATATGCGAATAGATAGAAAGCAATGCCTTTAAAAGCCGTGGGATTCCAGGCGACGAGGCCGAGCAAGATGTAGCCAACGTGAGAGATTGAAGAGTAAGCGAGCAGACGCTTTACGTTTGTTTGGGTCAACGCAGCGAGATTGCCCCAAGTGAGCGAGGCCACGGCCACACCCGCGATGAGGTACATCCATTGTTCCTGGGAAGTTTTTTGCGAGGGAGTAAACACGGAAATGAACAGGCGCAGAAGCAAAGCAAAACTCGCCGTCTTGGAAGCCACACTGACGTAGGCAGCGACCGGCGTGGGTGCGCCCTCGTAAACGTCCGGCGCCCATTGATGGAACGGCGCGGCGGCAACTTTAAAGAATAGCCCGACGACGACGAGAACGAACGCGAGTACGGGAAGAAGCTGGAGAGTGAGAGGATCGAAGTTCAGTGCGATGGGGAGTTGCCTTGCCAGCAGGTCGTGCATCTGTTGGCCTTGCGCGCTAGGGAGACGGCTGAGCGCAACGACGTGCACCAAATTTTCGCGCCGCGCCAGCGCCGAGGTGATGCTGCCAAGGCTCGTTGCGCCGCTCAGACCATATAGAATCGAAAAACCGTAGGCTAGGATTCCGGAGCTGAAGGCGCCGAGGAGGACATATTTCAGCGCGGCTTCATTCGAACGTTTTTCGCGGCGCAAGAAACCTGTGAGCACGTAGAAGCTGAGCGCCATGGTCTCCAGTCCGAGGAACAGCACGATCAGGTCGATTCCGGAAGCCATGAGCATCATGCCGACGCAGGCAAAGAGAAGGAGCGCGTAGTATTCGCCCTCTTGTTCCCTCTCGATGTCCAAGAATTTCACGGACAGCAGGATTACCAGCACGGTGGCGGCGAGAAAAAGAACGGAGAAGAAAAGGAAGAATGGATCGACCACCACGGAATCGTGGAATCCGGCGAATTCACCCCGGGCGACGACTGCGGAACGGAGCCTCCACAACGTGAAAGCACTGAACAAAGTTCCCGCCAGCGCAAGGCCGGCGTTCATGTATTTTTCCTTCTGCTCGATCCAGAAATCGATTACCAAAATGCCGAGTCCGAAGAGAACGAGCTCGATCTCCGGAAGGATGACGGCGCCGTCGCCCCGGAGATAGCTGACAATCGAATTGATAATCGGGATGTTCATGCGGCCGGGCTATTTCGTCTCCGCCACAGCGGCGGGGAGTGCCGCCGGAGGCAATGTCGCGTGTTCCGCTTTGTAGAAGTCCGGATTCACCTGCCTCACAATATTTTCTACCGGCTTATCGATGAGGGCGAAGAACGGCTTCGGGTAGATGCCGATCCAGAAGGCGAGAATCACGAGCGGCACGAGCGTGGCGTACTCGCGCAGGTTCAAGTCCGGCAAATCCTCATTGGCAAACTGCGTGACCGGACCGAACATGACGCGCTGGTACAGCCACAGCAGGTACGCCGCCCCAAGCACTACGCCAAGCGAGCCCCAGGCAGCCCAGGCTTTGCTGACCTGAAATGCGCCCTGGAGAATGGTGAACTCTCCGATGAAACCGTTCAGTAGCGGCATTCCGAGCGAGCTGAGGCTGATGATCAGATAGATGGCGGCGAAATTGGGCATGGGCGTCGCAAGGCCGCCGAACTCCGAAATCATGCGCGTGTGACGCCGCTCATAGAGCACGCCGACGATCAAGAAGAGCGCGCCGGTGGAGATGCCGTGGTTGATTTGCTGGAGCACGCTGCCGGAAAGCCCGTTGGGTGTGAGCGCAAAAATTCCCAGCGTACAGAAACCAAGATGGCTGACTGAACTGTAAGCGATCAAGCGTTTCATGTCCTTCTGCATGAGGCAAACGAGCGCGCCGTAAATGATGCCGATGAGGGAGAGCACGATGACGATTTGAATGATCTTGTGGCGCAGGAGCGGATCACCTGGAAGCAAGGGCAGCGAAAAGCGGATGAAGCCGTACGTGCCCATTTTCAGCAAGACGCCGGCGAGAATGACGGAGCCGGCGGTGGGCGCTTCGGTGTGCGCGTCAGGGAGCCAGGTGTGGAACGGGAACATGGGAACCTTGATGGCGAACGCGAAGAAGAATCCCCAGAAGAGCCAGACCTTTAACGGATCGGAGAAGTGCTGCGCGGCGGCGAGAAGCGTTGGAACGTCAAAGGTGCGCGTCCCGCCTGCCGGAATGGGAGCATAGAAATAGAGCGCGAGGATCGCCAGAAGCATGACGACGGAGCCAGCCAGCGTGTACAGGAAAAACTTGATGGCGGCGTAGAGGCGGCGGTCGCTGCCCCAGACGCCGATAAGGAAATACATGGGAACGAGCATCACTTCCCAGAAAACGTAAAAAAGGAAGAAATCCAGGGAAACGAAAACGCCGATCATGCCGGTCTGGAGCAGCAGGAGAAGAATGTAGTACTCCTTGGTGCGTTGATGGATGGCGCTCCAGGACGAGAGGATGGCGATCATCCCGAGAAACGTGGTGAGCATGACGAGCAGCAGGCTGATTCCGTCAAGTCCGAGATGATATTTCGCGCCGATGGAGGGAATCCAATCGGCGGTTTCCTGAAACGTGAAACCGCCCCACTCCGGCTTGAACCAGCGAACCAGCGGAAGCGAGACCAGGAAACCGAGCACCCCAAAAATATTTCCAGCGATCTTATGCGCCAGCTCGTTTTCGCGGGGAATGAAGAGCATCAACAAGGCGCCTGCGAGCGGAGTGAACAGGACGACGCTCAAGATGTGATGTGCAAAAAAGTCCATTCTTATCGCCTCTCAGCGCACGCTGCGCAGGAGTACCTGCACATGGTGCCCGTAATACGCCAGAAGAACGACGAGCCCGAGCAAAATCAGCATTGCGTAACTGGAAAAAAGACCGGTTTGCAGCAAACGCACCGGATAACTGAAAAGCTGCATCAGCTTCGCGCCGAAATTCAGCAGCCCATCGATGATCCACTTGTCCCACCACATCGAAACGGTGGAGGTGAAGCGCGCAAGCCAGCCGGCGCCGTTGACGCCGACACCGTCGATCACGTTGGCGTCAAAGCGGCCGAGCAACGTGCCGAGGTCTTTGGTACGCTCGACGACGGCGGCGTCATAGATTTCGTCGATGTAATATTTGTGGAGGAGCAACCGGTACAATGCCGGCCGCCTGCTGGCGACCAGCTCCGGCGCTACGCGCTTGGTGCAATAGAATTCGTATGCGAGCCAAAATCCTAAACCGACGATTGCAAGCGACGCCACCATCAAGAGAATCTCCTTGGCGTTAGCATGGTGGGCGATCTTGACCGTTCCCGTCTCCGGCATAACGCCAATCAGGACGGGATCAAGGAAACGCTCAAAACGATTTTCTCCTCCGAAGACCTCCGGCCACCCAATCCAACCACCAATGACTGAGAATCCGGCGAGAATCATGAGCGGAAGGACCATCGGTCGAGGTGATTCGTGGATGTGCTTCACAACGTGCTCGTCGGCGCGGCAATATCCAATGAATGTAAGAAAGAACAGCCGGAACATGTAGAAGGCCGTCATTCCTGCGGTGATGAAGCCGATAATCCACAACAGGAAAAAGCGGTCGAAGGCCTGGCCGAGAATTTCATCTTTGCTGAAAAATCCGGCGAAGGGAAAAATCCCCGCGATGGCCAACGTCGCGACCCCAAACGTTCTCGCGGTAATCGGAATCTTTTGCCACAAGCCGCCCATCTTGCGAATGTCCTGTTCGCCGGACATCGCGTGGATCACGCTGCCTGCGCCAAGGAACAGCAGCGCTTTGAAGAAAGCATGAGTCATCAGGTGAAAGATTCCGGCGGCGAAGGCGCCCACACCCAGGGCGAGGAACATGTATCCGAGTTGGCTGATGGTGGAGTAGGCGAGAACCTTCTTAATGTCGTTCTGCACGAGCGCCATGGAGGCTGCAAAAATGGCGGTAATCGCACCGATTACGGCGACGACGTCCAAGGCGAAAGGCGCAAGCTGGTAAACGGCGTTCATGCGGGCGACCATGTACACACCGGCAGTCACCATCGTCGCTGCGTGAATCAGGGCGCTCACCGGTGTAGGGCCTTCCATGGCGTCCGGTAGCCAAACGTAGAGAGGGATTTGCGCGGATTTGCCCATCGCTCCAATAAAGAGTAAAAGCGCGATGCCGGTCAGAACGGGTGCCCCGAAGGCTAATGCGTGCCCGTCAACAGCGGTCTTCAGCGCCTGCAAAATTCCTGAAGCGCCTTCCACATCCGGCAAACCTTGCGAAGTAAAACGGACGGTGCCCAAGGTCACCGCGGTCAGAAGAATTCCAAGGATGAAACCGGCGTCACCGATGCGATTGACGATGAAGGCTTTTTTTCCGGCATCGGAAGCCGACTTTTTCAGAAAATAAAATCCGATCAGCAAGTAGCTACACAGGCCGACGCCTTCCCAGCCAACAAACATGAACAGCATGTTGTTCGCCAGAACGAGCGTCAGCATGGCGAACATGAAGAGATTCATGTAGCCGAAGAAGCGGTAGTAGCCGCCTTCGTGCCCCATGTAGCCGATAGAGTAAATGTGAATCAGGAAGCCGACGCCGGTGACGACCAGAACCATGACGCAGGAGAGCGGGTCGAGAAGGTATCCCCAGTCAGCGACGAACCGGATGGCCTGTCCGCCGGTCATTTGCATGGGCCCGGGGGTAAGCCATTCGAAGAGCACTTTCTGAAAGAAGCGATGGTCCGGCTCAGCGGCCAGCAATTGAAGCACGGCGCCTACAGCGTAGAGGAAAGACAAACCAACGCTACTGACGCAGAGCACGCTGACGCCAGAATTCGGCAGCCGCTTGCCAAACAAGAGCATCAGCGCCGCCGTCGCGAGCGGAAACAGCGGGATGAGCCAGAGATGATCGAGAAAGTAGCCTGTTGGCGTCATGCCGGTTTCATTTCTTCTTTCCTGTTGCCTACCACTTCAGCAAATCCATTTCGTCCGCCAACACGGTTTCGCGGTTGCGGAAAAAAGCGATAATGATTCCGAGGCCAACGGCAGCCTCCGCGGCCGCATCGGCAATAATGAAAAGCGCAAAGACCTGACCGGCAACATCGCCGTACAAACGGGAAAACGCAACGAGGTTAATGTTCACGGCGTTAAGAATCAGCTCGATGGACATGAGCACGACGATGACGTTGCGCCGCGTGACGACTCCGACCACGCCGATGATGAAGAGCGCGAGGCTGAGGAACAAGTAGTGTCCGATCGGAAGCATCGCTGCGTTACGCTCTCTTCTTGGCCATGACCACGGCCCCAATCATAGCCACCAGCAACAAGACCGAAGCAATCTCAAAGGGCAGCAGATACGATTCGAACAAGCTGCGCGCCACGGTTTCGGAATTGGGCGGCAACTTCGCGGCAGCCGCAGCAGTCAACACCGGCAAACCCTGCCCTGGCATTTTCCCGGAAGTCCAGAACATCACGCCAACCTGGCCAGCGAGCGCCACCGCGACGATGAGCGCCACCCACTTCTGCCGCGCGAACTGGATCTGCTGAAGCGCCACGTCCAAATTGACGAGCATGATCACGAAGACAAACAGAACCATGATGCCGCCGACGTAAAGAATAATTTGGACGATGAACAAAAACTCCGCGCGCAATTGCAAGAAAATTCCTGCAGTCGCGAGCAGCGCGGTGATCAGGAAAATGGCGCTATGCACCACGTTGCGGCGCGTCACCATGAGCACGGCGCTGACCACGGCGATCCCCGCGAAGAAATAAAATAGGGCTTTATCCAGCATAAAAATCCGATGCAGCAGCCTGGTCCTGCCGCGCTCGGTGCTCTTTCTCCATCGCCAGAATCAGAAACGCGACGATCAGCGTAATGATGGCCGCGGGAGTCGTAACCAGAAGCAGTTCCCACCCGTGCAGGTTCAAATACGATCCAGCAATCAGGGCCACCCCAACCAGCAAAACGTTGACGATGGACAACGGGATCAGAAAATGCCAGCCCAGGCGCATCAACTGGTCAAAGCGATACCGTGGTATGGTGAATCGCAGCCACATGAAAAAGTAGATGTACAGACTCACTTTGAAAATAAACCAGAAGCCGCCGTGAATGCCGGCGTAAAACGGTTTGGCGACGGGCACAACGACGGGCGCGAGCAGCACTAGGCCCAGGACAAAACACAAACCCGCGACAGCCAGCATGAAGATCTGCTGCACACGCGTTGGCTGCTTTGGAGTGCGCTGCAAGCAGTAGACGCCAATGGCCACCATTAAGAGGGCCGGGACGAAATCCAGAAAATTCAGCCAGTGAAAACCGGGAAGCTCGTGAAACTTGGCGAAAGGCCTGAGCCAGCCTCCAAGAAACAAAGTCGTGGCCACGGAAGCCACCACGATCATGTTGGCGTATTCGGCGAGAAAATAGAGCGACCAGCGGAATCCGCTAAACTCCGTCATGTATCCGGCGACAAGTTCGGACTCCGCCTCGGGCAAATCGAATGGGGCGCGGTTGGTCTCGGCGATGGAGGCAACGAGGTAAGTGAAGAACGCCACCGGCGCAAGCATCACGAACCAAATGGCCTCTTTATTTTGCGCTTCCACGATCGATTTAATGTTCAGCGTGCCGGTGAATAAGAGCGCGCTCACCAACGCCATGCCCGCGGCAGTCTCGTAGCTCACCAACTGCGCGGAACTGCGCAGCGCGCCCATCAAGGAATAGTGGCTGTTCGACGCCCAGCCGCCCAGCACGATGCCGAAAATTCCCAGGGCGCTGACGCCTACGACAAAGAGAATTCCAATGTTGATGTCCTGTGCGATTTGGAATGCCGGGCCGATCGCGAGTCCAGCCAACGAAAGCAGCGCCGCACCAACGGAGAGCACAGGGGCAAGCCAGAAGACGAGTTTGTCCGCGTTGTCCGGGATGATGTCTTCTTTGGTCAGCAGTTTCACAGCGTCGGCGATGGGCTGCAGCAAACCGTGCGGACCGACACGCATCGGACCGAGCCGCGCCTGCATGTCGGCCATAAGCTTGCGTTCCACAAGCACGATGTAACCGACGATCAACGGCAGAACGGCAACGATGGCCACGCCACACAGCAACGGCGCCCAGAAAGCTTTCAAGAACTCGATGGTCGCCTGAAAAATCGAAGTCATCATCGGTCGACTTCTCCCAACACGATATCGATCGTACCGATGATGGCCACGACATCCGCTACGAGGTGTCCCCGCACCATGCGGTCGAACGCCTGCAAATTGATGAACGAAGGCGGCCGGATGTGCACGCGATACGGCATGACGCTGCCGTCGCTGATAACGTAATAGCCGATTTCACCTTTTGGCGCTTCAATCGCGTGATAGACCTCGCCCGGCGGCGGTTTCAGTACCTTTCCCACTTTGGCCATGATCGGCCCGGCAGGAATATTCTCGATGGCTTGCAGGCAGATCAGCCGCGATTGCCGCATCTCTTCCATGCGGACCAGGTATCGATCGTACGTGTCTCCGGTTGTGCCGACAGGAATTTCGAATTTGTACTGATCGTACGCCGCGTAAGGAGCGGCCTTGCGGATGTCCCATTTCACGCCACTGGCGCGCAGGACCGGTCCGGTCACACCAAACGCGATGGCGTCCGCCGCGGTCAGAATCCCCACGCCCTTCGTGCGCCCGATCCAGATGCGGTTTTGCGTGAGCAAATCCTCGTATTCCACGATGCGCGATTCGAAATCCTTGCAGAAGCGCTCGACGTCCTTTTCGAAAGTGTCGTAAGCCTCGTATTGCAGCCCGCCGATGCGGAAGGCATGGGTGGTCAAGCGCGCCCCGCAATACTTTTCAAAAATTTTCAGAATCTCTTCGCGTTCGCGGAAGCAGTAGAAGAGCGGCGTAAGCGCGCCAATGTCCAGGGCATGCGTGCCGAGCCACAAGAGGTGGCTGGCGATTCTCTGCAGCTCCGTCAAGATGGTTCGAATCACGCGGGCGCGCGGCGGCGCTTCCACGATCAGCAATTTTTCAATGGCTTCGCAATATCCCAGGCCGCTGCTGACGGCCGCGACATAGTCCATGCGGTCGACATAGGGAGCAAACTGCTGATAGGTGCGGTTCTCCGCGATTTTCTCCACACCGCGGTGCAAATACCCGATGATGCACTCCGAGCCAATCACGCGCTCGCCATCGAGCTTCAGCTTGACGCGCAGCACGCCGTGCGTAGACGGATGCTGCGGCCCCATGTTGATGACCAGCTCATCCGCTCCCAGCAGCGTCTTCTGATCGTTTGTGGTATCGACGCTCAGAGGCGTTTTCCCTTTTCTGTCAAAACAGTTTTATTGACCGCTCTCAATGCCAAGGTTTTCCCGAACCCAGGTGGTGTCCTGCTGCAAGATGTCATAGTCTTTGCGCAGGGGGTAGCCTTGCCACTCGTCCGGCAGCAAAATGCGCTTCAAATCCGGATGCCCGGAAAAAACAATTCCGAACATGTCGAAAACTTCGCGCTCCTGCCAATTCGCCGCGGACCAGACACTCACGACGCTGGGCACTTCTTCCGCGTCCGCGGCATGCACCTTCAGCCTTAGCCGCTCATTCTTCGGGAAGGAGTACAGATCGAGAACCACGTCAAACCGCTTCTCGCGCTTCGGCCAGTCGACGGCCGTCAAGCTGGAAAGCATGTCGAATTTTTCTTCATCGCGCAGATACAGCGAAATTTCCACCAGCCTCGCGCGCTCCACGATCAGGATGGCTTGCTTGCGGTCCTCGATCGCTTCGAGAAGGGCCGCGCCGAACTTGGCGCGAAATCGCTTGACCAATTCATTGTCCAGAGGAGTCTGCAGAACCACAGGCGGTTTGGGAGGCGGGGGAGCCGCTGCCTTCGGAGGAACAGCAGGCGCGCCGGCTTCCGCGGGCTTGGCAGGAGGAGTCGACACAGCGGGCGTGGTGCTGGCGGGCTTTTCGCCCGTGGGGACTTGAGGCGGTTTAGGTTCCTTGGGCTCGTCAGCCATGGACCCCGGGTGTGACAGGCTGCGACGAACCGTTTGCGGTTCGCAAACTACAACAGAGAAGCAGCCGAAAATTCAAACGCCGCGTTTCTAACACACGCCGCCAACCGAGTCAATCATAACAACTTGCGAACCGGATGGCGGGATTGGAGAGACTAAGAGAGCTGGGCGTTACACCCACTCAAGAGCGCCCTTTTTGTACAGCCACAAATACCCAACCAGCAGGATTCCGAGGAACAATACCATCGAAACCAAAGCGAACAGCCCCTGATGCACTGCGACCCACCCTCGGTATAGGATCGCCCACGGAATCAGGAACATCGTCTCCACGTCGAAAATCACGAACAGCATGGCCACGATGTAAAAGCGCACGGAATATCGTCCGCGCGAATCGCTCTCTGGAGGAATTCCGCACTCATAGGGCTTGAGTTTCGCGCCAACGGAGGTGGAGGCCGGCCGGATGAACTTTGCCAGGACCAGCGTTACGGCCGGAAACGCGACGACCAGCACAGCGTAAATCAAAACTGGAATGTATGCCCTCTGCATCACTCCCTCACACGGTGCATCCTACCACTGCTGTCAATCGCGCGCGGGGTTACTTTTCGAAAAGCAACTCTCCGGCGCGGCTGGTGGCTTTCACCACTGCTTTAATCAGGGTCACGCGGAGCTTGCCTTCTTCCAATTCCATGATTCCGTCGATGGTGCAGCCCGCGGGAGTCGTCACGGCGTCCTTCAACAGGGCGGGGTGATCGCCGGTTTCCAGAACCACGCTCGCCGCGCCCTTCATGGTCTGCGCCGCGAGCAGAGTGGCCACATCGCGCGGGAGACCGACTTTCACGCCGGCTTCCGCGAGGGATTCGAGAATGATGTACGCAAACGCGGGGCCACTGGCGGAAAGCCCGGTTACGGCGTCCATATTCTTCTCGTCCACGGCCACCGTGCGCCCGACGGCGTTGAACATCGCGCGCGCCATCTCCAGGTGCTCCGGCCCGGCGTGGGCGCCGCGGCAAAGACCCGTCATGCCGCAATCGACAGCAGCAGGCGTATTGGGCATGGCGCGCACCACAGGGACTTTTCCAGTTAGCCGTTGCTCGATGTAACTGGTCGGAACCGATGCGGCAACGGAGATAACCAGCGTCTTCTCATTCAGCTCCGGCGCAATCTCTTTCAAGACCTCGCCCACCACCTGCGGCTTCACGCCGAGGAGCACGATGTCCGCGCCTTTGACCGCCTTGCGGTTCTCAGTCGTTACGGACACACCAAGGTCCTTGGACAGCGTCGAAGCCTTTTCTGCGTGTTTCACAGTCGCGGTGACGCGTTTCGGCGAGAAGAGTTCCTGTTTCAGGTAAGCCCGGAGAAGAATCCCGCCGAGTTTTCCCGTGCCCAGGACAGCCAGTTTTTTGTCCGATAATTTGTGTGCTGTAGTGCTTGCCATAGTCCAAGCATTCTTGACTTGAATCAGCAATCGGTCAACCCAAGAATCTCGGATGCGGCCGCCTCAAACTGCCAGCCCTCAGGGAACAATTCGGTTGAGGTTCCAAAAAGCGCTCCTTTGGGGGACAGCACAAAACTCTTGACAGCCGGGAACCACGGGTCTGGACAGACGCAAAGCGTGTGGCACAATGGGGACCGCGGCGGCCGGCAACGCCATGTTTGAGATGCTTACCACCGTGACCTTCGCCGAAGAAGGCGGCAAGACGAAACAAATCTTGCGGACGCGCGTTATAAAGTCAACCCCCGAAGCCCCCCGGTACCTGGCGGGGATGGAGGCGGGCTGGACGCAAAGCCTAGAGCGCCTCACGGCCTACTTGGCGGCACACTCATAGGAGTAACGATGATGAACGAGAGCCAAACGAAAGATTCCCCGTCTCGCGAGGCCGTCCTGACCTTCGTGAACGACCTGAAATTCGCTATTCGGTCGCTGGCGCGCAGCAAAGGGCTGGTAATCACCGTGGTGCTCACGCTGGCGCTCGGGATCGGCGCCAATGCGGCCATTTTCACGCTGGTGCGCGGGGTGCTCCTGCGGCCGCTCGTCAATCGTGACGAAGACCGGCTCGTTTTTATCCAACAGAGCGCGCCTGGTATCAGCCCCGGGGCCGTCCCATTCTCCGTGCCGGAAATTCAGGACCTACGGGCAAGCGTCAAGACCCTCAGCTCGTTTGGCGAGTTCTCCGTCGTAGGTTTCACCATGATCGGCCTTGGCGAGCCTCGGGAAGTTCGCGCGGGCGTCGTTGACGGCTCCTATTTTGACGTGGTGGGCCTCCATCCCGTCCTCGGCCGTCTCATCGGCCCGGAAGACGACGGTCCTAAAGCCGCCGGCGTCGCCGTCTTGACGTATCATTTCTGGGCGGGCACTCTCAAGAGCGATCCTTCCGTCATCGGTAAGGTCCTTCGCCTCGGCACCGGCTTCGGCGATAGGTCCGCCACTATCATCGGCGTCCTCGAACCCTCCGTCCAATATCCGACAAATACCGAAATCATTGCGAACATTGTGACCAGTCCGCACCATCTCTCCGCGACCATGCAGAATGGGCGCGTTCATCGCATGACGGAACTCTTTGGCAAGCTCACTCCCGGTGCAACTCTCGAGTCGGCGCGAGCGGAACTCCGGACCGTGCATGGAGCGATGGTCAAAGCGCATCCAGCAGAGTACCCTGCGCGAGCGGATTTCCGGATCGAGGCTAGGCTGCTGCGCGACCAGATCACCTCCCGCGCGAAGACTGTCCTGCTGGTGCTGCTCGCGGCTTCGGCGCTCATCTTCGTCATCGCTTGCTCGAACGTGGCCAACCTGATCCTCTCGAGGACTGTCCGGCGCGAGGGCGAGCTGTCGATCCGCGCGGCGCTCGGCGCAACCACTGGTGCGCTTCGGCGTGTCCTGCTGGCGGAAAGCCTTCTGCTCTGCGGTGTTGGCGCGACGCTCGGCGTGTTGAGCGCTCGGCCCATGGTCGACATTATGGCGCGGTACGCCTCGCGATTCTCCGTCCGCGCGCTCGACCTGACAGTGGACTCGAGTATGCTCTGGGTCGGGGCGGCGCTGGCGGTTATTGCGGCGGTGTTGCTGGCATTTGTCCCGCGGCTGCCGTCGGCTGACTCCTCGCAAGGAATCAGTCTCTCGAACGGCAGCGTGCGCATCACGGGAAGTACGAATCGCCGGCTGCGCATCTTCGCCGTGACGCAGATTGCGGCGTCTTTCGTGCTGCTGGCGGGGGCAAGCGCATTGGTCAAGACGCTGCTCTCGCTGCAAACGGCGCAGACCGGCCTCGACATACGCCATGTCCTGGCCATCAACGTTCCCGCAATGTCCTACGGAAAAACACCGCAGCAAGTGGTCGATTTCTACAAGGACGCGATACGCCGCATTGAAGCGCTACCGGGCGTGAACAAGACGGCTTTCGGCATTGTCGTTCCCTGGCGCGACGCCGGCAGCTTTGGTCCTGGTCTCCAGTTCTCCGCGGACGGCCACGTTCATGCGCCCGGCGAAGAGGATCCTCGCGCGCAGTTACGGACCATCTCGCCCGGATTCTTTGCCGCGCTTGGAGTTCCCATCATCGCGGGCCGCGATTTCAACGCTCTCGATGGCCAAAGCAAGGAACCCGTCGTTATCGTCAGTGAAACTCTCGCGCAGCGCATGTTCCCCAATCAGGATGCCGTTAACCGCCACGTCTACTGGACGGATCCAGTGATGAAATTCATTCCCGGGATCAGCGTCGCGCCACACCGCATCATCGGCGTCGCTGCCGATATTGACGACGAACACGTCGTTCCTGGACCCATCATCACCATTTACAACCCTTTTGAAGAAGGTCCAATGTTTGGCGGCCGCCTCTTTATCCATACCAGCGCAAATCCTTATTCGCTGGTCACACCGGTCACTCGCATCATTCGCGATATGTCTGTGGAGCAGCCCGTGGAACGCGCTGCTACCCTCGAGGACGTTCGCGCCGAAGTTCTCACTCCGGATCGTCTCAACACAGTGGTGTTCGGTGTCTTTGCGGCTGTCGCGCTGGCGATTGCGCTGGTTGGCGTCGCCGGCGTGCTGGCATTCTCGGTTAGCGCGCGGACGCGCGAGTTCGGCGTCCGGCTGGCCATTGGAGCGCAGCCGCGGCAACTCCTGGCGAGTGTCATTGCGGAAGGCGCCGTGATGGCGGCAGGAGGTGTCATCGCAGGCGCCGCCTGTGGGTACGTGCTGGTGCGTCTGGCGCGCAGCTCATTCGAGGACGTGAAGATGCCGGGCAGCCTGCCTGTGGTTGTATCGGTGGTCGTGCTGCTGGCCGCTGCTGTCGTAGCGTCAGTGCTGCCGGCGGCGCGCGCTGCGCGCGTCGACGTCACGGAGGCGCTGCGATCGGAGTGACCTAAAGCGCTTCGGCGCTCGGGCCGTTTCGGCCCAGCGTTGCCGTATGGCGGATGTGAACTTCTCCTTGTCCTTTCGCATTGCGTGGACAAGCGCCTGATTGGCTGTGTCTTCGTGCGCCGCAGCCCACAGCACCATTTCTGTAAGGACTGGCGCAAGATCAATCCCTTTCGGCGTGAGCGAGTAAATTACTTTCCGTCCGTCCGATGGGTTTTTCTCGGTGGTGATAATTCCGTGAGCGATCAACTTTCGCAGGCGATCGGCCAAAATGTTCGTTGCGATTCCCTCGTAGGACCCCAGGAACTCTTTGTAAGTGCGGAAGCCCCGCAGCATCATGTCGCGGATGATCAGCAGCGACCAGCGGTCACCGAGGATCTCCACCGAAGCATTCAGCGGACAACCGGAGCGCCGCTTGGGACTCGCCTTTTTTCCTGGCACATTTTCACTCTAGCATATTTTTACTTGCATTTTGCAAGTAACTTGTTGCAGACTGTCTTTCCCAAGCCAGCGACCTTTGGCCCGCAAGTTGAAATGGGAGATGGAAATGAGCTAGGCAACTATGAAGAAATCATCTTCCGACGCAATGGAGGTTTGGGTACCACTGAAACCGTGATGTAAACCAAAGAACTTTTGCGGCATCGGAACCAAAGGTACGCTCCTGCGGCGGCCTTACTATTGATCGGAAGGAGAGAGAAATGAGCGGAGTACGGGTACTGGTTGGAACGCGCAAGGGCGCATTTGTCCTTACATCGGATGGCAAGCGCCAAAAGTGGGACGTCAGCGGACCGCATTTTGCCGGTTGGGAGATGTATCACCTCAAGGGTTCGTCCGCAGATCCGAATCGCATCTATGCGTCGCAGACCAGCGGCTGGTTCGGGCAGATCATTCAGCGCTCCGATGACGGCGGCAAGACCTGGACACAGCCAGGCACTCCGCCGGGCGAACAGACCGGCCCCGGTGGCATGCCCAAAGGGGAGAGCAATAAGTTTGTCTACGACACTTCCGCGGAAACCGGGAAGCCTCTCACCACTCATCAGTTCTACGATGGAAAGCAGCATCCGTGGGAGTTCAAGCGCGTCTGGCACCTCGAGCCTTCGTCCACTGATCCGGACACCGTCTACGCCGGAGTAGAGGACGCCGCCTTATTCCGTTCGACCGACGGCGGGAAGAATTGGAAAGAGCTCGCGGGACTGCGCGGCCACGGCACAGGTCCGCGCTGGCAGCCCGGCGCCGGTGGCATGTGCCTCCACACAATCATCTTGGATCGCAAAGATCCAAAGCGAATCTATATCGCCATCTCGGCAGCGGGCGCATTTCGGACCGACGACGGCGGCAACACCTGGAAGCCCATCAACAAAGGTCTCTACTCGCAGTACATTCCCGAACCAGCCGCCGAGGTCGGCCACTGCGTTCATCACGTTGCAATGCATACCTCCCGCCCGAATGTCCTCTTCATGCAGAAGCACTGGGACGTTATGCGCAGCGACAATGCGGGTGACTTGTGGAAAGAGGTCAGTGGCAACCTGCCGACCGACTTTGGCTTCGTGATCGACGTCCACGCCCACGAACCGGAAACCATTTACGTCGTGCCGATCAAGAGCGACGGAGAACATTTCCCTCTTGAGGGCAAGTTGCGCGTCTACCGCAGCAAATCCGGCGGTAACGAATGGGAAGCGCTGACCAAGGGGTTGCCGCAAAAGGACTGCTACGTAAACGTATTGCGCGACGCCATGGCCGTCGACTCGCTCGATAAATGTGGCGTCTACTTTGGCACGACGGGCGGGCAGGTGTACGGTTCCGCCGACGCGGGCGACAGTTGGTCTCCCATCGTCGAACACCTCCCAGCCGTACTTTCTGTCGAGGTCCAGACGCTGCCATGATTCGCGTCGTCCTCCCGGGCCATCTGCGGGCGCTGGCACGCGTCGGTCCGGAGATTCAGCTTCACATCGAGGGCCCAGTCACGCAACGCTCGGTGCTCGATGCGCTCGAAGCGCAATACCCGATGCTGCGCGGCACCATCCGGGATCATGTCACGCAGGAGCGGCGCCCGTTTTTGCGATTTTTCGCTTGCGCGGAAGACTATTCTCTTGAGCCGCCGGATACGCCGTTTCCGGATGCCGTCGCCTCGGGAGCGGAGCCTCTGCTCATCATCGGCGCAATCGCTGGCGGATAACGGCCTGCGGGCAATATGCTCAGGTGCACTTGGTTCTAAGGGTTGATTGGGAAGAGGTCATTCCGTATGAAAAATCTCTTTGCAGCGGCTAGGGTGGAAGAAGTCAAAGAACGGATGGCACAACTAAGGCCGCATAGCGAGCGGCTGTGGGGCAAGATGAATGCGGCGCAAGCGGTGGCGCACTGCTCTGCGGGTTTGGAGTTGGCATTAGGGGACAGGATTCCGCCACGGATGTTTATGGGACGGATCATCGGACGGGTGGTGAAGCCAATGGCGCTTGGGAACGATCAACCGATGGGCCGGAATTCGCCGACGATGAAGGATCTTGTAGTGCAGGATGAACGCGACCTGGGAACGGAACGGGGGAGGTTGCGCGGATTGGTTGACCGGTTTGCTGCAGCGGGACCGAAAGGCTGCACCACGCATCCGCATAGCTTTTTTGGGCCGCTAACGCCGGAGGAGTGGGCGACTTTGATGTACAAGCATCTGGATCATCACCTACGACAGTTTGGCGTTTAGGAGGCCCGGCGCAGCGGATTGCTATTTCACGAATTACCGCCCGACGATCATCTTCGGTTGATTTTCGATCAAACGACTCAAGGAGAAAAGATTCATGCCATCAGACACGCAAGCGGCTCCCGTCTCCAAGAAAGGCCTCTGGGCCGGACGCATCATGAGCGGATTGGTTGTCGCGTTCCTCGCTTTTGACGTCGTTTTAAAATTTGTAACGCCGGCTCCGGCCCCCGTAGTGGAGGCATTCGCTCACGTGGGTTGGCCCCTTAACCTCGCTCCAGTTCTCGGGATGATCTTGTTAGTGTCCACTGTCCTCTATGTCATTCCGAAGACCTCGATTCTTGGCGCGATCTTGCTGACTGGTTATCTTGGCGGCGCCGTTGCCACGCACTTACGTGCCGGCGACCCGTTGTTCAGCCATGTTTTGTTCCCGACGTATTTGGGCGTGCTGTTGTGGGGAGGTCTTTACTTGCGAGAGGACCGGCTGCGCGCTCTTATTCCCCTGCGAAGTCCGAAAGGGGCTTAGCACGCGCTAGTCGTGCCGTGCTCCGTGGAGAACCTTCACCGCGTGCGGCAACAAGTGCGCCACGACTCCGAGGGACTCCACTGCGCCCTTGGGACTTCCCGGCAAATTGACAATGAGCGTCTTCGTTCGCACGGCGGCAGTTCCGCGGGAGAGCACCGCAGTCGGCGTTTTCTCCAGTCCTTTGCGGCGCATTTCTTCGGAGAGTCCCGGCACGATACGGTCAGCCACGGCCTGGGTGGCTTCCGGCGTGTTGTCCCGCGGCCCGATCCCCGTTCCGCCCGTGGTCAACAGAACGTCCACGCGGCCGGAATCCGCCACGGCGCGCATCTGCTCGCGGATGCTTGCGGGATCGTCGGAGACGTGCAGCATCGACGCAATTTCCCAACCCAGTCCACGGCAAAATGCAACAACCGCGGGGCCGGACAAATCCTCTCGCTCGCCTTTTGTCACGGAGTCGCTGATCGTTAGGACTGCAACGCGCATCGGGAAGGTTTCTTCGTGAGAATCACGGCGTCTCGACCGTATCGCGGTTGGCTTCGTCCATCAGCCGCATGGCTTCCATCAACAGGCCGGTGGTATTGCGCGTGGTGGTCGTCTTTGTCGAGGCATTCGCGGCGTTGAAATCAATCTCGAATTCTCCCGCCGTCCACAGAACCACTTTATAAACCGCATCATCGCCTTCGAGTTTGCCGATTTTCGCGTCGCGGCATTGCCCGCTCGCAAAATAAAGTTCGCCTTGCGCCCCGCCGCTCTGCACGATCAGCCGGCACGACTTCTGCCCCATCTCCAGCGACTGCATCAGGTCGATCATGCTCATCTCTTCGAGCCGGCCTTGAATGACGCCCGGCCGCGAAGCTTTCTTCTGCAGCTTCTCAAGGTGCAGGCGATCGACAACCTTTTTCGTGATGCGCACCAGGTCCTTAATCAAAAATGGTTTTGGGATGAAATCCTCTACGCCATCCACCAGCGGCCTCAGGCGTTCCTCGATGTCCGGCCGGCTGGCCATGAACAGGAATGGAATGTGGCGTGTAGCTTCGCGCGCGCGCAGTTTCTCGAAGAGCTGCCTGCCATCCAGGCCGGGCATCTTGTAATCGCACAAAATCACGTCGGGAGGAGTGTCCACAACTTTCAGGAGCGCGTCCGCGCCGTCCGTGGACGCTTCCACTAAGCAGAACGGCTCAAGTCCCTTCACGATCAAATCGCGCACCAGCGGATTATCCTCCGCCAGGAGCAACTTTATGGTTTTGTGCCCTGCGGTGGTCATCGCGCGCGCCTCAGCGGCGCCATCCGCCGGCGGAAGTCCCCGCTCTTGCCACCCGTCTTTTCGACGAGGACAATGTCCGTGATTTCCATCCCTTTATCGAGGGCTTTGCACATGTCGTAGACCGTGAGGGCCGCCGCGGTAACCGCGACCAGGGCTTCCATTTCCACGCCCGTCTGGGCGGCCGTGGTCACTGTGGAATGCACTTCCACGCCATTCTGGCACAGCCGCGCGGTCACATCAATGTGCGTCAAGGGCAGTGGGTGACAAAGAGGTATCCACTCCGCGGTCCTCTTGGCTGCGGCAATTCCCGCAATCCGCGCCACTTCCAGGGGATTCCCTTTCGGGTTTTTCAGCCGCCGGACGGCGTTCACCACACGCGGTTTCATCTTTACAAAACCACGTGCCGCGGCTGTTCGCATCGTCACCGCCTTGTCGGACACGTCGACCATTCGCACTTCGCCCTTTTTTCCGTAATGCGACAGCTTCGCCATAAGCGATCGCCTAGACGACGTCCTTCCTCAGTAACACCGAAACGCTCTCGCCGGCCTCGATCTTTTCTCGTTCCGCCGGCACCACTAGGAAACAGTTCGCCTGCGCCAGCGCTGCAATATCACCCGAGCCTTGCCACTTCAACGCTTTCACCTCAGGCATCCTCCCGCGCCACTCCGCTCGTGCTGGCAAGAAATGCGTCAGCCCGGACCTTTCGTTCAACGCTTCCGCCAGTCGTGCTTCGAGCAGCGGCAACTGCCGCGCCTCCGCGCCGCACAACAAGTCAATCGCAGGCACCACAAACAATTCAAACGTCACCATCGTCGAAACCGGATTGCCCGGCAAACCGAACACAGGCTTGCCCTGGCACATCCCAAACACTGCGGGCTTCCCGGGGCGGATTGCAACGGCATCGAAAAAAAACTCCGCGCCCATGGCTTTCAGCACACTTTCCACCAGGTCATACTTCCCCATGGAGACGCCGCCCGACAGCACCAGCGCATCTTCTTTCAACCCGTGCTCGATTTTTTCTCCCAAGTCATCGATGTGGTCCGCCGCATTTCCCAGGACAATCGGCTCGCCCCCCGCGATCCGAACCTGCGCGGCAAGAGAAACGCTGTTGCTGTTTCGAATCTGAAATGGGCCGGGCGTTTCGTCGATCAAAACCACTTCGTCACCCGTGGAAAGAATCGCCACGCGTGGCCGCTGCGCGCATTGCAATTGCACCGCCCCGACTTGCGCCGCCAGCGCCAGCTCCGCATATCCGAGCCTTATGCCGGGCTTCAGTATCGTTTGCCCAGCCGTGGCCTCGCTTCCTCTTGGGACAATGTTCTGCCCCCGCTGCACCACTCGTTCGAATCGCACAAGGTCGCCTTCGCGGCTCGTGTGTTCAATCATCACCACCGCATCCGCGCTTGCCGGAACCGCCGCGCCCGTCATGATTTGCCAGCAAGTTCCCGCGGCCAGCGATTCCCGCACAGTGTCGCCCGCTTTGATTTCTCCCGCACACTTTAGTTGCGCACCGGGCGAAACTTCATTCGAACGGACCGCATACCCATCCCGCGTCGAGCGGTCGAACGGCGGATACTCGCGGTCCGTCTTCGCTTCTTGCGCCAGCACCAATCCCAGCGCATTCCACACACTCACACTGGCGACCGCGCGAGGTCCTTTTCTCTTCTCAACTTGTTCGATGACTTTCTTCCGTGCTTGCTCGTAGCTGAGCATTCTGGTTTTCTGATGAGCTAATTCGCGATAACTCGTGGTCTGCCTGACTCGACTCTGTGTCGTCCCCAAACTCAGTGGCTCTGTGCCTCTGTGGCCAATTCCTTCCTACAGCCAGCGCGACAGCAGCGTCCCCGCCGGCACAATCGTCGCGTCGCGTTCCGGTCCCGTCGAAATCATCCCAATCTCCACCTGCAGAAAATCGGAAATAAACTTAAGATAGTCGACCGCCGCCTTTGGCAGCTTCCCGCCATCTTTCACGCCATACGTTGTTTCATTCCACCCAGCGAGCGTCTTGTATTCCGGCGTGACTTGCTCGTATTCTTCTGCAAGCGCCGGCATTTCTTTCAGCCGCGTTCCTTTGTACTTGTATCCGACACACACCTGAATATCTTTCTGTGTATCAAAAACGTCCAGCTTGGTAATTACGAGCGAATCAATTCCATTGATCATTTTCGCGTAGCGTAGCACCTGCAAATCCAGCCAGCCGCAGCGTCGCGGCCGCCCCGTCACCGCGCCAAATTCTTTTCCGCGCTCGCGCACTTCTTTCGCGTCAAGGTCGGGCATTTCCGTCGGAAACGGGCCGCCGCCTACTCTCGTCGTGTACGCCTTGGAGATTCCCAGCACATGCTTGATTTTCGTCGGCGGCACGCCCACGCCCGTCGCCGCCCCTCCCGAAGTAGCGCTCGATGAGGTCACGAACGGATAGGTTCCGTGGTCGATATCCAGCATGGTTCCCTGCGCGCCTTCGAACAGCACGGACTTCCCTTCGTCCAGCGCGCGGTTCAACAATTCCGCCGTATCGCAAATGTATCCACGGATCTTTTCGCTCAGTTTCAGCGTTTCTTCCACCTCATGCGAAAAATCAATGTCTGCGCCGTAAGCGCCTTTCGCCAGACGGTTCTTCTCCGCCACCACGTGCGCTGCCTTCCTTCGAAACAACTCGGGCTCCAACAGGTCGCACATCCGCAGCCCACGCCGCGCCATCTTGTCTTCATAGGCCGGGCCAATTCCCCGAGAAGTCGTGCCAATCTTATTTGCGCCGCGCGCGCCTTCCGCCGCTTTATCCAGCTCCCGGTGATATGGAAAAATCAGGTGCGCGCGATTGCTGACATGCAGACGGCTGTCCACGTTGACTCCCGCCTTGCACAGCGTTTCAATCTCCGCAACGAGTGCGGCCGGATCGACGACCACGCCAGTGCCAATCACCGCATGTTGTTTGGGGCGAAGAATTCCGCACGGGATCAGTTGCAGCACGTAGCGGTCTTTTCCGATGATGACGGTGTGCCCGGCATTGTGCCCGCCCGCTACTCGGGCAATGTAATCGAACGAGCCGGAAAGATAGTCGACGACTTTGCCTTTTCCTTCATCGCCCCACTGTGCACCCACCACTACAACGGATTTCATTCTTCGCCTTTCTCTTCACACGCTTTGACTCATCAGGGCCCTGCCCCGTGGGTCGGGGCCGCACCCTTCCCTCTCCGTCACTTCCTGAGAGGAAAATTTACTGGCGGGAATTCGCGGGAAACAACAATTTAGAATCGTACGCTCGCCTCGTCTTCAACGCAAGCAAGCCTTCCACGCACACCTATTTCGACAATTCTCGATATCGGAAGCAACTCACCAGGTGGTCGTTCACCATGCCCGTCGCTTGCATCAGTGCGTAGCAAATAGTCGATCCCACAAACCGGAAGCCGCGCTTCTGCAAATCCTTGCTGAGCGCGTCCGATTCGGCCGTTTTTGCAGGGAGGCCGCTGTGGCTTTTCCACGCGTTTTGTTTGGGCTGGCCGCCGACGAAGCGCCACGCATACGCATCAAATGTACCAAATTCTTTCTGCACTTCCAGGAACGCCCGCGCGTTCGTAATCGCCGCGTCGATCTTCAGCCGGTTGCGGATGATTCCCGCGTCGCGGAGCAGCTCGCGCACTTTCTTTTTGTCGTAGCGTGCCACTTTCGCGGGATCGAATCCGTCAAACACTTCGCGATACCGCGCGCGTTTCTTCAAAATCGTGTCCCAGCTCAGCCCCGCCTGCGCGCCTTCCAAAATCAGAAACTCAAACCACTTCTTCTCGTCGTGAACGGGCACGCCCCATTCCTCATCATGATAAGGAATGTTCAGTTCATTCGCCGCCCAAGTACAACGCACTTGCGCGATTGGCTTGCTTGTCGCCATATCCCTTATGTCAGCATTCTCATCCACACCCGAATCCAAACAAAAAAAAGCGCGCCGCACTTTGCCGCGCGGCACGCCTTCACTTGCTTCTTCCTCAAATTACCCCGATGTGCCGTTCCAGCGCCTTGGTGATCTGCTCTTTGGGCACTGCACCCACAATTTGCTCGACGACTTGCCCGTTCTTGAACAGCAGCAGCGTCGGGATTCCCTGCACACGATATCGGCCCGCCGAATTCATCGCTTCATCCACGTTCAATTTCATCACTTTCAGCTTCCCCGCGTAGTCGTGCGCGATCTCCGCCACCGTCGGCGCGAGCATGTGGCACGGGCGGCACCATTCTGCCCAGAAATCCACCATGACCGGCTGCGCATTGCTGGCCGTCAGCACCTCAGCTTCGAAATTCTTGTCATCTGCAGTCTGAATTGTATTATCCGCCATGTCCTTTGTCCTCAGCAGCTTGCCCGCCACATGCGGGCCGCCGCATCTCCTTCTCCTCAGCCGATTCTAATTGGATGTTCCAGCACGCTTTTGGTTTCTTGCGCCTTGCCCTGACTTCTTGGGCGTTTGCTCCGCAGTTTGCGGCGTCTGTTCCGGCTCGCGCTCGGCTTGCGCCGAGCTTTGAGGGGCTTGCTCCGGTTCTTGCGTGGGCTGCTGCGTGGGTTGCCCCTTGCTCCGAGCCGCCTTTCCCGAACCTTTCACCGCCGCCGAAAATCCTCGTGCGACTCGCGCGGCCTCATACAGCTTCGCATACTCCGCCGCAGCCGTCTTCCAAGAAAAATCCTTCGCCATCCCGTTCAACTGGATGCGCTTCCAGATTCTCTCATCCATGTAGTGATGCAGCGCCTGCCGAACGGCAAACAAGAGCGCCTCGCCGGTGTACTCCTTGAACTTGAACCCCGTCCCTGTCCCGTGCTCCACGTCGAACGGCTCGATGCTGTCGTCCAACCCGCCGGTGGCTCTCACGATCGGCACCGTACCATACTTCAAGCTGTACATCTGATTCAACCCCGACGGTTCATAGCGCGAAGGCATCAGGAACATGTCTGCGCCGGCTTCGACCTTGTGCGCCAGTGTATTGTCGTACGCGATCTTCACGCCGACGCGCCCCGGATACGCCGCTGCCAGCGCCCGGAACAACTCCTCATATTTGCGGTCGCCACTTCCCAGGACCGTCAGCATCAAATCCTCGCGCATCAATTCATGCGCTTTATCCGCAATCAAATCAAAGCCTTTTTGATCCGCGAAGCGCGACACAATTCCAATCACCGGCCGGCTCAAGCTCTCCGGCGGCAATCCAAACACTTCCAGCAGATCCGCCTTACACACCTGCTTTCCGCCCAAATCTTTCGCCGAATAATTCGCCGCGATCAGCTTGTCAGTCGACGGATTCCATGCCGCGTAATCCACGCCGTTCAAAATTCCCACTAGCCGGTCCGCGCGGCTCTTCGCCACACCATCCAATCCATGCCCATATTCCCGCGTCTGAATTTCTTCGGCGTATTTCCTGCTCACCGTCGTCAAGTAATCCGAAAAAACCAATCCACCCTTCAGCAGGTTTGCGCTCCCGAAGAATTCAATTCCCGTCGGATGAAACAGGGTCGGCGGCAGTCCTACGCGTTCCAAAACATCCCTCGTGAACTGCCCGTGATACCCCATGTTGTGAATCGAGAAAACGACGGGAATGTCCTTCACCAACGGATCGTCGCTGTAGGAAGTCCGCAACAGCACCGGCACCAGCGCCGATTGCCAGTCGTGGCAATGAAACACGTCCGTGGGCCAGATGTGCTTTGCGATCTCAATCGCCGCGCGGCAGAACTCCGCATACCGCTCCGGATTGTCCGGATAATCCCCAGTGCTCCCGCCATACAATCCATCGCGGTCAAAGTACGCCGCATCTTCCACAAAAAAATACCGCACGCCGTTCAGCACCGTGCCGTCGGCGATCGCCGGAAATCGCACCCGCGCTCCGCCCATTGGAATCGTCAGGCTCGGCATCACCACTGCCGTCGCCTTCGTTCCGCGGTATCGCGGCAACACGACGGCAACCTCGTGGCCCTGCGCTACGAGCCCCTTCGGCAGCGCCTCCACTACGTCCGCCAGGCCGCCCGTCTTCGAGAACGGCAGCCCTTCCGATGCCACAAACAAGATTCTCACAGTGCGTTCACCAACGGCTTACAAGGAACAACGCAGCCATTCTACGCCACCGGAGCACCGTAGGCGCAGCAGAAGTTTGCCCGGCCAGCGCCGCGTCCCTCCCCTTCATTTCAAACGGAGCAAGCCGATGCTTTTTCTTCCCGCTTCGCTCCTGCGAAGCCGTCGGCCTGCGCAGTGAGAAATCTCTCTTCGCTTCAGTCATAGCGGCGTCCCTTCAGGGCGCCATCTTGCCGTTTGCCCGTCTCCGCCCACGTGCTTTTTCCGCATGCAATGCACCCATGCCGAATTGGGCACGCTAAATTGCACACCTCAGGATTCACTCATAGAATGGCCTCATCGATGGGCGCGCATTTCCCAGCCAAGCCGGAATTCGTGCAACTCACCGAGTGGGGTACTGGGCGTGTTCCTCAGGGAAGTTCTTGGATGATCTTTGAAGTTGATTCCGTCGCGCCAAGCTGCATTCATCCCGGCGAGTGGGTAGTTCATGTTCGCGACTACCGTTATGGCGCCGACCCCGCAGGAATGTTGGGCCGCGACTACCAAATCTGGTCGCTAACTCCAGGCGACTATGAACCAGTCTGACACCGCCCCGCTCCCCAATTTTTTAGGGCTGTGTAGGGCCGGACTTCAGTCTGGCCTTCCTTGCTCAGACCTGCCTTGCTTCTTGGTGGGACAGCCATTCCTGGCTGTCCGCCTTTTCCCCAATCCTTCGCAGGGGCACGATATCGGAGATTCCGGGCAGCAGCCGGAACATCGTGCCCTCAGTCGTAGCTTGGTCGCATCCCCTCGTGCTGTTCGTGCGAAGATTCTTTATACGAACCATAACTGATATCCTTCCTTGAAAAAATGAGCCTACCGAAGAATATCCCCAAGGATCTCTCCAGCTTTCTGGAAGCGATGGCCACCGATTTCCCGGCGATTCTGCATGGCAATCTCGTTGGCATCTACGTGTGGGGCTCGTTGACCTACGACGCATTCGAAGAGATCTGCAGCGATGTCGATTGCGTGGGTGTCACCCGGCGAGACCTCGAAGACCGCGAATTTTCAGAACTGGATGGCTGGTTCAAAACGAAAGCGGAGCAGAACCGCTGGGTCAAGCGAATCGACATGCGCTTCGTCATCGACCACGAATTTCTCGACAAGGCGTCGCGTTGCTGCGGCTTCTACCACCACACTGGAAGGCTCGCCCGTCATGGATCGGACGGAAACCCCATCATCTGGGTGAATATCGCTCAGTCCGGCATCAGCCTGTGGGGCGAGGACGCCAAGTCCATCGCGCCCCAAGTGTCCGACCAATGCCTCAACGACGCGCTCCTCTTGGAACTGAACTACCTGAAAGAAGACCTCACCGCCAACGCCGGAGACCGCTTCAACAGGGCGTTCATTCACAACGCCTACGCTGTCCTCACTGCCTATCGCATCCTTTACTCGGCCCATCACAGGGCTCTGGCGTCCAAAGACCAAGCTTACGGCTGGGCGATGGAAACCGTCCCGCCCGTGTGGCGGGCGGTCATTCACGCTGCTAAAGAGAATCGACTGAGGAATGCCGGCTCGACGACACCCCAGTTGGAAGAGGACGCGAAGCAGTTCGTGGAGTTCGTCTCCGGTGAGGTCAATCGCATACTGGCTATCCCACAGCAACTAAACCACTTAAAGTAATCCTTGACATACGTTACCAATATGCTATAATGGCTTGGTAGTTCCGGCACGCTCCCTCAGCCGCCCACCGTAGGAAGTGCTCTTCGCCCAATGTGCGCTCTCTGCATCCCGGTTTTCGTACCGGGGCTCGCCCTCCATGCGGTCCTTCTGACTCCGCCGGCAGCAGACGTGTGCCTCCCTCCCGCAACCCCTCTAGAATCAACACTTGTGGAAGTGATCATTCTAAACACTTTAAACCTCTTTAGAATGAACGCGGGCTTGGCAAGGCCACAGTTTGCACAATTTTGGTGCAATGTAAGCCCCTGTCGAATCAACACTTGCAAAAGTGGTTCAAAACAAACGGCTTTATCTACGTTCAGAATCAACACTTATGAAAAACAGGCCGGGTGGGGGAGGGATTACTTCGTTCCCTCGCTCAGCGTTCTGGGCGCCTCTTGCTACACTGTTCCACCCATGGCACGCCAACGCCTCGGCCAACACTTTCTTGCCGACCTCCACTGGCGCGAAGAGATAGCGCGCGCCATTCGCGTGTCGCCGCATTCGCTGGCGCCACTCGCTGGCGACGGTCGAAGTCAAGCCCCGCTTCCCCGGGACGATCAGCACTGCTGGATCGAAATCGGTTCGGGGCACGGTGAAATGACCCAGCACCTTCTCGCCACCGGCGCTCCTGTCCACGCCATCGAACTCGATCCGGCGTTCCTGCCGGGTCTGCGCCACCTCGCAAAGCAATTCCCGAATCTCAACGTCGTTCCTGGCGACGTTCTCAAAGCCGACATCGCTGCCATCGCGGGCGGCCGCCGCGTGCGCGTCTACGGCAATCTTCCTTATTACATCACGTCGCCAATCCTTCATCGCCTCTTCACCTTCGCCGACCTCATCGACGAAATCCACGTCGTCATTCAGACCGAAGTCGCCCTTCGCCTCGCCGCCCAGCCCGGCACCCGCGATTACGGCTATCTTTCCGTCCTCACCCAGTTCTATACGCGTCCGGAATTCGTCTTCGAAATTCCGCGCGATGCGTTCAATCCACCGCCGGAAGTCACTTCTGCCCTCGTCACGCTTCGCCTGCCCGGCGAACGCGCAAAGCTTTCCCTCGCGTCGTGCGCCCCGCCAGCCGCAGGCACGCAGGCACACTCGTCCACCGATGCCGATTCTCGCTTCTTGGATTTTGTGAAATTGTGTTTCTCGCAGAAACGCAAAACGCTCGTCAACAACGTGCGCTCTCTCGCTAAGCCCGATCGTACGCGCGAAGCCCTTGCCGCGCTAGAACTTCGCCCCGACGCTCGCGCCGAGCAACTCCCCGTCGCCCAGCTCGCTGCCCTTCATTCTCTTCTGTCTGCGCTCCCGGATTCTGCGCCATGAGAATCTCTCTTTGTCGCCGCCGCCAGCCGGTCCGGATAGTCGCTCATGATCCCGTCGACTCCGGCGGCGATCAGCATTCGCATGTGCGCGGGATTGTTCACCGTCCAGCACACCACGTGCAAATCTTTTTTCTTGGCTTGCGCGATCAGTGCAGGCGTCACCAGGTCCCCGCGCACCACCAGTTGCCGCGCGCCGATTTCGACGGCTTTGTCCAGCGGATTTTCGATTTGCCCGTCATACAGAAGCCCGGTCATCAGCGTGGGCTCGATTTTCCGCACATTCAGCACGATGGCGGGATCGAACGAAATCACCACGGCCCGCGGTATCTCTCCCGAATCGCGCAGCGCGCCAATCAGCGCGTGCTCTCCGCCCCATGCGCTCCCCGGTTTTATTTCCAGGTAAAGTACCACGTCATTTTTTTTGGAGAACTCCAGGATTTCTTCCAGTGTGGGGATGCGCTCTCCGGCGAATTCGCTCCCGAACCACGACCCGGCATCCAGCCGCCGCAAATCGGCAAGCGTCATGTCGTGTACCGCGCCCTGTCCGTTCGTGGTGCGATCCACGGTGGTGTCGTGAATGGCCACGAAGTGCGCATCGCGCGAAAGCTGCAAATCCGTTTCGATGAACGTAGCCCCAAGCGCAACGGCTTTCCGGAACGCCGCCAACGTGTTTTCCGGCGCGTTCCCCGAAGCCCCACGATGCGCAATCACCAGCACTATGCCACTCTCAGCGCGGGCATAAATTTAGATACAACACCGCCGCTCTCAAAAAGTTTCTCTCTTCGGAATAATCCCATGTCTCCCGCCGTCCTTGTCGGGAGTATGCTAACACCTCCCCTCGGCACGGGTGCAGGCAACCCAAGCCTCCTGCATCTTGAATCTAACTGGTTGAAAAAAGTTAGGACATTTGTCCAGGAGGAAATCATGAGAAAGGAACTCCGGTCCCTGTTTGTAATGCTGCTCCTCGCCATTCCCATGGTGGCCTTGGCAAACTCTCTCGCGGCTCAGCCGCAGGAAGAGAAGAAGCAGCGCAGTGAAGCAAAATATCGCGAAAAACTAGCCAAAGAAGTGCGGCATCAGCTCGTCATGCTGCCGTGGTATTCCGTATTCGATAGCCTTGAATATAAGGTCGAAGGTGACAAGGTCATTCTCTTCGGCCAGGTCACCCGGCCGACTTTGAAGTCCGACGCCGAAGCCGCCGTGAAGAGCATCGAGGCAGTCTCCTCGGTGGTGAACAACATCGAGGTTCTTCCGCTCTCGCCGATGGATGACCAGATCCGCCGTGCTGTGTACCGCGCGATTTATGGAGATTCCGGCCTCTCGCGTTACTCCATTCAGGCCGTGCCGTCCATCCATATCATCGTGAAGAATGGCAACGTCACGCTGGAGGGCGTGGTGGATAACGAAGCGGATAAAAATCTTGCGTACCTGCGCGCCAGCGCGGTTCCCAATATTTTTTCCGTGAAGAACAATTTAGTCGTCGTCGGCAACGGCAAATAATTTGTCGAGTGCGCGAAGTCGCCCGCTACTCGGTAATCGCAGTCGGCGGCAAGTGATTTTGAGTGCGCGGGACCGCTTGCTACTTGGTAGTCGCTGGCAATGGCAAGTAGTTCGTGAGTGCGGGGCCGCTCGCTACGCGGCTCCCGCGCTCCCGCTTCTCTGCAACTGCCGCGAAATGCGGCGCGCCGTTTCCTTGAGCGCGTCGATAATTCGCGGCATGCCGTCTTCGTCCATTTGCGTAAGAGTGCCGCTGGCGCCAAGCGCCGCGGTTACATTTCCTGTTGCATCGAAAATCGGCGCGCCAAGGCACCGCGCGCCCAGACTGTTTTCTTCATCATCCACCGCGTAACCTGATTGCTTCGCGTGTTCGAGATCGGCAAGGAGTTTTGTGATGGAGGTGATGGTTTTCGGCGTTCTTTTTTTCAGTCCTTGCTGCTTCACAATTGTCTCCACGTCGTCTTTCGGCAGCCAGGCCAGCAAGCATTTTCCGACGCTTGTGGAATGCAAAAACATTCTGCGTCCCACCCACGTGTTCACTTTGAAAAACCCGGGGGCTTCCACTTTTTCGATGTACACGGCTTCGCCCTGATCCAACACCGCCAGGTGCACGGTCATTCGAATCTTCTCGCTAAGCATCCTCATGAATGGCAGCGCGACGTCGGCGATATCCAGATTGGCTTGCGCGTCTCCGCCGAGACTGAGGATTTTGAGACCGAGCCGGTAGCGCCCCGTTTCCGCTTCGCGGCGCAAATAGCCACGTCTTTCGAGGGTGCGCAAAATGTAGCTGGCGGAACTCTTGGGGATGGCCAGTTTGCGGCTGATTTCCGAATTGGTCATTCCGTCGCGGCGGTTGGCCGCGGCTTCGAGAATGTTCAGGGCGCGCTCGACCGCGACTGCGGGATTGGCGTCTGAGGCTGGCATGGGCGGACTCCTATAAGTTCCGGTTATGTCCACAGCATAGAATACATGTTCAGGATACTGAACACATAGTTGCAACCCTACGCAGGTGTTAGGTATCAAAGGATCAGGGAGAACCGAACACATGTTCAACATATTGAACAGTGTGGCGAAGCTGAGAAAATACTCGCCACAGGTGTGCAAATTTCTCGACATAGTGACGGGAATTTCCCACGCACGACTGGCCGCGGCGCAGCGCGGCTCTCATCTGCTTGAACGGCTTGGTTTTAGAAACACGGCTGGCGCGGCAATTGGCCTCCCGATTGCCCTACCCTCTTTCCGGCCTGCCTTCGCTCAATTTGGTGGGAAGGGGATCAGGTAAATCATGGCATCCGCTACGACAAAACCGAACCCGTCAATGGAGCCGCAGCCCTTCGCGAATCGCATCGTTCCGGTCAATTCCGCTCCGCCGGATTTCGATGCTGCCCGCGACCTGCCTGCGGGCTTCCTTGAATTCCTTGCGCCACTGCACGCCGCGCTAACCTTGCGCCAACGCGCGTTGGTCGCACGCCGTGATTTTGCCCTGGCCGAAGCGCACGCCGGCAAACTTCCCGATTACTTGCCGCCCTCGGTAGCCACGACAAACTCCTGGCGCATTGAGCTTCCCGCGTGGTGCGCCGATCAGCGGAACCAGATGACCGGGCCTGCCGATGACGCCGACCTCGTGGTGAAGATGCTGAATTCCGGTGCTCCCGGCGTGATGCTCGACCTGGAAGACTCAACCGCAAATAGCTGGGAGCATAATTCGCGCGGCATCAAGAACATTCTGGAAGCGCTGGCCGGACGACTAACTTACTTTGACCGCAAGCGCGACAAGACCGTTGGCATCAATCCCAGTTCCACGGTGATTTTCACGCGGCCCCGCGGATTGCACCTGCACCAGGCCGGCGTTCTGCAAGGGGAATTACTTCCCGCTTCACTGTTCGACGTCGCGATGGTGGCTTATCAGGTGGATTTCAGCGCGCTTAAGCATCCGCTGTGCATTTACATTCCGAAGTCGGAATCCGCCGACGAAGCTCTGTGGTGGCGCGATCTTTTCCAGGTGATTGCGCGCCTGAAGGGCTTGCCGGCAAATGCCATCAAGTGCATGGCGCTGGTGGAATCGCATCCGCTCGCGTTTCAGATGGAAGAGTTTGCCTGGAATTTGCGCGATCACATCCTGGGGCTGAACCTCGGGCGCTGGGATTACATGGCCAGCTTGATTCACTTCAATCTGGAAAATCCGGAGTGGGTGCTCCCCGACCGCAACACCATTCCGCACAACGTGGCGTTCTTCCAGAATTTGCGCAATCTCATGCCGGAAATTTGCCACAAACACGGAATGCTCGCCATCGGCGGAATGACCGCACTGTATCCGAGCCGCGAAGATGCGGAGCTGAATGCGCGGGCGCTAAAAATCCTTGCTGAGGACAAAAAGAACGAAGCCAATTCTCTGATGGACGGCGCGTGGACGGGCCACCCCGATCAAAACGAAATCGCGGTGAGTCAATTCTCTGCCCCGAATCAACTTCAGGCGCGCCCCGCGGATGGCAACACGCATCCCGATCTGCGACCGCTGCCGAAGGGAGTCGGCAAGCGCACGTTAGCAGGAACACGCGCGGCGGTTCGCACGGTGATTCGCTATCGCAACGGCGTTCTCAATGGCAAGGGCGCTAGCCTACTGGACGGCTACATGGAAGATCTCGCCACCGATCGCATTTACCGGCTGATGATCGCGCAGCGCATGAGGCACTCAAACACTGTCGAGGTCGCGGATGAGAATGGCGCGCCGGTTCGTCATACGCCGGAATTCATCCGCGATCTGTTTGACGAAGAGCTTGAACGGCTGTTGCGCGAAACGGCAAAGAGCAGCGATCCGCTGATAGAGGCGACGCTCCGGGAAGCGCGGAGGATCAGTGAAGAAATGATCCGGCGCGAAGAGTTTAATCCAGCGTGAGAAGAGATTTCGTAGTCTTTGGTTGAATGCCGCAGGAAAGGTCAGGAAAGGTAAGGAATAGCAAAATGTCGACAAAGGGAACGAACGGGGCCAACGGGAACGGGAATGGCAAAAGCAACAAACATCTCAACTATTGGAGCACTGATCCCCGCTGGTCCGGCATCACGCGTCCTTACTCTTACTCAGATGTGCTGCGGCTGCGCGGCTCGATCCAGATCGAGTACACGCTGGCGCGGCTGGGAGCAGAGCGGCTCTGGAATCTGATGCACACGGACGCTTACGTTCCCGCGCTCGGGGCCATCACCGGCAATCAGGCGATTGAGATGGTGCAGGCAGGACTGAAGGCGATTTATGGAAGCGGCTGGCAAGTTGCCGCTGACGGCAATACCGCGGGCGACGTGTACCCCGACCAGAGTCTTTATCCTTGCGACTCCGCGCCGAACCTGGTGAAGCGCATCAATCGCGCGTTGCTGCGTGCGGACCAGATTGAATCCGCCGAGGGCAAGAAGTCCGGCACGTATTGGTTTGCGCCGATTGTCGCGGATGCGGAAGCCGGCTTTGGCGGCTCGCTGAATGCTTACGAGTTGATGAAAGCGATGATCGAAGCAGGCGCGGCGGGGGTGCACTTCGAAGATCAACTTTCTTCCGCAAAGAAATGCGGGCATCTGGGCGGCAAAGTCGTTGTGCCCACGCGGGAGTTCATCGAGAAACTGGTGGCGGCGCGACTGGCTGCCGACGTTTGCAGCGTGCCGACGATTCTGATCGCGCGGACAGATGCCAACTCCGCCGGTCTCCTACTTTCCGACGCCGACCCGCGCGACCGCGAATTCATTTACGGCGAACGCACGCCGGAAGGTTTTTACGAATATCGTGGGGGCATTGATGCGGCCATCGCGCGCGGGCTGGCTTATGCCCCGTACGCCGACATGCTCTGGTGCGAAACGTCGACGCCGGATCTCGCGGAAGCGAAGAAATTCGCAGAAGCCATCCATGCGAAATTTCCCGGCAAACTGCTGGCTTACAACTGTTCGCCTTCGTTCAACTGGAAGAAGAAGCTCGACGACGTGACCATCGCGAACTTCCAGCAAGAACTGGGCAAGATGGGCTACAAGTTCCAGTTCGTCACGCTGGCGGGATTCCACGCGCTCAATATGTCCATGTTCCATCTGGCGCGCGGCTATGCGCAGGCGGGCATGACGGCGTACTCAAAACTGCAGCAGGAAGAATTCGCCTCGCAGGAGCTGGGCTACCGCGCGGTGACGCACCAGCGGTTTGTGGGCACAGGTTATTTCGACGAAATCGCGCAGGTGGTTTCCAGTGGCAATTCTTCCACTACTGCGCTGGCGGGGTCGACGGAAGCCGAGCAGTTTCACGGCGCGGTACCGATCGCGCCGGCGAATGGGCACGCGCCCGAAGCACACGCTTAGTAAACGAATCTACTGAAAGTCTCAGAAGAACTATCAATCAACCCCGTTCGCTCTTCGGACACTGGCGGAAATCCAACATGATGTCCACAGTGCCGTTGACGGTGTCTCGCGAGACCGGCATATTCCTGTCTAGAGATGAACCCGGGGGTAGGCGAGTCATATTGCTTTTGAAGAAAGCCCGCCATAACGCGGGGTTGAAGAAGTCCCCGATTTGTTGCGGAGGAGTCAGCTCGCTCTGTGTCTTCGTGGGCAAGCCCACGAACTCTAGCTTCGCAATGCGGTAAGGCTTTTGCTCATCCACGTTGATGAGAAGATCGATTAGCGAATTCTTTTCATCGATTGTCGTCTCAGGTTCGGGTGTGGCATCAATGTATCCCTTTGAGCCGTACAGCCTTCCTATCGCTTCGAGCCCACCTCGAATCTTTGTGACGTCGAACAGATCGCCTTCTTGCAGTTGAACCTGCTGCCTGAGGAGCGCTTCCGGGAGCACCAATGGGGAATCCGAGGCGCTCGCGAACCGTAGGTGTCCGAGCCTGTACTGTGGCCCGCTTTCTATGGTAACCGCCAACACATAACGACGCTCGCTAGGCTGCGCAAGGACCAGATACGGCGTCCCTTCCACATTAGTTCTAAAGTAGCCTCGTTCGCGCAATGCATCTCTCATTGAGTTGAGAGCTTGATTGACCCAGCTGGAGTCAGGTTGTTCCGTGGTGGTCCAGAGATCTTGTTGCTGGATAAGCTTAGCGTGCTCTTCTTTTTGTGCGTCGGAGAGAGGATTTTCACTCTGAAATTCAACGCCGACGATGGTGATTCTTGTTTTTTGTGTGGGGACATTTGACGAGGAATCGGTGTTAGCACACGGTTGAGATTGCGCAAACAAAAGGGGAGACGAACACGAAATTGCGAGTATGGCCAGAATGCCGAGTCGAAAATACATTCGGCAGCTCATCGATTGAATCTTATGCCCAGTTTAGGTCATTCCAATAAAGTCAAGCGGAAGATGAGTTGCTCAGGAAGAAACGTTGGGCCAAGACTGGCCGTCGGGATAGGAGCGCCGCGTTCTAAACGACGACGAAGGAGCGGAATAGCCCGTGGTGGCCGAGCCTTTCATGACAGCGTCGAAGGCGGATTGGAAGGCTTCCATGTCCTGCTGGGTGCCAACGGTAATGCGCGTGTACGTAGGCCAAACGGGCCAGATCCGGCCGATGAATACATTGCGCGCGGCCATCGCGTCGATGACTTCTTTGGCGGGGCGCTTGGTGTCCAGCATGAAACAGTTGGACTCGGAGGGAACGAAGGAATAGCCATGGCTCCCGAGCCAATCAAGGGTTTTTTGGCGGATTTCGGCGTTCAACTTTTTGCGCTCGGAAACGAGATGCTCGTGCTTCAGGCTGGCGGTTGCCGCAGCTAGCGCGGTGATGGGCATGGCGCTCCAGCCGCTGAAGTTCTCCAGCTTCGCGAGCAAGTCGGGACGCGCGATGGCCATTCCGCAGCGGATGCCGGCCATTCCGTAAATTTTCGAGAAAGTGCGCAACACGATCACGTCGCGATCAGCCTTGACGAGATCGAGGGCGCTGACGCCGTCGGAGAAATGGATGTAGGCTTCGTCGACGAGCACGACCGAGCCCTTCGGCTTCGCCGCCAAGAGCTGCTCGATTTCGGAATGCGGCGTCAGTGTGCCCGTGGGATTATTTGGGCTACACACATAGAAGAGCCCGGCGTCCGGAGCTGCGGCGAGCATAGCCTTGATGTCGTGGGCATACGTTTTGGTCAGCGGAGTCTTGACGATGCGAGCCCCAGAGATTTTTGCCGCTTTCATGCCGGCTTCGTATCCCGGGTCGGCGGTGACGTAGCTTTTCGCCGGCGACGTAAACGCCAGTACGGAGAAATGGAGCGGCTCGCTCGAGCCGGGAAAGACGCGCACGTATTCCTGCTTGAGGCCTTCCATTTCCGTGAAAGTCTTCACGAATTCTTCCGCGAGCCAATAGGAATAGCGCCCGCCTTGCGGGGCCATGTCCACGATAGCTTTGCGCGCGGCGTCGCAGGGGCCGAGCGGATTTTCGTTTGCGTCGATCACCACCGCTCCCGGGTGAAAAACTTTGCGATCTTCCGCCGCGAGAGACGCCTCGGTGGTAATGCGGAACGCCGCCGCCGCGGTGGCCGCAGCCGACAACTGGAGAAACGTCCTCCGCGAACCATTGGAAAGAATCTCGTTAGTTTTCATCCGGCCCTCCTCAACACGCAAATCGTTTCCGGTAATCTTGCTGCTCTCCGCCGCAACAAGAGCGGCCGGATTATTTCATCCGGCTTATGCATCACTATAGCACCGAATCCGGGGAGGATTTAAGAGCCAGTTGCAACACGGACGAGCCGGCGAACGCATCCTATTTATGGATGGCTAGGAACGAAAAATTTGATGGCGAAGATCGGATAGATTTTCTTAAGCGTTCGCTCTAGGCTTCTAGTTTGACAGTCGCGCGCAGAGAAACTTGCGGGCTTGCATGGCTCAGGCAGCAAGAAATAGTCTCGCGAGACGTTCCATCGCCGAGCGAATCGACGCACTGGACTGGAGCGGCGCCGAGCAATCTCTTTCGGAGCGCGGCTACGCGGTTACGTCTCCTGTTCTCTCGCCAACGGAATGCGGCGAGTTAACCGCGATCTATAACGACGCGACCCACTTTCGCAGTCACATCATCATGGAGCGCTACCGCTTCGGGATTGGCGACTACAAGTATTTTGCGAATCCACTTCCAGATTTGGTCGCGGACCTTAGGAGCAGCGCTTACCCGCACCTCGCCGTAGTTGCGAATCGCTGGGCGGAAGCTTTTGGTGAGCGAACGTCTCCGTATCCTCAGGAACATGCCGCCTTCGTGAAGATTTGCCACAAAGCCGGGCAGACCAAACCCACGCCGCTGATGCTTCATTACGAAGCCGGCGGGTACAACTGCCTGCATCAGGATCTCTACGGTGAGGTGAGCTTTCCGCTGCAAATGGTTTTCCCGCTTGGCCAGCAAGGCCGCGATTGGGAAGGCGGAGAATTCATCCTCGTGGAACAGCAACCGCGCGCGCAGTCCAAACCGCAGGTGGTGATTGCCGACCAGGGCCAGGCGATTGTTTTCACGACGCGATACCGGCCTGTTAAAGGTTCGCGCGGCTACTACCGCGTGAATTTGCGGCACGGCGTCAGCCGCGTCCACCGCGGCACACGCTACACGCTGGGGATTATTTTCCACAACGCGAAATAAAGTGTGACTTGCCCCGACCAGCTTCCACGGAATGCGGAACTACTCGTGGCCTCCGCCGAGTTCGCGCACGATGGAGCCGACGAAGGATTTTGCGTCGCCGAAGAGCATGAGCGTTTTGTCGAGGTAGTAGAGCGGGTTTTCAATTCCCGCAAAACCCGCCCCCATGGTGCGTTTGATCACCATCACCGTGCGCGCTTTGTCCACATCAAGAATGGGCATACCGTAGATGGGGCTTGAGGCGTCGGTGCGCGCCGCGGGATTGGTCACGTCGTTCGCGCCGATCACCAGCGCCACATCGGTTTGCGGAAATTCCCCGTTGATTTCGTCCATGTCCAGCAGCTTATCGTAAGGAATGTCCGCTTCGGCGAGAAGAACATTCATGTGCCCGGGCATGCGGCCGGCGACCGGATGAATGCCAAATTTTACGTCGACGCCACGCTTTGTGAGCGCATCGTATAGTTCGCGCACTTTATGTTGCGCTTGCGCGACGGCCATTCCGTAACCGGGCACAATAACCACTTTATTTGCGGCTGCGAGAATTGCCGCGGCTTCTTCCGGAGTCGCGCTGCGCACCGGCCGCGCTTCCTGCTTGGTTGCTGCCGCAGCCTGCTCCTGTCCAAACGCCCCAAAAAGCACATTTGAAAACGAGCGGTTCATCGCTTTCGACATGTTCACGGAAAGAATGAAGCCGGAGGCGCCGTCGAGCGCGCCCGCAATGATCAGCAGTTTGCTGTCCAGCACGAAACCCATGGCCGCGGCGGAGAGTCCAGCGTACGAATTCAAAAGTGAGATCACTGTTGGCATATCCGCGCCGCCGATGGGAATAATCATCATCACGCCGAACAGAAGCGGGATGCCGACGATCAGCGGAAAAAGCTGAGTCTTCTCCGGATGCGCTACCAGCATGCCTGCGACAACGATCGCGACTCCCAAAAGTCCGAGGTTGATGATGTTCTGCCCTTTATACGTGATGGGCCGCTGCGGCAGAACTTCCTGCAATTTTCCCGCGGCCATAAGGCTGCCGGTAAACGTCAGCGAACCGAGGATAACTTCCAGCGAAAGGACGCCCATCATGAAACGCGGCACGTCCGGCGCGCGCAAATAAAATTCCGCGGTGCCAACCAGGGTCACACACAGCGCGCCAAATGCGTGGCTGAGAGCGGTCCGCTGCGGCACCGCGGTCATGGCCACTTTGCCGAGCGGTACGCCGATGATCGTCCCCAGCATCAGAGCGATCACGATCCATTTGTATTCGACGATGCCGCGATGCAGTAGCGTGCCGGCAATCGCCAGCAGCATGCCGAGTTCGCCGGCAAAAACTCCGCGGCGAGCGGTAGCCGGAGAGCTCAGCCACTTGAGCGAAAGAATGAAAAGCGCGGTGGCAATCAGATAGGTGATTTCGATGATGTTTTCCACGCCGGGCAGGTTGGTCATGGTTTCTTGGGCCCGCTCGCTTTGAACATTCTCAGCATGCGGTCAGTAATCAGAAACCCGCCGACGATATTGCTGGTAGCGGCCACGATCGCGATGGTTCCGAGAATCTTGGCAAGCATGGCCCCGTGCGCATGGTATTCACCGGCAAGAAGGATAGCTCCGACAACGGCGATGGCATCGAGCGCGTTCGTCAGTGACATCAAAGGAGTGTGCAGAAGAGGTGAAACGCGCCGGATCACTTCAAATCCGATGAATGCGGCCAGCATGAAAACGTAGAGGCTCGTAAGCAGATCGAGCTTCATGATTTCGCCATCTCCTTGGATTGCGCGGGCAAGGGCGGGAGTGAAAAGAATTCCCGCACACGCGCATTGACCACTTCTCCGCTCCGCGTCAGCATCGTCTCGCGGATGATTTCATCCTCCAGATCCAATTGCAGTTTCCCGTCTTTCACGAGATGCAGCAGGAAGGCGCTCACGTTTCGCGCGTACATCTGGCTGGCGTGATACGGCACGGTGCTGGCCAGATTGAACCATCCGATGATGGTCACGCCGTGCTCCACGGCAATTTCTCCCGGACGGGTAAGCTCGCAATTGCCGCCGCGCTCGCCGGCTAAATCGACGATGACCGACCCTGGTGCCATGCTCGCGACCATTTCCTTGGTCACCAGAATCGGGGGCTTCTTTCCGGGAATGACCGCCGCGGTAATCACCACGTCACTCTCTGCCACGACCTTTCCAAGGAGTTCGCGCTGCCGTTTGTAAAAAGTTTCATCCTGTGGCCGCGCATACCCGCGGGCATCCTCAGCATCCTTAGCTTCAATGGGAAGCTCGACGAAGCGCCCGCCGAGGCTCTGCACTTGTTCTTTCGCCGCGGGACGCAGATCGTAACCGGAAGCCACGGCGCCGAGTCTCCGCGCCGTAGCGATTGCCTGCAAACCGGCAACGCCCGCTCCAATCACGAAAACGCGCCCAGGAGTAATCGTTCCCGCAGCCGTGGTGAGCATCGGAAAGATACGCCGCGAAGTGTCCGCAGCGAGAACGACTGCCTTGTAGCCGCAAATTGTAGCCATCGAAGAAAGCACGTCCATGCTCTGGGCGCGCGTCGTTCGCGGCATCAATTCCACGGAAAAGGAAGTAACGCCCTTCGAAGCGATTTCTTTAATGGTTTCGATGGAACCCAGCGGCCTCAGGAATCCAATGAGCACTTGCCCGCTGCGAAAAAGGGGGACGTCGGCTTTGCCGGTCTTGTCGTTCGATCCATAACAAAGAATTTGCACAACGATGTCAGCGGCGCGGAAGACTTCGGCGCGAGCAGAGACAATCTTGGCGCCCTTTGCCACGTAGTCCGCATCCGGGTAGCCTGCAGCGATGCCGGCACCAGCCTCCACCACCACTTCCAGGCCCGCTTTGGTTAAATTTGGAATGACCGCCGGCACCAACGCAACGCGCCGCTCTCCAGGAAAGCTCTCTCGGGGCACACCTACAATCATGAAGCTTCCTCCGATGCTAAAAACCAGAACTGCTGTCGGGAATTGCGCTCGGTCGAGGCAATAGACTCAATCCATTTCAAGAAAAGGCTAACCCTGCATAGGGGCAAACGCTCCAAATCATACACTCTTGGGAGCTAGTTCTGTTAGACCACGTCGCCTGGTTCGGGATCAGCAGTCTCTCTTGGTACCAGGTAACGGATGCTTGATTTTTATGGACTGATTGCAAATGGACGAAAAAAAAAGGGACCGATCCGCGGTCCCTCCTTTCTTCCATCTATGAGCCTCACGAAGAGATGACGACGTTAGTTGCTCCCTTGCGTTTTATCCGAAGGTGTGGCCGTTGCCGCGGATGCATCGCCGATGGACAACTGATACTTCTTGCCACCGAACAAAATTCCCGTCAGGGCCTTGTTACCAGCCTGGTCGGTGCTGGTGGAATAGCCACCTGCGGGCTCGGCCTTCTTTAGCGGAACAAGCTGCGCCGGGACCTTGGCTACCGTATCTCTGCCGTTGGAAATGCTGACTTCCACGCTCGGGCCGCTTCCAGACCATTCCACTTGATACTGACCGGCCGGTAGCTGCTTGCCAGCAACAGTAACGGTTTCGTCGATCTTCAGCGTGCCCCTGTTGGAATTACCGGCGATGGCGCCGGCGGCAAGCAACAAAGAAAATGCCAGTAATCTTGCGGTAAGTTTTGTCTTTCTCATGAGAGTCTATTTTCCTTTTGTCTTCGCCCCGCGGAACCGGATCAAGACGATCATTTCCGCTGAGGAAAGCATGATTTGACTACCGTCATTTGATAACGAAGAGGACGTCCAGGTTACATTTCCAGCAATCAAAGAATTGCGCGAATGCATTGGAAAATCGATTTAGCTAACCAGCGTGTTTCCAGCGGCTCGGGTATACCTCGTGATACCGGGGGACGAATATTTCTGCCACCCACCAATCCGTTTCCAGCTCAAAAAACATCGCGCCCAGGTAATCTGTCGCGCAGTCACGTCCTTTTCCTTATCTTCATTTTCAGCGTTTTTTCTTTCGCGGTATACTTTCTCATGCGCTTCAGGAATCGTTCGGCCTGCTGGATTTTCATTGCTCTTCTGTTCGCACTACTGCCCGCGACTGTAACCTCGCAGGAAAATCCGTGGGAAAAAGAGAACGCCGACTGGCGCGAAGCACATAGAGCAGACCTTCTCAAGCCGGACGGCTGGCTTTCTCTCGCCGGTCTAGAATGGCTCCAGTCTGGAGACAATTCCGTCGGCTCCGCGCCTGACAACAAGATCCATCTCGTCTCCGGACCCGCTCATCTCGCCGTCCTTCACCTCGAAGGCGAAACCGTCACGCTGAATCCTCCAGCCGGGGGATTCCCTCCGGATTTCCTTGTCGCCGGCACTCCTGCAAAACCACAAACTCTGCGCGCCGAAGCAAACAAAGACAAGCTTTCTCTGCATCTCACTATCGGTACGCTCAACATGTACGTAATTCGCCGCGAAGCGCGCTTCGCCCTTCGCATCAAGGATTCTCATTCTCCCGCCATCACGGGTTTCCACGGACTCAAATGGTATGAGCCCGATATCGCTTTTCGCGTCATCGCACGATGGATTCCCTATTCCCCCCACAAGACGATTACGCTCGCCACACTTGTCGGCACCAGCTACGACCAACCCGTTCCTGGCGTCGCGGAATTCAAGCTCGCGGGAATGACATTTCGGCTGGAGCCCGTTCTTGAGGATCCGGCTGTCGCAAAACTTTTCTTCATTCTTCGCGATAAGACCAGCGCGACAACCACTTATGGGGCCTGCCGGTTTCTCTACACCGGGTTTCCCATCAACGGCCTCGATAAACCCGGCGAGCTTGTACTCGATTTCAATCGGCTGGAAAACCCTCCGTGCGCTTACACTTCCTATTCAACGTGCCCCCTCCCGCCGGCGGGCAACCGCCTTCCCATCCCGCTTCCCGTCGGCGAGCAGCGCTACCACAACTAACCTTCGGCCCTCTCCTGCGCGTGTCCTGAGCTCTTCGCGAACTCTGTGGAAGGGTCTTTGTATTCGTTTTGAAATTGCGCGCTGACTATCGGAGAATAGAGGTGTTATTCGAAAAATGGATTCAACAAACTCCAATTTGTTTCCCACGAACAACGATTCCCCCGCCCGCGAGAAGCTGCTCACCCTCCGACTCGCTCTTCTCCGCCTCCACAAGACTCTCCTCAACATGGAGCGGCGCCAATACGAACGCGAGAACGGCCACGTCACCACCGGCGAGCTTTTCCAACTGGTCATCGACCACGCGCAGTTCGCCTGGCTCCACAACATTTCCGAATTCGTGGTGCGGATCGATGAAACGCTAACCGCCAAGGAGCCTGTCACCCCGGAATACACCAGCAGCGCCATCGCTCTTGCGCGGAAAATGTTTGTTCCCACGGAATCCGGCGACGCATTCCAGAAAAAATACTTCGACGCCATCCAGCGCGACCCTGCGGTCGTCATTGACCACGCGGAGCTCGCCCGCCTCTTCAACAACGAGCCTTCCGACTCGCCTACGCCGTAGTATCCATGTTCCCTGATAGACTTTCCCGGTCACTCGGAGGCCCAATGAGCGAATCCGTGGACGTGAACCTGAATAACGTCGGCGTAAGGCACAACGAAGAAGCGCGCCGATTCGAGCTGTACATCAACGGACTTCGCGCCCTGCTCACCTATCGGCTTTCTCTCGACCGCATCGTATTGCTTCACACCGAAGTGCCACGGTCGCTCGAAGGCCAGGGGCTGGCGGCAAAACTTACCCGGTTTGCGCTCGATTTCGCCCGTGAGAAGCGTCTCGGGGTTATTCCGCTCTGCCCCTACGCCTCCAGTTTCATTCGCAAGCACAAGGAGTATCAGGATCTCGTTTCTCCCGAAGACTTGCAGAAGCTGCTGTCCCGCTGAGCCGGCGTCCCATGTCCTTGGCGCGCATTGCTCTCAAAAACTCTTCAGAGAAATTCTCTCTTCGCCCTCTTCGCCGCTCCGCACTTCCGCCGGACACTATCAAGCTCGCCCGCTTTCTTATTGGAAAAGTCGTCGTCCATGATCTTCCTACGGGCCGGCTGAGCGGCCGCATCGTGGAAACGGAAGCGTATCCGCCCGGCGATCCGGCCGGGCACCATTTCCGCGGCCCTACTCCGCGGATTCGCTCGATGTATCTCGCTCCCGGCCACGCCTACATTTTTTTCAATTACGGCGCGCACTTCATGCTGAATGTCGTGAGTGAGCCCGCTGGAATCGCCGCGGCGATTCTCATCCGCGCGCTCGAACCGCTCGATGGCATCGAACTCATGCAACGCCATCGCAAGACCACTCGGCTTCTTGATCTTACTCGCGGTCCCGGACGGCTTGCCGCCGCCTTTCACATAGACCGCCGCCACGACGGTCTCGACCTTTGCGCTCCCGGCCCGCTATGGTTAGGCGAAATAGGCCAGCCTACCGGGCAAATCGGAAAAACTGTCCGCATCGGCATTACTCGCGCCGCCGATCAATTGCTTCGGTTTTATGAACGTGGTAATCCCTTCGTTAGCGGCCCGCAGCGTCTTCTTCTTCCCCACGCGACACGCAAGAAAGCGGCTCTTTCTTAGCCGCTCCCTTCTTGCTGAGCGTGCTCTCTTGCGCTTCCACGCGTTCAGCTCGTCGAGCCAGATACTTGCGAAGAACTTCGTCCAACTCCTGTCGCCGGATTGGCTTTGAGATGTAGCCGTCCATTCCCGCGGCCAAACATTTCTCGCGGTCGCCTTTCATGGCGTGCGCCGTCAGCGCGACGATCGGCAAGCGCATTCCGCCGGGTTCTTCCCTCTTTCGAATCGCCGCAGTCGCTTCGAACCCGTCCATTACTGGCATCTGCACATCCATGAAAACCAGGTCAAAACTCTCCTTTTCTACCGCCTGCAGAGCTTCGAGGCCGTTCGCCGCGACCGCCACGGAGTGGCCCCTCTTTTCCAGCAGCCGGCACGCCAGTCGCTGATTCACCAGATTGTCTTCCGCCAGCAGGACGCGCAAGGAACTGGAGGGTTCGCGGGCATCGTGTAGCGAGTACCGCGTGATCAGAGCGATTGCGCCTTTCTGCTCCCGCGCGCCAAGAACTCGCGCAATCGCCTCGCGCAATTCGGATTGCCGTATCGGCTTCAGCAGGTACGCGGCGACGCCCAGCTCCTGACAACGCGCCGCATCGCCGCGATGGCCAGCTGAAGTCAGCATCATGATCGTGGCCGTCGAGGAGTTTGATCCTTGCCGGATTCTTTCGATTAATTCGAACCCGTCCATTTGGGGCATGTGCATGTCCATCAAAATCAGCGCGAAGGGCGCTCCGGCCTGCTGGGCTTCGGACAATTTCTTCAGAGCTTCCTCGCCGTCTTGCGCCGAAGTCGATTTCATTTCCCAGCGGCCTAGCATCCCTTCCAGGATTCGCCGGTTCGTGCGGTTGTCGTCGACGATGAGGACTTTCACGCCGCGTAATATCTCAGGCGGGGCGATCGTCCCGACCTCGATCACCTTTGTATCGGCAATCCCGAGCCGAGTCGTGAAGTGAAACTGGCTCCCCCTTGAAAGTTCACTCTCCACCCAGATTCTTCCTCCCATCATTTCCACGAGCCTGCTCGAAATGGTCAGTCCCAGTCCAGTCCCGCCGTATTTCCTCGTGGTCGAAGAATCCGCTTGTGCAAAGGGATCGAAGATTACTTGCTGCTTCTCCCTGGGAATGCCGACCCCGGAATCCGCCACCGTAAGCCGCAACGTGAAATCATGATCATGAGTTGCTTCCATTTGAACTTTCAGCGCGACTTCGCCCTTGTCCGTGAATTTGATGGCGTTCCCGACCAGGTTCATGAGGACCTGGCGCAATCTGCCGGAGTCTCCTCGCACGGTTTCGGGCACGTCGGGAGCGACTTCGCACAGCAGCTCCAGGCCCTTTTCGTCGGCTCTTATCGCCAGCGTTTTCAATGTCGTCTCCAAACAATCGCGCAGGTTGAAATCGATAGCCTCGATATCGACCTTTCCTGCTTCAATCTTGGAGAAGTCCAGAATGTCGTTGATAACCGTTAGCAAGGAGTCCGCCGACATTTTCACGGTTTCCAGGTACTCGCGTTGCTCCGGTTCAAGCTGTGTATCGAGGGCCAGATCCGTCATGCCCATCACGCCGTTCAGCGGCGTGCGGATTTCGTGGCTCATGTTGGCTAGGAATTCACTCTTCGCGCGGCTCGCGGCCTCCGCTATTTCTTTGGCCTTCACCAAATTTGCTTCTGCTTGCTTGCGGCTCATGAATTGCCCAATCTGACCGCCGAGCGCCACGCCCAGGCGAAGCACATCTTGATTCGGTTCTTGGACCTCCCCGCTGAACAACTCCAATAAGCCTCCGAGTTCAGCATTCTGATAGATGGGAATAGCCAGACAGCAACGCAGTCCACAGGCAACGGCTGCCTCTGCCCGAGTGAAATCGGCGTCCTCCCTTATATCCTCAATCCACACCGGCTGCTGGTTGACCCACACACGCCCAGGCAAGCCTCTGGAGGTAGGCAGCGATGTCTTGCGAGTTACTTCCAGAAACTCCTCGACCGATGTCCCTGCCCGCTGCCAAGCGTGCGTACATCGGAGCACGTCCGTTCCCTCGTCTAATTTCCAGATGGCCGCCACTTCATGCCCCATCCCTACACAAATGACCTCCAGGATCTCCGACATAGCCTCTTGCATACTATCAGCCTCGGCCAAAAGGCGCGTCGCATCGTACGCAATCCGTTGCAGCCCCTCGGTTCGCTTCCGCTCGACGACCTCCTTCTGCAACTCCTTCGTTCGCTGCTCAACACGAACTTCGAGCTGATCCTTCGCACCCTTGAGTGCCACGTCGCGTTCCTGGATCCGCTCCAGCATCTGGTTGAAGGATCCGAAAAGCTTTCCCAATTCATCGTTGCCTACGGGTACTGCGCGCAACGCATAGTCTTCCTTGGCAGACACTCTCTCGGCCAGGCCGGCAAGCTGCAGGATGGGTTCGGTGATTAGACCAACGAGACGGTGCGAGACGAGAACCGTCGCGAGGAAAGAAACAATCAGGACAAGAGCGGATATTTCCGTGTACTTTGCCGCTCTAGACCGCAGCTCGGAAAGGTCCGAAACGATGATAATGGAACCGACCTTTCGGCCTTCCAGAGAAATGCTCCGGCAAAGAGTCAGGGAGTCTGCTTCGAAGTTAGCCCCTTCGTTCCTGCAGACGGGTGATTTGTAGCCGGCATCAGTTCCCGCGCGCCGGTATTCGGCAAAGAGTCCCCCATATTTGCCGTACAGCGTCGCGCTGACAATATTGTTTTCAGCACGAATGGTGGCCAGCCACTCCTCTGCGGACTTTCGATCATTAAAAGCCAACGAGGCTGCTGTACCCAAGCCAAGAGTGTCCGCATTGGCCGTGAGCCCACTTACCATGGACGAACGAAAGCTTGACCTCTCGTAATACTCGAATGCCAGGCAAGCGATGCTCAGACCGAGAAGACTTGTGCAGGAGATGACCATGACCAGCTTCCGCTGAATCGATGCATTAGTGAAGAACGACATCTCATGCGCCTCTGACCGCCGATTCCAGTATTCGCGAGCGTCAGTGGCCGCTGGATTATTCTCAAAGAGCCTCGCCAGCAGCCACGTTTACCTGGGCTCTACACAGATTTCCTTCGCCCTTGGGCGGCACCCGCACGTCTTCGAGCGAAATGCGCCGCCTGCTCGGTGTGGAGATTCTCGTCTTGGCATACGCACGCAAATCGCCATAAGGAAAAGGCTCTTGGGAACCATCTCCTTTGGAATCAATCTCTTTCTTTTTGGGAATACAAACGGGAATCTCTCGAACCGAGCCATTGAGGCATACCCGTTCCAAATTGAAACTATTGGAAAGGTTTCAATTTGCGGGGGCAGAGGAAATTCCAAGCTTGCACAACTCTCAGTCGCCGCTGGCTTCTGCAAGCCGATCGCACGCTGATCGAAAATTCTCGTACCAGGTCTCGGTAAACCTGGTGATGATTTGCTCAGCGGTTTGCCCGGCAATTTTCACACCGGAATGGACGATGTCTCCCCAGGTGTGCACCCGTGTGCCTTTTCCTGAATGCTCTTCGAAGTTAACCCACTGCGCCAGAACAACGCCGAGCGAGTGGTCGATCCACCCGACTCTGTGTGCGGGCTGACAATTCGTAACGACGTGGCTCACTACCGTTTTTACCGGCTCGAGCACTTCGATATCCAGGCGGCTTCCGGCTTCCCACGGCCGGCCTTCGCGCCAGTTCAACTGGCCATAAATGTTTGCGAATTCATTCCAGCGCCGCCAATTCGAGAAAACCTCCCAGGCAAGCTTCCTGCTGGCCTTGGTGGTCACACAATATTGAAATCGAAACATGACTTGCTGTTTCGCACCTGTCTTTCCGTAATTTTGGGGATCCCAACGAAGGTCGTTCGGAACGTATTCTTTATACATTGTATCTTTAACGATGTAAAGGATATAATGCAGCGTGATAGTGAGTGAGAGGGTTGTCGAATGCCGCGCAAGGCTGATGCTCGTCTGGAAGGCCGCATCCTCGATGCTGCGCACCGTATTTTGAGCGAACGCGGAGAGGAGTCCCTCACCATGCGCGCCGTTGCCAGCGCCTGCGGCACCACTACGCCGACTCTCTATGAGCGCTTTTCCAATAAGGAAGACCTCCTTTCCCTGTTGCGCCGCCGCGCACGGCTGAACCTCTTCTCGGCGATCAAGTCCTCCCGGAGCCCGGAGCAAGTTTGCCGCGGGGTCCTCGACTTTTTTGCGGCCCACCCCAATGATTTCCGGCTCATCTCTGAAGATTGGGCGATCGCCTTCGCACGCAAGGAACACATGCCTTCTTTTGAATTCCTGAAGCAGAGTCTAAGCAATCAATTTGGCGGTCAGCCTGATGAGCACACACCCGTCGCATTGGCGCTGGTAGCACTTTTGCACGGAACGGCTACGCTTCTTCATTCCGTGGACATCCATAAGAAAATCTCGCGCGATTTTCGCAGCGCCTGCATCTCCGCCTGCGAAGCCTTGATCCGGGCAGCCTCTCCCAAAGCTAGCTAAGTGGTTGACCATGCCGTTTCCATAACCGATAGGAACGAGACTCCCCCTTCCGGCCCGTTTCGTGCCAAAATGTGGTCGATGAGCGCCCGGCCCCAGGCGCCTGCGAATCGCACGTCGAGACGTTCCAGTTCTGCTCTAGACGCCGCGGTGTTCCACCGGCGGTCGCGCGCCATGCTGTTGGTTGTGTCCCCAACGGCCGGCTCGGGAATTCCCAGTTGGAGGTTCGCCATGAGCGAATTCTGGAGACAGTGCGAAGGTCAGGTCATCGATAATCGATTCCGGCTGCGTCACTACTTAGGCGGAACGGAGGATTCCGCCGTTTTCCTCACCCAGCTTGCCGAGCCGCAGTCTAAAAAGGCCGCCATCAAATTCATCCCCTCCGGCCCGAACGCGGATCTCCAAATCTCGCTCTGGCGCCGCATCATGCAGCTTGTTCATCCGAATCTGCTGCGCATTTACGACATCGGCCGGTGCCGTATCGAAAACCGGGATCGCCTCTACGTCGTGATGGAATATGCCGAAGAAGACCTCTCCCAGATTATTCCGCAGCGCGCCCTCACGGGATCCGAGGCTCGCGAAATGCTCGGACCCGTGCTGGATGCTCTTGTTTACCTCCATAGTTTTGGTTACGTTCATTCCCGGATTAAGCCCTCCAACATTCTGGCCACTGCCGATCAGCTCAAGCTCTCCAGCGACACTCTCTTTCCCATTGGCGAGTCCCGAAAGTTATCTCGCAAATTCGACGCTCACGACTCTCCCGAAACAGCCACTTCGCCGCTGTCCGCAGCTGCGGACGTCTGGTCCCTGGGCATGACTTTGGTCGAAACGCTCACGCAGCGCCCATGCGCATTGCAACCGGGGAACCAGGCGGATCCGATCGTTCCGGATACGCTTCCCCAACCGTTTCTCGACGTCGCGCGGCATGCCCTCCGCCGCGATCCCCGGCGCCGATGGACTGTTGCCGAAATTGCAGCGCGCCTCAACCCGGTAGCCGCCGCTGCCGCCGCCGGGCAATCCGTTTCGCCTCTGGCGGTTCCCCTGTCCACAGTTCCGGCGGTTCCCGTGGCGAAGTTGCAAGTTCCTAAGTTCGAAGCAGCGCTGCAAAAGGCGCATGCAGAGGTGCCGCGTCCTCAGGTCCCAGACGCGCCGAGGCAAGGGTTGGAACTTCCCAATTACGTCGTTCCCGCTGCTGCCGCGTTTCTTGTTATCGTCGCGGTCGTGGCGCTCCCGAAGATCCTTGGCCATCGCTCCGATTCCTCGTCGTCCGCTGCAACGGCAGCCGTGCAACCCGCGGCACGACCGGATTCTGTCGAAAAGCCCACGCGCCGGGAAACCCCTCCGGCTCCGAAGCCGTCCGCGCCCGCTGCGGTGCAAAACTCGCTGAAAGCGGCCGCGGAGAAGAAGCCTACGGCAGAACCTCGGAGTTCAGCGGTCATTACGCCGACGCCGACATCTGCAACGGTGCGGACAGGTACATTCCCATCGGCAAACGCACCGAGCCATTCTGGGTCATCCTCCGCACGTGCTGAAGTCCTCGAGCAGGTTTTGCCCGACGCCTCTGAGAACGCGCTCGCTACTATTCATGGAGTCGTCCGCGTCGGCGTGCGCGTTCAGGTCGATCCCACAGGCAATGTAGCTGAGGCCAGGCTCGATTCTCCTGGGCCCAGCAAGTATTTCGCCGGCCTCGCCTTGAAGGCGGCCCGCCGCTGGCAATTCACTTCACCCGAGGTCGGCGGTCATAGTGTTCCCAGCGAATGGCTGATTCGCTTCCATTTCACGCCGTCTGGCCCCAAGGCCATCCCAACGCAAACCGCTCCGTAGCATCTGGCGGCTCCAGCTACTGCTCTATGCCATCGGCCAACCACAGGCTCCGAGTTGGCCGTGGTGTTGGCTCGAACTAATCAGTAGATCTACCCGACTCCGAGCAGGCAGTTTCTGGTAAACGCAGAAACCGCAAAAACGAGCAATTGAGCACACCGTCGCTTGCAAAGGTGGGCGGGGCCATCTACGCTACTGGCGGCGAGGAAATGAAGAGTTCTTCATGGCTGATGTCCAACCGGAACTGATTGCGCTGGGATTCATCTGGTACGTTGCGTTTCTATTTTCCACCACCTGTCATGAAGCGGCGCACGCCCTGGCCGCGAAAATCGGCGGGGACGACACGGCGTTCGCGGGCGGGCAGGTGTCCCTCAACCCCGTGCCGCACATCCAGCGCGAACCGTGGGGCATGGTGGTTATTCCGATCCTCTCGCTGATCATGACCAGCAATCTTTTTGGCTGGGCTAGTGCACCGTACGATCCCATGTGGGAGCGCCGGCATCCTCGCCGGGCGGCGTGGATGGCGCTGGCCGGACCGGTAACGAACTACGCTCTGATGGTGATCGCAGCCGTGGGCCTGCGACTGGGGTGGTCCCACGGCTGGCTGCACGAGGACCCTTCAACCGGCAATCCGGACTTCCCGAGCAGCGTGCTGGGGGCTTTCTTTTCGCTCAACCTGCTTCTGGGCACCTTCAATTTGCTGCCGGTTCCTCCACTGGATGGCAGCACGGCCATCATGTTGTTCATGGGTGAGACACGCTCGCAGCGTTATCTGGACTGGCTGCGGGGAAACAGTTACGCCATGGTCGGCCTGCTGCTGGGGATATTCGCGTTTCGTTATATCTACGGCCCGATCAAAGCCGTGGCCACATATTATCTGTTGCGAAGCCAATTCTAATGCGATAGGTGAAGGAAGACGCGTGGCGCGTCCTGCTGCCCCAGTTGTAAACATTCAGCGGGGAGTTGTCCCGCCCGCGCACAGTTTCAGATAGTTCGAACTGGACTAAACACTCTCCTTTCATTTACTTGGCCAAAATCTGTTGGCAGGGTATCTGCAATTTCCTCTTGCAGAGGTTCCCTGTGCTGTTGACCGAACAACGTCTGATTTGCAATTCCTATCCCGTCGAGGTCTCCGGATGGGATATCTCCCACACGTTTTTCGTAGAGAAGTCGGAGCTCGAATGGAAGGAAGAGAGCGGCAAGTACCTTACCCTCAGCCGTTCCCTTTCTCCAGGGTCGATGATTTTTTTGCGACTTCTGCAACCCACTTCCCCCGAACGTCCCCTTTCCGTGGCCTACCGAGCTCAGCCCATAGGGGTCACTCTGAACGGACAGCAAAAGTTCAGGCTCCAGCAGGTCCAGCCGAACTGCGATTTGATCGATAAAGAAAAATAGCCTGAGAGGAGAAGGCGAACGGTAAACTCCAAGCCCGAAGGAGGCATGGGAGTCCAAGGGAAGAGTGTGCGTACTTCCTGCTGAATTCGGCTGCCACTGTTCCGGAATGGGAAGAGAGGAACCGATTGTGGACCGAAGTGGATTGACGGGAAGAAACTCGATTCGCAGGCCGGCTCAAATAGGAAATCCGTACTCCGCCAGAAACGATAATCGCCCGCTGTAAAGCGATAACTGCAATAGTTTCAACGGAGTAACAAACTCGAAGCATTTCTAAGAATCGGACCAGCAGCGCGGGCGGAAGACAAGGAAGTGGCACTTGGGATGCCATGTCAAAGGGTATTGTGGGATTGGCTTCGTCAAGAACGGCTGAAATTGTAGCTCCAAAATCGTCGTTGACACCGTGCATCCTGGATGATGATCCGGCGCAGCTGGAAATGCTGTCGGCTGTGATTGCGGACCTGGGGTATGAGGCCGTTCCTACCTCCAACCCTGAAGAAGCGCTGAAGCTGGTGAAGAGTGGCCATTGCCGAATGGTGCTGGCGGATGTGCATATGCCTGGAATGGACGGATACGAGTTCCTGGATCTTGTTTCCCGGAGCGATCCCGGAGTGCATGTGATTCTGATGTCGGGAGTTTACACGCTGGATTCGGCGCTGGAAGCAATCCGGCGGGGAGCATCGGATTTCATGCCGAAGCCCATCGACAGGTCGCGGTTGAAGAAATCGCTGGACGACGTTGCCGCACTGTATGACCAGAGAAGGCGGGTGAGGGCGCTGGAAGAGCAGTTGCTAAAGGACCTGGAATTTCACGGCATCGTGGGGAAAGGCCCAGCGATGCTGGAAGTATTTGATTTTGCTCGAAAGGTCGCCCGCCACTATACCAATGTCCTGCTGGTGGGACCGACGGGAACGGGCAAAGAGCTGGTCGCCAGAGCCATCCACCAGATCAGCCCGGCGAGCCAGCAGAAGCTGGCAGTGTGCAACTGTTCCGCAATGGTGGACACACTGTTGGACAGCCAGCTCTTCGGGCACGTGCGCGGGGCATTTACCGGGGCCACGGACACGCGGCCGGGCTTGTTCGAGTATGCCAACGGCGGAACAGTGTTCCTGGACGAAGTGGGAGAAACTTCCGTGCCGATGCAAGCGAAGCTGTTGCGCGTGATTCAGAACCGCGAGATTCAGCGAGTCGGGTCGCCCGAAGTACGGCACATCAACGTTAGGCTGATCGCCGCCACAAACCGGGATTTGCGCGCGGAGGTGCTGGCGGGACGCTTTCGCGAAGATCTGTTTTACAGGTTGAGCTCCATACAGATCCGCATTCCCTCGCTGACCGAGCGGCTGGAAGATATACCGCTGCTGGTGCAGTTTTTCCTGAAGAAATACAACGCCGCTTATGGAAAGAATATTCTCGGGCTGACGCGGCGGGCGCAGACCGTATTGCTGGGACACGGCTGGCCGGGCAATGTGCGCGAACTGGAGAATGTCATCTCCAGCTCATGCATCACGGCAACGGGAGACTTCATCGATCTGGCGGACTTGCCGGAACAACTGCAACACCGGCAGAAGGGTTCGCGGGAGGGTGAGGACTGGAAACCGCTGTCGCTCGAAGAGGTGCGCAAAGTGCACATCCAGCGCGTGCTCGAGATGTGTCAGGGAAACCGGCTGCGAGCCGCGCAATTCCTGGGAATCGGGCGCACCAGTTTGTACCGCTACCTGAAACGCGATGGCTTGGAGATCAGAAAAGAAAAAACCGGTGGCGCCGCAGCTTGAGACCAGGCGTGAGTTGAAAAACGCTCGTAAGATGCTCGAGCCGATTCGTTTGCAGGCCCCGGCTGTTCCAGGCTGAACCAATTTCCCACCCTGAAGCAGGAAGTAGACTCACTGAAAATTTCAAGCAATTGAAAATGCGCGGCCGATAGTTTTTTGGCATCCGCTCTGCATTTGGTAATTGCGGCAATAAGAATAGAGACCGACGGACCAGAGGCCGGGAAAGAATGCCGACACCGGCGTCAGTTTACGAAAATCTTCTTCCATGTAAATGAAAGGAAGTGCAGACCTCGAAGAAATTGTCGCGGACGACGAGCAATAGGGTGACGCGCACCGCCGTCCGGCAAACAGTTCCTATAACAGTAGTTGCACAGCATAATCGCTAGACACCAGCCAGAAACCCCTGGAGCGCCGCGTAATCGTCCCATACGGAACGCGGCGCTCACTCCTCCCGAAGAAAGCTCTTGGTCAATCGGCCACCGATTTGTTCTTTGGGCTGGCCGAAGCGGCCCCGCCGATCCGCGCCTGATAGGGGCTTTGGGGCCGTACTTGCGACGCGCAAGAAGGACTGATGGTGTGGTATTCTGCAACCCCGTTTCGCCAATCAAAAATAGTAAAGCCGGCCGCCACGCGGCCGCGTAAGACAAGGAGAGAAAAAAGATGAGAACCAAGTCCCTGGCAGGCGCGCTGTTCGCGTTGCTGTTGATGGTGGGAGCAGTAGCGGCATCAGCACAAGAAGTGACGCAAGCGGAGAAGGACAAGGCGCTGCAGTATCTGGAAACGACGAAGAAGAATGTTCTTGAGTCGACGAAGAGCCTCTCAGAAGCGCAGTGGAATTTCAAGCCGGCACCGGACCGCTGGTCGGTTGCCCAGGTGATGGAGCACATTGCCGCTGCGGAGGATTTTATCCTTGGAATGGTGAAGGAAAAGGTCATGATGGCGCCGGCCGGAGAGCCGGGGCGCGACGTCAAGAAAACCGACGAAGGAGTGCTGGCGATGATTCCCGACCGCACGAACAAGGTGCAGGCGCCGGAACCCCTGGTGCCGACAAACCGTTTCGGATCCCCGGAAGGCTCAGTCAAGCATTTTGTGGAGAGCCGCGCGACGACGGAAGACTTTCTCAAGAGCGCTACGGGTTTGCGCGACCATGTGACAGACAGCCCGATGGGCAAGCTGGATGGGTACGAGTTTGTTCTGCTCATCGCGGCGCACAGTGAACGCCACACCAAGCAGATCAATGAAGTGAAGGCCGATCCGAACTTTCCGAAGAAATAAAAAGGATAAAGGTTAACGCAGAGGCACAGACGCCGCGCGGGGACATGTTGGAATGTCCCTTCGCGGCGCATTCTATTTTTGTCGAGCGTTCACGACTTTGCCGATGCTTCGAGTGCACGGACGCGGTACCGACAAGGAGAGTGCCCAGTGCGCGACTGCGAGTTGGACTTGAGTTGCCGAAGGCGAATGGGAGGAGTATCTTTTGGCCAGTTCTGGACCCTAACTTTTTGACGGAGGAGAGTCGGATGAAAAACATTCTGACAGGAAGTCTCTGCGTTGCGTTGATCGGCGCCGCGCTTGCGTCGATGGTTTATGGCCAAGAGAAAAAAGATAGCCCGGCGCCGCCCAAGATTATGCACTTCGGCGATTTGAAGTGGACGCCGATCATAAAGGGCTGCGATCTTGCGACGGTGGCCGGCGACCCCAGCGCCGAGGGAACGCCATTCGTAGTGCGCCTCCGCTGTGCCGATGGAGCCAAGATCCCCGCGCACTGGCATCCAACCGATGAAAATGTAACCGTGCTAAAGGGAACATTTCTGGCGGGCATGGGCGAGACTTTCGACGAAACAAAAATGATAACGATGAACGTGGGGAATTTTGTGACCATGCCAAAGGAAATGAGGCATTTCGCGATGAGCAAGGGTGAGACCATCGTGCAAGTCCACGGAGCGGGCCCGTTCAAAGTCAATTGGGTGAATCCATCCGAGGTGCAGCCGCCCGACACGCCTGCGGCAGCAGCGACGAAGCCAAAATCCTGATCCGCGCGCGAAACTCGTCAGCGAATCAATAATCTTCAGAAAGAGAATGGAAGAAGCCGAGGCGCTGCATTCTGGCTGGGCTGGAGACGCTATGCTAGACTTTTCTCTGCGCTCGCGGCAAATGCACGCGAGCGCCGGAGCGTGGAACTTCGGGCTCTGTGCAACGAGGTCCCGCGAACCCCGCCAGGCCCGGAAGGGAGCAACGGTACCGGGATCACCTCGGGTGCTGCAGATCACCCGAAGTTCCTCTCACTGAAGAGTCATCAGAAATCAGGTATCAGAGACTAAGAAAACGAACAACGAAAAACGCAAATGAGCTACCAGGTCATAGCCCGCAAGTGGCGCCCACAAACGTTTGACGATCTCGTCGGCCAACAGCATGTAACGGAAACGCTGAAAAACGCGATCAAGAATGACCGCGTGGCGCACGCGTACATTTTCTCGGGGGCGCGGGGCGTCGGGAAAACGACAGCGGCGAGGATCCTGGCAAAAGCGCTGAATTGCGTGAAAGGGCCGACGCCGAATCCGTGCGGCGAATGTGATTCGTGTACGGAAATTGCAGCCGGGACTTCGCTGGACGTGATTGAGATCGACGCGGCTTCGAACCGGGGCATCGACCAGATCCGCGAGCTGCGTGAGATGGTGAGGTACGCGCCGGCGGCTTCGAGAAGCAAAGTTGTGATTCTCGACGAAGCGCACATGCTGACGGGGGAAGCGTCAAACGCGCTGCTGAAGACGCTCGAAGAGCCGCCGGACCGCGTGATCTTCGTGATGGCGACGACGCAGCCGGAAGACCTTGTTGATACCATCCGGTCCAGGTCGCAACACTTTCATTTTCGTGCGTTGACATTCGCGGAGATTGCCGGACGCCTGGAAGAGATCGCGCAAAAAGAAAATTTGGAGATCGAATCCGGCGCGATGGCCGTGATTGCGCGCATGGCGGAAGGTAGCCTGCGAGATGCCCTCTCGCTTCTCGAGCAGGCGCGCGCGTATTGTGGCGATACGATTCCAGACAAAGAGGTTCGCGAATTGCTGGGCGTGGTTCCGGATGATGCACTCGAAGAACTGGTCCAAGCCATCGGCGAAGGATCAGCGGACCAGGCGCTCGGGCTGGTGCACACGTTCCAGAAAGAAGGGCGCAACCTGCAACATTTTTGCCGGGAGGCTATCCGGCACATGCGCAACCTGCTGATTGCGCGAACGTGCGGCGCGGATTCGGATTTAATCGCCGCGACGCCGGATCAGCGGCCGGCGCTGGCGAAGGCCGCGGCTAAGTTCAGCGAAGAAGATCTGACGCGTTTCTTCCAGATTCTGCTGCAGACCGATGATGATCTGCGGCGGAAACCGGATCCGCGCGTGCATCTCGAAATGGGATTACTGCGGCTGATCAACGCGTCGCGGCTAGCGCCGCTGGAAGAGTTGCTCGCGGAATTGAAGAGTGGCGTCCCGAGCAGCGGTGCAGGCAGGGGAACAGCGCGGGGCGCAACGGTTGCGACAGGATTTGCGCCGACTCCAAAAACCCCCACGCGGAGTGTTGTAGCGCCGATGTCTCAACACCGTAAAACCGAAGCGGAGATGCAATCCCCTTCTCCGTTTGCGCAAGCGCGAGGTGCTACTGCAGCCACGGCACCCGCAGTTGCGCCAACAGCGGTTCCACCATCGGCGGAAGGAAGAGCAGAGAAGGAAGAAACGATCGCCACGGCAAAAACCAATGGAGCCACCGCGGAGGCAATTGGAATTTCGCAGGAAAATGTCGCCGAGATCAAGACGATGATTCAGGCGCAGCAGAAATTCCTCGGCGAGTTGGTGGAGCAGAGCAACCGATGGGAATTGGAAGGGGCGGAGCTGCGGCTTTATTTCTCGGCGGAGAGACGTCCGTTCGCGGAATTACTCGAGGGCCGCGAGTCTCTGGAAAAGATCCGTGTCATTTCGAGCAAGGTGCTCGGCCGGGCGGTGCGTGTCTGTGCTAAACTTGAGTCAGTTGCAGCAGCTGCGTCGGCGGCGCGTGGTGCGTTCGGCACGCAAGACTTGCGTGCGCAATTCGAGCGCGATCCGATGGTGCGGTCCATGCTGCAACGCTTCGGAGGCAGAATCTCCGAAGTGAAACGAAACCAAGAGGAATCCTGATGGAAGTCAGCGCTCTCCAACAGATGCTATCGCGATTCCGGCAACTGCAGGAGGACCTGCAGAGGCAAGTGAATTCCGTAACCGTGGAAGCTTCGGCCGGCGGCGGCATGGTCAATGTGAAGATGAATGGCCAGAAGCAAATCGTCGACGTGAAAATCGAGCCGGAAGTTTTTGCCGGTAAAGACCAGGAGATGCTTCAGGATTTGATCCGCGCAGCCGTGAATGAAGCGTCGCGGCGCGTCGATGAAGAACTCGCCAACCAGATGAAGAACCTTGCGGGCGGCATTCCCGGAATAGCCGGCATGAAGATTCCGGGATTGTTTTAGCGGACTTCCCCGCGCTGAGTTCCCTTCCAGTTCTTACTTCACGCATTCTCACTTCGCGTATTCCCCGTTGTGAACTTCATATTCCACGCGGAAAGGCTTCTGCGCTTTGCGATCCTCCCAATGTTGCTCAGCAATAATGCGCTTGGCTTGCGCGAGACGCTCGGAGGGCAGCGGGTGTGAACGGAAATAACCCGTCAAACTCTGAATGGCCAGTTCGGATAGTTCCTGGTCCGGGCTCTGCGCGCGGATGACGTACTCGTCGCACAATTTGGCGAAGCGTTCGAACATGTCGACGGAGCCATAGGGTGAGTAGCCGGACCGTACTGCTAGAAACATGCCTTCGCGATCAGCTTCAAATTCTTCGTCTTTGTGGTAGCCGGCCTCCCAAAAATCAATAGGGATCTGCAGCAGGGCGCCCAGTATATCGAGATTGAGATTCTTCAGCTTCGCTTCCAGTTGCACGCGCTCGACGCAGTGATAGTGGTCAATGTGCTCGATCTCATGCGCCAGGACGTTGGCGAGTTCATCTTCGCTCATCATAAGGTCAACCATGCCTTCGCCGATGTAGACCGGTCCGCCCGGAAGGGAGAAAGCGTTGAACGTGTTGTGATCGGGAAGAACCGTGAATGTGTAAGGCAAATGCCGATGCGCGTGCACCGCAACTGCCCCTCCGACACGCGTAACGTACTTTTCTAGGCCTTCTTCTTCAGGAGTGAGCCGGCGCGATTGTGTTGCGTAGCGGGCGGCCAGTTCCCTGCCGATGGCGATTTCCTGTTCATCCGAGAGGCGCGTGAAGTGCATGGGAACACGCGAGACATCGCGCTGTGCATCAGCTGCCATATTCAAAATAGCGTTGGCGGAGACAGGAGTGGACTTGGGGCGGCGCTGGCTCCAATAGAGACCCGCGAGCGCAAAGCCCAGGATGAGAAAGAAAACGACGAACACAACGGAGCGCTTCATAGGTATTGGCGAATGGCGTCGCGATACTTGCTGTAGAGAAAGGAAACGAGCACCAGCGCGGCGCCAACAATTATGAAAGTGACGTAGCGATCGCGGGGCTGAAGTCCCCAAACATCGAGGGCCATCACTTTCGCGACGCAAAGCAGAAGGATTCCCAAACCGGTGAGCCGGAAGCTGCGCTCCTTAACTGCGAGCGCCAGCAGAAAAATCATTACGCCTTCAATACCCCAGGACACGGTGACCATGCCTGCGCGCATTTTCAAAGCGAGCATGCAAGTAAGCAGAATGACGGGGACGAAAAACTCCACTTGCTCCGGGCGGCTTGCAATCGCCGCAAGCGGTCTTACCCAGGCACCCAGATTCTGCGGGACGTTGAAGGGCCCGCGGAGACGGAAAGCGAAGAACAGGGTCGCCAGTAGAATTCCGGATGCACTGCTGAGAATGAAATAGCGCCCTTGCCAGTCACCTTCACCAAAATAGCCGGCGCCGAAAAGATTGTGCACCATGCTGCGGGCGAGAACCAACAACGTCAGAAGCAAGCCTTGATAAAGGAAGAGTGGGCGATTCAGGAGGAGCGCGGCGCCGAGAAGGGCGAACACCACGGCGGCCCAGGAAGTGACCACCCATTCGATGGGAAACTGAAAATAGAAAAGCGCGACGATTGTGGCGGTGCCCAGGTACGCCAGAAGAACGTCAAAATGCAACCGGCGGTCGCGCCCCGTATTTTCTTCTTTCTCCGGGAATTGCGCATAGACGAAAAAGAAAATCAGTACGAGCGGGAGGATAGTGTACATGCGCGGCCCCCAGAACTCGCCCGGTTCGCTTGAAGTGAGATTGGAAAAGAAAATCCGCGTGAAGGCCGCGATTAGCCCTACGTACGCCTGATAGCGGAACTGCGTGATCTTGCGCAACAGGCCGTACTCAAAGAGCACTAAGCCAAACGCACCCCACGCGACGGCGACACTGGTGGGCTGTGTTTGCAATTCATACCAGAGGAGCAGGCCGCCGATGGTGG
>QHZD01000052.1 GCA_003225315.1 Acidobacteriota bacterium
GGTGTTCCTCCCCACGGTTGTCCAGCCAAAGCCGCGGAATTGGCACACGCCGCGTTATGCACCAGCGCCGGTGTCCCCGAACCCGTAGAACTTGAAACGGTGAAGCTCACACCATTACTCGCCACTCCTCCAACCGTCACCACAACGTTGCCCGTCGTTGCTCCCGTCGGCACTGGCACAACGATGCTCGTCGCGCTCCAACTTGTTGGCGTCGCCGCAATACCGTTGAACTTCACCGTGCTCGTCCCTTGCGTCGCCCCAAAGTTCGCGCCCGTGATCGTCACCGATGTCCCCAGAACTCCAGATGTTGGATTGAGGCTTGTAATGCTGGCCGGAGAAGGATTTCCTCCACCGCCCGGACTCGAGCTTCCTGCTCCGCAGCCGACTGTAGTTATGGCTAACGCCAAAACGAGCATCCATCGCGCAAATTGCCTGGTGGTGGCCCTCAAGAGAATTCCTCTCACTGCCCAAGGATACTATGTCAGGGCTTAGTGGGAACAGTCGGCTGGTTTTCAATCCGGGGAGCGAGGAGAAGGATTTACTTCCTGAGTTGGCTTCGTCGTTTGTTTTTGGAGTCTCTTTGAAGGCAATCCTATCTCTCGAATCTCATAGAGAAGCGTTCGGTAACTTATCTTCAGATCCCTCGCAGCTCTTCTGCGATTCCAGTGATTTGTCCGCAAGGCCCTTAGAATCAATTCCCGGCTCATCGCTCGACCCGCCTGTCGCGCGATTCGTTTGAGCGGAATGCCACCATCAGACAGTTCGTATGGTTTCCCTGAGTATTGATGCTTCGCTACGACCAATTCCTGCAATAGCTCATCTTCTCCAAGTAGAACATGGCGCGAAATCCAGTTTTCCAATTCCCGGATGTTTCCGCGCCATTCATGGTTTTGCAACAGGCGGAGCTTACTCGCTTCAAGCGTCGAGGCTTCGCGTTGAAAGCGCTCGCTTAGTTGCCTCAGTAAGTAACTCACAATCGTTGGAATGTCCTCTCGACGCGCGGACAGGGGAGGCAGGACAATTTCGAAGACATTGATGCGGTAGTAGAGATCCTGGCGAAAGTGCCCCTCGCTGACCGCTTCATGTACTCGGCGAGTACTGGCGCAGATAATACGCGCCTCGAGTCTTCTCTCTTGCTGATCGCCCAAGCGAGTAAAAATTCCATCCTGAAGCAGTTGCAATAGCTTCGCTTGGAACGTGGGCGCTAGATCCGTGATCTGATCCAGGAAGAGAGTGCCGCCTTGAGCCATCTCAACAAGGCCAATTCGAGTCGTGTTAGCGCCGGTGAAAGCACCCGCCGTGTAACCAAACAATTCACTTTCGAGCAGGCCACCGGGAATCGCCGCAAAGTTGACTTTGATAAATGGCCCCGACCTCCAGGGCGACCGAAGGTGCACCCACCTGGCTAGAGTCTCTTTGCCGGTTCCGCCATCACCCTGAACAAGCATGGGGATGTTAGTGCTACACACCTTTTTAAGCTGTTGACGGATCGCCAGCATTCCAGGAGTGCAGCCAAAAACAATGTCGTCAGGCGGTACAACGAACTGAGCCCCCGCCGGACTCATCTCAGGTGAACCGTTCCTAGCCATTTCAGCGGCCCTTTAATCATCCTCAGGGCTTAATGACATTGCATACGAGTCTCCAAATGAACAGGGCCTCAGAATTACAAGAAACCGGAAGCCGAATCGAAAAAAAATATACTAAGGCTCTTTTTCCTCGTCACTTACGATAGCCCTGGCCACTCCTTGCGCGTCGAACACCCAGAGTACGCACTTCGTCTTCTCAACGTTTTGGAGGAGGGGGCATGTGAAGTTAGCTATGCTGCAAGGGAAATGAATTACCAGATTTGTCCAACCTGTCTCGTCAACAATTTATTGACAGCGTGCGCGATGAACAGTTTCTAAATGGTTGCTACTGTCAATTCAACAAGTAGCGAGGGCTTCGGTTCTCATCCATGAAGGCTTAAGGGCGTGTCGGGAAGCCTGCCCAGTGGCCGGCGCGGCAGAGTTCCTATCTAGACGGAAAAATAAACGATTCCAGCAAGTCTGCTCGTGCTTTTTCGTCCGACGCCACCACTCGTAATATGTCGCTGACAGAGAGCATGCCCAGAAATCTTTGTTGCTCATCCAGGACGATAAGATGAAAAATCGTGTTCTGCTCCATCAAACGTAGGCAGTCTTCCACAGTCATTTCCGGCGTTACCGTGACGAGTTCGCGCGTCATGATATCCGAAGCCTTCATCCAGGCAGGACACTTGTTTTCCGCGGCAACTTTATCGGAAACATCGCTGTGCGAGATGACACCAGTAAGTTTGCCGTCCGCGTTCATCACTCCGACCGACCGCACCTGCTTCTCACGCAGATACTGCGCGGCTTGATGCACGCTCGCGTCCTCGGTGATGGAAAAAACTTCTTTTCGAGAGCCAATGAGATCCGAAACCTTCATAGGACCCTCCGAAGCAGATTCTGGCCGGATAGTAGGCCTAACTTGGTCTTCATTGCAAGATGAATTCCAATTGTTCCAGGCAAGATAGGCTGGGGCAAAAAGAGGGATTAAGCTCGCGCCGCTTCCCCGCGGATAATATCGTATCGTTCGATAACCGCAGCAACTCCCATTCGCGCGCTGCCGTCTTCCATTCGCCGCTCCACTCGTATAACTCTGCCTAGGGCTCGCACAAAAACGTCGGAACCACGAGTTACCTCGGAAGGGAGCGTCAGCGTCATGTCCAGTTGTGAACCGGATTCCATTTTCTGATCTACCACAAAATACAGACCGCGCGTCGAGATGTCGCGGGTCTTGCCCCGTTGCGGAACCAGCGCCCGGTGCGCGGGCCCCCGGATGATAATTGGCAAGGATAAATCGTAACGTCGAGTTGTGCGTCGTTCCGTCATTTCCTCGTCCCCCTGCCACGCGAGGATAGCTTGCCTTACTCGCGTTCCTCTGAAAAGTTCATTGCCACAATTGCGCCGGGAAGGCTGGTGGTGTTAATCGCGGCGCGTTCCTACCGCTGAAGTGGCTTCCTCTACTGCTGATGGGGAAGCCGGTTTCCTCGCCCGCGGCGTATCTAGATTGAATTGCCGCATCTTGTACAGAAGCGCTTTGTAACTGATCCCTAGCATTTTTGCGGCGTCTTTCCGGCACCAGCGCGTCTTCTCCAGCGCGTCGGCGATCGCTTCCATCTCGGCCTCGTCTTTTAAGCCACGCACCAGAGCCTTTAGTCCCTGCTCCTTGGGTAGCGCAGGTTCCTCCCGGGGCGAAGTGCGTTGGCGCGTGGCGGACATTTCCACCAACTCGCGCAAGCTGCCTTCATCGTCTTCAAGAATGACGTACCTCTTTACGAAATTCTCCAGTTCCCGCAAGTTTCCGGGCCAGGGATAGTTCACTGCGGCATCCAGAAGATACTTGGAAGGTCCCGGCGGCGTCTTGCCGAATTTCTCGCTGTATTTCGTAAGGAAATGGCGGAACAGCAGCGGAATCTCGGCAGTCCGCTCGCGGAGCGGCGGCACATTGATAGACAAAACATTCAGCCGGTAATAAAGGTCTTCGCGGAAGCGTCCTGTCTTCATCGCCTCGTGAACATCCACGTTTGTCGCCGCCAGCACACGAACGTCGGTCTCCACCAGGTGCCTTCCGCCCAGCCGCGAATACTGGTGATCCTGCAACACATGCAGCAGTTTTGCCTGCAAATGCGTGCTCATTTCCGCGATTTCATCCAGGAAGATTGTGCCTTTGTTGGCCATTTCAAACTTTCCCGGCTTGCTGCGCACTGCTCCTGTGAATGCGCCCTGCTCAAACCCGAAAAGCTCCGATTCCAGCAATTCTCCAGGCAGGGCAGCGCAATTCACTTTTACAAACGGCTGGTTTCGCCGCTTCGAACGCAGGTGAATCATTCGTGAAACAACTTCTTTTCCCACGCCGCTTTCGCCACAGATGAAAACAGGCACGTCTACCGGCGCGATCTGCAGAATCTGCTGGCGGATTCGCACCATCTGCGGGCTGGCAGCCAGAAAGCTTAAATCCTCGGTCACTTGGTCGCAATAATCGCGCAGCGCTTGATTCTCCGTGGCCAGTTGTTTCTTTTGGCGCGACTTCAGCATCGCTGCGTCCAGTTCCGTTTTCTCAAACGGCTTGGTCAGATAATCGTGCGCTCCGATTCGGATGGCCTCGACAACCGTGCCTACTTCGTTCGAGCACGAAAGCATGATCACGTTGAGGCTGCGATCCACCTGCATCAACTCCTTCAACGTTTCGATGCCGTTCATTTCCGGCATCAATACATCCAGAATGATGAAGTCGGGCCGTTCTCCCTTGTTCACCCTCGCAAGCGCGTCTTTTCCGGAGCTGACGGCTTCCACATCGAATCCGTCAACTTCCAGAAGCGTCTGCAAATACTTTCGAATGCTCGGCTCGTCATCCACCACAAGAATTTTTTCTTTCACGGCCATTGACTTTTCCCTTTCAACCAACACACTTCGCGTCAGCCCTGATCCATCGGCAGTAAAAATGTAAATCTGCTCCCCCGAGACTCGCTCTCGACCCATATCTTCCCGCGATGCGCCTGGATAAGCCGTTTCGCGATAGCCAGCCCCAGACCCATTCCAGAAGTGTTCCTATCCACGCGAACAAAATCCTCAAAAATCTCTTGATGATGTTCCGCCGCGATGCCTGGTCCGGAATCCGTCACGCTTACTTCCACGCTGTTTGGCCGCGGCAACCGGAACCTGCGCCGCTCTTCCACAGGAGCCAGCGCGGCCACACGTCGTTCCCAGAAGTGCGGCGCCGCCCTCAGCGTTACGGTTCCCCCGCTCGGAGTATGCTTCAACGCGTTATCGAGTAGATTCGCCGCCGCCTGCTGCACCTTTTGGTAATCGAAACGAAATGTCGGAATTGACGGGTCAAAGCTCGCATCCAGCTTCACGCTCTTGCGTTGAAACGCTTCCACCCAGCGTTTGGAAAGCTCATCGAGACAATCTCTGAGATCATTCTCCCGAAGCTGCAGAACTAGTTTCCCGCTTTCTAGCGCCGAATAGTTCAAGAACATGGACACCAGACGCACCAAGCGTTCGCAACTGTCCTTTGACTCTTCCAGAATATCCCGCTGCTTGTCCGTCAGGCGCCCGAGAGAACCGGCTAGGAGGAGATCGTAATAACCTTTGATCACCGCTAGCGGCGTTTTTAATTCGTGAGCCGCAGACGCGAGAAACACCGTCTTCTGCCGGTTCACCTCCTGCAATTTCAGGTAGGCAGCCAGCAAATTCCGGTAAGTGATTTCGCGTTCCTGCAGAAGCTCTTGCACCGTGAGTTGCGTCGCAGGGTCCGCACCCGTCTGCGTCTCGGATTTGCTCTTAATTTCCACCACCAGCCAGTCTGGCCCCGGCATCCACTGCACCAGCACAGTGGATTTCACTCCTCCGATTTGGAAGTGGTGTTCTAACCTGTGTTCTCCCTTTTCCAGCTCCTCGAAGATTTTCCGGGCATCCGTCTTCAAGAGATCTTTAAACAGATTCAAACCCGGAGTTATCGCGTATCCATGAGATTCCACGAATTGCTCTGCCCGCGTATTGACCAGGAGCAAATTGCCGTTTCGCTCGGCTACGATCAGCGGTTTTTCTATGGTGTTGAACAGCCCGCGCACGAAGTCGAGGGGAATTAACGCCCGGCTACCCTCTTCCGCCATCGGCGGCACAGCAATTCGTCCGGCCATCAGTCCAGCTCACTCATCGTGAAAGTGGTAAAAATTTTCCCTAGTTTGCATCCTTACAGAGGGGCATCGAAGAGTCAATGGTAAAAGCGTTCCATTTGCACATTTGCGGAAAGGAAGTGGATTTCTCAAGCACCACGTACACGTCAACAAATTGTTAGCGTCCATGTCCGCCTACAATCGACTCATAATAAATAACTTGCCCCAACTCTTGATTCTCTCCTCTGGTATTCCAGATGCATGCACCCGTACTAGGGCGTTGGTACTAGGGTGCTGACATCACTTGAAGATCGACATGCTCAAGAAGAGGCAGTTCGCGGAATCCTCGTCGACCAGGCGCTCTCCGCGCATTCGTCTACAAGTGCCCGTATTCGTCAGAGGAACAGATGCCTCCGGCGCTGAATTCATCGAGCTCACGAAGACTCTCAATATCAGCGCTAATGGCGCCTGTATCGCCTCAGCCTACATTCTGAGGCCCAACCAAACAGTTCACTTAACGATCCCCGCTCCCTCTCCAGCGTCTTCGAGCCTGGTTCCCAGCGAGACTCCGCCGATTGTGGCAAAGGTCTTGCGCCAAGACTCGGCAGGCGAGATGCGCCTCTTTGGCTTGGAATTCCTTCGACCTCTTGAGTAATCCGGATAGCCCTTCCTTATGGGTCGTTTTGTTACATAACTCGTCCCATGCGCATCTAACACTTTTTGGTGCTATATACTCTGCTTGTGTAATAGGATACACCCCGCAATTTCGGAGGTTCGGTTCCCAAAATGGACAGGGCTAGGCCCAGTACGAATGGACTCTTGCTTGCTCCATTAGGATAGCGGAAGCTATAATCGCTTTCCCCAAACCCCGCGGGGATAGGCAGAGGTTAGGTCCATACCTGATATGCCCAGCCCCGGCGTCCCTGCGCCCCCGCGCTTGCCGATTGAGGATTCCTATTTCGAGCTCTTAGCAGATACGCTCGAGAGCCTCGACCTGCCTGCGCGCGGCCAGTTTCTTCAGCGATACTTCCGCGCCCTCGCTCACGTCGATCTGCGTGAATCCCAAAGTGTGCAGATTTGGGACGAAATGGTTTCTCGTCGCCGTGAGCTCACCGGTCTCCTCGGCCGTCAAGTTTCTCTGAAAACTGCCCTTACAGATGTACTCTCGTCCTCCGGTTTTCTTCGCGTTCCCATCCTCATCGAGTATGACGATCTTAAAAGGCTCGAACTCAATGCCGTAACCGATCCTTTGACGGGACTTTACAACCGCCGGCTCTTCGCTGAAACATTCGAAAAGGAACTCAATCGCGCGCGACGCTATAGCCAGCCTCTGGGTTTGGTTACTCTCGACCTGCATCGGTTCAAGGAAGTAAATGACAAGCACGGCCATCCGCGCGGCGATGACGTGTTGCGCGCCGCCGCGGCTACTTTGAAGAAGGCCCTGCGTACTTCGGACTCGGCTTTTCGCATCGGTGGCGATGAGTTCGCTTTATTGCTGCCGCAGACGGATTCCGCGCAGGCGCTTGCGTTGTGCCGTCGCGTCGAAACCGTATTTGCCGAGATGCTCCAACCGCTCCAACTTTCCGTCACTGTAGCTATGGATCACGGCGTCGCGATTTTCCCTCAGGATGCAGAACAGGCTGATCAGTTGATTCGCATCGCTGATGAGCGTCTCTATCGCCTGAAGCATGCGAACCACACCAAAACCACCAATGGCTCAATGTTGAACGGCGTTACGCCGCCGACTGCGTTACCGGCATCACCGGCTCCTGAACGCTCTGCTTCTGTCGCGCAGCCCATTTCGATCGAAACCGGACGCGCAAATGAAAAAGTAGAATCGAGCATTGCTGAAGCTACCGCTGCACCTTCCGCAACGCCCTCCGCGGAAATCGTCTCGCCTCCTGCGCGCGTCTTTGCCGTCCAGCGCAAGGCCGAGCGCGTCTCCATGACCGGCACCAATGCCTATGCTGTTCTCGGTGAACAAGGCGCCAAGCGCGCCCGCGTCCTCGACCTTGGATTTGGCGGCGTCGCGATGGAACTGGATTCCTCGGAAGATCTTCCTGAGAATCTTCTTGCAGTCTTGCACGTGCCTATTCTCCCGCCGGTCCGCGTCAATCTTAGGCCGGTCTGGAAACAACAGACCAATGAGGGCATTTTCCGCGTCGGATGCTCTTTCGTTTCCTGAACCTTGCTTAGATTCCTCGGGCTGCTTCTACTCGCACCAAAAAAAATCAAGATCTCATCAGCCTGATCCTCGTCCGCCTGCTACAATTCCGCCGAATCTCTTTGCTTGGAAAGGACTCGCGATGCTCGAACCAAAGGCCAGCCGCCCTCATTGGCCTGATGCTCTGCAAAATCCGCCGAAAGACTTGAGCGGACTAAAACCTTGGCACTGGGCCCTCGAGCGTCTCGAAAAATCGCACAACTATTGGATCGCCACCACGCGTCCTGATGGCCGTCCTCATCTCATGGTCGTTTGGGGCATCTGGTGGAGGGGCGCTTTTTGGTTTAGCACTGGCCCGCGCACGCGAAAAGCAAGAAACATCGCCGCCGACCCGCACGTTGTCATCGGCACCGAAAAGGCGGACGAAGCCGTCATCCTCGAAGGCACTGCCGAAGAAATCAAAGACCGCGCCGTTTGGAAGCAACTCGCACAAATCTATAACGCGAAATACGGCGGGGACGTCGAACCGATTCTGATGGCTTCCGACGGATGCATCTTTCGCGTCACCCCACAGATCGCTTTCGGCCAGGACGAGCACGCTGAAAACTTCGCGGACGCAGCCACCCGCTGGCAATTCTGAGCCGCGATGCTTCGTTTCATGGATTCGAGCTGGTTGTTGATAAGGCTAGAATTGTCATTCTGAGGGCATCCGACAAGGATGACAGTCTCCCTGCTCCCGTTCGCAAATCCGTGCCATTTTGTGGAATTTGACACTTCGCGTATGATAAAGAATTGCCTCGCGACCAAGCGACGCGGCTGTAGTCCCCGACCTTGTCGAGGTGCCGTGCAGACCGGACGCGACAGAATGGAGCTTCATGAAACCCGGTATTCATCCCGACTATCACCCCGTTACAGTGCACTGTGCTTGCGGCCACACCTTTCAGACTCGCTCGACCATCAAGGGCGACATGTTGCGCGTGGAAATCTGCTCGAGCTGCCATCCTTTTTTCACTGGCAAGCAGAAGCTGGTTGACACCGCCGGTCGCGTCGAGCGCTTCACTAAGAAATACGCCGACGCCGCTGCCAAATCCACCGCCGCAAAAAAGTAAAGCAAATTAGCGCAACCTTCTGTGGGACAGTCACTCCTGGCTGTCCTTCTTCTTTTTTCCAACCTTTAATCTTCGACTTTCAACTTCCTTGCACTCTCCGCCCGTGTACAATGAAGTTCCATCGTGGCTACCCAATCTCGCATGTTTGATGGCGCGCGCCCTGGCGAACTCGTCGAATCCGGCCCGCCACGCATCACTCTCCGCAACGCTTTCGCTCACCCTTTTGATTCCGCCATCGCTGCCGCGCGCACTTGCTACGCGCCGCGCCTCATCAGCCCCGAAGAAATCACCGACAAGCAGCGCCTCAACATCGGCGCCGCCACGTTCTACAGTGGCCATCACACCGTCTATCAGCACGCCCATTTCGAATTCGGCCTTGAAAACGTCAGCCGCCAATTCGTCTGGTCTTTTCTCCACGCGCATCCCTTTTACAATTCCGAGCAGCAAAGCCAGCGCTACGTTCGTCTGGACCGCGCGCAAGCTTATGTTCCGCCCACCTCGCTCTTCTTCGACGAGAAGTCCAAGGAATTCTACGAAGCCGCCATCGCCCGCGCCTGGAATTACTACCGCGAACTTTCTTCTCTTTTGATCGCCGACGCGCGCGCCATTCTCAATGACATCTGGCACATTGGTCCCATGTCCCACGCCAAGCGTCTCCAGAAAATCGAACGCTCCGCCGAAAAACGCGCTATCGAAATCGCCCGATATGTCTTGCCTGTCGCCGCTTTCACCACCATGGTCCACACCATCTCCGGTATCGTTCTCCATCGCCTCTGGCGCATGAGCGCCGCCTCGGACACGCCCAGCGAAGCCCGCGCCGTCATCGGCGCCATGGTCGCTCACATCAAGGAAATCGACGCCCAATTTTTTGATCGCTTCGGAACAGAACCGCTCGAAGAATTACCGGAATGGAAGAACACGCAGTTAAATGTGAACGCCGGTGAAGGTTTTGCCCGCGAATTCGACGCCAAACTCAAGGGCAAAACTTCCCGCCTCGTCGACTACTCCCCCAACGCCGTCCGCGTCATGGCCGAATCTTATCGCGCCGTCACCGGCCTAACCGAATCTCAGTGCAAAGATCTCGAAGCGATCGACCGCCTTCTGAATCCCGCCCGCAATCTCTATCGCCTCGAAACTCTAAACGTCGGCGTCCACGCCCCCATCATGCGCGCCCTCCAGCACGCCAATTACACTTTCGCCAAAAAAATCAGCCACACCGCCGACAGCCAGGACCAGCGCCATCGTATGGTCCCCGGCTCGCGCCCACTTCTCACTCTCGCCGATACTCGCGAACCCGACTACATCACGCCCATGCTCCTCAAAGCCAATCTCCGCGCCAAGGAAATCTACGACCGCGCCATGCACGACGCCTGGTCCGCAAAAAACCAGCTTCTTGATCGCGGCGTCTCTCCCGAAATCGCCCTCTATCTTCTTCCTAACGCCAAATCCATCCGCCTCTACGAATCCGGCTCGCTCCTCCATCTCATCCACAAATGGACCATGCGCACTTGCTTCAACGCCCAGGAAGAAATCTATCAAGCCTCCATGGACGAACTCGCCCAGCTCCGCGAAGTCCACCCCGAGCTCACCCGCTACATCGGTCCGCCCTGCCACATTCGCGCCAGCATCACCACGCCCATCTGCACCGAAGGCTCCCATTTCTGCGGCATCAAAGTCTGGCTCGACTTCCCCAATATCACCCGCCGTATCTGAAACGTCCTAGCGGTTCCAATCAGAATAGCGATATCGGGCCTGGTTTAACGTTTGATATTTCCATAATATCTAGGCCTTTTGATTTCTCCATTAGCCAGCATTTCTTCGGGTTATGGTAAGCTCCTGGCAAACTCGGAATGGTGAAACGATGACAGAAAGAAAACAAAGAGGTGAGCAACCTGGCCAGATTCTAAAAGTACAAGTTCCTGTGACGGCCTCTCTCCTGCTCTTGCTGGCAGTCACAGCGCTGACCCTCTTGTATGTATTCGAGCAGAATTGGAGACACGAAATTGAATTCTTTGGAATCTCTACTGGCGTAGCGGCTGGCCTTCTCAGCGCATTTTACGTGGGACAGGCCTTGAAGATCACGATAGAGCAGAGAGACAGAGCTTTGACGGATGACAAAATTGCAAGAGCCTTTTCGTTCGCACTAAGATGGAACGACCCCAATTTTGCCCAGTTGCGCGCTGATTGGCGCGCAGTACTGGATGAACTAGACGCAAAAACAGATGACGAAATATGTGATTTCATTAGAGGCGAACACAAAAATAAGACTGTTGTGGCAGACGTTCTAAACTTCTTTGAAGAGATGAGTTATGCCGCGAAGAGTGGGGTTGCAGATACCCTAACGCTGAGAAATATTTTTCGCAGCATTGGAGTACGTTACTACACGTCTCTATCCCCGTGGATTGATCGCTATCGGAAGGACAAACATCAACCGACGGCGTACGAACACTTTCAATGGCTTACGAACAATGGAAAACGCAATGACTGCGGGCTGCACTACGGATCGCCGATATCCTTGCCCCTCATTTTTCTCCTCCTAGAGCGACTTGCTTTTAGCTTACCGGAACTTCAAAGTCAACTCAAATCTGCGTGCCTTCGCTGGCCTACTATTAGACGCACGGCTGAAGCCAAAGTAACGGACATCTAAGTCGTTTAGATTCAATGTCTCTTGTGCTCGACGTGTCCGTTTCTTATTTCTTAGAGTACTTTATGGGTGAAAATGACCCAAATTCGTCCACAAAATTGTGTCACTGCTATCACAAGGATACGCATAGTTCGATTCAATATAAAGGCCGCTAAAAGGGCCCATGCTTTTTAAGTCAACGTGCGCCTTGCGGTCCCTTCGCGGCTTTCGTGCTAGGCCGCTTGGCTCACGTTCGCAGCTTCGATGGAAACAGTGACAGTCTCCGTGGGTTCTTTCTGTTGTTCGATGCGATCAGCGAGGAGGCGCAGTGCAAGCGCTTGAGCCGACGTCACGGCTTCTTTTTCCGTTGCACCGTAGGTCATTACACCAGGCACGTTCACGATCTCGGCAATCCAGCGCCCGTCGGCCTCAAGCTCCGTTTCCACCTTGTACACAATATGAGACATACTTCATATCCTATCACGCAGCCGATTCTGCAGCATCAAAGTCTGGCTCGACTTCCCCAACATCACCCGCCGCATCTGAAACGCCGCCACGGGTTTAGGCATCCTATTCCATAGCTGGAGGCCCATCATGTTTCGGAGTTTCGCTCGCCCCATCGCCTCAGTCCTCGCGGTGCTCATGCTCTCGACGCCTTCCTCCTTCGCTTTCGACACGCCTCTCTCCGACCAAGCCGTCCGCGAAGCCTATTTCCTGGGCCAGCGCCGTGACGAAACCATGGCCGCTTTCCTCAACAAGTATTCAAAGTATTTGGAGGCGCCGAAAACCGGCCCGCACATCACCTCTATCACCTTCTTCACTCCCTTCGCTCTTCTCGTCCAGCAATCGAGCCAGCACACCTCGGGTTATAGCGCCCAGCAAGCGGCTCTCGATCATCGCGATCAGCCCGAATTCGTAAGAATCATCGTGCAGATCCAGCTCACCGATTCCTATGGCGCTTACATCATTCGCCCCACGAGTTCCCGTTCGGGCTCGTCCGCCGGCTTCGTCCCCCGCCCTTATGACTTCTGGAAAGACTTCGACGTTCAGGTTTCCAGCAAAGACCAAAACCTTCGGCCGTTCTCTTCTTCCGGTCAACCTGACGTTCTTTGTTCCTATGAAGGTGGCTGCGAACTCACCGGCGCCACTCTCCAGTTCGATTTCAACGCCGAAGACTTTGCCTCCGGCTCCGCCGTCATTGACGTGATCCCCCCGGAGGGTGATCCCCTTTCGGTCGATTTCGATCTCGGCCACCTCCGCTGACCCTTTCTCGACTGCGCCCTTTCACTGCACCCATGCCGAAGACCTCATTGTGCTGTAGCCGGCCCCCGAATCAGCGTTATACTTCCCTCTAGGAAAGCCTTAATGCGTCACCTCAGTCGCTTCTTCAGTTGCCTGCTTACGGTTTTTTGTGTGTCTCTGCCTGCCTCTCCCTTAGACACTCCTCTTTCCGACGAAGCCGTCCGCGAAGCTTATTTCCTCGGCCAGCGCCACGACGCGTCCTTCCTGGGCAATTACATCAAATTTCTCCCGCGGCCCAAGACCGGCCCGCACATCTCCTCCGTTACTTTTCTCACTCCCTTCGCTCAGCTTGCCCAGATCTCCAGCAATTACGTCGGGAACTACAGTGCGCAGCAAGCCCTGCTGGATCAACGCGGCCAGCAGGAGTTCGTCAAGATCACTATCGAAATCTATCTGACCAATATCTTACGGCGCCATGATCCCTAATCCGCAGAGCCCGCGAACAGCCTCTTCGCCCCCTCTCATCCCGCGTCACTATGATTTCTGGAGAGACTTTCACGTCCAAGTGTCGGACGCTCACCAGGTTCTTTCGCCCTCCGACATCGGAGGCCGCCCGCTCTATCGTTGCGGCCGCTATGGCCCTTGCCGTCCGAGGGGCGCTGCCATCGATTTGGAGTTTCCCGTTGGCGCATTCGTCTCCGACTCTGTCACCGTCAAAGTCATTCCCCCCGAAGGCGACCCCGTCTCCGTCGACTTCGATCTCACCCACCTCCGTTAAATATCCTTCAGCCAGCTCCTCCGGCGGAATCACCGCCCAGCAGGGCAAAATTTCCAGCAAAGTTTTCGCGGGTCAGTTTGAATTTTCTTAATCGTGACAGTAGGGGTCAAAATTCAGACTGATCCATGCCAAGTTTTCCTTGACTTTTCTCTAATTCTGTGTATACTTAACCCTGTTGAGAACTACGTTTGGCCTGCGGGAGCGTGCTCCCGCTTTTCTTTTTTCAGTCAGCCATTTCGGCGTTTGCCAGTCCCCAACAACCAAAACGGCGTCCTTTAGAATCAACCACTTACGAATTGCAAATTTTGTAAAACCTTTGTTTTGATATTCATGCAAATTGATGGGGGGTGGGGGGTGCGAATGACCTCGGTTGACCTGGCGTTGCGCCCTCATTTCGACTTCAGGTCAGAACCAGTCTTTCGAGGGAGTCTTCGATTTTCGATTTTCGATTTTCGATTTTCGATTTTCGAAGTGTGACAGGCACTCTTGCCTGTCGCCTCGTTCACGACCGCCATGGCAGCGTCACGGCCAAAGTAGGACAGGCATTCCTGCCTATCCTCCCCTACGAGCGCCAGCGCAAGGTCACCGGCCCATCCATCGGATGCGCCATCGGCGCGCCCGTCCGCCGCGACGCGATCAAATTCGCTTTCAGTGCGAAATACCATTTCGCCGGCCGGTCCGCATCATCAATCAACATCAACCGCGGATTGTGCTTCAATCCTTCCGCCTGCTGGATCATCGTCTTCTGATCCTGCCGCAGAAAAATCTTGCCGAAGATCCGGAAAACCCAAACCGGCAGAAAAAACAAATTCCACGCCGCCACGAAATCGATCCGGCAAAGATCCCTCCGCACCGGCGTCACTGTCGCGCGGCTCGAGAACCACATCTTCCCGCTTTGATCGATCTCCGTGCGAATGTTCGGCAGCACAAAGTCGATCGTCGTCCTCACCGGCTCGCCGGTGATTTTCTTCAGCAATTGGTACGGCGCGCTGTTCGTGCTCGGTGAATGCGGGCTCATCCGAAACCCGTTCGGAATCGGCTCGAACTGCTTAGCTTTTTCGTGAATGCTTCCGCGCTTTCGCCAGAACCACGATTGGTGCACAAACGGTCCGTGCGCCGGGTCCATTAGTCCGATAATTCCGTGGTCAATGTGCGAAGGCAGCTCGCAGGAAAGATGCGTGATCTTGTATTTGTCGCTGAAAACGGTAAGCGCCGGCGCCGCCGGAATCTTCTCCGGCATTCGCGTCCCTGGTACGTTCATAAAAACCCAAACGTAGCCGTCCCGCTCTTCGCAAGGAAAATGTCCCGCAAAAATGCGCTCCACTTTCAACTTGTCCTGGCTCGAGAGCGATGGAACCTCCACGCACTGCCCGCTGCAAGCATCGAACCGCCATCCGTGGTAGCAGCACTCCACCACTTTCCTGTCGAGCCGCCCGTAAGAAAGCGGAATCCCGCGATGCGGGCAAGAATCCCGCATCGCAAACACTTTTCCTTCGGACGTTCTGCCCAACACCAGCGGCACTTCCAGGAGCATCGCCTTGATCAGCTTCTGCCCGCGAATCTCCTTGCTTCGTATCGCCGGATACCAGAAGTCCCACAGAAAACCGGCATCCGCCTGCGCCGCAGCTTCCTGCGCCGCCTCGGCATCCATTCGCATCATCGTTCGTACCGCTTCGCTCATCGTCGCCGCCGCATCGTAGTATACCGCCTTCGACTCCTACGAATGCTCAGGTGGAGCCGAAGTAAGACGCCGGATAAACCAGCCCAAGGAGAAGAGAAAGGCGCCCGTCAGAAAGATGGGAACGCGCGGCGGATTAATCCAAGTGTGGTCGATATCCTTGCCAACGTTCAGAAGAGGCCAGAGAAGGAGCGGGCCTGTGCCGAAATCCTGAACGATCTGGGCAGCTTGGTTCGGAATCGAAGGAAGGCTTTTGCGACTGGAAGTAGCGGAGAGATCGTCAAAGTCCGATTGAGTAAGGCCGAGTCCTTCGGATGATTTCCGCAGAAGGAAAATGCCCTTAAGGAGCAGCGTGAGGCTGCCGAGACCGAATACAAGAGGAGTAGTTCTGAATTTAATCTCGGGAGAAGAGAAGATCCAAAAACATAAAGCAGCCGCAGAAAGAGCCAAGTAGAGGATTGCGCGACGCGGATGGTATTCCAGGTCGCCGGCGAAGTTCTCCAGGAAAAATTCGCGCAGCGTCACGGCTCGCAATTTATCACAAAAGGGGCGCATACGTGTTGACGGAAGACTGGCCCATTCCGAATACTAATTTGCACGAATTTGACATCGGGGTTATTCTTAGTGCAGAGCAATTCGATGTACGCCGCGTTCTATTAGCTGACTCTCCCACCGCTCCGGTACCGGAGCGCCGCGATTCTTTCTATTTTCGATTTTCGATTTTCGTGTTTCGTTTTGAAGAGGATTTGCCATGGCTACATTGACCCTTACTGAAAAATTGGACCAACTAGGCGCCCGCTACGACGAGCTGACCCAGCAGCTTTCGACTTCCGAAGTGGCTTCCGATTCCGCGCGCTACCAGAAAGTTGCGAAGCAGCACGCCGAGCTCGAGGAAATCGTCGAGAAACACCGCGAGTATAAGCAAATTGAAAAAGATCTCGCCGGCGCGCACCAGATGTTGGTCGAAGCGGAAGACCCCGAGATGAAGCAGATGGCGCACGACGAAGAAAAGGAATTGACAGCGCGCAAGGAAGCCGTCGAGCGCGAGCTAAAACTACTGCTCCTTCCGAAAGACCCCCTCGACGAAAAGAGCGTTATCGTGGAAATCCGAGCCGGAACCGGCGGCGACGAAGCCGCTCTTTTTGCCGCGGAGCTTTTCCGCATGTATTCGCGCTACGCGGAAACGCAAGGCTGGAAAGTTGAAATTCTGGAAAGCTCTCCTTCTTCGCTCGGCGGGCTCAAGGAAGTCGTCGCCGCGATTCAGGGCAACAAGGTTTATTCAAAATTGAAATACGAAAGCGGCGTGCACCGCGTCCAGCGCGTTCCCGCCACGGAAACGCAAGGCCGCATCCACACTTCCGCAGCCACCGTCGCGGTTCTCCCCGAAGCCGACGAAATCGACATTAAGATCGAAGCCAAGGACTTGCGCATCGACACATTCTGCTCTTCCGGTCCCGGCGGCCAGTCCGTCAACACCACGTATTCCGCCGTCCGCATCACGCACATACCCAGCGGACTGGTCGTTTCCCAGCAGGACGAAAAATCGCAAATCAAGAATCGCGCCAAAGCCATGCGCGTTCTCCGCGCGCGTCTCTACGAGCAGGAACAGGAAAAGCGCCAGGCCGCTCTCTCCGCCGAGCGCCGCGGCCAGATCAAAACCGGCGACCGCTCGGAAAAAATCCGCACCTACAATTTCCCGCAGAACCGCGTCACCGATCACCGCATCAGCCTGACGCTCCACCAATTGACCGAAGTCATGGAAGGCAAGCTCGGCCCGCTCGTCGATGGACTCGTTTCACATTACGAATCCGAGCGCCTCCAGCAGGAACTCGCGACGGCCTAAGTAGGACAGACATTCCTGTCTGTCCTCTTTCTTTTTCTTCGCACCTCGGTAAGCGAAGGGGACAGGCAAGAATGCCTGTCCTACGGAAAACTTCTCCGAGAAACTCTGCGGCCTCTGCTCTGCGTTATATTTTCTTTGTTCTGTTTGTCAATCGACTACAGTGAAGAAATGACGGACGTCCGCTCAGCACTTAAGCAAGGACTCGCCCAACTGCGCGAAGCGCAGGTTCCTTCCTATACGCTCGCAGCGGAGCTTTTGCTTCTACACGTTCTCGGCCGCGATCGAACTTGGATTTATGCTCATCCGGAACAGGAAATCTCTGCGGCAGATGCAGCGCGCTATTTCGAGCTTATCGTGCGGAGGGCCTCAGGAGAGCCAACGCAGCACCTCACCGGCAAACAGGAATTCTGGGGTCTCGAGTTTGAAGTAACGCCCGACGTCCTGATTCCCCGCCCCGAGACCGAGCATGTCATCGAAGTCGCCCTCGACCGTCTCGCCGTAGGCGAACTCCGCGCCGGCCGCAAACAAACGTTAACCGGCGAGGGCTTGCAAATCGCCGACATTGGCACCGGCTCCGGCTGTATCGCTATCGCTCTCGCCAAGGAATTGCCACATGCCGTGATTTTCGCCACAGACATTTCCTGCGCCGCGCTCGCCGTCGCCCGCCGAAACGCTACGCGCCATTCCGTTTCCGATCGCGTCCATTTCCTCGAATGTAGCTTGATCGATAAAGTTCCCACTGTAGGGGCACGATATATCGTGCCCCTACGACCGGAAGGCTCGAACTCCGGACTTCACGGGTCACGGATCACGGAATACGAATCGCGTTTCTTCGATCTCATCGCCAGCAACCCGCCATACGTCGGCCGGCGTGAAGCAGCGACGCTGATGCGCGAAGTCCGCGATCACGAACCAGAAATCGCGCTCTACGGCGGCGAAGAAGGCTACGAACTTTACGCCGGTCTCATCACTCAATCCGCCGCGCATCTCAAGCCTGGCGGCATCCTCGTCCTCGAACTCGGCCACAACAGCTTGCCCGCTGTTCAGCCGCTCCTCGACGCAATAAACTGGACAAACGTCGGCGTAACCAACGATCTCGCAGGCATGCCCCGCGTCCTCACCGCCGAACGAATGTAATTGTCTCTGTAGCTCAGGCCTTCAGGCCTGAGGTTCTGGTGCGGCAGTGCGCCGAGTCTGTCATCCGAGGCTAGGACATTGTAGCGATGGAAATCCCAGCGTAGGCTATGGGGCATGCCGGACCTCGCGCGATTTCGAGCCAAGCATGGGCCCCTCGAGGAGCGGTCGGCGGAGGCGACAGCATCAATCCTTCACGTCGACATGGACGCGTTTTTCGTCTCCGTGGAATTGCTCGATCGCCCGGAGCTTCGTGGCAAGCCGGTAGTCGTCGGCGGGCGTCCGGACCAGCGCGGCGTAGTTTCCGCGGCGAGCTATGAAGCGCGGAAATACGGCATTCATTCGGCGATGCCGCTGCGCACCGCGGGACGGCTTTGTCCGCACGCGGTTTTCCTGGACGGCCATCACGAAAAATACGGCGAATGGAGCGACCGCGTCGCGACCATCCTCGCGAGATTTTCTCCCGTTGTCGAAATGGTTTCGATTGACGAAGCCTATCTCGATCTCGCCGGTACCGAACGATTGCACGGACCGCCGCTCGCCGCCGCGGACAACCTGCTGCGCCAAATTACGCGCGATACTTCGCTGCCCTGCTCCGGCGGACTCGCCACGACACGGCTCGTTGCCAAGGTCGCTTCTGATCAAGCCAAGCCGCGCGGCCTTGTGTGGGTTCCCGCGGGCAGCGAGCAGCGATTTCTTGCTACACTGCCGGTCAGAAAAATTCCCGGCATCGGCGAAGTCACGGAGCGCGCGCTGCGCGCCCTCGGCATTCAGACCGTCGAGCAAATCGCGGCCATGCCACAAGAAAAGCTCGAAAGCATTTTCGGCCAGTGGGGAACCGCGCTTTACAGGAAGTCGCGCGGCGGCGATTCCTACGAATTTGTCATTGACGCTGAGCCAAAATCGATCTCGCACAATCACACGTTTGGCGAAGACACCCACGACGTGGACGCTTTGTCCGCCATGCTCAGCCATCTCTCGCAGAAAGCCTGCAAACGATTGCGCGAAGCCGGTCTCGCCACGCGCACGCTCACGTTGACCATTCGCTACGCCGGCTTTGACACGCACACGCGCTCCAAGACTCTGGGAGAACCGACGCGGCTCGATTCCGATATTTTTGCCGTGTTTCAGGAACTTTTTCGAATCCATCGCGACGTGACGCGAAAAGTCCGCCTCCTTGGAGTCAGCCTCAGCGGGCTGACTCACGGTAATGCGCAACTCGATTTGCTGGACGCCGAACGCCGCGCCAAGCTGGAAAAACTCACCAGCGCCGCGGACCGTCTCCGCGACCGTTTTGGCTTCGGCAAAGTACAATTTGGCGGCTCGCTACGCCACGACGAATCCGGTCACGATCGCGACGATTCGTAACTTCCAGCGCGTAGCCGCCGAATGTCCTATACTTTATCTTCCGAGAAACCATCATCCATGAGCGCTTCCCCCACGCCCGGCGTCAGTTCTGCAACTCCCCGGCTCCACGGAATGGATCGCCTGCGCCACTTCTGGCAGCGCGTCAGCGAAGGCCGGCAGCTGGATGATCTCTGGTCGCAGTTCGCCGCCGACGCGCGCTCCAGCTACGGTTTCTATGACCGCGACGTCGACTGGGAAGAAATTCACAAGCTTTCGCCCTGGCGCCGGCCGCCTCACGTAGCGAGGCAATTTTTCTGGGCGCTGCTTCTGAAAATGTCTCCTGCCCGCCGCGTCCTTCTGCTCATGGCTTTCGTCATGCTGGCGCTGTCTGCCATCAATTCCCAGAAGAACTTCGAGGTGATTGCCGTTTTGCTCTTCGTCCTGCTGCTTTCGCTGGAATTGGCTGATAAGGTCACGATGAAGCGCGACCTGGAAATCGCGCGGGAGATTCAAACCTGGCTGGTGCCTTCGCAGCCGCCGGAAGTCGCCGGCGCCAACATCGCCTTTGCGACGCGTCCGCAGAATTCCGTAGCCGGCGATTATTACGACGCGTTCTATCCCGATCCGGAGGATCGCGAGAAGCTGATGGTGGTAATCGCCGATGTCGCGGGAAAAAGCGTTCCAGCGGCGCTACTCATGGCGACCCTGCAGGCAAGCCTGCGAACCATCGCCGGAGAAAACGCTCCGCTCGCGGATTTGGTGGCGCGGCTGAATCGCTATGCCTGCGCGCACAGCCTGAATGGCTTGCGCTTCACGACTGCGGTTCTTTCCGAATACAACACGGCTTCGCGCACTCTGACCTACGTCAACGCCGGGCACAACGCGCCGATTCTTCGCCGCGCAAATGGCGTAGTTGAAACGCTGGAAGTTGGTGGCGTACCGCTCGGCATCCGAAGCGCGGCCAATTACGAGACTGCGTCCCTGGAGCTCAAACCGGGCGACGCTTTGATTTTCTTCACCGATGGCGTGGTCGAAGCGTTCAACGAATCGGGAGAGGAGTTCGGAAACGAGCGCTGGCTCGGCGCGATCCGCAGTCTCCCCGATTGGGACGCCTCGCAGACCCTTCAATTCCTTATGAAGCGCGTCGATGAATTTGTTGGCGCCACGCGCCAGTCCGACGACATTACCTGCCTAGTCTTTCGCAGCCGGTAGTCCCAGCGGAACTCTCGAACACTCGGCTTTCCCTTCATGGCCCCGTCTGTCGCATAATCACAGCGTGACGCCACGCGAAATGGCCAACTCGATTTGCGACACGCTCCGCCGCAACGGCTACCAGGCGCTGCTTGTGGGTGGCTGCGTGCGCGATCTGCTGCTTGGCCGCGAGCCCGCCGACTACGACGTGACCACGGATGCAACGCCGGAAGAGGTAGTAAAGCTGTTTCCGGAAAGCGTTGCGGTCGGCGCGCAGTTCGGCGTAATCCTGATTCCGCGTGACGGACTGAAAGTCGAAGTGGCTACCTTCCGCTCGGACATAGGTTACAGCGACGGCCGTCACCCGGACAGCGTGGTTTATTCGAAGATGCCGCAAGAGGACGTGCAGCGCCGCGACTTTACCATCAACGGCCTTCTGATGCGCCACGACACCGGCGAAGTGCTCGACTACGTCGGCGGGCAGGGCGATCTCAAGACGCACGTGATTCGAGCTATCGGCGAGCCGGACCGCCGCTTCTCCGAAGACAAACTGCGAATGATGAGGGCTGTGCGCTTCGCCGCACGCTTTGGATTCGAAATCGAGACCGAGACTTTTCGTGCCATCCGCCGCCATGTGGCCGAAATCCCCCAGGTTTCTCCCGAGCGCCTCCGCGACGAACTTACAAAAATGCTCAGCGAGGGCGAAGCCCGGCAAGCGTTCGAACTGCTGGATGAAACCTGGCTCCTCCAACAGGTGCTTCCGGAAATTGGAGCGATGAAAGGCGTGGAGCAGCCGCCGCAATACCACCCCGAAGGCGACGTGTGGATTCACACGCGCATGATGCTCGAAGGTTTGCCCAAGGACGCGTCCCCGACGCTGGCGTGGGGTGTTCTTCTCCACGACGTCGGCAAGCCCCCGACGTTCCAATCTGCCGCAGAGACGGGGGACCGTATTCGCTTCAACCATCACGTGGAAGTGGGGGTGCGCATGGCCGAAACGATCTGCCGGCGATTGCGTTTCTCCAACGAAGACACCGAGCAGATCGTCGCCCTGGTGGGCAATCATATGAAGTTCGGAGCGGTCGAGGAAATGCGCGCCTCAACGCTCAAGAAATTTGTGCGGCTTCCGCGCTTTGAGGAACATCTGACGCTGCATCGGCTCGATTGTCTTTCCAGCCACCGCCACCTCGATTCCTATGAATTCGTCCGTCGGTTCCTGGAAGTGACCCCTCCGGAGCAGGTGCACCCGGAACGCCTCTTAACGGGAGACGACCTCCAGACTATGGGGTTTCAGCCTAGCCCTCTGTTTTCTCGGATTCTTCGGGCCCTGGAGGATGCCCAACTGGAGGGCCAGATTGCGACTCGCGAAGAGGCGGAGAAGTATGTTTTGAGCAGATTTGGCGCGAAGGAACGAAAGGCGTCAAGTAACTAGCCTTCAGGGTGACGAAGGGGGAAAACAGACTGGCTAAGCTTCTCTGAGCATTCTTACCGTAAGCTATTGAACATAATGAGTTTATATGCTGCTTGTAACGAGGGTGCAACTATTGGTAGAATGTGAGTGTTGAATACTAAGATTTTATGCTAGCAACTTTTATACTTTCGCGCACCCTTTCCGGCACGCCCGCATCTAAAATCGTATCGAGAGGCTCTACCCGAGCTTCGTCGGTAACTAGGGGAAATCATGGCTGAGAAAAAATATAACGTACCAAACGTTCTTCCCATTCTGCCGGTTCGTGACACCGTCCTGTTTCCGGGCGCTGTCCTGCCTTTGACCGTGGGACGGGAGAGTTCTTTGGCGTTAGTGAATAGCCTGCATGGCGACGAAAAGCTTTTGGGAGTGGTGGCGCAGCTGGACCCGCGAATCGAGGATCCTGCCGCCGCCGACCTGCACAAAGTCGGAACGCTGGCTAAGGTACACAAGACCGTAAAAATGCCGAACGGCAACGTGGTGATCTTTTTGGAAGGCTTGCAGCGCATTCAAGTGCTGGAACTGATCGGCTTGCGTCCATTTCTGCAAGCCCGCGTGCAGCCGGAGCCGGACATCATCGGCGAATCCGATACGGAACTGGAAGCTTTGCAGCGGAACGTGCAAGAGCTGTTCCGCGACGTGGTAAGCCACTCGCCGCAGCTTTCCGACGATCTGCAAACCGCGGCAATAAATATCGATCATCCGGGCCGTCTGACGGATTTCATCGCCGGGACCTTGCCGTCACTTTCAACGCTGTTGCGCCAGGAATTAATAGAAACCGCCAGCGTGCGCAAGAGGCTGGAAACGCTGATCCGCGAACTCTCGAAGGAACTCGAGGTTCTGGAGCTGCGCTCGAAAATCCACGAGCAAGTGCAGGAACAGGTGAGCCAAAACCAGCGCGAGTACTTGCTGCGTGAGCAGATGAAGGCGATTCAAAAGGAACTTGGCGAATCCGACGATACGATGCAGGAGATCGACGAACTCCGGAAAAAAGTGGAAGAAGCCGGCATGACCGCGGAAGCCAAGAAAGAGTGCGAACGCGAGCTCAAGCGGCTGTCGAAAATGACTCCTGCTTCCGCGGAGTACATGGTTTCGCGGACATATCTGGAATGGATGACTTCGCTGCCGTGGAGCAAGTCCTCGGGCAGCTCGGAAATCGACATCGTGAAGGCGCACGAGATTCTCGACGAGGACCACTACGATCTGCAGAAGGTGAAGGAGCGCATCCTCGATTACCTGGCGGTGAAGAAGCTTCAGCCGGGAATGAAGGGACCGATTCTTTGCTTCGTGGGCCCTCCGGGCGTGGGCAAGACGTCGCTTGGCAAGTCCATCGCGCGTTCTCTGGGGCGCAAGTTCGTGCGCATCGCTCTTGGCGGTATGCACGACGAGGCGGAAATCCGCGGCCACCGGCGCACGTACATCGGCGCGTTGCCGGGACAAATTATTCAAGGATTGAAGCGCGGGGAAACAAACGACCCGGTGATGATGCTGGACGAGGTCGACAAGCTCGGGCGCGATTTCCGCGGCGATCCGTCCTCGGCACTGATGGAAGTTCTCGACCCGGAGCAGAACAGCTCGTTCCGCGATCACTATCTGGACGTGCCATTCGATCTCTCGAAGGTGCTGTTCATCGCCACGGCGAACTGGATGGATCCCATCCCGGAGCCGTTGCGGGACCGCATGGAGATCATCGAATTGCCCGGGTACACAGGCGAAGAGAAGCTGCACATCGCGCATAAGTACCTGATCCCCAAGCAGGCCAAGGAACACGGCCTGACAGTGGGCGAACAGATCGAGTTCACGAACGAAGGCTTGCAGGAGATCATCCACAGCTTCACGCGAGAAGCCGGTGTGCGCAACCTGGAGCGCGAGATCGCCACGATCACACGCAAACAGGCGCGGCGCATGGCCGAAGGCAAGATGGAGAAGATGGTCGTCACACCGGAAGTGGTCCGCGAATTCCTGGGCGTGCCGAAATTCCGCACGGAAAAGGAAGTCGAGGAGCGCGTCAAGAGGCCCGGCGTTGCCGTCGGACTGGTCTGGACGCCGGTGGGAGGCGACATCATCTTCATCGAAGCGACGCGCATGCGTGGCGGCAAGCAATTCACCATGACCGGACATCTGGGCGAGGTCATGCAGGAATCGATGACCGCAGCACTGACCTGGACGCGCGCGAACGGCGAACGCTACGGCATCGATCCGGACTTCTTCCGCAAGCAGGACATTCACATCCACGTGCCTTCGGGCGCGGTTCCGAAGGATGGACCGTCCGCCGGAGCAGCCATGGTGACTGCGCTGGTGAGCTTGCTGAGCGGGCGTCCGGTGAAGGACCGGCTGGCAATGACCGGCGAAATGACACTCTCAGGTGTGGTTCTGCCCATCGGCGGCGTAAAGGAAAAGGTGCTCGGCGCAAAGCGGGCCGGAATCAAGGAAGTTCTGCTGCCTGCGGACAATGAGCCAAATGTCGTGGCGGATCTCACGCCAGAGATTCTCGGCGACATCAAAATTACGTACGTGCATACGCTGGACGAAGTTCTCGAACATGCGCTGCAGAAAGAGGCGGTGACCCCGCCGATCGTTCCGCAGCCGGAGCCAAAGCAGAAGCGCCTTGGCCCCGAGGGACCGCGGGCCATTCACTGAGAAACATTTAGCCTCGACTAGGAGCGCGACATGTCGTGCCCCACAAAGAAAGCATGTCATAGGCCCCCGATCGAATCGGGGGCCTTTTCATTTTCGGCGACACTAGCGGCCTGGAAACAAAGTCCTGCTAACATGTGTCTGAAAGATGCCTCACGAAAAATCAATTGCAACGGATGCCCCGGCGGACCTTGCCAAGCGCATTACGGAAGCGCTGCTCCGAGAGCGCGTCGTGCCGCGGTTTGTGGATTCTTACGTCGTTGAAAACGGCCGTCATGCGCTGCAGGTTCACGCTTCGCTTTATCGCGATCTTCTGACGCTATTGCAGCGGGAGGCGCTGCTGGCGCTGACGGTGCGGGCCCTGGCCATCGTTTGCGACGAGCCGCACGCCGCGGGAAAATCCAAGCCATGTCCCATGTTGCGGCGGGACGCCACGGCGTTTCGCAGAAAGTATCTGGCGTCGCTCGCACGGCAGCAGGGTTGGAGTGCAGGCGACGCGCTGGATTTTCAGCGGGACCTGCAGATCTACCAGGAATTGCTGGCGCGCGCGGCAGCGAAACGGCGCACGCGAAAGCCCTTTGAAGCCGCGGACCATCCCTTCGTCGACCGTTGCGCCTTTCTGCTGGATTCGTCGTTCATGGAAAACGCACGGCTGGCGGCAAGCCGCACCTTGGCGGGGATCGAGGAGCTGGCGGCACAACTCACTGCTTTGCCCGATGCGGAGACGAAGACAAAGGCTTCCGACACAAGTTGAGCGAAGAATTCTTTGGGATGGTTCTAGTTATCGAGCCACGTCGCTGAGAAAAGCGCGTCGCGGAATTGCCTCGCCACCAGCATGCAGGAACAGCTAGGAAATGCGTTCTACCTGGACGGCTGTTCCATAGGCGAGAACTTCGGTTACGCCTTGCATTACTTCGGTGGCGTCATAGCGCATGCCCACAACAGCATTCGCTCCGTGCTGGCCGGCGTGCTGCAACAGAAGTTCGAAGGAATCTTCGCGCGTCTTCTCGCAGAGGTTCGTTAGTATGGTGATGTTTCCGCCGACGATAGTTTGAAGCGCGGCGCCTAGGTTCCCGATCAGGCTGCGCGAGCGCACGACAATTCCCCGCACAATCCCTAAATTCCTGACGATCCGGTAGCCTGGCAGTTCGAGCGCTGAAGTGACCATACTCGCATCCACTAGTGGCATTTTGTTCTCCTTGGTAATGGGCGTTTACCGGTGCGATTCTAACCGTTCAAAGGGCGCACTGCGAGCAATGTTCGTCTGCTATCCTCAGACAACGTGGAAACATTATTCTATTTTCTGGTGTTCCTGCAGATTCTCCTTGGCGTGTACCTCATCTGGCACGCTTGGCAGTGGCTCGGTTACGTGCGGCGGCGTCTGCACTCGGATCCGGGATTCTACACGCCACGCGTAGCCGTGCTTTGCCCCTGCAAAGGCATGGAGCCGGGCCTGGAGCGCAACCTGCTGTCGCTCACGGAATTCGAGCGTCAAAACTACGAAATCTTTTTCATTCTGGCTTCAGCTTCGGATCCGGCGCGCAGCATTGTCGAGCGGGTAGCCAAAAATTCTAGGGTGAAAGCCAATGTAATCATCGCGGGAAACCCGGCTAACTCCGGCGAAAAAGTGAACAATCTGCGCGTGGCGGTGGAACAACTGCCGCCAGAATTTGAAGTCCTCGTCTTCACCGATTCCGATGGCTGTCCAGGGAGACGCTGGCTGCACCATCTCGTGTCGCCGCTGGGGGATGTGAGAATCGGAGCGACAACCACCATGCGCTGGCTGCTTCCGAATCGCAGCAATCTGCCTACTGCACTGCTCGCCGCGTGGAATGCGCCGCTGGCCACCATGCTCACCGAGAAGAGCAAAAACTTCTGCTGGGGCGGCGGCACGGCCATCCGCCGGAGCACTTTCGAACAGTCGGGTGTCATGGACGTGTGGAGGAATTCCGTTAGCGATGATTATTCCTTGACCCGAGCGCTGGAGCGCACGAACCGCCCGATCGTTTTCATTCCGGAGTGTTTGACGCTCTCTTACGCCGAGACCGATTTGCAAGGACTGCTCGAATTCACAAACCGACAAGTATTGATCACGCGTGTGTACGCGGGAAATATTTGGAGGACCGCGGCAGCGACGCATCTTCTCTACTGCATGACGTTCTTATTCGGCGTCATTCTGTTCCTTAGCGTTACTTTCGAACAGCGGCCTGCATTCCATATCGCTGCTTTGACTTTTCTTCCGCTTGTCCTTTCTTCGATCCGCAGCGCCATCCGCCTCGTCGGTGTAACGGAAGCTCTCCCGGCTGCCCGCTCGCAAATCATGGGGCAAGCCTGGATTTATGTCCTGTTAACACTTCTTGTTCCATTTCTGTACATCGTGAATTTTGTGAACTCTCTCGTCACGCGCAAGATTCGGTGGCGCGGTGTAACCTACGAATTGATTGGTCCGGAACAAACGCGAATCATCCAGTATTGAGCCTGTCGATAGAATGAGGTGCTGGCGGAGATCTATTTTCCCTCTTGGAGAATTCCTCATTAGGGAGGGAAAAATTTCGTCTAGCGTGCAATTCCTACCGTCAAATGGGCTTAAAAATGCCTAATGTCGCGCATAAGTCCCCAAAATTGAATAGGTTGCATATTCTTCCATTCGGAAGAATATTTGCATACAACGAAGGTTCGGTATAATTTGACGCGGGCGAAAATTTCGGGGAGCCCTGCCCACGCCTGGTCATTTTCGATACGTAGACAAGAGTCGCGAAGCCTTTCAGTTCTCTCTTTTGGCTTCTTGGCTGACTTGTCTACCCATCTGGGGAGTCACGCCCCGCCGAGGGGCGAAGAAAAATAAAACTTAATAGGCTTCGGTTCCGTCACTGAGGCTGCATTCTGAGGGGGTGCACGTGAAGGTGATCCGCAGAAGTGAACACCTGCAACAATTGGCAAGTTCTCGCCCGCATTTTCCCCGCGATGTCTATTTTTTCTATGAAAAAGGCACCGGAGTCGCCCACTTTCATGTCGAAGCCGGACCAGACGGCCGGTTTCCGGTGGACCAAGCCGCCGGTCTGCTGGCAATGCACTGCATGGTAAGGGGTCAGTCCACGGACGATTACGTTGTCATGGTCCAGGCCGAAGACGAGATCCTGGAAGGCCTCAAAGAGAAAGCAAACAAGCTCCTGGAAGCAGGGAAATCGGTCTGCAGTCAGGTGAAGATGACGCGGCGGGAGGAAGAAGTTCTCTCCGGCCTAATGAAGAGTCTCGCCAACAAGGAAATCGCCGCCAACCTGAATCTCTCCGAGCGCACCGTGAAATTCCACGTCTCCTCGCTGCTCGCGAAGTTCCGTGTGCGCGGCCGCATGGAGTTGGTTCGGGAAGCTTCGCGGCAAACCGCCGGCGCTATGTCGATGGGGATGCCGACGGCGACGCGAGAGGCGCGCGCTCTGGCGCCGAGGAATTATCCCTCGACCCGGCAACCGGTATCCGTTGTTCCACTAACCAAGCGGCAATTGATGGCATAATCATAATTCGGATTCCATTCCAATTTTTCAAGGCATATAAAAAAGCCCCCGATTTGATCGGGGGCTTTTTATTTCTCGAAGGCTGGTAGGTGAAGAACTATTTTTTCGCGGCATCGAAGAGTTCGGCGGCTTTGTCCCAATTGACGACGTTCCACCAGGCCTTGATGTAATCCCCGCGCAGGTTTTGATACTTCAAGTAGTAGGCGTGTTCCCAGACGTCCAGACCTAGAACAACCTTGCCGCCGCCCGAAAGCAGATAAGGAGTGTCCTGATTTGGCGTAGAGTCGATGGCAAGTTTCCCGTCGCGGACGACCAGCCAGGCCCATCCGGAACCAAAGCGGCCCAAGCCGGCAGCGGCAAACTTCTCCTGAAATCCGGCAAAGGAACCAAACGCCGAATTGATCGCGGCCGCAAGATTCCCCTTGGGATCTCCGCCACCGCCCTTTTTCATGAGCGTCCAGAAGAGCGTGTGGTTCCAATGGCCGCCGCCGTTGTTGCGGACGGCGTTGCGAATATTCTCCGGGACGGAATCGAGGCCTTTGAGCAGATCGTCGATGGACTTCGCCTGCAAACTGGCCTGACCCTCCAGGGCCTTGTTAAGGTTGGTCACGTAAGCGCCGTGATGTTTGTCATGATGGATCTCCATCGTCTTGGCGTCGATGTAGGGCTCAAGTGCGTCAAACGAGTACGGCAACGGGGGCACAGTAAATGCCACGGGTTTATCCTCCAGAGTAAGATTTGAATCCGAGTTGGTAGCGTTGCCGGCGCGCAAAAAGCCAGGTGCAGCACTTCCTGCCCCAAGCAATCCAGCGCCGACGATACCCGTATCCAACAAAAAATTACGGCGATTCATGGGAACCTCAGCAATGCGGAGGGCGAATCGACCTGCGGGTGGAATTATACCGCTACCTGTCGCTCTCGCAACTTTTCCCTTGCGCTCTTATTGGATGCGCGAAAGCGCCCAACGGGCAGATTCCGCGAGAACCTGATCCTCGGAAACCGCCAGCCGCTCTACCAGGGATCGAATGCGGCCGTGATCCGTCATACCCGGCCGCAGACCGGAATTCCCAAGCGCCATGCACGCGTTGCGCATCAGGCCGCGCCATTTAGCGCGTTTGACGGCGCTTCCGCGAAACAATTCGCGAAAGTCAACTTCGCTCAGCCCGAGGAGCCACTCCAGTCTCGGAAGGTAGAGCGATTCCTCTTGCGGCGGCAGAGACGTGCCGCGATTTTCTTCGCGCGCGGGAAAAACTCTCGGCTGGAACTGCGGAGTGCTAACAATCGGTGCGCGCCGGTTCCACGGACAAACATCCTGGCAGATATCACAGCCGAAAACGTGATTTCCCATCGGCTCGCGGAACTCTTCAGGGATCGATCCCCTCAGCTCGATGGTCAGGTAGGAAATGCACTTTCGCGCGTCCATGACGTAGGGTTCGACGAAGGCCTGCGTGGGGCAAGCGTCCAGGCAACGCCGGCAGCTTCCGCACAAATCCGGCGGAGGCAGCTCGTTCTCCCCGAGCGTCGGTTCGAGATCGAGAGTGGTGAGTATGACACCGAGAAAAAAGAACGAGCCCAGCATTTGATTGAGCAGCAGCGTGTTTTTCCCAAGCCATCCCAAACCGGCATATTTAGCGAGCACGCGCTCCTGAATCGGTCCCGTATCGACGTAAGCGCGCGCCTCGAATGGCTCCGTAAAGCGTTCGCGCAAGGATTCCACCAGCGCGTCCAGTCTCTCGCGCAGTACATCGTGGTAGTCGTCGCCCCAGGCATAACGGGAAATCCACCCGGTCGGCTTGCTGTATTCGATTGGCAAGGCAGGATCGCTGGAGAGAGGCCGCTCCGTGTTGTAGTTGAGCAAGCATACGATGACACTCCGGATTCCCGGCATGGCAGTTTGCGGGTCGGAGCGCCGAGGATCCTCGAGGTACTTCATCTCGCCGGCGTAGCCTCGGGCAAGCCAGTCGGGCATTTGCTCGAGTTCGGGAAATTTTTCCGCGCGCACTAGGCCACAGAGGTCGAACCCTAGAATCTTCGCCTGGTCGACAATCCAAAGCGTATCGGCGAGGAGCATCATCGAGATGATTGTGCCGTAGTCCCGCGAATCCGGCGAGCCTTACGAAATTCCGACATGGTGCTGGGGAAGATTGATCAGATGGAATCAGACGAATCAGGTGAAACTTCGCAGCGCGGCGCTCTCGTCAGTAAAAACATCAAATACCGTGTAGAGTTTGGTGATCTGAAGAAGATCTTTGACTTTCTTGGTCAGGTGCAGCAACTTCAAGTCCCCGCTCTGATTCTTCACCGCCGTAAACCCGCTGACCAATTCGCCGATTCCCGAACTGTCGATGTAGTCCACGTCCGCGAGATTCAGAAGAATCCTTCTCCTTTGATCCTCCAGCAACCCGCGGATGGTCTTTCGCAACAAAGCGCTGCCATCTCCCAGCGTGATCTTGCCGCTTAGATCCACAACGGTGACTTGCCCGGCATCGCGGTGCGTCGCATGTAGTGACATCTGTTCCCTTACGCTTCCCGTTTGCGCGTGGCGTTTTGCCCGCTCTGGCCATTCGGCGAAGCACTCCCCGGGGCAGGCAGCTTCTTGGACATCACGATTTCCGCGCCACCTGTTTTGCCGGGAACCACATCGAACTCGTCCATAAAAGCGCGCATCAGGAAAATTCCGCGGCCGGAGGTGCTAAGCAGATTCTCTTCCGCGAGGGGGTCCGGCACATCCGCGAGTTTAAAACCGATTCCTTCGTCCAACACGTGAATAATCATCTTTTCTGCGGTAAGGTCCACGGCAAGGTGGATCTTCTTTTCCGGGCGTTCCTCGTTCCCATAGTGAAAGGCGTTGATCACGCCTTCGCGCACGCTCATCCCAATGCGGTAGCAGTCGTCCTCGCCAAATCCCGCCGCTTCCGCCACGCGCAGGCACATCTCCTCGGCCAGATTGACGCTCTCGACTTGCGTCTCCAGCGTCATTTCAAGGTGCTTGGTGGTGAGCGCCATCTTTTGCGTTGCGGCTGCCCCGGGAGCCCCTAATGTCAGCGCTTTATGGGTAACATAGCCAAGGAAACAGAGTCAATGGAGCGAGCCGGCCATCCTTCCATTTATATTAGATGCTGCGTGTGGCAACGAGGCAACCGCAGCCGGATGGACGCCAGCAGTCAAGCCCAGTAAGAACGATCGAGCGTCCTGTACTGTATGGCCTCGCTGAGATGACGCGGCTCGATGTCTGATCCACCGTCGAGGTCTGCAATCGTGCGCGCTACTTTCAGGATGCGATCGTGAGCCCGCGCGGAAAGCCCGAGCCGCGTGATGGCGTTTTCCAGCAGCTTTTCGCCTTCGGCCGAAATCGCGCAATGCTTGCGAATCATCTTCGGCATCATCTGCGCGTTCGCGTAAGTCTTTTTTTCGCTCTTGAACCTTTCAAGCTGCCTGTCTCGCGCGGCGATCACGCGTTGCCGGACGGAGGCGGAATCCTCCGCGGAGGATGGCGCGCGCAGTTCCTTGTATTTCACGGCAGGAACTTCAATATGAATGTCGATGCGATCCAGCAGCGGACCTGAGATTTTCGAAACGTAGCGCTGAATCATGGGGGGCGTACAGTGGCACTCCCGAGTCGGATCGCCAAAATAGCCGCACGGGCACGGATTCATCGCCGCCGCCAGCATGAAGCGCGACGGAAACGTCACCGAAACAGCGGCGCGCGAAATAGTCACCGCCCCGTCTTCGAGCGGCTGCCGCATCACTTCCAGAACATTTCGTTGAAATTCGGGAAGCTCATCCAAAAAGAGCACGCCGTTGTGCCCCAGCGACACTTCCCCCGGACGCGGCACGGCGCCTCCGCCAATCAATCCCGCATCGCTGATGGTGTGGTGCGGGGAACGATAGGGCCGCGTGCCGACCAGGCCACGGCTGTCTTCCAGCACGCCTGCGACGCTGTGAATGCGCGTCGTCTCGATGGCTTCTTCGAGCGACATCGGCGGCAGGATCGTCGGGATGCGCTTCGCCAGCATGGTTTTCCCAGCGCCGGGCGGCCCGATAAATAAAATGTTGTGCCCGCCGGCGCAGGCCACTTCCAGCGCGCGCTTGGCGGCCTGCTGTCCGTGTACATCGCGCAAGTCCACCGAGTACTGCGCGGCTTCTGAAAGCATCTGCTGCGCATCCACTTTTACGGGAGCGAAGGATTCCGGCGAGTTCACCAAGTCCACGGCTTGCGGGAGTGATTTCAGCGCATACACGTCCACGCCTTCGACCACCGCCGCTTCCTTCGCATTCGCTTCCGGAACCGCAAGCGCCTTCAACCCAAACTCCCGCGCCGCGAGCGCCGCCGAAAGCGCCCCGCGCACCGAGCGCACGCCGCCGTCCAGCGAAAGCTCGCCCAAAAACATCATTTTGTCCAGTTGCTTGCCGAAAAACTGTCCCTGGCAGCCCACCAGTCCCAGCGCCATTGGCAGATCGAATCCCGACCCTTCCTTGCGCACGTCCGCGGGAGCCAAATTAATCGTCACCCCTTGTCCGTGAGGAAATTCGAATCCGCAGTTTCTCAGCGCGCTTTTGATCCGTTCGCGGCTCTCCTTGACCGCGTTGTCCGGCAGTCCCACGACGTTGAAGTCCTGCATGCGCGCGGATCCCACGTCCACCTCGACTTCCACGAGGTAGGCGTCGATCCCATACACCGAAGCGCTCTGCGTCTTGAAGAGCATGGTGTAGACTTGGCCCCAGCTCGGTCGGGGGGCAGTAGAAGAGCGGCAATCTCCGCGCGCAGCATAAATCAATCCGGCAAGATACACCAGCGATACTCTTGTGCCCGAGATGGTGATTCCTACTGTCATGACACCCGAGGCCATTTCTGTCGCCGCGGAATGCGAGACAGAAAACGCAAGGTCAGGGGGCGTATAATGGTGCTCAGGAGAACAGTCGATGCCGAAGATGGAAGAGTGTTTGATCCACGTTGACCTGGCCAACGCGCTCAGAGAGGTTGTAGATAAAATGAGCTTGAGACCGCCAGAAGGATTTATCGGACTTAGTTGTCCCGCGTGTCACAAGCCGGTGAAACCGATGAAGGCTGGAACGACTGGCGCGGCTGCGCATTTCGAGCATCTGGCTAGAAATCCACAGTGCTCCTTGAGCGATTGATGGTAAGCCGGATGCCGCAGCCTTCGGTGCCCGACTCTTAAGCGGCTGACGCCCCCGTTTCGGTTAATTCCTCTGTTGTTAGCAAATCGAGATGTCCGCTTTTGTTAGCACGTGGTGTGTCCGCTTGCCTTTGGTTTTTCCTCCCCCTGAATCGAGAAGGGAAGACTGTTGTTGGAGCTGTGGGAAAGTGGGAATCCCGCGTCTTTTGCGGGATTCCCAAGC
>QHZD01000030.1 GCA_003225315.1 Acidobacteriota bacterium
CAGGGGCCAGAAAGCTGTGGAAAAGACGCTGCGCTTGGGAATCCCGCAAAAGACGCGGGATTCCCACTTTCCCACAGCTCCAACAACAGTCTTCCCTTCTCGATTCAGGGGGAGGAAAAACCAAAGGCAAGCGGACACACCACGTGCTAACAAAAGCGGACATCTCGATTTGCTAACAACACCGCCTCGCTTTTTTCTCTTGACGAGCCTTATTATCTCTGGTAAAGTAGCTTCTAGGTACAATTGCAGCTAATTCCTGCTTCCCGCCTGTACTCTACTTCTCGCGTTCTCAAAGCATCCACAATTTTGGTGCAATGTAAGTCGTTTAGATGCAACATTTACGCGCCCCCTCGCATGTGTCGCAAACAAAGGACTTACGCAATACTTAAGTCCCTTAGATGCAACACTTACAAAAAAACAGGGGTAAGTAGGACAGGCATTCTTGCCTGTCTCTTGTGAAGTGGCTTCCCAGTAGAATCAATCGGTTACGAATTGCCCATTTTGTAAGCCCTTTCTTTTGACATTCATACAAAATGATGGGGGGTGGGGGGTAGCAGGTGTACCGTACCCCCGACTCTTCTCCTGGGAGAGCGAGTCACAGCTTTGCGGTGAATAAGGCACGCGAATCAACGAACGAAAAAGACAAAGGAGGCATTCACTCGCATCCCCGGGGTGTGGGGGGATAGACTTGCCAAGTGAATGCCTCCGGGTAAAGCTGCCTATTAGAACTCGAGATTCAAACGCAGCTCAATTTGACGTGCGGTACTGATGGTGCCCGCTCTCCCAAAACTCGTGCTGCGGATGCTGGGAGCGACCGTGCCAGCGGCCAGCCCAAAGTTCGGGTGGTTAAAGGCGTTCAGGAATTCCGATTGGAATTTGAGTTTGAACCTCTCCGTGAGAGCGGTGTTTTTGGTGATGGCTACGTCAAAGTTGATGAAATGAGGGCCATAAAGCCAGGGATGGAAACCAAGTACTCCCGGCGTGGTGTTGGACTGAATGGCGGCATTTGCTGTGCCCAAGGTTTTGAGAATCTTGGGATCAATGATGTCCACGAAGGTGGCCCCGACGTGGTAAACACCAACGGAGTTTTGCAATTGCGACATGGTGATCCCATTCAGGACGACTCCGCCGTCGCCATAATCGTTAAAAGGGCGGAATCGGCCGAGCAACTGAAAAGGAGTTCCGGTGTGATAGGTGACGATGGTGCCGGCTGTCCAACCGCCCAAGACTTTATCGACTGGCCCACCGTAGTTCAGGAATTCTTTGCCTTTTCCGACGGGCAGATCGTAGGTCCCGTTGACATGCACGGTGTGGCGAACGTCAAAGAGAGTCGGACCGTAGCTTTGGCGTAAATCGCGAATAGTGAATTGGTTGATGACGCCTTGCCACTGGTTTGCGGTGGCGGTTCCCAGGGTATGACTCCACGCGTAATTAGCGTCGAATTGCAGACCGTGCCACGCGCGCTGGCGGAAATCGACTTGAAGGGCATGATAGTTTGACCAACCAGCCGCCTGCATGTAGCCCTCGGTGAAACTGCTGCCAATACCGATCTGCGAGCCAGCCTGGAACGGATTGGCCTGGAAGAAGTTTATGGGGTACCCGGCACCCGGGTTGCTCGCGGGGAAATTCGCGTTGGTCACGCAAGGGGTAAACGAGGCTCCCACGAGGTTGCAAAAGTAATTCACCGTTCCACTCGTTGTGGTCAGAACGGACCCGAGAGTTCCTGCCTGCCCGGTGTTTAGATCAGTTATGAAACCCGTGTTGTGATAGTCCGCGAATGTGCCGGGTGCGCCGCTCTCTCCGGCAAAGGCAGCGTCAAAGATGGGCAGCGACACTTGGCCGGCAAGGCCGGAATTGCCAAAGCTGGGATTTTGCGCGCAACCAGCGTTCGCCATGCATATTTTGAGGTTGGATTGAGCGCTAATGAATTGCTGCAGGAAACTGGGCTGTCCGGGCAGGGCTGCGAGAACGTTGACTTCGTTGATGTCCGTGGAGATCCATTGGTGGGGGGAACGGCTGCCGACATAGCGAACTTCGAGGGCGCTGCTGCGTCCCAGGGACCTCTGCACTCCCAGGTTCCACGACATCGTATACGGCTGCTGGATATGAGGATCCATGCCATTTACCGGGACGCTATCGAGGAAAGTGAATTCCGACTGATGAGCAACTTTCTCGTAGGAAGCTGGGGATAGCAGGTAGTTTGGCAGCGTGTCTCCAAGCGAAATGGTGCCGGGTGCGAACGTTCCAGCCTGCCCGGTGTTACTAGGATTAAGATTAAAGTTTTGGTAGAAGAAATTGCCGTAATCGGAAGCGTTGTTCCAGAAATATTGATACGGTTCGGTGAATCTCCGCAGCGAGAAGCCTGCGCGGATCACGGTTTGTCCGGCGCCCGTTACTCGATTCAGAAGCCCCTGCTGAAATTGCGGGTTCCAGGCAAAGCCGATTGCAGGTTGCGGGCTAACATTCCACGGGTCGTACTGATGGCCGCGTGCTGCTATGACCGGGTCCATTGTGCCTTTTAATGAGCCGGGGTTAAAGAGATTGCCCACACCAGAGGGACCGAAAAGGTCTTGCGGGGTGGCGCCATGGTATGCCCCGGTTAGATCGTGGTCATCACCGGTAAAATCCCACCGCAGACCATAATTCAAGGTGAAGCTGGGCTTGATTCGATAGGAGTCCTGAAAAAAGAGCCCCCAGGCTTTCTGTAGTTCATCGAGGTTGTAGGCGCCAACGCGCGCGGGATAGGTACCCGTTTTCGGGTCGTATGCATATTGTCCCCCGACATCGTGCACGCGCCCTGTCAATATGGCGTAGATTTGTCCAGCCTGGCCGATCGCTGTGGCGTCGGCATTGGGGAGTGAAGAAGAAGAGAAAACCTGAACCGCAGGATCGCCAGTTGCCAGACCTAGGCCGTAGTTCGGGAACCCCGCGGGCGGGTTCCAGTAGTGATCTTGCTCGCGATAGAAAGAAAAACCCATGCTCATTGTATGCGCAGCGTGCTGCCAGGTTGCAGTGTCGGAAGCATTAATCAGGGGATAGTAGGTGGACACTGGCAGATTGAACTGCTGACCGGACATGTTTCCATCGTAGGGATAAAAACCGCCTGTAGGGGCGAAGTAGTTCCATGCAATCGCGGGATTGGTCGCATAGGACTTGGCCGCATTGTAGGCGAAGGCAGTATTGTTGTAGAGCATGCCGCCGTGAAACTGATTGATCAGCGTGGGGCTAATGGACCAGTCGAAACCGAAGGAAGCGGTGTAGTTTTTGGACTTGTTGCCGGCAACTTGATTGGCAAAGTTGGGCCCAGGAAGATACGCAGGTTGTACGGCAGGCTGGGATAATTTGGTTTCGTTCCAGGCAAAATTTACACGGAACTTTTTTGAAATGTTGTAGTCCAAACGGACGGTCGGATAGTAGTAGGTGGTGGGCGAGGCCTGTTGCCAAGTGAGGAGTTGGAGGTTGGGATCACCATTGCCGTTCGGCGAGAGAACACCCGATTTTGACGCATCGTTAATGGCCTGCAACTCAGGGGCGATCACCGCAGCGTTGACGACGGTTGGAAGATTCGTTCCCGGATGCGCGGCGTTATAGCTGCTGGCGAGCTGCAGAACGTTAGCGGTCTGAACGTTACCGTTTGTATCGACATACGTGAACCCCCCGGCTTGAGTGGCAGGCGTCAACACATAATTTTGCCCGGTAAGAGCGCCCGGCTGCTTGCTCATGGCAAAACTGCCAAAAAAGAACAGCTTGTCTTTCAGGATTGGGCCACCCACGCTCCCGCCGAAGTCGTTCAAAATAATTTTATTCCGTGGCACAGGATTCGTGGGCGTACTTTGGGCATTGTTGCGCCAACTATTCGCATTCAACGCGGTATTTCGAAAATCTTCGTAGGCGCGGCCGTGATAGGTATTTGTCCCCCTGCGGGTGACGAAGTTGACCTGCATGTTGGCCTGACCATATCCTGATCCCAAATCAAGCTGATCGGTTTGGACGGTCATCTCCTGAATATCTTCGAGCCGGGCGGATACGGCAGGTCGAGAATTGCCCGTAAACTTCATTCGACTGGTGCTTCCGTTGATGCCATCGATGTTATTGCCTTCCGCGATGGACGGAAGACCGCTGAACGCCCCCGTATACCCGGTTACCAAATGAGAGAGATTCGTGAGGTCGCGACCGCCCAACGGCAGGTCATCGATCTGCTTCATGTCAATGTTGGTGCTGATGGCATTCGAGGTCGTCTCGACCAGCGGACCGGTGTTCTCATTGACTTCAACGACTTCCGTGGTGACGCCTACATCGAGGGTTGCGCTCAAGTCGGTTACTTGCGCCGCGTGAACGATAATTTGCTGAAAAGCACGCGTTTTGAAACCGCCCTTGGAAACCGAGAGTGAATAGGTACCGACCGGGAGGTTCACAAAGCTATAGGTTCCCTTTTCCTGGGTGGCTGCGGTACGCACGTCGTTCGTCGAAAGATCACGCAATTCGAGCTGCGCTCCCGCGACGACTGCATTGCTGGAATCAAGGACCAGAACATTTACGGTTCCCTGCGAGCCGATTTGCCCCCAGGCACTGGGAGCTCCGGAGATAAGAGCCAACAAGAACAACCCGAGGAAACGGCACACAAATTCATGAACACCCCGATAAACCGCCATCACACCCTCCTGAAACGGAGCCATGTATAAATTATACAAATCTACTCCGTTGAGGCTTTTTACTCCTTATCTCGCAGGCATGTCAAGCACTTTCTGCAAGCGCTTACACTGTCCGGCTCCTGTTATTTACCGGTGAGCCTTTCCCGAAGCGTCGCCTAGGATCGCCCAGTATTTTGCAAAGGGATTGTGAGCAAGACTCTTGATCGTGCACAGCCGGAGAAAAACAACCTCCATTATCAGGCCACAGAAGTTCTTATCAATTGGCCGATAAAACTTGGCAAGCCGTTTGACTTCCAGGAGTGTTGTTACTTGCGGCCGGTCCTTGCTGACCGTGAGGGTCGAGAAGGAGCGGAAGAGAGTTTTTCGGCGCTGAAATCCGCGATGCCAATCTGGATCAAAGTGTCACGCGACGATTTGTTTTCCGGCTTTAGCGTCCACACTCCGTACACGCGCCCGTTCAAAACGGCAATTCCGTTGTAATCGCCCATGAAGACTCCTTGCGCGTCAAATGGCTGATCCATCCACGCATAGTTCTGAAACGTGCGGCCGCCGTCCGTCGATCTCGCCAGTACGACGACTTGCTGGCGATTCTTCGCGTCGCCGCGCCGGTCGTAAAAGACCAAGTACGCCGCGCCGTCAACGGGATCGACGGCCATCCATTGAAAGAACTGGTCCGCGCCGTCGTGCGAAGGATCATCGTTGACGCGAACGGCGGCACTCCATGTTTCACCCTGATCGGCAGAGGTCGAGCAGAATACGTCCACATCGCCATTGCGGTAATCGCTCCATGTCAAATAGAGCCGGCCGCCTTTCGCGCCGCCGCGCGGGTCGATGGCAATCTGTGCAAAACCATTGGCCCGTGAAACGGCCTGAAGCGTGAACATAGTAGGAGCCGTGTCGATGATATTTCGTGTGGGAGAAAAGGTCGCTCCACCATCATGAGAGATGGTGAAAACGATATGATTGCCGTCGGTCCACGCCGCGTACAATGTGCTGTCAGGCCCGACGGCTCCGGCAAAGCCTTCGATGGCTCCGTTATCGTCGCGCGGGAGTCCGCGAACATTGTCGATCTCCACTGGTTTGGACCACGTCTTGCCGTGATCTCTGGAGCGAACGAATAGAATTTGAGAATCGCTGAGGGTCCATCTCGTCCAACCTATATAAAGGTTGCCGGCGTGAGGCCCGCGTCCCATATCTGCAATGATGTAGGGCTTGTCTTCCCACGGAACCGTGGTTTTATCTGGCTGCTCAGTTGCCGCAATATCCTGTGATTCCCAGGTCGCGCCTCCATCCAATGAGCGGCGGACGTAAATGCCGTTGCGCGATGAGTTGTGCCCCCAATAATTAAACGTGCCGAGCTTATCGAAGGCAATGTAACAAATGTAGGCGCGTCCTTCATTGTCGAAAGTGACTGAAACGTCTCCGGAAACGCGATAGTTTGGCGGCTCGATTCCCGTGGCGAGCTGCCAATGGCTTCCGCCGTCAGCGGAATAGGCGATGTGAGCGTTGTCTTGAAAAGCGGCGACAACTTGCTGAGGCTTGGTGGGATTCACGGCAATCGAGGGTTCAGAGAAATAGCCCGGTTTGGGCGTCACAGTTATGACTTCTGTCTTGGGCGCTCTCGGGAGCGATTGGGACGACGCACTGACGCTTAGCAAGACGGCGATCGCACTGAGTAATGCGAATCTCGAAAGTAGGACCATCAACGTGGACGTCCAGAGGCAGGTTCTCGGTCCTCGTGGATTTCAAAGTTGCTGGGCGGGTTCACCCCGAGAAGATAGCGGACGAAATAATCCCAGCGCCGGCGCGCCAGATACAAATTGCCGCCTTCTCCATGATACATGTTGGGAACAATGAGCATGTCGAAGTCCTTGTTGGCTTTCATAAGAGCATCAGCGAAGCGCATCGTCTCGACGACGTGGACATTGTCATCTATGTCGCCATGTTCGATCAGCAGATGTCCCTGAAGACGGTCCGCCATCGTGACGTTCGACTGTTCGGCGTAGTCGGGACCCACTGGGAATCCCTGGTAGAGTTCGTTCCACCAGGCCTTGTCCAGTCTCGCGTCGTGATCTCCGGAGATCGCAACCCCGACCTTATAGAAATCGGGAAAAACCAGCATGGCATGGGCGGCGCCGTAAGCCCCGGCCGAGGTCCCGAAGATTCCGACACGCGTGGCATCCATGTAGGAATATTGAGCGGCCATCTGCTGAATCATGACGACGTGATCTTCGAACGCTCCGCCCAGGTTCCGATACGAGTACTCGTGGAATGCTCGAGAGCGTCCTGTGGTGCCTCGGCCGTCGACCATCACTACGATAAAACCCAGCTCCGCCGTTGATTGCAAACCGCGCACGGCAGCCCCGAATGTCTTTGGTACAAAGAACGCTTGGGGGCCCGTATAAACCATCTCGATGATGGGGTACTTCTTTGCAGGATCGAAGCTCGATGGGCGCCAGATCAGACCATAAAGATCCGTCGTGCCATCCTTGGCCTTGCCGTGAAATGCCTGAGGAGGCGTCCAGTTCGTTTTAAGCAGCTCGCTCGCGTCGGTTTGTTCAAGGACGCGAATTTGCGAGCCGTCTTTGGCATTTCGGAGAACCGTTTCTCCTGGCAGGTCAGGCCGCGAGGAGTTATCGACAAAACAAAAACGGTCAGGAGACAGGCTCACCGTGTGATTGGCGTTCGCAGGAGTCAGCATCATCAAGTTGTTGCCATCGAGGCCGATGCTGTACAGGTGCGTTTGGTAGGGATCTTCGTCTTTCTCGCGCCCGTTCGCCAAAAAATACACGCGTCGAGATTTCTCGTCGATGCCGCTGATCTGATGGACAACCCACGGTCCATGGGTTACCTGGTTTTTCAGAGCGCCGGTTTTCCGGTCGTATAGGTATAAATGATTCCATCCGTCCCGCTCCGAGGACCACAGTACTTCTGCCGAGTCGTGCAGAAACCGGAAAAAGGTCTGGCCCGGGTCGACGTAACGATCCGACTTTTCTCGAACCGCAACCTCTTGCTCTCCTGTTTCGGAGTCGACCGTGCGCAGTTCGATGCCCTTTTCCCCTCGCTCCCAGGCTTCGTAATAGATGGTCTTGCTGTCTGGAAACCATTCGAAACCGGGCCCGCCCTGAAACTGAACCTCCAGGGAAGCGGCCTTCACATCGATGCGCTTGCTTTTCTGAACATCAAAGATGATCGGATTGGCTTTGGGCAGCACTTCACCAGGCAAAGGGTAAACGACGGTGAACGCCTTTGGGCGAAGCTGCCCGGCTGGAACGAACTGCAAGTTCGTGAAGCGTCCCGCGTTCCGCGTGTCCATCCGGTAGGTGACCAGCTTCGAGGAATCTGGCGACCAGAACACCGCAGGCCGTTGCTTCACGTCCTGAGTCCCTTGTGCAATCATTGGCCGCAGTGATGGAATTGGCGTTGCGTAATCCCACGATGCCTCTCCATCATGCGTCAGCCGCACGATTTCTCCGGTCGGTGCGTAACGGAGATACAAGTCGTGCTCTTTCACGTAGGCAACCCATTCCTTGTTTGGCGATGCTTCCTCGTATTGCCCTGCTGCTGGTTCTGGCGCTTTTTTGCACTCATAGTTTTCGATCTGGCAGGTCCACGCCGTTCCATCAACTTGAAATGAGATCGACTTCCCGCCCTTTGTGTAATCAAATGTATCGAACGGAAGCTCCGTTGGCTGAACCTCACGCTTGGCCTCTTTTGTAAGCGCCGCCGCCAGCCGTTCGTGGTCGAATGCGGGGCCGAACGTGTTCTGCGCGGGGTCAACCAGGATAAATTCCATACCTTTCATGCCGGCCTTGCGATACCAGAAGCGATTCTTCTCGGCGATCCAGTGTGGAGTGACATCCGCGATGTACATGCGATGGCGCAGGTTCCCCGGAAGAAATTGTTGCGCGCGCTGATAAGCTTCGCGTGTGTCTTGCGCCCTACCTGAACTCGCCGCCAGGCACAAAACCAAGACAGCACGAGCGCACGCTTTATAGCGAGATCTCATTTCGGGTTCCACCTTTCGCGGGGAGCCTGCCTTGCGGGGAGTATTTGCACTGTGCACGAGTTCCATTCTTTGCTGCCAAAGCCTCAGTGCGAAACCTTGCTCCTGCCTTGCAGGTGAAACGCAAAGAAGTCGTCCACCCGGTGCCACGCGTCCAGCAAGACATGCGCTCTAGTGAAATAGTGGAATTCGCCCGGGTACATCATGTAGGAAAGCAATTCGCCTTTGCCTTTCTTGAGGGCTTCGTCAATGAGCCATACGGACTCGAGATACGGCACGTTGACATCAGACGTCCCGTGAAGCACGAGCAAAGGACGTTCGAGGCGATCGATGTGGGAAATCGGTGAGGCATTGGCATAAACCTGTGGATTTTGCTCCGGCGTCCCAATACGGCTGGCTGTCCAATCGCCGTGATACGGATCGGAGTAGTACATCACATAGTCGACGACGCCTGCTACGTCCACACCAGCGCGGAATAGCTTGGGCTGATCGGTCATCGCAATGAGCGTGAAAAACCCGCCATAGCTCAAGCCCCAAACACCGATTCGGTCAGTATCCACGTAAGGCAGCGTCTTTAGATAGTTTGCCGACATCCATGCGTCTTTGGCGTCTTTTCCACCGACGTCCATGTACACGCCATTTCGCCAATCCCGGCCGTAGCCGATGCTGCCGCGATAGTCCGGAGCGAAAACGACATAGCCTTGTTGCAGCAGATACTGGTGAAAGCTGTAGTAGACGGCGTAATTCCGCTGCACGTGCCAGCCATCGTAGTTCTGATTTACGCCGTCCCCGTGAATCCAGATGATCGCCGGATGTTTTTTTGTGCGGTCCAGATTTTTCGGCACAAAGAGCCAGCCGGGAACCTGCTGGCCGTCGGGTCCGGGAAAGTGCACGAACTGAGGTTCGACAAATTTTGAGCGGTCGATCCCCGCGGGCATCGAGTCAGTCAGCCTCACTGGTTGCGCGCCGACGTTGGTACCGATGGCGAAAAGGTCCGCGCTATTGCGCGTATCCGTGTGCTGATAGACAATGCGCCCGTCCCCCTCGGACCAGCGTGGCTCGATGTTCGTGCCTGGGCTCGTCGTGATGTAGGTGATAGTTGCGCGTGCAGGATCATCGCCGATTCTGGCGATGCCGATGACACGGTCGCCGGGATGGTCTTCCACATTTGCGTCGAACGCGATGCGCGTGCTGTCGTGCGACCAGGCAGGACGCCAGGCCTCGAAGTGTCCTTTCGTGATTTGGACTGCGTCCCCGCCGGACGCGGGCATCACGTAAATATGGTCCCAGCCGTCCTGATCGCTGAGGAAGGCAATCCATTTGCCGTTGGGTGAGGGCCACGGCTGCGCCCCCGCTTCGCCCCAGTCGGGAATGCTCCAGAATTTATCTTCGTCTATTTCATGAATTGCTCGCGTGGAACCAGTGGCAGCGTCGGCGATGTAGATGAAGTATTTTTTGAAGTCTTCAGATTCCCCGTCGAATACGAGATGAGTTGCGTCGACCCAAGCCAAGCCCCCGTACTCGCCGGGCTTGCCGATCGCGATAGGTTTGTTGCCCGCGAGCCTCAACGCATACATCTGACCTCGCACATATTCTGAGATTCGATAGATGAGCTTCGCGCCGGAATACGGCGGAGATTCGTCGTGATAGATGATCTTTGAACCGCCGGTGTAGGCAATGGACGCGCCGTCGGGGGACCAAACAATCCCGCGAATGCTCACCTCATTGTGCGTGACGGTCGACTCTGTTCCGTCGGAGAGCCAACGTATGATCAGATCGCTTCCGTGCTGTGCCCCTTCAGCCGCCGTGGGGCTGTTCCGCACGAACGCTACCCGCTTGCCGTCGGGCGAGGGGACCATATCCCTACCGCGATTCGGCTTGCTCCACACCGGCTTGGGAGTACCGCCAGTAACGGGGACTTGCCACAAATCGCCGTCGTGCGGAAAATACACCGTATCGCCGTCCTCATTCCAGAAGGCGCCCTCCACTTGGCCCTCGGGAAACGAAGTGATGGCAACTGGCTGGCCGTGGCCATCGGCATTGGCCACATAAAAATTGGCCACACCGGCGCGGTCCCACGTGAACACCACGTGTTTGCCATCGGGCGACCACACCGGGTTGGAAGGATGCTTGATATCAATCAATTGCTCAATCGTCAGCTTTGAGAATTTCGGGCTGCTCTGAGGTGCGGCAGAAGCCGCGAACATCAGCGCCGCCGCGATCATGGCTCCGACCGCTATGTTCCGTCTCCACATAACGCCCTCACGGTCCACAAACTGAGAATTGAATTCCAAACGGGAGACCCGCGGGCGAGCGAAGGAGCGCCCAATCCGCCGGAGAAGAAATTGCAGCCTCAAGTGAGGCTGGCCCCGTTAGAACGTGAATCGCAAACCAAACCGCGTCACGAATGGGTCGATTGTCAGAAATGGCTTCAAATAAGTATTGTTTGCGGGGTTGGGATCAAAGAAGTTATTCTCTCCCACGGTGGTCTGACTATTTGTGACGTTGAAAAAGTCAATGGTCGGTATCACGTGCCACCGCTCCTTCACCGCGAACTCGCGCGAGAGCCGCAAGTTCAGCATGTTGACGCTGGGAAGCCGCTTGATCCCGGCCGGCTGGAGGATAACTGTCTCCGGGCCCTGGGTGAACCCCCCAAACGCGCCGAAAAATTCCACCGGCTGGATTGGCAGGCCCGTGTAGTGTTGGAAGTTCATACTCGTGCCTATCTTCCAGGGGAATTCATAGCTGCTGTCTACCTTAAAGATATAAGTGGCGTCCGAATTCAAGTAGTTATTGTTACGATTGATGTCGTTATTCGGGTCCGTAAAGTTGTCGCCGTATGCTTGATCGGAGTAGCCTCGACCATAGACACCTTTCTGGCGCTGGACCGTAAAACCGGAAAGCAGTTGCCATTTGTTCGACAGACGTTTTACGGCGGTGAATTCCACTCCGTGGTAGGAGTTGTTATCCAGCTTCGGAATGTTAGTCACCAGGAAGTTGAATGCTAGAGGCCGCGATGGAGTAGGGTTGAAGTTGAACAAAGTCATCGGTTGACCCGTCAGCCCGTTGATGATCGGTTGCATAACGCCGTTCTGGTCTGGTAGCTGGGTGATTGGCGTGTAATCCGAAGGCGATACCAGCGTGTTCTCAAGCCCGAACAGGTTTTTCTTCGTGCGGTAATAATACGTTACGCCGACTCGCAGATCTTTCCATAGGCTTTTCTCGTAACCAGCGCTGACTTGCTCTGAATAAGGTCGGCTCATATTCCGATTAATGTGCGTGCTAGAGCCGCCGTAGGCAAAGACAGGAACTGTATTCACTCCCTGTGGGAGCCACTCGCTCTGCTGCGGAATGTTGTCGTTATCTCCAGTATCATCCCAGGTGTAATACTTTGCCGCTAACCCTACCGGGTTGACCGTTTCGGCCAGACCAGTTCCTTGCATAATGTAGTAGCGTCCATAGCTGACGCGCACCACGGAGTCACCCTTGCCCGTCACGTCGAATGCCAGCCCCAAACGCGGTGACACTGTATTCCAATCAACCAAGTTTCCGGAAGCCTGCTTGTCCGACGGTTGCAGCGGGAACAGTTGCGGAAACGTCTGTCCAGGATCACTGTTTTGCGAAGGGTAGTAAGTATTGAATCGGTCGTAGCGGAGTCCCAAGTCCAAAGTTATGCGCCGGGCCACAGTCCACGTATCTTGCAAGTAGAAGCTGGTGTCCCGGAAGTAGTTCTTCTGGGTTGCCGGCGTATTGTAGGCTATCACTTCAATGGGCGTGCCATTGTCGAACACCTCGTTAATCCCCCCGTTAACCTTGTAGATATACGAGTTGTAGGAAAGGCCATTCTCAAAACCAAACTTGAAATTGTGCGTACCGTGGAGCCCACCTTTGACCCAGGAACCACCTGCTGACCATTTTAGTACCCAAGCCGGATTTGCAAACTGGTACGGCGCTGCGACTGTCTCGGTTCTAGTTCCGACGTCTTGTACGTTGATATCTGTTGCCTTCACGCCTGGCTGATACGCGAGGGGAAATACGATCTTGTTCCAGCCAATCCGGAAATCCAGCAGGAAATTGTTGGTAATCTGCGTGGTCCACAGTCCCTCAAGGATGTAGGCCGGTTCGATCTGTTTCCAACTCGCTTCCGCAGTAACGTAGTTATAGGCGGTATCACGCCGGAAGAATCGATTTTGTTCGTTGTATAGCCAGATGAAGCTGAATTTGTTTTTTGAGTTCACCTGAAAATCGCTCCGCAAGTCAGTATTCGTCTGGTGATTGATGTCGTTTACTGGCGTACCAGCCTGGTTCGTTACCGCGAGAATCCTCTGGTTCAAGTCGTAACGGCGATAAGAACCGAAGAGCCACCAGCGATCTCTCATTAGGGGACCGCCAAGACTCGCTGTGGTATCTCGCGTCATGTCGAAGGGTGAGCCAGAAACAACAGGGTTTCCATTGTAAATTGGAGCTCTCACGCCGACCTGCAGCTTGGAAGTCAAATAGTAAATTGCCGCCAGCCCATGCAGTTCGTTTGACCCAGATTTCGTCACTTGGTTCATATACACGCCGCCGATAGGCACGGAAGCGGGGGCATTGTCGGCGACGACCTGGAACTCATCGAAGGAATCATGATTGGTATAGAACTGGGTGTATCCGCCATTCGCACCGGGCCAATTCAAATCCAAACCATTGAAGCTGTAGATCTGCTCCGCCGGCGTACTGCCATGCACCTGCATGGTAGACTGCTGGTAACTATTGTCGCCCGCGACGTCAAATGTGCCCACCGTTGCGCCCGGCATCTGCGCTAAGGTGGACCAAGGGTCACGCCCGCTCGGAATGTCCTGCAGCAAATTCTGGTCGAAGGTAGCCGAGGTCTGGTTGCTCTGGAGATCAATTACCGGTTCGCCTTCCACCTTGACGACTTGCGTGACTTCGCCAACCTGCAGCTTCGAATTGACTGTTGCCGTGAACCCCGCCGTGAGCACGATACCGGTCTGACTATACGTGCTGAATCCAGGCGCAGTAATAGTCAGCTCATAGGTGCCTGGTGGAAGCAGGTCGAATAAATAGCTGCCGTCCGCTTCCGTGTGCGTGCTCCGCGGGGCGAGCAATGCTGGGCTTTTAACTGAAACTGACGCGTTAGGCACCGCCGCACCGGAACTGTCTGTGACGGTGCCAGCTATCTTTCCGGTAGTTGAAACCTGAGCGGTCAGCGCGAGAGGCCCCATTAGTGAACAAAATAAACCAATCAGGCACTCAAGGATGAATGACCTGAATCTAGACCTGGAGCGGGAAGCGAATAAGAAGGTCATGAACCACCTCGTAGCTAGAATTGGTGCCCGAGAAGTCTGTTTTCTCCCACCCCGAGGGAGACCATGTGGCAACAAACCGGCGGCCCCATAAATCGTGCATATTGTATACAGTTGTCAGGGACTGTCAACGGCAGAAACTGATTCGCTCTACACAGGATCACACTTCTTACCATCGGCCGCGGCCTGAGAGTCTTCGTCGCCAGACTACCTTGCTGGTGCATCGTCCTTGGTTGCGGGCGCAGCATTGTTGAAACTGGTAATTGGAGTTATGTGGCGATCGGCCAGAGAACGGTTGAACTCGGGGACATCTTTTTCGAGTAAGGTCTGAACTTCGTTTTCAGCAGCGGCAAGGTCTTTCTCGATCATCTGGAGTAACGTGATTGACGTTTCCGTCGGGCCGAATCCAGTGCCGCCAGCCACGTCTCCACCCCCTGTTCCCACCTCCGCGTTCAACCAAATCAGGTTTAGATAGATTTTGTCAGCCGCGGAATAGTATTTGTCGTCGCTTAGGGCTTCGGCGCGGGAAATGAACTTGTATTCCACACTTTGCATCTTCTGATCCATTGCCTGGAGTGACTTGAGCAGTGCGGCATTGGGATTGGACTTGTCATTGGCCTCGTCCGCCTTGTCCTTTTCCCGCTGGTCCTTGTCTTGTTGGTCTGTGTCACTTCCATCCTTCTCGTCGCCACGCTCCTTCTTGCCCTCGCTGCGCGCCATCGCCTCGAGTACGCTGATTTGCTTGCGCATCCATTCGATCCGGTTAACGGCCTCGGCAGTCTTGCTGATGTCGTCCCGGATTTGCAATTGCATCTTAAACGAGGCTTCCAGCTCCGTGTCGCTTGTGGAATTCTTCGGGTCTTTGATGATCGTGAGGGGCTGAGTGTAGGCCTGGCCATCGATCGTTAGCCGGATGGTATATTTCCCCGGCAGCGCAACCGGTCCGACTTCAGCTTCCTTGATCCCCCAGTGGAGAATTGGTCTCGCATCCATTCCGCGAAACCGCCGCTCTTCCCAAATGTGAGGGTTCTCGGCTGGCGCAGTGCGCAACGACACTAGCTTGGGGGCTTCATAGCGAAGATCCCATTCAGCTCGATTCATTCCCACACGGCGGGGCCCATTGATTTTTCGAATCAACGCGCCATTCGAATCGAGGATCTCAATTCTTGGAGCCTCCTTCGGCGCTGATTTCAAAGAATAGTTTATTAGCGCGCGCCCACCGGGAAACAATCGGAAAGTCTGGCGCGGCTCGAAAAACCGGACCGGCCCGTCAGATGCTTTCTGCGCCAGCTGCTCCAGAGGCGTGATGTCGTCCAGGATGTAGAGTCCTCGCCCGTACGTGGAGATGACCAGATCGTGGAATTGCTTCTGCACGACCGCCCAGGTAACCGGGGCGTGCGGCAGCTCCGCTGTGAGAGCTACCCAGTGGCCTCCATCGTCAAGCGAGTAGTAAATCGCGTTTCCAGTGCCCGCAAACAGCAAACCTCTTACGCTGGGGTCTTCGGCAATGACCCGCACGTACGCCAGTGGATGCTTGGGGAGGCCTCCTATAATCTGTGTCCAGGTATTTCCAAAGTCGGAGGTCTTGTAGATGAACGGATCCCGGTTGTCGACCAGGTGGAAATCGACGCTGACGTATGCGGAACCGGGATCGAAATGCGAAGGCTCGATGCTTGTTACCGTGCCTGAGGCCAGCATGCCCTTAATGTTCTTGGTGACATTCGTCCAATTTGTGCCACCATTTTTCGTGTACCAAATCTGTCCATCATTGGTACCGGCCCAAATCAAGCCCTGCTGTAGCTTGGACGGCGCGATCGCGAAAACCACCTCGCCATAAAATTGTCCAAGATTGTCGCCCACGATTCCACCGGACGAAACAATATGGCTCGGATCTTGTGTGGAAAGATCCGGGCTTATAACCGTCCAGCTCTGCCCCCCATTATTCGTTTTGAAGATGACCTGGCATCCGTAATAGACAGTATTGTGATCGAAAGGATCGATCGCTAGCGGCGGGGTCCAATGGCAACGATACTTCAGTTCGTTGGGAGGCGAATCCAATGTGTGAATCCAAGGACTCACGGACCGCGCGGCTCTGGTCCTTGCATCCCAACGTGTCACCTCGTTGGCATAACAACTGGACCAAACGATGTTCGAATCTGAGGGATCGGGAAGCGTGAAACCCGATTCGCAGCCGCCCATTCTGCGATCCCATCTGTACTCACCAAATTCATTCGAGGTTGTGTTGGGACCACGCATGTTCGGTCCGTCTTGCATATTGCTGTAGACGTAGTAGGGCACCTGCTCGTCCACGGCTACGTGATACATCTGACCAATGGGCAAAGTGACACGGTGGAATCCGCGCCCATGCACCGTGGTGATATGCATTCCACCATCGTCGGTAATGATAAAGCGGTCTGGATTAAGCGGATCAACCCAGATATCGTGCGTGTCTCCGCCCCAGGGAACTTCCTGAAAAACTTCGCCCCCGTCGAGCGAGCGGTAGAAACTGCTATTTGCCACAAATACCTCATTGTCGCTTCCACTCGAAACCGCGATTCGAATGTAGTATCCGGCACGTCCGATTAATGGACGCTGATAATTGACAGTCCGCCAATTCTCGCCGCTGTCGTCGGATCTCCAAACTGACCCCTGATCCTTCGTCTGAATCAATGCGAAAACGCGCTGCGAGTTAGTGGGGGCGACCGCAACGTCGATTTTTCCGACTGGCGGTTTCGGCAGCCCATGGGCCTCCAACTTCGTCCATTTCGTGCCGCCATCCCGCGAAACATAAATTGCACTTCCCGGGCCCCCGCTGAATTCTCCCCAGGTGTGCATTTCCATCTGCCACATTCCGGCAAATAGTACTCGCGGATTGTGAGCGTCCATAGTTAGGCCAGAGCAGCCGGTGTTCTCGTTGGCGAAAAGTACGCGCTCCCAATGTTGGCCCCTATCGTTGGTGCGGTAGACTCCGCGCTCCTGCTGGGGCCCCGTGGCGCGACCCAGGGCGCAAACGAACACGATGTCCGCGTTTTTTGGGTCAATGAGTATGCGTCCGATCCTTCCCGTGTCATCGAGTCCAGCGTGAGTCCATGTTTTCCCGGCGTCGAGAGAGACATATACACCATTGCCCATGACATCGCTGTCGCGGATTGCCCACGCTTCCCCAGTCCCCACCCATATCACGCTTGGATCGGAAGGAGTGACTGCAATCGCTCCAATCGCGGCGGCCGACTGTTTATCAAAAATTGGTTCCCAACTGTTACCGCCATCAGTAGACTTCCAAACCCCGCCGGACGCGGCGCCCGCATAATAGGTGCTTGGGTCCCCGGGCACTCCGGCCGCGGCGGCAATCCGGTTCCCCACTCGTGGTCCAACAAATCTAAATCGAAAAGTGTCCTCATCTTTAGGTGGAGCGGCCGACCGCTGGGCATATGCGGACAATCCCCCGGTCCATATTCCCAAAACCAGAATTCCAGCCTTTTGCCGAGAGCTGAGAATACACATTTCTGCGCCCCTTCCTGAACTGGCCGTCTGCAAGAGCCAGGAACGGCAGCAGTTACCGCGCGGTGAAATAGAGTTTGCGCGCTAGTCGGATTATGTATATTGTATGCACGATGGAACGTCAACGCTTATAGCGAACGTTCTTTGGAGGTTCCAGGACCAGTTCGCCTTGATTCGGTGTGGATCCATTGACTCAGGCGACTTGCGGGCGCGACCGTATGTTATAAGGTGGCTGTCTCGGTTCTGAACTATCCGGCGAATTCAAAAACGCAAGTCCGTGGGGGATCCTTAGTAGCCGTTAATGGTAAGTTTAGTCGAGGAAGACGTAAAAGTTCCTGGTTTTATCTGCATCCGTGGCGCTTCAGTCTCTATAGAGTTCCTTTGATTTGTTGCAGAGTTGGTATTGGTGGAGCAGAATTGCCAGTTTAGAAATATTTGGAGATTTCGGCCCAATCATGGAGACAGCCACGCCAAAACAGTCGGCACCGATCCCTCGGCAGTCCCTTTCTGCTGCTGTTGTCGAAAGGCTCACAGAAAAAATTCTCAGTGGTGAATTGCGTGAAGGTGAACAGCTTCGGCAGGATGCCATTGCCGCCGAATTTCAGACCAGTCGTATTCCCGTACGTGAAGCTCTCAGCCATCTCGCGGCGGAAGGTCTCATCACCATAGTCCCAAATCGAGGTGCCATTGTTTCGGCTCTTTCTCCGGACGAGATCATGCAGTTGTTCGAAACGCGCGCGGTCCTGGAGTGCTACATGCTGCGCTGCGCGATCGCTAACATGAAGGAAGAAGATTTCCAGCACGCAGCAGAAATCCTTCGTCTTTACGAACAGTCTCTGGAGAATGATTCGGACGTGAAGTCCTGGGGACGGTGGAACTGGAGTTTCCATTCCGCGCTCTATGAGCCGGCCAATCGTCCGGTCATGATGTCGCTCTTGAAAAAACTCAACATCAACTGCGACCGCTACACTCGTCTCCACTTGGTCTTTACGCGTAACTTGCACCGCGCTGGCCAGGCGCATCGCGAGCTTCTCGATGTCTGCAGGACGAAAGATCCGGAGTTAGCCGTTGCAGCTCTCTGGAAACATATAACGGACGCCGGCGAGTATTTGAAGGAATTCATCAGACGCCATCGCGAACAGCATCCCTGAACCCCCACTCGCGGCGTGGTTGACTCCTCGGTAGGTCCACAATTTGCGCCTATTAGGGCACCACGCAAGGGCGGCACCCGCTGTTAGTTGCAAGCGATCCGCTAATGAGAAAAACAGGAAGTACATGTAGATGGAGCGTCGAAAGTTCTTGAAGGATCTCGCCGTGGTGGCTGCGGCCACTCGCTGTTTGCCGGACGCTGTCAAATCCGGCGAGCATTCGGGAGAGGCGCCGGATCTCGCCACAGCTTTCGAGGCGGGCGCGACTTCACGAGCCGGCCTGGATATCGAAGGTCACACGCAGATTTCCGAATTCAAAACGGATGTGACGATATGGAAGGTATACGAAGACCTGCGGACTCGCGAGGGTGCGATCACCTTTGTTTCTTCGAACGGTCGAGTCCGCGCACTCGGTAAGAGCGCAGAGGCTTCTTTCCCGGAGGCCGACCCGGCTTATCTTGGATTGGACTTGAAAGACATCGGTACAACGGGTGCGGATCTTCTGGCGGAGCGCCTTCTTGCAAGTGGGGGCGATCCCGATCCGGTGAAGGTGATGTCAGCTGCTCCGCCTCTTGGATCGTCCTCGCCCGAGCGCTCAGGTTGGAGGCTGCCCTGGGACACGATCGTGGGGACGAAAGAGTGTTTTGACACGATGCCGGTGTTCCCATCAGGGGGCACGAGAACCTACCATCCAGTGCAATACTTCCCCGAACTTACGAACCAAGCGGCCCGAAAACGATTCGATGGACTTATTGGCGGCTGGATGCCTGCGGTGCGAAAAGTGGTGGCACTTTCCGAAACTGCCTACGATGAAGTCGTGGTGTTCGGTGATGTACAGGCGCGCGACAAGTTCATCGTCCAGACGTGGCATCGCACAGCGCGCGTTGAGAACGGCAAGATCACAAAAGTCGTTTACGGCCACAGCTATCCGGGCTTCCCTCCGCGGCGCAAGGACCCCAGCCCTGAACAGTTCTACCGCGCGCTAGCGGCGTTTACCGGCTACTGGGAGAAGTTGCTGAGCGATTTCTCACCGGCTTCCGTTCCCGACAATGACTGGATCGACATGTCCAAGCACGCATTTGCCAAGGAGCTTATGGTGCGGCCTGGAGGCGTGTATCCGAAATACGGGGCCGTAGACCGCGATTACTACGGCTCAGAGTACGACGGGTTCCAGGACATCTTTACGATGAGTGTTTACGCGAATCTCGAATGGGGCCGCTTCGAGATGGCACGAGCCGTTATCAACAACTTCTTCACAGATTTCGTGGACGCCAAGGGCATGAACAATATGCGCGGACCTGAAATCGCACAGTTTGGCATGACGCTTTCGCTCCTCGCACGATACTTCAGCTATACGGGGGACAGCAGCTTGTTGCTGCGACATCAGGGCAAGATCGAAGCGACGGCGGGTTTGCTGGTGGAGCTTCACGAGGAAAGCCTGCGTTTGCCCCAGGACGATCCCGGCTACGGATTGATCCACGGCTGGAGCGAGTCGGATTCTTGCCTGGCCCCGAAACCCATGACTTGGTGGCTGCCTTATTTCGCCAACAACGCGTATTCGGCGAGGGGGCTAAAGGATATCGCTCAAGCGTGGAGCGACATTGGCCGATCGAAGCCCTCTCCAGCAATGGAAAAGATGGCCGTCGATTGGCTGAAGCGCAGCAAGGTACTGCAAGACGCGCTTGTTGCGAGCATGGAAAAGAACGTACGAAGCGATATGCATCCTCCCTACATTGGGCCGTTCCCCGGAACCACCATGACGTTTTGGGAATCGATGCAGAAAGAAAGGCCGAGCCCCCAACAGTGGGTGCACCGCGCCTATGCCGAGTTATTGCAGGCCGACATGCTGCCTGCCAAGCTGGCCAACATAGTGATCGACTGCTTGCGCGCGTACGGTGCCACGACGCTCGGAGTCGTTGCCAACGTAGAACGGCCGCATCCTGAAGGCCGCGACATTTTGGGTTTCATTTCCTACGGCTACGCGCAGATGCTGCTGCGGTTGGATCGCGTTGAAGAATACCTGTTGTTCCTCTATTCCCATCGATACCACGACCACACTAGGGGGAGTTGGACTGCTGGAGAAGTGGCTGGCATTGATGGCAACAGCGCGCTGTTTTGCATTCCCGCGCAGCAAACCATTCCGCTGTTGATTCGCTGGATGCTGGTTCTCGAAGACTCCGATGAAGAAAAGCTGTATTTTGCAAGGGGCGTTCCGTGTGAATGGGTTGTCAGCGGGAAGGAGATTCGAATTGATCGAGCGCCGACGCGCTGGGGCAGAGTCAGCTTCAAACTGGTGGCGATGCCTGCGGCGAAAAGCATCGCTGCTTCCATCGGGCTATCCCGCTCTGGGTCGCCCAAAGAAGTGCACGTAAGACTGCGCCTGCCCGCACAGAACAAGTTGCTGAAAGTCAAAGTCAACGGCCGGACTGCGACTCTGCGCGGCCCTCGCAATGACACGGTCATCATCCAAACGCGGAACGGGAATCGATTCGAGGTTGTTGGCGAGTTCAGCTGAGTTGAACGGCGCTGTCTGTTCCAAATGGAATCGCTTCGCCGCCTAAGTTCGTTGGAGGACAGCTTCGTTTCCACTGGAGGAGTCCATTGCTGGCCTCTCCAACTTGGCGAATTCTCAGATCGCTCTGGGTTACTTCTTTGTTGGAAAGCAAACCGGGGAACGCAGCTCGATGCTCAGGAAAAGGACGCCGGCTTGGTCCGCAAAACCCTTCTGTCCGTCGGAGCGCCGAGGGAGACTAGGCAACACAATTCAGGCGATCCTCATCGAATCATGTTCAGGTTGCAAGACGGGAACACCTCGCACGACGAACTCTTTCCTCTAGCGCGCGGAGTCAGCGCGGATCATTCGAATGCCGAACACGCCTGAAATTTCGTTTCCGTCGGCAGCTTCGAAGCGTACTGTTACTTTCTGCTTTCCCTCAACCAACTGAGGCGGTAGAGCGTATTCGACGTCAAAGAAGCGAATATCCTGTTCCGGACTGCGCCGTTCCGTTGCTTGCTGCCCCACTTTCGTACCGTCCACCAGAACGTCGAACGTCCCATTCCGGCGGGCTTCATTGCTGTAAGTTACGATCAAAGTCATCGGATGGGCGGTATCGACGGGAAGGTCCAAAGAGAACCACTTCGACCCGCGTCGCCCATAATGCCCCAGCAATTGGATCGGGGAGGTGTCTTCTCCCTCCTGGTTGAAATCGCGTTCCGTCTGCATTTGGCCGGGCTGCGCAAAGGCCACGGTCGATGCTTCCAGTTTCTTTTTTCTTTCTTCTTCAGCAACGTAGGCCTCGGATTTCTTCTTCCATTCCTGCGGCGTGAATACGTCCCAGTAAATAGCGTATCTACGTCGCGGCAATTGATAAAAGGGGAGAAAATCGATATCCGAGGTCAATCCCACTCCTGAGGTGCGGAACATCCCGGGTTTGCCGGTCACGGGTTTTAGCCAATTTTCCACCGGTAGTGCCGCAGCGACCAACACAGGTGCCTGTGATTCCGCGCTTCGCTCCGGGCCTCGTCTTCTCTCTTGTTCCTGCCCTAGATCTCCGGCCAGAACCAGCGGGCCCCACATCAAGGCAAGACGATTTGGATTGTCGGGCAAGGGTTCCGTTCGGAGAGTTTTCGGCAACACTAACTCCACGCTGTCCCCTTTTTTCCACGTGCGATCAATCTCGACGTACGAATCGGCTCTTGGAAGATTCGCCAGCGATTTGCCGTTCACCTTCACGCTAAAGCCTGTGCCGGCCCAGTAGGGCCGCCGCAGCGCCAACGTAAATTTCTTCGGCGTATCTGAAGTGATTTGCAGCGAAGCGAACTGGCCGTCAGGGAAGTCCGTGCTCATTTTCAGTTTCACATTTGCCGATTGCCAGTTCGCGGTCGACGGAGCATATAGGCTTACCCAAAGCTTGTCTCCGGATTCGTAATAGATTCCGTACGCGTGGAGCGCATGACTCTCCATACCGGAACCAACACAGCAGGTAAAGTCTTCGTACTTGTCTTGGTATTCGTGCTGGACGCCGCGGCCAACCGGCACCATGTAGCAGACCCGGCCGTCGTTTGGATCCTGGGACGCAAGAATGTGGTTGAACAAGGCCCGTTCATGGAAGTCCGCGTAGCGGATGTCAGGTTCGACGGAGAACAAAGCGCGGGCCATCTTGATCATGTTGTAGACGTCGCAGGTTTCCGCGGTGCGTCCGTCAATCATGTTATCTAGCTTGTCTGGCGGACCGAGATACTCGTTCTTGCCGTGGCCCCCCGTCGCGAAGCTATGGTGCAGCGCAACCTGGTCCCAGAAAAATGTCGCGGCTCTGTAATCTGCTTCATCGCCCGTATAAATGTAGCGCACGAGGGACCCCAGAAGCTTGGGAACTTGGGTGTTGCCGTGTTTGCCGGAAAGTATGTCCTTGCCGACAGCAAGCGGATCGACAATGGCGCGATGTTGAAATTTGCGGGAAAGCGCCAACCATCGAGCATCGCCGGTGTCCGCGTAGAGGTCGGCGGCCACTTCGTTCATGCCACCGAATTCCGTAGCAAGCATCTTCTGAATCTGTTCCTCGTCCAATCTTGCGAGAATACTCTCAGCCCAGCCGGCGAACTTAATCTCTACTTCCAAGGCCTCGCGGTTGCCCGAGTAACGGTAGGCATCGCGTAGCCCGGCAAATATTTTGTGTTCGACGTACCATGGAGACCAAAGCCCATTCAGATCGAAACCCCCTGACCGTATGATGCCTCGGCACAATTCTTCAAAATGGATCTTTCCATCAACGCCGTCTTTGTCCATGAGGGCACCCAGGTAACCATCGCCCTGCTTTTCTTGAATTTCTTTGAGCTCCTTCACGATGTAGTCGGCGCGTTCCTTGAAGCGCGCGTCATCCGTCGCAGCCCACATGAGGCTCACAGCGGACAGGTAGTGTCCTGCAATGTGACCCGTGAGTTGCCGACCCGGGCCGTCCCATCCACCGTAACCTTTCGCTTTAGGTTCCAAGCCGGCGCGCTGACGTAGGAAAGCCAGCATCCGGTCGGGTTCTAGCTCGAGGAGATATTTGGCGTCCAGTTCTTGCGCAACCTTGAGAGGTCCACCCAGCAAACGCACGTCACTTAGAGGAAGAGGGCGGGCCTTCACAATTCTGTTCTTGGAGATTTGAGCAGGATTCCGCGCTTGCGCGAGAGCACTCACCTGAAAACAAAGACTCATTGCCAGAAGGACAGGAAGTAATCTTCTCACAGAGGCCTCCACAGCAATTTGAATATATTATACAATATCAATCCTGGCCAAATTTAAGTGGTTGCGTTGGTCTATTCGTTTTGGAAATGTACAAGGTCTAGGCAACACTTGCGATCGAGCTGACTGCAAGATACTAGAACCTTCTATCGTTCGCGATCGGCACGGAGGCTACAGGTGGGTATCATGCGGAGCTTCTTTCTGACGTGCTCGCAGAGTCGATGGCTGCGCGAGCAAGCACCTCGCTATGGGTTCGTGCGACGGACCGTGTCCCGATTCATGCCCGGGGAAACAGTATCTGATGCTCTCGCCGCCGCTGTTGAGCTTCGCGAGCAGTCGATCGGGACGGTCTTCACGCAGCTAGGAGAAAACGTTTCCGATCCCACTGAAGCGGAACAAGTTACCGTCCATTATCTCGATGTGCTGGACCGTATTCGTTCCCAAGGATTGCACACGGAAGTGTCGGTGAAGTTGACTCAGCTTGGTTTGGACCTCGACCCAGAGCTCTGCTACAAGAATCTTGCGAGGGTCATCGAACACGCGGGAACGCGAAGTGTTGTCTGGATTGACATGGAGGCAAGCCACTACGTCGATCCGACGTTGACATTGTATCGTCGCGCCAAGTTGGCATACCCGAATGTTGGCGTCTGCTTGCAGGCATACCTCTTCCGCACAGCTCAAGACTTGGCATCCTTGGTTCCACTCGGAGCTGCGATTCGCCTCGTCAAGGGCGCCTACAACGAGTCGCCGGAGGTGGCTTTCCCGCGTAAAAAGGATGTCGATGAGAACTACTTTGCGTTGGCCAAGCAGTTGTTGGGGGACGAAGCGAGAGCCAGGGGTGTGCGCGCGGCAATGGCCACTCATGATCAGAAACTCATTCACCGCATCACGGAGTTTGCAGCGTCCCGGGAAGTAAGTAAGGATTGCTTGGAATTTCAGATGCTGTATGGCATTCAACGGGGCGAACAGCGTCGACTGGCCCAAGAGGGATGGAATTCAATTGTCCTAGTTGCATACGGCAGTTTCTGGTTTCCGTGGTTCATGAGGCGCTTGGCGGAACGTCCCGCCAACGCTGTCTTCGTCATTCGCAACCTGCTAGCGACGTGAGGCCAGCGTTGCAGAAAGGTCAGTCAACTGCGCTCATGATGCACTCCTCCAGCCCATACAGCCAGATCGGACGAGAGCATTCGGCTGCTAACCGAATGCTCTAGCCGTGTCGGGATTTTTGGGAGCAAACTTGGAGCAGCATACAGCATAAGGATGGCTCGGAACTCGTAAGCGCAACCGAAGCAACGACTTAGATTGAATTTTCGTCCGCTTAGAAGGCAGACGCTCTATCCAACTGAGCTACGGGCGCACAGCTAACGACCATGTGTAGTTTAGTGCCTTTGTTGAGCCAATCGCAACGCCCAGGTTGCAAAGCAAACGCCCAATGTTGGCGGTGAAGTACCGAGCGGACTGAGATCGGTGAATTCAACGTCCTCGCGATGCGCTTGCAAGTACAGTTTCGTGTTCGTGGCTCACGCTGGAAATGTTATCGAGCACGGCGCGGAAGATGTGCATCCGGTAGTAGACGTAGACGAAATATATCACCGGCATGACGAGCAAGGCTACGCCCAAATTGACGCCATTGGCGCCGTAGCTTGCGGCGCTGGCCAGACCAGCTACGGCCGCGCCCACAAGGAAGTACGGGAACGTCCATTCGTAGCAAGAGGACCATATCTCTCTGAGGGAGCGTCCTTCAGCCAAAGAAACGACGAGCGAGACGAGCCCGGTGTTCAGCGTCATGTATACGCAGGCTCCCAGAACCATCATCACTGCCATTGAATTCAAAGCGAGCATCGTGGGAATAGTGTGCGAAGTCCAGAATGCCGCCGCGGTACAAATCGTCAGACATGTCGCGTTAAAAAGCACTTGCACAGGCTTCGGCCGCGTCTGCGTCTTCCAAAGGGATTGCACGAGCGCCCCGCCGAGGCCGATCAATACTGTCTCGCCAAAACTGAACAACGCGATGCCGGTGAGAATGAATACGAAGTTTATGGAGATCGTGGTTTTAAAGCCCGGCAGGCGAATCTTCATGGCTGAGGCCACCATCGCCAGCCCAAAGAACAAGAGGAAGCGGGTGAAGTTTTCCGAATTCCATCGGTAAGCTGCGACAGTCAGCACGGCAACAGCAACTGCGGCGATCATTGCGATGTAGGCTTTGGCTAGGCTTGGCATTTTCTGTGTTCCTCCTCTCATCTCTTGCGCCTATACCTGCCTATTCGTCTCCGTCATCTCCGGCACTAAAGGCCTGAGTCACACTGGTACCCCACAGAACGGAATCGCCCCAGACGACGCTGAAGCCCTGATCGAGGTAGCTACCCCACACAACGGAATCACCCCAGACCACCGAATACCCTTGGACCGTGGTGCCGTTGAATACCGATGTGCCCCAAACAACTGAGGTACCCCACACTACAGAGCTATTCCAGATCGAAGTGGGATCTGCGACCAAGTACGCGGTACGCGTCAACGGGTCGTAGTTCACGGACGGTGACTTCGCGCTGCCCAGTGTGGGCGGAGCGAGATCCGTGCTCGAGAGCGCAGCCGCGACGTCCACGAAACCCGTGCCAATGGCAAAGATGTCGTGCTGAAGAGCATGGTTAAAGCCATGGCTATCAATTTCGTTTAGATAATGACTGTAGCCCTTCCAGGCTGTCTTCATGAGACGGGCCTTAACCTGATCGGGGGTCAGGGCTGGATTCTGTTGCAGCAAGAGCGCAGCCGCCCCACTGACTACGGGAGTTGCCATGCTTGTACCGCTGAGCCGGAAGTATTGCGGCGCACCATAGTAGCTGCCGCAACTTGTCCCTATGGAATTACAAGGGAACACATCAAGCGAAGGGTATGTCGTGGCGAGGGTGTTGTTGGAAGAGAGCAACGACACGACCCGATTGCCAGGAGCCGCCAAGTCCGGCTTCACGACGTGGTCAATCAGTGTTGGCCCCTTCGAGCTATAGCTGGCGATCGATTGGCTCGACTGAGAGAACGATCCGTGCAGGTTGCTCGCCCCAACGGTAATCACATAGGGGTCGTTCGCCGGCGCGCCGATGGTGGCGTAGCCTTGAGTGCCTAGAGACATGTCTCGTCCGGAGTTCCCGGCCGCTACAACCACGACGATGCCGGCATTCCACGCAGCTTCTGCCGCCTGGCAGAGTGGATCGAGCGTATAGCTCTCGTAGACTGGGCGTCCGAGCGACAGATTCAGAACACGGATGTTATAGGTGCTCTGGAGATTGATGGCTTGCTGGATGGCAGCGATCACTGAGCTGTCTGATCCAGCACCGTTTCCGTCCAGCACACGGAGATTGATTATACTGGCTTCGGGCGCTATGCCACGGTAAACGCCGGGGTAACGTTTTTGCTGCGAATCCGTTCCGTTGGAGGAGATGATTCCGGCAACATGCGTGCCGTGGCCGTAGGCGTCCGTGGTCGAGGAATCGCCAGTTACAAAGCTTTGGCTATAGACGACGCGCGTGGCAGGAGCGCCGCGGTCAGTATAGAGGTCATCGTGCACACCGACACCGCTATCCACGACAGCTATGCCTATTCCGGTTCCGTCCCAGCCCTGTGAATAAGCTATGTCGGCATTGACCGCGCGCACGACATGATCCAACGCGCCATTGAGTGGGCGATTGGGTGAGATGAAGACGACTTCGGGATCGTCGGCAAGGGCATCCAGCGCCTCGACAGGAATGGAATAGTGGGCGCCCTTAATGACGTCTAGCTTCCTCTTCAGGACTCCGCCCTTATTGTGAACTTTCTGATGGTAGGCATTGGTCGGCGTTTGGTTAAACTGGATGATCACGTCTACCGTTGCGCCGTGTTTACCGCCTTTAATAGCATCAAGGTCTTTGGACAGCTTATGTTTCTTGCTGTCGGCAAAGGACAATCCGGCAGCCAGCAAAGTAATCAGGGCCAAGAGTGCCAGCCGTCTGCCCCAAGTCGTTGTCTTTAGAAAGCCGTCGTGAGGGGATCGCATTGATTCCCGAATGGCGGACATTAGGTTCACTCCTGACTCATTTGACGTAGGGCCTCTAATTCGGAACAGAGCCCTGAGGTGCGCGCTGCTATTTCGTACAGGGAGTATGTCGGCCAGGCTCAATCCGCGTCGATAGTACAGAGGGTTCCCGGGTTTAGTACGAAGGTACAGGCGGTTTCGCCTGTCCGGCGAAACATCCGGTGGGAATGGTTTTGTGGATCGGCGGTCTTTCCGCTTGAATGCCAGTATCCCTTTCAATACAAAACCCTCACGTACTATTCCCAATCAATGGCCCGCCAATCAGAATTTCCTTATTAGCAAGAGCCGCGTTCTGCCCATTTTGTTGCGCTGGAGCGTTGAAATGCCACGGGGCCACTCTAGCTAGGGAATGGAGTGTTTGTTGGTTTGTCTACGCGTGGGGCTTGGGCGCTCTTGGAAAGGTAAGAGCCCTGCAGGAGCCGATCGGCAGAGAGTAGGAACGCGTGTGGTAGCAATCGCTGCGAAGAACTACTGGAGCAACACGTGGAGTGACGTCAAGTCGCTAGGGATTCCTGCGCTTACTTTTATCTTCACTCAGCTGATCGGAGGGCTGCCTCTATTGCCTTATGCCCTGCTAAAATGGCACTCCGATGATATTTTCCGATACGGCTGCTTTCTAACCGTCGCCCTGTGCGCCTCAGTGCTCAAAGTAAATTTGCCCGGCATCAAGGCTACGATGTCCGCGAACTTCCTCTTTATTCTCGTCGGCATTCTTGACCTCTCTTATTCTGAAACACTTCTGATGGGCTGTCTCGGGGGACTTGTCCAGACTCTTTGGCACGCCCAACCGCGTCCGCGCCCAATTCAGTGGCTTTTCAACCTGGCGAACCTCGCTCTTTCCATCAGCGCCGCAGAATTGGTCTTTCATAGCAAAGTCGCCGCGGACGTCGGATTTCGCTGGCCCATGTTGATGGCTGCGGCGGCGACAACCTACTTCGCCTTCAATACCATTTCCGTCTCCGGCATCATCGCCATGACCGAGGGGCGCAATCCCGTCCACGTTTGGAAGGAATGCTATTTGTGGGCCTTCCCTTATTACTTGCTCGGTGCGCTGATCGCTTGTGGCGTGAGCGCGGTCAATCGGCTGATCGGCTGGCAGTTCGGCCTTCTGGCCTTCCCCATCGTTTATTGGATCTACCGCTCCTATCAAACGTATTTGAGCCGTCTCCAGGCGCAAAAAAAACACGCTGAGGAGATTGCCGCGCTTCATTTGCGCACCATCGAGGCCCTTTCTTTGGCGATTGAAGCGAAGGACCACACCACCCATGATCATCTCCGTCGCGTCCAGGTTTATGCGGTCGAGATTGCCAAGGACCTCGGCGTGGACGACGCCCAGCTGAATGCCATTCGTGCGGCCTCCATGCTGCACGACATTGGCAAGCTCGCGGTTCCCGAGAACATTCTCTCCAAGCCGGGGCGCCTCACGCCCGAAGAGTTCGAGAAAATGAAAATCCATCCGATCGTCGGATCGGAAATTCTGGATCGCGTCCAATTCCCGTATCCCGTCGTTCCCATCGTGCGCTCCCATCACGAAAAATGGGACGGCACGGGCTATCCGGATGGCCTGAGGCGCGAGGCGATCCCCATCGGAGCCCGTATTCTTTCCGCCGTGGACTGTTTTGATGCTCTCGCTTCCGAACGGCCTTATCGCCGGGCATTGACTCCAGCAGAAGCCATGAACAACCTCAGCGCCGAAAAAGGACGCAGCTTTGATCCTCGCGTTGTGGAGGTCATGGAGCGGCGCTATCAGGAATTGGAGATGATGGTGAGTTCCATGGAAACCGAACGACTGCGCCTGGACATCGCCCCGAAGGTGGACCGCCAGGTTGCTCCCTCGTCCGGTTTCGCGGAATTGCCTGACGAAGCCGAAATCCGCGCTACCTCCTTCCTCTCTTCGATCATTTCGGCGCGCCAGGAGGCCCAGCTTCTTTTTGAGCTTGCTCAGACGCTCGGGAATTCATTGAGCCTGAAGGAAACGCTTTCCGTCGTCGCGGTCCGATTGAAGGAAATGATTCCGCACGACTCGATCGTTTTCTTTGTTTGCCAAGACGGGATGCTGATTCCGGAATATGTTCATGGCGTGGACTACGATCTGTTCAGCTCCTTGCGTATTCCCATGGGACAAGGTCTCTCAGGCTGGGTCGCGCGCAACGAAAAACCGATAACCAATGGCAATCCTGCCGCGGAAACTCTCCATCTCGGTCCTTCTTCGGGCATCACAAACTTGCAATCGGCCGTGTGCGTCCCTCTCCGAGGCCGCGTAGGTGTCGCCGGTGTCCTTACTCTTTACCATCGTGAGAAAAACTGCTTCACGAAGGATCATCTGCGCTTGCTCCTCGCGGCCAGCTCGAAACTCGGGCTCTCCGTCGAAAATGCGCTCCAATTCGAACAAGCGCAAAGCACCGCCAGCACCGATTATCTGACCGGCTTGCCCAACGCCAGATCGATCTGCCTCCATCTTGACAAGGAACTTACGCGCGTCCGGCGCTCCAAGGGGCCTCTTGCAGTGTTGTTGTGCGACCTGGACGGGTTCAAAAAGGTCAACGACAAACTCGGTCACTTGACGGGAAACAAGTTGCTTCAGGAAGTGGCCACGAAGTTCAAATCCTCCTGCCGGGAGTACGACCAGGTCGGCCGGCTGGGCGGTGATGAATTCGTCTTTGTGCTTCCCGAAGTCACCAGGGATCTCGTGACGGAGATGGAGAAACGGCTCACGCGCGCCGTGTGCGAAGCGAGCCACATGGTTTGCGGCGACACGATCGTTTCCGTCAGCGTAGGCAGCGCGTTTCATCCCGACGACGGCGTTTCAGCGGAAGAACTTCTTTCGGAAGCAGACCGCAGCATGTATCAGGTCAAAGAACAGCACTATTCGAAGCTTCAGCCGGCCTCCTAAATCGGATGCAGGCCCGGCAAACGCTTCGGCGTGAGTGAAAAGTGAACGAGACCCAAAAATCCGCGAATTTATTTCGGCTCGCGCTCCGGCGATTGGTCATTCTTTTCGGTCTCGGCCTCGTCGGAGCCCTTGCTAGCGCCACCCTGGTGCGTTTTGCGCCGGGATACGGCGTTACGGAGAGAGACCTCGATCCGCGCTTGAGCGCAAATAGTGCTGAAGCCTTGCGCCAAAAACAAGCGCTCAACCAAAGTCTGCCCGCGTTCTACTTCCACTATCTTTCAGCGCTTGCCCGCGGCGATCTGGGAGAATCCGATTCGCTCAAGCGCCCCGTTCGCGAACTCCTTCGCCAGAGGTTTCCTGTAACCGGCAACTCTGTCATTCGAGGCCTCGGAGTGGCATGGCTAGCCGCAGCGCTCTTGGCATCGCTGGGACTTGTCATTCGCGGTTGGTTTTTCGAAGCTTCGGCCATCGCCTTTAACAGTTTCCTGCTGTCTCTGCCCTCCGCCGTAGTGGCCATGCTTGCCGTTCATCTGCGCGCGCCGGTTTTCTTCGCGATTGCCGTAGCCGTCTTTCCGCGGCTCTATAGTTACATCCGAAACCTGCTGATTCGAGCATACGACCAGCCCCACGTTCTCGCGGCTCGCGCGAGAGGCTTGGGGAGCGGCGCCATTTTGCTCCGTCATGTGGTGCCTTTGGCAGCTCCGCCACTGCTTGCTCTTCTCGGAGTGTCGTTCGCCATTTCCTTTGGCGCTGCCATCCCTATAGAAGCGCTTTGTGATTCACCCGGTTTGGGCCAGCTTGCCTGGCACGCGGCTCTCAGCCGCGACCTGCCGCTCATCGTGAACGTCACCCTGATTGTTGCCCTCGTAATGCTTGTTGCGAATTCGCTTGCCGATTTTGCAGGCCGCACTTTCGCGGGGAGCACGTCATGACGCCTCTTCAGAAAGTGGCTGCCTCCTTCCTGTGCGCGCTTTTTGCTCTGATTGTGCTCGCAACATTTCTCTTGCCAGCGCACTACGCTCGCCAGTTCAGAGATATTCCCAACGCCGGTCCTTCCTCTGCGCATCCCCTCGGCACCGACGCATTGGGCCGCGATTTCCTGGCTCGCCTACTCTATGGCACGCGCGTTTCCTTGCTCCTTGCGCCGGCTGCCGCTCTTCTTGCGACTTTGATCGCCGCCGTATTGGGAAGCGCTGCCGGTCTTCTGGGAGGCTGGTTCGAACGCATTGTGCTGGCGGCGACCGATCTTTCTCTCGCTTTGCCGTGGCTATTTCTTCTCCTTGTCGTGCGTGCGATGTTGCCTCTCGACGTTCCGCCGCTCGTGTCCGTGGTCATTGCTTTTCTGATGATGGGCCTGCTGGGCTGGCAGGCTTCGGTCCGCGTCATCTGCGCTGCCGCGCGCGGCGTCAGAGACTCCGACTTCTTGCTTCTGGCGCGCTCCTCGGGCTGCAGACCCGCGCGCCTCCTGGTGCGCCATGTTGCGCCAAATCTCCGGCCGCTCTTCTATGCGCAGTTTTTCATTTCAATCCCGCTCTTCATTTTGACCGAAGCGAACTTAAGCATCCTGGGCCTCGGTGTCATGGAGCCGATGCCGTCCTGGGGAAATTTGATGCGCGGCTTCGAGGATTTTTCCACGCTCTCGACAAATCCCTGGAGGCTGACGCCCCTCGTCCTCCTCGTGATTGTAGTCATGTGTTTTCATCTCGTTCTGCCGTCGCAGGAGGTCGCCCAGTGATGCGCCGCGTTTGGATTGTTCTTGCTCTTACCTTTGTCTCGTGCTGGCCGGCATTCGCCGGCCCCCAGACTGCCGACCACTCCGGCGGCGAACTCCATTTCTGCTTGCGCGGTGAACCAAAAACTTTCAATCCGCTACTAGTCGAAGAGACGTCCTCGGAAACGATCCGCTACCTCACGGGCGGCGTCTTGATCCGTTTGAATCGGCAGACGCAAGCTCTCGAGCCCGGCCTGGCCACTTCTTGGAAAGTCAGCGCGGACGGCCGCACTATCAAATTTCATCTCCGCACCGGCCTGCATTTCTCCGACGGCACGCCATTCACTTCCGAAGACGTCGCTTACACGATGAAAGCTCTGATGGACCCGCAGCTGCACTCGCCCACGGGCGACTCTTTCCGGTCCGGCGAAGGCCAAGTCACCGTTCAAACGCCTTCCGCGGATTCCGTCGTTGTTACTTTTCCTGCTCCCGTGGCGGGGCTTGAGCGCCTCTTCGATCAAGTCGCGATTCTCTCCGCGCATTCTCCCAAAAAGGAGATGGCCGTCCTCGGCCCTTTCTATGTCGCGGACTACGCTCCCGGCTCCTCCATCCTTCTCCGGCGAAACACGAACTACTGGAAAAAAGACAAGGAAGGAAAGCCTCTGCCCTATCTCGATTCCATTCGACTCGATATTCAGCGCAATCGCGATATTGAATTGCTGCGCTTTCGCCGCGGTGAAATTCATTTGATCGACGTCCTGGACGCCGAATACTTCGACCGACTGCAGAAAGAAACACCCGCAGTAGCCCACGATGCAGGCACGGGCCTAGATTCGGAGTTCGTATGGTTTAACCAAGTTCCCACTGCGCCTTTTGCCGAAAACAAAAAGGCCTGGTTCCGCTCCACGGAGTTTCGCAAAGCCATTTCCATGGCCATTAATCGCGACGATCTGTCCCGGATCGTTTTTGGCGGACACGCTCGCCCGGCCTTCGGGCCTGTTTCCCCAGCAAACCATTTCTGGTTCAATTCTTCGCTTCCTGCTCCGCAATACGATTCGGCCGCCGCGCTTCGCCTCCTTGCCCAGGCAGGTTTTCGTCTCGAAGGCAGCATGCTGCGAGATTCTTCAGGAAATCGCGTGGAATTCACCGTCATCACCAATTCCGGAAATAAATCGCGCGAGCAAATGGTTGCCATGATTGAGCAAGACCTTTCGCAAATTGGAATTAAGGTCAACCTCGTCACGCTCGATTTTCCCTCGCTCATCGAGCGCATCACTCGCACGTATGACTATGAAGCTTGTCTCCTCGGACTCGTCAACACCGACCTCGATCCCAACAGCCAGATGAACGTGTGGCTTAGCTCCGCGGAAAATCATCAATGGAATCCCAAGCAATCGAAGCCCGCGACCGCGTGGGAAGCGGAGCTAGACCGCCTGATGCACGCGCAGGCCTCCGCCACTTCGGACAAAAAACGCAAAGCCGACTGGGACCGCGTTCAGCAAATAGTTGCCGAGCAGCAGCCCTTCATCTATCTCGTGAACAAAGATGCCATGTCTGCCGTTTCGCCGGCCGTCGTCGGCTCCGCTCCTTCTGTGCTCGATCCCCACGCTTTCTGGAACGCGGAAGTTCTTCGCCTCGGCGCCGATCCCGCGTTGGGGGCACAGAAGTGACCGAGGTTTCTCCACTTCTTTCGCTCCGGCTCTCCGTCGATTACCGCAACAAACCTGGAGTCTTGCGCGATGTCTCGCTCGAAATCCAGCCCGGAGAAATTCTCGGCCTCGTCGGGCAAAGCGGCTCCGGAAAAAGCACCCTGTCGCTGGCGATTCTGCGTCTCCTTCATTTGAAAGGCGGAATCGCCCGCGGCGATCTGCGCTTCAAGGGCGAAGACCTCTTTGCAAAGACCGAAGCGCAAATGCGCTCGCTTCGCGGCCGCGAAATCAGCATCGTTCTGCAAAGCCCGTTGTCCTCTCTCAATCCCGCTCTTCGCATCGGGTCGCAACTCGGCGAAGCCTGGCGTGCTCACGCCACCGGAACGCAAGCAGAATGCTCCGCAGCCATCGGCAACGCGCTTTCGAGCGTGAGTCTCCCCAATGACGCCGACTTTCTTCGCCGCCGCCCTGGCCAACTCAGCGTCGGTCAAGCCCAGCGCGTCATCATCGCCATGGCCATCCTTCACCGCCCTTCCTTGCTCATCGCCGATGAAGCCACCAGCGCCCTGGACACCATCACGCAATCCGAAATCCTGCGCTTGTTTGCGCAACTCAACCGCGAACTCGGCATGGGCATCCTTTACATTTCCCACGATTTGCTGTCGGTCGCTACGCTCTGCCATCGCATCGCCATTCTGAACGCCGGCGAAATCGTCGAGTGCGGTCCCCCATCGCAAATATTTGGCGCCCCCCGGCACGCCTACACACAGAAACTTGTCGCCGCCCTCCCCCGCCTGCCTATTTTTGATTGTTCTTCCGGCACGCTCTCAAAGCCGGCTCCAAACGAAGAACATCTCGAACCAGTTTTCAGAAGCAAATAGGCTTGGAAATGAAAGGAAATAGCGCATCCATTGGAGCCGAACCGCTTGGGAGCAAGATAACAAGTCGCACCTGGTATCGCATCTTGTGGGTTGTCGAGATAATAGCAATCGTAATCGCCACGTTTGTGGTGACCGTGCCGATTCAGGACTACGCTCTCAGGGAGTTCAAGGAATGGCTCAGCCGTCCATCACCGGAAGCATTGTCGGCATTTCGCAACAAACAACAAGAAGAGTCCCGCCTCCGTATGACCATCGCAGCCCCTTTCGTTACCCTGGCAATTCTGTTGGCCCTTCCTCTGTACCGATTGCGTCCGAAGTCAAAGAGCTAGCCATTACAGGTACCATTGCCAACTTCCTTTTTCTACTGTATGCTTTTCTTATGTCGATGTTTACCCAGAAGAACGCGCCCCTCTGCATCTGTTGTATGTGCTATATGCGTGTGTCTTCTGGCGCGGAGAGGCTGAGCTTCTAAAGTTCTAAACTAGCCTCGAACGGTTTTCCCACCCACCGCCAGAAACGAACTGGCAGGTGGGATTTTTATTTTGGGAGCAAACGAGTTTCAAACTGAACGCAAAGGAGAAAGCAATGTCCGATTACAAACACCCGGAAGTTTTGGTTTCAACCGATTGGGCCGCTCAAAATCTCAATTCCCCCAATCTTCGTTTCGTCGAAGTCGATGTGGATACCACCGCCTACGATCAGGGACACATCCCCGGCGCCGTCGGCTGGAACTGGCAAACCCAGCTTCAGGACAATATTCGCCGCGACCTCATCGACAAATCCACGCTCGAAAGGCTTCTCAGCACCTCCGGCATTTCCAATGACGCCACTATTCTTCTCTACGGCGACAACAACAACTGGTTCGCCGCGTACGCCCTTTGGCAATTGAAGCTTTACGGCCATAAGGACGTCCGCCTCATCAATGGCGGCCGCAAGAAATGGCTCGAGGAGAAGCGCGCTGTTACCAAGGATCCCGCGAACGTCGCTCCCAAGTCCTATCGCGTTTCTGGTATCGACGAATCCATTCGCGCGCGCAAGGAAGAAGTCTTCGCCATAGTGGACGGCCGCAAGCCTGGCCAGCTCGTCGACGTTCGTTCCGTCGACGAATTCACCGGCAAGATTATCGCCCCTCCGGGCATGACCGAAACGGCCCAGCGCGCCGGTCACATTCCCAAGGCCGCGAATATTCCCTGGGCGCAGGCTTCCAACGAAGATGGCACTTTCAAGTCCTACGACGACTTGAAAAAACTCTACGAGTCCAAGGGCGTCAATGGCAAGGACGAAGTCATCGCCTACTGCCGCATCGGCGAGCGCAGCTCGCACACCTGGTTTGTCCTCAAGTATTTGCTGGGCTTCAACCAGGTCCGCAACTACGACGGATCGTGGACCGAATGGGGCAACCTCATCGGCGCCCCGATCGTCAACGAAACCCGTGCCGCCCATCCCGAAGCAGCTGCCGCCGCACGCTGAGCCTGCTTTGTAGCGCCGGATCTTAGTGCAGAGCAGGGGGCCAAGGGCGAAGACGCCTCTCCCGTCTTCGCCCTCAAATCTCGGTGCACGCGGTGAATTTGCACTGCTCTTTCTCAGACGTAAAACTGATTACGGATAACTGATAACTGAAACGCGTTTTTTGTCCGGTGGCGCGGTCGCCAAGTGGTAAGGCAATGGTCTGCAAAACCATTATCGGCGGTTCGATTCCGCCTCGCGCCTCCAATCTTTCATTTCTCTTCTTCGCTCTTCGCGTTCGCCCGTTCCCCTGTTGCTCTCATGGAACGTCCTAAGGCCGTTTCCGCTGACATTGCGCCCTAGAACAGTTGCAAAATAATGACGAGCCCAGCGAACACCCCACGTAGCGTCTTCACCCGGGCTCCAATTAGAATGCTTGCAAACGCCCGAAAGGACTTAATCGTATGAAAAAGCTCATCTTCTTGTTGCTGGCATTTTCTGTTTTCGTCGTTCCCTCGCGCGCCCAGTCCGTAGACGCTTCTGTCAGCTACTCCTACTTCCGCCTGGGAGGTTCCGGGGGCATAAATCAGAATGGCGTCAGCGGATCAGTCGCCTACAATCCCAATCGTTGGCTCGGCATCGTCGGCGATTTCGGCGGTTATCATGCCTCCCCTTTTGGTGTTTCCTTGAACACCTACACCTATCTTTTCGGCCCTCGCCTGACTCTGCGTAATCCCTCCAAGATCAATCCATTCGCACAGGTGCTTCTTGGCGGCTCGCGCATCACTGCCGGATCGGGCGGCGGCTCTGCCAACCAGTTTGCCTATAGCCTTGGTAGCGGTGTGGACATCGGCCTGCTCCCCCATTTGGCCTTCCGTCCCCAAGTGGACTACATCGGCCTTGAAACCTCCGGCTCGCGCACCAATTGCACTCGGGTCTCTGCCGGATTCGTCGTCCATTTCTAGCAAACACCACAAATCGCGTAATCCCGACCGGAGGGGGCCCCGAGCCTGGTCGCAAGGGACTGATTGGTGCCGTGAACCCTATGCGCTGGCCAATTCCTTCAGCAGCGCCTTGCCTTTGCGGAACCATGGCCGCTCCCGCCGTTGCATGTACCGCGGCAGAGTGCGTTTCTTCGCCTCCAGCTTCTGCAGCCACTCGCGCGCCTCTTCTCCCCGGTTCGCGGTTTTTAGGAAACTTGCGTAGTTGTACAGCGTCTCCGGCGTCGTCGAAATCTGCGTGACCTCCGCGAAAAGCTGGTCCGCGCGCTCAAGTTGACCCGTTCGCGCGTAGGCGTCCGCAAGCAGCCCCGCAGCACGGTAATAATCGAATTTCCGGTCGGCGGCGACGACGCGCTCCAGGTCCGGAATCGCGCCCGCCAGATCGTTCAACCCCAGCGAGCACTGCGCCCGTGAATAAAATGTGTACGGCGAAGCGCCTCGCGCGTCGACCGCGTGAGTGAACGCCTCACGTCCTTTCGCAAATTCTCGCTGGTCCTTATAGAGTTCGCCCAGCTCTTCGTAATTTGCCGGAGAAGGATTGTCTATAATGTCCGTTTCGACCTTCTGAATGCGCGAGCGCCGTCCAAATCCCTGAAAGAATCCGCGAAGGAGCCCGAGGTCCGGCAGTACCTCCGCGAGGATGTACACCGCTGCCCCAGGCGGTCCGAGAAAAAATATCACGTAAAACCAATAGCCTTCCGGCCGGCGCCTGATGAAGTGCACAATCGCCAGGCCCTGTAAGAGGAAGCCCCACGGATAAAAAAGATGGCCGAGTCCAAACATGGATGACCGCCTCGCCGACAGAATCGCTTTCCTTCACTTGCTGGTCAAACGGAAACTCTACTTGCTTCGTGCGAAAGTTTACTGCCTGATGGGACGATTTTCCCCTGCTATGATAGTGCCAAATGAATCCTATCGAAACGCTCGGCCTCGCGTTGGGAGCCGGATTTTCTTCCGGTCTGAATCTCTACGCCACCGTCGCAACGCTCGGCCTGCTTCAGCGTTTCGGCGTGCTCCGTCTCCCACCGGGATTGCAGGCTCTGGCTCATCCATTGGTTCTCGGAATCGCCATCGCGCTCTATCTGCTGGAATTCCTCGCGGACAAGATTCCGTATTTTGACACTGTTTGGGACGCCGTCCACACCTTCATTCGTCCGCCCGCCGCGGCTATACTTGCGTACGCGGCAGCCAGCGGGGCCGCGCCTGAATGGCGCTGGAGCGCCGCACTCATCGCCGGCGGAGTCGCCCTCACCTCGCATGGCACAAAAGCCAGCGCGCGCGCCGCTGTGAACGCAAGCCCCGAACCATTCAGCAATTGGGCGCTAAGTTTTGGTGAAGACGTCCTCGCCGTTTGGCTGACTTGGATGGCGACGGTTCATCCCTTTGCGGCCACTATCATCGTCGCCGCGCTCGTAGCACTCTCAGCCTTCTTGCTTTACCATCTTTTCCGTTTTGCGCGCCGCGCCCTTCAGCGCCTCTTCGCAACGTAACTGCGCCCCGCTCGGCAAGGCTGTTATTTCAAATACGCGGCAAGCCAATCCAAAAACGTCTTGTACCAAAACCGCGCGTTCTGCGGCTTCAGCACCCAGTGGCCTTCGTCGGGAAAAACGACCAGCTTCGACGGCACTCCCTGCCGTTGCAGCGCGTTGAAAAATTCCAGCGACTGCGTGTACGGCACGCGATAATCTCTTTCGCCTGCAATTACCAGCGTCGGCGTCTTGAATTTTACGAGTTCGCCCGCGTATGTCACCGGTGCCCACTTCTTGTAACTCTCCGGATTCGACCACGGCGTGCCCTGCATGTCGTGCTCCTCGAACCAGAGTTCTTCGGTCGCGTACATCGCCACTTTGTCATACACGCTCGCGTGGCTGATGATGGCTTTGAACCGGCCCGTATGCGTGGCGATCCAGTCCGCCATGTATCCGCCGTAAGAGCCGCCCGCGGCGGCCATGCGCGAGCTATCGACGAACGGATATTTTTTCAGCGTGTAGTCCACGCCGTTCATCACGTCGACGTAGGCTTTGCCGCCCCAGTCGTTGGTGATTTCATCGGTGAATTTTTGTCCGTACCCGGTCGAGCCGCGCCGGTTGATCATCAGCGTCACGTATCCGGCCGCGGAAAAAACCTGCGCGTTCCACCGGTAGCCCCACGCATTCGACCACATCGTCTGCGGCCCGCCGTGCAGCAGCACCAGCAATGGATATTTTTTCGTGGCGTCAAATTTCGGCGGCCGGAGCAGCATCGCTTGCACTTTGGTGGCTTCGGCGCCGTCGAACCAGAATGTCTCCGGAGGGTTCATCTCCAGCCCTGCGAGAATCGAATCATTCTGATCGGTCAGTTGCCGTACATTCGAGCCATCACTGGACGCTGCGAAAACCTCTGCTGGCAAAGTGAGGCTGGTTCGCTCAAAAACCAGTGTTTTTCCGTCCGCGCTGAACGATATCGCTGTATTGTAAGTGTCGGAGATAATTTGTTTCGGTTGCGCTCCAAGGCGCGCCGCCATCGCGTAGATGGGCTTCTGCGTTTCGTTCTCCGCCGTTAAATAAATCGTCTTGCTGTCCGGCGACCAAGCGAGTTCGTCCGCGCTGCGGTCAAACGTTTCCGTAAGATTCTCGATTCTTCCCGCCGCGCGGTCGTAAATCATCACGCGCCAACGATCCGCTTCATATCCCGCGGTAAGCTGCGCGTGATAGGCGATGAATTTTCCGTCCGGCGAATAGACAGGGTTCCCATCGAATCCCGATTGCCTTGTGATGCGTTTCGCCTCGCCGCCCGCCACCGGAACGATGAACAAATCGGCGTTCGTGCTGATCGCTTCCATCTTGTCAACGACGGCGGTGAAGCAAATCTCTCTTCCATCCGGCGAAAAGTTAATATCCGCTGGCCTGCCGCGCTCATCCGGTGGAACATCGTACTCCGCTCCTGTCGTCAGATCGCGTGGGGCCGCGCTCCCATCGGCTGGAATTACGAACAAGTGGCTGCGTTTTCCTTCGTTCCAATGTGTCCAGTGACGATAGAGAAGATGCTCGGCGACGTGCGCTTTCACTTTGTTCTTTTCTTTTTCTTCATCGCGCTTCTTGTTGCAATCGTCGTCGTTGTTCAGGGCAGCCGCGGAGCGGCTAACGCAATCCGGATAAACCGAAGACGTAAACGCGATCGTCTTTCCGTCCGGCGACCACTTCACCATCTCCGCCCCGGTCGAGAGTTTCGTCAGCGCGTGCGCTTCGCCGCCCACCATCGAAAGCAAATAAACTTGCGATTCACCACTACGCGAAGAGAGAAATGCGAGCGTTTTTCCATCCGGTGACCAAACCGGCGAAGAGTCGTGTCCGCTCTGCGTCAATTGCATCGCGGCTCCGCCGCCCGCCGTCGGCACGACCCAGATATCGCTCACACCGCGGTTCGCGTCCATGTCTGGAGTGGACACGGTGTACGCCACCCACTTCCCATCCGGTGAAACTTGCGGCTCCGCGATGCGGTGCAGCTTGATCATGTCGTCAAAAGTGATGGCGTGCTTCGCCGTTTCCTGCGCAGAATTCGCTGGTCCGGATCCCAGCAACGCGCTCGCGAAAACGCACTGCAAAATAACGCCTTTCATTTCGTTTTTTCTCCAGTGAAACGCAATGAATCGCAACGGTGCAGGCAGAATCGTACCATGCAGAATCACACGATGCAGGACCACGGATAATGTCACGTTTCCCTGCCGAATCCAATAGCTCGGCTCACTTAGGTGCGGCTTGAAAGACTTATCCCAACGGCGCTAGTGCCGTTCTCGACTCTGCTACAATCCTTCCCCGGATATCTCATGCCGACCAGCAGCGGACTTTTTCCCCGCCATTTTAAGAAGACCGTTCCCATCGCCGCTCGTGGGGAAGGATGCTGGATTATCGCCGCCGATGGCCGTCGATTCCTTGACGCTTCCGGACAGGCTGCAGTCGTCAGCATCGGTCACGGCGTGCCGGAAATCGGCCGCGCAATGGCGGAGCAATCTTCCCGGATCGCTTTCGCGCACACTTCGCAATTTCACACGGCTCCGGCGGAACGACTTGCCAAGCGCCTGCTCGCGATGGCTCCGACGAATTTTCGCAACGGCGGCCGCGTCTATTTCACTTCCGGCGGCTCGGAAGCAGCCGAAACCGCTATTAAACTTGCGCGGCAGTTTCACATCGAATGCGGCCACAAGGATCGTTACCGCGTTTTCTCGCGCCGCCAGAGCTATCACGGCAGCACTCTTGGCGCTATGACTGTTAGCGGAAATGTTGCTCGCCGCGCTCCCTACGAACCGCTCCTCGCGGAATGGGGACACATTGCTCCCTGCTTTTGCTATCACTGCCCTTTCGAAAAAACTTTTCCGCAATGTGAACTCGCTTGCGCTGACGATCTTCAAGTCCATTTAAGTGGGCAAGCGCGACAGCAAGCGGCCGCGTTTATTTTTGAGCCGGTTGTCGGCGCCACTCTCGGCGCTGCCGTCCCGCCTGAAGGTTACGCAACGCACATCGCGGAAACCTGCCGCAAGAATGAAATCCTGCTTATCGCCGACGAAGTCATGACCGGTATGGGCCGCACCCGAAAGCCTTTTGCCGTGCAGCACTGGGACGTCGAGTCGGACATTATTCTGGTTGGCAAAGGAATCGCTAGCGGTTACGCGCCGCTGGGCGCGGTTCTCGTTTCCGCGCGCGTCGTCGAAGCTTTCGAGCATGGCTCGGGCGCCTTCGTGCACGGCTTCACGTATCAGGCCCATCCAGTGTCCGCTGCTGCGGGCAACGCCGTGCTCGACTATCTGGAAACGCACAAACTTTTTGATCGCGTGAATGCCGCCGGGCAAGAGCTGCACCGCGCGCTTTCTCCGTTGCAATCTCATCCGAACGTCGGTGATGTGCGCGGTCTTGGACTGCTTCTTGGCGTCGAGTTCGTTAAGAGCAAAGCTATTCGCGAGCCTTTCCCGAAAGAACAAAACATCGCGGAGAAAATTCGCCAGGCTTGTCTGGAGGAAGGCGTTCTGACCTATCCAACACAAGGCTGCATTGACGGCTTGCGTGGTGACCACATCCTTCTCGCGCCGCCGTTCACGATCTCGTCGGAGGAATGCGCGCTGATTGCTCGCGCGCTGCAGTCCGCGGCGGCGAAAGTGTTTTCAACTTGAGTCAGCATGAGGGCAGGTTTGTTTGCAGTGAGTTCCTGTTCTTTTGGAGAACAAAATAAAAATGCGGCTTCCCTTGCGCACTCTTGTAGTCTCGATTCCCTTTTTTCTCTTGACCTTCGCGCTTTCTGCTCAGCTCAAGCAGGCGGCCCCGCCGGCCACTCCGATTCTCGGTTTTTCTCCCCCATATGCCGCCGCGGAGCACGCTCTCGAATCCACGTTTCAATCCATTCCCTCTGCCGAAAAAGCGCGTGAATGGCATCGCACGTTTACAGCCGAACCGCATCCCGCCGCTTCCGAACGCAACAATCAGCTTGCGGACTTCATCGCGGACGAATGGCGCAAACAAGGCTGGGAAGACGTTACGCTTCGCCGCTACGACGTTTTGCACTCGCGTCCGCGCAGCGTCTCGCTCGAAATGACTGAGCCCGTCCATTTCACCGCATCTCTGCGCGAAGATGCTTACAATGTCGATCCAGATACGAACAATCCCGCCGTATCCGGCTCCTACTTTGGGTACTCCGCATCCGGCGACGTCACCGCTGAAGTCGTCTACGCGCACAGCGGCAATCCCGAAGATTACGATTTATTGCGGAAGAACGGCATCAGCGTAAGAGGCAAGATCGTTCTGGTGCGCTACTCGAATCCTTACAGTTATCGCGGCTTCAAAGCGCTCACAGCTGAACGTGAGGGCGCCGCCGCTCTGCTCATTTATTCCGATCCCGCAGAAGATGGTTCCGCGCGCGGCAAAGTTTTTCCTGATGGTCCGTGGGGCCCGGAGAGCCACACCCAGCGCGGCGCAATCACGTACGATTACATCGTTCCCGGCGATCCCACCACGCCCGGCTGGGCTTCCGTCCCCGGCGCAAAACACATCGCCCCTGAGGAGGCGCACTCGCTGCCAAAGATTCTCGCGCTCCCACTTTCGTGGCGTGACGCCGAGCCGCTTCTCGAAAATATGAATGGCCCCGAAGCGCCAAAAGATTGGCAAGGCGCTTTGCCCATCACGTATCGCTTCACCGGCGCGGTCAAGGTCCACGTAAAAGTGGACATGGACACCGGCATGCAGCCTTACACCGTCGTCGAAGCGCGCATTCGCGGCAGTGAGTTGCCCGACGAATGGGTTCTGCTCGGCAATCATCGCGACGCTTGGGTGTTCGGCGGAGTCGACCCTTCGAGTGGGACCGCTTCGATGATGGAGCTGACGCGCGCTCTTGGGGAACTCAAGCAGCGCGGCATTCGTCCGCGGCGCACCATGGTGGTTTGCAGTTGGGATGGCGAAGAATACGCGCTCACGGGCTCGACGGAATGGGGCGAGCAGTTCGCCGGTGATCTCAAGAAAAAGCTGGTTGCTTATCTCAATGTGGACGAATCCGTCGCGGGAGCCGCCACCACAGCTGGTCCCGAGGGCCTGAGCTTCTCGCCCTCCGCTGTCGCTTCGCTTGCGCCGGTGCTCGTGGAAGCTTCAAAAGATGTTCGCGCGCCATCCGGCAAATCTCTGTACGAAGCGTGGCGCGCCACTTCGATGCGCGATACGAAGGCCAGCGCTCCGCCGCTCGACAGCGCGCTGGTGGAAACGCGGATTGGCAGCGGCTCTGACCACACTGTGTTCCTCAATCATCTTGGCCGGCCGGTGATCAACCTCGATTTTACGGGCGACTACGGCGTGTATCACTCGATGTACGACGATCATTATTGGATGGAGCATATCGGCGATCCCACGTTCGAGTACCACATCGCCTTGACGCGCATCTGGGGCCTCGTCGCGCTGCGTCTCGCGAACGCGGACGTTCTCCCGTTTGACTTCGACTTTAACGCCTCTGCGCTGGAACAATTCTTGCGCGAGCTCGAACACAAGAACAAAGGCGAGCTACAGCGCCTCTCATTGAAACGCCTTCACGCTCGCATCGTCGAATTCGGGAAAGAGGGAGATCTTCTACGCAACGCAACCTCACACAGTCTTTTGTCAGGAGCAACGACGTCGGAGGAAAAAACTCGGCGCCTCAACGAGCAGCTTCTTCAGGTCGAATCCAACTGGCTCGATCCCGTGGGCATTCCGGGCCGGCCATGGTTCCAACATCTTCTTTATTCCTCACGCTATACGTACGCGCACTTGGAATTCCCCGGGCTCACCGAAGCCGTGGAAAAACGCGATTGGAAATTGGCGGCACAGCAAGCGGGTTTGCTGGAAAAAGCGTTGAAGAAAAACACGAAATTATTGCGTTCGGCTCGATCCTCGTGGGAGAAAAACAAGAAATGATTCGCCCCTTTTCTTTTCGTTATCTGGTCATTCTTTTTTGTTCGTCAGTAATTGCATCGTTTTCCTTAGGGCAGAACAATCTGCCTGCCATGCCGCGCGCCCGCGATCTCGGCGTCCCGTTTGACGGCACACCCGGGCCGCTCAACGCCATCACCGACGTTTCCGGCGTCACCGTCGGGCACACCACGCTTATTTCCGGCGAAGGAAAACTGCAAGTCGGCAAGGGGCCGGTTCGAACGGGAGTGACCGCCGTTCTTCCGCGCGGAAAAGATTCGATGAGCAATCCTGTTTTCGCCGGTTGGTGGTCGCTGAACGGCAACGGCGAAATGACCGGCACGACTTGGGTGGAAGAGTCCGGCTTTCTCGAAGGCCCCGTGATGATCACTAACACGCACAGCGTGGGAGTGGTTCGCGATGCGGTCATTCAATGGCGCGTCAATCACGGCCAGCCGGATCCGACGAGTTACTGGTGGTCGCTGCCGGTCGTCGCGGAAACATGGGATGGCTGGCTCAACGACATCAACGGTTTTCACGTGAAGCCCGAGCACGCTTTGCACGCCATCGATACGGCAGCGTCCGGTCGGGTTGCGGAAGGCAATGTTGGTGGCGGCACGGGAATGGTCTGCAACGGTTTCAAAGGAGGAATCGGCACTGCTTCGCGCAAGCTGGACACGAAAGACGGTGGCTACACAGTAGGAGTTCTAGTGCAATGCAACTACGGCCGCCGTCCCGATCTCCGTATTGCCGGTGTCCCCGTGGGAAAAGAAATTCCTGAAGACGCTGCATATAGCTCGGCTGGATTCGCGCAAGAAGACCGAGGATCCATTATCGTCGTTGTTGCGACGGACGCGCCGCTCGTCGCGCATCAGCTGAAGCGGCTGGCCCGCCGCGTTTCACTGGGGCTCGGCCGGAACGGCAGCATCTCTGGCAACGGTTCCGGCGACATTTTCATTGCGTTCTCCACGGCGAATTCAGGCGCTGCAGCCGCCGACCACGTCGTCGATCTGAAAATGTTGCCCAACGACAAGCTTGGTCCGGTCTTCGCCGCCACCGTTCAGGCGACTGAAGAGGCCATCATCAACGCCATGATTGCCGCCGAAACCATGACCGGCATCGAGAATCACAAAGTCGTCGCGCTGCCCCACGACAAGCTTCGCGAAGTGCTCAAGAAATACAACCGCCTCATCCAATGAGTAGACGCAAAAGAGAAGGTCGTGGCATGTCACTCTAATTTTCTGATTCAATTCACGAAATTTTAGTGAAATAGTATTAGCGGCGGATGATAGTGCGGCTTTTAAAATCAAAAATAGCGTTTCAACCATCCAGTATGTCAAGCCAAGCCGCGACATTAATTCGTTCCCGCAGCTGCCGTTTCACCTGGTCAGAGTCCGTATCATGGTCTACGTTGATGCTGAACGAGCTGGCTACCGAAGTGCCGAGCCTGGCATATTTGTTATATTGTAGCGAATCGATGACCCGTCCATTTTCCACGTATGGGCGCACTGAAGAGAGATGGTAGTTATCCATCTGTAGGAGCGAGAAATCAGTCCAGTATTTCGATTGAGAAGGTCTACTCATATAATCCCTCTTGAGCGAATAACTTTCCACGCTTCTGATCCGCCCCCGCGCTCTACTGAAATATACGCTGGCGCGCAATGATTGACAAGGAGGCAACAGCCATGACCACAGAATCAAGTTGGAAACCGTGGCAGAGGCAAGCTATCTGGTTTCTGTTTGGATTAGGTTGTGGACTACTGGTAGCTGTGCTGATGGCCGCGCAGAATCTTGCGAAGATCACGAAAGTCGCCGATGCACAGGCCAAAAACCTCAGCCAGCAGACATTGCTCTTCGATCCGCCAGCAAATAGCGGCCTTGCGAACGCGGGCACGCCAATGACAGAGGTTTACAACGGGAATCGCGCAACGCCGTTAATTGGATACCCGCGTTGGATCATTGTCGGTAAAGTTAAGCCGACAATTGCCGGAAATCCAGCAGGGGCGAAGTATTCCTGCTACGATCCGCAGACCAACCAATACGACGGCCCTTACGTTCCCGAGAGTCCAACTGTACGCCCTTAACCGAAGTTTTGCCGGGTCGAATTGAATAGTTCGCTTTGGCGATGATTCGCTAAATCACTGGCACGGCGGTTTTGCGCCGTGGATTGAAGAACGGGAGCGGTACTACCTTTGCAGAAACGGTGTGGCGCACCGCTTCGACGGTCATCTCGATGCTCAACGTCGTGTCTACCTTTGCGCTGTCGCGGTTCACGCAAGCCAGCGCGACCATTTTTTTCAGTGTGGGCGACCATGTTGTCGAGGTGGCTTTGCCCACCTGCCGCCCGCCGCGATACACCGGCACGGCCACGCGGGAGGCCATGCTCGGCACTTGCGGCGCCATTTTCAGTTTGTCGTAGAGCGCCTCGACTTCGTTCCAGTCGATCTCCAGCCCTGCGAGCGCTCGCTCCGCGCCTCTCTTTGCTTCATGTGCCAGCGCTTCGCGTCCCACGAAATTTTCCTTCTTCAAGTCCACCAGCTTCCCCAGCCCGATTTCCGCCGGAGAATACTTCTGCGATGCAATCAACGCTTTCTTGCTCGAAATGTAATCCACTTCGATCAAAATCAGCCCTGCTTCGATTCGCGCGATGTCCAGCGCAATCATGCCCGCGGGATGAATATCAAACGCCTTGCCCTTGGCGATCAACGCATCCCACACTTTGACGGCGTCGATCCACGGCATCCATATCTCGAATCCCAGGTCGCCCGTATAACCCGTCCGCGAAATGTCCACAGGCACTCCCGCGATTTTTCCATGCGTCACGCGAAAATATTTCAGGTTGGTGATGTCCGCGTCCGCCGCCTCGTGCAGCACTTTGCCGGACATCGGCCCCTGCAGCGCCAGCGCCGCAGTCTGCTCCGAAATATCTTCAATCGTCAAGTCCAGCGCCAGGGCATTTTGCCGGAACCACCGCAGGCTGGGATCCGCGGCCGTCCAGCGATATTCATTCTCTCCCAGCCGCGTGATCGTTCCGTCGTCGATCACTTTGCCTTCGGGATCGCACCAGCAGCAGTAAATCACCTGGTCCACGGCCACTTTATTGATGTCGCGCGCAATCACGCGGTTCACGAACTTGGTGGCGTCGCGTCCCGTCACGCGGTATTTGAAGAGCGGGGAAATATCGATCAGCGCCGCGGAATTGCGGACGGCGTTGTACTCGTGCTCGTGGTGCATCTCGTAAACGCTGACGGTGTAATAGCCCGACCATTCGCGGTAGTTCAGGCTTTCGCACAGCGCCAGCGTTCTTTCGTGAAACGCGGTTCCGACGGGCAAGAATCCTCCTGATGAGCGCGGCAGTTCGCCGCTGCAAAGACACTGGATTATAGGTGCGAACTCTCGGCGCTCGCAAGGTTTGCGCGCGAAATCGGGCTAGGGGTGCGCGGCTTTGCGTCCCGTCCAGGCTCTTGCTATCTTGAAATCAACCATGACCGAAAGAGTAGTTTTGATCACCGGGGCCAACGGCGGACTGGGAACGTTCGTGACCAAGCGTTTTCTTGAGACCGGCGTGATGGTTGTCGGCGGTTCCCGGAAGATCTCGAAAGAGGACTTCGAAGGGCCCAATTTCGTCCCGCTGGCGGCTGATTTCACGGAGCCAAATGCAGTGCGCGATGCGATTGCCTCGGTGGTCACGCGTTTTGGCAGGCTTGACGTGCTGGTGCACGTGATGGGCGGCTTTGCGGGCGGTTTGACCGTCGCAGATACCGATGACACCACCTGGGAGCAAATGCGCGACATGAATTTGACTTCGGCGCTTTATGTTTTGCGCGCCGCGATACCGCATCTCCGGAAATCGGGGAAAGGCCGCGCCATCGCGATCGGGAGCCTGGCTGCCGTCGAGCCACACGCGAGACTTGGCGCGTACGTGACGTTCAAATCCGCGCTGACGACTCTCGTGCGAACCGTGGCGCTCGAAAACAAGGACAGCGGAATGACTGCAAACGTGGTTTTGCCCGGAACGATGGACACGCCGGCGAACCGCAAATCCATGCCGGGCGCTGATTTTTCGAAATGGGTTCAGCCGGCCGATGTAGCTGATCTGGTCCTGTGGCTCGCAGACGAGCGGTCAGGGCATATCAACGGTATGGCGATTCCGATAGACAGCCCCAAAGCATGAACGTCTTGTTCACTGCTCTTTGCCATCTGCGTTCCTGTGACGGTGTCACTGTTTTTTCGTCGCCAAAGCAGGCTATCAACACTTGGGACCAGCCGATGACGCTTTACAGTGGGCCGAGGCTGGCCCTATAGTCATTTGACGACCGCCTCCGAACACTGCATGCGAAAAATCCACCTCATTCGAACCGCACTGCTTCCCTGCCTGCTCTTGTTCAGCGCAAGCCTCTGCGCGGCGGAAGACATCAAGAAGATTCATCCCGCAGGATACGTCAGCGATCTGGCCGGCGCTATCGCCCCGGAGGCCAGGACGCGGCTCGAAGCGCTATGCTCGGAGGTGGAGCAGAAGACCGGCGCGCAGTTGGCGATTGTCACCGTCCAATCGCTCGAAGGCGAGAGTGTCGAGAACTACGCGGTGGATCTGTTCAAGCAGCTTGGAGTCGGAGGTAAAAAAGACAATCGCGGCGTGCTGCTGCTCGTCGCTCCCAACGAGCGCAAATACCGCATCGAAGTGGGCTACGGGCTCGAACCGGTGATCAATGATGCGCGGGCGGGAGATGCCGGGCGCGCCATGGTGCCCTACTTGCGGCAGAACGATTATGGCAAGGCGGCGGAAGTCGCCGCGTGGCAACTAGCTAAGTACATTGCAGATGATGCTGGTGTTACGTTGAGCGGCCTGCCGCCCGCCCCGCGAAATCAGAATCGCGGAGGGAATCCGGGAATCCCTGTATTCTGGGTCATTCTTGGTCTGATTATTTTCTTTCGCGTGATTGGAAGTCTGTCAGGCCGAGGCGGGCGCGGAGCGAGCGGCAGTGGCTGTCTCTGGTTTCTCCTGGGAATGCTGGCAAGCAATAGCGGCCGGGGCTCGGGTGGGGGAGCCTGGGGCGGAGGCGGCTTCGGCGGTGGCGGAGGAGGCGGCGGGTTTGGGGGATTTGGCGGCGGCAGCAGCGGAGGCGGAGGAGCTTCGGGAAGCTGGTAGCTCCGTTTGAAAGGAATGGATTCGAAATGCAATCCACGGACACAAAACTTGCAGAATTAGTTCGAAGGCTGAAGGAATTCGCGGCGGCAAATTTGGAATGTGTGATTTTATTTGGCTCAGCCGCGCGCGGGGATTTTCGCGAAGCACACTCGGATCTCAACGTCGTCTGCATCCTGCATTCGCTGAGTGTCGCGGAGTTGGGGCGGCTCGCGTACGTGGTGAAATGGTGGTGCGTCGATCAGAAAGAGCCTGCGCCGCTTTTTTTCACGAGGGATGAGCTAAAGAATGCCGCGGATGTTTTTGCCATCGAGATTCTGGACATGAAGCACGGGCGGCGAGTGCTCTTTGGAGCGGACGTTGTGGCGGACATTGAAGTGCCGATGAATTTGCATCGCGTGCAGATCGAGCATGATTTGCGCACGATCCTGCTGAAGTTGCGGCAGCACTATTTGCGCGCGCCGGGCAATTCAAAGGAATTGGCGCCCATCCTGAGAAAATCGTTTTCGGGAGTCCTGACGCTGTTGCGCCACGTGGTGATCGCATTTGGAGAAGAGCCGCCGGTCAGCGCTCATGATATTGTTGCTCGGGCGGCTGAGCTGACGGGCTCGAGTGCGCAGGCGTTTGACGCCATGCTGAAGCTGCGCGAAACGGGCGAGTTGCACGGCGAAATTATTCCGGTATACGGCGCGTATTTAAAGGGATTGGAAAAAGTCTTGGATGCGCTGGACCATCATTTTCCCAAGCGGGAATGGCGGCGCGTGAAGAACGCAGATTCGTAAACTCAATTGATTCGAGGCGGACATGAAGAATGCTCTGATCGTTCTGGTTGTTTTGGTGATCATCGCGCTGCTGCTGGGCAGTTCCTTCGTCAGCCGCAGAAATCAGATGGTCGTGAAGCGCGAGTCGGTGAACGCAGCTTGGGCGCAGGTGGATGTCGTCCTGCAACGGCGAGCCGACTTGATCCCGAACCTGGTGGAAACCGTAAAAGGCTTCGCGGCGCAGGAACAAACCGTTTTCGGCGACATCGCCAAGGCGCGCTCCGCCTTGCTCGGCGCGCATTCTCCGGCCGAGAAAATAGCGGCGAATGGACAATTGGATTCGGCGTTGGGGCGGTTGCTGGTGGTGGTTGAAAACTATCCGCAGCTAAAATCTAACGAGAATTTTTTGCGACTGCAAGACGAGCTGGCAGGCACGGAAAATCGCATCGCCGTGGAGCGCCGCCGCTACAACGAAGCCGTCCAGGATTACAATACCTTCATTGCGCTCTTTCCGAACAGCTTGGTGGCGAGCATGAGCGGGTTCACGCGCAACGATGCTTACTTCAAAACGGAAGAAGGCGCGCGGCAGGTTCCCAAAGTCAGTTTCGGAACTCCCAACGCGCCAGCGACGCCGGCTACGACACCGAAGCAAGCGCCTGCAAAGCCGTGAGGTTTTTGTTTCGGCAAAGCGCGCATTTCAAGATAGCCCGAGCTGCTTGCGGATTTCCGCGACGATTTCCTCCGGGGATTTCGCGGCGTCGACCATGATGGCATCGACAGGTTCCTCAAGATCGGCGAATTGGCCGGCCAGGATGCCTTCGCCAGCAAAATGGCCGTGGCGCTGGCGAATTCTTTCGGCGAAGAGTGCGTAACTCCCTTTCAGATAAACAATTTTAATTTCGGGGCTGGGACGAAGCTCATCGCGATAGGCGCGCTTGAGGGCGGAGCACGCAAGCATGACGTTTTTGCCAACAGCGATCCATTCGAGGATGGCTTTGCGCATGGCTGCGAGCCAAGGAGCGCGATCGGCGTCATTAAGTGGGATTCCGTGGGACATTTTTTCGATGTTGGCGGGCGGATGGAAGCCGTCGGCGTCGGCGAATTGCCAGTTGAGTTGCGCGGCGAGCATGGTGCCCACAGTGGTCTTGCCGGCACCGGTTGTGCCCATGATGATGACGACCACAATTCCCTTTCGCGGAGCTTGCCGTCAGACCTGGCCGAGAAATTCGCCTAGCAGCATATGGAAATGGTGAACGCCGTTTTCGCGCTTCACGGAGTAACGGCCGCGGTCGTACGTCGATGAGCGCAAACCGCGCTGAACATTCTCGCAGAGGCCGATGTCTTCCTGCTGAACTTCATCGCTGAAGGCTACGGCGCGTTTGATGCGTTCCTGATTATTCTGAGAAGCCACATCGTGGAAAAACCACTCGAAGATGGTGAGGGTCTTTTCGTGGGACAGAGGAACGATGACGTTGGTTGAAATGTTGTCGGGATAAATGTTGAGCATCAAGTTTGGAAAAATCCAAAAATACAGTGCGTCTTGCAGGCCGGCACCGGGCGCGTACATGCGCTCGCCCGCATCTCCCTCTTTCATGGCGCGAATCGGGGCGAATTGTTGCGAATTATACCGGAAAGTATCGGTGCGATATTGCGCGTAGTCGATTTCCTTCATCAGGCCGGGATGCGCGATGGGAATGTGGTAGCCCTCGAGATAGTTGTCAACGTAAACCTTCCAATTGCAATCGATGACGTAGTCGCGGCGCTCGGCAAATTGCAGGCCTTCAAATTGAAAACCACGCGCCTGCTGAGGAATCTGACCGAGATAAGAGGACAGGGGCTCGGCCTTCAAATCGAAATTCACAAAGATGAACCGTTCCCAGGTTTCGCAGCGAAGCGGCACCATGCCCATGGTGCGGCGGTCGAAAAATTCAACACCGTCAACGTCGGGCGTACCAATCAGGCGGCCATCGAGAGTGTAAGTCCAGCCGTGATACTGGCAACGCAAAACGTTCTTGCAGCCGCTGCCAAGCGCGATCGGACCGGCGCGATGGCGGCAAACGTTGCTGAAAGCACGCAATTCCCCTTGCTTGTCGCGAACGACGATGATGGGTTCACCTGCGACATCGGCGGTGAAATAACTTTCGGAGTCGGCGATGGTGCGTTTTATGCCGTTAACTTCTCCGCAGGATTGGCTGAGAGTTCCGACGAGTTGCCAAGTGCGCTGGAAGACGCGAGTTTTCTCGATTTCAAGAATCGCGGGATCGGTGTAAAAGCGGGAGGCGAGCGTTTGCGCACACTCGATCTGTTCGTGAACATCGAGATGGAGAGGTTTCGTCAACATGATTAGAATTTGCGGGTTTCCTGGCGCGACCAGCGCTCGACGACGATTTTGGATTCGGTGAAGAATTCGACGGCGTCGCGTCCCTGGCCGTGAAGGATGCCGAAGAAACTTTCCTTCCAACCGCTAAAGGGAAAATAGGCCATGGGAGCTGCGACGCCGATATTGATGCCGATATTTCCGGCCGGGGCTTCGTAGCGGAATTTGCGCGCGGCGGAACCGCTGGTAGTGAATAGCGAAGCCTGATTGCCATAAGGACTGCAGCGGAGGAATTCCATGGCTTCGTCGATGGAATTGGCGTGAATCAAGCTGAGCACGGGACCGAAGATTTCCGTATTGGCGAGCTGACTATTCGAGGGCAAGCCATCGAGAACCGTGGGCGTGAGGAAATTTCCTGATTCGTATTTCGGGATTTTGGTGTTGCGCCCGTCGAGAATGGGCTTCGCGCCTTCGCCGACGCCCGCGGAGATTAACGATTCGATGCGCTGCTTGCTTTCCCTGGTGATGACCGGGCCCATCTGAATGCCAGCGTCGAGGCCATTGCCGGTGCGAATCGAAGAAGCGGCGTGCGCGATGGAATTGCGAAAGGTTTTTTGCGCTTCGCCGATGGTGACGGCGACGGAAACCGCGAGGCAACGCTGACCGGCGCAGCCAAACGCGCTGTCACTTATGATCTGCGTGGCGAGATCCATGTCCGCATCGGGCAAAATGATGACGTGATTCTTCGCCCCGCCCTGGCATTGCATGCGCTTGCCGCTAGCCGCAGAGCGCGTGTAAACATGCCTGGCGACAGGAGTAGAACCAACAAAACTGATGGCGCGCACTTGCGGATGATCGCAGAGGGCGTTGACCACTTCTTTCCCGCCGTTGACGAGATTCACGACACCCTTGGGCAGGCCTGTCTTCTCCAAAAGCTCGAAGGCGCGATGCATGGAGAGGGGAACGCGCTCGGACGGTTTCAGAATGAAAGTATTTCCGCACGCGATGGCATACGGAAGGAACCAGTACGAAACCATTGCAGGAAAATTGAAAGGCACGATGGCGGCGACCACTCCAAGCGGTTGGCGGATTTGCATTTCATCCACGCCAAGAGTTACGTCCTCGAGGTTAAAGCCTTGCATCATCATGGGGATGCCGCAGGCCACTTCGACGTTTTCGATGGCGCGGCGAAGTTCGGCTCGGGCTTCGGAGAAAGTCTTACCGTTTTCGAGCGTGATGACGCGGGCGAGGTCGTCGAGATTTTCTTCGAGGAGGTTTTTCAGCTTGAAGAGGTATTGGACGCGTTCGCCGGGAGGCGTGCGGCGCCAAGCCGGGAAAGCATCGGCGGCGGCTTGAACGGCGGCGTCAACGTCAGCGGAACTCGAGAGGGGCGTGCGCGCCAGAAGTTCGGCAGTAGCAGGATTGGTTACGTCAAAATACTCGGTCGCGGTGGACCGGCACCAGGCGCCGTTCACATAGTTTTGAAGGTCGGTTACCTGGGTGGTTACGGCACTGCTCATACTCAACTCCTTGGCCTCGGTGTGATGTTCGGGAATCGTTCCACGGGGCCAACCTTATGAGGAATCAGATCAATGTAGTCTACCAAGAAAAGGAGCATGCTGCGCCCTTACATCAGCAAAGGAGAAGGCGCTACTTGTCGCTGGCGGCGAGGGCTTCGTAGGCGGCGCCGAGGAGCGGGGCGGATTCGTTGAGGACGATGGAGACGGGAATATTGCTGAGGAGGCCCTCGAATTTCCACTTGTCCTTGAAGGCGTGGAAGAAGGTGCCATCCTTCATTTTTTCGAGGATTTTGACGGCGATGCCGCCGGCAACATAAACACCACCCAGCGCCAGAACTTTCAGCGCGAGATTCCCTGCCTCGGCGCCGTAAATTGCCGTCCAGAGATCCAATGTGTCCGAGCAGACACGGCAGGATTTGTCCAAGCCGCGGCGAGTGATCTCCGGAGCAGGATCGGCGTCGGGATCTTCGAAGGTAGCATGCGTCACTTTTGGCGCAAGGAATTCGTGGATAGTACGAAAGCCGCGTCCGGAGAGAATCAGTTCCCAACTGACTTGAGGATAGCGGCGGCGCATGAAGCGCAGGAGTTCGATCTGCTGCTCGGTGTGAGGCGCGAAATCGGAATGGCCGCCTTCGGAAGGCACAACGCGGTAGCGTCCGCCATCCCACACAAGAAACGACTGGCCAAGGCCAGTACCCGCAGCGATTAAAGCGCGCGTCCCGCCCGGCTCTGGATTGCCCGGATTCAAAACGCAGAAATCCTGTGGCGGAAGATGCTCGATACTGTGGCCGGTGGCGCCGAGGTCATTCAAGAGGACAACGTGCGGGACGCTCAGCTCCTTAACGAGAGCTTTGGTGTCTACAATCCAGGGAAGATTCGTGGCCCTCACGGTGCCATTGATCACCGGCCCGGCGATGCCGAAGCCCGCGGCAACGATACTCTCTTTGCCGAGGTGGTCGGCGGCCTGGCGGGAAAATTCCTTGACGATGCGCTCGAATTGCGCAAATTCCTTGCTCGCGAAGCGCTGCTTGAAGACGGGCGTGAGTGTGCCGCCTTTTTCGGAAAAGAGCGCCAGATTACACTTCGTCCCGCCAACGTCCCCTGCAAGGATCACCAGTTCCCCCTACCGGCTGCTAACTTTAGTTTACGTCAGGTGCTGAAATTACGGGTTATACCAATGTCTGCCGTCGCGTTCGAGTAGAAGATCGGATTCTCTTGGTCCCCAGCTTCCGGATGGATATTGTGGCACGTTGGCGGTCCTGGTCGCGCTCCAGACGTCCAGAATCGGATCGACCAACGACCAGGCGGCTTCCACACTGTCGCCGCGATCGAAAAGCGTGGCATCGCCGCGAACACAGTCGTTCAAGAGGGTGGCGTAGGCGCTGCGAGAGACATCCCCAAAACTTTCGCGATAGCAGAAATTCATGGTGACATTGCCGATGCTCATCTCCGTCCCTGGGCGCTTGGCACCAAAGGAAACGGAAATGCCTTCGTCGGGCTGAATGTTCAAGATGAGGCGGTTGGGTTCAACCTCTTTTTCGCGGAAGACGATGTGCGGGGCGCTGCGGAACTGGATCATGATCTCCGTGCTGCGTGTGGCGAGGCGCTTGCCGGTGCGAAGATAGAACGGAACGCCAGCCCAGCGCCAGTTGTCGATCAACAGTTTGGCGGCAACGAAAGTTTCGGTCTTGGAAGACGGATTCACGTTGAGCTCTTCGCGGTAGCCGGGCACGAGCTTACCGTCGAGCTTTCCAGGAGAATATTGCCCGCGAACGACCTCCTGAGCGACCATCCCCAAATCGAACGGGCGGATGGACTGGAGCACTTTCAGTTTTTCGTTGCGCACGGCGGTGGCATCAAACGAAGCCGGAGGCTCAACGGCTACCAGCGAGGTCAGTTGAAGAACGTGGCTCTGAATCATGTCGCGGAGAGCGCCCGCCGTTTCATAAAAACCGCCGCGACGCTCGACACCGAGCGTTTCCGCCGCAGTGATTTGCACGTGATCGACGTAATTGCGGTTCCAAAGCGGCTCGAAAATCCCGTTGCCGAAGCGCAGAACGAGAAGGTTCTGAACGGTGTCCTTACCGAGGTAGTGATCGATGCGGTAGACCTGCTTCTCGTCGAAAACATTGAGGACGATATGATTCAAGGCTTTGGCTGACGCGAGATCGCGGCCAAAGGGCTTCTCAATGATGATGCGCGCCCAGGATTTCGGCGAGGGAGGTTGTGAGAGTCCGGCGCGGCCAAGCTGCTCGACGATGTCCGGATAAACTTCCGGCGGCGTGGAAAGGTAAAAGAGGCGGTTGCCGCCAATGTTTTTTGCGGACTCCAATTCCGCGAGGCGCTTGGCAAGTTGGGCGTAAGCTTCAGGATTGCCATAGTCGCCCGGGGAGTAATAAAGATTTGCAGCGAAAGCGTCCCACTGTTTCGGATCGATGGGGCCGACTTCGGAGATGCTCTTGGCCGCTTCACCAAGCGTGGCGCGGAAAACGTCTTCGGCCATGGGCGTACGGGCAAAACCGACGATGGCGTAGCGTGGCCCCAGGCCATTGTGAATCGCGAGGTCGTACATGGCGGGAATGACTTTGCGCTTGGCGAGGTCTCCCGAAGCGCCGAAGAGAACCACGGTGCAAGGCTCGGCGACGCTGCCATAAACTGAACCGGAACGACCTGAATCGCCAGCCATCGTCACGCCCTCCGCAAGTTGCGCGCTGTTCAGGTAATTGATGCAGCGCTCAAAACTATACCTCAACCCCAAATTTTCCAAGCTCCGAACGCAATTGGTCTGCGTTTTGATGCTGAATGGTGTTCATCCCGAGGCGGCGCGGGCTTTCCAGGTTGAGCGGCCGGTCATCGATGAAAAGACATTTTTCGGCAGGGCGCTGCGTCACTTCCAGGGCAATGCGATAGATGGTTTCCTCAGGCTTACGGGAGCGAACGTAACAAGAGCTGAAAAAAACAAGGAAATTGCGTCGAAGATCGAAGGCTTCAATGCGGTACTCGTTGAGTTCGAACGGCTCGTTGTTTATGGCGCCGACGAAATAATTTCCAGAGCGCGAGACTTTGTCGAGAATGGCGCGCGTTTCCGGATACTCCTTGGACTGCGCGAACATGAACGCGACGAACTCCTCGCGGGTGAAACTGCGCGACCGGTAGAACAAGGTGCGGTCGAGATATTCGTTCAAGGTGATTTGGCCGGAGTCGAAGGCTGGAAAAGAAAGATCGTGGCGGTCCTGAAATTCTTCCCAATCGAGGTGGAATGCTGCGGCGGCTTCTTTTCGTGAGCTGCGGTCCCAGCCGTTCGTCAGAATGACGCCGCCAATGTCCCAAAAAAGAGTGGTGATCTCAGCCAAGCGCAGCTCCCCCGATCTATTGCTTTGTTGCGGCCCTACTGTTCGATGAAGGAGAACGGGAAATGATGCACTATTTTGAGGGGACTCGCCAGCGACCGAGGGAATCGAAATCATAGCGGGCACGAAACTAGGAATTTCGGCGGGTTTGCAGTAAGGTGAGTAGGAATGTCGCGCGTGAGGAGAAGAACATGGCGGATGAGTCTTGCGGCCCAACACCGGCAGCCAGCGAACCGGTGAAACCCGGCACGCGCATGGTGAAGTGCGTGAAATTCGGCAAAGAATTGCCGGGGCTGGATCGCATTCCGTGGCGCGGAGAGCTTGGAAAGCGCGTATACGAGAGCGTTTCGAAAGACGCCTGGAAGCTCTGGCTGGAACATTCCAAGATGGTCATGAACGAGTACCGGCTGAACCCACTTGATCCTAACTCTCAGAAAATCATGGAAGAGCAGATGGAACAGTTTTTCTTCGGCGAAGGCGCGAAATTGCCCGAGGGATACGTTGCGCCAAAGGCAAAAGGTTAGTTCCCTTGGCTCGTCACGCGGCGCGGCGCCGGATGCTCGACGGGCAGGCGCGGCGTAATTGTAAACGATAATTTTTCATGGGCTTCGCGGAGAGATTGCTCGACTTTTTCTGGCGTGTCGCCCCTCGCAAAAAGAAATCCAAGATAGCTTGAACCCTCCGGCCAGGCGGCGATGGCATCGTGCAAGCGCGCGGTGATCGTCAGTTCGGTGATCCCTGGAATCGAACGCGCGACATCTTCTCCAGAGACAGCCTCCAGAATTCCGCTCTTGGGAACGGGAATCATCATGACGCCGGAGGCAATTTGTTCGCGCGGAAAATTCCGGCCGGGGAGTTCCAGGGCGTGACGCAGTAGCAGCTCTTCGAGGCCGATGGGCTCACTTTCACCTTCGAATGAAAATCGGAGGGAGCGCGCGCAGAGCCCGCCAATTGGGCGGGGCGCAACTTCCAGGGGCCAGACACCTTCGTCGTTGATGCGAAACTCAGCGTGGACTGGACCGTGCGACAGACCCAGCGCCCGGACGGAGTCCCTGGCACACTTTTCGATGGCGTGCTGCACCGACTCTGGAAAGCGTGCCGGAGTGACGTAAATCGTTTCCTCGAAGTAAGGGCCTTCGAGCGGGTCGGGCTTGTCGAAGATCGCCAGCACACGCAGAACACCGTCGGTAAGGAGTCCCTCGACAGCAACTTCTTTGCCCGGAATGTAGCCTTCCACGAGCATTTGATCGAGATTCGGCTCGCGAGTGGCGAGAATCTCAGGAGACTTGAGCAACCGCCGGACGCGCGCCGCAGCGGCGAGAAACTCCTCGCGATTGTTTGGGCGCACAACGCCTTGGCTCGCTGAAAGCGAGAGTGGTTTCAGCACGCAGGGATAGGAGATACCGAGCAAAACTGGCTCTGGCGTTGGATCGATGGGAAGGTTTCGAAACCACGGCACGTGCAGGCCGGCGTCGCGAAAAACTTCTTTCATGCGCAGCTTGCTGCGGCAGGCTTCCACTGCTGCGGGATGGTTGTAACGAACTCCGAGGCCGCGCGCGGCATAGGCAGCAGCGGCAGCAGGCCGGTCACCGAGAGCGAGAATCCCGGCGACGTCCTGGGCGCGAAACGCCTCCATAACTGTGTAAGCAGCTGCTTCGGGCGATTCGAAATGCACGGGGATGGCTTGATCGCCCCAGGGATCTTCGAGCTGGTGGCATCGATCGGTGACGTAAACTAGCTGAACGCCGAGCTTATGCGCGGCGTCTTCAAAACTGCGCGTTTGGTAGCCGAGTTTCGCTGTAAAGAGCAGCAATCGCTTGAGTGGAATTGTCATGCTGGGTGCGTTTCTGCGCCGGATCAAACAAAGCCGTCGGCGCTTGCGACAGCATTTTTCGCGAGCGGCTTCGGCGCACCGATGGAAACCAACTGGTCGCGAGTTGGCTCGGCGCAGCAATACCAAGGTTCACTGAGGAACGGGACGCCAACCTGGGAGCGCTCTGGCAAGCTGATCTTCGGAGCGGGCAATCCGGCTGCGGCGTGAGCAGCATTCCAGATGCGTTCGAATGTGGGCGGCCGCGACTCTTTTTGGCGCTCGCCTGCGGCGGCAATTTCCTGAACGGTTTCGCTGAGAGCGTCGAGGCGCGGGTCAGCATTTTTCCAAGGGTACGCCAATGACTGCGGGTCGAACGGCCCGATCAGGAGGCGCACATCATCCAATTCCAACATCCGCGAGCCTTCCGGGATGAGCAAACGAATACCAAGCTGAATGGGCGCAACGTTCTCGATCACGCCCTGTTCAGCGATCACTCGCAGCAAATCTGAGTAGCTATCCAGCGTCGTCCAAGGAGTGAACGGAACGAATGTCGGATGGAGAGTCATGCCAAGTTCACGGAACGTTTTTATGACCTGCAGAAAATCTTCGCGCGTGTGTCCCTTGTCTAGAAAACCCAAGACCGCATCGTCCACAGATTCGACCGCGCTGATCACAAAGAGGCAGCCGGTATCGCGAAGAGTGGGCAAGTGGTCCTTGTATTTGAGCAAGTGCTCGATCTTGATGGTCACGTCGTACGTCACCGAGGGAAATTCGCGATGAAACGCCTCGACGAGTTCCATCGCGTGACGAATGCCATTAAAGAAATCGGGATCACCGAAGGTAATGTGCTGCGCGCCAGCGGCCACCTGGCGCCGAATGTCTTCTAGCACCACGTCGCGGCTGACAATTCGAAAGACTCCCTTGTAAACGGGCACGATGGGGCAATGGCGGCAAAGATGCTTGCAGCCGCGGCTCGCCTCCGTGGAGCCAACGATCCGAAAACCATCCCCGGGAACGATAAGATGCGCATACTTTTCCATCGCGGGCATCCCGGATCGATCGGGAACCTCGAACTGCAGCCGCGCCAACGAAATCATGGACTCCGGGGACTGCGCGATTGCCGTTCCATCCGTGGCTAACTGTTCCGCCAGTTGCACAAGCCCTTCTTCGAATTCGCCGCCAAGAATCGTGGAGACGCCAAGCGCGCGAAGATACTCGACATTCATGGGGGCGTACAGACCGTAACAACAGAGGTGCGCGCCAGGATTCAGTTTACGAAGCCGGGGAATGAGCTGCGCCGCCAGCCGCGTTGCGGTGTGCATGGGCAAATAGATGGCGACGAGCTCGGCATCGGTAATCGAAGTCTCATTCAGGGACTGCCGGGCAAGGTCGAGCACTGTAACGCGGTGGCCGCGTTTGCGCAGCCACACCGCGGGCGACGCCAGGCCGAAGGGCTGCCTACCCAACTCGTAGGTCGAAATGAGAACGACGTTCACGCTCCTACCAGTATAGCCGCGCGGCGCGAGGATTCAATTTCGGCTATGATAGAGGGCTACGCACCATGGCGAAAGGACTGTCAGGATGGCCATCAACGCGGGCAATTCTTTCCGCACTCGCGACAAACTGAACGTGGGCGCCCAGACCTTCGATATTCACCGCCTCGAGTTTCTTGAAAAGCAGGGCGTCGCCGACCTGGCGAAACTTCCTTTTTCACTGCGCATACTTCTGGAGAATCTGGTTCGCTGCGAGGATGGCCGGTTTGTCCATGCCGAGGACATTCGGGCGCTGGCGGGCTGGCGACCCGGGGCTCCGGAAAAAGAGATTGCTTTTATGCCCGCGCGCGTCCTGTTGCAGGATTTTACGGGGGTGCCCGCGATCGTCGATCTCGCCACGATGCGCGAAGCGGTACAACGCATGGGGGGCAGTCCGAAGCGAATCAACCCGCTGTTCCCCGCTGAGCTGGTCATTGATCATTCCGTGCAGGTGGATAATTTTGGCAACGTGAATGCGTTCGGCTTGAACGCGGAACTTGAGTTTCAGCGCAACGTGGAGCGCTACGCCTTCCTGCGCTGGGGACAGACAGCGTTTCAAAATTTCAAGGTCGTTCCGCCGGACACCGGAATCTGCCACCAGGTAAATCTGGAATATCTCGCGCGAGTTGTCTGCGCGATGCCCTACGGCAACCGGTTTGAGGCTTATCCCGATTCAGTGGTGGGCACGGATTCGCACACCACCATGGTCAATGCCTTGGGCGTATTTGGCTGGGGCGTCGGCGGAATCGAAGCAGAGGCGGCCATGCTGGGCCAGCCCTCTTCGATGCTCATTCCGGAAGTGATCGGTTTCCGGCTGCACGGGCGATTGAGCGAAGGCGCAACCGCCACCGATCTTGTTCTGACCGTCACGGAAATGTTGCGGAAAAAAGGTGTAGTCGGGAAATTTGTGGAGTTCTATGGATCAGGCTTATCCACGCTGAGCGTCCCCGACCGCGCCACGATTGCCAACATGGCCCCGGAGTACGGCGCAACCATGGGCTTCTTCCCCGTTGACGCGGAGACTTTGGCGTATCTGCAATTTACTTCGCGCTCCGCTGAACAGATCGCGCTTGTCGAAGCCTACTGCAAGGAGCAGATGCTTTTCCGGACGGATCAGACGCCCTCGCCGCTCTTTAACGACACGCTGGAATTGGATTTGGGAGCGGTTGAGCCGACGGTCGCCGGCCCCAAGCGTCCGCAGGATCGCGTCGCGCTGCGTCAGGCAAAGTCTTCTTTCACCAAAGTCGTGGAAGGAACGTCAGCGAAGCACGTAGCCGTTCGAAACAACGGCGACTCGTTTGACCTTTCAAGCGGGGCAGTGGTTATTGCCGCTATCACCAGCTGCACCAACACTTCAAACCCTTCGCTCATGCTGGGCGCGGGGCTGCTGGCGAAGAAGGCAGTCGAGCGCGGGTTGCACGTCAAACCGTGGGTTAAGACCAGCCTGGCGCCAGGATCGAAAGTTGTCACCGATTACCTACAAGCTGCTGGGCTGACACCTTACCTTGAGAAATTGAATTTTCACTTGGTGGGCTACGGCTGTACAACCTGCATCGGCAACAGCGGCCCGCTGCCGGAAGCCATCGGGTCTGCCATCAAGGATAACAATCTGATCGCCGTCGCGGTACTGAGCGGCAATCGCAATTTTGAGGGCCGCATTCATCCGCTGGTTCGCGCGAATTATCTGGCGTCGCCGCCGCTGGTCGTTGCCTATGCGCTTGCGGGCCGCATGGATATGGACCTCACGACCGAATCGCTCGGAAACGATTCGGCGGGCAAGCCGGTCTATCTAAAGGACATTTGGCCGACTCCGCAAGAAATCGAATCAACGGTTCGCTCAGCGGTTTCTTCATCGCAATATAGCAAGCAGTACAGCGAAGTGTTCGAAGGCGACGCGCACTGGAAGTCCATGCCCATTCCAAAAGGCGACATCTATAAGTGGGACCCGAAATCCACTTACATCAAGATGCCGCCTTATTTCGAGAACATGCCGAAGACGCCGCCGGCGCTAGCCGACATTCATGGCGCCAAAGTGCTGGCGATTCTTGGCGACAGCGTCACTACCGATCACATTTCGCCGGCCGGATCGATTCCGGTGGATTCGCCCGCGGGAAAATACCTGATCGCCAACGGCGTGAAGCCGCATGAATTCAATTCCTACGGGGCGCGCCGCGGAAATCACGAGGTTATGATGCGCGGCACGTTTGCGAACATTCGTCTGCGCAACCAGCTTGCACCGGGCACGGAAGGCGGTTGGACGCTCTTCCTTCCTGACGGCGAGAAGATGTACATCTACGACGCCGCGGTGAAATATCGCGAGGCGGGCGTGCCGCTGGTGGTCATTGCCGGAAAAGAGTACGGTTCGGGTTCCTCGCGCGATTGGGCCGCAAAGGGCACGCGACTGCTTGGCGTGCGTGCAGTTGTTGCGGAAAGCTACGAACGCATTCACCGCAGCAACCTGGTCGGCATGGGCGTGCTTCCGCTGGAATTCAAGGCCGGAGAAAACCGCGAATCGCTCGGCCTGATGGGTCACGAAATTTTCGAGATCGAAGGAGTCGCGTCACTCGGGCCGAAGAAACAGATCACCGTGCATGCTAAATCGGGAGAAGGTCGCGCAAAAACCTTCTCGGTGATTGCGCGCGTGGACACTCCGGAGGAAGTTTCCTACTACCATCACGGCGGCATTCTGCAATACGTTTTGCGGCAAATGCTGTAGTACCCCGCCAATTTCCCGGCGCAAAAGCCCCTGGAAGTCTCCGTCCGGGGACTTTTTTTGTGCGAGCGAGCCGTACTCTCAAAATTGAAGTAAATCCTGCTGCGGAGTATAACGCGCTGGCCAGGCTCGGAAGTACGCAGATATCGTCGCGGTTCGGGGAATCCGCTCGAAGACATTCGGCTATTGGAAAACGTGAAGTTTGTAATGAAAGATGGAAAGATTTACAAACAGGAGCCTTAAGCGGGAGTTGGACTATCTGAAAGGGAGAGGCGTAACAGACAATTTGCGCGCCCCAGAATGCGGGCAAAACACAGGCCATATCTTGCGATACGGCCTGTGCTTGTTTCTGGATTCAAACCTTCAGCTAGAACCGGAACTTCAATCCGATCTGGATATTCCGGGGACCGCCTGTCCCAATCACCGGATTTGCTGCCGCTACGTCCGGCGTGCTGAATATAAAGCCGAACGTGGACGGATCGGACGGGTCGACGAATCCCTGCGTATTGGGATTAGCAAAGTGAGGATGGTTCAGGACGTTGAAGAACTCTCCCCGCAATTGGAAACTGACGCGCTCGCTGAGTTTGGTGTCTTTAACGATTGAGAAATCCCAGTTGTCCAGACGCGGCCCACGGAATGGGTTGCGGCTGATGTTGCCGAACGTGCCGACGTTCGGCGGAACCAGGATTGTTCCGTTCTCGACATAGCATCCCAGACCCACACCGCCGGGCACGGCGGTACTCTTAGGTGCCAGTTGGGCGATGTCGGCGTGGTCGATACATACCTGCGGGCTTTGTGGTTGTGGAGCAACTCCCCGCGTAGCTGGGTCATAGTCAGAGAAGTTAAAGTACGGCACACCCGTCAGAGATGGCTTAATGTTGCCGGGGTTGCCCACGATGTTCCACCGGTCGCTGAATTCGCCGGTTAGGCTCGAATCACTTCCGTTGATGAACCCATCGTCAAGATTCCAAGGCAGGCCGCCCTGAATCGTGACAATGGAATTGAGTTGCCAGCCCTCCAGCAAATGGGCATAGCCCGAGCGCGAAGGCAGCTCGTACGTGAGGGCCAGTGTCAGGCGGTGCCGCAAATCGCTGTCGGAGTTGGATCGTTCCAGCCCAAGCCGCGTACTGTCTTGCGGTTGCTGACCGCGATTGAGCGATACATCGTCTATCGCGTGGGCGAAGGTGTATCCCAGCACGAAGTTCATTCTCTTCCAAGTCCGCTGGGTCAGTGTGGCCTGCAACGAGTTGTAGCTTGACGTATATCCATTATCCAGAAAATTGATGAATTCGAGATAGGGATACGGACTGTTGAACGGGCGGCCGGCTTGCTCACAGTGGCCACAAGCTGGATCGAGCTCAGCTGCGGAATTGGGATCCACTTGATTGATGTCGCGGACGCCATAGAGTTTTACCCCGTGGTCGCCAACGTACCCCACCTGCAGCGATGTGGAGCTGGTCAACGCCCGCTGGACATTCAAATTCCAGTTGATGACGTAAGGTGTCCTCAAATTCTTCGACACGGCAAGGATGTCACAGGGCGTCGCTGTGCAATCGATGGACGTCCGGAAGACTGGTCCGGCCGTGGACCAATTCAAACCGTTTACACCGCCGCCCGGAACGTTAACGGAGGACGCCGCAATGTTCCCGTTTGCACCGGGAATTCCCGTAGAGGGGGCCGTCGGGATGACATTAATTCCTGCGGTTGAGGCGTTATTGACGCCGTTTTGACCTAGGAAGAGCGAAAGGTGCGGGATTTCGTATATGATTCCGCCGCCTGCGCGGATCACCGTCTTTCCTTTGCCACCGGGGTCCCACGACATGCCGAATCGCGGCGCGAAGTTATTGTGGTCGCCGTTGTACGGCGCGCTAATGCCATGCCCTACTTGGTGAATGCCCGTCGCGGGATCGAAATTGGCGAGGCGGCCGTTCTTTTCCTTGATCACAGTATTTAGGTCGTAGCGCACTCCCACATTCAAAGTCAGGCGTGGTGACACTCTCCAATCGTCTTGCAAGAAAGCCCCAGAGCTTTGAATGGAGACATCGCGATGCGAGTCGCCCACAAAAATTCGGCCACCAGTCTTACCGGTTTCCGCTCCGCGCGGCAACCCTGCGATGAAATCCTGCAGCGGAGTGCTGGAAACACCAACTGGGAAGCAGTTACACCTGGCTGAGAGTTCGCCTCCTGCAAATCGTATGCGGCCCTTTCCGTAGCGGTCCCGCTGATTGTCGGTGGTCCCGTGCCGGTACTCGCCGCCAAAGCGAAAAGTATGCTTTCCTCGTGTGTAGGAAACATTGTCCACTCCCTGGAAAGTCTGGTTTGGCGTGGTAAGCAGCGGCCATCCATGATTGCCGCCCAATTGATTGAAGCCATCGATGTCGATCTCAGGCAGACCGAAGTCCGAAGGGCTGGTCACCCCGGTGTTGATGCCATAAACGGTCGCCGGATTCGAAGCATGATCAGCCGTAAGGATCGATTGCCAGAACCGGTTGAAACCGAACCGCGCCTCATTGACCCAGCGGGCGTTCGGCACCCAGGTGTAATTGAAACCGAAAACCTGAGCCCTCAGTCGAGATTGCGATTCCCACTGTTCGCGCAAAACGGGGATGTCGAGTTCCGTCTGCAAGCTGTCGCCGAAAAAGTAACGCGCGGTCACGCTGTTGCTCTCGTTAAAGTGATGGTCAGCTTTGATAATGAAATTGTCGTTGCGGTTTTTGTTCGGCAATCCAATGTTGAGTTGGGCGTTATCGACGCCGTCCGTGTTGGCGTTCGGATTGGCTGGATAAAGCGGCGCGAGCTTGACACTTAGAGCGTTCACGCCGCAGGTCCCGGGGCCAGCAGTCGCGCAAGCCGCAGTCACACTGGCAATAGCATCCGGGATGCTATTGACTTGGTCTCCTCCAGCGAAGCTGCTTGGAACAGTAGTAGGGCTAGTAGCTGTAAATGAGTTTCCGACTTGTGCCCGGATTGCTTCATAGGCCCCGAAGATGAACGTTTTGTTCTTGACGATCGGTCCACCAATGCTGCCGCCAAACTGGTGCAGGCGCAGACCGCGTTGAGGAGAGGGCGCACCAGTCACCGGATCGGTTGTGGGATTGAAAAAGTTCCGAGCGTCGAACGCATTATTGCGTTCGAAATCGTAAGCGGTACCGTGCACATCGTTGGTTCCAGATTTGATGCCCAGATTGACGATCGCTCCCGGCTTCCATCCGTATTCGGCAGGAGGGTTTTCCTGCGCGTTGAATTCCTGAATTGCGTCAATGGGGAGGATACTACCCGGAGTCCCCTGGACGCCTTCCGCGTTTATTACCGTCGTGGCGTAGTACGGATCGTTGTTATCCGTGCCGTCGACGATGAAATTGTTGTCCTCAGGACGGTTCCCGTTCGAGCTGATCGAAAGAAAGCCCCCGCCAGTTGTTCGCTGCACTCCGGGCCGCAACACGACGAGATTTTGAAAGTCGCGGCCGTTCAGAGGCAGATCGTTTATGGATTTGTTTGCGAACGTTCCGCCAAGCGTGTCATTGGTAGTCTCCACCAGAGGGAGCTGCTCCGTTACCGTTACGGTTTCCGATACGCTGCCGGGCTGCATCGTAATGTCGAGGCGGACATCTTTAGCCACTTCCAGCCGGATGCTGCTGCGCTCGACTTTCTTGAATCCTGTCGCCTCAACAACCAACTTGTAAGGGCCCGGCGGCAAGCTGGGAGCGACGTAGTCTCCCGCTTCGTTGGTCTCGAGCGTTCGCGCGACCCCCGTTTCCACGTTGGTGATGGTCAAGTGCGCGCCTTTGACAAGGCCTCCACTTTGGTCCGTCACGGTGCCCAGAATGCGGCCTTCCTGCGTTTGGCCGGACGCAATACCTAGCGCGCAGAATGCAAATAGAAAAAGAACGACACTTCGAAGAAATGTCATAGATCCCCCCGTTTCCCCCGTTGAGGCACAAGGCATGCCTGCGAATGAACGCCGCGTCCCTGAACACGGCATTTGTCTTAATACTGGTTCTACATGGACAGACGGTTGTCGGTCAAGGACCGTAAGCTCGAAGAATGAAAAAAATTAGAAAAAATGAGATAGATTCGTGGGTGGAACCGCTAAAACACTTCGAGGAAGTGTTTCGATGACTCGGCTGGTGCTCATCTGGCTGGAGTTTCGGAGGATGTCACCAGTTAACCAGAACGTTCGGTGGCACGTTCTCCTTCGTTGCGGCCTGGGAGCCGGCTCTTGATTCGCCAGAGAAGGATAGAACCCACGACCATCGACACAAGACTTGCGGTCTGCGCGTTCGACATGCCGAAAAAGGATCGCGGGTTGATGCGGATAAATTCAATCAGGAAGCGGGCCACTCCCGTCAGTATCAAGTAGGCGCAGAAGATTTCTCCGTTGGGCCGCGCTCCAATGGTTGCTTTCTTCCCCATTTGCCAAAGGATCGCCGCAATAACCAACCAGATAAAAAACTCATAGAGCGGCGTCGGGTGGACACGCTCCGTCGTAGGCACAACGCCGTTGGGAAAGCTCATACCCCAAGGCAGAGCCGTCGGTACGCCGTAATCGCCGTCACCGGAGAGCAGGCAGCCGATGCGCCCGATGGCGTAACCAACTGCTGCGGCCGGGGAGCAAAGGTCCATGAATTCCAGCGTTGGAATCCCGAAACGTCGCGCCAGAAACAGTAGCGCCACAAATCCGCCAACAAAGCCGCCGAACCAGGCGAATCCGTAGCGACTGAATAGCTCGGCCTTCCACGTGGCTGGGTCTTGGAGGGCATGATAGAGTTTCGCCCCTACCAGGCCAGCGAGGCCGGCGATGCCGATGATGAGAAACCCTTCGTCGTGATGGTTCTGCTTGCCGCTATCCTTCAGATAGCCGCTCTTCACAAACTGCTCGCGGCGGCGGTCGAAATCTGCTTGCAAGAGGCACGCGGCGGCCAACAGGCCGGTGGCGACCATTAAGCCAAACGTCGGAATTGTGAGCGGACCAAGGTGAAGAAAAGGAATCATCGATGAATTGAGTCAAACTCCCTTGTGAGTATACATAACGCTTAGGTATCGCTTGAACGCCGCCCTCATTTGCAAGCCGATCTCACCGTTGTCGTTGCTGACGCTGGCTGAATCATCTGCGTTCTACTTCCGGACCCGCAACACGAAACCGAGGCCGACCCAGGTGCTGAACGCAATCCATTCGGCTTGAGAAAAGTGCCCGGGGAACGCAGGAACAACTTTCATCAGGAAGAGCAGCAACGAGACGGCAATCCCCAGCCCAGTCACGATGCGCATGAGTGCCCGCTTCTCCACGAACAAGAAGGAGAGGCATGCGGCGAACCATCCCAAGGCGGAGGCCATCGAACCGACTTCGGTTACAGGAACAAGCAGCGCATCGCCGAGAAAGAGTCCGAGCAGCGTCCCCCCGGTAATCCCCAGTATCGCGACAGAAGGCGTCAGAAATACCGGGTGAATCGTTCCAAAGCTCTCATGGATTGTCCGGCGACGGCCAAACGCAAAAAGCAAGCGGCTGGACGCAACGAAATTGCCGTTGAAACATTGAAACAGCCCGAAGAGAGCCATGATCACAATCAAACGCACGGGCCACTGTGCTCCCAGGGCTTGTTCGAACGCAATCGCGGTTGCGAATCGTTTTCCCACTAGACTTTGCCAGGGCGCAACGTAAGCTACTGCCGCCACAGCAAGCACGTAAAAACCAGCGCCCACTAAAAGCGTCATTATGATCGCGCGAAAAAACGCCGCCGAACGAAATCCCGGATGAGCTTCCTCCGCCACTTTGGGGACGGATTCGAATCCGGTCATAAAATATGGCACGATCTGAAGCGTCAGCAGGACCGAAACGAAGGGAGTGGCGCGAAATGCCGGATGAAAATTGACGGGGGCGCCGCGAATGGCGCTAATGCCCAGGAGAATCACGAAGAGAAGAAGTACGATCCCCGTCGTCCAATTCTGAAAAGTGGCGCTCCAGCGGATTCCCCGGTAGTTCAGCACTGCAAGAAACACCGTAAGCCCCACGCCCAGCAGCAAACGCGGAAGAAAAACGGGTTCCCCCGCCACTCGGTACAATTCGTACGAATTCAGCGACGGAAAAATGTACGCTGCAAGTTTTCCGAGCGCCACCGCTTCCCACGGGCAAACGATGAAGTACGCCAACAACATCATCCAGCCAGTGAAATAACTCACAATCGGTGGAAAGACCTGCGCGGTGTAGGCAGCTTCGCCGGCGGCGTCCGGAAGGCGCTGTACCCATTGGCCGTAGACATAGCCAACGGGCAGCAGCAGCAGGCCCCCAGTCGCAAAACCAAGAATTGCGCCGAGCGGTCCGCTGCGTCCGAGCCAGTCGTCCATTAGTACTAGCCATCCGGCGCCGATCATCGTTCCAAATGCGAGTGCAAAGTAATCGGTGATGCGGAGTTGGCGGGCGAGTGTAGTCATAGCTCCCGGAGCGCGCCCCGATTCTATACAGCTTCTCCCTTTGCGCCATCAGTTTTGATGCGGCGTTAACGTAGTGCTAACAAATCCGGCTTAGAACTGCATGCGCAGGAAAACAGGCTGTGACAGCTTCGAGTCCGCGCCTCCCCGCGAGCGCGTCCGGCCTTGGTATTTCAATTCGCGGTTTAAGACTGAGAATTCCAAGGAGAGATTTTCTATGCATCACTGTCTTACTAAGGGTCTGGCGATTTTGGCCGCTTCGGCCTTGACGCTCTTTCCCATGTACCAGGCATCCGCAGAGGACAAAGACGGTTCCTCCACGAAGACACCCATCAAGCATGTTGTGGTGATCTTCCAGGAAAACGTTTCGTTTGATCATTACTTTGGAACTTATCCGCACGCCAAGGAGAATAATGACGGCTCGAAGTACTTCAGAGGCGCCAAAGACGATACGCCGCGCGTGAACAACCTCGCAAGCGCGGGGCTGCTCACAAACAACCCGAATGCTGCTAATCCGTTCCGCATCGATCGCAAGAATGCCAACACATGCGACGAAGATCACAGCTACGGGGACGAGCAGTTTGCCTTTGACGGCGGTTTGATGGATCGCTTCGCCAAGCTGAGCTGCAAGGACCCCAATATCGGTTCCTTCAGCACAATGGGCTATTTCTGGGGCTTTCGTTTTCCCACTATTTCGCTTAGAACCTTTGAACCGGACAACCCCGCGGCCACGTCAGTCATCCGTTCACTTGTCCTCCTCGGTGCAAGGAGTGATGGTGGTCACGAATCTTACGAATGCGTTTTGCTTTGGAGTGCTTTTAGTATCCGCGGCGCCCGTCTTGGCGCAAGTTCATGGCCCGCCGGAGCAAATACTCGCTGACCCAGTGAAAGCGCCAGAAACTCCTGTCCTCGCAGAAATTTGCTTCACGGGGTTGCGCCGCATCGCGCCCGCAGCCGTCGCCGCCCAAATTGCCGCGCATCGCGGCGATCGAATTGACCCCCCGGTCATTGAAAAAGACGTCCGCGCTCTCGCGCGGTTGGGATGGTTCGAATCGATTCGAGTGGAAGCAACGGCCTCCACTGAATGTGCGAAGCAATCGCCTGAAAACTCCAAATGCGTAGCTCTGATTTTTCACGTCTGCGAATTTCCTTACCTTTCCAAGGTGGAGTTTTCCGGCTCGCGGCTCCTTTCGCCTAAACAAATCGACAAATTACTGGAAGACAAGAAGCTCGCGCCCGGCTTAGGAAAACCAGCCGATCCCGCGGCGCTTCAACGAATCGCTATTGCAATTCGCAGTGCGTTGAACGAACTCGGCCATCCGGAGGCAAGCGTTCGAATCGCACGCAAGGAAGCGAGCAATGCAACTGTCGCCGTTCGCTTTGAGATTACTGATGGTCCCTTGCTGCGTGTGCGCCGGGTCAATTTCGATGGCCATCCACTAGTCTCAATTAGACTAGTGCGCGGTCAGATGAAGAACATCACCCCTTGGAAACCGCTCGCCTCGTGGCGCGGCAAAAATGCATATACCAGCGAAGCATTTGAAGAAGATCGTCGACGAATCGTCGCCTATTACCAGAATCACGGCTTTCCGGAAGCGCGAGTCGGCAACGCGATAGTCGCTCGGTCCAACGAACCATCACGCCGTTGGCTTCCCTGGCCCCACGAGTCAGCGCAAGCGGGGCTCTCCGTTTCAATCCCGATCGAGGCGGGCCCCTATTATCGGTTCGAATCGATCACCGCCACTGACTCCCTGCGCCAAGCCGCGAAAAACGGCGGCCGCGCGCTCGTCACTGTTCCCGGACCAGACGAAGGAGGCCCCTATTCAGAGCAAGAGATAGACAAATTGCGAAGGTCGTGGACGGCGCGGATTCAATCGAGAAACCCTGAAGTAGACTACAATCCGTCTCACTCCGTGGACGTGATGCGAGCCTTTGACGCGGAGAATCACACCGCGTACGTTACTTTCGATCTTGGCAACTCCCCGGCGTATCGCGTGCAGCGCATCGAATTTCTTGGCTTGCACAAATTCAGCGACCGTTACGTACGTCGCAGAATTGCCTTGCGCGAAGGCCATCCAATCGATGAGCGCGCGCTCGAGGCCGGCCTCCTGCGCTTGGCAAGGACGGGCTATTTCAAGCCGATCCATAAAGAAGACATTCGCGTCCAGCTGGATGAAGCCAATCACACCGCCAACGTCTCGATCCGCCTCGAAGAAATTGGACAGCAGCGCGCTTCGCTGGCAGGAGGCACCGGTCAATTCGGGAGCACGCTGGGCGTCGTCTACACCGTCTTCGACTTGCTGAATCGCGAGGAGCTTCTTTCCGCGCAACTCGATGGCGGCCCGGAGACTCTTCAGGTCATGCTTGGCGTGGCCAAGGAAGGAGTCTTCGGTACGCGCGCCTCCCTGGCATTCTCTGTTTTTAACAATGTAATTCGCCCGCGGTTCGCAAGCAGCGCGCACGGGCCATTTTTCACCGCGCACAGCGAAGGGATCGGTATTCCCTGGACCTACCCCGTCAGCACCACCGACTCGCTCGGCGTCAACTACACGCTCTCAAGCACAACCACGGAATATCCGCCAGCCTCGGTCACGCCTGTGCCTGGTGTGACGCTCGGTGACGTGCGATCAAAGGTCTCGAGCCGCTCGCTCGGAGTCGGCTGGACCCGCGAAACGGGGAACGAGCGCGTTCAATTTGCGAATTCCGCCTCCGGAGGATGGCTCGGCGGCAGTGAAAACATGGTCCGTTCGTCCGCTGAATATGGCCGCATCTTCCGCGACCCGATTTTCACACCGCATGGTGCATGGGCCTTTCGAACCACGCTCAGCGGTGCAGGCAGCTATCGTGGCGACATGCCATTTTATGCGCGACTATTTTCAGGTGACGAACTTGTGCGCGGGCTTCGTCCCGGCGAACTCGGCCCTGACGCGGTAACTGTCACGACCCCCGCGAACAACGCGCTAACTCATTCCGCGGCGCCTGCCGGCGCAAATCTTGTCACCACATCTAGCGCCGAATATCGCTTCCCGCTTGTCGGAGGGACGGAAGCCGCCGGCTTCTGTGACTTCGGCTCCGGCTGGCTCCTCCCCAACTGGCTGGGCCCCACCAAGCCGCTGTTGCTCGGCGCGACAAATGGCGCGCTTCACGGTTCCACTGGAATCGAGCTTCGCTGGACCGTGCCCGGCGTCCAGGTTCCCGTTCGCGCTTATTATGCGGTGAACGTTCTGCGATTGGATCGCGTCATTCCACTCTCCAGCACTTCCAGCTTCCATGCGCACAACCGCTTCTCCGCCTTTGGATGGGGACTCGGGTCGCTGTTCTGAGCGGCACGTCTGTACTACACTTCCGGAACCGTGAAACATAGGAAACAGGTGAAGGAAGCAAAGCAGATCGTAGAAGAGTACTGCGTCACAAAGGGCGAGAAATTCCGGCTGAAAGACTACGACCCCGCCGACACGAATGGGGTCAAGAGCAAAAAACACGCTGAAAGCATCCTGCAGAGACGTGTGGGCTTGCTCAGCGACATGCAGGAGAAGCTCTACGCGCAAGATCGTTGGGCGCTCCTGCTGATTTTTCAAGCGATGGATGCCGCCGGAAAAGACGGCGCCATCAAGCACGTGATGTCCGGCGTGAATCCGCAGGGCTGCGATGTCTTCTCTTTCAAGTCGCCCAGCAGCGAGGAACTGGATCACGATTATCTCTGGCGCACCCACAAATGCACTCCATCTCGCGGCAAAATCGGTATTTTCAATCGCTCCTATTACGAAGAAGTTCTCGTTGTCCGCGTGCATCCGCCGTTCCTGAGGGCGCAGAAGCTCCCAAACGATTTGATCACCAAACACATTTGGGACCAGCGCTACGAAGATATCAACGCCTTCGAACGCTACCTGACACGAAATGGCGTCGTAATCCGCAAATTCTTTCTGAACGTTTCAAAAGAGGAGCAGAAAAAGAGATTTCTCGAGCGCCTTGAAGATCCGAAAAAGAACTGGAAGTTTTCCATGGCCGACGTTCAGGAGCGCGCCTTCTGGAAGGACTATCAGGAAGCTTATGAGGAGATGATTCAGCACACCGCAACGAAGCACGCGCCCTGGTACGTTATCCCCGCGGACAATAAGTGGTTTACGCGCCTGGCCATCGCTTCGGCAATCATCGAAACGCTGGACGAGCTCGATCTTTCTTTCCCCGACGTTGACGAAGAAAAGAAGAAGGAATTGCAAGCCGTCCGGGCGTCCCTGCTTTCTCAGAAGGATTAGGGATTAGGCAGGGGTTAGTCCTGTAGAGGCGGCGTTGCGCTGCTATCTTTCGCTAGTCGCAAAGGCAAACCGGCAGTAGGTTGGAGCGGGCTACCCACCCTCTTCCGAGAGCAGGCGTCCCGCTCCACCACAGAACGAAGGAATAGCCGCAAAGCGGCTGCCACTTCCTTCCCTTCTGTGCAAAAACTCAAATCGCTGCATCGAAAACAATTAGGCATCCACTGCGGAACCACTTCACGCCTGCCCACATAAATTATCGAAACCTATGGAGTCTTAATATGAAAATTGGATGCGTCAGATCCAGCAGGCTTTTCCGTCTATGCGCTCATATGGGCGCGGGCTTCTGCCCTTCCAGCAAAGAGAAATCCTGTTGTCACTTCCATTCGAATGTTTGCTGGAGTCCACCGATTCTCACGTCGAAAACGCCAGGCTCGACGACGCGCCTGTTGTCGGCCCCGATGAAGGACAAGTCGTCGGGCGTCAATTCGAAAGAAACCTTTCGGCTCTCGCCCGGCTGCAGCATTACTTTTGCGAATCGCTTGAGCCGTTTCATCGGCGGCGTCACGCTCGCAAACCGTTCGTTCAAGTACAGTTGAACAACTTCCTTGCCGGCGCGTTCGCCACTATTTTTCACCGTTACATCAACGCGTACGGTTTGGCTTCCGGATGCCGTGGACCGAGCTACGTGCAAGTCCGAATAGGAAAACGTCGTGTAGCTCAATCCGGATCCAAATTCGAACTGCGGCGGAGCCATTGCTTTCCCTCCTCCCCAGTCCTCCCCTGAAAACATTTTGTGGTCGTAGGTGAAGAGGCGGTTCGGTGCACGCGGATAAGTAATCGGGAGCTTGCCGCTGGGATTCACATCGCCGAAGAGAATCTCGGCTATGGCCTGTCCGCCCTCATTGCTGGGGTTGTAAGCCATGATGATGGCTTTCGCGGAATCCGCAATGCGGCTGATGATGCGTGGGCGCCCTTCCGTGAGCACTAGGATGACGGGCTTTTTCGTTTCCATGACTTTCATGGCAAGGTTGAGCTGAGCGTCGGGCAGCGTGAGATCCGGGATGTTGCCAGGTGTCTCGGCATAAGCCCATTCTCCGAGGCAGATCACTACCGCGTCTGCGCTTGAGGCCGCTTCTGCCGCCTTGGAGATATCGCCTTCCTTGTCGAAGGTCGCCCCAGGAACGTAGGTAACGTTGGCTATCCCGATCTTTTCCTGAATGGCTTTGAGAATCGTCGCACGATCTTTCGGGTACATGCTCGCCCGGTCACCTTGCCAGGTATAGCTCCATCCGTTATTCAGCGGAATCAGGGAGTCGGCGTCCGGGCCGGTCACAAGAACGTGAGCGGTCTTCGCAAGCGGCAACGTGTGATTTTCATTTTTCAGCAACGTGATGGATTCGCGCGCAGCTTCCAGGCTGACTTGCCGCGATTCCGGCGAGCCGATTACTGTTTTCGCGTCGATACCGCGTAGCGGATCGTCAAAAAGCCCTAGCTGGTACTTCACCGTAAGAATCCTTCGGGCCGCCTCATCGATGCGGCTCACCGGCACTTTCCCCTCCTGCGCCAGTTCGAGCAAAAGGTCGCTGAAGCTATAGTCGCTTGGCACCATGCTCATGTCGACTCCGGCAAGCACGGCAATACGCGTGGCTTCCTTCTCATTCGCCGCGATGTGATGAGTTGAGACAAGTCCTTTGATGTCCATCCAGTCGGAAACCACGAATCCCTGCAAACGCAACTCGTTGCGCAAAACAGTTTTCAAGAGGTAACCGTTGGCGTGACCCGGTGTTCCGTTCACTTCGCTCGAATTCACCATTACAGTGTGGGCGCCCGCCTTCACAGCCGCTGCAAACGTGGGGAGAAAATATTCGCGCAAAGTATTTTCCGGAATGAGCGCGGGGCTGCGGTCACCGCCCGTTGTCGGATAGCTGTACCCGACGTAGTGTTTCAGTGAAGCGGAAACGCTGAATGGACTCGAGAGATCACTCCCCTCATACCCGCGAACCGTGGCCACACCCATCACCGTCGCGAGGTAGGTATCCTCTCCGAATGTTTCCCACAAGCGCGACCAAAGTGGCTGCCGTCCGGCGTCGAGCACCGGCGAAAATGACCAGGGAATGCCCGCCTTGCGCGTTTCCGCAGCCGCGATCTGGCTGCCCCGCAGCATCAGCTCGGGATTCCACGTCGCCGCCATCGCCAGAGGCTGAGGAAAGAGCGTGCCCTCAACAATATAGTTCGGCCCGTGAATGGTATCGATGCCGTAAAGCACTGGGATGTGCAGCCGGGTTTTCTTCGCTTCTTCCTGGATGGCGCGGATAATCTCGTGCCACTTCTCCGCGGACAACGCTTCGTCATTCACATTGAGAATGGAACCGACGCCGTATTCACCGACGGCCTTGTGGAGTTTTTCAGGATTGATTCGAATGGACTGACCTCGGCCGTCGGTAACCATGCCAATTTCGAGCTGCGTCATCTGGCCGATTTTTTCTTTCAGCGTCATCTCGCTGACCAGTTTTTCCACGGCCGCGGCGGAAGCGCTTGCAGGCGGGCCGGCCGGAGTCATATTCCGGCGCAAAAATACTTGGCTGTCGACCATGCCGGAAGCAACATCATCGGCGCCGGAGGGCGCCGCCAAGACTGTGCAAACAGCCAGTAAAATAACGATATGCCAAAGCTTCCTCTGTGGGGTGGTCAAGGGTGTCTCCTTGCCAAGCATCCTACCTCTGGAGGCTGGATATTCCAAACTTTGGTTTCTTGAAATTTTCAGTGGTCCACTTGTTAACAGCGGAGGGCTTGCAAACTGCCGGGAAATGCTGATGCGAAAGATCTGCTGCGGCGAAATGCAGCGCTTCAGTTTGGGGAAGAATATCGGTAGCGCAAGCTAGGCGGCATACGGTGAGAGCGTGTCCGTGTGTTGTACTCCAGTTGATAGCCCAGATGTTCCACATCGCCAGGGTAGTCTCGACCATCAGGATATGGATACGGCAGAAGTGAATGCCGCGGCAAAGGCTCAACCGTAAATGCGTGCGCCGCATAGAAATCGAGATCCTTTTCAAAGCCGTCGGCGTAAAAGAAATAATCGCGAATCCATCCGGTCGGCAGCGCGGGAAGCTGCCGAGGATCAAAATCAAGCTTCAGTCCCTCACCTGAGCCAAAAACGACGAAGCGATCATCGGACGTTTTCAGCAAGTCGAACACGTCTCCATACCGCGTGTAGTTTCCCGCGGCGCGAGCGTAAGGGCCCGTCATGCTCCGGTGCGAATACGAGTAGATCGTGTCGCTCGCGGGCTTCAGTCGAATCTCGCGCGGATAGCCGACGAAATCCAACGCCGCCTTGGCAAGGGGCACTTGCGCCACGCGAACGTCAGGCGCATTCGGTGTTTGGTCGATTCGAATCGCGTCCCAATAGATCTTCAAATTGTTGACGATGCGAATCCGCCGTGTGCTTGAGGGAAGCTTGCCGGTCAAGTCCGCTACCATGGTCCGTTCGAGCCCCGCGGGAAAACCCATGTCTTCCACGACGCGCACCCACTTGCCTTGTGCATCGAGTGCTTCCACATATGGCGGAATCACCTTGATTCCAGCCTGGTCCGCTGCATACATCGAAGTCGCGGTGAAGTAATCCGTGTAGCCATCGATAATCAATCGCAACGGCTTTTGCTGGTCCCACGCGCCGAGATCGAGTTCGATCCAATGCAGCTTGGCGAATCCCGCGAACGGCAACTCCTCAAAATCGGTGACGTACTTGCGATCGCGTTTGGAGATCAGAGGCAGCACATCATTTCCCTTGTCGTCCCAAGCTCCTATGGGCGCGTGGGCGTCGTGGCTCGCGATCACGCGGAAATTCGGAAATGGAGGAGCGCTAACGAATCGCTCATTCGGAAACACTTCGTACGCCGCTGGATGATCGACGGCCAGCAACCGAACCTGGTCGAGATACACCGTTTCTTCCATCGGCTCCATGAAGCGGAAGCTGAGCATGCCGTTGCGGGGCTTCACGCTCCGCGCAGCCACCTTCAGATACTCGTCAGGATCGGGAACGTCCCTTTCTCCAGGTGCAACCCAGTGGCCGACCACGCCCGGCCCGATCATGTCCGCGATGAATTCGTACTCGCCGCCATTCCAGGAAAACAGAGTCGGGCACGAGCTACCTCGCCGGTCGAGCTCCGTGATGTTGTGCACCTTTTTCGAGGCCAGGTTAATTTCATCCTGCGGAACACCCGTCGGCCACAGCAAACGAACAACTTCAGCATTACGCTCCGAGCCCAGCCCGGCAAGAATCGGCGTGGCGTTCTGTCCCAGATAGCCCGACGCCCCAGGTACTTCCCATTTTTGATACAGCGTGCCCGCGTAGAGCTCGACCTTCGTTCCGATTCCGTTCTTGTTGTCATTCAGCGCCTTCAGGTCAATGCTCATCCAGTTGTGCTGGTTGCCGCCTTCATTGCGCAAAACAAGGGGCGCGCCACCGAGTTGCGTTACCGCCAAGTCTGCGTCGCCATTTCCGTCGATATCCGCAACCGCAATTGCGCGCGGTTGATTTAGCTTGACTGCATCGAGGTGCACGCCCCTGGTGACGTCGCCCCAGCCCTTGCTCCCCAGATTTCGCAACAGCCTTAGTTCTCCTCCACTGCTCGTCTCTCCTGCTGCGACGAGATCGATCCAGCCGTCATTGTCGTAATCGAGCGCAGCAATTCCCCAGCCTTTCTGCCAGCCGAAGTCCGGGAGAGGAACGCGCTCCAGCCGCTTTCCTTCCAGATTCCGCCACAGGCTGATGCCCGGCGCGCCCGCATGCGTGAACGCCAGATCCATCCAGCCATCTTTGTCGAAGTCGAACGCGACAACGCCCACCGCGGGCGGCAACTTCTCTTTGCTGAAATCGATGCCGCCGAGCGGCGTGAATTTGCCCTCGCGCGGATTGAGATAGATGGAAGCTCCAGCTTGTCCGCCAGCGATTACGAAGTCCACGGCGCGGTCATTATTGAAATCCGTAGTGACGACACCCGCACCAGTAGCCGCAACACCGAGCGCCGTTTCCGCTGACACTTCCGTGAACGCGCTATTCCCGTTGTTCCTCCAAAGCACATTGTGCGGCGGCGTGCCCGGCGGACCTGCATCTGGCGCAATCGTGATGTACAGATCGAGGTCTCCGTCGTGGTCGTAGTCGACAAACGTCACTCCCACGCAGCCTTTTTCTTTGCGGATGCCCGCCGCCTGGGTCACATCCTCAAACTTACCGTCTCCTTTGTTGCGCAGCAGCCGGACGCCGTCATTTAGACAAACTGCTAAATCCGTGCGACCGTCGTTGTCAAAATCACCGGCCGCGCAGCCAAGGCCACTCCCCGTTAACTGAATTCCCGCTTCCTTCGTCACATCTTCGAATCGGCCGTCGCCCAAATTGCGTAGTAAGTGGCTGGCTCCATCCGCAGTTCCGTTAACTAAGAAAAGATCCGGCTTCCCGTCGCCGTCGTAGTCGAAGAAGCATGCCCCAGTGCCTGGTCCAATCTCGACGCGGCTTCCTCCCGCGCTTTTCGACACAAACGCATTCGCCTCCGCCACAAATCGCACCGGAATGGCCGCCGGCACATCTACAACGGAATTCAGCGGCAACTCCGCGAGCGAGTAACGGCCCTGATCGCCATAGCCCGCTCCGAACGGCGTTCCGAGATGCTCCGTCGTGATTTTTTGGAAGCGCGCCAGATGTTCGCGCGCCCCGGCAACGTCGCCCTTTCGCTGAAGCGCGCGGGCGAGGCCAAATTCCGACGAAGCGTGAAAAGGGTTTAGAGTCAGCCCCTTCTGAAACGATGCAATGGCTTCGTCATATTTCTGCAGTTGCGAGTACAAGTAGCCGGCAAAATAATAGGCGTCTGCTTCGTTGGGCGCGATCTGCGTGACGTGCTGAAAAGCCGCAATGCCCTCCTCTCCCTCTCCGAGATCTTTGTAGACAAGTCCGAGGTTGTACCAGGCGTAAGCATCTTTAGAAAGTTGTTGCGTTGCCCCTTCTAGCGCCGCGCGAGCGGGCTCCAGCTTTTGCTGCGCGAGGAGCGAAATGCCCAGGTTTAACCGAGCCACCGCAAATTTCGGATCGGCTTCGAGCGCTTGCTCAAAATATTTTTGCGCATCCGCGGGTCGCTGCTGGTTCAAGTACGCCACGCCCAGCGTGTTGAGGCGATAGGCGTCCGCTGCGCCGCTGGTCGATGGCCCGGGCTTCTTTGCGGCCGCAGCTTTTTCCTGTGCGGACGGCGCGCTGGAACGTACCAATATCGCCGCGCAGCAAGTCAAAATGGAACAAGCAAAAATCAACCCCACTGCCCGGCGGTTAGTTGAACGTGTCAAAATATTTCATCCTGTCCGCATGAGACGCCCGGATTTAGCCTACGATCCATCCCAGTGCAATTTTAGGATTCTCACGGCTGCACAACGCATCGTCAACCGTTATTATGCGCGCCGATCGCGTGGCTCGTCGTCGCTTGACCTTCGCGGCATGTGCGCTTACTCTCGCGCATCGACTATGAGCATCTTCCCTTACGGCTCGTTAACGGAAATTGCGCAACAAATTCGCTCGAAGAAAATCTCTCCCGTCGAGATCATTGAACTTCACCTAAAACGTATTGAGAAGTTGCAGCCGAAACTGAATCCCTTTGTCCACCTGAACGCTGAGGGAGCACGTCGGCAGGCACGCGCGGCCGAGAGCTTGATGACACGAGGTGCCCAAGTCGGCCCCCTCTATGGCGTCCCGCTCACCATCAAGAACTGCATCAATGTCGGCGGTTGGCCGTGTTCCGCCGGTTCTATTCTCCGCAAAGACTACATTGCGAAACAGGACGCTCCGCTCGTCTCACGATTGAAAGCCGCGGGCGCTATCCTCCTCGGCAATACCAACACTCCCGAATTTCTGATGGCCTACGAAACTGACAACCTGCTCACTGGAAAAACGAGCAATCCATGGAATTTGGCACATTCCTCAGGTGGCTCGAGCGGGGGTGAAGCCGCCGCGATTGCCGCAGGCTGCTCAGCCGGCGGCGTGGGCAGCGATGGCGGCGGCTCCATTCGCGTCCCCGCGCATTTTTGTGGAATCTGCGGACTGAAGCCCACGCCCGGCCGCGTTCCAGCCGCGGGACATTTTCCGCCAGGCGCCGGCGCTTTTTCCTGGATCGGCGTTGTCGGTCCAATGGCCCGCACCATCGCAGACGTGCGCTCCCTCTTCGAAGTGATGCTCGGACCGGACGCCGGCGACGCACTCTCCGCTCCAGTTCCCTTGCGTTCGTACAACGAGGCTCAACTTCGCGGCATGCGCATCGGAATTCTCGAAAGCGACGCCCTTGGCGTTACAACTGAAGAGACTCGCGCAGCCGTCGCCCAAGCCGCAAAATCGCTGGCCAACCGAAGCTTCGCCGTCGAACCTTTCCGGCTAAATGGTCTCGATCGCGCGCTCGATCTGTGGTGGTTTTTCTTTGGCCCCGTGATCGGTCATTTGTTCCGTCACAGCATCGCCAGCCAGGAAGATCAGATCAGCCCGATGCTGCGCGAGTATCTCGCTTTCGCAACCTCCGGATATCCAATCACGCTCGAGCAATTCATGAAAGCCTGCGCGGATCGGGATTTCCTTCGCGCCGAAATTCTCCGCCAAATGCAGGACACGCCCATATTGCTCTCCCCGGTCTCCACAAGTCCTGCCTTCCGCCACGGCCAGGGAAACTACCTCCCCGGCACGGGATACCGCGACACTATGCGATTTTCGCAATGGCTGAACTTGACTGGTTTTCCCGGCGCGTCCGTCCCCGTCGCCCTTTCGAATCACGGACTGCCCATCGGCGTTCAAGTGATCGGCCGTCCGTTTGAAGACGAGTTAGTCTTGGCCATCGCAGAAGCCATCGAGCAATCCCGCGGTCACTGGCAAACGCCCCCGTTGGAAAGTATTTGATTCTGCTTCTCCTACGGCTCAGGTTCGCGCCTCAGCTCTGGATTCGGCACGCGATTTTTTTCGCGCGACTCCCGCTCCTTGCCTAATTGAGTATCCAGTTTCTTCTGCGCCAGCGCGAACTCCGCTTTCGCCTCATTCTCCCGTCCGAGCTGTGCCAATATTCGGCCCCGCAAAAAGTGCCCGCCTGCGATATCCGGCGCAAGATGCAGCGCCGCGTCGATCATTTTCAGAGCTGGCTCTAGCTTTTGCTGCTTCTGATAAATCTTAGCCAACCCGGCGTACGCGCTAGCCATTTTGGAATCTCGCCTTAGCGCTTCGCGAAACGATATCTCCGCATCCTCGTCCTTGCCCAAGCGCGTGTATAGTGCGCCGAGTTGGTCGTAGTTGTCCGCCAAGTCTGGCTCGAGTGCGATATCGCGCCGAAACTCCGTTTCCGCCCGTTCGTCCGCTCCCGCTCGCATGTACGCAACTCCCAAATTCATATGAATGAAAGGAAGATTGCGATTCAGCGCCGCCGCTTTCTCCAACTCCGAAGTTGCTTCCGGAATTTCATCCCGGTTCAAATAAGCCTTTCCCAGTATCAAGTGAAATTCCGCCGTCCCGCCGCCGACCGCGATCATACGGCTGAGGATTTTCTCGTCGAAGCTTTTTTGACCGGATTCCACGGCGGCAATGTCGAGCAGATACAAGTACAGCACGTCATTGGACTTTTCCGCCCACAGCGGTTCGAGCACTGTCACGGCCTCCGCATATTTTTTCGTGAACACTTGGCAGAGTCCCAGAAGATAACGCGCCTGTTGCGAGTCCGGCTGGTTTCGCAAGACGGACGTGAACGGTGCAATCGCCGCGGCATAATTGCCACGCCGGTACTCGACGAGGCCGATGTTCAGCCGGATCCCGGCCATTTTTGGTTCGAGCTTCTCGGCTTTTCGCAGCAGCGCGATTGCCCGGTCCCATTCCTTGCGCCGCATAGCGATCACGCCAAGATTGGCATAAGCGGAGCCGGCGCGCGGGTCAACCAACAGCACTTGACGAAAGGCCGCTTCTGCGGCATCGAGGTCCCCCGCCTGAAGCGCCATTTGCCCTTTCGCAAACAATGCCTGCGCATCCACGGGCTGCTTGACGCCCACCGGCGTCGAACTGGATTGCGGCTTTACGCCGTTTCTCGTCGCTGGCCGCACGCAAACGGACCCGGCCGCAACCAGCGCGAGACCGATCGCCAGAACGTATTTCTGTTTGTCGCCTCTCCTGTAATCTGCGCCCATCGGCATTCAGTGTCAGTCAGTCTCCGAGGGATTTCAAGAAGGCTCTGTGCTCTTGCCTTGCGTAACTCTCTATATTCCACAGATTCCGCAGCCGCACCTGCTATAACTCGCATCGGCCTGAATTTATCCCTTGACACCAGCCCTCAAATGCACTATTAACTCGTTTTAATAGACAGATTCGGTGCGTTGCCTGCAGTCGTCGAGTGGTGGAGGCTGTGTCCGATCAGGGGTGCTTTTCGTGCGGATGACTTCAGGGGTGCCACTTCAGCCCTCCGCACTAGCCCATGCATCTCACGTCTCCCCAAGTTCGAATCTCGCTTGGAGGTCTTAACGTGAAGGGAAACTCAGACTTATCCAATCCTCAAAAGAACATGTTGGGAGCCGCGTGGCTTGCGTTCGTCGGTCTAATCCTTGCGCTGGCCCTCCCCCTCGCCTCGCACGCCCAGGACACCGGCTACATCAGCGGCACGGTCACCGATAAGTCCGGCGCTGCCGTCGTCAGCGCAGAGGTTGTCATCACCAACACCGCTGGCAGTTTAACGCGCACGACCACCACAAACTCTGACGGCGCTTACGTCGTCGCCGGTTTGCCAGGTAGCACCTATAACCTCGTCGTAACCGCAAAAGGCTTCCAGAAATACTCGGCCAGCAAAGTCGTGCTGGACGTCGCCCAGAAAATTCGCGTTGACGTGCAGTTGACCGTGGGCGCCGTTACTGAAGTAGTGGAAGTAACCGGCGAAAGCGTCGCTCAGGTGGAAACCCAATCCTCCGCCCTCACTGCGACCGTGACTGGCAAACAAATCGATCAGCTCATGCTGAACGGCCGTAATTTCACCCAGCTCGTCACTCTGACTCCTGGGGTTGTCAACCAGACCGGCTCGGATGAAGGCAAGGTCGGCATCTATGGCAACGTCGCTTACAGCATGAACGGCGGCCGTACCGAATACAACAACTGGGAGCTCGACGGTGGCGACAACATGGACAATGGCTCCAACGCCACGCTGAACGTTTACCCCAACCCCGAAGCCATCGCTGAATTCAAAGTCCTCACCTCCAACTATGGCGCGCAATATGGTCGCAACGGCTCCGGAACCGTCGAAGTGGAAACCAAGAGTGGCGGCGCCTCCTTCCACGGCAGTGGCTTCGAGTATCTGCGCAATGATTTCTTCAACGCTAAATCATGGGCAGAAGGAGCCGACCCCACTGCTAAGAAGGCTTCCTACAAGAAGCACGATTATGGCTACACCGTGGGCGGACCGGTTTTTATTCCCAACCATTACAATTCGGACAAAAAGAAAACCTTCTTCTTCTTCTCCGAGGAATGGCGGAAGGAGAGCAATACCTCCTCGGCACCCTCGTCGGACGTCTCCACCACGCCAAACGTTCCTTCCGATGCCGAGCGAACCGGGAACTTCAGTGACCTCTGTCCGACGATCCCGGCTGGGCAAACGACCACCACTTTCCAACCCACAGCATTTCCGGATTGCCCTGCGACGAACCCAGGAGCAGCCACTCTTAACACTTTTCCCAACAACAGCGTTACGCCAACGGCAGTCGGTACCGCCCTCTTGGCCCTGATTCCCAAGGCCATTCCCGGCTTTACTGTTGGTGGCTTCCCTGCATTCCATCAGACGATCTCGACACCGACCACCTGGCGCGAAGAGCTCGTTCGAATTGATCACAACCTCACCAACAACTATCGCTTGACCTTCCGTTACATCCATGACTCTTGGCAGACGGTCGTGCCGAGCCCGTTGTGGGGCAATGGAACCACCAATTTTCAGAACGTCACGACAAACTTCGTTGGCCCGGGGTCAAGCTTCGTGGCTCGTCTGAACGCGAATATTTCGCCGACACTCCTCAATGAATTCGTAGCCAGCTATACGGGCGACCACATTTTTCTCACTACAGGCGGACCGGTGGCGCTACCCGCCGGCTTCGCGATGGGCGCGATATTCAACAATGGCTTCGGCGGAAAGCTTCCAGCAATCGACCTAAGTGGCAACGCGGCCTATGGCGGCGGCTTCGGGCAGGATAGCGGCTACTTTCCGTGGCATAACGCCAACCCTACTTACACTTATCGCGACAACATGACCAAGATCCGCGGCACTCACACCATGCAATTCGGCGCATACATCGTATTTGCGCAGAAGAACGAGGCCAACTCTCCCAACGTCCAGGGCATTCTGACTTTTGACACCGGCGACGCGAATGTCACAACGGGCAACGCCTTCGCCGATCTCCTGCTGGGAAACGTCGCGAGCTACCAGCAATGGACCGCGGAAAAGCAGTACTACGACCGGTACAGAATCGTGGAGCCTTACTTCCAAGACGACTGGCGCATAACCAAACGCCTCACCCTGAATCTTGGCTTGCGCGTCAGCTTGTATGGAACTTATCGCGAGCGCTACCGGCAGGCCTTCAACTTTGACCCTACCGCTTTCAACCCGGCCAACTCGCCCGTCTTCAATCTCAATGATGGCTCTCTCCAGCAGAACGCCGGGAACACTGCCAATCCGCTAAACGGCTTCGTGCAGTGCGGAGGAAAGGGAGGAACACTTCCTCTCGTGCCAGGGTCGAATTTCCCCACCGTTAGCGTTGGATCCTCTTCCAACGCTGGCTGTCTGAAAGGCCATCTCTTCAATCCAGCACCACGGATTGGATTCGCGTTTGATCCCAAGGGTGACAGCAAGATGGCCATCCGCGGCGGGTACGGTATCTTCTACGAACATACCAACGGCAACGAAGGCAACACGGAATCCCTTGAAGGCTCCCCGCCCCTCGTTCTTTCCGCGACCCAGTCCAACGTCGCTGTGGGACTTAACGGATGCCCCGCCGGGCCGAATGGCGGCTACGCATGCATCGGTGCAAATGGGGGAGCAATTCCATTCTTTCCGCTTACGGTCGTTTCCATTCCGAACAAGGCCATTTGGCCTTACGTTCAACAATGGAACTTGAGCGTCCAGAAAGAACTGCCCTACCACTTTGTGCTGTCGACCGCGTACGTCGGAAGCAAAGGTACGCATCTGACCCTGCTTAGCAACGCCAACCAGCTTCTGCCAGTGCCTGCGTCGGCGAATCCTTACACGAAGGGCGAACCGATCATCACAGCTTCAGACCCAAACGGCACGGGTCTGCCTGCTAACACCGTTTGTCCTGTCCCCAACACCTCCGGTAACCTCGTGGGAGGCTCAGTAAATGGCGCGGCCGTTTCCGGCCAGGTGGCCCGCAATCTTGCGGTTGCTTGCGGGACTGTGATCAGCAATGCTTCGGTTCGTACCGCATTCCCTGGATTCAACAACATCAACACGCTTAGGGACGAGGCGAATTCCATCTATCATTCCCTACAGGCAGGATTACAGCGCACCGTGGGGGACCTCACGTTGAGCATGGCCTACACCTACAGTCACTCAATAGACGATTCCTCCGACCGCAGCGACACCGCGTTCGTCAATGCCTACGACTTTGCCGCCAATCGCGCCAGCTCGAATTTCGACCTGCGCCATAACCTCGCCATCAGCTACGTCTACGGCCTCCCGTTTTTCAAGGGCAGTGGGTTCTCCCATGCGCTCCTGGGCGGTTGGCAGATATCCGGTATAACCGTCGCCCAGTCAGGGACACCCTTCAGCGTAACCACCAATGGCTTAGATGCTTTCGGCGACAACGCTGGCGTGGGGAATGGCACAGGTACCGGCTCCCGGCCTGATTTGGTGGGCAATCCACGTTCCGGGTTTTCCGCCAATCAGGATCCAAGCGAGCGCGGACCGCTCGCCTACAATCCAGCGGCCTTCGCCGTGCCCAGAGGCCTAACCTTCGGCACTGTCGGGCGCAACACCCTGACATTGCCTGGACGTCTCAACTTCGACTTCGGCCTCTTCAAGAAGTTCCCGATTAACGAGAAGACTGGATTCGATTTCCGCTGGGAAAACTTTAACCTCTTCAATCACACCCAGTTCAATCAGGTCAACGGAGACCTTGGCCCGAGTAGCTTCCTGCACTTGACCAACACTCACGATGGGCGCCGGATGCAACTCGGTCTCCGGTTTTATTTCTAACTCAGCCTCAACCAAAAGGGGCGGCCCGACTGGTCGAGCCGCCCCTTTTTTTCATCGAATCCCTGTTCCCTTTCCTTTCGGATGGAGTAAAATGCCGCCCATGGATCGACGAACATTTATCGGCACTTCCGTTGCAGCAACTCTCGCAGCCGCCGCCAAGCCAGCCTGGGCCGCGGACACCGCACATTTAGCCGGCCGCTCTCCGGTCGCGCATGCAATTGACCGCGTCGGCCTCCAGCTCTACACCGTCCGCGACGCTATGAAGACCGACTTCGCGGGCACCATCGCCAAAGTCGCCGCCACCGGCTACAAGGAAGTCGAATTCGCCGGATACTTCGATCATTCACCGAAAGACGTACGCGCGATTCTCGACAAAAATAGTCTGGCCTCTCCTTCCTGCCACGTTGGCTACGACGTCGTCGAAAAAAAGTGGCCGGAAACTCTCGAGGCCGCCAAGATCGTAGGTCACAGCTACATCATTTGTCCTTGGATCGACGAAAAGCAACGCGCCGAGCCCGGCGGATGGAAACGCGCCGCAGATCTTTTTAATAAAGCAGGAGAAGCCAGCAAAAAGGCGGGCATCCAGTTCGGCTATCACAATCACTCCTTCGAATTCGATCCCGCGGAATCGCTCGGCAGCAAACTCCCGTACGATTTCCTCCTCGCCGAAACGGATCCCAAGCTCGTCGCCATGGAAATGGACCTCTGCTGGATCAGCGTCGCCGGCAAGGATCCTCTCGCCTATTTCGAAAAATATCCCGGCCGTTTCCCTCTGGTCCACGTAAAAGACTGGGTGAAGGACGCCTCGACTCCGAGCGCTTACCAGGGAGCAATGGGCCAGTCCGTTAAATTCGGCGGCCGCATGGCCGACGTCGGCCAGGGCTCCATTGACTGGAAAAACCTTTTCGCGCACTCCGAAAAGGCCGGCATCAAACACTACTTCGTTGAAAACGAT
>QHZD01000053.1 GCA_003225315.1 Acidobacteriota bacterium
TGGAAAAGACGCTGCGCTTGGGAATCCCGCAAAAGACGCGGGATTCCCACTTTCCCACAGCTCCAACAACAGTCTTCCCTTCTCGATTCAGGGGGAGGAAAAACCAAAGGCAAGCGGACACACCACGTGCTAACAAAAGCGGACATCTCGATTTGCTAACAACAGGATTACTTTAAGGTGTTTGGATTCTGCCGGATAGCGAAGCGCGTTACAAATTGACACTTGAGACTGCGAAAAGCGCGGGATGGAACCCTCGGCAAAACACGACTTTTGCCATTGCCGGGGAAAGGCGATAGTATCGGCGCATGCCCGTTCCATGGAAACAGCACATCGTGAGCGACCCGGAAATCCTCCGGGGAAAGCCGCGCATCAAGGGAACCCGCATTCCCGTGGGACTAGTGTTGGGTTATCTGGCTGCGGGAAAGAGCTCCCCGGACATCTTGGCGGAGTTTCCCGATCTCACAGGCGAGCAGATTGCCGCGTGCCTGGACTATGCGCGTGAACTGGCTGAATTCGAGGCCGTCATCTGATGGCCTTGCGGTTCCTGGCCGACCACTGTATTTCGAACACCATTGTTCAGACGATTCGAGACGCGGCCCATGACGTTGTGCGTCTGACCCAGCCTGCAATGGCGCACTACCGGGGGAAGTTGCTGGTGGTCGAAGTGAGCCGTATTCGCATTCGCGAGTAGGGGCGGAGTGATGGCGGATAATCCGGGAAAAAAGAGGGAAGAGTCAAAATCCCCACACGCAAAACCAGCGTATCGGGCACCCGGGCGAGCATGTCTTTGCCGAAAGGGGAAGAAGCAGGACTGAAATGAGATTCTAGCCAACCGAATGCTGGAGAAAGCCACGGAACTAGTGAGAACTTTGTAGCGCGAGATTGCTCTTCCGAGCCTGGTCATGACCAACAAAGGACAATTGGGGTGTATTCATGCTTCCCTGATGCTCTGAAATCTAGTTTCTGAGGTGGCCTCTCGTATTGTCACATGGGATCTTAAAGGAAAAAATCCGTGGCAATCGTATTGCTCGCTGTTTTCGTATTCGCCGCGTCGCGACGGGCGGACAGTAGCGCTCAGACGCAGCACTTTAGGACCGAAAAGAAGCAAGAGTAAAGAATAGGCATTGACCGCCGGAGTTGGGGGATGCAAAAATGATGTTCGATTTGAAAGTACGAGCATCGCCTACGAAATTGATGACCGACAGTGTCGTCAATGTGGCTGCTGTTCCACACAGGAGTCCTTTCCGTTATCCAGGTGGCAAGACTTGGCTAGTGCCGCACGTCCGCCGGTGGCTAAGGGGCCTGCCGATCAGGCAACTCGAATTTGCAGAACCCTTCGCTGGGGGAGCTATAGTTGGCCTATCAATTCTTTTCGAGGGTCTCTCTGACAAGCTAGAGCTAGTCGAATTAGATGAAGATGTCGCCTGCGTTTGGAAGGTAATTCTAAACGGTGGGGCCAAAAAGCTTGCCGAAAAGATTACCACCTTTGACATAACCCTTAGGTCTGTCAGGTCTGTTTTAGCGGCGGAGCCAAGCGGACTCCTAGACCGGGCTTTCGCGACCATAGTCCGAAACCGCGTACAGCGTGGTGGGATTATGGCTCCGGGTGCGAGCCTAATGAAGCGCGGTGAGAATGGGAGGGGCGTGAAGTCGCGCTGGTACGCGCAGACCCTTCGAAGGCGCATAGAGGCTATCTCGCTGATGAGAGATCGTATCAGCTTTGTTTGCGGGGATGGTATTGAGTTCATTCGAAATAATGCTCATCGTCCCCGGGCAGTTTTCTTCATTGATCCACCATATACTGTTGCTGGGCGCCGACTCTATAAACACGCTCAAATTGACCATGCGGAGTTGTTCCGCGTGGCGGACACAATCAAGGGCGATTTCCTTATGAGCTACGATAACGCTCCTGATGTGAGAGACCTCGCACAAAGTTTTGGTTTCGATACACAAGAAGTGGCAATGAAGAACACTCATCACGAGGTTATGCGTGAGTTGCTAATCGGACGATGCCTGGACTGGTCTAGGTCTTTGAGAGCGCCTGGAGTCGCGTGCGAATCTTCTCCTCAAATTTCGCTTGCGCTGGCGGCCGGCCAGCAATGAGGCCATCAACGGAGTTCTCTAACGTGGTAAATGCGACTTTCCGGCGCTGCAAGTGAATGGTGTCGTTCTCGTCGTTGTAACCGACCACAAACCAGGCCACGTCGCAGTTGGACAAGTCGCTCTCTGCCTCCATTCGCCCCATTGCACTAAAAAAGTCCTCGTCAATCAGTACAGCCATTTTCTTGCCCCACCGGCTCAACGTGGGAACCTTAATCTGGAGCTGTGGCATGAGCCTTTTGGGGGCACTACTTCGATAATCTGGACGCCTAGTTCCTTTCGGAAAAGGCAGGCTGGGACCGTTATGAGTCCTGATTTCCTCAAAATGCGAATGCATGTTCGGGCCAGAAAAATAGACTGCTTGGATTTCTACAGCGCACCACTGCAGAGGTTTCGTATCAGGGACGACCAGAATATTGTCAATGCGGCCGACTTCCCTTAGTGTGCGGGATCCGCCCGCGATGGGGTCGCCTATGAGTGGGACTCTCTCTAGGAAATTGACCTGGCCGAGGGCGACCGCAGATGGATCGTCGAGAATTACCTCTCCTATCCAACGGTATATCTCATTGGCTTCCTCAAATCGTATTGGGCAAACGGTTCGAATGGTGCTTCCCCTGCGATCAGGCGCAACTTCCTGGTCGCTTCCAGATCGTTCGTAGCTCCGGAGTGAACAAACACCACCCTTTTTCGAACACTGCACGGGGTTCTCTTGGCTCGATAAGAAGGGGCATAGGGGGATCGATTGTTGGCCTCCCGCGAACTGGAGTTCGGCATATCGCTTGCGCTCCTCCGGCGACAAGTGCACGAAGGACTTGCCGTACCATTCCCCAATTCCAAAACGGTACTGCGTCTGCTGATTCCTTGGGTCACGTTTGACCATTGTGGTCGGAAGTCTATCAGAGAAGTTATATGTGATGCTGTTCGAGTGCGTCGACGTCGTGGTCCACGGTGCGCGGCTCACGCTGGATGCGGTGGCAAGAATAGCGGTCGAAAGCAATTCCTCAGCTGCTAAAGCCATGAGGAAAGGGCACGAGTTATTTCCGACCTAAAGGTCCGACCCACAATTACGATAACTGGATGGCAGGGAGAAGGACGGACGCAAAGGAGAAAGAGGGCGGGGCGAGCCTCGCCACTACAAGATCAGGAGATCCGAGCAGGGAATACGCACAGCCAAGAGTGGCTGTGCCACCACGAGAGCAAAGATCCGAGGGGCGAAACAGGAAAAGAAATGGCGCCCTGAAGGGCGCCGCTACGATACGAAGGACGGAGGGCACGATATTCCGGCTGTTGCCCGGAATCTCCGATATCGTGCCCCTACAAAGCGAGAAGATGGCAAGGTAAAATCGTCGCTACAAAATCGAAGATCCGAGGGGCAAAATATGCATAGGAAAAGACACGGCGATGTGAAGTCGCCGCTACAGATGCACGCCGCCTGGATCGGGGCCTCTCTGCCTCATCTTTTTCCTGCCTCCGATATTCCCTCAGGCAGATCGTCCGCGCGAATGAGAACAGACCCATCCACTTCGGTGTCGCCAGCAATGTATTTCCGGCGCACCTCCTGCTCGATGACTTCGCGGTTCGCTCGGAACACTTCGAGTTTATCCATACCGCCTCCATGGAAGTGGTCGTCCAGGGCTTCCCTGCTGATGGCGCAGCGCACCCACGCTTCGCCGTCGTGGCCGTAGAAAAAGACAATGTCGCGCTCGGGAACAAAAGCCTCTTGGGGCGCGAGAAATGTCAGGTCGTGCTGCTCAAGGCGCCATTGCACGCGGCGGGCGATGAAGGCTGCGAACGGATGGATGTCCATCTCGATGCTGGCGCGGTCCATGGCGCTCAGATAAGACTTGCGATCCCGGATGCGAATCACCGTCCAAGGATAGCCGCCCGAAGCCAGCATAACGTTCATCAGAAAGCGCGCCATGCGGCCGTTCCCATCCGGGTACGGGTGAATGTAGCCGAAAAGCCAGTGTCCCAACACCGCGCGCACCGAAGGCTCGGGTTCTTTTTCCAGAAGGTCGAAGAACGCCGGCATGGCGTCGCGCACCGCCTCCCACCTCGGCGGAATGTAGCGCGACCCGCGCAGATACACGGGTATGTTCCTGTATCCGGCCAATACCCCCGCTTCCATCAGGCCGGCAGTGACACAGGGCTGGAACAATTCGCGATACCAGTCGTTGTGCACGGTGCGCGCCAGCGCGGGGGCGTTCTCACCCGCGATCACTTTCTCCACTCCTTTTTTCACCAACTGGAACGCTTGCCAGTATCCGCGTGCCGCGAGGGCGTCGCGATTTCTGCGATCGCCGGCGTCATGCTCGGGGTCCCAGCCGCCCTGCCGCACTCTCTCAACCAGGGCAGGCGTGACGGTGTAGCCTTCAATGGACAACGAGTGGTAAGCATCGGTCCGATAGATTTCGCCGACGTAGCGAAGATACGCTTCATTGTCTGCCGGAAGTCCCGGCGGTTTGGGGAACGTCGCGAGGACTGGGCCACGCATCGATTCCCAGAGCATCTCAACGCGGGCCACGATCGGGGCGGTCGGACGGGGCGGCCTCTTGAATATGTGTCCGGCTTCAAATGGGCTGCTCTCTCGTACATCGTATCCGGCGCCCTTCATGGCACGGAGAATCTCGTCCGCGTGGTCGGCACGCCCGGTTTGGCGGAAGGCTTTGGCAAGATAACCGGCTTTCGCGGAATGCCCGCCGTTCAGGAGCAGCCGAAGCACGTCCGAGACGTCACCAAGGCTGGCCATCACCACTTGCGACTCGATGGGATACAACTGAAAGAAGGATTCCGGCACGCGTACCAACGCCGCCGCCGGCGTAAACAGACGCAATCCGTCCTTCACCAGGAGAGCCGTTGTCGCGGGCATCTCCGCAACCTTCAGATCGTAAAGCGTTGTGCCGAACAGAAGCTGAATGTCGTTGTTCGTCGCTTTCGGACTGTGTACAACCAGCTGATCCGGGATCACCGTTCTCTCGCCGTGCAAGAAAAGGGACTGCTCCGGCGACAGGTGCCATTGTTCGCCAAAGCGCTCGTCGCAGTAGCGTGCGCAGAATTCCCAGAACGATGCATGCCACGGGGTGCTCTCGCCGACCTGAGAGTCGGGGCTGGAAGAGATCAACCAGCCCTTCATGACTTCTTGCAGGAAACCGTTCTCCACCAGGCGTTCGCGGTGAACCCGGCTCAGGTCGTCGGAACGGAACACACGCCGGTTGGCTTGCTGGAGCGCCTTGAGCTCGTCGAGGGATTCAGCCAGCTTTTCGTTTGGCGAGGGCATGGAACCTCCCATCTTCATGGGGGCATTACAAGTCTATTGTGGTGCGTGAATACAAGTATATAGCGCCGAGGGATTACAAGTCAATTGCGCCGTATAAATACAAGTTAATTGCGTTGTGTAAATGCAAGTATATACTGCTTGTTGTGTAGCTAAGCTACGTATATTCAATTAGTTGCATGTAGTAGAACTATGTGGGAACGTCCCCCTTGCGCTCAGAAAAAGGCGGCCATCCGGCGTGCAAATCAGGAGCGCAATTCGCCACTGTGTCCACCCTTCAGCTTCCCGCGCAGCAGATCCTCGAGGTCGCCCATTTGGTCGCCCAGCAGGTTTAACTTCCTCGCCAGGCCTTGAATTTCGGACTCGGCGCGGCGATTGACGGCGTAATCCAGTTCGCTGCGCACGCGGTCTTTCCGGTCCTGCCGGTTCTGGCTCATCATGATCACCGGCGCCTGAATCGCCGCCAGCAACGACAGAATCAGATTCAGCAAGATAAACGGATACGGATCCCAAGCCGCCCTGCGCATGCCAACATTGATAGCCGTGTAGATGCTGCTGATCACCATAAAACCAATAATAAATTTCCACGATCCGCCGAACTGCACCATGGAGTCCGCGATGCGCTCCGCCAGCGTGGATTTCTCTTCGATCACGTCGTTCGCGTTGCGCATGGCGCGAACGCGCACCAGTTGCTGCGAGGAGTGAAACTGCTTTCCCAGCACGGTCAGCATGTCCATCCCCGCATGCGGCTTGCGTTGCAGCAGCGTCGCAATGTCGCCGCGGCTGACTTCCAGGCATTGGGTATTTTCCATGGCCGTGGCGTTGGTTTGATGAGGCGTCTGCTCCAGCATCGAGGCGAAGCCGAAAAATTCGCCGTGCGCCGGCTCGTCCACCACCACTTCCTGCTGGTCTTCGTCCACCGTAGTCACGCGCACCTTTCCCGAGACCATCACGTAGGCTTGCCCGCCTGGATCGCCCATTTTGTAAATGCGCTGCCGCGGAGCGAAATTCTTCAGCTCCACTTGCGCCGCCAGCACGGCGGTTTCGTCGGCGTCCAGCAGAGCAAACAGCGGAACGTGTTTCAACACTTCAGGATTGCAGGCCATCGGCCACCTCTTCCACGGAATGGGATCGATTCTCAGTCTTGCAAGCGATTGATTCGACCGCAACAGCGACAGCTTCGCTCCTAGTAAACCCGATGATTGACGCGGCTTCAAGAAGCATTCGGCGAGGGTGGGTAAGGCCGGAAAGGCGGGAAAGGCGCTGCCGACCAAAACGCAGCGGGCTGGAACTCTTGCGTTATTCGACTACTCGGATGGTTACGTCTTGCGCGGCGGCATGCTGCTTCAGCAGGTCGGACATTCTTTGCGCCCAGCGCCCGAGTCCTTCCGGGCCTGCAAACGAAATGATGACCGCCAGCACCTGCTTCGTCGCCGCCGTGACCATGGTTCGCTCGGAATCGCTCGTCGCGCTGCCGTGCGGGCCGACGGTATCGGCGAACAATGGCAATCCTTCCAGATTCAAATCGTATTTGCCGATGCCTTTGTACGTTTCGCCTTCGCGACCCGCGCGAAAAACGATGTCGCCCACGACGCGCCCCAGGTCATACAGTCCCACCGGCAGGCGGCTTTCCACGGACACCAGATTGATCACGTCCACCACGGCATTGATTTCCGGCAAGCCTTTTCCAGCCACCACGCGCCGCAACAGCGCTTCCGCCGAATTTCGGTACCGCGCCGGATCTTTTCCCAAAGCTTTGTACGCCTTGCGCGTCGTTTCCACTTGCGCCGATTCCAGCACGCCGCGCGGAAAAGGCAATTTCTGGATTTCGTTTTCCCGTGTCTTCATTTCCTGGAGTAGCGCGGCGGGCGACGCTCCCGCTTGCACGCGAGCGGTCACGCATCCGAGCGCGGTCCGCGGACATTTCGCCTTCAGTTTTGCATCAATCGTTACATTCATCGCGCCTCAGTTCGCAACCGGCTTCAGTTTCGCGGAAAAGTGCCGCAGAAATTTTGCTTGCTCGATTATTTCATATCCGCGGATTTGTTCGCGCTTGCGCCAAACATCCAGAATCACTTCCACGACGTACTCGATGTGGCTCTGCGTGTACGCGCGCCGCGGAATCGCCAGCCGCACGAGGTCCATCGTGGCGTGCTCGCCGAACATCAGCGTCCCAATTTCCACCGAGCGAATTCCGCCTTCCAGATACAGTTCGTTCGCCAGCGCCACGCCGGGAAATTGCGCCGCCGGAACGTGCGGCAGAAATGCCCGCGCATCGATATAGATGGCATGCCCGCCCGGCGGCTGCACGATGGGCACGCCTTCAGTGGCGATGTGGTTGCCGAGAAATGCCGTGGAGGCGATCCGGTATTTCAAATATTCCTCTTCGAGCGCTTCGTTCAGTCCGACGGCAATTGCTTCCAGGTCGCGTCCGGCCAGCCCGCCGTACGTGGGAAAACCTTCGGTCAAAATGAGCAGGTCTTTTTCCTGTTGCGCCAGCCGGTCGTCGTTGGTGCAGAGGAATCCGCCAATGTTTGCCATGCCGTCTTTTTTCGCGGACATGGTGCAGCCGTCGGCGTGCGAAAACATTTCGCGCGCAATTTCCCGCGGAGTTTTATTCGCGTAGCCCGGCTCGCGTAATTTGATGAAGTACGCATTTTCCGCGAACCGGCACGCATCGATGTACAACGGAATCCCGTGCTTCTTGCAGATTTCTTTTACCGCGCAAATATTTTCCATCGAGACCGGCTGGCCGCCCCCGGAATTATTCGTCACCGTGAGCATCACCAGCGGAATTTTTTTCGCGCCTTCACGTTCGATGGTTTCCGCGAGCCGCGCCGCGTCCATATTTCCTTTGAAAGGATGCACGTAAGCGGGCTCCTTCGCTTCCGCGATGGGAAGATCCAGCGCCTGCGAGCCGACAAACTCGCAGTTCGAGCGCGTGGTGTCAAAATGCGTGTTGTTCGGAACGATGTCGCCCTTTTTGCACATCACATTGAACAAGATGCGTTCGGCAGCGCGGCCCTGATGCGTGGGAATCACATGCCGGAAACCGAAAATGTTTTGCACCGAGTCGCGAAACCGTGCGAAGCTTGGCGACCCCGCGTAGGATTCGTCACCACGCATCATCGCCGCCCACTGTTCCGTAGACATCGCGGCCGTTCCGGAATCGGTGAGCAGATCAATCAGAATTGCATCGGAAGGAACGAGGAAAAGATTGTAGCCGGCGGCCTCCATAAGTTTCCGGCGTTCTTCGCGTGTGGTGCGGCGGATGGCCTCGATGCTCTTGATGCGAAACGGTTCAATGATCGTCTTGATCGGCATTTTCCCCGGGATTCTTCCCCGGACACACTACCACACCAACTGATTCGACGGCGGGGACATCCTCGCTGGAAGAGAAGATGAACAGAAACAAATTACGAGCCCCAGCGCTGCGCTCGATCCGCCAGCCGTGCTAAACTTTATGGATTCTAGGCCCGTAGCTCAGTTGGTTAGAGCGCTACCTTGACACGGTAGAGGTCTGGGGTTCGAGTCCCCACGGGCCTACCATTCGCTGCTGCAATCCGCCCTGCCGGTAAGCTCAGACTCGCGCGCCAAACCTCAGTCGTAAAATTGCTCTGCGCTTTACGTTTTCTCCAGCAGTGTAGTAGCCTGCGCTCGGAAACTTCACGTCCGTAACGGAGATGAACATGAAACGGTTGCTTTGTTTATTCAGCTTGTTGCTCCTCCCGGCCACTTGCCTTGCTGCCGACGATCTCTTCGACATCAAGCCCGTCGCGGATGGCGTATACGCCGCTATCGCGAAGCCTGCGTATAAGGTCAACTGCAACGCTGCCATCATTTTGTTCGATGATGCCGTGCTCGTCGTCGACACACACTCCAAGCCTTCCGCCGCCCGCGCTTTGATCGAGCAGATCAAGAAGCTCACGGACAAACCCGTTCGATATGTCGTGAACACACATTTTCACTGGGATCATTATCAAGGCAATCAGGCGTATCCCAGTTCGTGGCCTGCCGGCGTGGAAATTATTTCCTCGGAGGCAACACGCGCGAACATTGAGCAGCGAGGCATACCGCGGGTGAAGCACGAAATCGTCACCATGCCCCGGGAAATCGAAAACTTGAAAAGTGACTTGGACAAGGCATCGGACCTTGGGCAAAAAGAACAACTTCGCGCCAACCTGCTCCAAGCAGAAGCGTACCTTGCTGAACTCAAGAGCGTGCATGTGACGCTTCCTAGTGTGACCTTCGATCACTCGCTGATCCTCCACCGCCCCTCAAAAACCGTCGAAATTCTCTGGCTTGGGAACGCACACACCAATGGCGACGTCTTCGTTTATCTTCCTCGAGAGAAAGTTCTCGTCACGGGTGACGCCCTGCACGGATGGACTCCTTACATGGGCGATAGTTATCCTTTTGACTGGATTCAAACTCTCGATGCCGCGGAGAAACTTGACTTCGACCAGGTCATCGGCGGACATGGCGACGTTATGCGCGGCAAGGAAAGATTCGAACTATGGAAGCATTACTTCCGCGACCTGATGGACGAGGCCGCAGAGGCTTACGCTCGCGGGGCATCGCTGGAAGATGCCGAGAAAGGAGTCAGCAAAACCCTGATAGCGAAATACTCGGGCAAATTTGACCCTGGTTTCCCCAAGAGTGTGATTGGTAACATCGCCAAGGCTTATCAGGTGATTGCCTTCATGCCCTAGCCCGTCAGTTAGCCAAACTTCCCAAGTTGATGAAAGGGAGATTCTCTAACCTCAAATTCAGCCTGGCCTACCATCGTTTCCAATCACTTAGACGGAAGCCGCAGAAAACTTCGGCTGTATCTTGGTCGGTCTGTGCGGTTATTTGTGATCGCGAGGTCTTCATCGGTCGGCCCGTTGTTTAAACCGTTGTAATAAAGCACCCCTGAGTCCTACAATGCCTCCACCAAGCAGGCCCTAATCCGCTTCTCAATTCAGGAGGGAATATGAAAGCAAGAGCGACCGTATTGACTCTGGCATTGTGTATTGCAGGCGCAGCCGTGTGCTTCGCCGCCGACGCATTTATGGGCACATGGAAGTTGAACGAGGCCAAGTCCAAGATCGGTGCGGGGTCACCAAAGAACACCACTGTTGTCTACGAGGTTGCTGGAGACAGTGTGAAAGTAACGACGGATGGCACCGACGGCGACGGTAAACCATCGCATGGCGTGTGGACCGGCAAGTTCGACGGCAAGGACTATCCGGTCACAGGAGATCCGAGCACGGATACCCGGTCCTACAAGAAAGTCGACGATCATACACTGACGTTCATCAACAAGAAGGGTGACAAAGTTACGATTAGCGGTCGTGGCGTCGTTTCGGCCGACGGGAAGACCCGCACGGTCACCATCACCGGAACCGATTCGAAGGGCGCGAAGTTCACCACTACTGCGGTGTACGACAAGCAGTAGAGACAACTACCCGATAGCGCCCACAGCTATGCCCTTCCGCTCACCTCTGGGCGGAAGGGCGGGAATTCAGTTCTATTTTTCACATCTACTGCGACGGTACCTGAGGACGCAAATTGTGTTGACGATGCTTGCCCCGATCCCTCACGTTGGCGATGCGGCCAGGGCGAATTCGCGGTGGGTGGTGTTGAGAGCGGTTTTGACGGCTTTGACGTCGATCACGAACGAGATGTTGGATTCCGAGGAGCCTTGGGCGATGGCGATTACGTTCACGTTGTCGCGTCCCAGCGCGTTGAAAGTTCGGCCGGCGATTCCGGGTGTGCCGCGCATGTTCTCTCCGACGACGGCTACGATGGCGATATTCGAATCCACGGTGATGTGCTCCACCTTGTGGTGCGCGAGGTCGTGCGCAAACTCTTTGCGCAGGGCTTCCACGGTTCGCTGAGCATCCACAGTGGAAACGATGAAGCAGATATCGTTCTGCGAGGACGACTGCGAGATCAGCAGGACGTTGGCGCGCACTTCGGCGGTAGTGGAAAATGTGCGTCCCACGACGTCAGGCAAGCCGACGATTCCCGGTCCGCCCACGCTGATCAATGTTACATCGCGGATCGCCGTCAGCGCCTTTACGCCCCCGCCGATGCTGCGGCCTTCGGGCGTGATTTTTGTGCCGGGCTTTTCGGGTGCAAAGCTGTTGCGAATCCACACGGGAATCGCGGCTTGCACGACCGGATTCAGCGTTTTTGGATGCAGCACTTTCGCGCCGAAGTAAGCTAGCTCTGCAGCCTCGCGGTACGAAATCACCGGAATCGTGCGCGCCTCCGCCACCAGTCGCGGGTCGGCTGTGAGCACACCGTCGACGTCGGTCCAGATGATGACTTCGTCCGCGTCCATTGCGGCGCCCAGGATCGTCGCGGAGTAATCGGAGCCTCCGCGCCCCAGCGTGGTCAATTGGCCTTCCGTGGTGGCCCCGATGAAGCCAGTCACGACCGGCGCAATTCCTTTTTCCAACAGCGGCCGCAAGCGCGTTTGCGATTTCGCGCGCGTCAATTCCATCCGTGGTTCCGCGCCGCCGTGGAACGCGTCGGTCACGATCAATTCGGTCGCTTCGATCGCTTCGCTTTGCAGTCCGAGTTCGCTGACGGCTGCGGCCACCAGCGGCGCGGAGAGCCGTTCTCCCAGGCTCGAGATTGCGTCCAGGGCGCGCGGCGTAAGTTCGCGCAGAAGTGCCGTTCCTTCGCAAAGCCGCCGCCCCTCGGCGAATACCTCTTCCATCCGTTGCCGGATGCGCGCTCGTTCGTCTTCTTGCTGGACCAGGCTTGTCAGAGCGGTTTCGTGTTGTTGACGTAGCGTATCGAGAATGGCCGCAGCTTCACGCGCGTCTCCTGCCTCCGCTTTCTTTGCCGCCTCGATCAACCGGTTGGTTACGCCGCTCATCGCGGAGACTACCGCGACACAGCCGCCCTCCTTCGCTGCTTTCGCGATAATCTGGGCCGTCCTGGCGATGCACGATGCGTCGCCGACGGACGTGCCCCCGAATTTCATTACCTGTAAGCGCGCTTTCATTTCCGTTCCAGCTACACTGTGGATTCGATTCGCCGGTCAGGTATAAACCACATCACGGCAACTACAACATAGAGCAAGAGGGCGATCCATGGGCGCGCGTACGCCAGCAGAATCGCCAGTGCGTAGACCGATAGAGACACCTTACTTTTTAGATCGTTGCCGACCGCGCGAGCTAGTTTTGAGTCGGGACCGTTGCACGCGATGATGGATCGTTCCAATAAAATGTAGGCAATCGCGGCCATTGCCAAAACCAAGCCGTAAGCCGCAGTGGGCGCGGCTGCGAAATGAGTTTCATCCATCCAACGAATGACGAACGGAACTAGCGATAGCCAGAACAGCAGGAACAGGTTGGCCCATAGTACAGCGCCATTAATTCGTTCCGTAACATGGAGCATATGGTGATGGTTATTCCAAAAGATGCCGACGTTGCCAAAGCTAAGTGCGTAGGCCAGAAATACCGGGAGACCGGACGCCAGCGAGAGAAAATCGGAGCCGGCGGGCACCTTCAGCTCCAACACCATGATAGTAATGATGATGGCGATCACTCCATCTGTGAAAGCTTCCAGGCGTTGCTTATCCATCGGCGAACCTAGTTGGGAGTAATGACTAGCGACCCGGTGCTGCAGCCTTGCTGATTCTGTTCTCAGACCTCGAAGGAGTGTATCTCACGACCGTAGGACATTCACAAGCCCCGATGATCCCGCTAATCATAAACCGACCCATTACCGTAACGACGCCCGCGTTGACTTTCTTTCCGCGGCGCTTCTAACATGGCAAGTGGAAACTCCACGCCAATCAGATTGGAGCAACCGATCTCGCATCGGCGCGGCGGATTTTCGGCGACTCATTCGAAAGGCGGCTTGGCATGAACCCACGGCGCATTCTCGGTCTGACACTTGTCATTGCGGCGACCGCAGTTGGCATTGCGCTTCGTTCTTCGGCGGACAACAAAGCGAAGCCCGGCGACGTGAACGAAGCGCGTGTTATGTCCGATGCCGCCACAGGGAACAACTGGCTCCTCAACGGCCGTACTTTTGACGCCGGCCATTTCAGCCCGTTGCAGCAAATCACTGACAAGAATATCGCCGGGCTTGGTCTGGCCTGGTCTCTTGATATTGACAGCGCCATGGGCATCGTATCGGAGCCGATCGTCGTGGATGGAGTGATTTACGTCAGCGCGCCGCTTTCGAAAGTCTATGCGGTGGAGGCTGCCACGGAAAAACTGCTGTGGAAATTCGATCCTCAAGTTCGCTTGGACCAAGCCATCAACGGTTCTTATTCCGCGCGTGTCAATGGCGGCGTGGCTGTTTGGAACGGCAAAGTGTATGTCGGCACCGGCGACTGCCGCCTGGTGGCCATCGATGCTGCAAGCGCGAAAAAAGTGTGGGAGGCCACAGTCTGCGAGCCAACGCAAACCGGCATCACCGGCGCGCCGCATGTGGCCAAGGGGAAAATTCTGATGGGCTTCAACGGCTCGGACGACGGCGTGCGAGGCGCACTGATTGCTTATGACGCGGAAACCGGCAAGGAAGCGTGGCGCTTCTGGACGGTTCCGGACGATCCCTCGAAGGCATTCGAAACGAAGGCGCTCGAAATGGCCGCGAAGACCTGGTCCGGCGACGGATGGTGGAGGGTTGGCGGCGGCGACGTCTGGAACGCTATCACCTATGACGACGCGACAAACCAGGTCATCTTCGGAACGGCTGGCGTGGGAGTGGACTATGGTGAGTTCCGCCTCATCAAAGCAACCGGCGACCGGCTGTTTGGCGAGTGCATCATCGCGGTGAACGCAGACACTGGAGAATACGCCTGGCATTACCAGACCGGCACTGAAGGCGTCCATTCCGAAAACAATCATATTGTTATGGCGGATCTGGTGATCGACGGCGAGAAACGCCACGTGGTTATGACCGTGCCGAAAAACGGCTTCTTTTTTGTGCTCGATGCCAAGACCGGGAAACTTCTTTCCGCGAAGCCTCTCGTCAAAACGGTTTGGGCGTCCTCGATTGACTTGACGACCGGGCGCGCGGTGCGGATTTCCGCATCGCAAGGCGGCGGTAGGCAGTGGACGGTTCACAACTGGTGGCCGATGAGCTACAACGCGCGGACCGGCTTGGTGTATATCCCCACAACCGATCGTCGTGCCGATGTGAAGGCCGCGTCCGAAGCAGGAGAAGGCGGCGAAGGATTGTTTGGCCGGCTTATCGCGTGGGATCCGATCGCGCAATCGGCGCGCTGGTCCGTCGAAGAAGAAATCGCCACCAATGGCGGAGTTCTCTCCACGGCTGGAAACCTAGTTTTTCAGGGCCAAGGCACGGGCGAATTTGCGGCTTATACCGCGGATACCGGGAAAAAAATCTGGTCGATCAAAACCGGCTCGGCCATCGAGTCGATTCCCGTTACGTTCTCCGTGAAAGGCGAGCAATACGTCATCACACCTGTGGGATGGGGTTCAGGCTCACGCTTGTTCGCGCCAGCCCGCACGATGGCCACGCCCGAATCAAAACGCGGCCCGGCGCGGCTGTATGCGTTCAAGCTTGGCGCAACGACGCCTTTCCCGTATCCGAAAATTGTGATTCCGCCTGTGCCGAAGCCTCCCGAGCAAAACGTGAGCGAGGAAATCATCCGCAAGGGCGAAAAGCTTTACGGAACATTTGTCTGCGACGGTTGTCACTCGCCCGGACTTGACGGAAGCGGCGCCTGGGTTCTTGATGGCGCGATTCCCGATCTTCGCTACATGCCCCCCGATGTTCACAAAGATTGGTATCAAATTGTCTTAGGCGGCAGCCACTGGAGTAAAGGCATGCCCGGGTTCGCCGATCCTCCGAAGTTTGCATTCCCGCATGACAAGATGACCGTGCAGGATGCGGACGCAATTCACGCTTACGTCATCGATGGAGCCTGGAAAGCGTATAAGAGCGAGCAAGCGGCGGTGCAATCTCAATCCAAGGAAAATCACTAGCTCGGCTTTGCGCTGGCAAAACCGGCCGCCAGGCTGAGCAGGCCGACACCCAGGTGGATGAAATTGAAATGCGTGTTCAAGTCCAGTTGGATGGGGTCGAGATCGCGCAGACCGCGGAAGCCTGCAATGGCCACCAGCGTATAGATCGTCCCAAAAATCAGACCAAAACGCCGCGGACCGTCCGCGTTCTTTCCAAGGCCAGCCCACAAGGCGACAAGGCCGCTGGCGAGGTGAAAAATGTTATGGGCGGGAGGAAACATGAGATGGAACATTTCATGTCGAAAGAATCCCACCACACCGACAGCGACCAGGATCGCGCCGCTCAGCACGACATAGATTTTTGCCAGCGCGCTCGCCATCGGTTCTTCGCAGCCGTTTGTTCGCTCCAGATGCAATCGCGAAATGTCGTGGAGCTTACGGCTCGCATGGATGTGCCGTCAAGCCCATAGAGACTAGCCTGCTCGGAAAACGCCAAGCTTTAAGGCTATAATCTGCGCCGATCGCAGAATTAGAAATGGTGAAATATGAACGCGACTGAACCGAACACGAACGCGCGCGGCCGGTTGGCAAGTATTCTCAGCGACATCCATTTTTGGGTACCCGTCGCCGTTCTGATGGGTGGATTGCTGCTTCTGCGATTTATTCGCTGATTTTTGGATCGGAGCAAAATGCCGCCTGTTGCTTATACCCAGATCGGCTACACGACCGAATCGCGTGCGAAAAAACTTCAACTCCTCGGCATTCTTTCCGGCTTCGCGGCGGGAGCCTGGCTCGGCGCCGCCGAAGCTCCAACGAAACTTGTGTCCATTGGCATTTCGCCGATGGTCATTTCGCTCATTATGGTCATCGGCGTTTTCCTCGCGCGCTGGAGCCTGCCCGCGCTGATTCTTGGCACGTCGTCCGTACGCGCCGATGTTCGCCGCGCGCCTCACCTGGTTATTTGGGCGCTGCTTGCCGGATGCCTTTGGGCCGTGGCCAACACGCTCACAATTTTCGCCATCCGTGATATCGGATTGAGCATCGCCTTTCCCTTGTGGAATTCGAACAGCCTCCTCGGCATTCTTTGGGGTTTTCTTTTTTTCAACGAACTCCGCCAGGCCGGTTGGAGCCGTCTCGCTGGCGTTCTGGGTGGCGCGCTGGTGATGTGCGCCGGTGCCACGCTCCTGGCAATCGCGTCTTCCTCAGGACACGGCCCCGTCGCACATTCGCTGAACGGAGTTTGGGCCGCGCTCGGCGCGGGAATTCTTTGGGGGACGATGTACATTCCTTATCGCAAAGCCTACCTCACCGGCATGAATCCCCTTTCGTTTGTGACCTTCTTTTCCTTCGGCGAACTCGGCATGATGACGCTCCTCTCCGTCAGTTCCCTGGGACTGGCTCCCTTGTGGCAGGAATTGCTCGGCGCGCGGAGCATTATTTTCTGGCTGATACTCGGCGGCTTCGTCTGGGTGATTGGTGACATCTTCCAGCAATTTGCCGCAAAGTACGTGGGCATCAGCCGCGGCATCCCGCTGTCCAATTCGAATCAGCTCTGGGGGCTGTTGTGGGGGATTTTCGTCTTCGGCGAATTGCACGGCCGCAGTTCTTCCGTCTACTTCGAAGTCATCGGCGGCTCGCTCCTGATGATGCTGGGCGTCGGCGCGATCGCGTTTTCTTCCGCCACCGGCCAGGAGCAGACGCGATGGAAAGAAGCCGCCATTCGCGAGAGTGACCGCTACGGTGTCGCGGCGGACTTCGTCGAAGCCCGCATGGACGGCCGCCAGCTTGTCACCGAAGCCAAACCTTCCCGCGGCGCGCTGGACTGGCTGCTGGTCGTCTTCGCCACCAGCGTGTTCGTGATTTTTGCGGCAATGGCTCGCGTCCCGCAACTGTCCTTGCACTGGGGACCGGCCGCGCTTTTGACCGTGGCCCTGTTCCTGCTCCTGATTATTTGCGGCCTCGCCCTCTGGCGCACCACGCGCTTCCATTGAGGCCTTCGCTCGCCTTTGAAAACGTCCACGCATCCGGTAAAGTTGCCGGGTTGCTCATGGCGAATCCGTCCAAAGTGGATGTAGTCGGCGTCGGGCTCAACGCCACGGACACGCTGATTCCCGTCGCGCACTATCCTGCGCGCGGCTCCAAAGTCGAATTCCGTTCCGCGAAGGTGCTGCCCGGCGGCCAGGTGGCCACGGCCGTGATTGCCTGCGGGCAGTGGGGCTTGCGCACGCGTTACGTTGGCAAGATTGGGGACGACAGCGCCGCCGCGCTTCATCGCGCGGAATTCGCGCGCCTTGGCGTCGAAGCGCATCTTTTCTCGGCGCCTGGCTGTCCCAGCCAGCAGGCTTTTATCCTTGTCGATGACGCCGGCGAGCGCACCGTTCTTTGGAAACGCGACGACCGCTTGATCCTCCGCCCCGAAGAGCTCGACCACGAATGGATCGTCAGCTCCCGCGCTCTTCACGTTGATGGCCACGATACGGCTGCGGCGGCCGCCGCTGCGGAATGGGCGCGGGCCGCGGGTATTCCCGTCATCGCCGATTTGGACGAGCTTTATCCCGGCGTCGAGGAACTCTTGAAGAGCGTCGACTACCTCATCACCAGCAGGGACATTCCGGGGCGAATAACGGAAGAACCGGATTTAGGGAAGTCCCTGCCTGCGCTCCGCGAACGATTTGCGTGCCGCCTTACCGCGGCGACATTGGGCGAAGACGGCGTATTAGCTTGGGACGGGACGCGCTTTCACTACGCGGCTGCGTTCCGCGTGGAGACGCTTGACACCACCGGCGCCGGAGACATTTTTCATGCCGGATTCATTTACGGGCTCTTGCAAGGCTGGCCTTTGCAGCGCCAGCTCGATTTCGGCTGCGCTGCCGCCGCCCTCAACTGCACCGCCATCGGCGCCCGCGGCGGCATCCAGCCCGTCGATTCCATCGAGCGCCTCATCGCCACCGGCGTTCGCCATGCCCCTGCTCACGACGTGTGAGTTTTGACTCGAACGATTTTCTTCGAAGCCTGAATTCAACAACTAATCACAGCTAGACAAAAGGAGATTTCCTAACAAACTTTGTATAATCGATTTTGGTACTGCGAGGGAAGTCGTGATAGGGCGTGCCCTGCTGGCTGCCATAATTTTGATCCAACTTCCTTGGCCGATAAGAGCTCAAGCCAAGGCAGTCCGCTCGCCAGTGATTAGCCTTCCTAACGGAGCAATAAGCCGAATTCCCTCACCTGATGAAAAGTGGATTTTGGTTTTCGAATGCCCTAACAATTGCAGCGAACGAAAACTGTGGGTTGAACAGAGGGGTATGCCTGGACGAAGGCTCGTAAGCGAGTATGAACGAAGCCTAGCCATTTCTTGGGCACCAAACGGTTCCCTCTTCTTCGTCAACGATGCATATGCCAGTAACGAGGCTCGTTGCTATGTAGTTGATCCAATCACACTGAAAACCACTGATTTGGCAAAGGTCATCGAGACTGAAGATGCTGGAATGAGAAGGTTCTTGAATGCAGGGCACTCGTACCTAAGAGTAAAACGCTGGATCAATTCGCACGAGCTACTTGTTGTTTTGTACGGACACTTCGATGACCCGCCTCCGCGCGGTTTCACCCTGCAGTATCGGATCGACGTAAATGGCGGTGTTCGCAGAGTCTCAAGCGCCTCCGGCGGTTGAGCCTTCGCCAACGCGGGTGCTATCCTGCCTTCTATGGCGGATCCCGTCATTTCACCGCCCGAAGTCGCCTTCGCCTCGCCCCTCGAGCATTCCCGGCGTCAGCTCGAAGCCTTGCTCGAAGTCAGCGAAGCCATCGCCCAGCAGCGCGATCTCCCCGCGCTTTTCCACGACCTCGCCGGTCGCCTGCATTCCGTCATCGAATTCGACTTCCTCACTCTCGTTCTCCACGATCCCGTCCGCAACGTGATGCGCCTTCACATTCTCGAAAGTCGCGTCCCCACGGAAAAAGTCACCGGCATGGAATCGCCCATCGAAGGCCATCCGTCGGGCTGGGTCTGGCAAACGCAGCAGCCTCTGGTCATCGCCGATGTCGACGAAGAAACGCGTTTCCCCGACTTCATAACGAGGATTCGCGAACACGGCGTCCGTTCCATGGCGATTTTTCCGCTCACCACGGCGCAGCGCCGCATCGGCTCGATGGGTTTCGGCCGCATGGCTCCGCAGGGCGTGACGGACACGGAGCTGCAATTCATGCAGCGCGTCGCCAGTCAGGTTGCCGTGGCCGTCGATAACGCGCTCAATTTCGAGAATTCTCAAGCCTACCAAACGCAGCTCGCCCGCGAGCGCGACCGCCTGCGCGTTCTCCTGGAGATCAACAACGTTCTGGTGGTCAGCCGCGAGGTCACAGAAGTTTTTCGAGGTATCGTTTCCACACTCGAGCGCGTCATTCATCACGATTACACCAGCCTGGCGCTTCTCGATCCCGACACCGGCTTGCTGAAAATTCATGCACTCGATTTCCCCGGCCGGCCCGGAATGATCAAGCGGGAAATCACCGTGCCGCGCGACACATCTCCCGCGGGCCACGCCATCTCCACCGGTCTGCCTCTCCTCGCGCGCGGTGCAGAACTCGAACGCTACCCGAGCGAAATCATCGCCACGCTGCGAAGCGACGGCATCCAAACGATCTGCTGCGTTCCTCTCATCACCCACGGCCGCACGTTCGGCTCGCTCAATCTGGCCAGCCGCCGCAACGATGCGTTCACTCCCGAAGACGTCGAGCTGCTGCGCCAGGTCAGCGCGCAAATCGCCATCGCCGTTGAAAACGCTCTAGCCTTCAAGGAAATCGACGCTCTGAAAAACAAGCTTGCCGAGGAAAAGCTCTATCTTGAGGAAGAAATTCGCACCGAAATCAATTTCGAGGAGATCATCGGCGATAGCACGGCGCTGAAACGCGCCCTCGCCCAGGTGGAGCTTGCCGCTCCCGCGGCCACTTCGGTCCTCCTGCTGGGAGAAACCGGAACCGGCAAGGAAGTGTTTGCCCGGGCCATCCACAGTCTCAGCCCGCGCCGAGAACGCACGTTCGTCAAGGTTAATTGCGCCGCTATTCCCAGCGGACTTCTTGAATCCGAGTTATTCGGCCATGAAAAGGGCGCGTTCACCGGGGCCATCAATCAAAAAATCGGCCGATTTGAACTGGCCGACCGCGGCACGCTCTTTCTTGATGAAGTCGGCGACCTTCCGCTCGACCTTCAGCCCAAGTTGCTACGCGTTTTGCAAGAGCAGGAATTCGAGCGCCTCGGCAGCAACCGCACGCAGCGCGTGGATGTCCGCGTCGTCGCCGCCACCCATCAGGACCTCGCGAAACTCGTCGGCGAGCGTGCCTTCCGCAGCGACCTTTATTACCGTCTCAACGTTTTCCCCATCCAAATCCCCGCGCTCCGCGAACGCCCCGAAGATGTTCCTCTTCTGGTGCGTTACTTCGTCCAGATCTTCAGCCGCCGCCTCAATAAAGATGTCCAGTACATTCCGGCTGACGTCATGGAGGCCCTATCGCACTATTCCTGGCCTGGCAACGTCCGCGAACTGGAAAACCTTATCGAGCGCGCCGTTCTGCTGTCCCCTGGCCAAGAGCTTCGTGTTCCGCTCGCGGAACTGAAATCCACGGCTGTCTCCGGCGCAGCCTCAGGCGCCGAATCCTTTTCCTCCTTTACTTCGTTTCCTACGTTGACCTCCCCTGCCTCCTCGATCTCCACGCTCGAAGAAGCGGAACGCCAGCACATCCTCCGCGCCTTGAAGCAGACGCAATGGCGCATCGCCGGACCCAAAGGCGCCGCCGTCGTCCTGGGCATGAAGCGCACCACGCTCCAGGCTCGCATGCGCAAGCTGGGTATCCGCCGCCCGGTTTGATCGCTTTGAAAGGAAGGGTGTCGTGTCTCCAGAGCCGCCCGGCGTTCTGGATTTTATTTCACTACCGGTGCCCGGCAATCCTCATTGGGCTGTTACTCGCCGGGGCATCCCGTTTTGTCAAGTTCCTGCAATCTCTTGATGGCTCCGGCGTTTCGCTTCTCGGACGCCACCATCAACAGCACGCGCGCCTGTGTGCAGTTCTGGGGCACGCCATTTCCTTGGATGTAGAGTTCGGCGAGCTCCAACGCCGCCTTGCTGTTGCCAGCTTGCACGGAAGCCCACAGTTGCTCGGGGGTCCTCGCGGGTTGGCTCTTGCTCGCAATTTCGCTCGAATGTACTTGAGCGGCGGATGGCGTGGATGCAGCGACGGGCTTGGCCGACTCCGTCGTGTGCGAACGAGCCAGCAAGGTGGCTGTTTCCAACTGAGGATTCAGCACGTGCCCCGAAGACGACGCCTTCTTCGGATTGCTGCCTGAAAAAATATCCGCGGAACTTGCATTGGTTGCAGCCGGAGCTGCCGGTGGAGTCACAGCGGAGGGTCCTGCCGTCGGCTGCTTGATTTCAGGTTCCGTTCTCGCGGCGCGCGATTCTTCGGACACTTTCTCTGGGCCACGGCTTTGGCGCAGGTAATTCGAAAACTTCAGCGCAGCCATAGCGAACATCGAAGAGATGCAAATACCAAGAATTAAGCCGAAAATCAGTTGTCTTCTCTTCGCGGCAACGTACTTCTGCACGGGCACCAACACTGACGGTTGCGCCTGTACCGCCGGTTCTTCAAAAATCGATGCGGGCATGTCGGCGCTGGCAGAACCCTCAACAGCGCTGAAAAGCGTGGAGTGCCGCGGCCGGGCCTTTGAAACGAATGCCGCAACCGCGTCTAATTTCCCTTTTCCGAACCTGTCAGGCCTGCTCTCGGGGCCGGGTCTGCGTGCGGACTCTTCATCAACAGCTTGCCGCCGGGAGAACTCCGTCATCCATCGGCGAATCTGTGCGCGGGCTTCCTCGGAAAGGCGCAGGAACCTCAGGCCGCCGCATTTTTTTGTCGCATTGGTCCAGACCACTTCTCCCCACGCCTCGATCCGGTCCCGCAGGTTGAGCGAAAACCAAAAATGGACCGGTCCATTCGGGTTCACCGGGGCGAAAGTCTCAAAGCCCAGGCCCCCTTCGGACACATCCAGCACGGTTCCGCCGTCATCCCGCTCCAATTGAAGGAAGACAAACTCGTTCGGCACGATTCTAAGCTTTTGCCGACGATGCAGGTTCATGTTCTGCAGATTCAGGTTCCTTAGAAGACTCATGGTTTTTGAGAGGCGTTTTCGATTTTCGGAGCAACCTTCAACGATGGGAGTTGAAGGGATGCCGAATCAGTGGGCCCAGGGTGGGTGTGGGGCCGGGCCTCCGGGCCTCACAGGGTATCATTATACTCCTGCCTGGTGGGATTAGAAAACATTCGGACGGGAAATGGATGTCCGGGGGTTACCGCCACGCCTTAGGCCAACAGCTCGCTGGTGACTTGCGGCTGGTTGGCTGGTTGCTCACCCTGGTTTCTGCTCCCACTAATGATTGCTTTGGCTTGCGATTCTTCTTGATCTTGATATTGACGAACTTCCCGGTTCCGACTCACATTTTTACAATTTTTCTACGCCGCTTTTGCTAAGATTGGGCGTCCACCGGCCCTCACGAGGTGACGATGAAGCTCCTCATGAGTCTGTCCCTGCTGATGCTCTCTATCTTTTTGTTTGCTTCGCCTCTTCCAGAGGCCCCCTCCGGTTTTGCCAATAAAACCAACGGAATGACCGACGACGCCACGCACGCCGCCGATCAAGCCAAGTTTGAGGAAACCGAAGCCATCTCCGACGGCCTCGGCCCGCTCTACAACGCGCAATCCTGCCGCGAGTGCCATCAGAATCCCGTTTCCGGCGGCTCCAGCCAGATCTCCGAATTGCGCGTCGGCCACCGTGGACCGGACGGCAAGTTCGTCAATCCGGACATACCCATTGCTCGCGGAACGGAAATCATCAAGGGCCGCACCCTCGTGAACGACCGCGCCATTTGCCCGAACAACGCGTTCCCCGCTTCGGAAATTCAGGAACGCGTGCCGGACTCGGAGAAAATTCGCACCTTTCGGGTTTCTTTAAATTTGCTCGGCGATGGCTTTGTGGAAGCCGTCCCGGATCAAACTTTCGTGGACCTCGCCAGGGAACAATGTCAGAAAAACCACAAAGAGATTTGCGGTCAGGTCCTCTACGTTCCCGTTCTCGAGGCCCCCGGCCAGACCGCCGTTGGCCGCTTCGGCTGGAAAGACCAGCACGCCAGCCTTTTGTCTTTCTCTGCTGACGCCTATCTCAACGAAATGGGCATCACTAGCCGCCTCCAGCCCGACGAAGTCACCAACCTGTGCAACACCGTAAGCGAGCCTAATGACAAGCCCGGCCCGGATGGCCTCTCCGACATCGATCATTTTGCGCGCTTCATTCGCGCCACCGAAGCTCCCGCCCGTGACGCCCAATTGGCGCAGACCACCAATGCGCGCCACGGTGCGGAATTATTTGACAAGGTTGGTTGCGATATTTGTCACGTCCAGACGTTCACGACTGCTCCTGCCGGAACAAGAGTCAACGGCGGCGCTTACACCCTCGCTCCGGCGCTGGGGGGAAAGCAGTTTCATCCCTATGGCGACTTCCTCCTCCACAACGTTGGCACCGGCGACGGCATCGTCGTGGCCATGCTGGAGCACTATGGCAAGCGAATGTACCAGACCACCTGGAAAAACTTCTCTATCTCCGAATTCAACAGCACCGGCAATAAAGTCCGTACGCCCCCTCTCTGGGGTGTCCGTCTGCACTCGCACCTCATGCACGATGGTGCTTCGGTCACTCTTCTGGACGCCATCCTCCGCCACCACGGCGAAGCCGAACATGTCACCAAGAAGTTTGAAAGGCTCAAACCTAGTGAAAAGGACGCTCTTCTGGAGTTCCTTCGCTCCCTGTAGACGGCCCGCTCTCGCATCCTCATCGCCCAGTCACCCTGTCCTGCCAGGCAGGGTAATTGTTTACACAAGGCTCCCTTCCGAAGGGCTTTTCTGCGCCTATTTCTTTGCTAGCCTATAGATAAGAAACGACATCCCCGGATCACCGTCCCTTTGAGACGCTGTCATCCGGGCGGGCCACTTATCCCATAGGTATGGCCGCTCAGCGGCCTGTGGAAATCTCATCGCCCAGCCAGGCGATCAAGGGGTGTGAAGTGAAAATCGCATCGCTCTATCTCGCGCTAACCGGGACGCTCGCTATCGCGGCTGCTCCCGCGCTTGGACAGACGCCGTCCGTCGGCGCCACCAAAAACGTCTCGCGCACCACCAAAGCGGTCAACTACCGCCGCGCCGGTGCCGCCAAGATCGACTTTCAAGGCACCGAATTGATGCAACAGGCCAACGGCGAAGCCCGAGTCCAGAACAAGGGCAGCCGCACGGAAATCGACGCAAAATTCCTCGGCCTCGACGAAGCCACTAAGTTCGGCCTCGAATATCTCACTTACGTTCTCTGGGCCGTTTCTCCGGGAGGCCGCGCCGTCAATCTGGGCGAAGTCGTCCTCAAGAACGGCGCGGGCGAAGTCAAAGCCATCTCCGACATGCAGACCTTTGGCATGATCGTCACCGCCGAGCCGTATTTCGCCGTCACGCAGCCAGGCAACACCGTCGTTCTCGAAAACGTCTTCGGCCCCGCCACGCTCGGCAAAGTCGAAAACATCGACGCCAGCTATGAACTCATCGGCCGCGGCAGCTACTCCTCCTCAAACACCAAAATCGAAAACGCCATCTTCGGCATCGACCGCAAGACGCCGCTCGAACTTTTTGAAGCGCGCAACTCCGTGCGAATCGCGCACATCGCGCTTGCCGACAGATACGCCGCTTCCACGCTCGCCAAAGCCGAGCAGCAACTCCGTAACGCCGAAGAAATCTACGGCCGCAAGAGCGACAAGAAATCCGTGATCGCGGCCGCGCGCGAAGTCGTGCAAACTTCCGAAGAAGCCCGCGTCATGGCCGTAAAACAAAAAGCCGAGGAAGACGCGCAGGCCAGAATCGCCGCCGAAAAGAGAGCCGCGGAAGACCGCGAAGCCAAGGCCCGTGCCGATGCCATCGCTGAAATGCAGCGCCGCAAGGACGCCGAACTAGCTCGCCAGCAAGCCGAAGCCGCCAAGGCGGACGCTCTGCGCATGCAGCAGGAAGCCCAGCAAGCCGCTGCCGCAGCCGCGCGCCAGCAAGCCGAAGCTGAAAAGGCCAGCGCCGCCGCTTTAGCGCAGCAGCAAGCCGCGCAAGCTGCCGCAGACCAGGCCGCCAGGGATCGCTCCGCCGCGCAAGCGCAACAGCGCGCCGCCGAAGCTGAAACTGAGAAGGCGCGCCAGGCCGCCGCGCAAGCCGAAGCCGAAAAAGCTCAGCTTCGCGCCCAACTCCTCAATCAGCTCAATTCCATCTTGCAGACGCGCGACTCCGCTCGCGGCCTCATCGTCAACATGTCGGACGTGCTCTTTGACACCGGCAGCTACACGCTCAAGCCCGGCGCGCGCGAAAAACTTGCCAAAATTTCCGGCATCGTTCTCGCGCATCCCGGCCTCTCGCTCCAGATCGAAGGCCACACGGATAGCGTCGGCGGCGATGAATTCAATCAGCAGCTCTCGGAACGCCGCGCCGATTCCGTGCGCGACTTCCTCGCGGAACAGGGCGTAGCTCCGTCAACCATCACCGCCCATGGCTTTGGCAAAACGCAGCCTGTCGCTTCCAACGAAACCGCCGAAGGCCGCCAGCGCAACCGCCGTGTCGAGCTCGTCGTCAACGGCGACGCCATCGGCAACGCCACAGCTTCCGCCGGGCCCGTCGCCCAGCGCTAACAACAATCGCCGCACCTCAGTTTCCTTGTAGGGGCACGATATCGTGCCCCTCTTTCCTTTTGCTTCGTTAGGGCGTCCCGCCCCGGTCGGAACTCTCAACCTCTTCTTCTCCTCCTTGGTACTAAATTGTCCCTCCTCTCCCCTCTCTCTGGCCTCCCGCTTGCCACTACAGGTTGTGCGCAGCAGCGGACGCATTCCTAAGGAAATTCCCATCCTCCTCATCGGGAGCGACCTCGGCGGCAAAGTCTTTTCCGAGCACACCTCTACTATCCTCCTCAGCCTTCATGGCGCTGGCGTCCTCTCCCGCCACAAGCTCTCTCCCGAACAGGAGCTCGTCCTTCGCTGGCCGGAGCGCAACAAGGAAACCGAAATTCGTGTCGTCGGCCAGGTCGGTTCCCAAAACGGGCACCACACCTACGGCGTCGCCTTCTTCGACCAAGATCTCAATTTCTGGGAAATTGACTTTCCGCCGGTCAGCGCCATCGAAAGGGAGCTGGGCCTTCTCTCGCTCATCTGCAGCCATTGCAAAACTCTTGAAAAGGTGGACGACTCCGGCCCCGAAGCCGACGTCTGCGCCACCAACGAAGGCGTCCTCCGTTTCTGCAAACGCTGCGGCTCCGCCACCCTCTGGAAGCCCGCCGCCGCAATTACACCCACCACTGCTGCCGCAACGCAGCAACCCACCGCCCCTTCCGAAGCGCAGTTACCGCTCTTCTCCGCGCCCGCAGCTCCGCCTCCTGCGCCAACCCCGCTGCCTCCTTCCAGTTGCGATCCCGCCCCGCCTTCCCCCATCGCTCCGCCCGCCCCGCGCGCTCCCGAGCCTTCCTTCTACACCCAATCGCGCGGCATCTCGCCGGAACCTTGTTCTGCTTCATCCAACTTTCTCGCCGCGCGCCCCAACCTTTCCGGGGATGCGCCAGTGCAGCCTCGCGGTGATCCCCAAAGCGAACCGCAAGCTGCTGCCTTCACAGCGCCTTCTCTCGCCGGCGAAAAACCCGCCGCGCCGGGCGCCAATCGCCGCAAGCATCCTCGCGTCAAAGTTGACTACTCCGCCTGCGTGCGTGTTCCCGGGCGCGCGGATGACGTCGTCCAGTGCGAGGACATGTCCAAGGGCGGCCTGCGTTTCAAGAGCCGCCAGCGGTATTTCGCCCAATCCCTCATCGAAGTCGCCGTGCCCTTCCAGCCTGGCCAGCCCGCCATCTTCGTGCCCGCGCAAATCGTCTTCGCTGAAGAACTCCCCGAGCAGCGCCTCTTCCGCTGCGGCGTCCAATACTTCAAAGCCACCAAGCCCCGCGACTATTTCTAGCGGTTCTCCCCCCGGGAACGCCGGTTTCCAACCGGCTCCGTTTCTTCCCTTCTCTTGCCTTTGATTTGTAGTGGCGGGTCTAAGACCCGCCACTACAAATGCAGGATGGCGAGATACACGGAGGACACGATCTTCCGGCAGTCTGCCCGGAATCTCCGATATCGTGCCCCTACAGCGGAGAAAGGAGACAAACGCAAATCAGACCTGGAGGGAGCGAAGATAGGGGACGCTGGCTTTCATCAGGTCCAAGTTCATTTCGACGAAGTAATTTTTTACGCCGGCGGTTTTCGCGGCGGTGAAGATTTTCTTCCAATCGAGAGTGTCCTGCCCCACGGGCATGATTTTTTTGGTTTGCGCGGACCAGCCCTGGACGTGCATGGAAAAGAAGCGGCCGGGATACTTCGTGAAATATTCGGCGGCGTCATAGCCCTGGCTGATGGTGGAAACCTGAAACTGGAACTTGACGAGCTTGGGATCGAGAAGTTCGAGCAGAACGTCGTAGGTGCGCTTGCCGTTTACGGTCGAAAGCTCGAACTCTTCGTTATGAAGGCCCTGCTGGAGGCCGGCCTTGGCGGAGAGTTCGCCCATTTTGTTGTATTCGTCGGCGGCGCGCTTGACGTCGTCCAGAGTCGGCTTCTTGGGGCCTTCGAGGCTGGGCACGATCATTTGCGTGAGGCCGACATCTTTTGCCCAGGCAATGCGGGCTTCCTGATTGTCGCGAAGCTCCTTGATGCCGAAGTGCGAACTGATGCAGCTGACGCCGGCATCGCCGAGAATTTTGCGGAGCTCGGCGCCTGAATATTTGGCGAGGCCGCCGAAGCCATGCTCGGCGTAACCTACCGGCGAGCATAGCTCAATGGCTTGAAATCCGGCTGCGGCAAGCTGCTTGATCGTGCCGGGAAAATCCTTGGCGATCATCTCGCGGACAGGCCAGGTCTGGCAGCCGATGGGCAACCCCAGCGGATTTGCGCGAAGCTCCAGCGCACCCGCGGAAAGAAATCCGGCAGCGGCGGCGGTGGTCGTCGCGGCGCTCTTGAGAAACTCTCTTCTCGACAATTCGGGCATGGAGGTCTCCTATTAATTCATGACAAGGGATTCGCTAAAGTTCCCAATGAGTTCGGCGTTCCGGGCGGACTAACTTTTGCGCCGCATCGGAATTGACGACCTTCAAGTTGGCGCGATCCCAAGAGAGCTTTTGCGGCAAGCGAGTGGCGACGTTTCCGAGCAGCAACGTCTCCGTGACAAGGCTGGAGAATTCGAAATTTCCGCCGGGCTTGACTTTGCCGCCCTTGCAGGCATCGAGCCATTCGCGCTCGTTGCCGGGCGAGCGCGGCAGAGTTTTTGGAGGCTGCTTGTAGGCGTTCATTTTCGATTCGGGGATGAGCCGGGGATTGGCGCCATTGAATGCGCAGAGAATCTTGCCGCGATCTCCGACGAAAAGGAGACCTTCGCCTTCTTCATCGCCGACTCCCATCAAGGGACGGCCTTCTTCCAATTCTTCGGGGCGCGGCGGCTTGAGGCCACCGTCGTACCAAGTGAATTTCACGGGAGGCATGTCGCCGCGAGCCGGGAAGTTATAGTGGATGACGGAGGCCAGCGGAAACGTTTCTTCGTAGCGTTCAGTGGAACTGGCTTCGACGCTGATGGGCGCCTCCAGCTTCAAGACGCGGAAAATTGTGTCGTAACTGTAGCACCCCATGTCGCCGAGAGCGCCGCAACCGAAGTCGCTCCACCCGCGCCAGACAAAAGGCAAATAGGCGTGGTTGAAAGGACGCTCTAGAGAAGGACCGAGCCAAAGATCCCAATCCAAACCATCGGGCACGGCTTCGGTTTCCTTGGGGCGTTCTACACCGGCCCGATGGCACCGTCCCAAATCCATTCGCAGAGCAAGCGAGTGGCTTCGGAGGCCTGGTTGCCGACGGCAATCTGCGTGGCTACGCCCGTTTCGCGAGCGATTTCGGCGATGCGGCGCGCTTCGTAGATGGAGTGCGTCAGGGGCTTCTGGCAAAAGACATGTTTGCGCTTCTTCATCGCGGCAGCGGATACGGCGGCGTGAAGATGGTCGGCGGTGCAGACAACAACGGCGTCGACGTCCTTCTGCTTCTCGAGAAGCTCGCGGAAATCAGTGTAGGCGGAGCAGCCGTGATACTGGCCGGAGCGCTGCTGGGCGGCGTAATAAGCGTCCACGATTTTCTGGCACGGTTCGCGGCCGGCGACGCCGCCGGTGACGCGGAGAGAATGAGTCAACTGAATGGGCTGGTCGGGGCTGAGCCAGTCCCAGCCGGTGTCGACGCCGAGCAATTTGCGGACGGAATTGCAGAATTCATGAGTGTCCCATTGCGGGTAATCCGCGCCGGATTTATTGGGATCGCAGACGGCGACGCCTTGAACGTCGGGTTCGCGCAAAAAATGAAGCATGACGCGCAAGCCTTGAGCGCCAACGCCGATGAAAGCGATGTTGACTTTGTCGCTGGGCGGAACATATCCGGCGCCGCCCAGCACGCGTCGCGGAACGATAGCAAGACCAACAGCCGCCACGGCGGTTTGCGCCAGGAACTTGCGCCGCGAAGACAAGCGGCGTGAAAAGGTGCCCGACCGAGTCCGATTCTTCACAGTTCCTCCCCGATTGCAACTCGCGAACAATGGTTCGCTTAGCTGCCATTCGCGTTAAGCGATGATTTACCACAGTGTTGAGCGGCGTGACTACTCCAAAACTGAAACCCAGGGCGAATTGAAGTTCGCCCGTACACCAGGAAGGAAAACTGCCGGCAAGATGCCGGTGCTACAAGTCAGCGGGAGACGGGTTCGGCGACGCTTTGATCCTGCACGGCAGCGCGGCGATTGAGGAAGCCGCGGGCGGCGAGGAGTTCGGCGTTAAGCAAGGCGGCGCCAGCAGCGCCGCGAACCAAATTGTGCGAGAGCAGCGTGAGCTTTACGTCGAGCAAGGGGCATTCGCGAACGCGGCCGACGACGGCGGCCATGCCGTTGCCGGCGTTGACGTCGCGACGCGGCTGAGGGCGGCTTTCGTCGTCGAGGACGACGACGGGATTGCGCAGGGCGGTAGGCAGCGAAGCGAGCTCGGCGTCGACTTCAAAATTGCGCAGCGCTTCGCGAACTTCTTCGAGCGAGGCGATTTTTTTCAGGCCGACGGAGACGCATTCGAGATGGCCGTCAACGACTGGAACGCGATTGCAATGAGCGCTCAGGCCCAGGCCGGCGTCAACAAATCGCGTGCCATCCCATTTGCCGAGCAGCTTCTGAGGCTCAAGTTCCATTTTTTCTTCTTCGCCGCTGATGAAGGGAACGACGTTGCCCTGAATATCCATCGCCGGGACGCCGGGATAACCGGCGCCGGAGATAGCTTGCAGAGTTACGACGAAAATTTTTTCGAGGCCAAAAGCATCGGCGAGAGGCTTTAAGACAAGGACGAGACCGGCGGTGGAACAATTGGGATTGGTGACGATAAAACCCCTGTCGTAGCCGCGATTCTTCTGCTGCACGGGAATGGCGTCGAGATGAGCGGCGTTAACTTCGGGAATGAGCAGCGGAACATCGGGATCCATGCGGTGATTGCGTGAATTGCTGACGACGGGATAGCCGGCGCGGGCGAAATCTTCTTCGGCGGGGCCAGCGACGGAAGAATCGAGAGCGGAGAGCACGAAGTCGCAGTCGAGGGAAGGATCGAGACCTTTGACGACGAGGCCACGGGCGGACTCTGGAACCGGCGACTCGAGATGCCAGCGAACGGCTTCGGCGTAAGTTTTGCCGGAGGAACGCTCGGAGGCGGCGACTTCAGTCAGTTCAAACCAGGGATGATCGCCAAGCATTTGAACGAGGCGCTGGCCGACGACACCGGTAGCGCCGAGGACTCCTGCTTTCCACTTTTTCTCCGGTCGTTTCGACTGCATGTTTTGGTCTCCGTTGTTTTGAGCTGGGGAATTCATGCCGCACCGCCGTGTGGAGATGTCTCTGGAACACGAGGCGAGCCAATGCGGGTGCCGCGAGCCTGCGGATTGAAGGTATTGCGAACCCAGACGACCATTTCGGTTTCGGCGGCGAGAGGCAGAACTTTGGCATGAAGGACTTTGGCGCCGCTGGCGGCGAGGGCACGGGCTTCGTCGTAGCTTAGCTCATGCAAAAGGCGCGCTTCAGCGGATTCGCTGGGATTGGCGGTGAAGATGCCGTCGACGTCGGTCCAAATGACGAGCTCATCGGCGTTCACAACGTGAGCGACGATAGCGCCGGAAAAATCGGAGCTGTTGCGGCCGAGCGTGGTGATGCGGCCGTCGGGAGTTGCGCCGATAAAGCCGGTGACGACGGGAACAATGCCGGCTTCGAGGAGCGGGAGAAGAACGTCGCGGCCACGCTGCCTGGTTTGCTCAAGATGGGGCTCGGCATCGCGGAACGTGTCGCAAGTCAGAACGAATTCCGAAGAAGTGACGGGAACGGCGGGGACGCCCGATTTTTCGAGAGCAGCTGCGAAAAGCCTGACGCTGAAACGTTCGCCAAAAGAGGCGAGGCGATCGAAAAGCTCGGCGCCGGCGGCGACGCGGCCGTGAACGGGAACTTCGTGGAGAAGATCCCGCCCCAAAAGTTGCAACTCGTGGCGCACGCGAAGGCTATCGTGTTCAGCGAGCTGCAAATCGTGAAGTACATCGAGGTGAAGATCTAGGACGAGCTCGGCTTCATGGCGGGCGTGGGCAAGTTTGCCGCCGGCGAGCGCTCGTGCAATGGAAAGGAGATGGTCGGTGACACCCTTCATGGCGGAGACAACCACGGCGACATTGGACGATCGCGCGGCGGCTTGAACAAGGCCCGCAGCATGGAGCATGCGGTCCGCGCCGAGAAGCGAACTGCCGCCGAACTTGAAAGCGACGATATTCGGGAGTTGGCTGGCTACCCCGCCGGCGTAGTGAATGACTTCGTCATAAGCGGCCTTGGAACGGCCGGCTCGCGCGGCGGGGCTGCGTTCGCCTGAAACATCTTCCTGGACATTTTCGAGATTCATGGCCTGTGCTCCTGGTTTGTTTCCGGTACCGCTGGAGCGTCTCTGGAGGGGGCTTAAAAGAAGAAACCCACCGCCAGGTCGCTTCCGGCGGTGGGTTGGAAACTTTCTCTAGCTTTGCTAGGTGTTTCTCCACGCGCCGGAAGCGGAAATAGTCTTCTTAGTCGTAGTCGAAATAATCGACATGGACGACTTGGACGTAATTCGCTTGGCGGTGGGAGTCATCATTACAGGAAAAGCATAGCACGGGCACACATGGAAGTGAAGGAAAAGTTTGAAAAAGAGCGGCGAAAATTGATCGGGTGATCCACCTGGCCCCTCTACAGGTTTTTACTTAGTCCGGCGGGACAGTTTTGCGGGAGAAACACCTGTTCCGCGGAAAGAATGCGTCGGCGGAGGCTTCCGGGTAGTGTGGAGATTAGTTCCGAGCTTGTCCCAAGCATGGCAAATCCAAGGCGTTCAAGAAATTACGGAACGCCAATTCAAGAGGAACGTGGCGATGAGAAACGAGCATAAGAGAAGAATCCTGGGCGGTGCGTTGCTGGCGATGACGCTGGGCCTGGGCGCAGCGAATTTGCAGGCGCAGGAAGGCCGCAAGGCGCTGTCCAATCCTGCTCCGACATACCCCGAGGTCGCCAAGAGGCTGCGGCTGACCGGCGTGGTAAAGGTGCAAGTGGTGATCGGCGCGGACGGACGAATCAAGGAGAAGAATGTCATCGGCGGACACCCGATCCTGGTGAGCGCGGTGGAAGACACCCTGAAGAATTGGAAATACGCGCCAGCCAGCGGAGAAACCACAACGCAGCTGGAGTTTAATTTCCGTCCATAGTCGTCGTTGGGAAAGAAGTTGTTGGGAGCAAGTCGTGTAGAAGCGGCCATGTGGAACGATTCCACGTGGCCGCTTTCTTTTGCTCAGAGAACCTTGGCAAGCTCCTGCAAAACTCCGTCACCATATTCCGGGTCCTTGATAGAGAACTCGCCCTTCCCCAATACAGGATTGAGGTTAAGAAAAACCTCGGATGAGCCATCTCCCAAGAATAATTTTGTCGTTGTCCAATTACCCGGCGGCTTGACGGCAAATCCCCCATTGGGAGAGTGACTGACGTGTTCGCCGAGAATGACGGCGCTAAACGGCAGTTCGGTGACGCGGATGGCGTTCGATGGAATGGTTTTCGCCTCAAGCGTCTTCTGCAAAGCGGTGAGGAAACCAGCGGCATCGGAATTCGGTACGGCGATGAATTTGCCTTTTGTGAAGGCGACGGGAATCTTGCCGGACGGGCGAGCCATGGTCAATTCAATATCGAAGCGGGCGACCTTGCCACCTGCAACGTAAGCGGCCTGATAGCGTTTCACGGTTTCGGACGAAGCTCCATCGGCGGGACGAAGACTGAACATCAGCCAGCCGTCACCGACGGCGGCGACCTGCGGTTCTGCAATGGGTTGCGCTTCCTCTTTCTGGCAACCGGCGGACAGAGCAATCGCCAAAAGCGCGATCATGACCAAGCGGATCTTCATTCCGATGGCCTCACCGGCTGTCTGAGTTTCTCGTTTCGAACAGGAGACTAGAGCAGGTTAGGCCGGATTCGGCTTTCTGGAGTTCGGAGATATCGAGCGGCGTAACGTGAAAGCCAAGAGCCTCGATGCGTGCGCGTGTGCGAGTGAACGAAGCCGGGAAAATAACGGTGCTGGCGAGGGCCAGGGCATTGGCAGCATGCGGCTCTTCCGGATCCACGTCGATCCATTCGAACCCTGTAAACGGTCCCGTGTCGAACCAGGCACGATTGGCGAGCAGGAAAGCAAAAGTGGCTCGCGAACCCGACGCCTGCTTCCTGCCAATGTAAGTAACCGCCGATTTCAGATGCAGGCAGCCAGTGACGGGGACGGCGATGACTTCATAGTTGTGCGGCGCAAGAATGGCGGCAAGCTGGCGGACGCCTTCGGCGTTGCTGCGCTGGGTGAGACCGACAAAGAGCCTTCGGCCGATGCGAAGGACATCGCCGCCTTCGAGCGTTCCTGGAAGAGAAACGTATTCGAGCTTTCGAAACTTGGCGAGAGCGTGAGCGAGCAATTGAGCTTCGCCACGGCGAGTCTCCGTTCCGAGCGGCAGGATCACCGCCAATTCATCGAGCACGATGGCAGGATCTTCAACAAACATGGAGTCGGGAAGAGCGGGCTCGGCGGGAAGCGAAATAACGCGGGCGCCCAGTTTACCGAGCAGCTTCTCGTAAGCGTGGTGCTGTTCCTCGGCTACGGCTAGATCGATGGGCTTGCGGTCAATGAAAGAAAGTTCGCAATGGACGATGGCTGGGCTGACGGCGCGCGTTATGGCGGTGAGCATGGCAGGGAGAGGAGTTTACACGAGATACTGTTGAGACGCCGCGCCGGAGTGTATAGACTCGGCAGCGAAATGGAGGGAGGAGCGACTGAAATGGCGATTGGCCGGAGGATTGGCGCAGGATTTCTGGCGAGCGTGTTTGTTTTCAGCGGCGCGGTTGCGGCGGCTGGGAATACGACCGACGAGAAGAAGGCAGTGGCGGTCGATGAAATCTTCGTGGACCTGACGAAACCAGGTTCGCCGGGATGCGCGCTGGGCGTCTATCGCGAAGGCGAGATGATCTATGCCAAAGGATATGGGCTTGCGAACGTGGAACAAAGCGTGCCGATAACGCCGCAGAGCGTGTTCGACATCGGCTCGACATCCAAACAGTTTACGGCGGCGAGCATTCTGCTCCTGGAAAAGCAGGGCAAACTTTCCGTCAACGACGAAGTCCGGAAATACATTCCGGAACTTCCGGACTACGGACAAAAACTGACGATCCTTCATCTGTTGAATCATACGAGCGGGCTGCGCGATTACCTTACGCTGATGGACCTGGCGGGAATCAACACGGACGGCGTAACGACGGATGAAGACGCGCTGCAGATAATTTCCCGCCAGAAGGCTCTCAATTTTGAGCCGGGGAGCGATTGGCTTTACAGCAACACGGGATTTTTTCTGCTGTCGGTGATCGTGAAGCGCGTGAGCGGAAAGACGCTGCGGGAATTTGCGGCGGAGAACATTTTCACGCCACTCGAGATGACCCATACGCAGTTTCGCGACGACCACACGTCGCTGATCGCGGACCGGGCGCTGGCCTACGACGCAAAGGAAAATAGCGTAGGTTTTCGCATGAACGTCTCGTACTTCGAGCAAACCGGGGATGGCGCGGTTCATACGTCCGTAGAGGATTTGCTGAAGTGGGATGAAAATTTCTACAGCGGACAGATCGGGGGGAAGGATTTCCTAGCGGAGATCCAGGAACAGGGCAAATTGAACAACGGAAAGGTGCTGGATTACGCGAAGGGATTGTTTATCCAGGACTACCGCGGACTGCATACCGTGAGCCACGGCGGGTCCTGGGGCGGATACCGCGCGGAGTTGCTGCGCTTTCCAGAGCAGCACTTTTCGGTGGCGTGCTTGTGCAATCTGGGAAGCGCGAGGCCCTCGAACCGCGCACACCGGGTCGCGGACGTGTATCTGGCCGGCCTAATGAAGCCGAAAGAAGCAAGTAAGGAAACGCCGGAAAAGCGCGACAAGGAACAGAAGGCGGTTTCGCTGTCGCCGGAACAGATTAAGAATTACCAAGGCGATTATTGGAGCGACGAATTGGGTGTCGCGTACCGGCTCGGAATTGTGGATGGCAAGCTGAAGGTGGTCGCACTGCTGGACGCAGCGGGCTCCGCGCACACCGGCAATCTTCCCCCGATTACGGTGGATGCGACGGCCACCGATAAATTTGAAATGAATGAACCACGAATCACGATTCAGTTCGAAAGGGACCAACAGCAAGGCGTGAAAGGTTTCACGCTGGATGCGGGCCGGACGCGCGGTATGATTTTTACGCGGAGAAACGGCGCGGGAAAGCAGGAGGCAAGATGAGCGCGGATTCGACGAGGCGGGCGGCAGCGGTTCTGCTGGTGATCCTGGGCGGAGCCGCGCTGTGGTGGGCGGGGAGCGCAGCGCAGGCTTCGGCGTCTGCGAATGACGCGGTGGTGGTCACGATTGCGGCGGCGCGGGAACATGCAGCGGCAAGCGATCCACGACTGAAATCCGCATCGCGGTTCGAACAAGGCGGCTGGATCTACGTTCATCTCGAGGGCGATCCAGGCACGGTTGGTTATCAGCACGGGTACCTGCTGGCGCCGGAAATTGAAGACGGGTTCGCGGCCGTAAGCGCGGGAATGATGCATTCCACCGAACGCGACTGGGAATTCTTCAGGAAAGCCGCGCGCGAAATGCTGTGGCCGAAGATCGATGCGGAATATCAGCAGGAGCTGCAGGGGATCGTCGAGGGACTGCGAGCCCGCACCGGTTCGAAGCTGGATGTCGATGACATCGTGGCGTTCAACGCATTCGAGGAACTGCCGGATTATTACGTTCCGTGGCTGAACAAGCGACAAAAAGTGGCCAATGCGCCGAATCTGAAGAGCCCTGGGAACTGCAGCGCTTTCGTGGCTACGGGAAGCTGGACGAAAGACGGGCAAATCGTGATGGCGCATAACAACTGGACGAGTTACCGAAACGGCGAACGCTGGCGGATCGTGTTCGACATCGCGCCAAAGAATGGCTACCGAATCCTGATGGATGGTTTTCCGGGAGTGATTGCAAGCGACGACGATTTCGGGATCAACAGCGACGGGCTGATGGTGACGGAAACGACGATCACACAGTTTGAAGGCTGGGACCCGAACGGCAAGGCGGAATTTGTCCGAGCACGGAAGGCGCTGCAATATGCGGGCTCGATAGACGAATACGCAAAAATCATACTGGATGGAAACAATGGGGGCTACGCCAACGACTGGCTGCTGGGCGACCGAAAGACCGGCGAAATTGCGCAGCTTGAACTGGGATTAAAGGCGCACAAATTGTGGAGGACAAAGGATGGCGTGCTGGCGGGATCCAACTGGGCGCGCGACCCGAAAGTGCTCAAGGAAGATACGCCGGAATTTGATCCTAATAATAAGGAAAGTTCGCCCAACGCGCGGCGGGCGCGGTGGGAGGAATTGCTTAAGGAAAACAAAGGAAAGATCGACGTGGCGCTTGCAGAAAAAATGCTGGGCGACCATGAAGACACGGCCCAGAAAAAGGAAGAGCCGAACGAGCGGACGCTGTGCGGGCATGTGGATGGATCGCCGCGCGGCGTGAAAGAGTGGGAATGGCAATCGTACTATCCCGGCGGAGCGGTGCAAGGAAAGGCAACGGATGCAAGAATGGCGAAAGAAATGCGGTTCGTGGCTCGCATGGGACATCCTTGCGGCGGAGATTTCCTGGCCAAGCCGTTCCTCGCGGCGCATCCGGAGTTTGCCTGGGAAGAGCCGTATTTGCGGGACATGAAGGCGGGCCCGTGGACGGAGTTCCGGTCAGGCCAAACCTCAAAAGAGTAATACGAGGATTTAGAAGAATGTGGTCGCTGAGGGGTTAGAGAAAATCATTGTCAAGGCACGAGGGACCGTCGGCGCTGCGTGAGAAATCCAGAGCCGAGTGATTCCGGCCCCCAAGACCATTCCGACAAGAATCAAACCGATCACGCCGAGCACAATCCAAACATCCGATTTTGTAAATGTGAAGACGCCCGAGTTCCGGGAAGTTTCGGCGGCGGAATCAGCGGAGTGGCCGTTCGGCGCGAAGTGAGCATGCGGGGCCTTGTCGGAAACCTCCGGCTGCACCAGGAGGCAGTAGCCCTTCCGCGGGATGGTCTCGATGTAGAGCGGCTTGTCGGAAGAATCGCCCAGCGCCTGGCGGAGCTTGTTGACGGTGGTATTGACGTTGGCGTCGTAGTTGACGTGAGTATCGGCAGGCCACAGCCGCATGCGGAGCTCTTCGCGGGTGACAACTTCGCCGGGCTTCTCGAGGAGTGTAAGCAGAATCTGATAAACTTTGCCCTGAAGCTTTAGCCGGGACCCATCCCGCGACACTTCCTGCCGCTGCTGGTCAATCCGAAAGGGTCCAAAACTTACATAGCGGCCCGATGACAAAAGCGTCCGTTCTGAGACAGTCGCCTCATCCGGATCCCGCATGGAGATCACTTCCGTTGACATAGACGCCCACCCTTATGGTGTATAGACGTAAAATCCGTCAGAGTGTTTTCTAGGGTTACGAAGAAATTCATAAATGGGTTCCATCAAATCATTTGGCTGCATTAAGCAGGCGCAGGGAGACGCGGGAAAAATCTAAGAATCGGGATGTTACAAGTGAAAATCACCAGAATTTAGATGTACGTTATATGAATTATTGTAGTGTGGCTGCTCACGCGAGTGCCCATTTGTGGCAGTATCCCGCTCAGACGCCTCTCAGTTGTGCAGTTTGATGGTCCTATTTAAGCTATCGTAGCCCGCCCCTCAGGTTTCCCGTTTCCCAGGAGCGTCTCCCATTCAAGTATAGTCATCAAGTTCTTCGAGCAAAGCGGAGACGGAAATGAAGAGCAAACAATCCTGGATGGGTCGCCAGTCGAAACGTGTCCTAACAGGAATCATGAGCTTAGCAGCCATAGTCGGCACTACTGCTTTGGCGCAGGCTCCCGCTCCTGAGCCAGCGACGACGGCAGCAAAAGAGCAGGCGGGCAATACCGCGTTGCCGAGTTCGCAGGCTACTGCTGAGAAAGCTTGGGCAATATTGCGGGAAGGACTGAAGAACGAGAACGCGGAAAAACGGCCGAAAGCTGTGAGAGCTCTGGGCCTCTTAACTGGGAACGTGGAGGCAGAAAAAGCCGCTGTGAGCGCGCTTCAGGATAAAAAAACGAACGTGCGAGTGGCAGCGGCCGCGGCGCTGGGATCCATGCAGGCGCAACAGGACTCCGAGCCGGCGGTGATCCTCGCGGCGGCGAATTCGCTGCTATTGCTCCACGATGACGTGGGTTATGACATTTACTACGACGTGTTGACTGGAGAAAGGCGCGCCAGCAAGGGACTGATCAAAGAACAGCTCAGCACATTCAAAGACAAAAAGAAACTGGCGGAACTGGGATTCGAGCAAGGCATTGGGTTTATCCCGTTTGCAGGAATGGGGTACGAGGCGTTCAAAACGGTGAGGAAGGACGATTCTTCACCGGTACGGGCGGCGGCGGCAAAACAACTGGCCCGCGATCCAAACCCAGGAACCGGGAAAGCGCTGGTAGAAACAACCACGGACAAGAACTGGTCGGTGCGAGCGGCTGCGCTGGAGGCTATCTCGCAGCGGGGAAGCTGGTTTCCGCGATTGCGACGGCTTTGGATGATGCGAAAGACGAAGTGCGCTTCGCGGCGGCCGCGTGTGTCGCGCATTTAAGCGAAATACGCGCAGAGAAAACTCCAGCGGAGCCTGCGAAGCCATAGTGGGATCGCTGATGGTGCCGCGAAAATTCTTCTTGACACTATGGCGTGTGACGCTATAGCGTATGACGACTGAATGCTTTGCCACGGAGAAACCTTTGCGTGCTGTCCAAGGCAACGCTGAATCTTTCGGGCCACTAACACCTGCCATGTTCCACGTGCTGCTGGCGCTTGCCGGGGACGATCTCCACGGCTATGCCATTCTGAAAGAAGTGGAGCTGCGCACTGGCGGCAAGGTGCGCCTGAGCACGGGGACTTTGTATGGAATTATCAAGCGCTTGCTGAGCGATGGCCTGATTGTGGAGCTGCGTTCGCGGCCTGCGGAATCGAATGACGACGAAAGGCGGCGTTATTACCGATTGACGCCGCAGGGGCGGCATGTGGCAACCGCCGAAGCGGAGAGGATGGATGAAATTCTGTCCATCGCGCGGTCAAGAAATTTGTTGAAGAAAACTCGGACGGCATAGAGAAATCTCCGGCGGCAGACGAGCATATTCAGAAACAGCGAGTGGTCCGAAGAGCGGTGCTGTGGTGGCGCCGCGGGAGGACACTATGGTAGCGGCTGATTCCAGAGCGACACGAGTTTATCGCGCACTTCTTCGGCTTCTTCCCTTCGATTTTCGGAGCGACTTCGGCCCCGAAATGGAAATTGTTTTCCAGGAACAACACAAAGAAGCAGGGCGTCGCAACGGGACGAGGGGTGTTCTGCGGCTATGGTGGGAAACGGTTGTGGAAATTTTCCGGACGGCGCCGGCGGAGCACCTGGCGATGTTCCGCCAGGATGCGGGATTTGCGCTGAGAATGATGCGCAAGAGCCCAGGGTTCACGATCGCGGCAATTCTGACGCTGGGCCTGGGAATCGGCGCGAATTCGGCGATTTTCAGCGTGGTGAATGCCGTACTGCTGAGGCCGCTGCCGTATGAACATGGCGAGCGCCTAGTGGTCTTGCGGCAACGCCTGGGAATGATGGACCAACGCTTTTCTGCCGCAGACACAAACGATTACCGCGGGCAAACCCGCTCGCTCGACGGCTTGGTCGAATACCACAACATGAATTTCATCTTGCTGGGCCGCAGCGAGCCGCAGCGCGTGGAAACGGGAGTGGTTTCTTGGAATTACTTCGATGTTTTTGGAGTCAAGCCGCTTTTTGGGCGCACTTTCCGCCCGGAAGATGAGCAGCCCGGGGCGCCTGCCGTGCTGATGCTCAGCAACGAATATTGGATCAAGAGTTTCGGCGGCGACCCGACAGTCGTGAACAAGACGTTCTCGATGAACGACAGGGTTCACACGGTAATCGGTGTGCTGCCGCCGGTACCACAATACCCGGACGAAAATGACGTGTACATGCCAACGACCGCGTGCCCTTTCCGGTCGCGTCCTTCGACTGTCGCAAACCGTCAGGCGCGCATGGTGCAGGTTTTTGGGCGGATGAAGACAGGCATGAGCGTGAGCCAGGCGCAGGCGGATTTGAGCGGGGTTGCAGCTAATCTGCAGAGGGCCTACCCGAAAGACTACCCTGAGGGAAACGACTATTCGGTGAAGCCATCATTACTTGAGGAAGAGCTGACGCAAAATGCGCGACCCACGATGTTGGTGCTATTGGCGGCAGCAGGATTCGTGCTACTGATCGCGTGCGCGAACGTCGCGAACCTGAATCTCTCGCGGATGGTGCGGCGGGAGCGAGAACTGGCGGTGCGTGCGGCCCTGGGTGCGGGACGTGTGCGCATGTTCCGGCAACTTCTGACGGAGAGTTTCTTGCTCGCGGTCTTCGGCGGGGGCCTGGGCCTGCTCTTTTCCTGGGGGGCGCTGAGCTTGCTGATAGGTTTTGCGGCGCGATTCACCCCGCGGGCGCGCGAGATTCAGATGGACGGCTGGGTGTTGGGCTTTACTTTCCTGGTGGCGGTGCTGACGAGTTTGCTTTCCGGCACCGTACCAGCTCTGGCGCCGCGGGAGACTGTCGTCGGGGCGCTCAAGGAAGGCGGCGCGCAGTCTACCATCGGGCGCGGGAGGCACAGGATGAGGAGTTTGCTCATTGTGGCGCAAGTCGGCGTTTCCTTTCTGCTGCTGATTGGCGCGGGACTGATGTTGCGTAGCTTCATGAAACTGCAGCATGTGGACCCCGGGTTCCAGCCGGAAAACGTGTTGACGATGGACATTGCACTGGACTTTGTCAAATACAACACTGACGACAAACAGCGGGCCTTTTTTGAAACCTTGCTGGAGAAGGTTCAGACGCAAAGCGGAGTTAAATCGGCCGCCGCTTCGATGATGATTCCCTTTACCTCGGGCATGACCATGACCAGCGATTTTCAGATCGAGGGGCAAGCACCCGCGCCGGGCGAGGCGCTGCCGAAAGCCGATTTCAGGATTGTGAGCCCGTCTTATTTCGAAGCGCTGCACATTCCTATTCTCACCGGGCGCGGATTCGTGCAAACCGACCGGCCGGGCAATCCCGTGGTGGCGATTGTGAATCGAAGTGCCGCAAAACATCTCTGGGGAGAGCATGATCCGGTCGGAACACGGTTCTCCGGCGACGAAGGGAAAACCTGGACCCAGATTGTTGGGGTGGTCGGCGACATTAAACAGTACGGACTCGACAAAGACGTCGCAGATGAAATTTATGTACCGATGGCACAGTTCCCCATGATGCAGGCCAGCCTGGTGATTAAGACGACAGTGGAGCCGATGAGCATCGCGCGGGGTGTTATCGAGTTGCTGCACGCCGTCGACCCGAATCAACCGGCCGCGCGAGTGCAGTCGCTCGAACAAGTACGCGCGGAATCCGTGGCCGCGCCGCGGCTGACAACGAACTTGCTGGGGTTGTTCGCTTTGCTGGCACTGGCGATTGCAGCCACGGGCATTGGCGGGGTGATGGCGCTGGCGGTCGGCCAGCGCCGGCATGAGATTGGAGTACGCATGGCCATCGGCGCGCGCCCGGGAGAAATCCTGCGAATGATTCTGAGGCAAGGCATGGTTCTCGCGCTGGTTGGCGTAGCGCTGGGCTTATTCGGCGCACTCTGGCTGACGCGCCTCTTGCAGCAACTGCTCTTTGAAGTGACTCCGACGGATCCACTGACGTATCTAGGAGTTGCGGTAGTGCTCGGGTTGGCGGCGTTGGTGGCCTGCTACGTTCCGGCGCACCGCGCGTCGCGCGTGGACCCCATTATCGCCCTGCGCATTGAATAAGATCGGGGAAACAGCATCTTGAAGCCGGTCGTGGGTGTCCAATGAGGATGCCAGCCAAGGATTCCCGCAGACTTGTTCCCCAATCGCCTTCGCGGCCTCGACCCAGGCTTGACGCTCTGCGGGACTTAAATGCGTAAACTCTGGCGCCTTGTTGACACCGGAACCGCGCTCTTCAAGAACCCGCCAGTAATGCACAAACGCCAGTTCCCCGAGCCAGTCGTCTAGCATGAGCGAATACTTCTATATTCCCACTTCGGGAACAATCAGGTAAACACTTGAACGCGGCTAGGGGTGAACTCCCGATGTTCAAGGCTTCTTCCGGCTCTCATAGCCCTCCGCGTGGAATAGAGGGCAAGCAAATACTAACCGCGTGAGTCTTTCCACTTCCCTTCCTGTAAACTACTATCGGTGGTGGTTGTGTGAAGAAGATTGCTATCCAAGGTCTCGCGGTGCTCTCATCACTGTGCTTGGCCGCGATCGCTGAACAGTGCTTCGAGCGGCTATGGGTTGTCACAATGCCCTCGGGCAATCGAGAGATTTACCATGGATCGGTATCCATTATTTCCTCAATTCTGCTTTTCGGCGCCGTGGCAGTAGTCATTTACAAGGTAACGATACGAGCTTTCAAGCGAATTGCACCACGGTAAGAGGTAACCAACCCTCCGCCCAATAATCCTGATGCTGGTCCTGAGGTAGTACATCTGGTAAACTGTAAGTTGCTGGGCCGCACCTAGGGATGTGTGACCGCCGGGCGGTCAACCTACATAAAAGGGACATTCATCAAGGCTGCTGGTTGTTTCGGCAGCTATTTTTGTCTTTAGAAGGGATTTGGCCGCGAACGGCCATGACAAGCAGGAATTATGAGTGAAAAGATTCGCAACATCGCCATCATCGCGCACGTGGACCACGGCAAGACCACGCTGGTGGACGCCATGCTCAAGCAGAGCGGGATTTTTCGCGCGAATGAAGCTGTCGTCGAGCGCGTGATGGATTCCAACGATCTGGAACGCGAGCGCGGCATCACTATTCTGGCGAAAAACACCGCGCTTTTTTTTCACGACACGAAGATCAATATCGTGGACACGCCCGGGCACAGCGATTTTGGCGGCGAAGTGGAGCGCGCACTGCGCATGGTGGACGGCGTCGTGGTTCTGGTCGACGCGAGCGAAGGGCCGCTGCCGCAGACGCGCTATGTTTTGCAGAAAGCGCTGGCAGCCAAGCTGCCTCCGGTAATCGTGCTGAACAAGATCGACCGCGCCGATGCCCGCGCCAAGGAAGTGCTCGACGAAATCTACGATCTCTTCATCGATCTCGACGCCACGGAGGACCAGCTCGATTTTCCGGTCATTTATACAAACGCTCGCGACGGGGTGGCGCACCGGACGCCGGGCGACGGCTCAAAGGATTTGCTGCCGCTTTTCGAGGCCATCGTAAAGCACATTCCGGCTCCTCCGGGCGAGCCCGATGGTGTTTTGCAAATCCAGGTGATGAACCTGGATTACAGCGAGTTTTTGGGACGCATCGCGATCGGGCGGGTATTCAACGGTACGCTGAAGCGTGGCGCGGAGGTAGGCATCAGCAAGCTGGACGGCAAGCTGACACCGACGCGAATCACCAAGCTGTATACCTTCCGTGGCCTGGAACGGGATGAAGCGCAAGCCGTTCCCGCGGGCGACCTGGTGGCGATTGCGGGCGTTGAGGGCATCAACATCGGAGAAAGCATCACGGATCTGGCGAACCCCATGCCGCTGGAGCCGCTGCTGATCGACGAGCCCACGCTGGCGATGATTTTTACCGTGAACAGCGGTCCGCTTTCCGGCAAAGAAGGAACTTTTCTGACTTCGCGCGACCTGCGCGACCGTCTGCAAAAGGAACTTTTGACGAACGTGTCCATCCGCGTGGAGGACACGGACACGCCAGAGTCGTTTCGCGTGCTGGGGCGCGGGGAATTGCAACTGGCGATTTTGATCGAGACGATGCGGCGCGAAGGCTTTGAATTGATGGTGGGCAAACCCGAAATCGTAACGCGTACGGAGAACGGCAAGAAACTCGAGCCGCTGGAGCGGCTGGTGATTGACGTGCCCGAGAATTTCATCGGCATTATCATGGAAACCATCGGCAGCCGGCGCGGCGAAATGATCAAGATGAGCAATCATGGCTCAGGCCGCGTGCGCATGGACTTCAAAATCCCTTCGCGGGGATTGATTGGGCTGCGCAGCCAGTTGCTTACGGATACGCGCGGCACGGCGCTGATTCATTCGATTTTCGAAGGCTGGATGGAATACGGCGGAGAGATGGCGTTGCGACCAACGGGCGCGCTGGTTGCGGACCGTGGCGGGCCGTCCACTGCGTTTGCGCTGTGGAACATCCAGGAGCGCGGCGAACTGTTCATCGGGCCGGCCATCGAGGTGTACGAAGGCATGATCGTGGGCGAAAATTCGCGCGAGCAGGACATGGACGTCAACGTTACGAAAGAAAAGAAGCAGACCAACATGCGTTCGTCCAGCGCCGACGAAGCGATTCGCCTGATTCCGCACCGCGAACTGAGTCTCGAGCAAGCGATCGAATTCATTGCCGATGACGAGTTCGTGGAGATTACGCCGAAGTCGATCCGGCTACGCAAGAAAGTTCTGCAAGCCAACAAACGCCCTCGCCGCTGGCAGGAAATTCGCGCCAGCCAAGAGGTCCGATAAAATCGTCGTTTGAGCACATGAAGCTGCAAAACTTCGATGTTTCCGGCTCAATCGAACTCTCGTCGGGAGATTTGCGTTGGGATCTTCACAACTTCGCTGAATTCGACGGACTGGAATTGCTTCCGGGTGAGGACGCTGTTGTTATGCGATGGAGCGTCCCTTCCAAACCTAATCCTTGGGGCTGCCGTGAAAACGAATTCAAAGGCATGAAGCTGGTCTTTACGGACATCTTATTCCTGCATATTGGCCCACGCGATAACGAAATGCCAATGACCGAAGACGGTTGTGTTGCCAGGATTTTAAAAGTTGATCCAAACATCAAAGGCGATGAACCATATATGCGCGAAATCTTGCATCTAGACGATTCTTTTCGCCTGGTATTTCAATTCCAAAGTGGTCGCATAATTGAAATCGAATCCATGACCGCAGAGCTGGTTCCTATAACATAGGCCGCGTTGGACCTCAGATCCCCGCCTTTATGCAAGAAGTCTCGCGTACCAGAAGCCAAGAGCTGACCGCAAGCATCATTTCCCGTCCAGCAATTCCGCCAGGTACTGCTTCCACAAGACCGCCTTTGTATGCGTGCCGTGGCCACGCGTTTCATCGCTGATGGGAATCAAGACGAAGCGCGCGTTTTTGACTCTTTTGATTTCTGTTGCCGCCATGACCAGCTCGGGCGGATTGATGAAATCGTCCGCGGAATTGATGTACATGACCGGCGCGGTGATTTTCTCGAGGTTCGGCGAGGGATCGTAATTGCGCGAGGCGTTTACCGCATACAAAAGATCGTTGGCATCGAGCCCGGTCATGCGCGTCTTGAAGTAGTCGTCCAGATATTTGTCGGCGGCATCCCGCGTGGGCAAAGTCTTCTGCATGTAGAGCGGTGCGCTGCCGGCAATGAGCAACAAGTCGAGCGCGGTGCGCAGTGCTTGCTGTGGCTGCGCGGAGTACTCTCCGCCTTTCCATTCCGGATCGTTGCGAATGGCGTCCATCACCATCTTGCGCCACACGCGGTTGCGTCCCGCGATCTGTACGGGCTGGCAAGCCAGCGGCATCAGTGCATCCATGAAATCGGGATAGGTTTCTCCCCACACAAAGGAATGCATACAGCCCATGGAAGTGCCCAGGATGAGGTGCAAGTGATTGACGCCGAGGCCTGCGCTAAGGAGCTGGTGGTGCGCGGCGACCATGTCGTCATAGTCGTATTGCGGGAAGTGAGCGTGCAGCTCGTCGCTGGGCTTCGACGATTTCCCATGGCCGATGCCGTCCGGAAGAATGATGAAGTATCGCGCGGCGTCCAGGAGCTGGCCCGGCCCAAATAATTCGCCAGCAAAAATGGGGGTGAGAAATTGGTGGCCGGTGCCGCCGGTGCCGTGAAGAATCAGAACGGCGTTCGTGACGCGGTCCTGAGCGTCGCGCGCGGGCTTGCCCAGCGTCGTGTAGTGCAAGCGCAATTCCGGCAGCGTTTCGCCCGAATGGAACTTGAAATTCTTGACGGTGAAATCGCCCTCGGTTGTGGCAGGCCACGAAGCTGTCTGGCCCTGTGTCGGCAGGCTCAACAAAAGAGGGACCGCCGCTGCCAACACAAATAAACGCGATACAGTTCTCCGCATGAAGCACCTCGCCAAGCCAAGAATCTATCACGCTCAGACAACATTTCTTGCGCCTCAGACGCCACCGGAATAAATTCCATGGCGCGCAAGTCTTTCTCTATGGAGCCGTGGCCGGAAACAACGGATATGCAGGCGCGACCGGGTGCGAAGCGCTCAGCGACTTCGCGCAGGTTTCCGATCACGGCTCTCTATTGCCTCACCAAAAACCCGTCTCAAAGTAGTTCGCTCCTGGCCACGATTTGATGTAGAGTCAGTGGCTCGAACACAGCCCGCTCTGAAAACGCTGCACCCAAAAGGCTTACTCGCCTTGGGACTGCCAGCGTAAACTTTGTGCCCAAGGAGACTGATGGAATCCGCGAGCAATCGACCTGCAGAAACGGCCGCATCCTCGTTTCCCACCATCGCCGCGACAGCTACCGCTCTGCCGCCCTACACCATCACCCGCGAGGACGTAAAGGTTTACATGGGGCGGGTGTTTGACATCCCCGAGCGCCGGCTCGAAGCGATGATGAGCATCGTCGACAATGCTCAGGTGCACAAGCGGCACGCCATTTTCCCGCTCGACTACACTATCGAGCCGCGCCCACTCTCGCAAACCAACAACGAATACATCGAGCACGCGGTGAAGCTCGGCCGGGAAGCGGCGGAAAAATGCCTGGAGCGCGCGGGCTTGAAGCCAGATGAAATCGACATGATTATCACGGTGTCCTGCACGGGCTTCATGATTCCGTCGCTGGACGCTCACCTGATCAATCTGATGGGCTTCCGCTCGAACGTGCGCCGCATGCCATTCACGGAACTCGGTTGCGCCGCGGGCGCTATGGCCCTGGGCCGGGCGGCCGATTTCTTGAAGGCTGAGCCCGGCGGAAACGTCCTGATTATCGCCGTCGAGCTGCCTTCCCTCACTTTTCAGCGCAAGGACATTTCGCAAGCCAACCTGATTTCTTCGATTCTCTTTGGTGACGGCGCGGCAGCCGTGGTGGTCAGCGGGAAAAAGATGCAGGGACCGAAGATTCTCGAAACAGAAACTTACACGTTTCCCGATTCGCTGGGAGCGATGGGCTTTGATTTGCGCGATTCCGGATTCCACATCCTGCTGGCAAAAGATGTTCCGGAAATGATCGGCGGAAAAATCAGCGGGCTGGTGCAGGGCTTCCTCGATCGCAACGGACGGAAGCGGGAAGAGATCAAAGGGTGGATCCTGCATCCCGGCGGAGCGCGGCTGCTCGGAAACATCGAGACGGAGCTCGGTTTGTGCAAGTGCGATACGCAGCCCTCGTGGGACATTCTGGGAAATGTTGGAAATCTTTCCAGCGCGACGATTCTTTTCATCCTGCAGGAATGGTTGGAAAAAAGACCGCTCAACGCCGGTGAGTATGCGGTGGCGGCGGCGTTTGGCCCGGGCTTCAGCGCGGAATTTTTGCTACTGCAATGGACCTGAGCGTCATTGTTTTTCTCGGTTTGCTTTTCGCCGTAGCGTTACTACGTCTGGTCGAGTTGCGTATCTCCAAGCGGCATCAGAAGGGAATGGCAGCTCGCGGCGCGGCGAAAATTGATGAGCCGAGATTCCGCTGGATGGTGCTGCTGCACACCGCGGTTCTGCTTGGCGCAGCGCTAGAAGTCGTTCTTCTGCGGCGTCCCTTTATTCCGTGGCTGGCTGCGCCGATGTTTGCCGTTTTTTTGGCGGCCAACGCCGTGCGTTGGTGGGTAATACGCTCGCTGGGGGAACACTGGAACGTTCAGGTCATGGATTCCACGCGCCTCGGCGTGGTGACCTCTGGACCATTTCGCTACGTCCGGCATCCCAATTATGCTGCGGTTTTTGCGGAAATGCTTGCGCTTCCGCTGATTCACATGGCGTGGATCACCGCGACCGTTGGAGCTGTGGCGCATGCCGGAATACTGGCGCAACGCCTCTCGACCGAAGAGCGCGTGCTCTTTGCCAATCCTGACTATCGCGCGGCGATGAACGGCAAACCGCGCTTCTTGCCTGGCCTTTTCTGAAGAGAAGGATAAATGCGTTGGCGAAGCCATAGCGTGGTGGCCCTGCTGCTCTTCTCGCCGGCCGTCTGCAACGCTCGGGCGAATGCCGATGCCGCCAGTCCAGCGTTCAGCAACGTGCCGGAACTCGTTTCCGGATTTCAGTCCTTGTATCTTCAAAATTTCACCGAAGCTCGCGAAAAATTCTCCAAATGGGAAACGGAGCATCCGGACGAGCCATTTGGCGAAGTTGCTGTTGCGGCCAGCTACCTCTTCGAGGAGTTCTATCGGCAGAATGTTCTCTCTAGCGATTTCTTCTTGAACGAAAAAAGATTCCTGCATGGCATTGAAGGCAAGCCCGACCCCGAGCGCATGAAGAGCTTTCAGGAGGCCATCCTGCTAGCTCGAAGACTTGCCCGCCAGCGCCTGGAGAAAAACGAACACGACCCCGAAGGCTTATTCGCCATGGCCTTATCGGCCGGGATGGAATCGGACGCCGATATGATTCTCAAGAAAGAGCACATCGAAGCCTTGAAGCGCCTCAAGGAAGCCAACGAGCATGCCAAACAGCTGCTGGCCGAGCAGCCCGATGCGAATGACGCCTATGTCGCGCTGGGGGCAGCCAACTACATTATCGGAAGCCTCTCCGGCGGCACGCGCTTCATCCTGCGGTTCGGGAGAATTCACGGTGATAAGAAACTCGGCATGGAGCAGCTTGGAAAGACTATTGAGAACGGAAGGTACTTGAAGCCGTTTGCAAAAATCCTGCTGGCGCTGGCCGCTCGCCGGCAAAAGCAAAATGATTTGGCGCAGAAACTCTTGCGCGAATTGAGCGAGGAATTTCCGGAGAGCCCGCTCTACGCTGCCGAGTACGCCAAGGCGATGGGCTGGCCCATTCCCGCGCAGATGCATCCCGGAGGCTTTTCGTGTGGCCTCAGTCGCTGCCCTTTTCCCGAATAAATCATCCGCATTCCCGCGAATAGAATAGAATCGCGCTCGCGTGGTCCTTGCGCGGTCGATCGATCCTACTCAAGGTGGTGACAAGTGTTTCAGAAGGACTTATTGAAAGGCCGCGCTGTGTTTCTTACCGGCGGCGGGACCGGGCTCGGCAAGTCGATGGCGTTGCGGTTTGCGGAGTTGGGCGCGCGCATCTTTCTCGTTGGCCGGCGGGAAGATCCGCTGCGAGAGACGTGCGAAGAGATCCACAGAACAGGCGGTTCAGCCGCGTACACGACTTGCGACGTGCGCGACTATGGGGCCGTCGAAGCCGCAGCGGCGAAGGCTGAGGAACAGTTCGGCGAAATCGACACGCTGATCAACAACGCGGCCGGAAATTTCATGGCGCGCACGGAAAAACTGACCCCCAACGGTTTCAACGCCGTCGTCGGCATCGTCCTGAATGGCTCCTTTCACTGCACGCAGGCATTTGGCAAGCGTTGGATTTCTCGGAAACTCGGCGGCAACGTGCTGAATATCGTGACGACCTACGCGGCCGCCAACTGTGGTTCAGGATTCGTTGTGCCTTCAGCTTGTGCCAAAGCTGGCGTTTTGGCGATGACTACTTCGCTGGCCGTGGAATGGGCGAAGTATCACATCCGGCTGAACGCCATCGCACCGGGGCCGTTTCCGACGGAGGGCGCATGGTCGCGTCTGATGCCTTCAAAACAATTTGAAGACCACGCCAAAGACAAGCATCCCATGAAGCGCTTTGGGAAGCACGAGGAGCTGGCTAACCTCGCGGCCTTTCTCATCAGCGACATGGCGGAGTACATCAATGGCGAGTGCGTGGTGATTGACGGCGCGCAATGGTTGCGTGGCGCAGGCGAGTTCAACGATCTGCTGCTCTTGCCCGAAGCTGCCTGGGAACAAATGGAAGCCGCACGCGCGAAAAAAGAATGAATAGCTACTGAGACAGCGCCCGCTTTCGAAGTTCAACACGCAGTCTAATCTCTCCAATGGATTGCCCATTCGATTCGGCATGAACGCTGATTTCCTGCGGCTCCGGCTTCTTCGTTTCGGTTTCCGCAACTGCGGGCAACAGGATTTCGATTCTTGTGGCCGCGGGTTGTTTCGCCGCCACGGTGAATTTTCCCGTGCCGGCCTGGACCACCCACCCCGCCGGCAGCGAGGCCGCCAGCGAGATTTCCTGCGTCTTTCCCGTTCGGTTTCGCACACACAAAGAAATCACCAGCGTGGTGTGTCCTTGCAGCGCAATCTCCGGCGGCTCGGGATGCGGAAGATTCATCAGCCCATGGGCGCGCCGGAACTCGGCGTAGAAACTGTACGGGCCGCCGAGCTCCACCAATAATTCCGGCCGCGCGGGCTCAGCAGAAACTTCTGGCCGGGCGAAGGGAATCGCACCCGGCGTGACGCCCTCAAAAATATCGCCAGTCACACTGCCACCAACCAATGATTTACCGAGCACGAAATGCAGTGCTTCCGTCCAGAAGCTATCTGAGGTGGCCATCTTTTCGATTTGCGTTTCGTCCATTTGCGCCACCTTGTCGAGAAAAGACTTCGCCTGCGTTTGGTGGGCGCGAAACGAGTCGAGCGCCATTCGCCAATACGGCTGCTTGCCCGATTTGGAAATCTCCTTCACCGAATACTCCGGGCCTTTCCCGCGAAAAATATCTTCGCGGTCCGCATCCGGAAAGTAATAGATCTTTTTTGGCTGCCACGGCCGAAGGTTCTCAAGAAATGGTTCAAGACGTTTGGACGGCCCGGCAATCTGCTCCGGGAAAGCGGTTGCATCGCCGGCAAGATCGAACGCTTCGGTGGCCAGCACGCCGGAAGCCTGATGGTCGCCGTGATCCTCGCCGATAAAGGTTCCCGGGAGAAACGTGAGAATTACTTCGGGCCGCGTGAGCCTCACGAGCCTCACCAATTGTTCCAGCGACTCGCCGTGGTCCCAGTTCGCCAGTGACAGCAAGACATTTTGCGATGCCGTATCTTTTCCACCGAGAAACCAGACATTTGTTATTCCGAGGGTTGCCAGGGCGTTGCGCGCCTCAATCTCTCGAATCGCGCCGAGCGCGGCGGCCTGCTCCCCTCCGGCCTCATTCGCGCCGCTGCTCCCGCGCGTTCCGAAAACGACGGCAATGCGCTTGTGCTCGTCGAGCGCCCGCGCCAGATACGGAGTCGCCGCGCCTTCATCATCCGGATGCGCCACGACCAGCAGGAGATCCACTTTGTAGCGCTCGTCGGCCGACGGGAGTGCCTGCGGTCCCTGCGCCGCGCTGGAAAGTGCGAACGAAAGAAGCGCGAATCCCAAAATCAATGTCTTACTCGATTTTTTCATCCCGCTGTCCCCTGAACATTCCCCGAAAATGTAGAAATAGAAGAGTCTACCTTGTCACATACAACGGTCAAAACGCTCACTTTCACGCCGCTACCAAAAACCGATTGCTTTGCCAAAATTCGATTTCCGAGCGCACCGCGCGCCTCTCTGTCCCCTATGAAGGCCGTCCTAACGACTACGGCATTCTCGTGATGACCGAGGAGGAGTTGTACACGCACGGCCTCAAAGCGCATCTCGCCGGATGGCAGATCGGCACGCACGCCAACGGCGACGTTGGCATTGACACAACTCTTCGCGTTTACGAGCGCCTGCAGCGCGAAAACCCGCGCCGCGATCCGCGCTTCCACCTCGAACACTGCACGGTCGTGAATGACGGCTTGATCGCGCGAGCGAGCCAAGAGCCGGAGTAAATGGCGCAGGAGTCGAGACGAGGGCTTATGTGCTGAGCTTGACGTCGCCCTTTGGTCCGCTGATGAGGGCGTGAAGGCGGGCTTTGTCGCTGCGCTGAACGGGAAGATCGAGACCGATACGTTTGAGGGTCGAAGAGAGTTCCTCGGGATCGGCGCTCAGGATTTCAAAATAATCCAGCTCGCAACGCGCGGGAGCGTCTTTGGAAGGGTGGACCGAATCGGCGCTCCATTCGATGAAGAAGGGGAGGAGGCCGCCACGGTCGTCGGCGAGATTGATGGTTTTCCAGTTGAGGACGTGGCCATCGGGACGTTTTCGGGAGCCGTCGTCCGGGCCGGTGAAAGCGATTTTGTTTTCGCTGAGTTGCTTTGCGACGGCGGCGATGTCCGGAGGATGGACGGCCCAGCCGATGAGGCGCGGGTCGGTCATTTGGCGGATTTGTGGGAAGTGGACGATCTTTTGCTGCGCAGGATCGGGAGCGATGATTTCCAGATAGCGGCGTTCGCCGAGCGAGAGGAGCGCGTTGCGCGTGCCGCGGCCGGGATGGACTCCGCCGATGGCGGGGCGGACGCCAGTGGCTTCTTCGACGGCTTCGATGCCGCGATCAAGATCGTTGCAGCCGAGAATAATGTGATCGAGCAAAGCGGGCACGTCATCGTCGGCCGTGTCATCGGCGTTCTCGGCCAAAGCCAGCGACGGAACGGCTAGTGCGCCGCCGGTTAGCGCAAGAAAGTTTCGGCGAGAAAAAATTGGTGACATTCACATTCTCCAATAAAGCGTGGGCGATTCCCGGCTAGAGCGAAATTTCCGATGTGCGCTGGCCGCGCTTGCTCAAATAATGATGCCAAAAGAGTCGAGCGGCTACCGCCCGCCAGGGACGCCATGGCGCGGACATTTTTTCCAGGCGTTCGGGCGAAGGACGCCGGCGAAGGCGTTTTACTTCCTGAACGGCCGTGGCCAACGCCAGATCGCCGGTCGGCCAGATGTCCGGGCGGCGAAGCGCGCTCAATAGATAGATGTCGGCGGTCCATTTTCCGATGCCTTTGAAGGCTACAAGCATTTTGCGGGCAGCATCGTCGTGAAGATCGTGGAGATAGCGAAGGTCGAAGTGACGGCGGGAGAGCGATTCGGCGAGGAGGCGCGTGTACAGAGTTTTCTGGCGGCTGAAGCCGATGCGCAGCAGCTCGGCGTCGGTGAGGCTCAGGAAACGAGCTGGAGTGAGCGGGCGGACGGCGGCTTTCAGGCGGTCGAACGCCGCTTTCGCGGAGGCGAGAGAGACTTGCTGCTCGAGAATGATGTAGACGAGAGTCGGAAACCCCGGCTCGCGAACCCAGAGCGGGGGCGGGCCGTAGGTGTCAATTACGCGGACGAAATCTGGATCTCGCTTAGCCAAGCGCCGTACATGCGACGCGAATGACCGTTCATCAAGAAGAGGATGCGGAGTCACTTTTTTGTGTCTGAAGGTTTCACTTGGCAGGGATCGGGGTCATTCGGGCCACATCGGATGTCGATCATAACTTCGGAGAAGTACCAATCACCGTCACGAAATAGCGCATACATTGAGGAATGGTGATGCTCAATTCGTTGAAGACGTGACGCGTCTCTTTAGGTATAGGTTCGAAGAGTGCTTCGCCATTAGGAAGAGTGACCTCTTGAGCCGACCCCTGCGCTAAAGCCGTGAAGAGAACCACGGCCACCATGAGCCGGACTGTCCAAACGGCCGACATAAGTAGTCTCAAGATGTCGCGCGGGAATCGACTTCGCGCTGGAGCGCCTCGACGAGTTCTGCGAGAGGCTTGGGGCCGAGGTCGCCTTTGCTGCGGTGGCGGACGGAGACAGTGCCGGCTTCGGCTTCCTTGGGGCCGACGACCAGCATGTAGGGAATTTTCTGGAGCTGCGCGTCGCGGATTTTTGCCGGCAGCTTTTCGTTGCGGTCGTCGAGGTGCACGCGAAGATTATGGCGCTTCAGAGTTTCGGTAACGTGCTTGGCGTAATCGGCTACTTTTTCGCTGACCGGGCAAACTTCCACCTGCACGGGCGCAAGCCAGAGCGGAAAGGCGCCGGCGTAATGCTCGATCAAGATGCCGAAGAAACGCTCGACGGAGCCGAGCAGCGCGCGATGAACCATAAGAGGCTGATGCTTCGAGCCGTCTTCGCCGACATATTGCAAACCGAAGCGCGCGGGTAAATTGAAGTCAAACTGCACAGTGGTGAGCTGCCAGGAACGGCCGATGGCGTCAATGAGCTTGACGTCGATTTTCGGGCCGTAGAAGGCGGCTTCGCCTTCCATCTTCTTATACGGGATGTTCATGCGCTGCATGGTGTCGGCGAGCGCGGCGGTGGCGCGATGCCAGTCTTCGGGCTTGCCGGCGTAATTCTCCGGATGCGCGGGATCCCAATCGGAGAGCTCAACTTCAAATTTGTCGAAGCCGAAATTTTTCATCACGGCAAAAGCGAAGTCGACGCAAGCCTCGACTTCGGATTCGATTTGCGAGGGCATGCAGAAAATGTGCGCGTCGTCCTGGGTGAAGCCGCGCACGCGGAGCAAGCCGTGAAGCACGCCGCTGCGTTCGTAGCGATAGACAGTACCAAGCTCAGCGAGGCGGACGGGAAGATCGCGGTAGCTGCGGAGCTTTGATTTGTAAATCAAGATGTGGCCGGGGCAATTCATGGGCTTGAGCTGGTAGTCGGCCTTTTCGACTTCGACGGCGCCGAACATATTGTCCCGGTAAAAGTTGGTATGGCCGCTGGTTTTCCAGAGGTCCAGACGCATGATGTGCGGCGTGTAAACAAGGTCGTAGCCGCGCTTGAGCAACTCTTCGCGCAGCCAGTCTTCGACAATCTTCCGAATCAAGCCGCCCTTGGGATGCCAGAAAATCAGGCCGGGGCCGGCCTCTTCCTGAATACTGAACAGGTCGAGCTCGACGCCGAGCTTGCGATGATCGCGGCGCTTGGCTTCCTCGATGCGGTGCAGATGCTCGTCCAGCTCTTTTTGCGTGAAGAAAGCGACCGCGTAAATGCGCTGAAGCTGCGGATTGCCTTCCTGGCCCTTCCAGTAGGCGCCGGCGACGTTCATCAATTTGAACGCCTGGATGCGTTTGGTGGAAGGAATGTGTGGGCCGCGGCAGAAGTCGATGAATTTTCCCGTGGTGTAGAAGGAGACCATCGGTTCGGTGGCTTTTTCTTCCACCAATTCGCACTTGAAAATCTGGTTGTTCTTTTTGTAGAGATCGAGCGCTTCGGGCTTGGGAATGAGCTTGCGCTCGTTCGGCAGGTCCTGGGCCGCAAGCTCGTGCATCTTTTTCTCAATTTTGGCGAGGTCTTCCGTCGTGAACGGTTCCTCGCGCAGGAATTCGTAGAAAAAGCCGGTGTCAATCGGCGGGCCGATGCCTAGCTTCACGTTAGGATACAACTCCATTACTGCCGCCGCGAGCAGATGCGCGGCAGAATGGCGAAAAACAAAGAGCGAGTCGGGATCTTTCTCGGTGAGAATCTGCAGCTTAACGTCACGGTCAAGCGGCCGGCGCAAGTCGACTAACTCGCCCTCGCCGTTTTTTTCCGGTGCCTCCCTCCCGGACGCTGGCGCGGCCACGCGCGCTACAAGGGCTGCATCGGCGAGTCGCGGAGATATGCTTCGCGCGACGTCCGCAGGTGTCGTGCCTTTGGGCACGTCTTTGACGCTGCCATCCGGAAGTGTGATGTGAATCTGCTCCATGCGCGTGCTCACCTGACCAGAGAAACAACAAGCTTATCGGCGGCTTCCCGCTGGGTCAAGGCGATGTGGACGGTTTCTCGCTTGCCGGCATCCTGTTGGGAGCCGGGGACGTGTTAGGATGGCCCGCTGACCGCAACAATGATTGGACAAACGCTGGATCACTACCGAATCACCGCGCAGCTTGGCGAAGGCGGCATGGGTGTGGTTTATCGCGCGCGGGATGAGGTGCTGAACCGCGACGTGGCGCTGAAGCTGCTGGCCCAAGGGACGATCGACAAGGTCGGCAGCGGCCATTTGCTCCGCGAAGCGCAGACGGCCTCGTCGCTGAGCCATCCAAATATTTGCACCATTCACCAGGTGGGACAGACCGGCGATGACTTCTACGTGGTGATGGAACTGATTGAGGGGCGGGCGTTCAGCGACTTGCTCACCGCGACGGGCCTCTCGATGGAAACGGTAACGCGCTACGGCGCGCAAATCGCGGACGCGCTGGCGCACGCGCATGACCGCGGAATCGTGCACCGCGACCTGAAGGGCTCCAACGTGATGGTAACCGGCGACGGGCGCGTGAAGGTGCTGGATTTCGGGCTGGCCACCCGCATGGAGCGCGAGGAAATCAGCGAGCTCACACTCTCCTACGACACGCTGGAAAGCAAGCTGGTGGGAACGCTGCCGTACATGTCCCCGGAAGTTTTGCGCGGGCACAAGGCGGATCACCTGAGCGATATATGGGCGCTTGGCGTGCTGCTCTATGAAGCGGCCGGGGGAAGGCTGCCGTTTCGCGGGAAAACGGGCTTCGAGGTGACTTCGGCGATCCTGCGCGAGCCGCCTCCGCCCCTGCCGCCGTCCGTTCCACACGGGCTGGCCTCGGTCACCCAGCGCTGCTTGATGAAGGAGCCGGCGGAGCGTTACCAGCGGGCCAGCGAAGTGCGCGCGGCTCTGGACGCGCTACAAGGCGCCGTGATGCAGAGCCGGCATCCCTCGGAAGAAACGCGAGGTCCGCGGACGCTGGTACTCCGCGGGATGGAACACCTCAAGGTGAAAAACGGGGACGTGCTTCTCCTGATCGGTACGAACAAAGGAGCTTTTTTGCTGCGGTCGTCGCGGGACCGCGCGCGGTGGGATGTCGCAGGACCGTATTTTCACGGCCAGGGCGTGTACGCGATGGGATACGACGGCCGGAACGGGCGGCACCGCCTGTGGGTTTCGACGAACAGCTTGATGTGGGGAACGTTCTTGCGGTCGAGCGATGACTTCGGGAGAATCTGGACCAATCCGTTGGAAGCGAGCATCCGGTTTCCCGTCGAATCCGGAGCGGCGCTGAAAAATATTTGGCAATTGTGCCTGGGCCGCGCGGATGAACCCGACACGCTTTATTGCGGCGTGGAGCCGGCGGCGCTCTTCGAGTCGCGGGATGCAGGCGAGTCTTGGTCGCTGGTTCGCGCGCTGTACGATCATCCACACCGGCCGCGCTGGATGCCGAGCAACGGCGGGCTGTTTCTGCACACCATCGTGCCCGATCCGGAAAATAAAGCGCGGATGTATGTAGGAGTGTCCGCAGGCGGAGTCTACCGTACCGAAGACGGCGGGAACACCTGGCAGGCGCGGAACAGTGGAATTCGCGTGGTGTTCATGCCGGAGAAGTATCCGGAATTCGGGCAATGCGTGCATAAAATCGTGCTGCACGAATCGCGCCCGGAGCGATTGTTCCTGCAAAACCACTGGGGGCTGTATCGTTCGGACAACCGGGGCGATTCGTGGCAGGACATCGCGCGCGGGGTGCCTTCGGACTTCGGTTTCGCAATGCTGATGCATCCGCACGACAAGGACTGCGTGTACATCGTGCCGGTGGAATCGGACGAGTTTCGCTGCACGCCGGAAGGGCGCTTGCGTGTTTACCGCACGCGAAATGCCGGTGGCTCTTGGGAGTCTTTGGAACGCGGGTTGCCGCAGCATGGGGCGTACGAAACCGTTTTGCGGGATGCCTTCGCGACGGATTCACTGGACCCGGTGGGGCTTTATTTCGGGACGCGGAGCGGAAGGCTGTACGCCTCGAAAGACGAAGGGAAAAGCTGGAAGAAAATCCTGGAAGGGCTGCCGCAGATCGTGTGCGTCAAAGCCGCCGTAATCCAAATGGATGGTGTGCCCGAGGCCAGGCCGCGCCCGAAGGAGAAACCCGCGGCAAAGCGGAAAACTGCGCGCACGAAAAGCGTCAGGCGCGGGAACAGGCGGTGATGCAGGTCGTATTCAACATTCCCGGACCGCTGCGCGAGTTCACAGAGAACCGCAGCAGCGTGCCGGTTGAAGTGAAGGAAGGCGCGGAGTTGCGCGCGGCTTTGCAGGCGCTGTTCGCGGCACACCCGGGACTCCGTGACCGGGTCCTGACCGAATCCGGCGAAACGCGACGGCACGTGAATATTTTTGTGGCCAACGAAGACATTCGCTACACCGGCGGACTCGCGATGCCAATTCGGGACGGCGTGGAAATTTCGATTGTGCCAGCGATCAGCGGCGGCATTCCGCAGTGTCATTAAGCAACGGTTCTGACTGGTAGCTGGGCGAACCAGTTTTTCAGATACCTTGCGCGAGAACCACTTCCTGCCTGCGAGCGGCTCGACGGGCATTCTTCTTTCGATCGACTGCACGGCTCGAGGGTCCGGCCGGAATGGAGTTGCTTGCGATCTGTACTTTCGCGGACTTCTTTGGCAGCGGCTTCTGCACCGGGTAAGCGTCTTCAACGCCCGTCTGGGTGAAATGCGCCGGGCTCACTTCCTGCGCCTTGCAGGACGGCGTCCAGCTTACCAGCAACGTCGCAACCCCGATGGTCCCGAGCCACAGTGTCTTGGGTAATAAAAGTTTGAAGTGATTCATTGCCGTTCACCTTTCCTTTTGTTGATTCCGCGCGGCTTGACGCCGGTTGCCAACTCCGCTCATCCGGCGTCGAATGCGGGTTCACAGTGGGGGATTTTTCGCACACTTCGCTTTTTCTGCCAATGCACTGCGTCTGGAAAACGAATGAACAAAAGGTGAACGGCTAGCTCCTACATTCCGTGGGAGATCTCGTGGGCTCTTGTACCCGGGTAAGACGCGCGGTACTGCACATCTCCCGCTTCAGTTTGCGGGAACATGCCGTACCGGCGCGGCCTGCGATCCAGGTCCGGGTTCAGGTACAGGCTTGGGCATCTCCTCAGGCTTGAACCGCGGCACCATCTGGTCGGCCATCGCCAGCGAGTACACGGCCGAGGCGATTTCCACGGCTCCTTCTCTCACGTCCTCTTCATAAATCCGCTCATAGGTGTCCAGATTCGTATGATGCGTAAACGAACCATAATCAAACGCATCCTGCGCCAACCCAATTCCCGGCAATCCGGCGTTGTTAAAAGAAGTGCTGTCCGTGCCTCCGGTCCTCCGGCTGTCGCTCGCCGCGGCTCCCATGAATCCCCAATCGGCAAACGGCATCATGGCCTCGCGAACCATGTCCGCTGCCGGCGCTGGCCCAAATATGCTTGCGCCTCGCGGCTTCCCGGTGCCGGAATCGATGTTGAAATACGCATCCAGTTTCGCGTACTCCGGCTTCGGGTTTTCAAAACCGCCAAAATGCTGCTGCACGTACGCCAGCGAGCCGAGCAATCCCTGTTCTTCGCCGCTCCACAGCGCAATGCGAATCGTCCGCCGCGGTTTCACGTGCAGCGCAGACAAAATCCGCACCGCTTCCAGCATCATCGAGGAGCCGATGCCGTTGTCGGTAGCTCCCGTCGCGTCATGCCAGGAGTCGTAATGGCCTCCGAGCATGACGATTTCGTCTTTCTTGTCGGTGCCGGGAATTTCTCCAATCGCGTTGTAAGCGGTCGTCCCCTCGGGGTATTCCTTGTTCTGAATATTGAGGCGCAGCGTCACGGGCGTCCCATCACCAAGAAAACGCGAGATTCGCCCATAGTCTTCATTGCGCATCACTAGCGTGGGCACAGCGCGCGTCCAGTCGTACGTGCCGTTTTGCTGCGCGATGATGACGCCGTGCGGCCGCCCCGCATCATTGATCCGCGCGAGCGCGCCATTGTCCACAAGGAACTGGTCCACTTGCCGCGAAACTTCCCCGCGCGTCAACTGGCTTTCCGGCAGCTTTGGCTGCTCGGGAAAGCGGAACGGGCGCGGGTTCTTGGCATCGAATCGCGACTTCCATTCGTCCTCGGAACGCCGCATCGGCGCCGGGTTCATATCCTCGGCCACGTCCACGTGCTTTCCCACGAACACGATCGCGCCGCGAACTTTGTCCTTCACTGAATTCAAATACGCATCCAGCTCTGCCTGCGTTGGCTGCTTCGGCTCCTCCGGCTTCGCTTTTGCGGGCATCGGCGGCGCCGCCCATTTCGGCTCCGGTGGCGCCGGCGCGCTTCCAAAGAAGTTAAATCCACCGCCTGTTGGCGGCGCCAACCCCGGCGGGTCCAGCATCACCACATGTGCTGTCACGACTCCCTTGGTACTCGGCGTCCACGCCAGCGGCTTGACCATCAGTTGCCCGTGGAACGGTGCAACGGCTTCCGCCAATAGCTCCATGTTTTCCCAACCGGGCACCGGCGTGGCGGCGCTTGGAGGCTGGAACGTCCACGGCTCCAGGTGCGCGTTCGTCAATCCCCACGATGTCATCGTCTTGACGGCCCAGTCGTCTGCCGCCTTCAAGTTCGGCGTGCCTGTCACGCGCGGGCCGTATACATCCGCGACCTCGTGGATGATCCACATGATCTTGGAATTGTTTGTTTCTTCCGCGCGGATTTGCGCATACATCTCCGAGACTCCCGGAGCCTGCGCGGGCAGCGGCATCGCTGCCAGCAGTAAGAAGCACGGCACGCATCCACACAGTTTCGCCACAGTACCTCCCAGGATTCTTCGGAAGTTTTGGCCGGTATCGCCCAGCCGCACGTCAATATACGCCCCGCCGCACTCCGAGGCAACGCGGCCACGGCAACCTAACTAGATGTTCAGAAGCGCTCGATTCAAACGAAAGCGCCCGGCTCTTGCGAACCGGGCGCTTCTCCGTTTTTCGCTAGTTGACCTGCGGTTTTCTTACATCACGGATGCGACGGTGATTTTGCCCTCGCAGCTTCCATCTTGGTCTTCAACTCGGTCTGTTGATCGGGCGTCAGAACTTCGTTCAGCTTGGCCATTATGCTGGTGTGGAGCTCCTTCATCTTCGCTTTTTTCTGTTCTTCGCTGAGCGAAGCATCACTGGACACCGCCTGCTTCTTCGTCTTTGCGTCCGCAAAGATATCCTTCACCTTTGCCTTCTGGTCGTCGGTGAGATTCAAGCTTTCCACCGCGGCTTGTAGTCCGCCGTGCATTCCCATTTCCTTACCGCCGGCCTGGGGTGCGGTTGCGGCTTGTGAATTCGTCGGAGCCAAGATTACGGCCAGCGCCGCGACCAGGCACAACGACACCAATCCTCCCAACAGTCTTTTGATTTTCATTTGCGGATCTCCTCAGTTTGAATTCTGGGCTGAGTTGCGGGCAGGGAAACACTACACTCCTACCATATTAATTTGACCTCGGCGACAAGAAAATACTACGACTGTCGTTAGCACATGATATGTCCGCTTGATTAGCATGTGAAATGTCCGCTTTTGAGAGGCGGCTGGGTGTAGACCGCATTCCGGGAGGTTGCCGGGATGGTTTACACCAGGGTCGCCATGGAGCGGGCGATGAAAGTACAGGAAGTGATTTTGCG
>QHZD01000013.1 GCA_003225315.1 Acidobacteriota bacterium
CATTTCCTCCAGCTCCTCCGTAAAGAACTCTTTGCACTCCGCCCGGTTCAGCTTAAGATGACCGTTGCCGAGGACTTTCAGTTCTCGCATTTAGGGTGTACCTCCTCTTGGGGTTGGCGCTCCAGAGAAAGTACGCCCTTTTTTTCTGCTCCAAAAACCGAATTTACACAAAAGAAGTTACGCTACCAAATAACCGCCCAACGGCACGCCCCCCCCCTCTGCATCTTCGACTCGACGATATCTGTGTCCTACAACTCTTGATTTGTAGTACAATTAGAGTCATGGGTTCTGCAATTCAGGCGAGACTGGATGATCGCTCGCGAAAGAGGCTGGCAGTGCTCGTTCGCGAGCTGGGCTGGACCCCTTCTCAGGTTGTCCGGGAAGGCCTGCGCGTCCTCGAAGCAAGCTACTTGCGCAGAAGAAAGCAGGGGATCATCGGTCTCGGCAAGTTCCGCTCCGGTGTGCCCAATCTGGGTTCGAACAAAAAGCATCTGCGGAACTTTGGCAGGTGAGACCGGTTCTGCTCGATACCGGCGTGATCGTAGCCCTTCTTGACCGCGGCGAAACATTTCACCAAACGTGTTCCGAGGCCGTCCGGAATTTGGAGGCCCCGTTGGTCACTTGTGAAGCAGTTATCGCCGAAAGCTGCTACTTACTGGGGAATCTCCGTGGCGCGCCGGAAGCCGTGATCGAAAACGTGGTCGTAGGGATTTTCCAAATCCCTTTCCAGCTTTCGCGGGAAGCGGCTGGCCTAAAACAGATCCTGCGAAAGTATCGCGATCGCAAGATTGATCTCGCTGATGCCTGCCTCATTCGCATGGCCGATGAATTTGAAACCGCCGATATCTTGACGCTGGACAAGGACTTCGAAATTTATCGCTGGGGCAGGAACAAGCCCTTTCGGATTTTGTTGGACCTGAATTAGCGCGTCCCCACAGGTCAAGTAATTTGCTATCACAGCCTTGCCTCTCAACTCGCCGCTACTGAACCAACTGTCAAGCGGCTTCGACCGTGAGCCGCAAACCGATAGCTTTGGTCACCGCGACCAACGTGGACAGCCGCGGATTTCCGCGAGCGGACAACGCCCGGTAAAGACTCTCGCGCTCGACGCCTGCAGCCTTGGCGACTTTGGCGATTCCCCGCGCGCGCGCGAGTTGCCGTAATGCGATCAGAAGAACCCGAGGCTCATCTTCATCCTCCAGCGCCGCCCTGAGATACTCGGCCGCAAACTCCGGATCTTTCCGGAGCCGCCGCACGATTGCCTCGTCATGGGACACACTGGCTTTCCGTTTCATGTGGTGATGGTCCTTTCACGGTAGTCTTTGAGGTACTCCAACGCTCGTTCAATGTCCCGCGACTGTCTCCCTTTATCGCCTCCGCACAGAAGCAATACGCAGGCTCTCCCGAGCATCGCGTAATAGACTCGGTAGCCCGGCCCCAAATCGATTCGTAGTTCGTACAAGCCGTGTCGAAGCGATTTGCAATCGCCGAAGTTTCCAACAGCGAGCCGGTTGATTCGGCTGGCGATCTTCGCTTGCGCCCTGGCGTCCGCCAAGTCCGTCAGCCACTCGTCAAAAACATCTTTCCCGCCGCGGCTCACGTAATGGCGAATTTCAATTGCATTTTCCATTGTAGCTTATACGTTACACCACCGCAAGGAGTGATTCCTGAGAGTGTCCGTGAGTGCGTATATGTGAATCAGCGGCTCGTTGCGGCGGCGGCCATTTCTGTTTTCCTCGACTCGTTCCACAGCTGAATGTACGGCTCCAGGTCCTTCATCATTTTTTGAAATTGCGCGAGGTCCAGCGATTGCGCCCCGTCGCTGATCGCTTTTTCCGGCGCGGGGTGGACTTCCACGATTAATCCGTCAGCGCCGATCGCCACGCCCGCGCGCGACAACGCCGGCACGAGGCTTCTCTTCCCTGTCGCGTGGCTCGGATCCAAAATCACCGGAAGATGCGTCAATTCATTCAACGCCGGAATTGCCGCGATGTCGCAAGTATTCCGTGTCACCGTCTCAAACGTGCGAATTCCCCGCTCGCATAAAATCACGTCAGAATTTCCGTGTGCCGTAACATATTCCGCTGACATCAGCAGCTCTTTCACCGTGCTGCTCAGTCCGCGCTTCAGCAGCACCGGCCTCCCGCATTTTCCGAGCGCTTTCAGCAGGATGAAGTTCTGCATGTTTCGCGCGCCTACTTGCATCACGTCGGCATATTTCGCGACCAGGTTCACGTCGCGGTCGCTCATCACTTCCGTGATAATCGCGAGTCCCGTAGCCTCTTTCGCTTTTTTCAGCAGCTTCAAGCCTTCTTCCTCCAGCCCCTGAAAATCGTACGGCGAAGTCCGTGGCTTGAACGCGCCGCCGCGCAGCATTTTCGCTCCCGCTTTCGCCACGCCTTCCGCCGCTTGCATGATTTGTTTTTCTGATTCCACCGAGCATGGCCCGGCCATCACCACGAATTCCCCGCCGCCGATTTCCGTTCCATTCACTTTGATTTGCGTTTTTCCCTTGCGGAATTCCTTGCTCACGAATTTGTACGGCGCGGAAATCCGCACCACGTTATCCACCTGCGGCATGGCTTCGATCGATTCCATGCACGCGGTTACATCCCCTACCCCCACGACGCCGATCACCACGCGCTCCTCCCCTTCGATGGAATGCACCTTGTACCCGAAGTGCTCCACTTGTTTTCGAACCTCATCAATTTCTTGCCGTGTTGCGTGCAATTTCATGGAGATGATCATTTTTCTGGCCTCGCAAATTGGTTTTCGTCCCTAAGGCAAAAATTTATGTTTCCTAAAACAAAAAACCCACTCGGCTGGCGAGTGGGTCGAAACTTTTTTCTGTTTATTCGCTTACAGAAACGCCCCCCGCCGCCTGGATGGATTCCAAGTAAATCGATACCAGCGATAGGAGTTGGCGAGAGCAGCGTTCATGACAAGTACAGTGTAATTCTTCTCTCCCGCGGATACAACAAATAATTTGGGCCGGCCAATGTCGCACAGAATTGCATGCACGTGCCTGCAAACTCAGAAAAACAGCACCGCGATGCGATAGCGCGAGAATCCCGGCGCCCGATTCGCGCGGCAGGCCCCCACGGCTGCTTTGCTGTAGGGCCCGCTCCGAATCTTTTTTTCGATGTCTTCCGGCAATTTGTTCAAGTCAGACACTTCAAAACGGATCATCGATTTTGCCGAAGTCCCCCCAAATCCTGCATCATTCTGACACGTTTTCCGCGCGCCTTCCGTTGCGTTCGCGGATCGAAACCCCATCGAACCCAGCAATGAAACCACTTTTTGTTCTTGCTGCTCCACGCTCAATTCCGGAACGGAGCGCGAAAAATCCTGCACCGCGAAGAGGCCACCCGGTCCGTGCACCGCGGCGATGCCTACGGAAGTGAGACGCGGGTCCAGAATATTCTTGCGATGGCCCGCAGAATCCATCCAGCCGCCGTGAATGATTTGAGGACTCGCGCCAACAGCGATGTTTTCAGCGATGACGCTGAAACGCGCGCCGGCTTCCGCGAGGCGTCCTTCCAGATCGGATTCGCTGGGAAGCTGGTGCTCGAGCATATTCAGATTCGCCATGCGGAGAGCGTGCTGGCGCGCGGCTTTGAAGAGAGCATCGTCCCACTGAAGCGAACCGAGATTTTGTGTAGTGCGTTCGCGATTGAGGGCTTCGAAGAGCTGGCGCTCGGAATCGTTGCGCTGGAGTTGCGCGTTCGCGCCGGCGAAAATAAGAAGTAAGAATATCGCAGCGAGGAGAAATTTTGATTTCCTCGTTGCAGCGAGGGGAAACTTTAAATTCCTAATTACAGCGAAAAATTTTGCATTCTTCGTGGCAAGGAGAAATCTGAAATTTCTCATGCCGGCGAAAAATTATCCGCGAACGCGGACGGCGCTGAAACTGAGCACCACGTGGCCACCGGCAGTCGGACGGCCGAAGCTCATCATGGGGCTGAAGCGCGAGAAAAGGAGAATCTGGTCAAGCTGGCGGCGGAGTTCCACGCTGGTCGGGCCGGAGAGAATCTGGTAATCCGTCATCTGGCCGTGCGAATCGACGGTGACGTCAATCAGCAGGCCGTGCGGCAAAGAAAGTTCACGGTCCTGCTGCTCCGGCGCCCAGGATTCCGGGTAGTCCGAGAGAGAAATCAGTTCGGCGGGGCGCATCAGATTGAGAGCGACGTCGTTCTGCACCGCGCGCACGGTAGTGCCGGGCAGAATCATCTGAAGCACGAGCATGAAGACGAGAATGGCGGAGAAAAAGCCGCCCGTAGCCGGCAACGTGAGCGGGCGGAAAACGTTGTCCAGCAGGATTTCGGCGCGATCCTTGATGCGGCGAACGCGGCTCGCCCAATCCCGCGAGTGCTGCGCCTGAGCAGCAGCCACCTTAATGCGGATGGCAAGATCGGCAGGCGGAACGTTCGCGGGCACACGCGAAAGCATGACCGACAGCTTGCGGAAGCGTTCCAAGTCCTCGCGGCAAACGTTGCAACCTTCGAGGTGCTGCCGAACCTGGACGCGCTCTGCGACGCGCGCTCCGCCGGTGATGGCATCATCGAGATAACCAGCCAGTTTCGTTCGTACCGTAGTGCACTTCATGGGAGCCCCTCGCCCGGGGAACTTGCCCGCGGGGATTTCGATTCAGGTGACTGCAAAACGGCCAACGCTTGTGTAACTCGCCGCGCGGCGGAAAACGCATCGCCGAAAGGCGACGGCCGCGCTTCGGAAACATTTCCGTGCGAAGACGTGCCATGCGAAGAAGTTTGCTCGCGGCTCGCGTGAATCTGCTGCGCGCCCAGAAGCGGCTCAAGAATTTCCTTGAGGCCGCGGCGTCCGCGCAGGATGCGGGACTTCACCGTGCCGACGCTGCATTCCAGAACTTCGGAAACTTCCTCGTAACTCAGACCTTCGAGATCGCGCAAAATCACCGCGCTGCGAAAAATCTCCGGAATCTGCTGCAAAGCGCTGTGGACGACCGTCTGAATTTCCTGCGCCGCCAGTTGCTCGAAGGGAGTGGCGCAGAGATCCTCGATTTCGATGCGCGCGTGGCCCTGTTCCGGTTCGGCGTCGAGCGAAACATTTTTTTGCAAGTGACGCTTGAACCAGCGCTTGTGATTCAGCGCTTCGCGAATCGCGATGCGGTAGAGCCACGTTTTCAAAGAGCTGCCCTGGCGGAAATTACGAATTCCGCGGAAGGCTTTCAAGAAGACTTCCTGGGTGCCGTCGGCGGCATCGGAAGTATCGCCGAGCATGCCGAGAATAAGGTTATAGACCGGTCCGTGGTAGTGCGTGACAAGCCAGTCGAAGGCCGTCTCCGAGCCGGCTTGCAGCTCATGGACGAGATCGGCTTCATCGCGGCCCCAACTAAGGGCACTAGCCCAATCGGACACTGCCGGCCTTTCCGACTCGACATTTGCCAAGCATCCTTTTCTACTGGCGACCGTAAGACGGTCGACTTCGGATGCGTAGAAAGCGAGTCACCCTGCTACGGTCCATTATGGCGCTCTAGCGTTTAGAACGCTGGACCCAGGCCTTCTTGCGAGTGCGACGCGTTTGCTCAGGGTTTGTAAGTACAAACCCTGAAACCCGTTTGCTCAGGGTTTGTAAGTACATGAAACCCGAAACGGTCGACTTGCAACCCCGACTGAATCGGGGTAAATCGGGAACGCCGTCGAACTGTCCCCGATGTCCGCTCATTAGTCTTAGACACCGAGGGGAGCGGAGTTGTTTCCTCGGATCGTGAAGAAATCCTGTGCCTTTGCGGATTGTTGCACCAAAGGCTTTGCGCTGCAATGGGACAAACGGGGGATAGAAGGCGTGCCCCGTGACCCGTGTTCCGTGACCCGCGGCGGCGCGGAGAAGGCTACAGTTGCGACAGGGCCGGGATCTTCGATTGAAAGTTGAATGCAGACACAGACTGGGAATGGGGAAATGAGGGTGCCCACCTCCCCCCGTGTTTTTTGTAAGTGTTGCATCTAAAGGGCTTAGATTTTCCGCAAACCATTTAAAATCAACACATACGGGAATGCTCGTAAGTGTTGCTTCTAAAGGACTTGAGGATTGGCTATTGCGGCTAAAAACCGGCAAAACACGGTGTCTGTCTGTAAGTGCAGGTTCTAAATGACTTAGGTCCTGCAACCACATGCGGGATGCAAAATGCGCATCTGAACGCGGGGGGATTTCGGGCGCATGGGGAGTGAAGGAGTCCGGGAATCCCTTGGATAAGCTCCCTGCGTTGGTCGGGGGAGAAACAAGAATAAGGTGGGAGCGGGAGGCAACGGTCCGGCGAGGATGGGGCTTGGCGTACACGGGAGAGAATAGCACGTTTGTATGGATTGGTTAAGTAAAAAGCATTGAAACGTCGAAATTGAGGGTTGAACGGCTGTGGGGCGGGTTGAACGGTTGGGATGCGTTTGGGACGAGCAAAAAAAAGCAAGCCAAATACCGCGCGCTTGGAACCGAAGGGTGCGGCGCCTGGCTGAAATTGCTCGCTCAGTAGGACCCGTCACCCGTGTTTCCGTTGCGGGAATCTTTCTGGTAAGTTAGTTCGGCTTGAGAGCTATTCGCTCATGCTCCCCTTCTCTCGCAAAGCAAGGTGGTCGCTGGACTCGCTCACACCTCCATGGGGTGAGATGGTATCAATTTACGATCATATTCGCGCCGCGCCAGACCGTCAGTCACTCCCCGACGAACCGTTGCTCCGAAAAAAGTACAAATTCGGCTGGGTCGGGGGAGCGCTGGATGGAGTTTTCGGAAGGCACACTGCTCGAGGAGAATCAACCAAAAAAGTATTCGAGTCGGTCGAAGCGCTTCGCAGGCTATTACAGGAGGCGAACAAGGAAACCCTTACGAATCTCTACGACCTCATCGTGCGCGACTCGATTCTGTCCTTCATAGACGAGGTCCTAGAAGAATTGAACAAATCCAAGCTCTCCGTGGATTCGGGGCGGTTGCTGGAAACGGGAAGGTATTTCGCAACGCGGGCTGCGCACCGCGAGGCGGTCAAGTTCGGACTGGCGTTAATTGGCCGAGCCGGAACACCCAGTGAGCTAGGCATTCTGAAAACGCTTGGCAGGAACGATGAGTTTACTCTCTACGCTGCTGTGGCCATTGCACGGATCGCCGACAACGCGGAGCAGGCTCTGTGGGAACTTGCGAAGAACGTTCATGGATGGGGCCGAATTCAGATTGTCGAAAGGCTGAAGGAAACGCAGAACTCCGAGATCCGTTCATGGATGTTACGCGAGGGTTTTCGCAACGAGGTCATGGATGAATACCTGGCCTGTATTTGTGCTCGCGCTGGAAGGCTTCATGAGGCGTTACAGCAGCAGGTTGTTGACGAAGCTCTATTGGAAGGTGCTGCCGATATGCTTCGTGCTCTGCTTCCGGGGCGTGGACCAGCGGAAGGAATTGACGACTATACCCAAGGTGCGGACAGTTGCGAATCTTATATCAATCTGGTCTGGGCACGTCGCGGTCTAGGGCTAAAGCACTTTCTGACGGTGGCAGAAATGCGCCGGTTTCTTTCCGCTCCAGAAGGATGGGACAAGCGGGACAAACTGGGCTGGACGGAATCGCGCCGCCGGACGTTACTGGCGCTTTGCGATGACGTTTTTGCTCGAGAAGAATGGCGAGCGCAAGTTGCTGAAGAGCTTGCATCAGTTGACGAGCAAGCGTTTTATGTTGCTGACACAGCAGCCAAGGAATTGTCGATAGACACGTGGGATGTGCATTTCAAAAGAATCCGTGCCGCCCCAGTGAAGTCGTCGTCTTGGTACCGCTTGATGCAACAGACTGACGAGGTCCGGATTGACCGCGTACTTGAGTTCGCTGAGACCATCCTTCCGTTAGAAAAGGTTGCGACTGGGCCAGGCGAAGAAATGGGACTTGGGCCGGGCTTTGAACTACACGGAACGCTCGATTGGATACTGCAGGACTTGCGTCGTTTTCCCCTTCGCGGTTGGAAGTTTATCCAGGCTGGTTTGCGTAGTCCTGTAATCCGAAACCGAAATATGGCGATTCAGGCGTTGGCGACATGGCCGCGCGAGGCGTGGAGTGCTGAGGTCACTTTGGCTGTTCAAGAACTCCACAATCGCGAGCCAAGGGATGATGTAAAGCGTCGCCTCGATGATTTGGTCGAAGGAAAATCAATTGGTTAGCAGAAGAGAGCGAGGGATGCGTGTCAGACGGCACAGCCAGGAATGGCTGTGCCACGTGGGGAGCAGTCGAGGGATTATTTTGTGGAAGCCTGGTGTGTGTGAGATGGCAAGTTCGAGTGGATGAGGGACTCGACGCGGGGCTAAAGCCCCGCACCTACACAGGACAAAGGCCAGGGCTGCTGCAGGGGCCGACGGGTCTTGATGAGGACGTGCGGGTTATTTTGGCGGCTCGCTTGCCGCGAGACCAAAAGGCACGTCCCGCAGAGGCATCCGGGATGCGAGAATCGCATTTTGCCGCACGCCGGGGAAAGTGGCGCCATGAAAGCAGAGTGAAGAGAGATTCGTCCGCCAGAAACGCGGAGAGGAAGTGGTTTCACATCCATAGGCCGGCGCCTTTCTGACAAAGCGATGCGGGCGGGGCTGAAGCCTCGCCCCTACACAAGACGAAGGAAGGAACAATACAGTCAAAAGCGAACAGCCAGGAATGGCTGTTCCACAAAGAAGAAAGATGTAAGACGCGGGGCTAAAGCCCCGAAGATTTCATCGAACTCTTCGGCACGACTGAAGTCGTGTCCTCCTAAAGAAAAAACCGTCAAAGGCGCACAGCCAGGAACGGCTGTCCCACTTAGCTGGAGGCAGAGAGACAGCCAAGAATGGCTGTCCCACTGGGAACGGAGTGGCTGTGCCACGAAAAAGAAAGATGCCGGGCTTCCCGACACAAATCGTCGGGACTCCCACAAACCGGGAGAAAGCCCGGCGCTACGTACACCAGGTACCCGTCCGGCGAACATGAGAAACGGGCGGGGCGAGCCGCGCCCCTACACAAGACGAAGGAAGGAACAATACAGTCAAAAGCGAACAGCCAGGAATGGCTGTTCCACAAAGAAGAAAGATGTAAGACGCGGGGCTGAAGCCCCGAAGATTTCATCGAACTCTTCGGCACGACTGAAGTCGTGCCCTCCTAAAGAAAAAACCGTCAAAGGCGCACAGCCAGGAGTGGCTGTGCCACTGGAACAGCATGGCGAGGTAAACTCGCCGCTACACTCGGCTGGGCGACAGAAGGACAGCCAAGAATGGCTGTCCCACCGGCCTCGTCAATGCGGGCTGGTGTTGAACACCACGTCCACCCAGTAGTTCGCGGAGTTGTAAGTGTTTCTGGGAAATGTGCTGGTACTACCGTACGCATACGGCCCGTTCGGAGTGCTGCTACTGTTCACTGGGGCGTGCAGCGGCGCATTGTCCACTCCAGTGGTCGCGAAATAGTTCCCCGTCACACTGTAGTGCCCAATGGTGGTGTGGTAAGAGGCCACGTACAACGTATTCGCCGTGATCGCCACCGGATTGGAAAAATTCACCTGTTGCCATCCCGAGGCACTCTCCCCCGTGAACGTCGCACTCGCCAGCAACGCTCCCCCGCTGCTCCACAAGTTCCCGACATGCGTCCCGGTGTTCCCCGTACT
>QHZD01000054.1 GCA_003225315.1 Acidobacteriota bacterium
TCCAGCCCGGCGCCGTGAGGTGAATCTCGTACCAGATGGAAGGGATCATCAGCTCAAGGTGCGTGTCATTGGCAAGCAAAGGCTTGCCGGTGGCCGTGTGTGCGCCACTCACGACCCAATTGTTGCTGCCAAGGCCTTGGCGAATATCATTTTTTGATTCGGCGAGGAAAGCTTGAACTGATTCTGCGAGCGCAGAGGTCAGGTCGGCGTCGCTTTCACTTATCGCCATGTTCGGTGCAACACTACTGCTAGCTTTCAGTACGGTATCCGGCTGCATATCGTCGTCATCATCGTCATCCTCCGAATCTGCTGCGGAACGTTGCGAGCCGTCATCGATAACCTTGGGATCGCCGACAACGAAATGATCCATTGTGGCTTCTTCCGAGAAGAGATCCTTCGCGCGGTCCGGCCCTGCGCGTTCCGCGACTTTGGAGCGATTCAATTCTCTTTCCCAAGTATTCGTCAGAGTGCGATACATGTAGCCCGAAATGGCTATTGTGTCGGACGGCTGCCACGGTTTGGGCTCGTAGCGGAGAAGCGAGAATTCAAGAGGAAGACTTTTCTTATGCTGCGCGATAAATTGATTCACGCCGCGCGCGTAGGCTTCCATCACCTTGCGGGATTCGGGGTCCATGAGCGTGGCGTCGCGCTCAGCGGCGCGAGCAAATCCGTTGGTGCGGAACTCTTTGTCGATGGCAAGCGTCCTGGGGCCGAGAATCTCAGAAAGTTGCCCGCGGGCGACGCGGCGGAGCAGGTCCATCTGCCAGAGACGATCTTGCGCCATGACGTAGCCCTGCGCCTCGGCCAGATCTTCTACTGAGGATGCACGTATGTGCGGAACGCCCCAACGATCACGTTCGACGGTGACGTCGTGCTGAAGACCGGGAAGAGAAGTGTTTCCATCGATTTGTGGGAGCGGGCGGTAGATGAACCACCAGGCTAAGGTGCCTGTTGCGATCACAAGAATGGCGAAGGTCCAATAGAAGACGCGAAGAAGGGTCCGCAAGTTTGCTCCCGCCGATTTGGGCAAAAAATGAGTTTAGAGGAGGCGCTTCATGCATGCAACCGAGCTCGGCCAGGGGTCCACACAGGATAACGCTTGCAGCAAACTTGTGAATTGTGACCAGATGACGCTCCGATTACTGCAATATTACTTTTTACTGGGCGGAGGAGCGGGCTTCAGATCAGCGGCAACTTTTTGCAATTCAGTGACGGACGAAGCGGTCAGCTCGTAAAGAGCGGGCTCGTCTTGGCGTTTGGCGACGAAATCGTCGCCATTCTTTGAAACGAGGACTTTTTCGGTGCGCTTGCCGGTATCCGAAGTCACGGTCAGATCTATCGTCGACGCGGAGAATCCAGTCTCGGGGAACTTGGTTGCGGAGAGATCACGGATTTTATCAACGAGGGCCGATACAGTGCCTGGATCCATCTTTGCGCCACTGGAAAGCCAGTCGCTGCCGCTGTGAATCAGGAGATAACTCTTGGCGCCGTCATGGAGTTCGATTTTGTCTGGATTGGCAAAGCCGAAATCAAAAAGCTTCTTGTTCCGGAAATCGTCGAGTCCCTTATCCAGGCCAGGCCCGGTGCCGCTTGAGATCTTATAGATGCCCGAGACGGCGCTGGACTTTGCATAGTAATCGTCTTTGTTCTTTCGCACCTGCAAGTCCTGCGTGCCGGAGACGTCCGTGACTATTGCTGCTGCAAGCGGAGTGCCGGCACTGAACGCCGCGGCGGCTTTCTTTTCATCTTCACTTGTGCCCAGATCCATTTTTGCATCGCGCAAGGTCCGCAGCAGCTCTTCCACTTGAGAGCGATCCGCGCGAAACGGTTTCGGCTTTACGATCTGCCACTCGTCTTTGCTGCGCCCAAATACGATGGTTTGCTTCTTGGCCGTCAATTCAATGCTGGAAACTTTGTCGGAATCAAAGGTCAGCAAGCGTTTGTCACGTAGGTCGTTTGTGGACTTGTCGAGGCTGCTCTTCTTGTAGCTCGAAAGGGCAAAGACGCGCGGATCGCCGGTAATCGTGGCATAGACCGCGGTGCCTGCGGGAGTGTCGTCACCGACCAAGAGCTTCGAAGTTTTCTTATTCTTATCAGTGATGTCCAATTCGATCGCCGGCTGAATGAGGCCGTATTGTTCAAGGCTCGTGGCTTTATCCTCGATGGTGCGATCGGAGCTGAGGGAGGAAAGCGTCGAGAGCATGCTGGACACAGCGTCCGCATCGGCAGGGAGAGATTTAGGCGCAGTGATCTGCCACTTAGAATCGTTGCGTTGCAAGCGGACTGTCTCTCCGGAGCGGCGCTTGATTTCAATTTCCTGCAATTGGTCTTCGGGGATGCCGACGAGCTTTGTGGTGGTGCTCTCGATGGGCTCCTTGTCAGCTTTGGCTGCTCTTTTGTTCGACCACCAGAGGACGCCGGTAAGCAGGAGCAAAAGAAAGCTCGCCGTCAAGAGGCCCTTGGATTTCATGGGCTAACGCCGCCTCCACCACGTAACCAAGCCGCATCCGATCACAGCGAGCGGGAACACGACGACGCTGAGCCAGAAGGTAGCATTTAACCGGCGACTGGTCATATTAAGCGGGCGATCTTCGGGCGCCTTCGGGCGGATGGAGATTAGATCTTCATCAGAGGAGAGCCAGTTGACGATGTTGACCATCAGGTCGCGATTGCCGAGCGAGCGCGATCCAGCGATGGAGTTTTGCGCGGCGAGCGACGTGCCGAGAACAACAAAGCGGCCCTGGGAGGAACCACTGAGAGTACCAGCGACCGCCAGAGTAAGCGGGCCCTTCTTTCCTTTTGATGGATCGACGGCTCCGCGTGCGCTTATGGACGTGGTGGCGATGCTGGCATCGGTAGTGTCGACCAACTTTGATAGCGTTGCTTTCCCCGTGGATTTCGTGTCCAACGATCGCGAAAGAGGATAAGCAGTCGGCACACGCGTCAGCGGCTGGGTGATGGGATGCGACTCGTAGCCTAGTATCAGCGGGACTTCAGGTCCCAGGCGGAAAATCTGGCCAACTCCGCTGAGATCAAGAGCCAAGTCTTTGTTTGCAGTGACGCCCCAATCTCCAAGCAGTTTCAGCAAATCTTCATTTTCCGTCGGAGGATCGGAATTGCCCAGGCGAAGCGGCGTATCCAACAGGAAGAGTGCGCGGCCGCCGGCTTCCACAAAGGCTTTTATGGCGCTGACGACAGGGGCAGGATAGTCATTCTTCGGGCCGGCGACGACCAGCACCGTGCAACTTTTTGGAACGTCAACGGAGGAAACTGACGGCGTTTGGCCAAGCGCCAGTGGCTTATTGTCGCTTGTTGCCGCCGGACGGAGAGTTTCCGCGCGAACTTTGTAATTGTCCCGCTCCAGGAGCTGTTTGAACAGGGAATAGCCGGCCGCGTCGGAGTCGTCTATGGAATGCTCGCCGGCAGCGGAAAGCACGCATACCGTCCGCTCCTCGGACTTGAGTGAGCGGATTAGAGCGCCGGTGAGTTCCTCTTCACTGAGGCTTTTCGCGTTTTCGCGCCGCGTGCCGCTATCGACGATGACTGTGGAATCCGTTCGGAATCCGGCGGCTTTTGCGGCTTGAGGCTTTCGTTCAGGGTCAATGTAGGCGACATGTAGTTTGGGAGACAAACTGGAATAGCGGCCCAGTGTGTCGCGAGCGGCGCGGAATTCGTTTTGGGGGCCAAAGTAGTTGAGTTGGACGTCTCGCTTCAGCGCCTTGACCACTTTGATGGTTTGGCCGGACAGGCTGAACTGCTTATTGGCCGTGGAGTCGTAAGACTTGTCGTAGCGATTGGCGAGAAAATTGACGACCACGAGAACGGCGAGCACCACGAGGACATAAACACTCGCGTAAGCGGTGTAACGAGTTTGCCTTGCGCTGAGCCATGCGGGGGCCATGCCTAAGACCTCCACCGCAGTGATTCCATCTGGCGCTGCGTCAAGAATAAGACCAGGAAAATGAAGGTTATGTAGAAGATTGCATCTTTCAAGTCGAGTATGCCTTTACTGAAATTTTCCATGTGCGTGACGATGGATACGTAGTTCAGCACTTTCGAGGTGTTTGTGCTGTCATACTCCGTGAACCAGCTCAACATATAGAGAAGCAAACTGAAAAAGAATGCTGCGCCTCCTGCGACGATCTGATTGCTGGTCATTGCAGAAATGAGCGCCCCCAAGCCAAGCAGGCAGCCGGCTTGCAAGATGAGACCAAGATACGCCACCAGCACCGGCTTCCAATCCGGCTTTCCCCAGGCAAAGAGAAAAGCGAGGTTCGGGAGAGACGTGGCCAGGACAAGAAGGTAGAGAAACATCGCTCCGAGCCACTTCCCGAGGATGATGCTGAGATCTTGAACCGGGGAAGTCAGCAGCAACTCGATTGTGCCGTTCCGTTTTTCCTCGGCGAAAAGCCGCATGCTGATCATGGGGATGAGAAACAACGAGACGGTCCCGGCAAAGCCGAGAAGCGGGCGAATAATGAACTCGTTGACATTCATCGGTGGCGCGCCACCCGTCATCTGGGAGCGAAATGTCGCATTGACGAAATCGCGCGTGGCTATGAAAAAGACCAAACCGAAAATAAGGGCGAACAGGGCCATCACTGCATATGCGATGGGGGAAGCGAAATAACTGCGCAGCTCCTTGCGGCAAATTACCCAGGCATTTTTCATTGTGCAGTTTCCTTTGCTGGCGTCCGTTCCGCTGGCTGCGCGGCTTGGTTTCCCGTGAGCTGCAGGAAGACTTCCTCCAGGCTCACTGCCGAAGTGCGCAGCTCATTGAGGTCCCAGCCCGCTTCCACGACGGCACGAGCTAGATCTCCGCGCACAAATTTGTCTTTCAGGCTTTCCACCTCGAATGTGGCGCCGCCGCGTTTTTTTTCCTTGAATGCCACGCGGCCCACGCCTGCGACCTTTTCGAGCTGCTCTTGTACTCTGGCGGAATCCAGCGAGCCGTTTCGTCCGGCCACTTCGACCAGCACCAATTCGGCCCCGCGCGCCCGGCTTTGCAAATTGTTCACCGAATCTGTAGCGACAAGCTTGCCCTTGTTGATGATGATGACCCTTTCACAGGTCTGCTCGACCTCCGGCAATATGTGCGTGCTCAAAATAATCGTGTGGTCGCCGGCGAGACTCTTGATCAGGTCGCGCGTCTCGTTAATCTGTTTGGGATCCAAGCCCGCTGTCGGTTCGTCCAAAATGAGCACGTCTGGATTGTGAATGATGGCCTGGGCCAGTCCAACCCGCTGGCGGTAGCCTTTCGATAATTTTCCGAGAAGCTTTTTCTTGACGTCCCCAATCGCGCAGCGCTCACAAACCGCGTCGACGCGTTGTTGTAGATCAGCGCCGAAAAGTCCCTTCAGCCGCCCCACAAACGTCAGGTATTCCCCAGTTCTCATCTCAAGATAGAGCGGCGGCGCCTCAGGCAGATAGCCAATGCGCTTTTTGACCTCGAACGGCGCCTCCAGCACATCAAATCCGGCAACCGTCGCGGTCCCCGAGCTGGGCGGCAGGAAACATGTCAGCATCCTCATTGTTGTCGTCTTGCCGGCGCCGTTGGGTCCCAGAAATCCGACGATCTGGCCTTTTTCGACCTCAAACGAGATGTGATCCACAGCCGTGTTACGAGCGTACCTCTTGGAAAGATCTTTTACGCTGATCATAGAATTTTCGTTTTGAGTTGTAAGACTCTTCGTCTCGCCGCAAAACTAGCTAGCCGAAGTTCTTCGTGCTGTTCGACTGCAAAACAATATCTTAAAAACGTCCCACGCGTCATGTCAATATCTGAATCTGGGCGGAATTTTTCATTCATTCGCGGCGTTCAGGCATAGGAGTTCGCTGTTCATAGGGTCCGTATGGTAAGACGCACGCGCCATAGAACGGTTGCCTGCGCCCCGCGGCAGTACTGTTACAATGCGGCTGGGGGGACGAGTTCCCAGTATGATTGCTGTGCGCCTGATCGGCGTGCTGGCGTTGGTCGCGCTGAACGGCTTTTTTGCCGCGACGGAGTTTTCGCTTGTCGCGGTGCGACTGTCCCGCGTGCGGCAGCTCGTTGCCAAGGGGAACACGCGTGCGCGGGTCGTCGAAGCGCTCGTCAGTGATTTGCACCGGGTGGTTTCAGGGGTACAGCTTGGAATCACGCTGACCAGCCTGGCAATCGGAGCGCTTGGCGAAGCCACTTTGGCCAAGGTCTTCCAGTCCATCTGGGCGGGGAAGCCCGGAACGCACACCGTGCTGTTTGCGCACGCGATCGCCCTCGCTGGAGCGTTCGCCCTCCTGAGCGCGCTTCACGTGGTGATTGGAGAGTTGGTCCCGAAGACCCTCAGCCTCGCCCGCGCGGAGCGCGTGGCGCTGTTGGTCGCCCTGCCGTTCCAGTGGTTTCTCAACACCTTTCATTGGGCGATTAACCTGCTTGATGGTGTTTCCAGCGCCATCGTGAAGGCCCTCGGCGTTACGTCGCCTCAGATTCATGGAGTTGCGCATTCGACGGAAGAACTGCAAATCCAGATTCAACAAGCTCGCGAGCGCGGCCTGATCGCCCCCGGCGAAGAAAAATTCATTCTCAGCGCCATGGAACTCGCGCAGATCCAGGTGCGGGAAATCATGGTGCCGCGGCCGGACATCCACACCCTTCCGGTGGAGGCCGATCTGGACGAGGTAATGCGCGCTTTTGCAACAACCCAGCGTTCGCGTATCCCGGTCTATCGCGGCACTCTCGATCACATCCTCGGTTTTGTTCATATCAAGGACATGATTTGGATCCTGCTCGATCGCGAACGGCGCCTCGAGGAAAATTTGTCGCCGCCACCTTTCGATTTGCGCCGCGTTTTGCGTGAGGTGCTCATTGTGCCGGAGACCAAGCCTGCCAGCGAGCTGCTTCTCGAATTGCGCACCCGCCGCGTCGGCATGGCCCTGGTAGTGGACGAGTTTGGCAGCATCCTCGGTCTAGTGACCATGGAGGACATCCTCGAACAGATGGTGGGAGAAATACACGACGAATTTGACGTCGTCGAGCGGCCTCTGACGCTGGCCGATGGCGCGCTTATTTTTGACGCCGCCCTCAGCGTACGCGACTTGGACACGCAATACAACATCACTTTGCCGGAAGATCCCGCCTACGCAACCGTGGGCGGATTCGTCCTAGACCAATTGGGATTCATACCCAAAGGTGGCGAAAGTTTTGAATATGGCAACTTTCGCTTCTCGGTTGTGGAAATGGACGGAAAGCGCGTTGCGCGGGTGAAGATTCAGCGAATTCGGCCGACTGAAAATGAAAGTAAGCCGCAAGGCGCTCAGGAAGCAGTGTTGCAACCGGCTAGAGACTCGAAGGCTTCGCGGGAGAACTCCTAGACCTCTCATCTCAAATGGTGCGCTACCTCCTCAAACGATTTCTGCTTACGTTGCCTGCCCTTTGGCTTGTTCTTACGCTCGTTTTTTTGATGATCCATATCGTGACCGGGCGACTCCGTCGAGCAAATGCTGGGGGAGGGCGCAGCCCCAGGGCAGCTCACTCAATTGCGTCATGCACTGGCATTGGATCTACCCCCGCGCACGCAGTTCAGAATGATTGGTGACACTGGGTAGAGTGTCAGGATGGACAACGGAAGGTTGAGTCTCGTGAGGCTCCGGTAGACAATGAAGGCGTGAGTCCGCACAAGCACCGGCTCGCCGATTACCTGCGGCCCAAAACGCTGACGATGTTGTTGCTCGGATTCTCTTCAGGCCTGCCCTTTTTTCTGGTCGGCAATACCTTCGGCTACTGGTTGCGTGATGAACACACCTCCCTGACGGCCATCGGCTTTCTTTCCTGGGTGGGCATGACATATTCGTGGAAATTTCTGTGGGCGCCCTTGATAGATCGCGTCGACTTGCCTCTATTCAAACGCCTTGGACACCGGCGCGGATGGATGATGTTCTCGCAGATCGTCGTCGGGCTAGCGCTGGCCGCCATGGGCGGAGCTGGCACGAAAGCGGGCCTCGGTCGGCTTACCGCTTTTGCGTTCGTCGTCGCCTTTGCCTCATCCACACAGGACATTGTGGTAGATGCCTGGCGCATTGAATCGGCAGAAGACGAAGAAGAACAAGGCCTCCTCGCGTCTGCCTGGCAGTTCAGCTACCGTCTGGCGCTCCTGGCTACGGATTCCCTTATCCTCATCGTGGCCGCCGCCGTCGGCTGGCGCATGTCCTACGGCATCTACGGCGCATGCATGGCCGTTGGAATGCTCGCCACCTGGTTTGCGAAGGAACCGGAGCGCGCCAATGCGGTGCTGGATGCAAAAAAGCGCGAAGCTCCGCTTTGGACGCCGCGCGGTTTCTTCGACGCCGTTGTCGGACCGTTCATCGCTTTCTTTCGTGCGCATGGCTGGCTTGCGCTTGTGATGTTAGCGGCCATCAGCCTCTACCGGGTGCCGGACTTCGTCATGGGTCCGATGGCGAATCCCTACTACCATGACCTCGGTCTTTCGAAGCAAACGGTCGGAGCGGTGCGCGGCTCCATCGGACTCATCGCTACGTTTGCAGGCATCGCCGCGGGCGGATTCTGCTCGCTGAAGCTGGGCCACATGCGCGCCCTCGTCATCGGGGGGATTCTGCATTCAGTCGCGGTTGCCGCGTATGCCACTCTCGCGTTTGCGAGCGCAAGCATTCCCCTCTTCGCGCTCGTCATGGTAGGCGACAACTTCGCCATCAGTTTTGCAGGCGTTGCGCTTATCGCCTACATGTCCAGTCTCACCAATCTGGGATACACCGCCACGCAGTATGCGCTCTTGAGTTCCACCTATGCCTGGCTGGGAAAGATCTTGAAGGGATTTTCCGGCGCTGCGGTCGAAAGCCTGAGCGCCTCGCACGGCCTCATTCACGCCTACGGCATTTTCTTTATCGTTTGCGGACTCACCGGCGTGCCCGCGGTCCTTCTGTTCGCGGCCTTGGGTTACTGGCACAAGCGGAAGCAACCGGCGCCAGCCGCTGCCTAGGAAAGTCTTCACTCCTACGAAAATAGCCGTCTATCTCCTTGAAAACAAAGCCTTGTTCCCCAGACTCATTTCATCCTTCGTTGTGGCCCTGAAAGGGCCACGACCTACTCGTAACGCAGGGCCACTGCCCGGTCGACGCGCGAGGCACGCTGAGCTTCCTCGGCCTCGGCGTCCTCGCGCCCGTCCGAAGCTGGGGCGCGACGCCCAATGATGCGCTGCGGCCACCTTTTTGACGCGCTGCACATGGTGGTTTTCCCAGCGCTGGCAGTAATGATCGCCGTGCTTTCCTTCAAGCTGATTGGAGATGCGTGGCGTGATTGGCTCGATCCGCGGACGCGTTCGCAAATGGCTGCGCAGGAATTTTCTCGTTGAGTAATTTTCCGCGCGTCAAGAATCAAATGCGCGGTAGCGAGACGGCAAATTTTTACTTCGTCAGAATCACGGGCGTGCCCCGGCCCAGACTCAGCGTACGCGCCGCGCTTCCCTTGTTTACACCAATCTCCAGGTATCCGCTCGAACCCAGGTAAGCGATAGCCTCTCCGTTATTCCCCCGCGCGAAGGTATCCACCAGCCGCGACACCTGATGAGACCCCACTTGAAGGTTGATGGCGCCGCCGTTCAGCGCCGATTCTGGCAAATCTTCCGAGCGGAAATTGGTGATCAAATTTCCAAACGCGTCGGCGCGCAATACCGCGCCCTTGAAAGCTCCATCCGCTTCTTTGGGGCGGGGAATCGAGAACCGTTTATAGTCGCTGATCTCATCGCCCATGCTGGGTGTCTGCCAGCCTTTTGAAAGCCACGAAGCAACCGGTGCGAAGATGTCGCGTCCGTGAAAGGTCTTGCTTACCGGCTGCAAGTAATAATGCTCGACGTTCGCGTGACGGACGACAAGGCTTTCCGCCTCGCGTTCATAAACAACGGACAGCACGCCGTTGTCGGGTGCGACGAAATACTGATTTTGCGCGCTGACCAGCAAGGGCCGCCGCTCCGTTCCCACGCCAGGATCCACCACGACTACATGGATTGTCTTCGGCGGAAAGTAAGAATAAGCCGAGCCGATCGCCAACGCCGCGTCAAGCAAGTCGAATGGCGTAATGTTGTGCGTGATATCCACGATGGTGACATCGGGATTGATTTTCAGGATTACACCCTTCAGTGTTCCGACCAGATGGTCGTTGGTGCCGTAGTCAGTCGTGAGCGTGATGATCGCGTTGGGCAAGGGGTTCTCTCACCTGGGAAATTTGCGCATGGCGCGCAGGCGGAGAATGGTGTCACTCCGCATATATTGACGCTAGCGGAGGCGCGCGCGTCCGTCAAGAATTCGCGCGGCAGCTGCTGTGCAATCGCCAACGGTCTGGCGGGGAAGCCAACTGCCGCTGCTCAGCTTTCGCCCTGCTCCGGCGCGCAGGGATGCCATTCCGGGTCAGGGAAGTGCGACCTGCAAAACCACAAGCCGCATCGTTCACAGAAGCGTTGGCCGGGCTCATCGCACGGTTCGTCCATGCGCGATACACCGTGGCAGAGTTGTCCCTTCGTTTTTACGCCTGCTGAACTCATGGCGTCCTCCAAATCACAGAAGACGATTCTCGCGGAAGAGCGACGTCAGCGAGCGGGTTCCACAACTCCCACTTTATTGACGCCGCTGCACGCAATATACACCCGGCCGTCGGAAGTTGCCGCCATATTCCGTACCGTCCCGCCGCCGGAGGGGATGCTTGCCCGCGCAAAGCTTTCCGTTTTCGGATTGAACCGTACGATGGTGTTGGGCTTCACCCCGGACTCGCTGTACCAAACCATTCCATCAGGGGTAATCGTGATGCCATAGGGAGCTGACTTCGCGCCGCTTGGCGACGCCCACATCTTTACCGCTCCGGAAGTCATGTCGAGCCGTCCGAGGTGGCCTTCGCTGTAGTCGGTGAAGTAAACGAGGTCGCCAGCGTCAATCGCCATTCTTCGCGGCCTCACGCCTTCAGGCAGCATATATTCCGTGATCTCCATCGATTGAGGATCGATCTTTGCCATTTTGTTTGTCGCAAACTCGCAGAAAATGGGGAAGCCCTTGCTGTTGATGGCGATTCCATAAGGATGCGAATTCGCTGTCTGCACTTTTTTCATGTCGATTTTTCCAGTGCGCGGGTCCAGTCTGCCCACCATGTTGGCCACCTGGAGTGTGAACCACAGCATCTCCTGGCTGTCGAATACCGCCGTGTGCGGGTCCTCGCCTTTTGGATCAGGGATCTTGAATTCTGTCACCGCTCCTGTCCGCGGATCGAGCTTTCCAACGTATCCCTTAAAATTTCCCGTGAACCAAATGTTCCCGTCGCGATCCGCGACCAGCCCGTGCGGGCCGGAATCTTCCACCTTGAGCGGATATTCTTTGAACGCGCCGCTCTTCGGATCCAGTTGCCCCAGCTTGTTGGCCATTTGTTCCGTGAACCACAGCGCGCCATCCGGCCCCACAGCAGGATCATGCGGATGCGCGCCCTTAGTGGGAACGTCCCACTCGTGGATCGTGACCTTCAACTCGCCTACTTCCGAAGCTGGGGCTGCCCCGCGCGATGCTAGAGCAAGTCCCAGCCCCAGAATTACACTAACCAAAATAGTGTTCCTTCTTGTTCCCATTGGTACCTCCTTGCTTGAACTCATCTCTTCAGAGAGCTGAGGCGTACATTGCTGGGTTTCACGGAATGAAGACTACGGTAATCTACCCGTTGCAGCCCCCCTCCGCAATCTGCTAGCTTAATCTTCTGGGCGGGCGTCGTACAATGGCAGTATAGAAGCTTCCCAAGCTTCGGACGTGGGTTCGATTCCCATCGCCCGCTCCATCATGAGCCTCCGTGATTTTGCGCTTTGGCCCACCGCAATGGCCCATAGGCTCTGCAAGTATGTTCAATTGCAGTTGAAAATCTTGTCTAAATCAGTCTAGAGTGGCTCGCCATAGGGCTGGGTGGATGGGCGCTTCAGGGACACCTCTCTCCGTCCTGGGCTTTTCTTTATGCTTTCGATCGGCACCAACCCGTTCCGGCTCGGATGCGCGACAGTGCATTCACGGGGCGGCCGCAGTCCTCGCCTGCAGAACAAATAACGAATAAGGATGACCTACCAAAAGGAGAATACTAATGTCTAGAAAATTCCTCGCCATCACTGCGCTCTGCCTTTTCGCAGCCTGCGCAAGCACGGCGCAGAGTCCCACGAAAACTTACGTGATTCTCGCTCACGGACAAGGAGCGGGCAGTACAGCGTTTGCCGCTAGTCTTGGTTCGAGCGTCGTAGCGCAATACGACGAAATTGGGATCGTCATCGCGCAGTCCAGCGATCCCAACTTCGCCGCTCAAGTTGCCGCTCTGCCTGGCGTCGGGCAAGTGGCGGGAGACCATGAATTGCAATGGATCTCACCCAATGAAACGGTTGTCCAGGCGGACGAGGCTATCGAAGATTCCGCAGTGCTTGCCCCGGGCGCATCGGCCCTCCCGCCGGCCAACGCGGAAACATTTAGCGAAGTGCAGTGGAACCTGCATCAAATCCATGCGGACCAGACCGCAGCGAATGGAGATCGCGGAAATGGGTTGGTGAGGGCGCGGGTCGCGGTGCTGGACACGGGCATTGTCGCCAGCCATATCGATATAGCCGCGAACCTGAATCTCGCCTTGAGCACCTCGTTCGTTCCTACAGAACCCAGTTTCATTTACCCCTCGGACGGAACATTCAGCCATGCCACGCATGTCTCCGGGATCGTGGCTGCGCCCATCAACGGGATCGGTACGCAGGGTGTTGCTCCCAACGCCGAACTTGTGGCGGTTAAGGTTCTTAAGGATTCCGGCACCGGTTCCTTCGCATCCTTGATCGCAGGAATCGAGTATGCTTCCGGTCCCTCCGTCCATTCGGACGTCATCAATATGAGCTTGGGCGCGACCTTTGATCGTAGAAACGCGGGCGGCGGCGGCGACGGCCCCCTTCTCGCGGCTTTGAATCGCGCGGTGAATCACGCGGAAGCCCGGGGCACCCTCGTGGTTAGCGCTGCTGGCAACGATGGCGTTGATTTGAACAGCCGTTTTTTTTCGATCCCGGCGCAGTCAGGCAATGGTATGGCGGTTTCTGCCACTGGACCGGTCGGGTTTGGCGCGTTCGGGTTTGGTTCCCTAGCCGTCTTCGATCGGCTAGCGTCTTACAGCAACTTCGGACAGTCGGTAATCAACGTTGCAGCGCCGGGCGGCGATGCGGTCTTCACTCCCACCACTGCTCTATGCCACGTCGGCCCCATAGCCAACACTCCCTGTTTTGTGTTTGACTTCGTGCTCAGCCCCGGCGGGAAGCTGGGAACGAGTAATCGTTATTTCTTTGCGGCCGGCACTTCCATGGCAACACCGCACGTCTCCGGGCTCGCCGCTTTGATCGTGGGCAAGTTCGGGCACATGAATCCTTCTCAGTTGCGGACGCTCATCGAGCACTCCGCAGATGACATCCTCAAGCCCGGCGCTGACCCGCAGTCTGGCCATGGCAGGATCAACGCATTGGCCGCTCTGCAATAGCCAGTCGTTGACTATTCGTTTGCCGAAAGCACAGAAGGCGGAGCCGCATTGTCGGTTCCGCCTTCTTCTTATTTCGCCGCGTGCGGTCGATCCCGGCATGTCACTTTTCTGCGCGCAGCCTTCCGTTCGCCTTCTGTTCGGCACACAGTTCGCACCCGCATTAATCAAAGTTAATTGCACATGCCCATCTCTACATGCAATTCCCTAGGGATTCTGCCGAATTTCTTTCAGCTTCACGAAAAGGCACACTGTCACACAGATTGAGCACGCCAGCCCCGCAGGAGTGTGCGATGAAGGACAGCGACCGCAAGATTCGTGTGGTAGTCGCGGATGATTCGCGAACGGCTCTGAATGCGGTTTGCGCCTACCTCGAATTCGAAGGGCTGTTTGAAATCGTCGGGACTGCCAGCGACGGCCTGGCGGTTCTCCACCAAGCCGAACGCTTTCGGCCGGACCTGGTGCTTACGGACCTTAGCATGCCTCAAATGACCGGGCTTGAGGCCGCAACGCAGTTGCGCAAGTCGTTTCCGGGATTGCGCATCTTGATTTTCACGGAATTGAATGGTGCTTCGCTCCGAACGGTGTGCTTGCAGTGTGGTGCGGACGGCTTCGTGCAAAAAAGTCAGATGCCGGAAGGGCTCATGGAAGAGGTCCGCAGGGTTTTTTCCTGACAATCCGGACATGGATGGAAGAAACGTCTGCTTATTCGGTAACGCAAAAGGGAGAAGGCGTGATGTCGACCAAGAAAATTCTACTCGTGGATGATTCCTGCACCGCGCGGCTGTTGAACCGGATGATCTTCAGTCAGAAATCAAATTACGTGCTCATCAGCGCAGTTGATGGAAAAGAAGCCGTCGAGAGAGCAAAGAGGGAAAAGCCGGACCTGATTCTCATGGACATCGTTATGCCGCGCATGACGGGACTCGAGGCATGCCGCGTTCTGAAAAAGGACAAGGAGACGGAGAGAATTCCCGTCATCCTGCTCACCACTCGCGGCGAAGAACAGTATGTGCAAGAGGGATACGCCAGCGGATGCAGCGACTATCTTACAAAACCCGTGAATGACGTCGAGCTTCTCGATCTGTTGAAAGCGTACCTCGGCGAGTAATTCAGAAAGAGCAATCCAATGCGCAACTCACTCAGAAGTAGCGAGAGGAAAAGATGATAGGCACAGGAGATGGAAACCGTCCACCGATGAAGGAGGGATGCCGAATCCAAGCTGCTGAAACGGATTCCTCGATGCACGCCGGAACGGAAGAGCTACGCCTGCGCGTGCAGCAGCTCTCCCTGCGTGAACAGATTGAACGGAATCATTTCCTCCTCATGCGCCTCAACGCCGCCAGCGCGAGGCTAATCCAGAGCATCGAAGCGGGCGACGTCTTTGACGCCATTGCTGAAATCATCGCCAATCTGATTGGCTCCGAAGAGATTGCCGTTTTTGATTTTCATCCCTCCAGGCAGGACTTTTCCTTGGCTTGGTCGTTGGGTGTCGAAGCAGACGCCCTGAAGCCTTTCCTGTGCGGTGCCGGTATGTTCGGGCGGGCGGTGCAGCAGGGGATGAGCCAATTTCAGGAGCGTCAACCAGAAGCCGCCCTGCTGCCCTTCGAGAAGAACTTGACGGCCTGTGTAATTCTCAAATGCAGCCGGGAAATCGTCGGCGTTATCGCCATTTTTGGTCTACTCCCGCAAAAGAACGGGCTGGAATGGTCGGACTACGAACTGTTCAAATTTCTCGAAACCTACGCGGCAGTTGCGATCCAGTATCAACGATTGCAGGGCAGACAGGTTTCGCCATGAGGCAGCATCCTTCGGCTAAAAATGCACCGCCCGTTGTCGCCGTCACGGTGTCCTCCGAGACGAACGATGCAGCTTCATCGAATTCGCACTTTCTTCATGCCGGTCAGGTTTTCGTCTCTACCCAGCCGAAATCGATCGCTCTAATTCTCGGTTCTTGTGTTGGCGTATGCATCTGGGATCCCGTTAACGCCATCGGCGGCGCCACCCACTACATGCTGCCCAGTTGGGATGGACGAGGCGTGCCGTCCCCGCGCTACGGCAGCGTGGCTATTTCCATATTGCTGCAAAAGCTTCTCGAAGCAGGCGCAAGTCGCGCACAACTTCGCGCAAAAGTGTTTGGCGGAGGCTGTTTGTTCGATTCCTTGCGCGAACCGAATTCGCACAAGGAGCAGCACATTGGAAGCCGCAACGTTGAAATCGCTCTGGAAATCCTTGCGAAAGCGCAGATCCCCGTCGTTTCGACTGCTGTTGGCGTGGATCGCGGACAGCGCATCGTCTTTCGTACGGATACAGGCGATGCGGTAATCAGGGTTTTGTAGGGGAATAATGGAAATCAATCGAGAATTGCTGTTGCAATCGTTCCGCGAAGAGACCGAGGAATGCCTCGCGCAAATGGAGCAATCGCTCCTGGCGTTGGAGACCCACCCGGAAGACCGCGAGCTGATTTCCTCTTTGTTCCGCGCGGCGCACACCATCAAGGGCAACGCTTCGTTGCTGGAGTTCGAGGCTCTCGCGCGATTCCTCCACAATGTTGAAGATCTGCTGGATCATTGCCGCAACCACACCATCGCCCTGTCCCAGGAAGTGATCAATAACTTGCTTCAGGCCGTGGATGCCCTCCGCCAAATGGCCAAGCGCGCGGTCGACGGGAAAGAAAGTCTTCTTCCAGAGCACGAGGCACTGAGCGTCCGGCTTGCCGAGCTGGCCTCTGAATTCAAGGCTCTCGGAACGCCAGCAGCGCAAGAGAGTTCAGCCTCCTCCTTCGCAGAATCATCTATAGGCACGGCTACATCGAAGGCTACCGTTCAAAATCTTCGCGTCGACGTTGGCAAGCTCGACCGCATGCTGAACCTGACTGTTGAATTTGCTATAGCCCAGGGCCGCCAGCGGCGAATGCTCGAAGAAAAACCCAGCCTGGAAGCTAGCGGGCGCGAACTTCTTGAATCCCATCACGGATTGGAAGCTTTATTCCTCGAGTTGCAAGAGCTGGTGATGAAGATTCGCATGGTCCCGGTCGGTCCCACATTCCACCGCTTCGCTCGCAGCGTGCGCGACGCTGCCCGAAAGAACGGAAAACTGGCGCGCATGCTTGTCGTTGGCGAAGACGTCGAGGTCGATACCACTATCCTCGAACATATTCATGACCCGCTCATGCACATGATCCGGAATTCTGTGGATCACGGTCTGGAAATGCCGGAAGTTCGCCGCGCCCTGGGAAAAGACCCCAGCGGCAGGATCGTTCTGCAAGCCTTTCACGATTCCGGCAACATCGTCGTGCAGATTTCCGATGATGGCGCGGGCCTCGATCACGAGCGCATTCTGCATCATGCCCGTGCAAGAGGGATTATTCCCGAAGGCGCGCGCCTTACCGAATCTGAGATTCACAACCTGATTTTTCAACCAGGGTTTTCCACGGCGGACAAAGTCTCTGAACTCTCCGGCCGCGGCGTCGGTTTGGATGTCGTGCGCCGAAACGTGAATGCCCTGAGTGGAGCCATCCAGGTCGAAAGCCGCAAGGGCCATGGCACGACCTTTACCATCCGGCTTCCGCTCACGCTGGCCATCATTGATGGCTTCGCCGTGAAAGTGGGGACCGAAACTTACGTAATCCCCCTCAGTTCGGTCCAGGAGTGCCTCGAACTCCCCGCGGAGAAACACAGCTCCGACGAAGGTGGCGTCATCAATCTGCGCGGCGAAGCTTTGCCCTTCGTGCGGCTCCGCGATCTCTTTGAATGCGGCGGCGCTACTCCGGCTCGCGAAAAAATCATTGTTGTTGAGTATCACGGCGGCCGCGCCGGCCTCGCCGCCGACGAACTATTGGGCGAACAACAAGCTGTGATCAAGCCGCTCGGGCGGCTATTTCAAGGAATTCCTGGTGTCTCCGGCTCAACGATTCTCGGCAATGGGCGCGTCGCGCTGATTCTCGACGTGCCGGCGCTTTGTGCCGAAGCAATCCATCGGAGTGCCGAACCGGTTTCGCAGTAGGGCCATTGGTTGGAAGCGCGAGGCGGCGTGGGCCGCACTCGGAACATCGTTCGAAGGAGAGTTTCATGTTGAAGAATATGTCGATTGGAAAGCGGTTAGCGATCGGTTTTGGCTTGATTGTGTTGCTCCTCATCTCCATGGGTCTTAGCGGCTATTGGGGACTCGAAGCCATCACGCGCGAAACCTTGAAGGTCCTGGAGGGCGATGCGAAGGTTGTGACGCTTGCGGCACGCGCCAAAGCCACCACGCTCGAGTTGCGCCGGTTCGAAAAGGATACCTTCCTGAACGTCGAGGAGTCGCAGATCAGAAACCAGTACGCCGCCAAGTGGGATGGGCAGCGGCAAAAGCTTCGCGAGGTCTTCGGCGAACTTGACAAATTTCAACTCTCGGCGGATGACAAGGCAGCTGTTCGCTCCATGCGTGAAGATCTGGATGTCTATGAAGGTGGCTACACGAAAGTACTCAGCATGATTCAAGAGGGCAAGCTCCACACGCCGCAGGAGTGCAACGCCAAGATCAATGAGTACAAAGATTCCATCCACCGGTTGGAGGATCTGGCCACTGAGCTGACCAACCATCACGCCGAAGTGCTGGTCCCAGCGGTCACGGAAATCGCCAAGACGACCACCACCACGCTTGTGATTTTCTCATTCGTGTCCATCTTCGTCAGCATTATCGTTACTCTTGTAATTTCTCGCGGCATCACCAAGCCCATCCAGGACGTGCTCGAAGTCGTCGAGAACATCAGCGTAGGCGATCTAACCAAGACCATCAACGCCGATCGCGGCGATGAGCTCGGGCGCCTCCTCGGAGCTATGGCCAAGATGACCGGCAAGCTCAACGAAATGATCGGCGAAGTGCGCATGGGTGCTGGCTCGGTAAGTACCGCTGCCACGCAGGTCGCTTCCTCCGCCAGCATCGTTTCTCAGGGCACCAGCGAACAGGCTGCTGCCGTCGAACAGGTGACCAGCAGCATGGAAGAGATGAGCGCTTCCATCACCCAGAACGCCGAAAACAGCCGCATGATGGAGCAGATGGCGCGCAAGGGTGCGCAAGACGCCGGGCAGAGCGGCCAGGCCGTCCAGGAATCTGTCTCCGCAATGAAATCGATCGCGGAGAAAATTGCCGTCATCGAAGAAATCGCCTATCAGACTAACATGTTGGCTTTGAACGCCGCCATCGAAGCCGCCCGGGCCGGTGAACACGGCCGTGGATTCGCCGTGGTCGCAGGCGAAGTCCGTAATCTCGCGGAGCGCTGCCGCACTGCGGCACAGGAAATCGGCGGACTGGCCGTCGCCAACGTTCAAGTCGCGGAGCGTTCGGGCGGTTTGTTGACCGAACTGGTCCCCGCCATTCAGAAGACCGCGGATTTGGTTCAGGAAGTGGCCGCAACATCCAGAGAGCAAGCTGCTGGCGTGAATCAGATTAATGGAGCCATCAGTCAGGTTGGCTTGGTCACGCAGCGCAATGCTGCCGGCGCAGAGCAACTCTCCAGTACCGCCGAGGAGCTCGCGTCGCAAGCCGAAGCCCTGCAGGATATGATCAGCTTTTTCCGCGTCAGTTCTCTTGATCACCGCGCTGGCAAGAAGCGCAAGGCCGACAAGCCTCATTCCCAGGACACCGCAGGCCACGATAGCCACGGTTCCTCCACGCATGCAGGAAAGCCGAACGGCGATTACGCCGAGTCATTCGCCCGGATCTAGTCGCGGAGAATACTCATGGAAATCAAAGAACAAGAAGAAGTGGTTCAGCAGCAGTATCTGACCTTTTTCCTCGCGGATGAGGAATACGCCATCAACATTCAGCGGGTAAAGGAAATCATCGAGTACACCACGGTCACTAAGGTCCCCAAAGTGCCCGAGTGGATTCGTGGCGTCATCAACCTGCGCGGCAACGTCGTTCCCGTTGTCGATCTCACCGTGCGCTTCGGTCTCAAGGAGCGTCCGGTAAGCAAGACGACCTGCATCGTCATCGTTGAAATCGAGCAGGACTCCGAGCGCGCTGTGATGGGCGTGATCGCCGATGCCGTCAATCAGGTTATCGATCTCGCTCCCAAGGACATCCAAGAGCCGCCCGCATTCGGCACTCGCGTGCGTTTGGAGTATCTCTTCGGGATGGGCAAACTCGGCAAGAAGTTTGCCCTCATCTTGAACATCGACAGCGTCTTGAGTAACACCGAGCTGTTGACCGTTTCCACTCTTCAATCGTCCACCGTTAATGCGCCGATGGACGCAGGCCAAATCGCCGAGGGCCAGCCAGAGGCGACGTAATGGACTCCGGAGAAGTGCCCGCGCATTCGTCGTTAGTGTTGCCTAAGCCGATTCCGGATCTCGCGGCGGAAGAGTTCCATCTCTTCCAGGCCCTCGTCCTCCGCGAATCCGGAATCCACTTGGGCGCCAAGAACCGCGCCATGTTGGTCAGCCGTTTATGGAAGAGATTGCGCGCCCTGGAATTGAACTCCTTCGCTTCCTACTACCGGCGCGTGAAGGCCGATCCCCAGGAAATGGTGCTGATGCTCGATTGCATTTGCACCAACGAAACCCATTTCTTCCGCGAACCCGCTGCTTTCGATTGTCTCCGCACGCGCGTTTTCCCCGAATGGGCGGCAGACGCCGACGCCGGCAAACGCGGCAAGACTCTGCGAGTTTGGAGCGCGGCATGTTCCACGGGCGAAGAAGCCTATTCACTGGCGATGGCGCTGCTCACATATTTTCCGCCAGCCGCCGGTTGGAAGATCGAAGTTCTTGGAACGGACCTCTCCACCAAGGTTTTGGCCCGAGCCTCCGCTGGCGTCTTGCCCGTCGAGAAAATTTCCGGCGTTCCGGTCGAATATCAGCGCAACTTTCTTCTGAAGGGCTTTGGCCCGGAAAAAGGCAAAATCAAGGCGGTCGAAGAACTCCGCCAAGTCGTTCGGTTTCAGCGGCTCAATCTCACTCGGGAGCCCTATACTGTCACCGGCCCGTTTGATCTGATTTTCTGCCGTAATGTGTTGATCTATTTTCAGTGGGAAACAAAAATAAAAGTTGTCGACTCTCTTGGAAAACACTTATCCCCTACTGGATATCTGTTCCTCGGCCATGCGGAAAGCCTCCATGGCGTCGCCGACAAGTTACAGTTCGTTGCACCGAAAGTGTTCCCGTCGCTGAGGAGTCCTATGGCCCGCGGTGGGGCTCTGTGCATTCTGCAGCGCCGCGATCATACAGTCCGCGACTGAGTGGCTTGCTTGCTGTTCCGCGCGCCGTTGCTGTTCGACGCCGGGTTCCATTAATAGGAAAAAACGTGAGTTCCGACAAGCATCGCGATTTCGCAGAGACTCTCACCGCCACCGCTCCGGGTGACTCCGGTGTGTTGAATGTCCTCGTCGTTGATGATTCCGCCATCGTGCGTCAGGTCCTGGTGTCCGTGCTTTCCGAAAGGCGCGGATTCTGTGTCAACGTGGCCGCGGATCCCTTCATCGCCATGGACAAAATGAAGAAATTCCCGCCCGACGTCATTCTTCTCGATCTGGAAATGCCGAGGATGGATGGCCTCACGTTTCTAGAGAAGGTCATGTCCCAGAATCCGGTGCCTGTTGTCATTTGTTCTGAACTCACCGGCCCCAGAACCGAAGCGGCCATCCGCGCTCTGGAAATCGGAGCGGTGGATATCATCACTAAACCGAAAGTGGGGATCCGTGGGTTCCTCGAAGAATCCGCCGTTCTGCTCGAAGATACCGTTCGCGCTGCAGCGACTGCCCGCGTAAGCAAATTTCGCAGGCTCCGAAAAGATTCCTCGCGCCATCATTCCGCCGATGTTGTGATTCCTTCCGTTGTCCTGCCGCAATCTTCGCAGCAACGGGAAAAGATTATCGCCGTCGGCGCCTCCACAGGAGGCACGGAAGCTTTGCTTCACGTTTTCGAGCAGATGCCTCAGGATTGTCCGGGAATCGTCGCCGTTCAGCATATGCCCGAGGGCTTCACGGCGGCGTTCGCCAAGCGTCTCAACGGCATTTGCCGCATCGAAGTCAAAGAAGCCGCTGACGGCGACAAAGTCGTCCCCGGGCGCGCCTATATTGCTCCTGGAAACCGGCACACCCTCGTTCGCCGCTTGGGCCCCAGCTATTTTCTCGAAGTCCGTGACGGCTCCTTGGTGTCGCGCCACCGCCCCAGCGTCAATGTGCTGTTCCGTTCCGTGGCGCAAGCTGCCGGAGCCAGCGCTGTGGGCGTTTTGATGACTGGCATGGGCGATGACGGCGCAGACGGCCTCCTCGAAATGAAACAGGCAGAAGCCCTCACCATCGCCCAGGATGAAGCCAGTTGCGTCGTATTCGGCATGCCCCGAGAAGCCATTCTTCGCGGTGCCGTGAATGAAGTTCTGTCGTTGGCCAAGATCCCCGCCGCGATTTTACGAAATACTTCCGCCCGAAAATCCTGACCCCGCATGCCGTTATGATGGCGGAGTACGGGCGCTCGTGTGTCGTACTCGTGGTAGCTTGCCGACACATTATCGCAATAGCGGAAGCCGTCTAACTCTCACTCCGTTCTCAGTTACCGACACCATTGCTCCTCGAGCGAGATCATCTCTGCAAATCTCCAAAACGCTCACCAGTAGACGCGCAAGATCCTCTGCACGTTGCCCTTCGATACGAACGCGAATGACGGAAGGGCTGGATGCTCCAGACAGCGCCAGCAGAACGTGGAAGTCGGCATCCAAAGTCACCACGGTCCAGGAGCCCTGATCCGCAAAGTCCAGGATTCTCGCGTCACTCGCTTTCGCGAGCCCTATTTCTCCCACATGGACCGACTCGATCCCAACTCTCTGAAGGTGTGAAACTGTAGAACGCGGTAGGCCTTGATCGAGCAGCAGCTTCATCGAGCGTATGGCAACGGCAGCACCTTGTCGTCAATCAAGGCAGAGGCAAAAGCTAGCGCTTGCCGGATGTCCTCGTCTTCTAGCTCAGGGTATTCACGCTTGAGCTCAGCGCGATCCGGGTAGATCGCGAGTGCCTCGAGAACGCGGCGGACAGTAAGGCGGAGATCGCGGATGCAGGGCTCGCCGTTCATCCGAGCAGGATCAATCGTGATTCGTTCGAGCTTTTCCATCTGCTCCGCCTTCTCCGGACCTCGGGAACAAGTCCTTAGCAGGTCTTGCCACGACACGGTCCATCTCTGAGAATACCCGACTACCCCCCTCGGTAAGCAACACTTTGCAAGAAATAATCCCCTTGCCGTTCTAACTCAGAGTACCGGCAGTCGTATGCCGCGCTCCTTCTATGAGGAGACCATTTTATGGGACAACCATCTTCATCCTGCGCGCCATCCTATGCACTCAATAGCACGTTGCGTCCCCGGGTTGTCCAACAAATTCACCCCAACGTTCATCTTGCAGATGAGGAGGCTACTTGTATGCCCGTACGAATCGCATCATTTCTCACTTGGGGAAATAGGCGCCGATTGCTACTTTTCGGCGCTCTCCTTGTTTTCCTATTTATTTCTGCGGCCAGCTGCTTGGCCCAAACCGCCGCTCATTCGCCCGGTTGGGTCGTCTTGCCTGTCGAGGAATACCGCACGCTTCACGTGAGAGCTTATCCCACCGAACGCGAACCGGAGCCGCCTCCCGTCGAAGCTACTCTCACGCGGGTTGACTATGATCTTCGCATCGATGGCGAACTCGCCTCCGGACGGGCGAGCCTCACGGTCGATGTCCTGAAAGATGGCTGGGTGCGTGTTCCGGTTCCGGTAGGTCTTCTGGTTCGCGAAGCCCGGCTCGACGGTAAGCTCGTTTCTCTCGTTCCCAGCGCCGGTGGCAAAGCGGGCGGCCAGCTCTCCGCCCTCCTTTCTCATTCGGGCCGCGCGGTATTGCTGCTGGATATCGCCATTCCCGTCTCGTCCGTAAATGGCGAAGAAAGCATTACTCTGCCTTCAACCGTCTCCGGCGTGACGCGCGCGTCCGTTCAACTTCCTCGCCTGGGCGTTGACGTCCGGCTCACCGGTGGCCTCCTCTCGGAAAAATCCGAATCCGCGGCGGAAAGCAAGTGGATCGCTTATGGGCGCGGGAACGAAGCGCTCACCTTTGCCTGGCGCAGGAAGACCGAGGACCATCGCGCCACATTGCCTCTGCGCATGCGGGGATCGTTGACGCAGCTGTTGGGCCTCGGCGAAGACTCGACTTCCATCAACGCCGAAGTAAGCCTTGAAATAACGCAAGGCGCTGCACGCGTCGCGAAAATTCAAATCCCCGACAAAGTCACTATCAACCAGGTTCTGGGCGCGATGGTGGCCGATTGGGAAGTGAAAGCCAACGAACTCTCCATTACGTTTCTAGAACCCGTTGAGCAAAACGCCCGATTCGTCGTGACTGGAGAAACGCGCAGCCCACGCGAAGGACAAATCGATATTCCTCTCCTTCGCCTTCTCAACACCGAGCGCGAAACCGGAGGTGTCGCCGTGGAAGTTTTGGGCGCGGGAGAAATCAAGGATCTCAAATCCGAAGGGCTCGATAACGCCGATGCTACGGACCTTGGCGAAATGGTTTCGAATCGCCAGTCACCCTCGCTCGCGGCGTTCCGGTTTCGCACGGGCGATGCCAACTTGCCACGTTCGCTCAGCTTGAACGTGGCCCGTTACACGCCTCAAGCCGTTCTCTTGGCCAACGTTTCCGAAGCTCGCTACCAGGTGCTGATTAGCAGCCAGGGGAAAACGCTTGTCCAGGCGCGCTACGCCGTTCGAAACAACCAGCGCAATTTCCTCAAGATCACTTTGCCATCCGGCGCCACGCTCTGGAGCGCGTCGCTCGCGGGCAAAGCCGTCCGGCCGGGCCAGTCGCCCGATGGCAGCCTGCTCTTGCCGCTCGACAAAGCGCGCTCCGGCGAAGAAGCTCCCGAGTTTGCCGTTGAAATTGTCTACTTGAGCCACGGCTCAGTCTGGAACGACAAGGGCCAGTTCAAGCTGGCTCTGCCTGCCCTCGATCTGCCCGTTTCCCGCACGGGACTTCTCGTTTACCATCCGCCACTCTTCAAAGTGACGCCTGAGCCAGGAACCTTTCGAACGGAGCCCTACGAAAATCCTCTCTCGTCAGCCCTTAACCCACCAGTGTCACGAGTCGACGGGGGCGAAGGTGGGGGCGTCGCAGGAGTGTTAGCACCTTCAGCCGGTCCTCAGCCACCTAAACCATCCGACACGGATGCCAAGGACGAAGCCAAATGGAAGCGCTCGCAGGTCGCAACCGAGGCTCTTCTCGACAAATTCAAGGCGGACTCTTTGGCGGGGAAGCGCGCTGGGATTCTTCCCATCCGTGTTTCTTTCCCTGCATTTGGTCCCTCTCTTTATTTGGTCTCCGAACTCACCGGTGAAAATCAAGTCCCGTCCGCGGGACTATCGTATCAGCACGAGAAAAAGGCAGGTGGCAAATGAAAAAGTTATTCGCGATATTCTTGGCATGGATGCTCGTTCTTCCCGGTTTTGCAGCCGCAGCTGACGACGCCGCTCCTCCTCCGGTGCCGTCCTCGGGAAATGTCACTCTTCCTCTCGACGAATACAATCGGCTTCTCGAATTGGCGAGCAAACCTACGAGGAAACCGGACACGCCGCCGGTTCCGTACACCGTAAAGCGCGCAGACTTAAAGTTCCGCGTCGCAAATGAATCTGTGCAAGGCACTGTCCAATTGCAGGGAGAAATCCTCCATAAGGGTGCGACCAAGATTCCTCTGACAACCGGAATGGCCATTCTCGACGCTCGCCAGGAAGGAAAGGGCTTGCCGCTCGAACTGGAAAACGGCACGCACACTGCCGTTCTCGCGGGTCCAGAGGACTTCGCCGTCACGCTCGACGCCGGCCTTCCTCTCAACATGGAAGCCGGACGCGCTTCGTTCAGTCTTCCCGTTCCATCAGCAGGTAGTGTTCGGCTCGTCCTCGTTGTTCCCGGCGACCACACCTACGTTCGAATCAACCCCGGCATCATCACCTCGCGGTCCTCGGAGAAAGGACAAACCAGTATCGAAGCCACGCTTGTGCCTGGGCAGCCGGCGAACATCTGGTGGACAACGCGTGAAACGGTCGCTCCTGTCGTGCCGAAAGAAGTGCGCTTTCTCTCGGACGTGAAGACCCTCGTGTCTGTCAGCGAAGCGGACATTCGGATCGCCGCTCTCGCGGACATCACCGTCGTGCAAGGCGAGCCTTCGCAATTTCAAATCGAAGTCCCCGCTGGGTTCGAAATCATCGGCGCTACCGGCGCATCGATTGAGTCCAGCGAATTCGAAGCCGGCGTCTTGACATTGAAGGTCACCGGCGCGGCGCAACGCAGCCACCAGTTCCTGATCTCCATGGAAGAATCCATTACCGCGGCCAAAGTCGACACGCCCTTTCTCAGTTTCAAGGATGCGCAGCGCGAAACCGGAGAAGTTCTCGTCGAAGGCGCCGGCACCATCGAGCTCACCGCCGCGGAGGCGGGCGGCCTCAAGCGTATGGATTTCAAGGAAGTGAATCCGTACCTTCGTTCGCTCTCGCGATTTCCCATGCAAGCCGCATTTCGTTACCACAAGCAGCCGAACGAAAAACCTGCGCTCGCGCTCGAATGGACGCGCTTTCCGGACAGCAGCGTGCTCGCCGCCGTCGCCGAGCGCGCCGTCGTGACAACTCTCGTGACCACTGAAGGACGATCGCTGACCGAAATCAAACTCACCATAAAAAATCAGGCCCAGCCATTCTTGAAGGTAGCTTTGCCTCAAGGTGCGAGCATTCTCTCGGCCGAAGTTGCCGGAGAAAAAGTGAGACCCGTGGAAGGTCCTGACGGCAATCGCGTTCCGTTGTTGCGAGCCGGCTTTCGGCCCACGGATTCCTACACCGTTTCATTTGTGTTCATGCACTCGGGCGCGCCGTTCGCGAAAAAAGGCGGCTCCGATCTTTCCCTTCCGAAAATGGATGTGCCCATCAATTTGCTGCAATGGGAAGTCTTTCTCCCGGAGCAATACAAGGTAAAAGATTTCGGCGGCGACGCCATCGCCGCGAATTTGTTGCCGCCTTCTTCTCTGGACGTCTCGGGAGCAGAGGGAGAAGCCGGCAGAATTGGCAGCGGATACTTCGTCCGAAGCATCGACATGGTTTCCTTGCTTCCCGGTCAGCTCGGCGGAGTTATTGTCGACCAATCCGGAGCGATAATTCCCAACGCGCAAGTCACCGTAACCCATCTTGGCACGGGAGCCGTTCGGAACGTTGTAACCGATTCCTCAGGCCGCTGGGTCGTTTCCAACTTGCAGTCTGGTCAGGTCAAAGTTACTGCCAATGCGCCCGGCTTCAAGCCGCTCGTCGGCCAACTCAATTACGATGGCAGCAGGCCCGCGCCCTTCAACTCTGCGCTCAGCGTTGGGGCGGCAATGGAAGCTATCGAAGTCACTGCCAGCAGCGGGAGCTTTACGAACCGCGATTTAGAACGACTTCAGCGCGACGCGCGGAAGAACGCGGAGAAGCAGCAGATGGCCGCTTCCTCCAACGTGACGAATCTGCAGCAGCGCATTTCCGGCGTGCTTCCGGTTCGCGTCGATGTGCCGCGAGCAGGGAACTCGTACAACTTCGTCAGGCCGCTGGTGCTTGATGAAGAAACGAGAGTGACCTTCACCTACAAATCGAAATAATTCCGCTATCGAACGGAAGAGGGAGGCTCAGGGTTTTGCGATTGCATCGCGCGATCCAGAGCCTGCTTCTCTTTTTCCTCAAGCAGTCGTGTGGCGCCTTTTGCCAAATCGCCCAGGGCCAGTCGTCCGATGGCAACACGCACGAGTCGAAGCACTTCTATTCTCAGTGCTTCGAGCATTCTGCGAATGTGGCGGTTCTTGCCTTCGTCGAGAACAATTTCCAACCACGAATTGTGTTTACCCTGACGAAGGACGCGGGCAATTTTGACGCGCAGGATTTCGCCATCGGTTGCTCGAATTCCATTTCGCAATTGTTGCAGTAATGTTTCATCGGCGATGGCGTTGATTTGCACGTGATAAGTTTTATCAAGATGCGTTTCGGGCGCCGTAATTTTCGCCGCCCATTCCGAATCATTCGTCAGCAGCAACAACCCTTCGCTCGCTTTGTCCAACCGGCCGACGGGAGCGAGCCACGGCAAATTCGCTGGGAGAAGCGAATAAACTGTATCCCGTCCTTTTTCGTCGGCTGCACTGGTCACGACGCCGCGCGGCTTATTCAGCACAAGATAGATTGTGGAACTTCGTACAACTGCCAGGCCGTCAATTTCGATGCGGTCCTTGTCAAGATGCACCGGCGTTTCGGTATCGCGGCGAACCGTGCCATTCCATTTCACGCGTCCGGCCTGGATCAACTCTGCTGCACGTGAGCGGGAGCAATAGCCGAGTTTTGAGATAGCCCGCGCCAGTCCGACTCTTTTGAGCGGGCCAGCGTTTCGTTTGTTGCTGCTCGCTCTCCTTTTCACGGCGACGTTACTTTGCGGCAGCGCTTGGCGCGGGCGTCGGCGATGCCGCAGGCGCTGACGGCTGAGGCGTTGTTGGCGCTGTATTGGTGGAGGATTTGGGCGCTTCGTGTTTTACTGCGCCGTATCGCGCGGCAAGCCATTCGCGGGCTTCTTCCGGCTTGTAGTTGAACGGACCGATCCCGCCGCGGTAAGCGATGCGGCCGCTCTCATCAATGATGTAAATTCGCTCGGGCCACGCGGCATAGGCGTCATTGGCGGCGTTGCTCATGTCATCGATTCCGAAGGGCAGAGTGAACTTGAATCTCTTGACGAAATCATTTGCGATCATCACACGCTGCTCCAGCGTTTTGGGCTGCGCGTAACAGACGTCGTCTTTGAGATTCGATTTCATTTGCCACTCGTCGGTGGGATGCGCTTCGCGAACGTAAACGGTCAGAAAATCAGCGCGGCCTTTGTAGTCTTCATAAATTTGGACGACGTCGCCAACCTGGCGGCGAAATGGCGGTCAAGTAAAACTCCCGAAGACGAGAACGAGCGGACGGTCATGCGTACGTTCGCGAATGTGAAAACGGCTGACGCCATCGAGCGCGACAATTCGCGCGTCCGGTGCGTCGCTGCCGACTCTCAGTGTGCCACGATGCATGTGGGGCAGCGCGTAGCGCACCATGCCGTACGCGTCCTTGGGGCTCCCGGCCATGTAGGACAGAGCGGCAAAGGCAGCAACGAACAGCACGCCCAATATTCCCGCCGTCCATTTCCAGAAGCGTTTCAATGGAAACTCTTCTCCGTAGATTTAGTTGGCCGCGACAAAAATAGTATCATCCGCGGTCGTCTTTCGAGCGCAGCCTGTCCCGGTCTTTCTTGTAGCGAGCCAGTGCATTCTCGATGACCTTGACGGCCGCGTACGCCGGGCGAATATCTTCCACCTGAACCTGCTTGCCTTCGAGTTGTTTGTAGTCCTGGAAAAAGCGCTTCAAAACTAGCAAGCGGTGCGGCGGCAACTCGTTAGCCTCGACGTAACTGTTGAATTCGGGATCTTTGGTGGCCACAGCAATGACCTTGTCGTCGCTGGCTCCGGAATCGATCATGGTCATCAAGCCGATGGCGCGTGCTTTGATGAGCGCGAGGGGCTGCACCGGCTCCTGGCACAAGACGAGGACATCCAGTGGATCGTTGTCGTCGGCGTAGGTTTGCGGGATGAAGCCGTAGTTGGCTGGATAGAACACCGCCGAATGGATGATGCGATCCACCTTCAAGAGGCCGCTGGCTTTATCCAACTCGTATTTCACATTGGAGCCCAGGGGAATTTCGATGACGGCTTGAAAATCGCGCGGGAGATCGTCGCCGGGAGAAACGTCGTGCCAAGCATGGAGCATTGATAGAGATCCTTAGTCGCGGATGAGTGTGTAACAGTATGACCTGACACGACCTTGAGTGCCAGAATGCGCGCAGCACAGGCAAGTTCACGGCATTGCAGACAGTGAGATTGCCGGGATGGAGGAAAGTAGTGCTCCTTCGCCTTCGCTCAGGCTAAACAAATGCTCCAGCGCCAAAAAGACTACTAGTTGAGGAAAAGGTGCTGTACCCCCCTACCCCCCTATGAATTTGCATGAATGTCAAAAGAAAGGACTTACAAAAAAAGCATTTCGTAAGTGATTGATTCTAAAGAACGCGATTTTGGGTGTTTTGGACTAGCAAGGCCGAAATGACTGCCTAAAACAGAAAAGCGGGAGCAAGCTCCCGCGGGCCAAACGTAGTTCTCAACAGGGTTAAGTGTACACAGAATTAGAGAA
>QHZD01000055.1 GCA_003225315.1 Acidobacteriota bacterium
AGGAAACTTCTTGGAATTATCTATCGCACGCTGAAAAACAACTGGGTATTCGAGGATTTTCCCAATTTCGCTTTGCGGGAAGCTACAGCGTGAAAAGGACTTCCGTAACAACGGAGTAGACAAACATCATAGGAGACATCCATGAAGCGACTAAGGTTGAACGCTGTTTCACCGACAAGGGATGACGCCACGTCAGGGCAGAAGAGTCCGCGAAAGAAACCATTAACGAGAACTGTGTGGATGGCGCCGGCGCTGGGTGTTGCCCTCGCGGCGGTGATGCTAGCTCTCTTCTCGATTGTGGATCTGTCACACGGCCAAACACTCAGCACTACCACGGTTCAGAGCACCGGCGCATCGACACTTCAAACCGTTGCCCAGTTCAGCCAGGCTCTGATGAGCCTCCTGCCTGAGCTCCCTATCGACCCCACAACCGATCCGCCCGGAAACTTTACGAACGCAATCCCCCGGGACTTCGACCCGGGCAAAACAAATCTTGTCCAGGCGAGTTGGCTCAGTGGAATCGGCTGCCCGACAGGCGCTACGATCGCGCTTCCGAACGCGGATTTTACCGGCGTTGGCGGCTTCACGACTTATACCGATCCCGCGTGCTTAACCGGCAGTGATCCGAAGAACCAGCGGAATCAGGGTCTCCTGCTCGTGAAGACCGGCCCGAACGTAAATTTTGCTGCAGCGACCGCCGAGCTCATCAACGTCAAGGGCATTACGCTTACGGAGCTCGGCTACGATATCAGGAAGTTCGGCCTCGGCACGTACAGCGGTCCCCAAGGATCACATTGCGGCGCAGGCGCGCCTAGGTTCAATATCCTCACCACCACCAATTCCTACTTCCTCGGCTGCAGCTCGCCTCCGCGTGACCTCGAAAACGATGGAGACGGCTGGATCAGGCTCCGCTGGGGCCTCGGAGGCGTGGTGACTGCGTACTGCACTACTTGTGCTCCGCCGTTCACACTCCAACCGGTCATGGGCACGATCCAGAGGATTCAGATCGTTTTTGACGAAGGGTATTTGACGCCAGTGGCGTTTCCACCACCTATCAACACAGGAGGGGGGCCCGACGAGTTCGGCGCTGCAATCCTCGACAACATCGACGTGAACGGAACCCTCGTGGGGCGCGGTCCGGTGACAGCCAACTAGTCCCCCGTTCGCCTCAGGGGAGGCGGCTGGTCTGCGCCAACCGCCTCCTTCTTGCTTGCTCCATCTGCAGTATCATTTGAGTGTGGACAGGCTTCCGCTCCTCGTATTTGGTCCCCTCGCCATCGCCGCTGTGCTGCTGGTCATCGCCACGGGGATTCGCCAAGCCATCACAAGATTCCGCTCGCGCCCCGCACCCGAGCAAATCAAGGCCACATACGAAGCGTATCTGCGCCGCTTGCTGCATCCGCAACCGGAGGCCGTCGAAAAGGAATTAGGAAAGCTTTTGCCGGAAAGACTTTTGCAGTTGTACGAGGACAAATCCGCCATTCAGTCCGTCGGTTTCCAATTGGAGAAACCCGGCAAGCGGCGCTGGTGGCCAAAACGCTGGCCGGTTTATTGTTTTGAGCCCCTGGACCTTGAATCCCTGAATGAATTGCCCTATGAAGAAGAGTTAGGTCCGGGGTATTGCTTTGCGACCACCGGCCGCGGCTCCTGGTATTGGATCGCCGCCTCCGACCAGCGCGCAAAGGACTCTCCCGTCATTTTCCTCGACTATGATAGCGGCCGCTCCCACGGCGAAACTGTCGCCAATAGCTTGGAAGAATTCCTCAATTTGCCCCGCGCGGCTGTAAAGTGAGGTCGGGAAACGCTAAGCTACTGCTAGCCAGTTCCCACCTGGGCGCAATCGCCGGAAATTATGAGTAAGGGTAGACAGGTAGACGGAAATCTAGTATGGTAGACCAATGAGTCTCAACATCAAAGACCCCGAAGCTCACAAACTTGCCCAGGAGTTGGCTCGCGAGACCGGTGAATCCATGACGTCCGCCGTGATTCATGCGATTCGCGAACGCCTTGAAGCTGTGCGCCGCCACCGCAAACGCGATGCGATACGCAGCACCCTCACCGCCATCGCCAAACGGGGCGCCGCGCTGCACAAGGGGCCATATATAGATCATGCAGATCTCTTATACGACGAAAAGGGTCTTCCCAAGTGATCTTGGATACTTCTGCAGTGCTCGCCATCATGTTCGGTGAGCCTGGTTTCGAGGTTTTCGTCGATGCCATAGCGGCGTCGCCGAGTTGTAGAATTTCCGCCGCATCTTTTGTAGAAGCCTCGATTGTTGCCGAAAGTCGCATCGGTGACCAAGGCCTCCTTCAATGCGATTCGTTTTTCCGCACTGCCCGCGTTTCGGTCGAGCCTATCACGGAAGAACAAGCTCTCTTGGCACGCCAAGGCTATTCCGAATATGGCCAAGGCCGCCATCCCGCCGGCCTCAACTTTGGTGACTGCTTTTCCTACGCCCTTGCCAAGTCTACGCGCGAGCCCCTACTTTTCAAGGGCGAGGACTTCGGTCAGACCGACGTCCAATCCGCGCTGGAGTAGCTCCAGCTCCCCCAGCGATGTAAAAAAAGTTCAGGAATTTCTTGACTACGCAGCATCTTTTTGTTACGGTACTTGGCAGGTGAGGGTGCGGAATTTCTCTAGGTACGGTGGCTGTGTCCGCCGTTTTTTATTTCCAGCGTCCCTAATTCACGCAGTCCGCCAATCTGCCTTTCCTTGCAAACTCTCACGCGCTCAATTTGCGGACCTGATCAGTTTAAGTAACTTAGACTCAACACCTACGGAAATAGGCGAAATACGCGAAATGCGCCGGCATAACTCCCTTTAGAATCAACACTTATGGGAGGTGTCCGTAAATGTTGATTCTAAAGCGCTTACATAAATTCTAAGTCCTTTAGATACAACACTTACAAAAAACACTAGGGGGGGTGCGGTAGTTATGGTTAACCAGCCCCTCTGAAGTTGGACCCGGTAATGCCGAACTCCGGCAGCCTTGTAGGGGCGCAGCATGCTCGCGCCCCATCTCGGCAAGTTCTCAGCCGGAAGGGCTATCGCAGCAGGGTTGAGAATGCGCCGCCGGCCACCAGCGCCGCGACCGACTCAATATCCGGCGCCAACGGCCTGTCCACGGACAGCATGCGCGATTTGGTTCGCACGGTTTCGTGCGCTTTGCGCGCCAGCGTCCCCGTTTGCATCGGTGCCAGCAGGTCGATCCCCTGGCAAGCGCACAGCAGCTCAATGGCAATCGTATGCCGCAGATTCTCCACCATCCGTTGCAATCGCCGCGCCCCACTCATACCCATCGACACGTAATCTTCCTGATTGCCGCTCGTGGAAATGGAATCGACCGAGTGTGGCGTTGCCAGCGCTTTGTTCTCGCTGGTCAGGGCCGCCGCTGTCACCTGCGCAATCATCAATCCCGAATTCAATCCCGGTTCCGGCGTCAGGAATGCCGGCAGCATGCTGGTCAGCGGATTGGTCATCTGCTCGATTCGCCGCTCGGCAATTCCGCCGAGAGTCGCGATGGCAATCGCCACTTGGTCCGCCGCCATCGCCAGAGGCTGCCCGTGAAAATTTCCGCCACTGACAATGTCGCCGTTCTTCGCATCGCGCGCAAAGACGAGTGGATTGTCCGTTGCGCTATTCAGCTCCACCGCCGCCATCTCCCTGGCTTGCGCCAGCGAATCGCGCACCGCGCCGTGTACCTGCGGCGTGCATCGCAAACTGTACGCGTCCTGCACGCGCGGATCTTTTTCCGATGCGCGGTGTGATTCGCGAATCTGGCTGCCTTCATTCAAGTGCGCCAGGTTCCGCGCCGTCGTTGCCGCTCCCGCATACGCGCGCGCATGCATGATGCGCGCGTCAAACGCGCCCGGACTTCCGCGCAACGCATCCAGCGAAAGAGCTGCGGCCACATCGGCGGTGTCCACAAGATTGTCCGCTTCACGCAAAGCCAGGCTCAGCAGCGCCAGCATCCCTTGCGTGCCGTTCAGCAGCGAGAGCCCTTCTTTCGCTTCGAGCGCTACCGCAGTAATTCCCGCGCGCTTCATGGCTTCACCGCCCGGCAAGACTTCTCCGTGAAACGTCGCGCGCCCTTCGCCAATCACCACCTGCGCCAGGTGCGCCAGTGGCGCAAGGTCGCCCGAGGCGCCCACCGAACCCTGCGAAGGAATCATCGGATGCACTTTGGCATTCAGCATTTTGCAAAGTGTTTCCACGACCGATGGCCGCACGCCGCTCAGTCCCTTGGCCAGTGCGTTCGCGCGCAGCAACATCATTGCGCGTGTCTCCGGCTCGCTCAGCGGGGCCCCGACGCCACAACCATGAGAACGCACCAGGTTTACCTGCAGTTGCCGCACTTGTTCCGCTGAGATGCGTACCGAAGCGAGTTTTCCGAAGCCCGTGTTGATTCCGTACGCTGTTTCACCCGAAGCGACCAGTCGGTCCACGACCGCGCGCGAAGCGTGCATCCTTTCGATTGCCGAAGCCGTTAGTTGGACTTGTTCGCAGCGCAGCGCCACATCGTAGAGTTGCGGAAACGTGAGGTCGTTTCCGCTCAGTGCGACGCTCATGAGTTGCTCCGGTCCGGTTGCGGCGTGACGATGGAACTGAATACGCTGTGGTATTTCTTCGGCAAAAGTTTTGGGCGCCCGTTGCTCCCGCAAATCACGTGCGTCGTCTCTCCGTTTGCCAGCACCTTTCCGTCGGCGTCGCGAATGACTTCATAGGAAAACTTGACGATGCGGTTCCGCGATTCTGCGATTCGCGTTCGGATGCGCAGCACTTCGTCGTATATTGCCGAATGATGATAGCGGCAGTGTGCATCGGCGACGACGATGTGGCAATCGTCTTCTATTTCCATGCGCTTGTATTCGATCCCCAGCGCGCGAATCAGCTCGACGCGGCCGACCTCGAACCAGATCAGGTAGTTCGCGTGACAAACCACTCCCATCTGGTCCGTTTCGGCGTAGCGCACGCGCACCATCGCATCGTGATATTCAATCATTCGCATGCTCTTATTTTTCCGAGTCGCCTTGCCAGACGGGTTTGCGTTTCTCCAGAAACGAGGCGAGACCTTCCTGGAAATCGGGCGTGCAGCGAATGCGCGCATTTTCGAGAATGGCACGTTCCAAATCGTGATCCACTCCGGCAGCCGCCGAAGAAACCAGGAGGTGTTTGGAACGCGTGAGGCTGCTGGGGCTTGCCGCAATCAGCAGGTTTGCAAGTTCGTGCGCGCGTTCCATCAAGCGCTCTGCCGGAACAATTTCCGATACCAGGCCGAATGTTTTTGCCTCCTCCGCTTCGATGATGCGGCCCGTAAGCAGGAGATCGCGCGAGCGTTTTTCGCCAATCTGCCGCGTCAGGAAAACGGAAACGATCGCCGGCAGGAAGCCGATCTTCACTTCCGTGTATCCGAATTTTGCCTCCGGCACAGCCAGCGTGAAATCGCACAGTGTCGCGATGCCGCACCCTCCGGCAAAAGCCGCGCCGTTTACCGCCGCTATCAACGGCCGCGGAAAACTCCAGATGCGGCGGAACATTTTCGCAATCCGCCGCGAATCTTCCTGATTTTCCGCCGGAGATTGTTTTGCAATGCACGCGAGCATGTCCAAATCCATACCCGCGCAAAAAGCTTTGCCGTTGCCCGTCAAAATCGCCACGCGTGCATGGCTCTTCTCGATTTGGTCGAGCGCTGTTTGAAGTTCCGCCATCATTTGAGTGGAGATGGCGTTGCGTTTGTCCGGTCGGTTCAGCGTGATGGTCGCCAGATTCCCGGCAATTTCGAGAAGGAGCGTCGAATACATGGTTTGACTCCTTTTCAATTCACAAGTGGTGCATGTGCATACTTCGCGCGAATTTCATTCGTCATTTCCAGTGCCTTGGTCAGCCGCGCCGAATCAATGCTGGTGTCGGCACCCGCCTTTCGCAGCGCGGCGAGAACATCCTCCGTCGCGATGTTCCCGACCAGATTGTCTCCCGCAAACGGGCAGCCGCCAAGCCCCGTCAGCGCGCTATCGAACCTGCGGCAGCCCGCTTCGTACGCGGCGAGAATTTTTTCTTCCACATTTTCGGGACGGCTGTGAAGATGAACTCCCAATTCAATCCCTGCGACGTGATCCTTCACGCTGCGGTACAAATCGCCGACGAGCTGCGGTGAAGCGGTGCCCACGGTGTCCGCCAGCGAAACCGTCCGCACGCGAATATCTTTCAGCCATTCCAAAGTGTCGGCAACAATCTCCGGTCCCCATGGCTCGTCGTAAGGATTTCCAAACGCCATCGAGATGTAAATCACCAGGCCGCGATTTGCCGCCGTAGTTTCTTTCTTCAACTTTTCGACAAGCGAGCGCGATTCGTCCCGTGTCATGTTCGCATTCGCGCGCCGGAAATACGCCGAAATGGAATACGGATATCCAATCGTCGTCACGCCCGGCGTCGTCAGCGCGCGCTGCAATCCTTTTTCGTTCACGACGATGCCAATAATTTCTGGAGCCTCGGCCCCAGCGGGAAGGGAAGCATTCAGCTTCGCCATTACTTCTTCGCTGTCCGCCATCTGCTTCACATGTTTTGGCGAAACAAAACTCACCGCATCAATATTTTTGAATCCTGCATGCACAAGTTCCTTCAGGTACTCCGCTTTGTAGTCCGTGGGAATCTGTTCCGGCAATCCTTGCCACGCATCCCGCGGACACTCAATCAGTTTGATTTGTTCGGTCATTTTGTCGACGACGCCATGAGATGTGATCGATGAGCAAGAGAGCAAGGGCCACCAGCGTCGTGAGGAGAATTGCCCAGCCCCCGCCGATCAAATATGGAGGTGGCGAAGCCTCGTATCCCCATACTCTATTATCTTTCTCGAATTCCGACGCGAGGTAAAAAAGGACGGCCCACGCTGGAACAGTCGCGGCAAGCATGATCAAGCCTCGTTTCCGCATGTTCGTCAGGTCTGAAGCACGCCGGTTTTGAATTCGCGGATTTCGGGATTTAGCGCGGCGGCTTCGAGCGCCCAGACCAAGGCATCGCGGGTGTGCGCAGGATCGATGATGGCATCCACCCACAAACGCGCGGCGGCGTAGCGCGGATCGGTTTGATGCTCGTAAGTGGCACGCACGGATTCGACCAATTCCTTTTTTTGTTTTTCGTCGACTTTTTTCCCTTCGCGCTCGAGTTGTTTCAATTTTATTTCGGCGAGCGTGCTGGCCGCGGCGTCGCCGCTCATTACCGCGAATCTTGCCGTGGGCCACGCGAACATGAAGCGCGGGTCGTAGGCTTTGCCGCACATGGCGTAATTTCCGGCACCGAAACTGCCGCCGCAAATCACCGTGATTTTTGGAACGACGCTGTTTGCCACCGCGTTCACCATTTTTGCGCCAGCGCGAATGATGCCGCTCCACTCCGCGTCTTTTCCGACCATGAAACCGTTCACGTCGTGAAGAAAAACCAGCGGAATGCGGTTCTGGTTGCAATCGAGAATGAAGCGCGCGGCTTTTTCCGCGGACTCCGTATAGATTACGCCGCCAAATTCGATGCGTTTCTGGTCCGAGCCACGCGCTAATGTCTGCACGTGTTTTTTTTGATTGGCGACGATGCCAACGGCCCAGCCGCCGATGCGCGCGTATCCGCAAAGGAGCGTTTCGCCGTACTCAGCGCGATATTCCTCAAATTCGCTCGCATCCACGATGCGCGCTATGATCTCCGTCATATCGTATTGTTTGCCGGGATCGCTCGAAAAGACTCCGTAGATGTCCTCGCCGGAAAAGAGTGGGTCGCGAGATTTCACATGGCTGAACGGCGATGCGTTTGGCGACCCCATCTTGTCCACGAGCGCGCGAATCCGCGCGATGCACGCGTCGTCATCCGGTTCGCGAAAATCCACTGTGCCGCTGATTTGCGCGTGCATTTTCGCGCCGCCAAGATCTTCCGCGGAAGTTTTTTGCCCGATGGCGGCCTGCACCAGCGCGGGGCCCGCCAAAAATAATCCCGAGCCCTCCGTCATTAAAATGTGATCGCACATTACGGGTAGGTACGCGCCGCCCGCAACGCACATTCCCATGATCGCCGTGATTTGCGGAATTCCCATTGCGGATATGACCGCGTTGTTGCGGAAGACGCGCCCGAAATCGTCGGTGTCTGGAAAAACATCTTCCTGAAGCGGTAAAAAAACTCCCGCGGAATCGACCAAATAAATTGTGGGAATTTTGTTTTCGATGGCGATGTTTTGCGCGCGAATCACCTTCTTTGCGGTCATCGGGAAAAACGCGCCGGCCTTTACAGTTGCGTCGTTGGCGATGAGCATAAAGGTGCGGCCGCAAACTTTCGCGAGTCCAGTGATTGTGCCCGCCGAAGGCGCGCCGCCCCACTCTTCATACATTTCGTAAGCAGCGTAAATTCCCAGCTCAAAAAATTGCGAGCCAGGATCGATCAGCTTGGCGATGCGTTCGCGCGCGGTCAGCCGGCCCTTTTTGTGCTGCGATTCGATGGCCTTCGCGCCGCCACCCTGGCGGATTTGTTCTTCCTCGTTCTTGATTTTCGTCAATAAATCAACGATGCGTCGAGTGTTCTTTTCAAATTCAGGTGATTTGAGATTGGCGGTGGTTTTCAGGACCGAAGCAGACACGCGTGGACCTCGCGAATCAACAAGCTCTCAAAAATGAAGCGAATTACAAAGCGCAAAGAACCAGTGAGACAGTATACGAGGTTTACTGGCTGTTGTGCGAACCGCGTCACGTTTCTCGCGTTCGTTGAAAAATGTAAAGTGTTTTGCACTGATTCTGAAGCAGGGTAAGCTAACAGCGGGGATTTTGAGGACACCCGCGAGTGCTGTCCGCTGGCTGAACGGTAAATTGTGCCAATTTGAAAGGACACGGTGATGAGGCGTCACTACAAGATTGTTTTCACGTTTGGCGGGACCGCGTTTTTACTGCTTGCAGGTTTGGTTGGCGCGCAAGCAGCTGCGTCTCCCCAGAAAGCTCCTGCAAAATCGACGGCGCAGGTGCCCGCGAAGCCAACAGCGGCCAAGTCCGCGCCGCTCGAAGTCCCGCAACTGAAATTTGAGAAGTACAAACTGGAGAACGGGCTGGAGGTGATTCTCTCCGAAGATCACCGGCTGCCGATGGTGGCGGTGAATCTGTGGTACCACGTGGGGCCGGCGAACGAACTCCCGGGTCGCACGGGATTCGCGCATTTATTCGAGCACATGATGTTCGAAGGATCGCGCCACGTGCCCGGCAGTTCACATTTTCATTATCTGGAAGCGGCGGGCGCTTCGGACATCAACGGCACGACGGATTTTGACCGCACGAATTACTTCGAGACGCTGCCCTCGAATCAACTGGGACTCGCGCTGTGGCTGGAGTCCGACCGCATGGGTTATTTGCCGGACAAGCTGGACCAGGCAAGTCTTTCGAATCAACAAGACGTGGTGCGCAACGAGCGGCGGCAGAGCGTGGAGAACGCTCCCTACGGCGTGGTGGAAGAGGGGCTGTTCCACCAACTTTTTCCGAAAGAGCATCCTTACTACGGCGAAGTGATTGGTTCGCACCAAGATATTCAGTCGGCGAAGCTGGAAGACGTGCGGAATTTCTTCAAACTGTATTACGCGCCGAACAACGCGAGCCTGGCGATCGTCGGTGATTTTAATCCGGATAAGGCGCGCGAACTGGTGCAAAAATATTTCGGCCCGCTGAAGCGTGGCGAGGAAGTTCCGAAGATCAAGGCGCACACGCCACCAATTACTTCCGAGCGCCGGGCGGTCATTCAGGACAATGTGCAGCTCCCGCGCGTGTACATGGCGTGGCTGACATCGCCGATTTTCAAGCCGGGCGACGCGGAGGCGGACCTTGCGGCAACGATCCTCGGCGGCGGGAAGTCCAGCCGGCTGTACAAAAAACTTGTGTACGAAAAGCAAATCGCGCAGGACGTGTCGGTAAATCAGCAGTCGCTAATTCTTGGTTCCGTGTTTGAAGTGCAGGTGACAGCGAAAGCCGGCGTGAAACTGGAGGACCTCGAGAAAGCGATCAACGCGGAGCTGGATGCGTTTCGCAAGGATGGGCCGACGGCCGAAGAGCTGATGCGCGCGCGCAACGTAATCGAATCAAGAATCATCGCGGGGCTCGAAACGCTGGGCGGATTCGGCGGCGTCGCCGACCGCTTGAATAGCTACAACCATTATCTGGGCACACCGGATTTTCTTGGAGCGGACATTGCGCGCTACGAAAATTCCACAACTGAATCGATTCAGGCGTTCGCGGAAGGACAGCTCAAGTCGAATCAGCGCGCGGTCGTTTACGGCATGCCGGGAAAGCAGGATTTGGGCGCGGAAGTGGCGACTCCGAAAGCGCCGGAAAAGGATCCAACCAAGAATAATGGCGAGCCGGTGAACGCTGATGCGGACTGGCGAAAAGAGCCGCCGAAAGCCGGTCCCGCCAGCGCGCTGCACTTGCCGGTGCCGGAAAAGTTCAAGCTGTCGAATGGATTGACGGTGCTATACAGCGAGAGGCCGGGGCTGCCACTAGTTGCGGGGGACCTGGTTTTGCACGCCGGAAGCGGTGTGAATCCGGTGGACCGTCCGGGGCTGGCGAGCATGACGGCGCGGATGCTGCAGCAGGGAACGACGACGCGTTCGGCGCTGCAAATTGCCGATCGCGCCGCGGATCTGGGCGCGACATTAAATTCTGGATCGGGGGCGGACACGACGGGAATCTCCGCGCGCTCGCTTACACGAAATTTTTCGGAGGCGCTGGAATTGCTGGCGGACGTGGCATTGCATCCGAGTTTTCCGAAGGAAGAATTGGAACGGGTACGTTCGGAGCGGCTGACCAGCATCGTGCAGGAAAAAGATGAGCCGTTTTCCCTGGCGATGCGTGTGCTGGCGTCAGCGCTCTACGGGCCGAAGCACACGTACGGGTATCCGGACAGCGGGACGACGGAATCGATCAAGGCGATTTCGCGCGAGGACCTGGGAAAATTCTGGAAGCAGAATTATTTTCCGGACGATGCGGCGCTGGTGGTGACGGGAAACATCAAACTCGCGGCGCTGAAGCCGCTGCTGGAAAAACAATTCGGCGCGTGGAAGGCAGGGAGGCCCGCGCAGCCGCCGCTGAGCACGCCGGAGACAACGGACGCGAAACTGATTTTGGTGGACCGTCCAGGAGCGCCGCAAACCACGCTGGTGTGTTTCTCGATGGGGCTGGCGCGGTCAACGCCGGATTATGTTCCCGTGGAAGTGATGAACACGGACCTCGGCGGGCTTTTCTCGAGCCGCATCAATATGAACCTGCGCGAAGCACACGGGTACACCTACGGCGCGGGATCGTTCTTCCGGTATCACCGGTCGCCGGGACCGTTCATCGTGTTCTCCGATGTGCGAACGGACGTGACCGCTCCCGCGACGACGGAAGTATTCAACGAGTTGAAACGGATGCGCGACACGCAGCTGACGCCGGCGGAGCTGATTCTCTCGAAAGATTCCATCGCGCGTTCGCTGCCGGGGCGGTTCGAGCGCGGAACGGAAGCGGCGGCGACGTTCGCGGAACTTTTCACGTACGATTTGCCACTGGATTATTTTTCGACGCTGCCGGAGCGCATCAATGCGGTGACAGTCGAGCAGGCGCAGGCGGTGGCGAAGAAATACATTCAGCCGGACAAGATGATTGTGCTTGCCGTGGGCGACCGCGCGAAGATCGAAGAGGACATGAAGAGGCTGAATCTGGGCAAGGTGGAGATTCGGGACACGGACGGGAAGATCGCTCACTAGTCTGAGAGATTCGAAGTAAGGCCTTCATGCCAGTGATTCAGCTATCTACGCTGATTTCTGCTCCAAGAGAACGTGTATTCGACCTTGCCCGGAGCATTGACGCTCACCAAGATTCGACGGAAGGGACCAGCGAGCGGGCAATTGCAGGCGTGACGAGGGGACTCATTGGTCAAAACGACGAAGTGACCTGGGAAGCGCGGCATCTGGGCCTAAGACAACGACTGACGGTTCGAGTGACTGAATTCAATCGTCCACAACATTTTCAGGACATTATGGTGGCGGGCGCGTTCAAGGGCATGAAACACGATCACCTGTTCTTGGAGCATGCAATCGGTACTCAGATGAATGATCGTTTTGAGTTTCCGTCGCCAATGGGGATTCTCGGCAAAATTGTAGATCAACTATTCCTGCGTGCTTACATGGAGCGATTCCTCATCCAGCGTAATAGCATCTTGAAGAAGTTGGCTGAATCGAAGGAATGGAGTCGCTATCTCGTAAATGTGTGACAGGTTTCTGCCGCAAGGCTGCGCCCGGACAGTTGTAGGCGTTGATGTTCGCTTGACAAACGAGCAGTGCGAGCATACGGTTTCCCCCAAGGCCAGTCTTTCCTTCTCGGAAGTTTCCCCATGAACGCCGAAACGATGCTTCAGGAGGAGAAGCTATGAACGGAACTGTGAACTACAAGTATGCGTTCTTTTCCACGCTAGTGATTTGCGGAGTACTCGTTGTGGGATCGCGGAGCGCTCCGCCGCAGGAAAAACCGCGGACTCCCGCCGATGGCCACGACATCCATGTCCTGGCTCCCCACAAGATGGATGGCAAAATCATGGGGCCCTACCATCATTACTGCAAACCGGTATCGAGTGACGTGCTCGAATGCCTGATCTACGAATCCACGGAACCCAACGCGCTCCTCAAACAGGTGGAATACTTCGTTGCCAAGAACGTCTCTCGCTCGAATGTTTCTCTGGAGACCTGGAACAAGTTCTACCACGACCACGCCGTCGAAATTGCCACCGGCAGAGTGCAGGTTCTGGACCGTTCGCCCGAGGAAGCCAAGAAAATTGCCGAGACCGCCGCTCAAACCGACGGCATCATCTTTCATCTCTGGTTGCCCGACAATGGGAAAGCTCCAAACGGGACGGTCGGACATCCGCAGTCCGTGGGCCACAAAGAGATGACTGCTAAGGAGTACGGCGCCAAGTAAATCCTTTCAGCCCTCTGAAAAAAACCGGTCCGGCAGCAATTTGCTCGGACCGGTTTTTTCTTTTTCCTCAAGCAGTTTTAGCAATTCACCTTATTCCTGTTTGTAGCAGCGCCACACTTGCCCCTTCCTTACCTTTCGCATAGCATGGAATTCTCAGGCAATTTGTATCATTGCCTGGTGCCGTCCTCGGGAGCGATGCGCATGAGCGAACAGCGCAAAGGATCCACACAGACCGTGCCGCCGTCAGAGGCTTCTTCCGCGAATCGCGAGCCTTCCGCCAAAGAACAGGCTTGGGAGAAAAATACTCTTCAGCCAACTCTGGAACAAAGCCCCGAGCGGCAAGCCGAATTCACCACGATTTCCGGTCATCCGATTCGCAGGCTGTACACCAAAGCGGATTTGCCCAACTGGGACCCTGACCGCGACCTCGGTTTCCCTGGCGAACCTCCTTACACGCGCGGCATTCATTCCACCATGCACCGCAGCCGCCTTTGGACCATGCGGCAGTTTGCGGGTTTTGGCACCGCCGAAGACACCAACCAGCGCTTCCGCTATCTACTCGCGCAGGGCCAGACGGGGCTCTCCACCGCCTTCGACTTGCCCACGTTGATGGGCTACGACTCTGACCATCCGCTTTCCGAGGGAGAAGTCGGCAAGTGCGGCGTGGCCATCAGTTCGCTTGCGGACATGGAAGTGCTCTTCGACAAGATTCCTCTCGCCAACGTCACAACGTCGATGACCATCAATTCTCCTGCCGCGGTCATCTGGGCGATGTATCTGGCCGTCGCGGAAAAGCAAGGCGCGGACTGGAAGAAAATCTCCGGCACGCTTCAGAACGACATCTTGAAAGAGTACATCGCACAGAAGGAATACATCTACCCACCGGAACCCTCGATGCGCCTAGTGATCGATACGTTCGAATTCGGCGTCAAGAACACTCCGAAGTTCAACACCATTTCGATCAGCGGCTATCACATCCGCGAGGCCGGCTCGACCGCCATCCAGGAACTCGCCTTCACTCTGCGCGACGGTCTCGAATACGTCGAATGGGGAATGCGTCGCGGCCTTGACGTGGACCAGTTCGTGCCGCAACTTTCGTTCTTCTTCAACGCGCACAACGATTTCTTCGAGGAGATCGCCAAGTATCGCGCCGCGCGTCGCATCTGGCACAAAGCCATGGTCGAGCGCTACAAATCCAAGAACCCGCGCGCTTGGGCTTTGCGTTTTCACACGCAAACCGCCGGCTGCTCTCTGACCGCGCAGCAGCCCTATAACAACGTCGTGCGCACTGCGATTCAGGCCCTTGCAGCCGTCCTCGGCGGTACACAATCTCTTCACACCAATTCGCTCGACGAAGCATGGGCGTTGCCCACGGAATTTGCCGCCACGATTGCCCTTCGCACGCAGCAAATCATCGCCCACGAAACTGGCGTCACCAATACCGTCGATCCCCTCGGCGGCTCATACTTCGTCGAAACGCTCACCAAGGAAGTCGAGCGGGGCGCGTGGGAGTACATCGATCGCATCGACGCCATGGGCGGCATGGTCGCCGCCATCGAGCGCAGCTACCCGCAGCGCGAAATCGCCGAAGCCTCCTACCGCTATCAGGTGGCCGTGGATAAAAAGGAAAAAATCATCGTCGGCGTGAACGACTTCGTAGCCGAGGAAAAACCTCTAGACGTTTTGCAAATCGATGAGACCGTCGCGCACCGCCAAGCCGCCCGCTTGAAAAAACTCCGCGCCGACCGTTCTCAAGCCAAAGTGGATCGTCGCCTCAACGCTCTCCGCACGGCTGCCAAGGGCAAAGACAACCTCATGCCGTTCCTCTACGACGCCGTAAAATCCTACGCCACTCTTGGTGAGATTTGCGACGCCCTCCGCGACGTCTTCGGCACCTACGAAGAAGTCGCCATCACCTAACCTATGCCGGAAAAGAAAATCAGAGTCTTAATCGCCAAGCCCGGTCTGGATGGCCATGACCGCGGCGCAAAAATAATCGCCCGCGCCTTGCGCGACGCCGGAATGGAAGTCGTCTACACCGGCCTCCGTCAGACTCCCGAAATGATCGCCTCCGCCGCCGTCCAGGAAGACGTCGACGTGATCGGCCTCTCCATTCTCTCTGGTGCCCATAACACCATCTGCCCGCAGCTCATGAAGCTCCTCCATGAAAAAGGCATGAATGACGTCACCGTGCTCGTCGGCGGCATCATCCCCGAAGCCGACATCCCTGCCCTGAAACAGTCCGGCATCGCCGAAATTTTTCTCCCCGGCACTTCCACCCAAGACATCGTAGACTTCATCCACAAACGCGTCGCTTAGTACTAAATTGAGCCTGACATAAGTAGTTCCTGTGCTACCATGCCGCAGTCTCGGAGGTTTCTATGCTTAGTTGCTTCCGTTACGCGGCTGTATCGATTCTATTTTCTCTGCTTCCGTCCGCACAACTCGCTCCGGCCCAAGGCAAGCCAGGTACGGCCTCTCCCACTTCCTCAAACTTTCCTGCGGAATACCCGAAGGATGATGCCAGTGTCCTCGTCGAGAATTCCGGTTGGGAAGCTCTTTCCCAGGAAGTCCCATCCCAGATTCGGACTAAACGGAGCTTGATCGGATCGCTCACCTATGGAGTAGTCCCGGCCGTGGCTATCGCTGAATATTCGGGGCAGCACGCAGAGCTTCAGATCGAAACTCGCAGGCCGGTTCTCTCCGTTTGTAACTTCCCCTCCTTCCCGGGCGGCCCGGTGGTGGTAAGGCTGCACCCTAAAAAAGATTTGCGTGAGCTTAATGCGGGCAGGGTGCCCGTCTTGGGCGCCAAGATCGCCGAGGCCAAGCAGTCGGATGTCGTTCCGACAGAAGTCTCACACCCGGAGAACGCGTGTTGGCTCTTGCGTCCACGCGAAGACCTCCCGCCCGGCGAGTATGCTCTGATGCTTCCAACACAGAATCTTGCCATTTTCGCGTTCACGACTGCCCATCCGCCGAGCGGGAAGCCGACCCTAGCTCCAAAGAAACCATAACGGCTACTGGCCATCGTAAGGCTTAGAAAAAGGAAGCTCGGCCAGGGGAGTTGCCCCGGGCCGAGCAGAGGAATCTCTTGGCGAGATTATTCTTGATGCGATTATTTTTGGCCGGAGTTGAACGAAAGTCTCTCGGTGCCAACGACTTGGCCGTGCAAGGTGCCCGGAATGAGCGTCTCGCGTTCGGCCTCCCCAGTCTTGGCGTCGGCGATGGTGACGCGATTGACTTCGAGCGTGCGCCCGACGGCGCGCTCGTAATTGGCCTTGGCTTCGGCGAGGTTGGCGAGAGCGCGAAGTTCCGTGCCTTGCGCGTTGATGAGGTCGCGTTGCGTCTGAATGACGAGGTAAACGGTGGAAGCGCCGAGCTGATATTTTTTCTGTTCGGCGTCAAAAGTCTGTTGCTGGAGTTCGCGCGCCTTGCTGGCGGCGTCGACCTGAGCGCGGTCCTGCGTGAGGGCGATGTAGGTGTTGCGGACGTCGAGCATTGCGGCGTTCTTCAGTTGCTGCAACTGCGCTTCGAGGTAACGCTGCGTGAGAATGGCGCGCTGATTGTCCGCCTGCGCCGAGCGGTTGCGGATGGGGATCTGCACGTTTAAAGACACCTGGTAATCCGGGAAATTGTTATGAAACGCCGAACTCAAAGCGTCGCCGAAGCCGGCCGACGCGATGCCGTTTGGCGTGAATTGCGTCGCGGGAAGAAAGTCGCCGGGAACCGGATTCCCGTTGGCATCCACGACAGGGGCTCCTGCCACTGTAGCAGTAGTGAATTTCGCCTGGTTGCCGGCGAGTCCGACCGAACTGTATTGCGCGGTCAGCGTGGCCGTCGGCAGCAACGCGTTGCGCGTCGCTTTGACGTCGATGCCGCTGTTCAAAAGGTTGAGCGCCTCTTCCTGCAATTCCGGCCGCTTTGCAAATGCTTCTTTAACGGCTTCCTCAAACGACGGGGCTTCGATGGCTTCCGGGCGCGAGGGCAAATCCGTGGGGATGACTTCCACGTTCACGAAATTAGGCGCTAAGGAATTCTTGCTGATAGCGTTCTTCAGCGCCTGTTGATCCTGTAGCTGCAAGGTCTGCGCCACAATCAGGTTCTGGCGGTTCGTGGCGAGCTCGGATTCAGCGCGGGTGACGTCGAGCGGCGCCATCGTTCCGATTTCGAGTTGCTTTTTGTTGTCGTTGTAGAGCTTTTCGGCCACGGTCACAGCTTGCTGCTGAACCTTGACGTTTTCCCTAGCGAAGACCAGTTCCCAATACGCAGCGATGGTGTTCGTGACAGTGGTGATCGCTTGTTGGGTGAAGGCCCAGTCGGCGATCTTGCGGTTGTTCTTGGCGATGCGGATGTTGCGCGTTCCGACGGAACGGCCGAAGCCATTCAGCAACTGTTGCTGGAGCCCGGCAAAAATCGTCGTTTGCACGGAAGGGTTGAAAAGGTTGGCGCTCAAGGACGCCGAATTCCGTGTGTTATCCCACGCGGTGAAGAAGGTGGTTCCCGTTGCGAATCCTTGGGCGTACTGAACATTGAAGATGGAAGTGTGGGTGGCCAGAGCTGCAAGCGAGGAAATGCCCGTGCCCGTACCGGAAGTCAGCGGGTTATTGATAGGGGACTTGCGGTCATCGAGGGTGAGGACAGTGGTGACAACGGGATCGAAGTTTAGCAGCGGATTATTCGCCGAGGATCCGCCGAACACGGCGCCGGGTGTCGTGCCGCCAAATCCTCCGGCCTTTGCTTTGAGGATGCCGGTGTCCGCGAACCACGGGTTATACCGCTGCACTACGATGTCCATGCTGTTTTCCAGGGCCAGCTCCACGGCTTCTTGCATGCTTAACTCCAGCTTGCCTTCGTGGATAAGCTGTTCGATACGCGGCGAATTGGTCAGCACGGGCGATGCGATCTTGATCGGGCTGTAAGGAGCAAACAGGTTAGGAAATGGCTTGGGCGCGCGCGTGTAGTTGTATTTCGCGGAACCAAGCGAAACCGGCTCGATGGACGTGGCCGGCTTGGCGGGCGCTGCTTGCGGATTTTGCGGCGCGTCCTGCGCGAAGGCCGGCGAAACGGGTCCTCCGACGAGCGTTGCGGTCAGTATGGCGGCCAACAGCGGTCGAGCATACAGCGTCTTCATAGTGCTCCTTACCCTCAAGATTCATCCCCCAAGGGGCTTCATTTATTGGTACTCAACTCTGTAAAACGTTCGCAGAATGGAATTTGTTTCAGCAGCAGACCGTTTTGAGGTCACGACCGGAATCTGACTGCGTCGCGGCCAAGCCATCGGAAATGCGTCAGAAGCCACCCTAAAGGCTGCGCCACGCGGACCGGGCGAAGGAAGGAGTCTAACAGGGGCTCTCTTCCTTGACAACGCGAGAGGCGGCGGCTAATCTCCTGACATTTCGACGGTTAGGAGCCGGTGGCGGCGAGATGGGCCAAATGCTGAAACGCGAAGAACTGCTGAAGATGTTCGAGGCGGCGGGCGCCATCCGTCATGGCCACTTTGAGTTGTCCAGCGGGCTGCACAGCGGCACATATGTCCAGTGCGCGCTGGTCCTGCAATATCCGCGCTTTGCCGAGAAGCTGGGGCAGGCGCTGGCGGCGCTTTTTTCGGATGCCAAGATTGACGCGGTTGTCTCGCCGGCGATGGGTGGACTCATTATTGGCCAGGAAGTAGCGCGAGCGCTGCCGGAGCCGAAACATTCCTCCGGTGGTGGAACGCCCGCGCTCTTTGTGGAGCGCGACGCCAGCGGCATGATGGCTCTGCGGCGCGGATTCTCGCTTGCGCCCGACCAGCACGTGCTGGTTGTCGAAGACGTTTGGACGACCGGCGGCTCGACGCAGGAGGCCATTCGCGTCGTGGAAGAGGCGGGGGCGCGCGTGGTTGCCGCCGGCGCGCTGATCGACCGCAGCGGCGGAAAAGTCGACTTCGAAGTGGAAACGCAGTCGCTGATTCAATTGCCGATCGCCAGCTACGAAGAAGAAGATTGCCCGCTGTGCCGCGAAGGCAGCGTCGCCGTAAAGCCAGGGAGCCGCTTCGTTCGCACTGCGCACTAGCGCTGATCGAGAACTTCCTGGAACTTATCCCTCCTTTGAACGCGGATGGTTGAAAACTGATACCTTTCTTTCCATGCGCTATTTCAAGCTGACCATCGCGTACGACGGCACGGATTTCCATGGGTGGCAGATGCAAGCTAACAAGCCCACGATTCAGGGAGAAATCGTTGGGGTGCTCCGCCAGCTTACGCAGGAGAACGTCGTTTTGCATGGCACCGGGCGGACGGACGCCGGGGTTCACGCTCTTGGTCAGGTCGGCAGCTTTCGAACGCAGTCGCATCTTTCCGCGCAGGATTTTCAACGGGCGCTGAACGCGTTGCTTCCGCCCGCGATTCGCATCGTGGGCGCGGAGGAAGTTGGCCCAGACTTCAATGCACGCTGGTCCGCGCGAGGCAAGACTTACCGTTATCGGCTGTATCGGGGAAGAGTTGTGCCGCCGATGATCTGGCGTTACGTGCTGCACTACCCGTTTCCGCTCGACGAAGACGCCATGCGCGATGCTGCCGCGCGGTTTATTGGTAAGCACGACTTTGCCTCGTTTGCAGCATCGACTGGCTCCGAAGAGGACGACAAAGAGCGAGCCACCGAGCGGGAAATCTTTGCGACGGAGCTGGCACGAAGTGCAGACAACGAAGAACTGGTTTTCACCGTTCGCGGCCGCTCGTTCCTTCGCTATATGGTGCGCAAGATGATGGGCACGCTGCTCGATGTCGGTCGCGCAAAACTCGCGCCAGCGGATATCGACCGTTTGTACGAATTGCGAGATCGCTCGAAATCGGGTCCAACCGTTCCGCCTCAAGGCCTTGTGATGGTTGAGGTGCAGCACGACGAGGCGTGGCGGCTTGGCAAGCCTTGACCGGTCGCTGATCGAGCGGCCACCTTCCGCGCTCAAAATCGGTTAGAATCGCGTTCATGGCTACCACGGCCATTCCCATCGACACGCTTCCTTCGATGAACCCGGCTACGGGTGAAGTGCTCGGGCATTTTGAGAGAACCCCTGCATCGTCGTTGCCGGAGATCGTTTCCCGCGCGCGCGCTGTCCAGCGTGATTGGGCAAAGCTGCCGATTCGTGATCGGTGCGCAAAACTGCGCGGGCTGCGCAACCGGATTATGGCCTCCCGCAATGAATTGACGGATGCGGTTGTGCGCGAATCCGGCAAGCCGCGGGTGGAAGCGCTGTTTGCCGACATCTTCGTAGCGCTCGATTCGGCGGAATACTGGTCGAAGAACGCGGCGAGGGCCCTGCGCACACAGCGAGTTCCACATCACAGCACGGCCGCGAAAGCCAAGCGTGGCTATCTGACTTACGAACCGCTTGGTGTCATCGCCATCATCTCGTCGTGGAACTATCCGCTGGCCATCCCGCTCAGCGAAATCATTCCCGCGCTCGCGGCAGGAAATGCCGCGGTGTGCAAGACGAGCGACTTCACCCCGCAATGTGGCGCGCTGATCGAAAAACTCTTCATCGACGCGGGCTTTCCGAAAGACCTCGTCAGAATTGTCCAGGGAGGGGCAGAGGTTGGCCAAGCTTTGATCGATGCCTCGGCGGACAAGGTCATATTCACGGGCAGCGTGGCTACTGGGCGGCGCGTTGCTGAGGCTTGCGCGAAAAGGCTGATCCCCACCGTGCTCGAACTTGGCGGCAAAGATGCCATGATCGTTTTGGCGGATGCGGACCTGGAGGTGGCCTCCAGCGCCGCCGTTTGGGGCAGCTACACGAATTGCGGACAAGTTTGCCTTTCCGTCGAGCGATTGTTTGTCGAGCAACTGGCGGTAGAAAGGTTTATCGCCCTTTGTGTTGAAAAAACGAAAAAGCTCCGGCTCGGTTCAGGCAGCGATCCTGCGACCGACGTTGGCCCGCTGATTCGCCCGGAACATGTGAGACGGATGATCGATTTAGTCGACGATGCGGTTTCGCGTGGCGCAAGCGTGGTGTGCGGCGGCAGCGCGCGCCCTGAGCTTGGCCCTAACTTTTTCGAGCCCACTGTCATTGTGGGCGTCGATTCTTCGATGAAGCTGTTTCAAGAAGAGACATTTGGACCAATCCTCGCAATTCAAGTTGTGCGGGACGCGAAGCAAGCGATCACGCACGCTAACGACTCACCGTTTGCTCTCGCTGCGAGCATCTGGACGAAGGACAAGTCTCGAGGAATGGCGCTTGCAGCGGAACTGCGCGCAGGCGCGGTTATGGTGAACGACGCCATCAGCTATTTCGGAATTGCGGAGGCGCCGCACGGCGGGTGTGGCGCGAGCGGCTGGGGCCGCACTCACGGGAAAGCGGGACTGCTCGAGATGATGCAAATGAAATATATTGATGTCGATGGCTTGGCGCGGAGCGAAAAGCCTTGGTGGTACCGCTACGGTTCAGACTTGGAGCGCGCCGCGGATGCTTTTCTCCAATTTGAGTTTTCCGGCGGTATTGGCGCGAAGCTGCGAAACGCCCGCAGCGCCATGAAAACGTTTTTCCGCGACCACGGGTGGTAGAGAGGACCTCCATGCCTGAAGAGACTACGGCATCACCCAAAATCAAAACGCGCAAGCCCAAACAGCGCGCATGCGATGAAAAAGACGACAAGGGCAAGCTCTGCAATGGCCACTTGAAGCGGTACTATGATTATCCGAAGGAAGTGGCCGTGGTCATTGGTGCGAAAGCGGAAATTTATCGCTGCGAATTCTGCAAGACGCTGTATCGCCCCGATCCCGCGCAGCAGCCACAGAGCTATACGTTGCGCAATTAGAAGGTGCGACTTCGCAGTGGAAGAGGCCTCCCTTGCCGCAGAACGAATGGATTTACGATTGGAACACGGCCACGCCACCGGCGATTCCTGCGGGCACGCGCGTACTCTTGGATGACGAAACGCTGCGCGACGGCTTGCAGAATCCTTCCGTCTTCGACCCCAGCATCGAAGGAAAAATCGAAATCCTCCATCTGATGGAATCCCTGCGAATCGACTCCGTCAATATCGGCCTTCCCGGCGCCGGGCCGCGTGCCTATGCGCATACTGAAGCGCTGGCCCGCGAAATCTCCACGCACCGCATGAAGATCAAGCCAAACTGCGCGGCGCGAACGCATGAAAACGACATTCGCCCCATCGTGGAGATTTCGCAAAGTGTGGGCATCGCCATTGAAGCCGCAACATTCCTCGGTTCCAGCCCGATCCGCCGCCTCGTGGAAGACTGGACCGTCGATCACCTTGAGCGCACTACGGAAAAAGCCGTCAGGTTCGCGGTCGAGAATGGGCTTCCGTCGATGTACGTTACCGAAGACACGATTCGCACCGACCCCGAAACCGTGAAACGCCTCTACTCGACCGCCATTCGAAACGGTGCGCGCGCCATCGTGCTCTGCGACACTGTTGGCCACGCCACTCCGAGTGGTGCGTTCAACCTGGTGAAATTTGCAGTCGAGGAAGTTGTGAAACCGTCAGGCGAAAAGATTCGTATTGACTGGCACGGCCACAACGATCGCGGCCTCTCGATCGCCAATTCACTTGCGGCCGTCGCTGGCGGCGCCCATCAGGTCCACGCCGCGGCCAATGCTCTAGGCGAGCGCGTTGGCAACACGCCCATGGAATTAATGCTCGTCAATCTTCGCCTCATGGGGCTTATCGAACAGGACCTGTCCCGCCTTAAGGAATATTGCGAAAAAGTCGCGAACGCCACGCACACAAAAATCCCGCCGAACTATCCAGTCGTTGGGCATGACGCGTTTCGCACCGCGACGGGAGTTCACGCCGCCGCGCTCATCAAAGCTTTTCGCAAAAATGATCTCGAACTCGCCAATGCCGTCTACAGCGGCGTGCCCGCGCATCTTTTCGGTCTCGACCAGGTAATCGAGATCGGCCCTATGAGCGGGAAATCCAATGTGCTGTTCTGGCTGGAGAAGCATCGCGTTCCCGCGGACGACGCGACGGTCACGCGCATCTTTGACGCCGCCAAGCAGTCTCCGCGCGTGCTCACCGACGACGAAGTTTTCGCTCTTTGCACCGAGGCCGCACGCAATTGAGCGGAAAACGTTGTTGCAAGCCGACGGTGAAACGCGCTCTCGTTTGCGTTATTCTTTTGGCTATGCCGGCTCGCTCCGCTCCTCCTCCCCATGCCCCTCGCCAGGCCCAGAGTCCACGGCTCTCCGATAACGCACGAGTCCGCGCGGCTCTCGATTGGCTTACGCCCAACATTTCCTGGGTTAACGATCAGCAGGCGCGCATCACGGAAATCCCTGCGCCGCCGTTTCAGGAAGCGCAGCGGGCGGCAGCGGTCAAGGAATTGCTGGCCGAAGCGGGATTGGCGGCGCAGATCGACAAGACCGGCAACGTGATCGGTGAACTGCGCGGCGTGAATGAAAAGGAAATTGTCGTTGTCTCCGCGCACCTCGACACGGTTTTTCCTCCAGATACCGACGTGAAGGTTCACCGCGATGGCAGCCGCATGACCGCGCCGGGAATCTCGGATAATGGCAGTGGCGTGGCGGCTCTCCTGGCGCTGGCGCGTGCCGCGCAGTCCGCGCGCGTCAAGCCACTGCGCACCGTTCTATTCGTAGGCGACGTCGGCGAAGAGGGCGAAGGCAATCTGCGCGGCATGCGCGCGATTGTCGATAACTACCGCGGAAAACTGAAAGCGGTGGTGGTGCTTGACGGTTCCGGCACGGATCACGTGACCACGAAAGCGCTGGCATCGCGCCGGCTCGAAGCCTTGATCACTGGCCCGGGCGGCCACAGTTGGTCGGACTTCGGGATGCCCAATCCTATCAACGCGCTGGTTCGCGGCTCCGTTCGGTTCATCAATACCAGAGTTCCAGCCACGCCGCGCACGACGTTCAATATCGGCCAGATCGAAGGCGGCACTTCCGTAAATTCCGTTCCGCACGAAGCGCGCCTGAAAGTCGACATTCGCTCGGAGAGCGAGGACGAACTTGCACGTCTCGAATCGGCCCTTCGCGAGTGTATCGCGGCGGGCGTGCGTGACGAGATGGAATCGGCGCGCGACCGTTCCAAAGGCAAGCTGGAATGGAAGGTCGAACTGCTCGGCAGCCGTCCGGGCGGAGAATTGGCCGCGGATTCGCCACTGCTGGCAGCACTTCGCGCCGCCGATGAGTTTATCGGCAATCAATCGCGCATCGAGCGCTCTTCGACAGATGCGAATGTGCCGCTATCCCTGGGGATCGAGGCTATTTCCATCGGAGCGGGCGGCAACGGCGGCGGAGCGCACTCGCTGCAGGAATGGTACGACGCCACGGGTCGCGAAGCCGGATTGAAACGCGCGCTTCTAACCGTTCTGGGAGTTTCCGGAGTTGCCGAGGAGAAACCTCGATGAAGTTGCGCAGGAATCGCGTTCGTCTCCTCGCTGGGATCCTCCCGTTCGCGGTTGTTGTCCTCGTTTCGGCATTCCACGCGAATACGAGCGTCGCGCAAAGGACTTCGCATCTGGTCTATTACGTTCACGGGCGCATTTACACAAACGATCCTGCGCAACCGTGGGCCGAGGCTATCGCTGTTAGCGAAGGGAAGATCGCCTGCGTTGGCAAGATGGCTCACATCCTTCTCGATTGCGGCGGCAGCCAGGAAGGTGCGGAGACGGTCCAGCTCGATGGTCACTTTGTAATGCCCGGCTTCAATGATGCGCACGTGCATCTGGGTGGCGCCGCCGCGGACGAGCTCGCCGTCCCGCTGACGGGCGTGCCTTCCGTTGAGGAAATGCAAAAGCGCGTAACAGCGGCCGTCGCGAAGCACAAAGAAGGCGAATGGATCACCGGCGGGGGATGGGACCACACACTTTGGCCCGAGAAGAGGTTCCCGAATCGCCAGCAGCTTGATGCCGTCGCGCCCAAGAACCCCGTCATCCTGACGCACATTTCCGGTCACGTGGCGGTCGCGAATTCGCTGGCGCTCAAGAGCGCCGAGATTAACAAGACCACTCCCAATCCGCCCGGCGGTGAAATCGAACGCGATGGGCTTGGCGAGCCAACGGGAATGCTGAAAGAAGGCGCGGCAATGTCTCTGGTCAGAGTGCGGATTCCCGATCCCACTGCCGAGCAACGCCGCAAAGGAATTGAGCTGGTCCTTCGGAACGTCGCCGAGAATGGCGTCACTTCCGTCCAGGATTATTCCGATTGGGCGGATTTTCAGGTGTACCACGACTTGAAGGAAGAAGGAAAACTTACCGTTCGCATCACGGAGTGGCTGCCATTCGATCTTTCTCTCAATGAGTTGCAGAATAGGCAGGCGCAGGGCGGCACCAGAGATCCTTGGCTGAAAACCGGTGCACTAAAAGCATTCACAGACGGCGCCCTGGGTTCACGCACCGCTGCGATGCTGGAGCCCTATTCCGACGATCCCTCCACGAGTGGAATTCTCACCAACGATCCAGAGAAACTGAAAGCGATGGCTATTCAGCGCGACAAGTCCGGGTTTCAGCTGGCGTTCCACGCGATTGGTGACCGCGCCAATCGCATCGCGCTGGATGTTTTCGAGGCGGTGGCCAAGGCTAACGGTCGGCGCGACCGCCGGGACCGCATCGAGCACGCGCAAGTGGTCGCGCCCATGGACTTCGCGCGTTTTGCGGAACTCCAAGTGATCGCGTCGATGCAGCCTTCGCATCAGACCACGGACATGCGCTGGGCGGAGGACCGCATCGGGCGCGAGCGGATCATCGGCGCGTACGCTTGGGCCAGCATGCTGAAAAACGGCGTTCGGCTCGCGTTCGGCACCGATTACAACGTGGAGCCGATCAGCCCGTTTCGCGGCTTGTACGCTTGCGTGACGCGCGAACGCCCCGATGGCGGTCCAAAGAACGGGTGGGAGCCGCAGGAGAAAATCTCGCTAGCGGATTGCATTCGTGCGTACACCTCGGGATCCGCTTACGCGCAGTTCGAAGAAGGGAGGAAGGGCGAGTTGAAAGAGGGTGAGTACGCCGACTTCATCGTCCTTTCGAACGACCTCACCAAAGTTCCCCCCTCCCAGTTCATCAAAACGCGCGTCCTCCGCACTGTCGTCGGCGGCCGCACCGTGTATTCTTCCAATTAACGTAAGAGAGCCCAAACCTTATCCCTATCTCTCTATCCACGCGCCTGAGCTTCTCAGTCCCTGCCAGGCTGGAGCAAGGGTCCAAAACTCACAGAACTTATAAAACTCTGAATTTAGATTTGTTTTAGTCAGAATTTATTTGGATATATAGGTCGCCTGGAATCTTGTGGTTGCACTGTCGCGTGCCAGAGATTGACCGATGCAAACTGTCGTCGAGTGCCGTCGAATCGTTGCGATCCGCAGCGAAAGACGCGCTGGAACCCGGAAGCGTATCTATGAAAGTCCGTATGAAAATATGGCCGAACATAGACAGAGCGCACCTCCATGACTCCTAAAATCTGTGTAAATCACGAGAACTTTAGAACTTAGTCGGTGGAGCAGCGCTTGGTACGGAATTTGCTCTCCTGCCAGGCAGGTTGCAGTTTTGCTGGTGGATTTCTGATTTATGGCCTCTTGCAGAATCCTTCCTTTTGTTACCCGGGACAGTTCGTCGGCCAGGTGTGCACAGTTCAGGTGAGCCAGGCATGGCCCAACCAGGAGGTAGTTGCATGCCAAGCAAGCGAGTGGTTATGGTGGTGGTTGCCCTGTGTTGTGTGTTTGCTTTGGTTCCAACCGCACTGTTTTCGCAGGAAACAACGGCCGGAGTTCAAGGGTATGTGAAGGACCCAACAGGCGCGGTCGTTGCCGGTGCGACGGTAGAGATTTCCGGCCCGGTGCTAAGTGCGAAGAAAACGGAAACCGATGCCACTGGTTTCTACCGGTTTTCGAGTCTTCCGCCTGGCGCCTATACGTTGACCGTCACCGCGAAGGGCTTTCGCGTCGTGAAGCACGAAGGCGTTTCGCTCGATGTGGGCCGCTTGCCAAACATCGACATCCAGTTGGAAATGGGTACCGCCAGCGAAGTCGTGGAAGTTCGGGCCGAGGCGCCTGCCGTGGACGTGACTCAAAGTAAGGTCGCGGTGACGGTTACCCAGGATGAGCTGACAAATATTCCGAAGGGACGCTCTTTCCAATCCGTAATTCCTTTTGCTCCGGGCGCGCGTCAGGAGCCTATGCAAAGCGGTACATCTAGCCGCGCCGGGGGTTTCCAGATCGACGGCGCAAGCGACAGTGAGAATGTTTACCTGATCGACGGCATCAACACCACCAACATTCAGAACGGCGGCGTCGGCAAGAACTTCCAAACCGATTTCATCCAGGAAGTACAGATCAAGTCCAGCAGCTTCGAGGCCGAATACGGCGGCGCTCTGGGTGGCGTCATTAACGCCATTCCCAAACGTGGTTCCAACGTCTGGCACGGGGAGTTCCTGACTTACTTACGCACGAACGCGCTGAACGCCAACGACCCTTGCGCCAGCGGCTACACCTCGGGTGGTGCGGGCACATTCGCCGGTTTCAGTACAGTCTGCGGACTTCGCCTGGACCCGACCAAGGCCGGCCTTAGCTCTTCCACGCGTCTTGACGGCACACCGGAGTATTACGTGCCGAACAAGGACAAGCGGCGCATCCTCGAGCCCGGCTTCCAAATTGGTGGCCCGATCTTCAGGGATCGCCTGTTCTTGTACACAAGTTACATCCCCACGATTGACACGATTAGTCGGACTACGACCTTCACCGGAAACAACCCAGGTCCTCGCACGCTTAGCAGCAACTTTATCCAGCACAATGCTTACACGAAGTTGGATTATCGCCTGACAAATTCCCTGAACCTCTTCGCCGGCTGGAACTATGGATATTCGCGGACGAAAGGAACCCTGGGCAGCCCGGATAGTGCTTACGGCCAAGTTAACACCGGCGCCTCGACCGATCCGAACACCTTGCGATCAGACAACGGGTCGGTCAACCCGCTCTCGGTTTACACTTTCGGCGGCGACTGGACGCCTACTTCAAGGTTGGTGGTAAGCGCCAGGTATGGCTACTTCTTTTCTAACAACGAGCAACGCGGCAAGCCGACCGGAACACAGTGGAGTTACAGCGCTGCGGTTGTTGGCAACAATGGAAACGTCGATGCCAACAACCGGCCCCTGGGCAACAAGAAAGGCGATCCGAATTTTAATCCCTGCACCACTGACGTTAACGTGGCTCCATTGGCAACTCCGGGTGAAACCGCGGGAGTTTGCTTCACAACCCCTGCCAACAACATCACCATCGCTTCAGGCGGTTTTTCCGCTCCTTTGGTGAACACCAGCGCCTTCGCCAATATTCCGAGTACCTTCACTGTGTTCTTTGACGCCTACAAGCGCAAGACCTTCAACGTGGACGTTTCGTATTTAACGGGCAGATTCTTAGGAAGCCACACCCTTAAAGGCGGTTACTTCCACCAATCCCAGTACAACAACACTCTAGGAACATTCAATAAGGCCCAGGTCCTGCTCAATTGGGCCACGCAGTACTCGCCGGTCACAAGTACGACCATCTGCGACCCTATCATTGCCCAAAATGCGTCGAATCCGGCCTTTGGCGGAGCTGCGAACGCGACCGCCGCCGGCTGTCAGGGCCAATTTGGTTACTATATCGTGCGAGACGGCGTGGATAATACCGGCGCTGATCAACAGACTGCAAATGCTCTTTACGTGCAGGATTCGTGGACTGTGGGCAAAGGACTCACTTTGAACGTTGGCGTCCGTTTCGATGAAGAAGACCAGCCCCCTTATGATCCGGCCCGTTTCCCAACCGTGCACTTCGGATTCATGGATAAAATTGCCCCCCGGATCGGCGGCGCCTATGACCTGCTTCATAACGGCAAGGTGAAGGTCTTCGCCAGCTATGGCCAGTTCTACGACATCATGAAAATGGGCTTGGCCCGTGGCTCCTTCGGCAGCGACTACTGGCATGATTGCGTTTATACCTTGGATTCAACCAACTATGCCGCCATTACTCCGACTGCTCCCCTCTTGAGCGTCAACGGTGGCGCGCCGGCCCCGCATGCCTGCACGCCGACGGGGCCTGCTCCGGGCGTGACTGCGGGTCGCTTCATCGAAACGTGGATTTCCGCGCTACCAAGACGGACCCGCGGGACCCTGCGATTGATCCCAATATGAAGCCGATGAAGCAACATGAGGTCGTTACTGGCGTCGACTGGGCCATCAACGCGAACTGGAGTCTGGAGACACGTTACTCCCGCAAGCGTCTCGACAATACCATCGAGGATATGTCCATCACGGATAGCCTCGGATTTTACATCGGGAACCCGGGCCAACCTTTTGCGGATGCACTACATCGCTCGGTCGTCATCCCTGATGCCAACGGCAACAACTACCTGCTTACGACCTCGAATGGTGGACCGTTCTGTGCCGAGTGTGTTGTAGCAACATGAATTTGTCACCCTAACGGCAACATGAAAATGTCACCCCCCTGGTAGGGCTGAGTGCTCTAGGCGGGTGTCGCCGTAGTAGAGCGAGACGCGCCCATCGAGAGCTTGATAGATTTGCACTCTGGCGCCAGCGAAGCTGAAGCGCCGGGCCTGCTGGGGGATCTGGAAGCGGCGG
>QHZD01000056.1 GCA_003225315.1 Acidobacteriota bacterium
GTTGGCGTGCCCGAGATCTGCCCGCCTGAAGATAGCGACAACCCTGCCGGCAGTGCCCCCGAGATCAGCGACCAACTGTAGGGCGTTGTGCCTCCAGCGGCCGCGAGACTCTGGTTGTAAGCCACCGACTGTGTCCCATTCGGCAGAGACGTCGTGCTCACCGAGAGCGGAGTTACAAGTGTAATGCCGGGGCCGGGAACTTCAATGTTGCCACTGTCATCGACTGCCCGGCTTTGTACGCTCAGGCTTCCGGTATTGCCAACGGTAAAGCTATAGTTCCAATTCTCGCGACCGACAGCACGGTGCCAAGTTTTTCCCCCATCTACAGAGATCTCCACGGCACCCACCACGCCACCGGAATCAACGGCACTACCAGAAACAGTCACAGTGGAGCCGATTGTGACTGTGCTACCCGAAGCAGGCGAGATGATCGTTGATATAGGGGGCGTGATATCAGTGGAAGAAGTCGCGGGTACGAGCCCCGCTTGCAAAGTCGCTGGCTGAACTCCCATGTCCGCGAGGAGGTTTACGGTGGCCTGCCGCATATTGGGATCAATGGGCGTAACATTGTCTATGGAATGGGTATTATCCAGCCCCCAAGACCACTGCACGGTGCCAGCCCCAAAAACTAATGCTCCACTGGGAGCGCGATACAAAGTCAGGTGATGCGTGGCCGTGCCTGCCCCAAAGGTGTGGCCATAATCGAGGAGATAGGTCGACACGGTCAAAGTAGTAGTCGAAAGCGGGACAAGCCCAGCGGGACGAAATCCGTTATCAGCATCCACATCCCACTCGTAGCCGAGCACTCCCGTCGGAAGGGTGCCAACTTGTCCGGGCGCCAGGGATGCAATGCTGGTGTTCCTCCAGAAGCGCATTCTGCCGTCTGCCTGGGGTACCGTAATGGCGTCCCTTCGCACCGAGTTCACCCAGAAGACCGTGCCGGTCAGCGCATTCTCCGGGCGGCCCCCGTCGGCTGGTGGACTGAAGCGTGGGTCGCGCCAAGTGCCCGTCCAAGTAGGGGGATCGGCGGGATCGATCACACTGTCTGCGTTTGTTTCCTTGTAGCAGACCAGCGTGCGGTATGGCGTGTTTGAGCCATCAATGCTTGATTCCCAGCGTGTCTTCCAGAAGACTTCGTTGCCGCTAAAGAACGCCAGATTTACGCCGGCGGCTCGGGCAGCTTCCACATTAGATCGCTGCCCGCCCGACCAATATTCGTCATGACCAATTGACATAAAGACTCTATGCTGAGTGATCAGAGCGCCGCGGCGGTCTGTATCTACGCCCGTGGAATAACTGACGTCGTAGCCGTTCGCCTCGAGCCATCGAACCATCGGGTACTCAGCGCTGAAAAACCAGGTGTACCCGTTGGGGACGTTGAAAGGCCGGTTGTAGCTAACTTTGTAGGCGCGGCTGATCGGCCCCGTATAAAGACTGCTCCCGCCGTAGTCGTTGTAAGCGTGCCAAGTTGTGTCGGACGACTGCGCCAAGATGTCGGAGTGGCTGGCATCGTTGCGCACCACAAAAAGAATAGGACTTGCCTCGCCGGTGTCCAAGCGCACGAGACGGGCAAAATAGATTCCGGAAGTGGCGTTGTTGGGCACTGCCCAGGATGCGGAAACGGCCCAATTGCCACAGTCCGTGAGGCCGACCGCGCTATCCGTAAGGCAAGTAGGCTGCGTTTGCGGTAACGGCGCCGAAGGCAATACGGTGGCCACCAAACGGGCTCCATTGCCCTGATAAAAACCGATACGATAAACGTCAATGCGATAGGCTAAGGCACTGGTCTTGATTTTGAAGAACAGGGACTGACCAACACTTACACTGATGTCGGTGGTAAAGCCTTGAATGTTGGGCGAGCCAGCATCGGCGATGTACCAAACACTAGAAGGAGTGCCGGGCAGACAGTTTTCTGCTTCGATCGGGTTTCGTGGCGCTACGCAGGTACCGAAGGCCGGAACTATGGCACCAACATTAATGACCAAGAGCAATAGAAATTTGTTCAATCGAAAATGCAGCGAGCGGAATGATCGCAGTTGACGGTGATTTAGGGCAGGCGCAAGTTGGGACGGTTGGGGACAATTCCCAATACAACGCATGGTACTTCCTCACGCTTAAGTTGACATTGGGGCCTGACCTGGAGATGGATTGAGACGACACGGGGTTCAATTGGAGGACTCCGAGGTCGCGGTTTCGGACGATCGGATTTCAAGCTTCGCAAGTCGACCCCTGCGACTCGGCTTGATACTTGGCTGAGAGCGTAGCCCTCCTGCCCAGTCGCGTCAACCGAAAACGACGCTGGCCCTTTTGACCAAGCGTAAGCAACCAGGAGCGGGCGGGGACTGCGCTCACGTTCGGCAAGCTCAGGGCAAGCAGGAGTGGCGAGGTAAACTCGCCGCTACATTTGGATAGGCGACAGAAGGACAGCCAAGAATGGCTGTCCCACCAAGGAGGCTTAAAAGGTGATCTTGCCGGAAAGCTGGACGATTCTGGAACCCGGGCTGAAATTGAGCTGCGTGCTCAAGGGCCTCTGAAACGGCGTGGTTGGCGGCCCCAGGCAGATGGTCACACCGGCAGCACAGTTTGTCCCCCCGGGGGAGAATTGGGTGGCGCTCACCAAAGTATAGTTTGTGCGGTTGAGGGAGTTGTAGGCTTCCAGGATGAGCTGCGCCTTGACGCGCTCATGGATCGGGATGTTCTTAGTGATTCTGGGATCCAACGAAACGAAGTTGGGAAGGTTGAACGTGTCGCGGCCGAGTCCAGGGGTACGGTCCGTGCGGCTGTTGCTGTCTGTATTCAGATCCGAGTTGACCATGCCGGAGTAGGGCTGTCCGGTCTCTGCAGTCAGAATCCCGCTGAGTTGCCATCCGCCAGCAAGGTAGCGCCACGAACGGCTCAACGAATGTGTGTAGCCGTCGAGGTCCCAAATCGCGCTTAACACAAGACGATGCCTCTGGTCGTTGACGCCCGGGCCGCGATCCCCACGAAGGTTAAGAGGGTCCTGCACCATCTTGGCGTCGTCGCCAGAAAACGGAACGACCGAAGTGGCGTCCGGATTATCGTCGATGACCTTGCCGAAGGTGTAGGAAGCCAGGAATTGGTAATTGTGGTAAAGGCGCTTGTTTAGCTGGACGGTCAGTCCGTTATAGATGGAATTGGCGCTGCTTTGGAATTCCTCAATGCGAGCAAAGCCAGCAATCGGGCGCGGCTGAGTGATGCGGTTCACGGTGGCTGTTTGGGTGGATCCCGCAAATCCAACGGTCACGGGCGTTTCGGGGCCTTGCTGATTAATGTCAAGGGTGCGCGTGAGATGTGTGCCTTTGACCCACAGATAGTTGACTTGAACTGACATGCTGGGTTGAATCTGGTATTCCAGGCCCAGGTTGGCCTGCTGCACGTTGGGCTCGTGATAGTTGGGCTTGAAAACAAAGATGGTCGGGGCGCCCGCGGTGCCACCGACCGGCGCAGCGCAGCTCGGAGCCGCGACGGGAGCGCCGCACTTGGTGGCGGGATACTGCGGGATGTTTGCGCCGGTAAAGTTGAGAGTCTGCACGTTTAGAGCATTGTTCGAGAAGGCGGTACCGACGGTGATGGCGGGAGTACGGCCATAGAAAATACCATAGCCGGTGCGAACGACCAACTTCTTGCCGAGTGGCGTCCAGGCAACGCCGAGCCTGGGGCCGAAATTGGCATGATCGTTGTGAATCCTGTTGGTGAAGATGCCCGCAGCGGCAAGGCTGGCACTGGGGTTGAGCACCGGCGGCCGGGCGATCAGGTCAAGATCGTACCGGAGGCCGAAGTTCAGGGTGAGGTCATTTTGTACGCGCCATTCATCCTGGGCGAAAGCCGAGTATTCCTGAAGATTGGGATTCGTGGTGGGTCCGGTGGTGCCCGCGCCCGCGAACGCTTGTGCAAAATTATCCGAACCGTCCGCGCCGGTGAAGCAGGCCGCGCCGCCGCCGTTCAAGTTGCAGCCGAATCCTTCGAGGCTATTGAAAACGTAAGCGCCTGAGAAGTTGCCCGGGAAGAAGTTGGCGATTTTGTCGACGAGAATATTCAGGCCAGTCTTGATGGCGTGGCGGCCGTGGGTGAGGGAGAGTGTATCGCCGAATTCGCCGCGATGAATGTTCGTAAATCGAGGGCTAAAGAAGTTGCGTCCGACTACGAGATCGGTGACGCCGCCCTGGCGAACGGTGGCCTCCGGGTTGATGCTGTTGGCCAAGCCAGGTTCATTGTCGCGCGCATAGGCGGCGCGCGCGACGTTAACCATACCGGAGGAAATCGTGGATGTAAGCGATCCGGATAGCGTATCCGTGGTGACCAGCGACGCGCCGGTGTGCTCGCTAGAATTCTGCGATCCGCCATTTTCAAAGCCATTCCCGACGAAACGCTGGGAATTGTAGCGAACGCTCAGGAGTTCTCTATTGCCAAGCCGCCAGTCCGCCTTGCCCAGGTAGACGTTTTGGTTTTGCGTGCGAATCCAGGAGTTGGCACGGGCCTGGAGATAACTGAGCGCTGTTTGCTGATTGGCAGAGGGAGTTGCTGGTGGGGTTACGGGGAGAAACACCAGATTGGGGAGTGTGTTGCGCTGTCCGTCGTAATCGAAAAAGAAAAAAAGCTTTTCACGGACGATGGGGCCGCCGACGTCTCCGCCGAACTGGTTGAAGTGATACGGCGATTTCCTAAGGCCTTTGATTATATTGATAGGGTCGTTCGCATTCAGGCTCCGGTCGCGAAAGAATTCAAAGGCCGCGCCGTGGAAATCGTTGGTACCGGACTTGGTGACCACGTTGATCACAGCACCGCCAGCGTGGCCGAGCTCGGCGGAATAGGCGTTGGAATTGACCTGGAATTCCCGCACGGCGTCTTCGCTGAACTGGTAAGGAGCGCGGCCCGAGCCCGTGCGGCCGACAGACTGGCCGAAGAAAGTGTTGTTGTTGTCCGAGCCATCGACGATGAGGGAATTGAGAGTGCCGCGTTGTCCGGCAAAGCTGATGTCGCCGCCGCGCACGTCAAGGGTGACGCCAGGAGTGAGGAGCGCAAAATTGATGAAGTTGCGGCCGTTTGTGGGGAGGTTTTCAATGGCCACATCATTCACGGCGGAGCTCACCTGACTACGGGTGGTTTCGACGATGGGAGGTTCATCCGTGACGGTGACGGACTGAGTCTGCCCAGCCACCGACAGGGAGAGGTTCAAGTTCAGCCGGGCGCCGACACTGAGTGCGACGTTCTTTTGCGTCAGCTTGGCGAAACCTGGGTGCTCGACTTCGATGGTGTAGGTGCCTACTGGAAGGACCGGAAAGGTAAAGAGGCCGTCGGAATCGTTAGTGGCTTGAAAGCGGATGCCTGTCGCATCGTTAGTAGCCGTCAACTTGGCGCCGGGAAGAGCGGCGCCGGACTGATCGACCACGATGCCTTCGATGGTGCCCTGATTTCCCTGCGGCCGCGAAGAAGGCAAGACCAAGAAAAAGATAAAAAAGAATGCGAGGCAAGTGCGCAAGAAAACCGTTCGCGTTTCAGAAATGTTCACAGCAGTTCTCCTTCAGAGGGCGGTCGAGACTTCTTCCGTTCAGGTCCGCAGCGGAGGCGCTCTGGGGCGAATAGAGACGCCGCGAAGTCAAAAAAAACAATAACATTGCGAAAGAGCCGAACGCTCACACCAACGGTACGTTTTCCGTTGTCCTAAAGTTCTAGCACAAGAGATTGTTTGGGCCAAAACGGGCGGTTGTGGAAAACCTGAAAGGGCCTGAGCGGGAATGTTGGTTATGGCCCCTTGGAATCTGGGAGCATCGAAAGATGACAAGGTAAACTTGTGAGTAGGGAGGAGCAAACATGCGGGGCGTAAAAATTATTGCGGGAATTCTTGGCGTTGTGGCGGTGGGCGGGATGGCGCAGCGAGTTTCTGCGCAAGGGCAGGCCAAAGAGCCAGCAAAGGGCGAGCGAATTGTGATTGCGGCGAGCACGGTGCTGGATGGGAGGGGCAAAGTGTTGCGGGAGGCGCGCATCGTGGTGGAAGGCGCGAAGATTGCCGCGGTCGAAACCAAAGCCGATGCGAAAGCGGCGCCGTTCGACTACGACTTGCGCGGGCTGACGGTGCTGCCCGGATGGATTGACGCGCACGCCCACATTACCTGGAACTTCGGCAAAGACGGGAAAAATGCGGGGATGGCGGGAACGTCGCAGGAGGACGCGTATCAATCGGCGTCGAATGCGTGGGTGACGCTGATGGCAGGATTCACCACGATACAGAGTCCGGGCGCGGCGAACGACATTCCGCTGCGCGATGCGATCGCGAAAGGAAAACTGGCGGGGCCGAGGATCCTTACGGCAGTGGAGCCGCTGTTCGGGCAGGGAGAGAAAACGGGGACGCCGGAAGAGATCCGCGCGTTTGTGCGGAAACAAAAGCAGGCCGGGGCGGACGTGATCAAAATCTTCGCTTCGCAGAGCATCCGGCAAGGCGGAGGGATGACGCTTTCGCAGGAACAATTGAATGCGGCGTGCGATGAGGCGAAAAAGCAGGGTTTGCGCACGCTAGTACATGCTTACAAGGATGCGGTGCGCGCGGCGACTCTTGCGGGATGCACGGAAATCGAGCACGGAACGCTGGCGACGGACGATGACTTGAAATTGATGGCCGAGAAAGGCACGTATCTGGACCCGCAGGCCGGGCTAGTCATCGAGAATTATTTACTTCACAAGGAACAGTATCTGGGCACGCCGGGCTACACGGCGGAAGGATTTGCTGCTATGGAAAAAATCCTGCCGATGAACCACGAGCTGGTGCAGCATGCGGCGAAAACTCCGGGGCTGAAAGTCGTTTTTGGAACGGACGCCGTGGCAGGGGCGCACGGGCGCAACGCGGAGGAGTTCCTTGACCGCGTGGGCGACGGCGGAGTGGAGCCGATGGCGGCGATGGTTTCCGCCAACTCGCTGGGGGCGGAAGCGCTCGGAATGGCGGACCAGATCGGGGCGATTGCGCCGGGTTTGCAGGCGGACATCATCGCGCTGGATGGCGATCCATTGAAAGACATTACGGCGGTGCGGCGAGTGGTGTTCGTGATGAAGGGCGGCGTGGTTTACAAGAATGTCGCGCGCGGGGCGATTCCGGTTTATGCGGGTGTGGAGCCGTAAGCAGGGAAAAGAAAAAGAGGCGGCCGAAACTTGGCCGCCTCTACAGGGCATTTATAGGGATCGGTTTCAGTAGTCGGATGATCCGCCGAAGAGGCGGAGGACGATACCGGCGGAAGCCCAATAGTTGTTCTGGTGAAGGTTAGTGCCGAACGAAGTCCGGTAGTAGTCAACGTCAAGCAGGCGGATTTCCCAGCGACGGGAGGGGTGGAGATCTACTCCGCCGCCTACTTTATAAGAGATACAGTTGGCCGAAGCGGTGTAGCCGCCTGCGCCGGGAACCGTCGTGTCAGCGCGCGATCCGCCCGCCAGGCCTTCGACAAATGGAGTGATGCCCCAGCGATTCCGGCTGTGGTAGAAGTAGCGCGGACCGAAATGATTTCCGTAGAGGACGTTCTTGGTGCCGCTGATTGTGACGGTGCTGTAGCTGCTGTCCGCCACGATCTGCAACCACGGCTTGAAATTCCAGCCGACGGAACCCATGCCGCCGACGTTCATGTTGGTCCAATAGCCCCCGCCGCCGTCCAGACGCGCAAAGGCGTAGCCACCGAAAACTTCAATCAAAGGCGTGCGGCGAACACCACCCGGGTTGCGTCTCTCCCAGGTCGACCTCACCTCCGCAGGGCGAATGGCTGGCGCTGCGGGTTGAGGAGCAGGCGCAGGTTCGGGCTGTGCTGCTGCGGGCGATTCAGGCTGTGCAGCGGGTGCAGCTGGCTCAGGAGCGTTTGAAGCAGGCGCGGGCGGTGCTGGCGCGAGTGAAGCCGATGCGGGCGCGGCTGCTTCGGATACAGGCGCCGGAGCGGGTTGAGCCGCCACTGGCTGAGGCCGTGCAGTTGGCAGAGTCGGCTGCGCGACGGAAGCGCTTGCTTCCGACGTAGTTGCTGCAGGAGCTAAAGGTGCGGGCGCTTGCGTTGCCGCCACCGACGCGGAGGCAGGAGCTGCCTGGGCCGGCGTGGGCTGAGGCTGAGGTTGCGCTTGCACTGGCTGAGCCTGCTGGGCAACGGGCGCAGATTTGACGGCGACTTTATCGGAAGCGGTGACCATTCGCGGTGACGAGGTTTGCTGCACGGTAGCGCCGGAACGATCCACGGCAATCACGCTGGAATAGACGAATCCTACCTTGCCATCGCCGGTTTGAATTCGAGAGAAGACAAAACCGTAAACCAAGATGGTAAAGCGCTCGCCGCAAGGCAAAGAAGCCACAACGTCCGGAGACCTCCGGGGCTTGGCGAAAACCTGTGCGCCATCTGCGTTCTTGGAGCAATCAATGAAGCCGATATCATCGGCTAAAACGGCTGAGGCCGCGAAAAAACATACCCCCAGGAGAATAAGGAATCGATTGCGAAACATTGCCCCCTCCTCGGCCCGGGGACACACCGAGCCACTAGAACCTTTATGAGGCTTGGAAATACCCGCGTAAATTGGCCCAACGGACAGGTGGTTCCAAAACGCTACTGACTGATAAGACGGGGTCGTGTGCTGCGCCAAATCGGACTTATGAAGGTTGATAGGATCACTCCGCCGCGGCACAGTTCGGAGAAAGACTGTCACGTAAGAGCAGTAGAATGAGTGGCTTGGAATGACAGGAGGAGAAGTAGAGTCGGCGTTCAGTTGGCGTCGTCGTCCGCGGATTCGATCCCGGCTCGGGCGATGAGGCTGCGGAGGGCTTCTTCGCCGCCCGCCCCGCGCTGGGTTCCGGCAATGTTGCCATCGCGGTCGATCACCACATAGATGGGATAAACGTTGGCCTGGTACATGGCGGCGAGATTGGTGTCTTCCATCATAACGATCTTGCAGTTGCGGGGATGCTGCTCGAGATATTTTTTAACGGTTTTTTTGGACTCGCCGACATCGATGGCGAGAAGGATCAAACCTTTGCCGGCAAGGTCGTGGCCGATCTTGTCGACAAAGGCGGCTTCATCGGCGCAGAAACCGCACCAAGTGGTCCAGAACTCCAGGAGGACGACCTTGCCTTTGATGTTTTCGTTGTTGAATTTTTCACCAGTCGTGGTGGTGGCGTTAAAGCGGGGCGCGGGCTCTTTGTCCTTAGGGCTGGCGAGAGCACACACAGAGGCGAGGATCAATACGCACGGAATCGTTACATGGAGGCTGGTGCTCGCGGCCATGGGAGAAATGTAAGAAAGTAACAGGCGCATGTCAATTGTTTTGTTGGTATGTTCGCTGGAGGGCAGCGCACTGAGCGGAGAAGCGCCGGCTCGCTATTTCGGCGCTGATGCGGGCTGCGGCAGGCTTTGATTGGCGCGAAAGACGACGTAGGCGCGGATGGCCGCGGCGTCATCATGGGAGAGATCCTTGTCAAACGAAACCATGCCGGCTTGCTTGAGCTGGCCCTTCAGGACAATTTCAAACCATTGATCGTTATCCAGTGAGCCGGAATAACGCAGATCCGGAAGCACTCCGCCGCCGACGGCGACGTCCCCATGGCACGGCGAACAGAGTGGCTGAAAAAGCGTTTCGCCTCTGTGGATGGTGGCGGCGGTGGCAATGGATTTCGGCGGATTCAGCTGGGGTGGGGTGAATGGGGGAAGCGAGGGCAGACTTGCCTTGCTGTTTAGTTTGAACGCGAGCAGGCGGCTGACATTTTGCGCCCTTCCGGAAGAGAGAGCGGCTTCGCCAGCGGCGAGCGGAAAAACGCCGCCCCAGCCGGCGAGGACGGCGACGTATTGCTCGCCGTTGGCGGTGTAGGTTATGGGAGCAGCGACAATGCCGCTTTGCGCGTCGGCGGACCAGAGTTTTTGCCCGTTGTCGGCGCGGTAGGCTTCGAGATTGCCCTGCGCCGTGCCTTGGAAGACAAGGTTTCCGGCTGTCGAGAGGAGTCCGCCGTTGACAGGACTCTGACGATCGACGCGCCAGATTTCTCTCTGTTGAATGGGATCCCATGCCGAGAGATGGCCCTTAATGGTGCCGAGGATGGCTTTCTTGACTTCCGGCTGCTGCGGCATGCCGCCAGCCACGAAGTCAATGCCGACGTTGTAGCCGATTGCTTTCTTCTGGAAATGTTCGTCAGATTTGTAAAGAAACCCTGTCTCTTGAACGGGCAGATAGACGAGTCTTGTGTGCGGGCTGAAGGACATGGAATGCCAACTGTGGCCTCCAGGTGGGCCGGGAGCAACCGGAGCGCCCTTCCCCACTTCGTAACGGGCTTGCGGATTTTCGTTGGGACGGCCGGTTTTCAAATCAATACCGGTAGCCCAGGAGACGGCGGTGTAGGGCTTCGCGGAAATGAGTTCGCCGGTGGCGCGATCGAGAACGTAGAAAAAACCATTCTTGGGAGCGTGAAGAAGAACTTTGCGTGGAGACTGGTTGATGGTGAGGTCGGCAAGGACGATGGATTCGGCAGAATCGAAATCCCAGGCGTCGCCGGGAGTTTCCTGATAATGCCAGACGTATTCACCGGTGTCGGCTTTCAGAGCGACGACGGAAGACAGGAAAAGATTGTCACCGCCCTGGGGGCTGCGGGCATGCCGGTCCCAAGGAGTGCCGTTGCCGACGCCGAAGTAGACGAGATCAAGGTCGGGGTCGTAGGAGACGGAGTCCCAAACGGTGCCGCCGCTGGCCAACTTGCGCGGCGGGCCTGTCCAAGTTTTGGCGGCCTTTTCGAGGACAGGAGATTCGTAGGGCTGCGACGGATCACCGGGGATGGTGTAGAAGCGCCAGACCATTTTTCCGGAGGCAGCATCGTAAGCAGAGATATACCCGCGCACGCCATACTCAGCGCCGCCGTTGCCGATCAACACTTTGCCTTTCACGACTCGAGGAGCTCCGGTGATGGTGTAAGGGAAGTGCGCATCGATGGTTAGAATTTCCCAGACAGGTCTTCCGGAGGCAGCGTCTAATGCGACAAGACGGCCGTCCAAAGTGCCGACGAAAACCTTGCCCTCCCAGACGGCAACGCCACGATTCACTACGTCACAGCAGGCATTGACGGCCCACTCCGGAGGGACTTTGGGATCGTAGGACCAAAGCTTCTCCCCGGTTGCCGCTTTGACGGCGAAGACTTTGCTCCAAGCGGTAGTAAAGTACATCACCCCGTCAACAACTATGGGCGTCCCTTCCTGGCCGCGGCGCGTGTCCAAGTCCACGTACCAGGCGAGAGCGAGTTGACCAACGTTTTGGTCGTTGATTTGCTTAAGGGGACTGAAGCGCTGCTCGCTGTAGGTCCGACCGTAGCTCATCCAGTTGCCGGGCTGCTGATCGGCGTTGATTAAGCGTGAGGCGTCCACGTTGGCAGGGGTGGCGGATTCCTGTGCGGTCGCGGCAGAATTCGATTTCGAGCGACAGCCTGCAGCACCGACAAGCACGAGAGTTATTGCAAGGATCGAAATCAATTTTCGAACGATGAATCCTCCCGTGGCGAGCAGAAGTAAAGACTCTATGCGACCAGCGCCAGAACGCGCAGGAATGTTGGTCAAGATAATGATGGCTTAGGCCAATTGTCTGGAAGCGGACCGATCGATGGAGAGCGCTCCGGAGCCCCGGATCATGATGGCCAGGCAGATGACAATGGCCAGGATGTGGTATTCGTAGCCTTCGCCCTTCTGGTTGCCAAACCAGTTGGCGAAAAGACCGAAGTGCCGGTGAATGAGGATGACGGCGACTACCATGTTGGTGCAGATGCCAAAAGCAGCCACGCGGCCGAGGAATCCGATCAGCAAACCGATGCCGCCGAGAAATTCGGCTGCGATGGCCAGAACGGCCAGTACCACGGGAATACGCATCTGCTGGGTGAAGAAACCTAGCGTGGCCCGGAAACCGAATCCGCCGAACCAGCCCAGGACCTTTTGCGCGCCATGCGCGAAAAATACGATTCCAAGAACGAGCCGAAGAAGGGTCACTATGTAGTCGTCGGTAGTGTTCATGAGCTTTTGAAACATGGCCGTCTCCTTGTCTATGAATTTGAGGGATAGGCAACTGGCTGCCAGAGAATAACATTTTCTTCGCTGCCTGCGGAGCAATTGGAAAAGAATGCGATGCGGCTGGTAGGATTCCCGCGAAACAAGATGTGGATCCCGTACGAGGAAAATACTCAAATTGTGAAACGGTAGAGCGCGCGGAAACGGCGGACGGCTGGTTCTCCAGGATCTTCGAGATCGAGAAAATCTTCGAAAGAAAGTTCTTCGAGACCGGCAGTTGTAAAGGCCGAGAGTTCCGCGCGAGTGAGAGGCCAGGGCATTTGGCCTTCGGGGTCGGAGGGCTCGCGGGCGCGGGCAATGACGAGAAGAAGACCACCGGAACAAAGGAATCCCGCAATATTTTCGATGGCCCGCAGGCGGAAAGCGGCCGGCAGAACCTGGAGAGTGTTGGCCTCAAAGACAAAATGGAAAGCGCGACGCCAAGAAGAAGGCGGGTCGAGGAGGTTGGCGGCGGTGTATTCCACTTTTGTATTTGGAAAGCGTTTGCGGGAAGTGCGAATCGCAGTTTCCGAAATGTCGAAGGCCGTGGTACGAAAGCCCCAGGCGGCGAGTTGCTCGGCATCGTCGCCCAGGCCGCTGCCGACCGTCAGCGCGGATTTTCCCGCTGTCGGCTGCGGATGGGACTTCCAAAAATCGAGTAAGTGAGGATTGGGGCAGAGATTGGCCCACGGAATATTGCTCTTCCCTGCTTCGCCCTCCTGGTAAAGCTGCTCGAACCAGCCTGTGACGTCACCCTTACGATTGAATTCCGCGGCTAGCTCGCGGGCCCTCGCGCGATCTTTCATTTCAGGCGATTCTAGCTTCCGCCGCGGTCGTCGGCCACAGAAAACGTCGATTCGAAAATGGTCTGGAGAACCTGCCGATACTTGAGTCATTGCAAACTCTGTCGTCAAGACCAGGAGGTGCTAATGTAGTGTCCCGTAAGTTCCTGTGCTGGACGGAACGAAATAAATAGAATCCCTGCAAACGATTGGCAGCGACGAGTTAGCCCAATTATTTTCGGGACACCACACTAGCAAAACGGAGGCTCTGGAAACAGAGGTTGCAAATTGGATAATTCCGTTTGGGAACTCTCGAGGTTGGCCAGAGTAAGCGTTGTATCATATTTACACGATTTGCATTCGGAGGCATCCATCACCTATCAAGAGAAACGCCGTTCGCCCAGATACTCGTTCATAGCGAGCGCCGAGCTGATCGAGCAGAAGGCCGACGTGCGCATCGCTTCGCGTGTGAGCGAATTGAGCCTGCACGGGTGCTATTTGGACATGATGAACCCGTTTCCCAAGGGCACACTGGTGCTGGTGAAAATAGCCGCGGGCGATGCCTTCTTCGAGGCCAAGGCGAAAGTCATATATGAGCAGCCGAATATGGGCGCGGGCGTGGGCTTTCTAGAAGTGGGACCGGAATCTCAGGCGGCGCTGGAGCGCTGGCTGGATGAAGCGGAGAAGCAGAAGCAGTCGGGATAATTTCCGCTTGCACACTGAGAGCCGCGCGCATTAGTTGAAACTACGTCCGAGCAGAGCCGCAATCGCAGCAAAAAATCCTTGAAAATCCATGTCAACGCAAGAAATCGCTCACCGCAAGAGTGAGCGAGATGGATGTGTCAGATGCCTAGGACTTGCGCAGCCGCGATTTCAAATAGCGTTGCGCTTCAGTTCGGACATGAGGTAGTCGCAGGAGCGGACGCACAGCGCCATGATGGTTAGCGTGGGGTTCTGGCACGGATTTGAGGTAAAGCCGGAAGCGTCCATCACGAAAAGATTCTTGATGTCGTGCGTCTGCTGGAATTGATTGAGGACCGATTTCTTCGGATCGGCACCCATGCGCGCGATGCCCGCTTCGTGGAGCGCCCAGCGCGGTGCGGAGGGATGGGCATAGGTGCGAATATTTCGTGCGCTGGCTGCTTCGAGCATTTCGCCGGTGGAGTCGCCCATGTCCTGGATCATGGCGCGCTCGTTTTCCCCGTCGGACATGTGGATTTTGAGAACGGGAATCCCGTAGATGTCTTTGACGCTGGAATCGAGCTCCACGAAATTGTCCCACCGAGGAAGGACTTCGCCAAACCCGGTAATGCTGATGGTGGTCCGCGGCTCGAGAATGGCTTTCTTGTAGGTTTCGCCGAACCCCGGTGCTCCCCAGCTGAACCCGACGGACGATCCACCTTCGTAACCAAAACCACGGAGGAATTTTTTGTACGGCGGCGTGTTTGGCAAATTACGGAAGCGCGCAATGTAAATGCCCACAGGTTTTTTCGGCCCACCTAAAGAAGGTCTTGCGCCGAACGAAGGAAATTCGCCGCTGCCGCCGCCGCTACGAACGTGCGCGGTGAGGTAATGGCCGAGTACGCCGCTGGAATTGGCGAGACCATTGGAATACTGCGGCGTCGCGGAATTGAGCAGAATGCGAACGGACTCCTGCGATTGCGCACACAGGATTACGACGCGGGCAAAAACCTCGCGGGCTTGACGAGTGTCGCGGTCGATGTAGAGAACACCGCGGGCGCGGTTGCGCTCGGGATCCATCAAGACTTTGTAAGCCATGGCGTTCGAGATAAGCGTGCAATTGTCGGTAGCAAGAGCGTCGGCCACGGTGGTGAACGCGGAGTTAAAGTAAGAATGCGTCATGCAGCCACGTTCGCAGGGGCCGCAGAAGTGGCAAGGCCCGCGGCCGTTAATAGGCTTGGTGAGATTGGCATTGCGCGCAGGCATAACGGTGCGGCCGAGTTTTTCCTTGACGCGATTGCGGAAAAGAGTTTCCTGGCAAGTGAGCGGAACGGGCGGTTGAAAATGGCCGTCGGGGAGATGCTCAAGGCCCTCGGCGGAGCCGGTGATACCGACATATTTTTCGACGAGATCGTAGTAGGGCTCGATGTCTTTGTAGCCGAGCGGCCAGTCTTCACCAAAACCATCCAGAGAAGCCGGCTTGAAATCCCAATCGCTAAAGCGCAGGCTTACGCGGCCCCAAACGTTGGTGCGACCACCGGTCATTCGAACGCGGCCCATCCAGTCGAAGGGCTTGTCGGCGGGCGTTGTATACGGTTCTTCGAGATCGTTGGCAAACCATTTGTACGTATATTCGTTGCAAACGCCGAATTTGACTTGGATCGGCCGCGTCTTGCGGATGATTTCAGGCGCGCGGTTGCGATACTTCAATTCGAACGCGGGCTGGTGTTCCGTGAAATTCTTGTCGGATTGCGGGCGGCCGGCTTCGAGGAGCGCGACCTTCAGGCCGGCCTCCGCAAGGCGTTTGCACGCCCAGCCGCCGGAAGCGCCGGAACCGACAACGATAACGTCAAAGGAATAATTCTTGTTCTGGGGCATAGGATAAAAATCCGAAGCGGATGCTAGCAATTGCGCTTCGGCGCGTCAATCGAGGAAAAGAAAAGAATTTGTGTTGTTCTTGTGAACGATTGTTGCGGGGTGATACCATCGGCGCGAAACCTGAAGGCTGGAAAAATTGCGATGGGAACAAAGAGCACATTGGCGGTGATCAACGAAACGGCCGCGGCGAGTGGGCAGCTTACGCGGCGGGAAATAGTGCGGCGGCTTGCGGCGGCGGGGGCAGCGTGGCCGCTGGCGGCGGCTTCGCATCCCATCCATGATCTTTTGAGGAATGATGCGGTTCTCGATGAAGTTGAGAAACTACGAGCAGCGGATTGGAACCCGCTCATCCTGAACGCGCAACAGAACGAGAATTTGATTGCGATCGCGGAGAGCATCGTGCCGGGATCAACCAAGGCGCAGGTGAACCGGTTCATTGATTTGCTGCTGAGCGTGGATACGCCGGAGCACAAGAAGAGTTTCGTGGATTCACTTTCGGCATTTGAAGCGGAGTCGCAGAAGCGATTCGCGAAGGTCTTCCCTGCCCTGAATGAGGACCAGAAAAAACAGTTGCTGACGGAGGCGTCGGCTGCTACTGCCAAAGCGAATTCAGACGGCGCGGCCGCGGAAGAAAATCCGGCCGGGCTCCACAAGCACTTCGAAAACTTGAAGGGCTGTGTCAGCGGAGCGTATTACTCGTCGGAAATAGGAATGAAAGAGCTGGGCTGGACGCCGGGCCGCGTGTTTGCCAGTTTTCCCGGTTGCGAGCACCCAGAAGGACATCACTGAGGAGGATGGCATGAATGCAATTTCCAATCGCAGGGAATTTCTCCGCGCCGCGACGCTGACTGGCGCGGGCCTGGCATTTTCAAGCCGACTGGACGCTGCATCCGAAAAGTCAGTGCTGTTGTTCACAAAATCTTCGGGATTCGAGCATGCCGTGGTGAAAAGAGTGGACGGGAAGCCGAGCATCATGGATGACGCGGTGACCGAACTTGGCAATAAGCATGGATTCAAGATCGGCGTCACCAAGGACGGGCGCATATTTGATTCGAAAGAGCTCCACTCCTATGCCGCGCTTGTATTTTTCACCACAGGCGATCTGACGACGCCGGGCACAGACGGCAAGCCGCCGATGTCGCCGAAGGGCAAAGAGGCGCTTCTGGATGCGGTGAGAAATGGAATGGGATTCGTGGGCGTGCATGCGGCTTCCGACACGTTTCATACGCCACCGGACACCCCCGATCTCGCAAATCGCTACATCGCGCACGGAGAGCAGCAAGATCCATACCTGAAAATGCTCGGCGACGAGTTCATTATTCATGGGCGGGAGCCGCGGCTGCAGGATGCCAATCTGATCGTCAACGACCCGAAGTTTCCAGGCCTCGAAGGCGTGACCTCGCCCGTCAGCTTCAACGAAGAGTGGTACTCGCTGAAAGATTTCACACCCGATCTTCATGTAATTCTTACGCTTGACACCCATGGCATGAAGGGCGAGTGCTACCAGCGCGCGCCCTACCCGGCGACGTGGGCACGGATGCATGGAAAAGGCCGCGTGTTCTATACCGCGATGGGCGACCGGCCGGAGAATTGGAAGAACGAGTTTTTTCTGAATTTGCTTGCCGGCGGAATCCGCTGGTCCATCGGAGACGCCAGCGCTCAAGTGAAAGTGAATCTCAAAGAAGCTGCGCCGGGGTACGCGGACATCCCTCCGAAATATCCCCCAGCAAAGTAACCGCTCTCCATCCTGCGGGTCACGCGATGGAGACTTCTGAAACGAAATCGATCACATGGGGATCGGCCGATTGATCCTCGGCTTGACATGCCAACAGGGCGAATAGCCGTCGTGCGGAAAGAGCGAGTGAACACAGGTAACGCTCTGCTCCGGATTCTGAGCGTCCACTTCGTATTCCGTTTTGCCATTCTTTTCCGGAATGGTAAGGACGCGCAGGCTCTTGATGGATTCGAATGGGTCGGCAGCTTTTGCGTGCATCGCGCGAATGCGAACAGATACGTAGTCGCTAACATACAGAACGGCAAACGCTGTCGCTGTGTCTATCAGAATGCGTTTGAATAGCTTGCGAGGAGAGAACACGTCAATCTTGGTGGAGCCGATGGGATTCGAACCCACGACCTTCCCGGTGGTCACCGGGACGCGCGTACCAATCGCTCGATCATATCGCGATCCTTCCAGGATTTGATCTGCCGCTCTCTCCGCACCGCCTCGACGCGCGTGGAGTATCCTTGCTTGTAAACCAGGTGCCACGGACCGCGATTCCTCAACGACTTGGAATAATTGGCGTTGTGATATACCAGGCGCTCTTCAAGGTCTTGAGTTTGGCCTATGTAAAAGCGATTTGTGGATTCACTCCGCAGGATGTAGACGTGAAAAGGCATGAAGTGTAATTGGTGGAGCCGATGGGATTCGAACCCACGACCTCCTCGATGCCATCGAGGCGCGCTCCCAACTGCGCCACGGCCCCACCGATGCAAAACCAACGACCTTCCCGGTTTCACCGGGACGCATCGCAAAGTGCGCCACAGTCCACCGGTCGCAACCTTTGAATATTATCATCGGAAGATTGCGCGCGTCTATAAGATCGCCGCAGGCATTTCCGCATCTCCATGCCGCGGAACGAACTTGAAAATCGTAGCATTCGCGAGGATGGTGACCAGCGAGGCGGCCAGAGTCGCGTTGTAAATCTCCGGGGAAATCAATCTCGAATGCTGGGCGACCTGAGCGAGCACGAACGAGAATTCTCCGATCTGTGTGAGCCCCATTCCCACTTTGATCGCAGTCTTCCATGAGTAAGCGAACACTCGCACAACACCCGTCCAAATAACGAATTTTCCGATGACGATTATTCCAACCAGAAGAGCCAGTATCCGCCAGCTGGCGAGCCACGTCCGCGGATCGATGAGCATGCCAACGGTGACAAAAAAGAGAGCGACGAAAGCGTCGCGGATGGGGAGCGTTTGCTTCGCTAGCTTGTGGGCAAAGTCCGAGCTGCCAAGCAACAGGCCGGCGAGAAAAGCGCCGAGGGCCAGCGACAGGCCAATCGCTTCGGTTATTGCAGCTACCGCCAAACAAATCGTGAGCGCGAGAAGCAGCGAAATTTCGTCGTTGCAGGTTTTCTCGATGCGGGCGAGCAAACGGGGCACAAGCTTCCATCCGGCGAGCACGACAGGAACGAGAAGGAGCAAGGCCTTGGTGATCTTGCAAGCTACCTGAGAATAATTCGCGCCATCCGAAGCAGCGAGACCGGGCAGGAGTACCGTCAGGATGATAACAGCTAGATCTTCGACCAGCGTAAGCGTGATCATTACACGGCCGGATTCGCTTAAGAGCTCGCCGCGGTCCATGAGCAGCCGCATCATCACCATCGTACTGGCCACGCAGACGATGCTGCCGACGGCGATACCCTGCAAGAGCGGCCAGCCCATCAGCATGCCCGCCGCGGCGCCAAGAGCAATGGAAAGAAGGATGCCCAAGGGCGCGCCGGCAAGAGCAACCCATTTCACGCGGAGAAGATCGGGAATGGAGAATTCAATGCCAACGGAAAACATGAGTAAGATGACGCCGATTTCGGCCATGGTTTCAAACGTGTGTACATCATGAACACGCAAGCCGGGAGTGAAGGGGCTGAGAATAAGCCCCGCGAGAACGTAACCGAGAATCAACGGTTGCCGCAGCCGCCAGGCCACAAGGCCACAAACGAGTGCCGCGGTGAACACCATCGCGATGTCGCGAAAAATCAGCGAATGCTCGGCCACGCTGAAGTGCTCCTCGAAGGCTGAACGAAGTGGAAGTCTAGCATCAACTTGTGGATAGGCGTTTTCACGCGCATCGAAGATCGCAGAGCTACAAGGATCCGCTACTTCGTAACGAAAAGCCTCAGCGCGGCCCGGCTGCCGCATTTCTGGTACTTATCGTAAGCCTGGGCGGCCCTACGCCGGATGGCCTCATCATCTTCCTGCGCGATCCAGCCATCGAGGGCTGCCTTCAAAGTGTAGGCTTCCGGAGCCATCAATCCGGTCGTCCAGAGCAAAGGTTCGGCGCCAGTTTGCTGGATATAGGAGGCGAAATAGGGCCTGCTGGCGCACGCGAGTATTATGGTTCGCGGAGATTTGTCTCTTCTGGTCCCAGCAATCGGTGGAACCTGGAAATCCATGAAGGCGTCATGACCGACATAAACAATCACATCCGCATCGCCCGCTACGGCGAAGGAGACTTCCTCCAAGCCCATCTTGAATGAAACATTTTCCTTGGCCATTCCCGCAGCGGCGGAGAGAAAATCCGTCAAGGCCAGTTTGATTTGACTGCCTTCGTAAGCATCAGCCACGAGATACACATCGTTCTTGATGTTCTTGAAAACGCATCGCTCCAGAATTGCATTTTTCGAGCCGCGGCCTGACCAGACAAGTTTCCAATCCTCGCTGGCCTTGAAGTACGTCTTAACGCCGTAAGCTGCGCCCCAATACAGATTGCGCTGAGGATCCTGCCCATTCCCGAGAGCCGGCGGGACAGGAATGATCCCCTGATGTTGATTGTCGGCGAGAGCGACAAAAACATGCACCACTCGGAAGGAGGCTCGCGAGACAGAGGGCGCTGCAAGGGAAAAAACGCTTACCAACAAAAGTGCGATTAGCCGCATAACGATCGGTTGCTGTTTCAGGTGCACTGCTTCGATTCTACCGCCCGAACCGAGTTGTGTATGCATGATGTTCGTTTAGAATACGAGCCTATGGCAAAACTTACTTTTCTTGGAGCGGCGGGATGCGTTACAGGTTCGAAGTATCTGGTCGAAGCAGCCGGCAAGCAGCTGCTAGTAGATTGCGGAATTTTTCAGGGTTCGCAGGAACTCCAGGACCGCAACTACAAGCCCCTGCCGGTTGACCCGAAGACGATCGACTATCTCGTTCTCACTCACGCGCACCTGGACCACACTGGATGGCTGCCGGTGCTGGCGAAATCGGGCTATCGCGGAGCGATCTTCGCAAATCCAGCAACGATTGAACTCACGACCATCCTGCTGAAGGACTCCGCTCACCTTCAGCAGGAAGATACGCTGCACGCCCGCATTCATAAGGACAGCCGTCACGCCAATCCGGAGCCGTTATACACGTCCGAGGACGTTGATCCCACATTAAAGTTGATCAAGACGATGCCACGCAGCGGCAGCTTCGATATCAGTCCGGAATTTCGCGTTACGTCTTACGACGCCGGGCACATCCTGGGATCTTCCAGCTTGGAACTGACGATCACCGAAGGCGGCAAGAAGACTGTCGTGGTCTTCTCCGGCGATATCGGGCGATACGACCAGGCGATCTTGAAAGATCCAGCCACGCCGCCATCAACCGCAGATGTGCTGATTTGTGAATCAACATACGGTGACCGCGAGCATCCCGAAGGCGATCCCGCGGAATTGCTGGCGCAAATCGTCAATCGCGTGGCAAAGCGCGGCGGGTCAATCGTGATTCCTTCCTTCGCCATAGGGCGAACCCAGACGTTCATGTACTACCTGCGACAGTTGGAGGACCAGCAAAGAATCCCGCGCCTGCCGGTCTACGTAGACAGCCCTATGGCGCTCAGCGCAACGGATTTGTACGTAAAGCACAAGGAAGACCACGACCTGGAGTTCACGCGGGAGGAAGGAAGCGACGGCAAGGGCGATCCCTTGAACGTTCATGAATTCCACCTGACAAGGTCAGTGGAGGAGTCCAAGGCGATCAATGACGTCAAGAAACCTTGCATCATTATCTCAGCGAGCGGGATGATCAGCGGCGGACGCGTGTTGCATCACCTCGTCCAGCGGCTGCCCGATGCACGCAACGCCGTCATCCTGGCGGGATTCCAGGCTGAAGGCACGCGCGGACGCGCCCTGCAAGAAGGCGCGAAATCGCTGAAGATCTACGGGCAGGACGTACCGGTGGGGGCGGAGATTGTCGAGATGGGACAATTCTCCGCCCACGCCGGAAAGAGCGAATTGCTGCGCTGGCTGACGGCGCTCCCTGCGCCTCCCAGGCAGACCTATCTGACCCATGGCGAGCCTGCGGCGGCGCAGGCGTTGCAAGCAGCGATTACTGAAAAGTTTAGATGGAAAGCCGCGGTCGCCAGATACATGGATTCCGTGCCTGTCGGTGAATAGTTCCCGGAAAGACCACAGATTATTTACTCAAGTCAGGAAACTATTTGAGCCCTCACCTCGTCTATACAAGCAAGACCACTCGCGGGGTAGGGGACTAACCACCACAGGGCAACCGACCGTCAGTCTCCTACCCCTAAATGCCCTGAATCGCTTGAAACCACACAGTTTACCTAAAATTTAGAAACCAGAGAGTAGTTCTCAAAATAACGTGGGCAGAATCGCCATTTAGGGCGAAGACTACAGCGCTACGACTCATTTTGTGGCAAGCGCAATTCGGGCTGTGGGAGTCTCCCGGGACATGGGCGGAATCTCCTCGAGCTCCAAACCCGCCACAAACATGGGAGTAGGGGCGACCCGGCCCCAGCGGTTCAGCTCCCAACCGGCTCGAATGAATTTCGTTTCAGGACGCAGTGAGAGATCGAGGATCAGTTTGGTCGTCCCGCGGTAGAATTGCTGCGGCAGCCTGAGGAGCGGTTTCTTCGTCCAAGTCTCACCGTTTGGCGAACCCCAAATCGAGACATCGAGCGATTCTTGTTCGATCTGATCCGTGACCGTTAGGCGGCACAGAAACGTGCGCGAAGCGCTCGCCGAGATGTCAAATGCAGCGCCCTCGCCGTTGGTTTCCATGCGAGTGCTTTCTGGAATCAATTGAAGTCGATTGGCCATGGGACTCCCGCGATTGTCTGGACGGCGGCCATTCTAGCACAGGAAAACCGTTTGGTTGAGCCTTGCGTAAGTAATCGGATTGAGGCTCGACCATCCGGCAGAGGCGTTCTACACTGCCACGCATGCTCGACCGCTCCCGCAAGATGGCGCAAATTGGAATCGTGATTCAGTTCGCCGCGTTGATCCGATGCCTGGGAGAATACTTTCGCTTGAAGTATTTCGTTGTCGAAAAGTTTTCGGTCATCCACATCGAGCCGTTCATTATCGGCGCGGTGGTGACGGCTATTCTTGCGCTAGTGGGGACTCTCTTCTATTTCGCTGAGAAGTATCGACAAACCGCAGTCACATCGACAATAAATATCGCGATCTTGTTTGTCCTGCGATTTACGTTGCTCTAACGCGCAAACGTTTATCCCGGGATTTTCAACGGGCGCTAAACTACGGCTTCAACTTGGAAAGCCGTACTTCGGCGGCTGCTAGGGTCTCTTCCTTCTTGCAAAAAGTGAAGCGCACCTGCGAAGCGCCGTCCAGCGCATTGTTGTAAAAACTGGAGCCAGGTACGACGGCGACTCCGATGGTTTCGACGAGATACTTGGCGAAGCGCACGTCCTTCGTGTCGGCCTGGAAACGAACGGGATCAGGATCAGCGAAGCGAGAAATATCCGTCATGATGTAGTACGCCCCGCGCGGCTTAAACACGGTGAAGCCCGCGCGCTCCAGAATTTTCAGCAGCCGTTCGCGCTTGGCCGTGTAAGAAATGGCGAGCTTGTCGTAGTAGCTCTTTGGAAAGTGCAGCGCGCTCGCGCCTGCTTGTTGCAGCGGGGCAGCAGCGCCTACGGTCAGAAAATCGTGCACTTTGCGAATCGGTTGCGTTGGCTCCGGCGGCGCCAGCACCCAGCCCACGCGCCATCCCGTAACGCTGTACGTTTTCGACAAGCCATTGATGACGATGGTGCGGTCGCGCATGCCATCGATGCGCGCCATGGAAATGTGTTCCGCGCCGTCGTACAAGATGTGTTCGTAGATTTCGTCGGTGATGCAGTAAGCGTTCCACCGCACGCACAGGTCGCGGATGAATTCGAGCTCGGCTCGCGTGAAAACCTTGCCGGTGGGATTATTCGGCGTGTTCAAAATGATCGCCTTGGTGTGCGGGCCAAACGCGGCCGAAAGTTCCTTTTCGTCGAACGACCAATCGGGAGTGCGCAGCTTGACGAAGCGTGGCGTGGCCCCGCTCAAAATCGCATCAGGTCCATAATTTTCGTAAAATGGCTCGAATACCACGACTTCGTCGCCAGGATTAATAATCGCCATCATGGCCGACATCATCGCTTCGGTCGACCCGCAGCAAATGGTGATTTCGCGCTCGGGGTCATACTTAACGCCCTGGGTGCGCTCAAATTTTTCGACGATGGCGTCGCGCAGTGGCTTTGCGCCCCAGGTGATGGCATATTGATTGATGTCGTCAGCGATGGCTTTGCGCGCGGCTTCCTTGATTTCCTCGGGCGCGGCAAAATCCGGAAATCCCTGCGACAGATTGACGGCGCGGTGCTTCAATGCCAGTCGCGTCATTTCGCGAATGACGGATTCGGTGAATTGTTCGGCCTTCGCCGAAAGCATCCGCCGCGAGATTTGCGCCATGGAAAGATCGGGAGCGGTCATTGCACCTTCTCAGAAAAATAAAATCGTATCGCAAGGAGCAGTCTGCCGAAGCAGACTGCTCCTGTTCACGCAAATATTATTGTAACCGGATAATTCGTCAGCGCGCGTGGCCGGTAGCAACCTGAGTGGACACGCTCGGCTGCCCGTAAATCATGCGGTAGACTTCCGTGTTGCGCAAGACGACCTGCACATATTCGCGGGTTTCCGTGAAAGGAATGGACTCGACGAGTTCGGGAATCTCTTCGTAGTTGCGCTCTGACTTCCAGGCGGCGATGCGGTCTTCGCCCGCGTTATAAGCAGCGGCCGCGTACTCGAACGCTCCCGTTTCGCGCACCAGGTTTGCGATGTAGGCCATGCCGACTTCAATGTTGAAGTCCGGCTCGAAAAGTTTGTTCTTCGTGTAGCGGACCTTGAGCTGCCTGGCGAGGAGCTTCCCCGTTTTCGGAAGAACCTGCATCAAGCCGATGGCGTTCTTGGGGGAGACGGCGTCCGCTTGAAACGTAGATTCCTGGCGAATAAGACCCGCCGCAAACATGGGATCAAAATCATTTTTGGCCGCCTCGCGCCGCAAAGCAGCTTCATAGGGCATCGGATAAAGCGCCTTCCATGCGGCAACGGGCACTTCGCTGATTTTCCGGGAATCGAAGTTCGGCACGATGACCCGCGCATATGCCATGCCGGCGCCATAGTGACCCTGATCGAACGCTGCCTGTGCGGCTTCCAGCAAAAAGCGCGGCGAGGACGTGGCGAAATACGCGTTCTTCAACTCTTGTTCGGCGGAGGAATCGAAAGCGATGGCGCGAAGCGCCTGCGCCCGCTCCCAACGCTCCTGTGCTGCAACCGGGATCGGCTCATCAAACGAACGAAGCGATGGGGGCGGTGGAATTTTCTCGAAAAACTCCGGAGCATTTTCTTCACCGGGGCCAAGTTTAGCGAGACGGGCAGCTGCGGCATTTCCAAAATATGTTTGTGGGAATCGCTCCGCGGCTTTGCTGTAAAGGCTGCGCGCCCTCGCGGCATTTTCGCTGCGCTCGGCATTGCGTCCCAGCCAATACAAAGCGTCGACAGAATTGGACGACACGGGATACTTCAGCAAAAAATTTGTAAGCCGGTCGTCGGCATCGGAGTGGTGATCCAGATACGCGACCCAGGCGATGCGCCATTCGCAGTTGAAGGCATATTTCCCGTTCGGGAAAGAATCCAATACGCGCTGATAAGCCTCGGCGGCTTTCTCGCGTTCAAGCTCCACCCAATGGTAATTCCCTGCCGCCATCAGGCCATCTTCATTCCATTTGCTCACCGGATAGCTCTGCGCCAGCGCGTTCAGCGCGTTAAACATCTCCGCTTCCTTTTTCGCTGTCCGGTAAGCCTGGGAAAGGGCGTAGAGCCGCTCGGCGTCCACTTCAATGTCCGGCGTCTGTACGGCGGCAATCAGCGCGGGTGAGCCTTTCAATTGCACGCGGCATTCCGCGACGCGAAGCTGCGCGCGCTGGCGCACGGGATTCGCGGGGTCCTTGAGCATGGTGAGTAGCTTTTCAAATTCACCGCGCGCTTCCTTCCATTTGTGCGCGTCGTAAAAAGCCTGAGCGCGTTGCTGCTGTATTTCCACGCCCGGATAAAAGTATTCTTTCCCGAGGGCGTGCATCACTTGCGACAGGGCGGAACCGGCGGGTTTGGCTTCATCAGCCAAGGGGTATTTGTAGAAGACCGTCTGATAATCCTTCGCGGCTCGCGCAAGCTGATGCGCAGCCTGATAGGCATGGGCGCGATCGAAAAGCAGTGTGGGCTTTGATCCCGTGGCGGAATAACCTTCGAGCGCGTCGATGGCTTCCTGCGGGTGTCCGAGCAGAACTGCTGTCGGCGCGAAAGCTTCCAGCACTTGCTCGCGCATGGCGGTAGTGGGGTAGTCGTGCAAAACGGTTTGCAAAGCCTTATAAGCGTCCGCGTTGCGCCCCAACGCACGCTGTGCCTGCGCCGTCCAATACAGCGCGTATTCGCGAAGCAGCGTATCGCTCTGCGCCTTGACAAACAGGCCGACGGCCTGCCCCGAACGGTTCTTCATGTATTCGTCATAACCAAGCGCCAGCACGGCACGCGCGCCCCAGACGTTCGCGTTGTTCTTGGCGGCAAACGCTGAAAGTTTTTCGTAAGCGCCGGGCACGGCGTTGTGCAGCTCGCGCGCGAGCTCGGACAGTTCCTTTTGCGCGGCTTCGTCTTCCGGCGTATCCGCCGCGACTTGAGGCTCGGACGTCTCCGGCTTGCATCCCGTTCGGCAAGGCGGCGACTTCGGTTTTTTCGATTTGCGCTGATGTTTGGACGTCTGCGCGACGGCGTCAATCACCCCGCCGAACGACAACGCAAAAACGAGCAGCAACGCGACAAGCGAACGTGACATAGAGAAACAGAATAATACGCCATTCGCGGAATCGCTAAAAAAGTGCGCACTCCGCGTCCGATTAGTGATGTCTTGCGGGCGAGGCGTATGGGTAGTCGCCGAGGGCGTGGGTGTCCCCTTCGGCGAGGATTTCCACCAACCAGCGATAAAAGTAATCGACTGGGTGATCCATGATTGGTTTGAAGCGGCGGTCGTATTCTCGATGAGCTTTTTCAATGTCGTCTTTCAATCGTATGCAGAGGTCTCGGTTTTGGCGGCCTAAGCGCACCTGCTCCGGTCGGAGCATCTTTATGTCCTGCATCGAAACTTTTGCGACGCGATTCGCGCGCCGGTGCAATTCCTGTTCTTCGGGCGACAGGCGGTTGATGTCAAATTCCTCGCCGAATCCAGATCCATCGGCAGCAGCCCCGGGCTCGATCAGTTCGAGTTCTTCTGCTTCGGCACTCAACTCAAGTTCGGCTACGGATTCTTCAACCACAGGCGCAGGCCTCGGAGGAGCCTGGCGCGCGGGCGGAGTATGCGCCGCTTTCGGAACTGGCTGCGAAGGCGCAGGTCGTTGTGGCGCGGCAGGCGGCTCAGGAGCAACTTTGCCGACCAAATCGCTGAGCTGCGCTTCGATCGGCGACCGCGGGCCCGTCTGCATGGACACAGCCACGAATCTCGATAGCACTTCCAAAGTAGCGGCAAGCGAAGCTGCGGAAGTCTGTGCGCGAAGCAGCGACGGCAGGGCGTTGGTAGGCTTGTTGCTCGCGCACGCGGAGACCACATCGTTCACGGCATGATGCAGCTCATCTGCCGTTCGCTTGATGCTCTCAAGATTGTCGCGAAGCGCTCGTACGATTGCTTGTTCCACGACGCTGGATTCCTGTGCCATACCGGTTTTCAGGGGTCTTTCGCTCGAAATCCCCTGTCTTTGCATTTTGCGAGCTAGGTGCTTTGGAGTCAACGCCCCAGCCGTACCGGTGTGCCCAATCGTTGCTTAACTCTCTCTCGTCCTCCCCCCAGCGTCCTCTTCATTCCATTGTAGGGGCGCAATATATTGCGCCCTCTTTCTTCAACTCCTTTCCCCGCCGTGCCATTCCCTTCGCCCGCCTGTCATTCCACCCCGCCCGTGATTTGCGTCTTTTGCATCCCGGATGGGGTTACGGGATCGACCAACGGGAGACCTCTTCCTCTCCGAGCGGTTCTTGCGAGGAGAAATCTCTCTTCTCTCTCTTCTCTCTCTTCTCTCTCTTCTCTTTCTTCTCCCCCATTTCTAGTTTCTGCTTTCTAACTTCTAGTTTGCATTCCCTTCCCCTAGTACTCTCCTAGTACTTCCTCGGTAGATTATCTATCTCGTTTTTCAGGTGTTCGCCTGATAGACGCCTTACATGCAATTACTGTATTTTCGCGCGCGTCGGCCCCCTCCCGCCGGCAAATTTCAGCCTCCACGCTCCTACTCGCGCTCGTTTGGTACGTGGACCGCAACTCGGAGGCCCCATGCGCGCCGCTGCTCCTTGTCGGCTCAGACCCTGATCGCTCTCTGTGCCGTCTTAACCTTTGCGCCCCTCGCTCTCGCCCAAGTCACAAACGTGGATAACACCACGTCCACGCCGATTCCCGGCGTCGGCCACGACTACATTCATTTGCTCTCGGAAACGGTGAACCCCGCGAATGGCTCCGTCAGCCTGCGCATTCAAGTCCCCATGCCTAAAGGTCGCGGCATCAGCATTCCTTTCTCATTCGGCTACGACTCCAACAGCGTCCATCACCTGCGACCTGGTTATTACCCTAGCTATGGGACCGTAACCTGGGTGTCAAACGACGACTATTTCGCCCAAGGCGGTTGGAGCAATTCAATCCCATCGTTGAGATCCGATGGATGGGAGCAAGACGTCGCCGTTTTGACAGGGTACAACCCTGGCCAAGGGCCCATCTACGCCTACTATCCCTGTTACTACCAGTCGAACTATGTTTTTCGGTGAGCTGCCCCCTAGCTCCGCGCACGGAATCATACGACACCAAAATCTTCTGAACTCATGACTTCTGCCTCTACCAGTCCTGCGAGTTGCGGCGCGCAGGGAGCCGTAGGCGACCGCAGCGCCGCAACTCGTCGCGCAAACTCCCGCGGCGCCAAATAGCCCAAACTACTGTGCGGCCGCTCTTCGTTGTACTCCTCCTTCCACGCTCCAATCT
>QHZD01000057.1 GCA_003225315.1 Acidobacteriota bacterium
CGCCGCAACGATCAAAGCTCTCGACACCGGAGCCGTCAACTCTGCCAGCATCATGGTCCCGTGCCCGTGGTTTCCAGAAATTGCCGACTACGCCAAATCTCATCCTGCCAGCGATTTCGGCCTTCACCTTACTCTGACCAGCGAGCGCGTCTACTATCGCTGGGCCCCCGTCGCTTCAAAGGACAAAGTTCCCAGCCTGGTCGACGAAAACGGTTATTTTCATCGCGACTGGACGCCGTCCACAAAAATAAATCCCCAGGAAGTCGAACTGGAGCTTCGCGCGCAAATTGACCGCGCCTATGCGATGGGCGTTCGCCCCACTCATCTTGATTCTCATCAATACCGCCTCATCAGCAGTGGCAAGGAACTTTTCGAAGTATTTCTTCGCGTGGCTCATGCGTACAAGCTCCCGTTTTTTGTCACCCGGGACTGGTTCAAGGAGCAGCCCTATCTGGAACCCAGCTTAACTCCCGCTGATGTCGTCATCGATCATACCGTTACCATCGCGCCGGCCGTTCTCCCGGAAAAATGGGCGGAGTTTTACAAGACCGCGCTAAAAAATCTTCAACCCGGAGTCACCGAATTCGTCATCCATCTCGCTTTCGCCGATGACGAAATGAAAGCGGCCACGCGCGAGCGCGACACTTGGGGCGCCGCCTGGCGTCAGCGCGATTTCGATTTTTTCACCAGTCAGGAATTCCACCAGTTGCTCCTGGAGCAAAACATCAAGCTCGTCACTTGGCGGGAAATGGTCAACGCTGTCCATCCGTGAATCGCGCTGCCTGCTTTCCTCCGGACACCCTTCCGCGGTATTTTCTATGGAACCCTTACACTCGATTGGAGCGTGCATGCTGGCTGAACCAGATCCGCAAAAAAAGTCTGCCTTCAAGAATCCCCTTCTTTATTCCTGGGCCGTTCTTGGCATCGCCGCCCTGGTGGTTTGCCTCATCCTCGTTTCACGCTGGAAGGAAAATCGCGACATCGAAAGGCACGCCAGGGAAGAGCAAACTCGGCAACAAAGGGAGCAGGATCGCCTCGCCTTGGAACACTTCGGCGGCAAGGATCTCGCCATCCAGAATTTCTACGCCGTCCCCGGAGTGGCTCACCGCGGCGAACCCGTCGAGCTGTGCTACGGCGTGGCCAACGCCAAGACCGTCAAGCTCGAGCCGCAGTCCAATCCCGTCTGGCCCTCCTATTCCCGCTGCGTCGACGTAACTCCAGCCAAAACAACCACTTACACGCTGACCATCGCCGACGCCGCCGGCAATACCAAAACCCAGAGCCTCGAAGTCAAAGTCCAATAACCTCCGTCCACCCCTCTCCTGCCAATTCTTGCGCTCCCCCTTGTGACTTCAATTCCCTCGCATCTATAATGTCTACTTAAGCGGGGTCGGGGCGGCCATCCGTCGCTCACGGACTCCGCGGACTTTTTTAGCGAACAGACAACCGACTGCCATGTCCGACCCACTAGCCAAGATCAAGAAAAAGCTCCAGGACGAAATCGACCAGCTCTCGCACGAGCTTAGCGTCGAGCTTCCCAAGGAAATCGCCGTCGCGCGCGCCCACGGCGACCTCTCCGAAAACGCCGAGTACAAGTTCGCCAAGGAGCGCCAGAGCTTCGTCAACCTCAAGATCACTCATCTCAAGAAGCGCATGGGCGATCTGAGCATGCTGAACCTCACCAATATCCCCAAGGATCGCTCGGGATATGGCTCGCGGCTCACTGTGCTCGACGTGCAGCGCGACGCAAAAATCGAATACACGCTCGTCAGCAGTGAGGAAGTCGACGCCGAGAAGGGCCTCATCTCCACCACTTCGCCTATCGGCAAGGCCCTGCTCAACCGCAAGGTCGGCGACGAAATCGAAGTCGCCACTCCCGCGGGCAAAAAGGAATTTGAAGTCGTCCGCCTCGTCACCATCCACGACGGCGAATAAACCTTCTGGCCGTTCCGGGCGTCCAACTGCGCGAAACCATGTGGGCCGCCTGTGAGGATTTATGAATTGGGGAGCAGGCCCGGGGCTCGGGCTTCTGACCGTTCTCGGCTATCTTGTATTCCTGGCTGGCGCCACGCGGATGTGGCGCAACCGCGGCGAATTCTCCGTGTGGTTCCACGACGAGCTTTCCTTTTTCCGCCGCAACTTTTCGCGCTACACCCCGGCCGGTCCGTTCTATGCCCTCCGCGAAGAATCGCGCTTCAAAGCCATTCCCGTTTCCTTCGTGCGCTCCATCACGCACTTTTCGCGCAGCCGCATCAACGGCCCCGCCGTCCTTCTCTTCCTTGGCTTGCTCCTCTTCGTCCTCGACTTCTTTGTCTGAAGCCTTTTCTTCTCTGTGAACTCTGTGCTCTTCTCTCAGTGTCCTCTGTGTTGAATCTGTTTTTTCTTGCGCGATCTCCACTTCTAAATTTCGCTTTTCGAATTTCTATTTTCCATTTTCCTTTTTCTCTGCGATGCTTTTCTGATGAAACCGTCTCTCATCGTTCACGGCGGCGCGTGGAATATTCCTGACGAAGCCGTTGATGCCTGCAAGTCCGGCTGCCACCGCGCTCTTGCCGCCGGCTGGTCCATTCTTTCGCGCGGCGGCTCCGCGCTCGACGCCATCGAAGCCGCCGTCATGGTCCTCGAAGACGATCCCGTCTTCGACGCTGGTTACGGCTCGCACCTCAATCTTGACGGCCACGTCGAATGTGACGCCATCGTCATGAATGGGGCTACGTTGCGCGCCGGCGCTGCCGCTACTTTGCAGCGCGTCAAAAATCCCATTCAGCTCGCGCGCAAGATTCTGGAAAACTGCCCGCACATGATGCTCGTTGCGGAAGGCGCGGAACGCTTCGCAAAGCAGCACGGCATCAAGCTGTGCAAGCCGGAAGAACTGGTCAGCGAAGCCGAGCGCGACGCCTGGATGAAATGTAAATCCGACAAGCACGCTGCCGAGCATCACCGCGGCCACGAACAAGGAACCGTCGGCGCCGTTGCCATCGATGCCAACGGGAGCCTCTTCGCCGCCACTTCCACCGGTGGAACCTGCTGCAAACTTCCCGGCCGCGTCGGCGATTCGCCGCTCATCGGTTGCGGCTGCTACGCGGACTCCGAAGCCGGCGGCGTTTCCTGCACCGGCTACGGTGAAGCCATCATGAAAGTGGTTCTCGCCAAATCCACCGTCGATCTCCTTCGCCGTCCTGCAACGTGCGTGGACACGCCTCCGAGCATTTCCTGCGGAACGTCCACGGCTGACCTCGCCGCCCGCGAAGCCATCCATCTTTTTGCCAAACGCACGCACGCCACCGGCGGACTCATCCTGCTCGACCGCCACGGCAATCCTGGCTTCGCCTTCAACACCGCCCGCATGGCCTACGGCTACGTCGTCCCCGATGGCTCCTTCGTCACCGCCGCCTAACCACATCTCGTCATTTCGACCGAAGCAGGCCGACTCCTTTTCTTCCCCTTTCGTTCCTGCGAAAGGGTCGGCTTGCGGAGAGAGAAATCTCTCTTCGTCTTTCCCGTGCTTTTGTATTCGTAGCGGCGGACTTCAGTCCGCCAGTTTGAGGCAGGTTCCAAGCGTGCGACACCTCATCTAACGCTATACAATACTCGCCACACCAATCATTCCTTTTCGAGGCCGCAGTGGGAATCTTGACCGAAGACATGAAGCGCGTGGTCCCTGAGCAGCGGCTCGGCTTCGTCGCAACGGTTTGTCCGGACGGTACTCCCAACTTATCGCCCAAGGGCACGACCGCTGTATGGGACGACGATCACATCGTCTTTGCTGATATCCGCTCCCCCTCGAAGGTCTCCAATCTGAGGCGTAATCCGTCGACGGAGATCAATTTGGTCGATCCCATGGTGCGCAAGGGCTACCGCTTCAAGGGCGTCGCCTCCGCTCTCACGGAGGGAGCCTGTTCGAACGAATCCTGGATTTCTATCGCACGGAGCGCAATCTCGACGAAAGCCGCATCAAGATTAGGTCATTTGTACTCGTCAAGATCGACGAAGCTGTGCCGGTCGTTTCTCCAGCCTACGATTTGGGCCAGAGCGAAGAGCAGGTGCGAGAGAAATGGCAGCGCTACTTTGATTCACTGCAACGCCATATCGCCGCCACGCGCCGCAACGAAACGTGACCGGCCTCTACTAGCAACTCGCCTGATTAGAGTCCCTTGTAGAGGCGGTTCGCTTTCCAAGAGCTGAGCCGTTGAGGCGAGTCTGCCCCTTGCCAGGTGAAAACAAAACACTCACAATTCCGCTGTGGCTGAGATCGATAAAATCAACCCCGTTATCCAGGCTTGCCTCTCGAATGCGGAACATCTTCTAAATGCGGCCAAGGACGTGCGAAAACCTGGCCAGAACCACATCGGCTATCACTTGGCCGCACTTGCGCTTGAGGAAATTGGCAAAATAACGATGATCGTGGTCAGCGCCGTTAATCCGACGAGCAGTAAGGGAGGCGGCGAGGACGATGATCCGGACTCGATCAAGTTGACCGAGGACCACGAGCGGAAGCTATTTTGGGCACTGTGGGCGCCCAGCCTTGAAGCCGGCCAGATCACGGCTGATCAGTTTCGCGAAGTCCAATCCCTTTCGAAAAGGATTCACGAGTTGCGCTTGGCTAGCCTCTACGTAGACCCTGCTAGTCCAATACCTCAATACGAGGTCTCAGATCAGGACCTAGAAGCACTAATATCGCTAACCGACGCAAGACTAAACATCCAGAAGCTGACAAAGTTTCGCGAGCTGGACGGCCCTGCGCGGCAGGTTCTCGAATGGTTCTACCGCGCGGTTGATGATCCGCAACTAAAGATGCTGGTTTTCGCTCGGAGCAGCTTAGACAAACTCACTGAGTTCGGCGGAGACTCGAACAGATGGATGACATGGCTCCGTGACCAAGTCGACGAGATGAACGCAACCAGCCAGAAGCTCCTGCAGGAAGAACTGCTACGCGTCGACCCAGGAGACGCACAAGGCAACGAACCAAAATGGCAGATGAAGATTAGACTCATGTCCTGGTCACACTCAATTCGACCAAAGCCACTTGCAGCCTGGAACCGAGGGGTACACCACATAAAGCTTTTCCCTACGAAGACCGATCGCAAAGAGCTTCTAGTACAGTTCGTCCTGCCCAAGAAAATCCTTATTCAGGGTCTATGGGCCGCAGGTATGCAAATGTCCTGGACCTTTACCATTGCACTCAACATTGGAAGCCTCGGCTATTTTTGGTGGTACACGCCAACATTCGTCTCGAAGTACTACGAAGAACTGTTCGACCTAGAAAGCAATACTGCCGTGGTCGCAGAAAGAAACCCTCAACTGGTAGTCTCATGGGGAAATCAGGCACTGAATGACCGTGACCTATCGAACGTCGGATCGATGTTCGCCCACCTGCTTAGCGTGATGATGAGTCACCGTGGCGCATATGACCGATATTTTCAAGGGCTGGCTCTGATTGCGAAGAACGACTTATTCGGCCAGTGTGAGCTCCCGATCGTGCGACAGTTCTATGGAGCATTCAAAGAAGGGATGGCAGCGTACGGAGACTGGGACGGTCAACCAACAACGTTCGCTACGGCCATCGAGAAAGCCTTTGAGGAGTTTCAGCATGGCTCTGAATTCTCGGCTGCCATGAAACTAACGCTCCAACTCGCGACCGACAAAACAACAGACCCAAGGTCCGTGACGCTGGAAGACGCAATCAAAATGAAGGCATACTGTGATGGGTACTTCCTTACGCGAGCAAAAAAAGATCTACAGCAAAAAATCAAACAGAGCCCGCCCAATGCGTCCACCCAGACAGGCGACGAATCAAACTCCTCCTGATTCCCCGTGGAAGGCGGGTAGCGCAACGTTTTCTGCCTTCTAGTTTCTATTCTCCCTTCTCGCCCCTAACCCCTGCCCTTCCAATTACTTCCAAATTCACCTAAACTTTTTCTTGACAAGTACAGTGCTTCTATGGATGGTAACATGCCCTTTGGTAGTCGGACGCCACCCTCGCCGCAGCCTTCCATTTTCACCGATCCCCTGTTCCCCGAACCCACTCTCCTCTAACTCCTTTCCTCTCATATCTTTTGCCGACCCCCACCACTTAAACCCTGTCGCATCACATCTTTACAAAAACCATAGGGGGGAGGGGGTACCGCCTGCCTTTTCTGTTTCAACCCCCAAATCTCTAACACCTGTATCTGCCAAACTTCCGCAAAAACCTCTGCTAAGTCCAGTCATTGCCACAGATCCGAAAACGCCCTCCCGCAAGTCCTTATCCTTGCCACAGATCCGAGACCCCCGGGCGCCTCTTCCCCTTCGGAACCATCACGCGACAAAGCGCTGTCTGTTGTATCATCCCTCGGCGCAGGCGCTTGGAAGTGGAGGCATCTATGAGAAAGCGCCGCAATTGGGGGTCATGAGGGAACCATGAAACGAACACACTCTGTGCTTGCCTTGCTGCTTATAGCTATCCTGCTTGGAGCCTTCACGCCCGCTGCAGCTCCGGCGCAGACGCCACCTCCGCCGTTGGTTTCTCCCGACGTTCACGCCGATCGAACCGTCACGTTTCGCTTCCGTGCTCCGAACGACAAAGAAGTTTCCGTTTCCATCGAAGGCAATCCCAAGCCACTGCCGATGCAGAAAGACGATCAGGGCGTCTGGAGTGTGACCACCGAGCCGCTTGCTCCTGATTATTACGGCTACTCGTTCATCGCCGATGGCGTGAACATGTTTGATCCTTCCAATCACGTGATCAAGCCCAACTTCCTCGGCAGGGCGAGCGAGTTGCACGTTCCCGGGCCGTCGTCACTCTCCTGGGAGCTTGGTGCGGTGCCGCACGGCGAGATTCATCATCATTTCTACAAGTCCGGAGTGGTGGGCGACGACCGCGACTTTTTCGTTTACACCCCGCCCGGTTACGACCCGCGCGCAAAGCAAACGTATCCCGTCCTCTATCTGCTGCACGGATTCAGCGACGACGCGAGCGCCTGGTCGGCCGTGGGCCGTGCCAACGTAATTCTCGACAACCTGATTGCGCAGGGCAAAGCGAAACCCATGCTGGTGGTCATGCCGTTGGGTTACGGCGCGCCGGAAGTTCTAAAAGCGGGCTTTGGAGCATTCCGCGATCGCTCGCTGACGGATCGCAACTTCGATAAGTTCCGCGAGGCCTTGCTCACGGAAGTGATTCCGCGCGTCGAAGCCGCTTATCTCGTGAACAAGGACCGCAACTCCCGCGCCATCGCCGGCCTTTCCATGGGCGGCTCCGAATCTTTGCTGACCGGCTTGAATACTTTGGACAGGTTTGGCTGGATTGGCGCGTTCAGCTCCGGAGGAATCACCGAAGAGTTTGACAAGGAATTTCCCGCGGTGGACCCCAAGGCTACCGAGCAACTGCACTTGTTGTGGATTGCGTGCGGCACGGAAGACCGTTTGATTGATATCAACCGTAAGTTCCGCGCGTGGCTGGCGTCCAAGAATGTCAAGCACGCAGACATTGAAACTCCCGGCATGCACACCTGGATGGTCTGGCGCCGCAACTTAACGGAGTTTTCGTCGCTGCTTTTCCGCTGAGGCCCGTCATGAAAAAAATGAACGCCACTTCTGGAACAACGACGAAAATGCTTCTCAGCTTTGCGCCGTTGGTGATCCTGTTCGTAGCCGTGAGCGCATCATCGCAGGGACAGGGCCAAATTTCTCCGCACGGTATGGTCACGCCGCTTGCGAGTGCCAATCTCGTTTTCGACGGCGAACCCGCGTGCCTCAAAGTCGCCCGCGAGAACGGCGATCCAGACAAAGGTGCTTCCGCTTTCCTTCTCGAAGCTCCTTCCGGATGCGTGGTTCCCGCGCACTATCACACCGCGGAAGAACAATTGATGGTGGTCCGGGGCGACGTGCTCACCGGGATGGACGGCATGGCGGAAGCGACGCTTGGTCCCGGCGGCTTTGCCATGATGCCCAGCAAAGCTATGCACTGGTTCACCTGCAAATCAAAGGATACTTGCCTGATGTTTGTGACGTTCGACCGCACGTACGACATCGTCTGGGCCAAGCCGCCGAAATAACCGGTCAATCGTCATCGTCTTTTTTGGCGCCTTTTTCGTCGTCATCGAGCTTGGCGATTCCGAGACGCATCGCTTGATACGCGGGAAGCTGCGCCGCTTGCGGAACGTTTGATCCGTTTCCCGTGCACGCGAACCAGATCACCGCGTTCAACACTTGCGGGTCGGCCATATCCGCGTGCGCAAAGTCTTGCCGGTTGGATTTTTTCATCCACTCGGCGGCCGCTTTGTCTTTCGGCTTGTGGGTGATCAAGTTGTCCGCGGCGATGGTCGGCAACACCGCTTTGTACGGCGTCAGATCCGGCGTCTCCTGGAAAATATCCATCGGGATCGCCGAAGCATCGAGCTGGTTCATGGGCGCGATTCCCAGTAGCAACTCGATGGTGCGAATCATGCTTACGGTGTTATGAAATTTGTGGATCAGGGCCCCCGGCCGATTGTACGCGCTGATCGCAAGACCGGCGGAACGATGCGAGTCCACGTGGTCCGGGCCGGCTTGCGCGTCATCTTCGATGAGGAAGATGGCCGTATCTTTCCAGTAAGCGCTCGAAGAGACCGCTTCAACGAGGCGGCCCACGGCGTAATCGTTGTCCGCGACCATGAATTGCGGCGTGGGAAAATCATTTTTCATTCCCGTGGTGTGGTCGTTGGGAAATCGCATCACGGTAAGGGCCGGCATAGGATCGCCGCGGCCCGCTTCACGTTCGGTGACGAAGCCGCGAAATTCAGCGAGCCATTCGCCGAAACGCGAATTGCCGCGGCAATTCAAATTGGGGTTGTCCTGAGTCACCGCGGCATCGGAAGAGGCTGTTGGATCGAGAGCAGCTTTGTAGCAATCCGTGGTCATGCTGTCCGGGGCGGTGACGTCGAAACTGCGAAAGCTCGTGCTGTGATGCTTCCGGAGCGAGGCTTTATTGGGGATGGCGCGCACGGCGCTGGAAATATCGGGATACGTCTTGTGCTTTTTTTGGCCGGCGGCTTCGACATCCTTCGTAGAAATTACGGTTATGAATTCGCCGTAATTGCGATACGTCAAACCAGCGCGCGCGGCGGCGTCCCAGAGATACAAAGTTTTCGGTTCGCCGAGATCAGTGAATCCCTGGCGATAAGGAAGATGTTTTTCCAAAAGATCCGTCAATGCGGCGAGCGCGTCGCCGTGGAACTTGCCTAGTTCCAAATCGCCCGGCGGCTCGTAATCGGGAAGCCGGTTGTACCCTTCGAAATCGTAAGTGCGGCCGCGGTCGGAATAGTTCCAGCGGAACGCTTTGTCGACGTAATCGGTGGAGAACGCGGCGGTGGCCCAGGCGTGCCCGTCGGGGCTGGCTTCAGAATTTACAAAGAAACGGTCGAACAGACCGAAACGCTGCGCCAGCGCATGATGATTGGGCGTAACGACTTGGCGTGCACCATCGGGACGCTGCGCGGCCGCGCCGTTTCCGAAAATGGCAAGGGCCGGTTCGCCGTCGGCAGTGTGTCCGTCGCCGGAAGTTTTCACGTCCCCAAAGACCTGATCGTAAGTGCGATTTTCCTTGATGATGTAAATGACGTGCTTGATCGGGCTGGGCCCTGCAAAGAGTTTCGCGGGCGCGAATCCCATCAGGCCGTCGTTCTGCAAAGTCTGCTGGGTGTAGCGTGAGAGTGCGGGCAATTCGGGCAGTGCGACCATGCTGATGTTTCCAGACACGATGGAACCGCTGTACTGGCCACCCTGGCGGTTTTTTTCTGGATTCGGAGGAAAGGCGGCGTTGGGAGGATTCGGCGTGAATCCGCTATTGCTCACGCGCATGGAAGATGGTTCGAACCCCGTTCCTTTGCCATTGCCGATGAAAAGTTTGCCATCCGCGATCGCGATGGCCGACGGATATTGTCCCGTCGGGATGAATCCGAGGATTTTCGATTTCGCACCTTCGGCGGTTTTGCCGGTTGCTTTTGCGCCACTGGCTTTTTCGGAAAGCGCGACCAGCGCAACGGCATTGCTGTGCGCGTTCGCAACGTACAGAGTTTTTTCGTCATCGCTGAGAGCGACGCCTTCTGGACTCGCTCCGGGCAAGGCGTCCTCGGCGAGACGAACGTCGATGCGCTCGATCTCCTGATCCGACGTTGCGTCAATCACAGAGACGCTGTCCGCATTGGAGTTCGCGATAAAAAGCCGCGTGCCTTCGGCATTCGAAATCATCGCGGTTGGATGCCGATCGACAGGAATGTATTTCCGCACGACACTCTTGCCGCCGAGCGGAATAACCGCGACCGAGGAATCATTCCAGCACGAGACGTAGGCGCGCGCATTTTTGCCGCTTCCGAGAACGGCTACGCCGTAGGGATAAATGTTTTCGCTCAACTTCCCGGCGTGGTGCAAATCCACTCTCTCCATTTTTCGGGTTCCGCGTAGATTGCGGACGATTGTCAAGCTGTCGCCCAGGTTGTTAGCCGTGACCAGCGTGGAGCCGTCGGATGTTAACGCGAGGCCCGTGGGATAGAGAGCGGCCTTTCCTTTGTTGTAGTCTTTCGGCGAAACTTCGCCTGGCTTGCTGATTTCAAATGAGGGTGCCGTTACTTTGGTATCCGGGCCGTGCGATTCCGGCTGGACGGGCGGCGTGGCTTTGGGATCGAAGCGAAAAATCCAGACTTTGTTTTCAAATCCGCCGGAGACGTACATATCAAAAGCTCCGCCGACGTTCGCGGCCGGAGAAAAAGCGAGGCCGACGTTTGCGCTTTGCGGCGTGGGGAAGTAGATATTTTGGATCACCAGCGGTTCAGGTGAGGCATTCAGGTCGATCACCGCGATGGATTGCTGGGCGCGATTTGTCTCCTCGCTGAACTGGACGCCGAAGCCGCTGTTGACTACCAGGAGAAATCGACCTTTGCCTCCGTGGCCGAGAGAATCCGGACTGCGCAGCATCGCCATGGGCATGGCTCCGACGGTCGGCAGATGCGTGGCAGCATCGATTACCAGCGCTCCGGCCGGCGTGATGGGACGGCCCTCTCCAGCAGGTTCCTGCTGGCACAGCGCGATTGCGCAAAACCCAAGAGTAATCACTAGAAAACCGGCGCTTATGATTCGCGAATTCATGTTCCTGCTTCCCTGATCTCCGAAGATGACCATGTTTCGTGTCCTCTGGCGCAGCCATAATTTACATGGAATTGAGTCTAAGGAAAAATTGTTTCACGAACTTTACAACTGAAATAGTTAAAAGCGAGTGACGGGTGGCAACTGATTTGACCGAAAGTGCTTCTACTTCTAGGATGAATGTGGCGCTCCCCAGCCTGGACAAGCCCGCAACGGGTCACGAATGAAAACGAAATTGCTATCCATCGCTGGACTCTTGCTCTTGCCGCTGGCCGCGTCCGCTCAGACCGCGGAAGAGATCGTCCAGAAAGCGCTCGACGCTCGCGGCGGAGTCGAAAAGATTAAAGCCGTGCAAACCGAACGAGTCAGCGGGCAAGTGTCTTTCTCGCGCGGAATGGCGGGCACGTTTGTGGTGGAGCTCAAGCGTCCGCTGAAGATGCACACGGAGATCACCGTTGAAGGGCAAAAAATCATTCGTGTATACGATGGCAAATCAACGGGCTGGATGATCAATCCTTTCATAGGGAACAAGGAAGTTCAACCGCTGCCTTCCGAAGACCTCAAGACCATCTCCGATGAATCGGACTTTGACGGGCCGCTGGTAGACTACAAAGCCAAAGGCAACCAGATTGAACTGGCCGGGAAGGAAAAACTGGACGACAAGCCTGTCTATCGCTTGAGACTCACGAACAAAAATGGAGATGTGCGCTTTTACTTCTTTGACGCTTCCTCGTTTTTTCTTTTGAAGTGGGAGGGTATCCGGAAAAATGGAGAAGAGGACCTTCCCTGGGAGTCTTTTTTCTCGGACTTTCATGATGTCCAGGGATTGAAGTACCCGTTCCGGATTGACCAGGGCAGCCCGGGCACCGAATTCAAGCAGACACTGATTGCCGAGAAAATCGAGATCAATCTACCGATCGATGATTCACGGTTCGCCAAACCCACAGTAGAACACGCCCCTGCCGCAGCGGCTCCCTCATCCCCGGTGCCAGCCGGCTCTCCACGCTCGAACTAGTGGGCACACGGAGCGATGGTTACCTTGAAGAGCGTTGTGAGGGACGCAAGTGGTACAGATTTGCGACGGAGTAAGTAACCCCGGCAAAAACGGTAACCCGAGGCAATTGTCCATATGCAGCGACGTATGCTCCGCCGTCGAGGACCAACCGGGACGACAGGTTATACGTGGCGGCGTTCAGGAGCGTCATCGTCGCCGGCGTGTTTGCGTTTCGCCGGCTGAATCCCGCAATCTCCCCTGTGTATCCCCATTTCCCGCGCAGGGGGCGGAAATAGGAGAGCGCGGTGAAATAGGTGCGGTCAAAGCCGCTCGACATGGGTCTTCCCACAAATTGCACACCTCCGTTGACGTCAAAATGATGCTTGCCGAAATCCTTGCTCACCAGGATTTGCGCCAAATGCGCCGTGGCTCCAACACCCAGCTCGGGCCGCGCTGTGGGCAGAGTGGCCACATAGAGAACCGCTAGCGTCGGGCGAGCTTTCTTCTGCGGGAATAACTTGTACTTGAATCCTGCACCGGAATCTCCCAGCCCGGCTGTACCTGAATCCTGCTCGACGGGATTGTTGAGAAACCATAGCTCAAGGTTCTTGATTGCGCCCCATTTCAAAAGCCCGTTGATGTTCTGGTGCCCCTTCGCGGCTTCAAAGCCATATTCGACCTCGAAAACTCCGAGCTGAACCATCTCGGCGGTCGATGCGAACGTGGGGCGGTTGGGTACGGCCAGGATTTCGTCTTGGACCCTTTGCCCCTCTTGCGCGTCAAGTGCCGAGGATTGCGCGAGATATATGAAGAAGAAGAAGAAGGCGAGCGAGACCGATCGTCTGTCGAGTATTCTCATTTTGTCCCAACAAAACAGCGAGCAACCAAAAACTCGCATGTTAACCATAGTGAATCTACTGACTAAACTACACTTAATCCAATTGCTTGTCAATTAAGGCTCAGCATAAATTCGCGCCGGGCAGAGCATTGCAGTTTTGCGCGATCTGGAATTGCCAGATCTTCGGGGATAGTAGCCCGCGGACCCTTGCCAAAGGCCCGTCCAGCTGCGTTATCCTGCCGTTGTGACGCACTCATCCGAAAAAATAGCAGGTCTCTCCGGCAGGGGACTGTGCGCCGAGTGCGTTCATGCCCGCCGCGTTGAATCGGCGCGTGGATCCGCCTTCATCCTCTGCAATTTGTCACTGACTGATCCGCGGTTTCCCAAATATCCCTGCTTGCCGGTTCTGTCCTGCGACGGCTACAAGAAGAAGACCTGACGCCTAGCTGTCAATAGAGCGTCAAATTTTCCGGAAGCGGAGATACGTCACTGTGTGGTAAGTTACGGGCGGGTTCATCCTCACTGCGAGGTCCTCTCATGGCTTCCCGCTCGGAACTCACGCTTTGCTCTGCTTTGCTCTTGCTGTGTCCGTCGCGCGCCGCCGCCGATAAGCTGCAAATCACGAGCACCCCAGCAGGCGCCAAGGTGGAGTTGGATGGCGTTGCGGCTGGCGTCACGCCGTTCGAAAAGGATTTCCCCGGTGGCTACTTTCACAAGACCAGGACTTCCATGGGCTCGCGGCTTGAGCATCCGCTGGTGGCGCGCATCAGCCTCGCGGGCTACACCAGCAAGGAGGTCAGGCTGACGGAAGGCCCGATGAACTGGATTTCTTTGAACGGGCGCAACCGCGGCGAGTATTGGCTCTTCAAATCCGACCATTTTCACGTGGACTTGCAGCCGATCTCCGAAACGTTCACGGGGAAAATCACGGCCAAGGCCTCTGACGCCGGCGCCGGGCTTCAGTCCGAGCTGTCGCTCGAAGAGCTCGTGCGGCAAGCCAAGCCCGCCGTCGTTTATCTAAAAGGACTGGATAAAGCCGGCTCAGGTTTCTTCGTCACCGGCACGGGGATCATCGTCACAAATGCCCACCTTGCCCGCGGGGAAGAAATTTTGGAGGCAACTCTTTCGAACGGCCAGCAACTTGAGGCCAAAGTTGTTCACGTCGACCCGGACCTCGACATCGCTCTTGCGAAAGTGGAAGTCCCTTCAGGCAGTCATGATTTTCCCCATCTCATGCTTATGGATGCGAGCGGTGTGCGGCAGGGGGAAAACGTCCTGGCCATAGGGAATCCGGGTGATGCCATGCTGTTCAGCGTCACAAAAGGCATCGTCAGCGCCGTAGGAAAGTTTCCCGATGCCGGTCCGGGCACTTGGATTCAGACGGATACGCCAATCAACCCCGGCAACAGCGGTGGTCCGCTACTCAACGCGCACGGAGAAGTGATCGGCATCAACACGCAAAAACTTATCAAGAAAAATGTATCCGGAATCGGCTTCGCACTCAGCGCGACGGATCTTCTCGAAGTTCTCCATCGGTTTTATCCCAACGTGGCGTTGGCGAACCATGGCGCAACTCAAGGCACGAGGCCTCCGGCCTCAGCCGAGAGTGCCGAATCCTCCGAAGCGTTGAAAACTTCCGCTCCGGCTGTTGCTGAGGCCGTTGGCACTGTTTCGGTTTCTTCCGAACCGGACGGAGCAGAAATCTTCGTTGACGACAAATTTTTGGGAAACGCTCCCGCGATGCTGAAGCTTCCCGCAGGGCCGCACATCATATTGCTGAAATTCCCTGGGCACGCCGACTGGCGCCGCACTCTGGAAGTCCTCAAATCAAGTAAGACTTCGCTGAAGGCTGCTCTCGAACCGGCCCGGTGAAGATTTACAGCTTGGACGAAAGCGTATTCTCCAAATAGCAATAAAAAAGCAGGGCGCCCATCGTGGGCACCCTGCCGGATTCGCTGCGCTGTCTGCTATTCGGGTTGTTTCGGTTCCGGCTGCTTGGGAATCTCCGGATTCTGGTCCGGCGGTGCCCGCCGGGGGTGGTCTGCTACTGGCGTGACCGCGGCTGCAGACGTATCGCTCGCGGCCAATTCCGAAGGCCTGTACTTTGGCGCGCTGATGTACCCATGAACGGAGTTCTTGCTGATCTTGTTCACCACGACCTGCACCGGCTGGGATTCATTCTCCGTATGGATCCAGATTGGTTCGAAGAGATTCACTCTTTTCTTGCTGAGTTGATTGTCGTCAATGACCATCGACACGTCATAATTCATGTGCTTGGCATCGGTCCTGCGCAAGGACAGGGTGAGCGGCCCGAAGCGCTGGAACTGCTTGGACTTCGCGAGGTCGAATTCGAAATAGTTGCGCTCGCCGCGCTTCTGCAACACGACGAGTTCCTCATGAGTCTTGGCGATGGAACCGTTCAGTTCGTCTTTCGTCGAACTGAGACTTCCTTCCAGGTCCGAGCGGTTCTTGGCGACGAGATCCTGAGTCTCTTTTAATTCCTTCTGCTGATCGTCAATGCGCGCCTGGAGTTCCTTCAGCCGCTTGTTTTCCGATGGGCCCTTCTTACCAGAGACAGTCTTTGCCGCCGCGTGCGCCTTGGCTTGCTCCACAGCCTGCTGCGCGGCTGTCATGTCATTCAACTTCGCTGTAACCGCATTCAACTGACCCTGTATCTCGCTGATCGTGGCGTTCGCCATGGACTGTTGCGCGGCCAAATGACCAGCCAGAATTTGCTGACGGTAGCCGTAACCAAGAGCTATCCCAGCGACAGCAATCAGCGCAATGACTGCCACTAGAAGCCAGCGATTGGCACCGAAGGCTGCAAGTCCCGTCTCTTTCCTGCTTTCATTTTCTTCGAATTGTTCCGCCATGGTTTTTCTCCTCGATCTTGTGCTCTGGTGGTTCGACCGGTGCGAAGCAATCACCGAAGCCGGGCCGAACCGCCAAAATCTTGCGCTCGTTCATGTTCTCGTGCACTGACGCAACAGCCCCTTTTGGTTATAAGCAATCGAAGCGCCGAGCACCTGAAAACCCGCTCGTCGTTAAGTCCTCTGTTGTGAAGAAACAAGAGCGGGGTCATGAACTATATTTTCAAGAGGGCGGGTACTAGTCCTGGTATTTTTTTCCTGTCCTTGGAGCGCCTTTCTTTGAACCGGCGCTCACTTGTGTGGATGAAATCTCTCGCCGGCGCGTTGCTCCATTCCTTTCGCTGTGCTAGCATCCGCGTCGTCAGGAGATCGGAGCAGGGATTGTTCGTCAGACCTTCGCCCCCGCCCCACGGGGACCCAGGTGCAGCGGCCACGTGCTCCTCCCTCAGTTCCAGCTTGCCAGGCGCAAGGCCCGCGCCGGAAATCGTCCGCCCGGACCTCGCCTTCTGGAGGTTTGCATGAAGAGCTATCTCACCAAGGACATTCGAAACGTCGGCATTGTAGGCCACGGCGGCACCGGGAAGACGCAACTGGTGTCGTCGTTACTCTTCACCGCGGGAATGACGCCGCGGTGGGGAAAAGTTGCGGAAGGCAGCACCACCACAGACTGGGACGAAGAAGAAATCGCTCGAAAGATTTCCATTCAAACGGGGCTGGCCTTTGCCGAATGGCCTCCTACTCCGACCGGACCATCGGGTTCCTCGGACAAAGTCAAAATCAATTTCATCGATCTCCCCGGTTACTCCACTTTCATTACCGAAACGAAAGCCTCACTCATTGCCGCCGATGCCGCGCTCATCGCGGTCGACGCGCACGTCGGCGTGCAAGTCACTACCGAAAAGGTTTGGGACTATTGCACGGAGTACGACATTCCACGCGCTTTTGTGCTGACCTGGATGGACCGCGAATTGTCCAGTTTTGAACGTTCGATGGAATCGCTCCAGGAAGTTTTCGGGCGCAACGTGGTCTCGCTGCAGTTGCCGATCGGCACGGAAAGAGGTTTCCGCGGAGTCATCGACCTGGTGGCGATGAAAGCGCACATGTACAAGCCCGATGGCGACGGCAAGCCGTCCATCGAAGAAATTCCCGCCGCGCTCGCCGACGAAGCCAAGGAAGCACACGAAAACCTCGTTGAAATGATCGCCGAAGGCGACGACGAAATGATGGAGGAGTTTTTCCGCGAAGGCACGATTCCCATCCATGATCTTATTCCGGCAGTGCGCAAAGCCATCGTCGCCGAAAAGATCTTTCCTGTGCTGATGACGTCCGCGATCCACAACATCGGCACGGCTAGCTTGCTCACGTTTCTCGCGGATGCGTTCCCGCATCCCGATGAGCATGCCCAAGTCGGCTTCAAGGAAACCGGTGGCAAAGGCGACCGCGTCGAGCGCAAGTATGATGACAGCCAGCAGCTCTCCCTCTTTGTGTTCAAGACGCTGGCAGACCCCTTCGCGGGCCGCATCAACTATTTCAAGGTGAAGAGCGGCGTGCTGAAAAACGACGCCACGCTTATCAATTACAACCGCAACATTCCCGAACGGTTCCAGCACATCCAGGTTGTTCAAGGCAAGCAGCTCACTGAGGTCGGAGAGCTTCACGCCGGAGACATCGGCGCCATCGCCAAGCTGAAGGAAACGACTACGGGGGAAACACTCGGCGATAAGGCTTCGTCCATTTATTATTCACCGGCGCAGCTTCCCGAACCTTCCATCACGTTCGCCATCGAACCGAAAACGCGCGCCGATGAAGACAAGATCGGCGTCTCGATTCACAAAATTTTGGAGGAAGATGCGGCGCTGCGTTTTTCACGCGACCCGCAAACGAAGGAATTCCTGCTGGCGGGTTCGGGTCAGCAGCACATCGAAGTGGTCGTGGCCAAGCTACATAAGCGCTACCACGTCGACCTCACTTTGAAACCGCCGAAAGTTCCATACCGCGAAACTATCCGCGGTAAAGCCGACGTTGAAGGCAAACACAAAAAACAATCGGGCGGGCACGGACAGTTTGGCGTGTGCCGCATCAAGATGGAGCCTGTCGAGCGCGGCAAGGGCGTGGAGTTCGTCGACGACGTATTTGGCGGCGCGATCCCGAAGAACTGGATTCCGTCAGTCGAAAAAGGAATTCGCGATGCGGCTGCCCGCGGGTACCTGGCGGGATTTCCTGTAGTGGACTTCCGCGCCATCCTCTACGACGGCAAGTATCATGATGTCGATTCCTCGGATATGGCGTTCAAAATTGCAGGTTCGCTGGCCTTCAAGGAAGCGATGAAGCAGGCGCGCCCGGCGCTTCTTGAGCCGATCATGCACGTGGAGGTTTACGCGCCCGATCAATACTCCGGCGATTTAATGGGCGACCTTAGCTCACGCCGCGGGCGCATCTCCGGCAGCGAATCGCGCGGCCACAATGTGATCATCAAGGCGCAGGTTCCGCTCGCGGAAATGCTCAGCTACGCGACAGACCTCACGTCCAAAACGCAAGGACGCGCGACGTATTCGATGGAGTTTTCGCACTACGACTACGTGCCCAACGAGCTGGCGGAAAAAGTGATCGCCGCCCATAAAGCCGCCCACGGAGAACAACTGGTGGAAGAAGAAGCGTAATCTTATTCCTCCTTCTGCGGGCTTGGCATGGAATGCGACGTTCTTACAATTGTCGGACGGTTCCACGAATCACGAATTCCGTGGGCAGTATGCGCTGGCTGAAGGTCATTCGCGGATGATGTAGCCGCTCGAGAAGCATCTTCATACAGGTTTCGCCGATCTCTTCTTTGTCGACGCGGACAGTCGAAAGCGGCGGGTCCATCAGAACGGCCTCTTCACGGTCGTCGAAGCCCACCAGGCTGATATCGTCCGGCACTTTCACTCCTTGCCGGCGCAGCGAGCGCCAAAGCCCGTAGGCAATTTCATCGTTTCCGGCAACGGCAGCAGTGGGCCGCGGTTGGCGGGATAGGATTCGCCCAGCGCTCTTTTGACCGAAATCGACGAAGCTCTGAGGATTTCGCGAAGTGATCAGGACGTGTTTTAGTTTGTTTTCGCGCATTGCTTGCCGGTAGCCTTCGAATCGCCGGCGAAGCCACGGGTAGGAGACATCCGCGGCGAAAACAATGTGGCGATGGCCTTTGCCGATCAGGTGCCGCGTGGCATGGAGGGTCCCATTGAAGTCGTCGAAGCCAACTTGGTCGAATTGCTCCTCGTCGCCCATCCCAACCACGTTATTACTGAAGGCCACGAAGGGCATATTGATTGATTCGATCCTCCGGAGCAGATTGGGATAAATCGTCCCCGCGAGAATGAGTCCGTCAATCAAGCCGTGCTCCTGAAGAACGGGCGGGAGGTCAATCCTATCAGGAGGCGTTCTGGGGGAGTAATGCAGCGCGGCGAACAGCACGTGCTGTTTCAAGCCGCTGGCGTACGATTCGACCCCTTGCAGGATGCGCGCATGAAAGGGATGAAGAAAATCGCGGTTGCTCAAGAGAAAGCAGACCATTTCCGCGCGTCGCTTGAGAATCCGGCGCGCCTGGGCGTTGGGGCGGAATCCCAGTCGCCGAATGGCCTCAAGGACACGCGCGCGGGTTTCTCTGCTGACCTGAGAGCTCGAATTCAGCACACGGGAAATCGTTCCTATGCCGACAGAAGCGGCCTGGGCGACCTCGCGAATCGTCGTTTTCCTTGGAACTGCTTCCATGACGGTGAGGCTCTCCCTGCTTCCGAGCTTTAATCGGTTCGGCGAGGGATCGGGACCCTTTCAGCGCGGTAAGTTTAGCACACCAAACCGACAATAGTATCCCTGCGGCTGGCTGGCGAATCTGGACAGTTGGGAAGAAGCAAGAAAACCGATGCAAGATATTGGTTTCGTGAGAATCGGGCTTGACATAGCGTTTTCGGTCAGTTAGGGTGTGGAACCAGTTCCAAGGATTTTTGGTTTCTACTATACCGGGGTTGGAGTCTTTCGAATTGGGGTGAGGTCATGAAAAAGCTGGTTAAGTTGTCTTCGTCTTTCTCCCGGATTCGCAGCCAGAATAGATCTCTTGCGATCCGTACCGAGGAATTTGCAGCGCCGGCCACACGCGGTCTGTTTAGATTGTGGCTACTTGGAGTAGCCGTTCTGCTTGGGACATTACTCGCAGGGATTTCTGCGCCAGTCATGGGTCAGGCGGTCAACGCAACACTGCTTGGCACGGTGACGGACTCCTCGGGCGCGGCGGTGGCGGAGGCAAAGGTCACCGCTACAGAAACGAAGACGGGTCTTAGCCGTAGCACGACGACTAATGATAGCGGGAATTATGCATTTGCCGATCTTCCCCCAGGTCAATATGAAGTCGCTACCGAGAAACAAGGATTCAAGAAAGTAGTGCGATCCGCAGTGGATGTAGTTGTGAACACAGACACGCGCGTGAACCTTACGCTTGAGCCGGGAGCCATAACCGAGAGTGTAGTAGTGAATGCTGAAACTCCGATACTCCAAACGGACCGAGCCGATGTCGGCGCCAAGATTGAAAGCAAGCAAGTGGTCGATCTCCCCCTGGGGAATAACCGCAATTTCCAGAATCTGTTGAATCTGGTGCCGGGAGCTACTCGCGCACACAGAGTGCATTCTGAGTTCTTCAATGCGCAAGACAGCTTGTCGACAGAAGTAAATGGCCAAGCTCGCCTATTCAATAACCTGCAGATCGAGGGCGTGGATGACAATGAGCGCACCGGCTTGCTGCAAATCTATATCCCTCCGGCAGAGGCAATTCAGACGGTTGACGTAGGCACGAGCAATTACACAGCCGAGTTCGGGCGCGCAGGTGGCGCCGTCACCAACGTCATCCTGAAGTCAGGCACAAACGACTACCATGGCGCGGCCTACGAGTTCAATCGGATAAGCGCCTTGGCAGCCAAGCCTTTCTTCCAGACCCTAGCCAAAGCGCCGACCACTTACAATTATTACGGTGGTAATGTGGGCGGGCCCATCTTGCGAAACAAGCTCTTCTTTTTCGGTGATATTCTGCGGATCGACGATTCACGCGGTAAGTTTGACATTCTGGCCGTACCCCGCGATGACTTCCGCGGCGGAAATCTCAGCGCGGGTGGGAGCACGATCTATGATCCATACCAGACCACCGACGCTACGCACGCGACCCTGGCGCTTGATGCCAGTGGAAAACCAATTCCTGTGGCGCCCGCCTTTAGAACGCCATTTCCCAATAATACTATCCCTGCAAGCCGCTTCAGCCCGCTGGCGCTAAAAATTCTGGCGCTCGTTCCGCACACTAACGTGGTCAACCCAGGCCTCAGCAACAACTATCAACAAAACACGCGCTTCCTGAAAAACACCACGGCCTTCGACACGAAATTTGACTTCAACCGTAAGGATAACGACCGTTTCGCTTTCAGGTTTAGCCGGGCCGTGCAGAGCCTCAACGATCAGCCGATCTTTGGCCTAGCCGGAGGTCCCAAGGGCGGAGGTTTCCAGGGCACGGGGGAACAACACGTCCAGAGCGGAGCTCTTAATCATACGCATGTGTTCTCCCCAAGCCTGATCGTTGAGACGCGTGTCGGTGTGAGCCATTATAGAAATATTGCCCATAACTCGGACTTTGGCTCTAAGGCGTCAGATGCGCTGGGCATCACCGGCGTCAATCTGGACGCCTTCACCAGCGGCCTGACAGGAATTGACATCCAGAACGGATTCTCAAGCCCAATGGTTGGTTACTCGGCGTCCCTGCCGTGGGACCGCGGTGAGACCAACATCAACGCGGTGACCAACTGGACGAAAATTCACAGAAACCACACCTTCAAGTGGGGAGTTGACGTCCGGCGCCTGCGTGACGATTTGGTGCAAGCCCAGACGTTCAGCCCACGCGGAGTCTTCCGCTTCGGCACCAACACGACGGCACTCGTGACTTCAAACACGACGTCGGCAACATCTCGCGGTAACAATTTCGCCGCGTTTCTCATCGACGCGCCCACGGAAGTGGGGCGCGACGTCTCCGTGATATCCGGATCGTGGAGAGAGACGGAACTCTTCAGCTATGGACAAGATAAGTGGCAACCGACCTCCAAGTTAACGCTAGATGTTGGGTTGAGGTGGGAGCTCTATCTCCCACCAACACCGCAACATTCCGGCGGCTATTCCAATTACGATCCCACGACCAACACCTTGGTGCTCGCTGGAATCGGGGGCAACCCGCTGAACGTTGGCCGTGACACCTCCTACCATTACTTTGGGCCTCGCTTCGGCTTGGCCTATCGCATCACAGAACAATTTGTCCTGCGCGGGGGTTTCGGCATCAGTTTCGAGCCTTTTCCCAACAACCAGTATGCCTGGAATTACCCCGTGCGCCAGGCCAATGGCACGAACCAAGTGACGGCTGGTGCGCTGCCGATATGGCCCAGTGGCCAGATTGCTTCCATGGGTTTTGGATTTCCGTCGCCAGCCCCAGCGGCCCTGCCGAGTAGCGGAGTCATATCCGGCGTATGCCAAGTTCCCCCGGTTCCCGGGGTCGCTTGTATTGGGCTAAATTCCCAATACAACGTGGTAGACAAGAACTTTCAGCAGCCGTACGTCGAATCCTGGAATCTCGCCTTGGAACGCGCGCTGCCCAAGAATTTCGTACTGGACGTTGCCTATGTGGGGAATCACGGTGTGGACATTCCCATGGACGTTGACCTGAATGCCGCGGTTGCTGCGTCCGTGGGTGCCACTTGTCCGCAAAGGCCTCTATGCGCCCTGTTTGGCAGAACGGCCGCCACGGATTTTCTATTCAAGCCAACCAGCTCGAATTACCACGCCTTGCAGACAAGATTCAATCATAGGATGAGCGGCGGGCTTCTGCTAACTACTTCCTACACCTTCGCAAAGGCTTTGGCGTACAGATCGGATGTGGGCGATGGAGGCGGGAACGACGGAGGAAGCCCGTCCTTCTATCTGAACTTCCAACGCAACTACATGGAAGTCAGCAACAGCCGTAGGCACACTTTTGTGCAAAGTGTGGTTTATGACTTGCCGTTTGGGAAGGGCAAGCCCCTGCTGCATTCAGGCTGGGCGAACTGGGTTGCCGGAGGCTGGCAGGTGAGTACGGTTATGACGATAATGAGCGGCAGGCCGCTCGATTTTAGCGCTAGCGGAACTGCGCTCAATGCGCCGGGTACCCGGCAGACGCCGAACCAAGTGGGATCCTTCCGCGTCCTCGGTGGAATCGGGCCCGCGCCCAATGGGGCGTGGTTTGACACCTCGGCCTTCACGGCGATCAACACGCCGCAGACGGCCGGAAACATGAGCCGATTTATGTTCGCGGGACCGCGCTATTTCAACCTGGATGCCGCAATGTTCAAGAGGTTCCCAGTAAGAGAGCGAATTGGCTTGGAACTTCGCGCGGAAGCATTCAGTGTATCCAATACTCCACACTTCGATCAGCCAAACGGAAATGCCAGCGATGCCGTTGGTTTTGGCCACATCACCGGTACCATTGGCGGGGCGGACGGGAACCGAACCATGGAACTTGGAGTCAAGCTGACTTTTTAGGCCGGCGCGCGGAAAGATTTTTGTTAGGACGTCGAATCCGGATTCCTACTCTTCCTGATTTCGCGAAGCCACGCGCGCTTCCGCGATTCATGACTATTGACAGGGACAGCGAAACGAAGAACAAATAGAATACATTTTGTGGAAAGCACACGAGGAGAAGCCGGCATGTATGGTCGGATGCCGAGGCGTGAATTTCTTCAAGGGCTGGGAGCAGCGGGAGCGGCCACGGCAGTTGCTCTTCCCTCGATCCCAGGTTACGCATTCGTGGATCCGCCCATGAAATCGTCATTCCGTATTGCGGTGATCAACGACGAGATCGGCCAGGACTTTGGCCACGTGTGCGAAATAGCTTCGAAGGAATTTGGAATGGAATGGATCGAGCTGCGCGGCATGTGGAACAAGAACTTACTAAAGCTGGACGCAAAGGAAGTCGAGGAAGCGCGGCGGATCTTGGAAAAGAACAAATTGCGCGTGACGGATATCGCCAGCCCGCTGTTCAAGATGGATTGGCCGGTCGCGCCGAAATCGAAGTACAGCCCCAAGCGCGATCAATTCAACGCTGATTTTACTTTCGAGCAGCAGGACGAAGTGCTCGAGCGAAGCATTGAGCTGGCGAAGGCATTCCAAACGGATCGCGTCCGGTGTTTCGATTTCTGGCGGCTGGATGATCAAGCGCCTTATCGAGCGGCCATGAACGAAAAGTTGCGAAGCGCCGCAGAAAAAGCAGCGAAAAAAGACGTGATTCTGGTTCTTGAAAACGAGCCGGCTTGCAATACCGCGACGGGCGCGGAAGCCGCCAAGGTGCTTGCTGCGGTTACTTCTTCCAACCTAATGCTCAATTGGGACCCGGGAAATGCGGCGGAGCATGATGAGAAGCCTTACCCGGATGGATACGACCTCTTGCCGAAGAATCGCATCGGGCACTGCCACTGCAAGGACGCGGTAAAGAAGCCGGATGGCAAAGGCTATTCGTGGGCGGCCATGGGCCAGGGCATCATCGATTGGGTTGGGCAGTTCAAGGCGCTGAAGCGTGACGGCTACCATCTCGCGGTGAGCCTCGAAACCCACTGGCGTGGCGCGGGCACGCCGGAGGAGTCGACGCGGCAGAGTTGGGCGGGCATGAAAAAAGCGCTGCAAGAAGGTGGAGCGGTATGATTCAGCCGAATCGCTGAGAGCATGATGTACCCATTCGAACGCCGACAGCCGCAAGTTCCTCTCGCAGAATGGCATCACCGTAAGCGCACATGCAGTGGCAAGGGCAAAATGATAAGGAGGATTGAATTGGCTGCAGGCCAAGAGGAAGCACTTTCTAACAAACGCATGGTACTGGCGGAGAGGGGGGGATTCGAACCCCCGGTACACGTTTTAGCGCGTACAACGGTTTAGCAAAACGAGTGATTGCGTCTGGCTCGCTGGTAAGTTGATGAAAACTAACGACGCCGTTCGGCTCGCTCTGGGCGGTTTGGGCACGTTTGGCAGCCTATTGGGATAAATTGGGATAAAGCCTTTGGGTACCGAGAGACTGAATGCGGCGGTTTGCCAAAAAATTCACTCTGATCCGTTCGCACTGACTAACCCCATTTGTTTTTGTTCGCGTTACAGGTTCTCATTCGTACTGAGCGACAAATTCCGGGCCTCGCCGCGACCGACTTCTATTTGGTTCCGAGGAAGCGCTCGACGATCTCCGGCAGCATCGGCTCGACGGCGAGCGTGTAGTGGGTGGAGTTCGGCACGATTGCGAACTGGTTGGCGGGCCGCAGTGAGCCATCGATCCCGGCATCGCGCTGGCCGCCTCCCAACGCCTTCCAGAACTCGACCATGTGTTCGGGCGGGATGTAGTCAGCGTCGGCGAAGACCAGCAGTGTGCGAGTCTTAAGCTTGGCGACGTCGGCGCTCCAGTCGAAGGGGCGTTTGGTCAGATCACCAACCTTCCTGAAGAGGTTCGTCCAATCGACATCGGGATAGGCCTGCCCTAACGGCGATGCCTTGACGCTACCGCCGAGCATTGCGGCGTTGGCCTCCAATTGATTGAGGGCCGCCAGCACCTCCGAATAAGCGTCGTCTTGCCTCATCCTCGCGGCCAGGAGCACGAGCCGGTCGACCACGTCCGGATGGCGGATGGCGGTCTGCAGCGCGACGAAGGATCCCAGCGAGTAGCCCATTACGTCGGCCTTGCCAAGCTTCAGATGGCCGATCAGAGCGGCAACGTCGTCGCCCATCGTTTCACAGCGCAGTGGCCTGTCGGTGTCTGGTGTGCGCCCATGCGCCTGGAGATGGACGGCGATCACCTGCCGGCCCTTGGCCAGTTCGGCCAGATTGCTCCCGAAGCTGTCTGGGTCGATGCCCCCGTGAAGAAGAATGAGCGGCTTGCCGGCGCCATGCACGCTGTAAAAGATATGCTGGCCGTTGACGTCGGCAAAATTCTCTTTTGACATAGTGGGCGTCTCCTTGGCTTGAACGGGAAGGGCCGCAGTCAGCACTGCGGTGGCTGTGGCAGTCTTCAGGAAATCGCGTCTCGTGTGTGTCATCGTCATCCCTTCCATGCGCCGTGGGTCGCAGTGTGTCACGACCTGCCTGCGAGCAACTCATCCAGCTGCGCGAACTGTTCGGGCAGGCCTTCCGCCGAACCGGCGAGGGCTTCCTCGAGGGCCGCTGTTGTGGGGTAGAGTTCGTGAAAGGTGACCAGCGTCTTGCCGGCATTTTCTTCGAATGTCACCGTGGTCACTGCGCCCTGATCGCTCTCTTCGTTCGTCCAGACGATGCGCTTGTGTGGCGTCACTTCTTTGTACGTGCCGAAGAACGCCATCGGTTGGTCGAAGGCCGGATGGCGGAACACGAAGCGATACCCGCCCCCGGTGCGCACCTCCATGTCGCATGAGACCAGCGACATGCCCGCCGACTTCGGAACCCACCAACGCTTGAACAATTCTGGTTTGCTCCACGCTTCGAAGACGATGTACGCCGGGGCATCGAACGTTCGCGTCACGACGAGTTCGCGGTCGGACTTGCGTTCCACGGCGGTCCGGTTCATGGCGGCGGGACTACCTTCTTTTCCTTCGGGCATCTGCCTTCTCCTTTGATTTCAAGTGCTCGACAATCTTGTCCAGCGCGTCGAAGCGTGCGCTCCAGAGTTGGCGGTGCCGCTCGATCCAGGCGGCCTCTTCTTCCAGCGCGCGCATGCCAAGCCTGCAGGTTCTGACGCGCCCGGCCTTTTCAGTAGTGACGAGCGCTGCCCGCTCCAACACGCCAACATGCTTCTTCATGCCCGTGAGGGTCATATGGAACTTTCCGGCGAGGTCCGTGATCGAAGCGTCGGCGCGGCTGAGCTGCTCCAGCACGCCGCGCCGGGTCGCGTCCGACAGCGCGGCGAACGAAGCGTCGAGGCGGGTTTCGTTATACTGAACCATGTGGTTCAGTATATAGCAGATCGACTGGCGGCGTGCAAGAGGAAACCAAACCGTTAGGCAATGGATTTCCGGTGCGGCGTGCCCGAGGCCAGCGACACGATTTTCCAACCCACAACCCAACCCACAATTCGTGTAGTCTTGTGCGGCTTACGGGTAGTTTGGCAGTCCCCGCGTTGTTGTATGTTGTTGTAAAACCTGTCACGGCAGAGGTCGCGAGTTCGAGTCTCGTCGTCCCCGCCATTTCTTTTCAAGAACTTACCAGAAGTGCTCGATTTTAGCGCGGGCACAAAAAGGCACAAAATAGGTACAGAAAATAGAGTTTCTCCAAGCAGAGCTTACTTCTCCTGCGTTTTTTCTCGGAACAAGAGCGCGACAACTGCCTCCTGCGCATTTCGCTTTTCCGTTGTGACGGCCTGCGTGTAAGTGTCGAGAGTCACGCGAATCGTCGAATGGCGCAGCAGCTCTTGCATGATCTTCAGCTCTGCACCGGTAGATCGAAGCAGCGTCGAATAGGTGTGACGAAAAGTATGCCAGCCAATTCGTTTGGCGATTCCCAGCTTTCGCGCGATGGGAAGAATATGGCGCTGCATGATTTGCTGTGCAAGGTAAGGCCTGCGGCCCTGATTCGGCGGACTCGCGAATACCCAACTTTCTGACGATTGATACAGCGTCTGCCCACGCCATTCGCGAAGAGCCTTCATCAGATCATCGTGAGCCGGCACAGGCTTCTGTGAACTCTCTGTCTTACAAACGCCAATAACGTTCTGCACGATCGAGCGCGTTACGCAGATCTGCTTACCTTGGAAGTCCACGTCTTTCCATTTCAACGCGAACAGCTCGCTCCTACGGAGGCCCGTGGTTACTGCAAGTAGCACCAAGGTGCGTTCTCTAAAGCGAAGATTTGCAAGCAATCCCTGGACTTCATTGGTGGTCAGGATATCTGGCGCGGTGCGACGTTTAGCGCTCTGCCGGACCCACTCAATGGGGTTACGGTCGCAAAGGTCGTGACGACGTCCGTGATTGAACAACAGGCTCATCACATTTCGTATTTTGCAGCGCGTTCCTGGAGCCCGGTTCAGAGACTTCAGCCACGACTCAACTTCCACAGCTCGAATTTCTAGCAAGCTGTACTCGCCCCA
>QHZD01000003.1 GCA_003225315.1 Acidobacteriota bacterium
CTTGCTGATGGCCCGCAAAATCACTTCCTGTACTTTCATCGCCCGCTCCATGGCGACCCTGGTGTAAACCATCCCGGCAACCTCCCGGAATGCGGTCTACACCCAGCCGCCTCTCAAAAGCGGACATTTCACATGCTAATCAAGCGGACATATCATGTGCTAACGACACCCACTTAAAGTAATCCTTGACATGTGTTACCAATGTGGTATAATGTTTTTGTTAGATCGGCAACATTCTTCTTCCTGCCCGCCGCAGTGTTGACGGAGGATGGCGCCTTTCCTCCCATGCCCGTCCTCAATGTGGTCCTTCCAATTCCCTCACCATCTTTACGCTCAGCATTTCCCTGCTTCCCGTTCCTTTACCCCTTTCCTTGCCACACTTTCGAGATCACCACAGTTGTTGATCGGAGACCCCGGACCGGTCGAGAGCGCCAAACGCTTCGGCGCTATTTCACCTATCCCCTTTCCGTTCAACTTCTTGCGCACTCTTTTGCACGCCGAAAAAAGCAACTCTCTTCTTTTCAATCGTTTCCGCACTCTTTGCCAAAAAACACCGGGGGTGGGGGGTACCCGTTTCTGCTATCATCCCGCCTCGCATCCTCGGAGGCGCATTGGCCGTTTTGCGGCCATCACTCACATGAGCTTTACCCAAAGGCTCGACGAAATTCGCACCGGCTTCGACCGTCCCTTCTGGGTCGCCAACATCACGGAAATCTTCGAGCGCCTCTCCTACTACGGTGCATTCGCCTCACTCGCCAACTATCTCCACGAAAAGCTGAATTTCCCCACCGAGCAGACCGGCACGCTCGCCGGAATCTTTGGCGGCATGGTCTGGTTTCTCGCGATTTTCGGCGGAGCGATCGCCGACCGCCTCGGATTCCGCCGCGCGCTTTCGCTGGCCTACTTGATTCTTGCGACTGCCTATTTTCTGCTCGGTTCCATCGGCGCGCCGTGGCTCGCTCCGGTCAGAGCCGCCGTTCCGCCGGTGGTTTTCGTTGGCTTCATTCTAATTTTGCCTGCGCTCGGCATTTCCATGGTGAAACCCTGCGTGGTGGGAACAACCGCGCGCGCCTCCAAAGAAAACGTCCGCTCCATCGGCTACTCCATCTACTACACCATGGTGAACATCGGCGGCGCTTCCGGCCCGTACATCGCTTCGTGGGCGCACCGCCATCTCGGCGTCGAGAATGTTTTCCGCGTCGCCGCGCTCAGCGTCTTCCTGATGTTTTTCGCCGTCTTGATTTTCTTCCGCGAACCCAAGCGCACCGGCGACGCTCCGCCACCCAGCGTTTCCGAAACGTTGAAGAATTTTCTCACCGTTCTCGGCAATCCAAAATTCATGCTCTTTCTGCTGATCTTCACCGGCTACTGGATTGTCTTCTGGCAGCAGTACATCTCGCTTCCCGGCTACATTCATGGCTACATCAGCGCTGGCGCCGACGTCGAGCTTATCCTCATCACCGACGGCCTCTCCGTCATCTGCCTCACCGTGCTCATCAACTACTTGATTCGCAAGCTCCCCGCTTTCCAGTGCGTTATCCTCGGGACGCTTATCACTTCGCTTTCCTGGCTGGTTCTCGCCTTTCAGCCCACCGTCCTCGGCGTGGTCCTCTCCATTTTCGTTCTCGCCCTCGGCGAAATGATCCAGGCCCCGCGCTATTACGAATACATCTCCCGCCTCGCGCCTTCCGGGCAGCAAGGCACTTACATGGGCTTTGCGTTTTTGCCCATCGGCATCGGCTCGCTGATCGGCGGATGGTTCGGCGGCCGCGTTATGCACCGATTCGGCGAAGTCGCGCACCAGCCCCAGCGCGTCTGGTGGGTCATTTCCGGTGTAGGTGTTCTGACCGCTCTGCTGCTGTGGATTTACGACCGCATCGTCAAACCAACCGGCCAGGAAGCAACTGGGTGAAGGGAATGAAACCCGAAAATCGGAGGATTTTTTTGCTTAACTAAAAACTGAAAACTGACAACTGAAAGCTTTTTAGTTCACCATGCGGCGAAGAGAATTGAGCGCCTGGCGCGCCACCGAATACCGCGGCTCGATTTCCAGCGCCTCCTGGAAGCAGCGTATCGCATGGCTGTACATTTCTTTTCCGAGATACGCGCGGCCCAGGTTGTAATGCGGAAAGTGGCGTGGTTCGTAGCGGCGCGCTTCCGTGGCGCGTTCCAGCCAGGGAATGGCTTCCTCGAAACGGCCCAGCTCGATCAGGTACGCGCCGATGTCGTTGTAAGGATTGCCGAATTCCGGATCGATTTCGATCGCCAGCCTGCACTCGGCAATGGCTTCTTCGATGCGCCCCTGGAAATGATACGTCCAACCCAGGAAAGTATGGGCCTCAGCCGTGGGATGAAGCTCCAATGACGATTGGTACAGCTCAACGGCGCGGTCGTAGTCGCCTTCCATCTGGGCCTGATAGGCGTCTTGCAGGACTTCCCATGCACGGGTGAGGGTTTCCATGCTCATGGGACATAGTTAGCACACGGTTTTGTCCGGGTCAAAAGTACGAAAGTTCAGAGGGTGCACGAGGGGAACCTGTACTTCGTGACGGGGTCCAGCGGCGAAGGTACTGAGAAGGAGTGGAATTCCCGGCCTTAATTGGAGAAAATAACTGGGTTCGAGCGTGGCTTCATCATTCGGTGGTCGCGAGCAATTAGAAGAGGGGGCATCGTGAAGCGGAATTATCTGATTCTAGGGATCGCATCTCTGGCTGTGGCGGGAGCGCTTCTGGCACAGGATCCGCCGGCAAAAACAACTCCGAAAAAATCCGCGAGTCACGGCGCCGCTGGCTCCGCAGTGCGCGGCAAGGAAGTGTTCGAAAAGAAATGCGCCATGTGCCATTTCGCGGACAGCGACGCGAAAAAAATCGGCCCCGGCCTCAAAGGAATCTCCAAGCGCGGAACATTCACAGTGAACGGCAACAAAGTCACGACGGAATCTCTTACGACGTGGATCGAAAATGGCGACTCGCAAATGCCGGGCATGAAAGACAATCTGGAGCCCGCGCAAATCAAAGACGTCGTCGCCTACGTGAAAACGCTCTGAGATTTGCTGAGCGTCGTGCGCCGTCCGACGTTTCGCTCCTGGTTCCGACGGCGAGTTTTTTGAAAGAATTTTTGCGCCGCGATTTAATTTTGCTTCACGCAACACTAAAAAGAGAAAAACCCCCGAAGACTTGATCGCTCAAGCCGCCGGGGGGCCAAACTCAAATTAGAAACTGCGCCTAGTTGAGGACGGCGTCTTTAAACGCCTTCGACGGACGCAGGCGAACCACGGTCTTCGCCTTGATCTTGATTGCCTCGCCGGTCTGGGGGTTGCGGCCCATGCGCGCCTTGCGGTGCGCCTTTACAACGCGGCCGATCCCCGGGATCACGAATTTGCCCGCCCCGCCCTTGGCTTCTTTCACGGCGAGCTTGAACAGCTCTTCAAAGAATTGAGCGGCGGTTTTCTTCGGTGTGCCGACTTTCTCGGCGATGTGTCCCACAACCTTGGTCTTGCTCAGTGGCTTGGCTGCCATCTAGTATGCTTATCCTCCTGATTTTTTCTTTCCACTCCGATTCGAATCGAAGCAGGCCGCGAGCCAACTCCCCCATTTACCAGCGAAAAAACTCGGGCCGGAATGGACTATAGCCAAGGAAAAGACAGAACGCAAGGCAAAATCGCAAAAAAGCCCGTAAAAATGCGGATTTTTTGAAAAAGGTGTGGAAATCACCGCTAAAACAGCGGGTTACGAGCGATTCGAACGCCGTCGGAACAGGTCGAGGGGGTTGAATTGGAGGGCAATTCCCCCATTTTAGACGGGTATCCGTCATTTCGGGCGGACGGCCAGCACGGCGGACGCCCCAAGGACGATGGTCGGATTAGAGAGTGGCGAGATCGGAATAGAAATGGGCGACGGCCTTGATACCGCCGAAATAGTTTTCAAGGGCAAGGTGCTCGTCGGGAGCGTGCGCGTTTTCGTCCGGCAGGCCGAAGCCAAGCAAAACGCAGGGCACTTTGAAAGTGTCGTACATTTGTGTCACGAAAGGAATGGAGCCGCCCTCGCGAATGAAAACGGCTTTCTTGCCGAAGCCTTTTTCCAAGGCAGACTGGGCCTTCTTGAAAATGGGATTGTTGTAGGGAGCGACCCAGGGTTTTCCAGTGCTCAAAACTTCAAACTTGCAATGAACAGTTTTCGGTAAGAGCTTTCGAATGTGTTTCTCCACGAGTTTGGCGATTTTTTGGGGATCCTGGTTGGGAACCAAGCGCGTGGAGAATTTTGCAAAGGCTTTTGAGGGAATTACGGTCTTGGCGCCTTCCCCTTGGTAGCCACCCCAGATGCCGTTCAATTCGAATGTCGGACGCGCCCAAAGCCGCTCGATGGTAGTAAAACCTTTTTCGCCGAAATAGCCCGGAGCGCCAACGGCTTTCTCAAAATCTTTTTTCTTCCAGGGCAAGCCGTTCAGAGACTTGCGCTCGGCACTCGAGAGCTTCGCAACGGAATCGTAGAAACCGGGGACAGCGACGCGGAAATTCTTGTCGTGAAGTTTCGCAAAGAGTTCCGTGAGGATCGTGAGGGTATTGGGGACGGCGCCGCCATATACACCGGAATGCAGATCTCGCTCCGGTCCGGTCAATTCGATCTGATAGTAGTTCAAGCCGCGCAAACCGTAGGTGATGGAGGGAACGCCCTTGCCGAGCATGGAAGTATCAGAGACAACGAGGGCGTCAGCCTTGAGCTTGGCTTTGTTCTTCTGGACAAAATCCCACAGACTGACGCTGCCGACTTCTTCTTCGCCTTCAATGAGAACCTTTATATTGATGGGAAACTTGCCGTTCACTCTTTGCAGGGACTCTAGGGCTTTCAGGTGGATGTGGACCTGGCCTTTGTCGTCAGCAGTACCACGGCCAAAAAGATTGCCGTCGCGAACAGCAGGCTCGAAGGCAGGCGAGGTCCAAAGATCGAGCGGCTCGGCGGGCTGGACGTCATAGTGCCCGTAAAAGAGAATGGTGGGCTTGCCGGGAGCTTCCAACGATTCCGCATAGACGAGCGGGTGGAGGGCAGTGGGAACGATCTCGACGTGCTCGAACCCGGCGGCACGGAGATTGCCGGCAACCCAGTTGGCCCCGCGCTCGATGTCGGGCTTGTGCTCGCTCTTGGCGCTGACGCTGGGGATGCGCAGTAACTCGTAAAGTTCGGCGAGATGCTGATCACGGCGAGCATCAATATATTCGGCAAGGTTCATAAGAAGCCCTTAGAGGACAGGCCATCCTTTTTCCAATGTAAGTTACGCAAGACTTGTAGCGAAATGTTTGCGGCAGCGGAATGTTTGCGGAACTGCGAAAGACTTGCCGTGGCCGCGCGTCTATTTTAGGGCTGCAACAGGTTCGCGCACAAGCAAGCCGATTCCTGGCGTCATTTGGTTCCAGTCCTACCGCCAAGAGGACCAAGCTATGACAGCTTCCGGCACGGGACTTTGGGACCGGAATAATTTCCGAATTCACCGTCACGCGCCACGCGATCAGAGGCGATGATAGTGAGTTGCTAAGCGCATCTCCCGGCGCTAAAATCGGCCGCAGCAATTGTTTACAAGAAACAATAGCGGGAACACAGGCGAAAATGGCGGCCCCAGCATTTGGAAGCGAGAGATTTGTAGCCCGGTATAGCTTTGCACCAAGGAGCCTGCCCGATGCGGAGAGATCGCTCATCAGTGCAGAGTCCCGGTGGAGTATGGTGTTTGCGGCCCCGCTGTTTCTACGCTCACTGCTTCGCCTTGTTTTCCTTTGCCCCCACCGGCATAAGGGACCTCCATTAACACTGCGCGAGACAATTCCGTCTAGACGATCCGGATGCCCATCTGCCTATGGCCGAGAATCCTACGTCACTTGCTTGGACTGCGGCAAAAGATTCGCTTACGACCCCAAGACCAGGCGACTGGTAGATTTCTGGGGCGTGCGTGACGCAGAAGCGCTGGCAGGAGTTCGCCGGAGAGTTGATGGATTCTTTTTGCCTCTTCGAAAGCTCGCTCCAAGGATGGACACGCTGAATATGACGGTTTCGATGAGCGGGCTTGCCAGGTACATGCTCCGCATCGTAACTTTGAGGAGCCCGCAAGCTCGTTTCGGAAAAAGTGGCGCGCCAGTCTCTTCCGCCTCTCACATTGTTTCTCCTAAGAGCGCTTTTCTCAGACTGCAAGCAACACCAGCCGAGCAATCCCCGGTTCGTTCCTCGGTGCCTGTTGCAGTCAGTTCCTCGAGCAGAAGAGGTGCGTCACGGTTGGGCTCCATTCCAACGCTCCATTGGCGTGGTCGTTTGGGCGTCTGGTGGTCCAAGAATTCCTCGCGAGTGTTGCATTGGAAGGCCTCTGTCACGGCAGGATTAGCCGGAAGTATTCTGATTGTTCTATCCCAGCAAATGAGCGTGTCGGGTCCCAGCATGGATTTACCCCGCGCTCTTTGCGGTTTTCTGGGATCTCTGTTGTGCGCGGTGGCTCTGGGCTTTGGAGTATTGCTGCTCGTCACCCGGACTCATGGCCCACGTTGTAGGATTGATCCAAAGCGGAAAGAGAAATTTCTCCTGCCTTAAATTGCCCGTGCTGCGCGGCCCAAACTTGCGCGGCTGGTAATGGCTCACCTGACCGTAGGTCTATGGACTACAGGCGTCGTAGGACGCAGCCCTTGTACTAAAACTGTCCTGCAAACCAGTAGTCAGCGTCTCTGTCTTTTTTCTATCCTTCATGGGAAGTTCGGGACCCAACAAAAAGCTGTTTCAGCCTCAGCGGGCCCACCCCCAGTCCAAGCCAAGCTGACCTAGACGCAAAAAGCAATGAGAGCGAAAGGTATTCGTGTGCGCGCTCGGGTGCGTACTTTTTTTTTAATGAACCTAAGAGGAGTCTCGATGAGTGGCGGCGAGATAAATTCGCGAAACTGGACAGAACTATTCGTCCGAAAAGTCAGCGGCATTCTGCGAGATGGCTTGCTGCTATCCGCAGTGGCGCTGGGGACTGCCGCATTCTTGAGCGGTTGCTCCGGTTTGGTTAGTAGCGCCAACAGCACTGGCAATCCGCCGCCAACGACGCTAGACGTTACGAACGTTCAAGCGGCATCGGTCACAACTTCCAGCTCTCAGGTCGTTTGGACAACGAACGTCCCCGCGAATTCTTCGGTCGATTACGGAACCACGACAGCTTACGGAAATAGCACGCCAGTGGATCCGACGATGGTCACGAGCCATCAAGTGACAATTTCCGGCCTAGCCGCGGGCACGACCTACTACTTCCAGGTTAATTCGACGGACTCTAAGGGCAACCACGGACACGGCGGCAACAAGTTCAATACACCGGGTTTCAGCCTTTCCGGCACGATCACTCCAACGACGGGCGGCAATGGAGCGACGGTGGCGCTGAGCGGACCTGCGAGCGCGTCTGCGACGGGCGATAGCTCCGGCAATTACACGTTTGCCGGACTGGCAAATGGGACGTACACCATTACCCCGAGTCACGCAAGTTTTACGTTTACTCCAGCCAGCCAGAGCATGGTCATCAATGGGGCCAACGTTACCGCAGCGACCTTCACGGCGAATGCGGCCGCGGTTGGACCGACGATCACGACGCAACCAGCCAATCAGACGGTGACGGCGGGACAGACGGCTACGTTCGCAGTAGTGGCCGGTGGAACCGCACCGTTGAGCTACCAGTGGCAGAAGAATGGGGCGAGCATCGCGGGAGCGACTTCGGCAAGCTACACAACGCCGGCAACCGCGACTTCAGATAGCGGCTCCGCGTTTGCGGTGGTAGTCACAAATACTGCGGGGACAGTGACGAGCAGCACGGCGACGCTGACCGTAAGTGCGGCAGCGGTGGCGCCGACAATCACGACGCAGCCGGTGAATCAGACGGTGACGGCGGGACAGACGGCTACGTTCGCAGTAGTGGCGGGCGGAACAGCGCCGCTGAGCTATCAGTGGCAGAAGAACGGGGCAAACATCGCGGGAGCGACTTCGGCAAGCTACACAACGCCGGCAACCGCGACTTCAGATAGCGGCTCCGCGTTTGCGGTGGTAGTCACAAATACTGCGGGGACAGTGACGAGCAGCACGGCGACGCTGACCGTAAGTGCGGCAGCGGTGGCGCCG
>QHZD01000031.1 GCA_003225315.1 Acidobacteriota bacterium
ACCCGACAACTTACTTCAGCCGTTTGCCATAAACTGCTCCGTTCACCTCACGCGCAGCGTCCGCCGCACGGGCGGCTTCGTTCTGACGGGCAAGCCGGAAACTATCGATTCGTCAGTCGGATTAGTACCGATAAACGCGCTTGTATTGACCCGTCTAGCCAAGGACCAAGCCCCCGCGCGTTGCCTTGAATTAGGCCGCGGACCAAATGCCGCGATCAGGTCGACCCGTGCTATCCGCCTTCCTCTTCAATCACTTCCAAATCCCTTGATTCTTTTCTTCACAAGTACCGTGCACCTGTGGTAATATAGTGTTTGATACCCACTCACCTGCTCCGTAGAAACACCACGCATCCGGCTAACCGCCTGTTTCCCCATCCCTTTAATACACTCCTCCCTAACTCCTTTGCGCTCACAATCTTAGCCGACCCCCACCCACTAAACGCTGTTGTGTCAGTCTCTTACAAAAAACCATGGGGGAGGGGTGGGTTCTCGTGTCCCGCAACCTCGCTGTTCTCCTTTATTTCCATTCAGAAAGGTCCAACCATGTCACCCAAGACTAGCGTTTCAACTAGCACCACCGTCGATCTCAATTGCCAGCACATCAGCCCAAAGGGCCGTCGTTGTCACATGCTGATCGACAAGCATCATCGTCCCGCGAACGGAGCCGGCCGTCCCACACTTTGCGCTTATCACGCTGCGCGTCTCATGGCTGCTGTTCCCGTCGTGGATCCGGAGGTTCTCGCCGCCGAGCTTCTCGCCGACATTGATAGCTTTACGACCGCCGACGAGGTGAATCTTTTCCTCGGCAATCTCGTCCGGCAGCTCGCGCGCAAACGCATCGCCAGACGCGACGCCATCGCCCTTGCCTATATCGCGCAGCTTATTCTGACCAGCCAGACCGCCATGGCCAGGGAAGCTGCACCCGAAGCAGAAGATGACAACCTTCAGCGCTATCTTCTTGAAGGGCTCGGCCGCTCTCGCGAAGCCTTAACCCCAGAGCAGCAATTGCGGGATAGCTCCGCGGCTGCGTGTCCAGACGCGCCTAGGCCTGCGGACCACAGCGCTGATCGTGAACAGCTCGCATCTTAGATTGGTGGCTGGACGCCGCCAATTTGACCGCTTCGGCGGGCCGGGATAGCATGCGCCGGTTCTCCAGTGGCGACTCCAGACACTCCCGCTGCGATTGCTCCACGGCGTTCGCCTGCCTTGCTGGTTCTGTGCGCAGTCGGTGCAAGCGGCCTGTTGCTCGCTCTCATGATTTTCTTTGGCGTGGGCCGCTGGCTGGTAGCGGAAGATCCGCTTGGGAAAGCCAAAGCGATCGTTGTGCTCAGCGGAGCGATGCCGGTGCGCGCCATCGAGGCCGCCAAGCCCTACCGCGAAGGATACGCGCCGGAAGTCTGGCTGACCCATTCCACGGAACCTGCCGAAACTTTGCAGGAGATGGGCATTCCCTTCGCCGGAGAGGATCATTACGACACTCTCGTCTTGATTCATGAAGGAGTGCCGGCGGAGGCCATTCACGTACTCGAACCGCCCATCGTGAATACCGCCGACGAAATCAAAGCCGCCTCTGCCCTTGCGCGAGCGAAAGGCGAAGCTGTGATTCTCGTCACGACAAAAGTCCACACGCGGCGCGTTCGCTTGCTGTGGCGGAGACTCGCGGCTGGCCAAGGGCAGGCCATTGTGCGCGCCGCGTCCGGTGATCCCTTCGACCCCGGGCATTGGTGGCGTAACACCAGAGATGCTTTGGACGTTGTGCGCGAAGTCCTCGGCGTCTTGAATGCGTGGGCGGGGCTTCCCCTTCATCCAGCGCAATAATTTTGCATTTTGGGAAGGGAGGAATTTCAGAAAAAGAAAAATCGCTTGCGGCGCGGCGGCAATACGTCTTCTATTTCGGGAACGTGCGGCAACGGCCGCCCCTCGAAAGCTGCAAGGGGATTGTCGTGGAACAGCGCGCGCGCCTTCTCTTCGCCAAATTGATCGAGCACGACGTCATAGGCCGGTTGCAGACGAAGCGGACGCATCCGCGTGTTGTGCGCATCACTGGCGACGAAATGGATGAGTCCCTCGGCGATCCAGCGCATCGCGTCCTGCTGGCAACCGGCGCCAAAGCCTCCCGTCAGCGCGCCTGAGGTCACTTGTGCGAAGCATCCCTGGCGTATCCACTTTTTCAGCCGCTCCGGCCGCGAGCGCAAAATGCCGTTGCGTTCCGGATGGGTGATCACCGGTTGCAGACCGGCAAGTTGAATCTCGTGCAACGTATGGTCCATCGAAGGCGGGATCGAATACTCATTGAACTCCACAAGCAGGAAATCGCGTTGGTTGATACAAAACTGCCGGCCATCCTTGCGCAACGCCGCGAGGTTCTCCGGGTTGAGGTGAAAATCGCAGCCGGTGGCGATTCGCAGCCGGTCGCGAACCTTGGCCTGCAACTCGTCTCGAACGCGGCGCACCCGCGCGAAATCGAAATAGTATTCGCTGTTGGAGTGCGGCGTCGCGACGACGTGCGTAATTCCATCGGCAATCGCCGATTCCGCCATGGCTATGGATTCTTCCATGGTGGCGGCGCCGTCATCGAGCCCCGGCAGAATGTGGCAGTGCAAATCAATCATTTCGATGAACCGTCCTTAGCGCCACCACGCCTCCAGCGCCTGCCACGCACCGAGCAGCACCAGTATCCCCGCAAAAACCTGCCGCATCCTTCGCGGATTGATTTTCTTCGCCAAAATTCCTCCCGCGATGCCGCCCAAAAATACTCCTGGGATCAACAGCAACCCGGTTCTCCAGGACACGAATCCTTCCTTCGCGTATGCCATCAGCGCCAGCACTCCCGTAGGTGGTATCAGCGCCACCAGGGAGGTTCCCTGCGCGCGCTGCTGGCTGAACCCAAACAGCAGGCCCAGCAGCGGCACCAACAGTACACCGCCGCCAATGCCAAACATTCCGGACGCAATTCCACAAACGCAGGCGATCGCAAAGATGCCGGCGCTGCGGCCCATCGATTCAGGCACGAACATTCTCCTGGCCGCTACCAGCCACGCTTGTGTCGATTTGCGTCTTTCGCCAAAGCAGAAATCCAGCCAGCAGGAGGAAGCAGCCGAACAGTCCTTGCAAGTTCCGGGAGGGTATGGGTAACGCAATCAAACTCCCGGCGTAAGCGCCAAAGAGCATTCCCAGAGCGCACAAGATCCCTGCATGCCAGTCCACCTGACCCTGCTTCCAGTATTCGCGCAAGGCTCCGAGGCCGATGGGCGGTAACAATATGAAAAGCGAAGTTCCTTGCGCCAGGTGCTGGTCCATGTGCAAAAGATAAACCATGGCCGGCACCAGAACTACGCCACCCCCGATGCCCAGAAGGCCCACCAGCACACCAACCCCAAGTCCCAGCAAGAGAATGATGAATGTCATGGTGACCGGACTGGCCTGCGCGTATCGTTCCGCATATTTCGTCTCAAACCATTCTATCTTCCTCTCTCGGGCCCCGCCAGCAATGTCCCCTTCTGCACGCACCCAATCTTGAGAAATGCACCCCTTTTTTTGTTTGCGCCGAACCTGCTATATTTGACTGTCTTTGTCACGTCGGCCTTGTGGCCTGCAGGTGGTAGCGTGGCCGCCTGCATCATGGCATCCCCAAAAACGCGAAAGCCTTGATTCCGGCCAACCCGGAGTCATAGATCCAGAAAAAAAGAGGAGTGCGACGGAACCCATGCCACTCGAACGGAAACCCGAGTTCTTCAAAGGCACCCAACTCAAGGTAGGAATTATTGGCTGCGGGTACGTCGGACTGCCGCTGGCGCTGCGCTTCGCCGAAGCGGGACACAAGGTTACGGGATTTGATGTTGATCCTCACAAAGTTTCTATGCTCAACGTCGGCAAGTCCTACATCGAGCACATTCCCCAAAACAAGATTCAGCAGTTCGTGAACAGCAGGCACTTCAGCGCGACGAGCGATTTCGAGAAGCTGAAAGAAGCCGACGCCATTCTGATTTGCGTGCCCACGCCGCTCGATGAGCGCCGTGAGCCAGATCTGAGTTACGTCGAACAGACCGCCGTTTCGATTTATCCGCATCTGCAAAAGGGACAGCTGGTAGTTCTGGAATCGACGACGTATCCGGGCACGACCGAAGAAATGGTTCTCCCCATCCTGGAGAAAAGCGGTTTGCGGTGCCCTATCGCGTCCGGCCAGGAAAACGAAAATATCGCGTGCGATTTTTACCTGGCGTTTTCGCCGGAGCGCGAGGATCCGGGAAACAAACAATTTGGTCTGGCGCAGATTCCGAAAGTGGTTGGGGGATTGAATCCGCCGAGCGGACGGGCGGCGCAGGCGCTGTACACGCAGGTTGTTGCCCGCGTCGTGCCGGTCAGTTCGACACGCGCCGCGGAAATGGCGAAGCTGCTCGAGAATATTTTCCGATGCGTGAACATCGCCCTGGTCAACGAACTCAAACAGCTCAGCCTGCGAATGAACATTGACATTTGGGAAGTGATCGACGCAGCGGCAACAAAACCATTCGGCTACATGCCGTTTTATCCGGGACCGGGACTGGGCGGCCATTGCATTCCGGTGGATCCTTATTATCTTTCGTGGAAGGCGCGCGAATATGATTTCTCAACGCGCTTCATCGAGCTGGCCGGCGAAGTCAACACGGCGATGCCGTACCACGTCGTGGACGCGGTGGCGAATTCGCTGAACGATCACAAGAAGAGCCTGAAAGGCTCCAAGATTCTGGTGCTCGGCGTGGCGTACAAAAAAGACGTGGATGATTTGCGCGAATCACCGACGCTGAAGATCATGCAGCTTCTGCAACAGCGCGGCGCACACCTGGATTACAACGATCCTTACTTCCCAAAACTGCACAAAATGCGGCATTTCAATTACGAAAACATGAAGTCCGTGCCGCTGACTCCGCAGACGCTCGGAAGTTATGACGCGGTGGTTATTGCCACCGATCATTCCAGCTACGACTATGCGGCGATCGCGGATGCCGCAAAACTGGTCATCGACACGCGCAACGCCACGCGCCGAGTGGTGCGCCACCGCGAGAAAATAGTTCTCTGCTAGGCAGCGATGGCCTCGCCTGCTGAAGAGATTCGCCGCCAACTCGAGGAAAGCGCTCGCGTCAAGCAGAGTTTTTCCAACGAGCTGATCGGCCGGATCGCACAATTCGCGGAGAAATCCGCAGCGGCGCTGCGCGCAGGCGGCAAGCTCGTTTTTTTCGGGAATGGCGGGAGCGCCGCGGATGCTCTGCACCTCGCCGCCGAACTGGTCGTGCGGCTGCGAACGGAACGGCCGGGCCTGGCGGCGCTGGCGCTCACGACGAATCCTTCCGTGCTGACTGCGGCAGGCAACGACTACGGATTCGACCGTATCTTCTCCCGGCAGATTGAATCGCTGGTTGCGAAGCAAGACATTCTTGTAGCGCTCTCGACGAGCGGCAAGAGCGCTAACATTATTCGCGGAGTGGAAGCTGGCCGTGCTCGCGGCGCGTATCTCGTCGCGTTTACGGGGGAAACAGGCGGGCAGCTAGCCAGCAAGGTTGATCTCCTCTTGAACGTCCCTTCGAATGACGCGCAGCGCATCCAAGAAAGTCACATCACGATCGGGCACATCGCGTGCAGCCTCATTGAAAAACTGGCATCTAACTGAGGGATGCTGCTGCCAACGAAGAAATTTATCTCGAGTGATAACTTCCGCTTGGTTAATTGCGACGTTTTCTGACAGTTTCTGCCTGGGATTCGGTGTACTTTATTAGGTCAAAGATTTCCAGATGACCACCCGGATGCAAGCGCCCGACCCAAGGCGGTTCTCTCTTTTTCCAAGTGCGATCAATCTTGGCCTTGTTTTTCTCGAAGCCCGGAACCCATACGGTCAGATTGTCGTCGTTGCAGTTTGTCGTGAAAATAACGGACTGGCGATGCCGAAGCAACAAACCGCGATGCCTCAGGATCATGTTCTTGTCTGTAGTTGCTATCAACCATTTATTTGAGGCGCAAAGTGGGATTATCTCCTCATCTTTAACGCTCTGCCGATTGCCATACTGCTCGTGGTGGCCAACAACTACAAAATGTACCTCTCTCAGCGCTTTCACCAACTCAGTGTGCCCGAAGCAATCATCCACGTAGAGGATGCACGGATCATGACGCTTGTACACTGTTCCTCGGGCGCTCGATATGGCTGAGAGCTAGATTGACTGTCTCTGCGCTCAAATCGTAGTCGTTTGCAATTCGCTGAACAGATTCCCCTGCATTTTTTCTACTAAGGAGCACTTGCACTGGAATTCGCGTCCCAGTTATCACGAGACGGCCTGACATTATCTCTGGATCGATCGTGACGGGCGTTTCTTCGCGTTTGCCGGGAATCCAGTATCGCCAAGGATACAATTTAGTGACATCGGCTCCGACGCCTTGGATACGAGTAGCAAAAAGGTCAACGACTTGAGGTATTGTCAGTTGGCGATGATGGCTAAGGTCTATATCTCTACGGGGCAGTTTTCCACGCGCTGGCTTGGTCAAAATTATGTGTTTGAGAAATCTCCTAACGTGCGCCGTTAAAAGTGGGTATTGAGCCCTGCTTTCTCTACGGGCCGCTGCAAGAAGTTGACGCGCTTTGTCCATACTCAAATGAAAGTGAGTACGAATAAGTTCAACGTAATATACTTGGGCAATGTCTCGGAAAGACAAAAGGGGCACCGCATACTCAGCGCCGGAAACTTTCCAAAGTGGCTTTTCCAATATCCAGCGGTGAAGAGTTCGGCGAGACATCCCAAGGAAGAACGCTGCTTCGGGGATAGTATAGGTGGGGTAATCGCGGAGTCTTTGTCCGCGCTCTCTTGGAATGCGATAGGCCATTTACTGTCCTCAGAAATCTGCAGCACTGCCTGTAATCGGTCCATTTCGCATGGAGCGTTGGCCGTCAGCCTCTTAATATAGCTTAATACTTGTTTATCAAAGTATCGAAATGGGTGAGAGAGTTCTATGTCTGCAGGCGGGGACCAGTCACAAGCGAGCACATTTCAGGGTCGAGAAGTAAGCTATCCACTTGCGGCCTCGTCAGGCTGATTGTACGTGAAGGAATATTGAAGCGATCCCCGGGATTCGGGACCTACAGCTAATGCTCCACGTTCTGCCCACGGTTCGGCCTTAGTCAACCCTCCTAATCTCCCGCAGGATCGAGTATCTACTGCAATCACCAATCGCGTTCCCTGACTGATGCCTAGGTATCAGGATGAATTTGTGTAACCACAGTAGATGTATATGCATCTATATAGATATGAGCGAATCACCCTTGCCGACATTGCCGTGTATGTGTGGCAGCTTTCGGAGGACTTCACGGGCGCTCACCCAGATGTATGAGGGGGCGCTCCGGCCACTTAAGCTGCGAGCTACACAGCTCACCATCCTGCAAGTGCTTTCGCGTGCCGTGGAAGTGCTTCAAGGACAACTCGGCGAAATGCTGGCGATGGACAGCACAAGTTTGACTCGAACCCTCGCCATCATGGTGCGCCAAGGCTGGATCAGCGAGCGCCGTGGCAAAGACCGGCGGGAACGACGGCTACGTCTGTCCAGCGCCGGAGAGGCGCAACTCAGGCGTGCCCTACCAGTGTGGGAGAAAGTTCAATCGCGCCTGCGCCGCGAAGTGGGGGAGCAAGCTTGGAATGATCTTCTGCAGATTACACGTCAAATGACAGGTTTGATCACAACAAAAGGAGAGTCGTTATGAAAAATTACGGAAAGCTCGTTACTGGACTCATCGCTGTTTGGTTCCTCTTTGCTTTGTCCGCCTCGGCCCTGCATCTGTTTGAGAATAATTCGAATCGTATCGGGCTTGCCGTCGCGATAGCCGCAGTCACGCCGATTGTTGTGTTCTTCTTATGGCTTGCGGCGTCCGAGAGCTTTCAACGTTTCGCATTCTCTTTGAACCCGAGGATTTTAACGTCCGCACAGGCATGGAGAATGGTCGGATTCACCTTCGTACTGTTGGAGGCCCGAGGCGCGTTGCCAGCCATCTTTGCGCTACCCGCAGGGTATGGCGACATGGCGATCGGCGCTACAGCTTCCTTCGTGGCGTGGAAGCTTGCAAATCCCACTCATCGCAACTCCTTTATCCTGTGGCAACTGCTTGGAATTACGGACCTGGTGACTGCCGTGAGCCTGGGTACAACTGCGGGCTTGATCAGTCCGCAAGGCCCGTCGATGGCCCCGATGACAACCCTGCCATTGAGTCTAATTCCCACATTCCTTGTGCCGCTGTTTGTGATTTTTCACGTTATCTGCATCGCCCAGGCAAGGTCTTGGAAGACCGCTGCGGAAAGCGCTCATCAAACGATGCGACCAGCGCAGCATCCGGCGATCTAAAGAGTTCGGCGACCAGCAGGACAATTTGCGATGCGGGACATTCCCCTATTGACATCCCACAGGAGTTTGGCCATACTCCTGTGGGTACGCCACAGGGGGCCGCATGACTGGTGATAAATCGGAAATCTTGCAGGGCACTCTCGATTTGATGGTCTTGAAGACCCTCGAGGCGATGGGGCCGTTACATGGTTACGGAATCGCGCGCCGCATTGAACAAATTAGCGAAGAAGCGTTGCAGATCAATCAGGGCACAATTTACGCTTCCCTGGTGCGCCTGATACAGAAGCGTTGGATCTCGGGCACCTGGGGCACATCGGACAACAACCGAAAAGCAAAATTCTATTCCATTACGAAAGCCGGGCGTAAACAGCTCCATACCGAAGCGCAGAATTGGGAACGGATTTCCACGGTGATTGGCCGCGTGCTGCGCATCGCGGAACGGGGATAACCGCGTGCTTGCCTGGGTAACGGGGCTCGCTTCGCGGACTCGCGCGTGGCTTTCAGCCCAGCGCGCGGATCAGGAGTTCGAGAATGAACTTGAGATCCATCTCGAAATGCTCACAGAGGAAAATATCCGGAGAGGCATGACTCCGGAGGAAGCCAGGCGAGCCGCGCGCATTCGCTTGGGGGGCCACACACAACTCAAAGAAACCAACCGTGAGCTCCAGGGCTTGCCAATGCTCGAAACTTTTTTGCAAGACGCGCGCTACGCCTTCCGCATGCTGCGCAAGAATCCCGGCTTCACGGCTGTCGCCGTACTCACGCTGGCTCTCGGCATCGGCGCGAACACGGCTATTTTCAGCGTGGTGTACGCTGTGCTCTTGAAACCGCTGCCCTACGGGAACCCAGATCAGCTCTACAATGTGTTTCAGGCGAAACCGCAAGAAGGCGTCGGAGGAACGGGCTGGTCGTATGCGAACTTCACCGAGCTGCGCGAGCAGAATCGCGTTTTCAGCGAGATGGTGGGAAGCCAGCAACACCAACTTACGCTGACGGGCCGTGGCGAGCCTGCTGTCGTCAACACCTCAGTCGTAACGCCCGAGCTATTCTCGCTTTTCGGCGAAAAGCCACTCGCGGGCCGCGCTTTTTTTCCAGAAGACGGCAAACCCGGCGCTCCACCGGTCGTTATACTCAGCGAGAATTTGTGGCGGAGTAGCTTCGGCGCGGACCCAAACACCATCGGAACCGCGATCAACCTGGACAAGCGTTCCTTCACGGTCGTTGGAATCATGCCTGTGGCATTTCGATTTCCCCTACTCACGAAAAGTGAGCAACTCTGGATCCCGCTCGTTCAGGACCCGCTCTTCGGCGGTTGGATGGAGAGAAGAGGAGGTCATTGGCTACAAGTCACTGGCCGCGTGAAGCCGGGTGTTTCCATGACGCAAGTGCGGGCGGAACTGGATGCCTTCGCTGCAAGGTTCGCTAAGGAATTTCCGGCAGAGAATGACGGATGGACAATCCGGATGGTGCCGCTGCAGCAGATGATCGTTGGAAGAGTAAGATCTGCGCTTCTCGTGCTGCTCGGCGCTGTCGGCCTGGTGTTGCTGATCGCCTGCGCCAATATCGCCAACTTACTTCTTACGCGAGCAACTTCCCGCGCGCGCGAGATTGCCGTCCGGACGACGCTGGGCGCGGGGCGAACCAGGATTGTTCGCCAGTTGCTGAGTGAGACCGCGGTCCTCGGCCTGCTTGGCGGAGTGACCGGGATCGTTCTCGCTTACTGGGGCGTGCAAGCCCTAGGCTCACTCCTTCCGGAGAATTTGCCGCGAGTGAATGCCATTCGAGTTGACAGGTATGTCCTGGCTTTTGCGCTTCTCCTTTCCGCCATCGCAAGCTGCGCGTTTGGTTTGGCTCCGGCCTGGTTCGCGGCGAACTCCAATCTGCAGTCGAGCCTCCGCGAAGGCGGGGGGCGCTCCGGCGAAAGCCGCAACCGGCGGCGTGCGCGCAGTTTCCTGGCGGCAGGAGAAATTGCGCTCGCGATGGTCCTGCTCGTAGCCGCGGGTTTGCTGCTGCGCAGCTTTTCCAAACTCATGTCGGTCAGCCCGGGGTTTGAGGCTCAGCATGTTGTGAAGGCGGATATCTCGCTGCCCCGATTCCGGTATTCGACGCCGCAGCAGTGGGCCGCTTTTTCCGACGAATTTCTGACACGAATCCAGGCGCAACCTGGATTGCAAGATTCCGCCGTGGCGGTTCCCAGGCCAATAGCGGACAGCTTCATCAACTTGGGATTCGACATTGTGGGAGATCCTCCGTTGTCCGCGGGCACATCGAGGACCGCCAACTATGTTTCGGTCAGCGTGAATTATTTTCATGTGATGGGAATTCCACTTTTGTCCGGACGCCTGATCGACAGACGGGACGTCTTCTCGTCACCGCGTGTCACGTTGATCAGCAAGACAATGGCGCGGCTTTATTTTCCAAATCAAGATCCCCTAGGGAAGCAACTCTCCTTTGCTTTTCCTCCCGATAGCGGAGCGCCGCGCGAGATCGTGGGAATCGTCGGCGATGTGCGGGACGTTGCGCTAGGCCAGGATCCCGGGCCGATGATGTACGTGCCCTACGCGCAGGCGCCTTTTTGGGGCGCGAATGTGGTCGTAAAAAGCACGCTGAGCCCACCAAGCGTGGCAGCTGCGATTCGCCAGGAAGTCCAAAAAATCGATAAGGATCTGCCGGTGACGGACGTCGCGACGATGCCGGAGCTCATCGACGCTTCGGTCGCCCAAGCAAGGTTTCGTACGATTTTGCTTGGCTTGTTTGCGGCGATGGCGATGGTGCTTGCCGCGATCGGAATTTTCGGCGTGATTTCGTATTCGGTGTCGTGCCGAACGAACGAGATCGGCATTCGCGTGGCTCTCGGTGCATCGCGCAGCTCGATTCTGCGCATGATCCTGCGCGAAACGCTGGCCCTGGCGCTCGCCGGCATGGCTCTTGGAGTCCCCTGCGCCCTCGCGGCCTCTCGGCTCGTTGGTCACATGCTCTTTGGCGTCTCTGCCAGTGACCCCGCCACGCTTGCGGCCGTTACGTTTGCGCTTGCTGCTGTGGTGACTCTTTCGGGATACGTTCCAGCACACCGCGCTATGCGCGTGGATCCCATGGTCGCGCTGCGGCACGAATAGGACCGTGCCTGAGAGTTGCCCGAGAACAGACTGGCAAAATACGAAGCGGCTACTTGGCTTTCAGGAGTTCGACGCGGGCGGTGGCGAAGGGCATGACCGCTTCGAGGAGAACGGGTGTTCGAGCGGCGTTATTCGCCAGATACAAGGTAAAAGAGGCGTCTTTCGTCTCCACGCCATTGTCGAACACGCGAATCCCGATTTTGGATGCGGTGTAGTCTCCTGCAGGCACGGTCACCTTTTCGGAGGCGGCTCGGACTTTGGCGCGAACGTCATACAGCTTGTGCCCGTCGTAGACGGGGCAGCGCACTTCTGGCATTTTTGCCCAGTCGACGTTGCGCAAGAACTGCATGAAGCCGAGCGGATCGCGAGTTCCGGGCAGGACGCGCGCCTGTGCTGCCTCCGGTGAAGCAGGCTCCCTGCCGGTGGCGGTCATACGCTGGAGGGACTCCACCTTCTGCCCGCGCTCGTTCAGGCGCATTTCATATTGCAAACTCGCCAGAGTCGCCGCGTCGCTATAAGAATCGAACTGATCGTCCACTTCGAAAATCATGCGCAATGCATTCTGCGTGTGGGCAAAGGCCTGCAAATGCCAGACGCTCTTCCCGAGAAATGTGCCGCGGCCGGCAACCTGGAGCTTCAAACTCGCCACATTCTCGAGATTGGAGACGTTGGCGGTGTATTCGAGAACTTCGCCGGGGCGGAGAGGCAACGCGGTGTCAACGGGGGCGGCGGCTTTCTTTGAGATTGCCGGCAGGCGGGGCTTCGCCGCGGCGGCGTTCGCAGGCTTGGCCGAATCAGGGGGCGCGTCACGGAAACCTGCCGGCTCAGGCGATACAACCTCTGGGGCGGGCTTTGCCTCGCGCGCACGCAGATAATAGAAGGTACCTACCACGCAGCCCAGCACGGCCAGTATCGCAATGCCGATTGTGGTCCTGAGACTCATGCTCTTTGTGTGACGCTCGCTTGATTCAGCGGTTTGCCCAGCGTCCATCCGTCGTACAATATCTCTCTGTGCGCGGAATCACCGGGTTCGCATTGCCGGTTCACCGCAAACTATGAGCGTATCAAAACGCGGGCCAGCCGTCTTTTCCGGGCTTACGTCATAAGTTGAAACAACAACGGGAGGGTTTTCTGAATGCGGTACCTCGTCACGGGCGGCGCCGGCTTCATCGGCTCAAACACAGTGGACGAACTTGTCCGGCGCGGCCATAGCGTCGTAGTGCTCGACGATCTCTCTTCCGGAAAAGAAGACAATCTGGCGGAAGTCCGCAACAAGATTACTTTCATCAAGGGCAGCATCACGGATATCGAGGTGGTGCGGAAGGCCATGCATGAAGCGGAGTACGTGCTGCACCTCGGGGCCCGGACATCCGTGCCGCGATCGGTCAAAGACCCCATCGAAACGAACAAGATCAACATTGATGGCACGCTGAACGTCCTGGTTGCTGCAAAAGAACTGAAGGTGAAGCGCGTGGTGTTCGCGGCTTCTTCTTCGGCCTACGGGGAGACGCCGACTCTTCCTAAAGTTGAAACGATGCAGCCGCAGCCGATTTCGCCCTACGGCGTGACGAAGTTTGTAGGTGAGCTTTACGGGCAAACGTTCGGGCGTTGTTACGGACTGGAAAACGTGGCGCTGCGTTATTTCAACATTTTTGGCTCACGGCAAGATCCCAGTTCGCCGTATTCCGGCGTGCTTGCGAAGTTCTGCACGGCGTTCCTAGAAGACACGCCGCCGGTTGTTTTTGGAGATGGCGAGCAGACACGGGACTTTACGTACGTTGAGAACGCCGTCCAAGCGAACCTGCTCGCGTGTGAAGCTCCTAATGTTTCCGGGAAAGTTTTCAACGTTGGCGTAGGTGGACGTGTTTCCCTGAATGAAGTTCTGCGCGAGCTTGCAAAAATTACCGGCAAGACGCTTGAAGCGAAATACGAACCGCCGCGCGAGGGAGACATCCGAGACTCGCAGGCAGATATTTCGCAGGCGCGCGAATTTCTTGGCTATTCGCCGCAGGTATCATTCGAGGAGGGGTTGGCGCGGACGTTCGAATGGTACCGGGAGACACAGGCGAAGGCGGCGGTGAAGACGGAGAAGTGAGTGGCGGTTCGTAAGGCGTCCGCCTGGCGGACGCCCCCACAAACGCAAATCATCAAGATTGAATGTCAGGGTTGAGTTGTTTTGCCGTAGTTGAGCGGGTCGCTGGCTTTCGGCGCGTCGTAGTTGTTCCAGAACCAGAGCGGGTCCAGTTTTTTTTGCTCGGGCCATACCTGGTTCAGAGTATCTCCCTCAAACAGTTCACCATTCTTCATCACCCAGTGGATCGTATCGGTGTTGTGGATATCGTCGAGTGGATTCTTGTCCATGATTACGAGGTCCGCCAGCTTGCCGGGCTCAATCGAGCCCAGGTCCGCGGGCCTGCCGACAATTTTTGAGCCATTGACCGTGGCGCAACGGATGACCTCGAGCGGGGTCATGCCGCCGCTCGCGAGCATCCACATCTCCCAGTGATAACCGATTCCCTGCATCTCGCCGTGGCTGCCGACGCCGACGAGGCCACCGGCGCGCTCGAGCTTGGCCATCTGGGCGGCGAGTTTCGGAAACTCATACTCATCCTTGCGGAACCATCCTGGCCGCCGTTTGGTTCGCTGGTCGAGGACGCGATGCGGAACGAAGTGATTCAACTTGGCGTTGTCATGCACTTCGCTGTTTTCAAACCAGAAATCCTCGCCGAAGGGGCCGCCATAATTCACGATGAGCGTCGGTGTCTCTGCGATGCCAGACTTCGCAAACATTTGGATCATATCGTTGTAAAGGGGCGTGATCGGCAGGGTGTGTTCGTTGCCGTGGAAACCGTCTATCAAGTGGGTTAAATCAAGCTTCAGATCAAGCGCGCCTTCGGTGGTGGGCATCATCTCCAGCTCTTTTGAGGCCTGCACCATGTATTGGCGCTGCTTGCGATTGCCGACGACGTAACTCTTGATGTTGTGCGTGCCGTAATATTTCCGGTACTTGGTCAGCACACCTTTCACTTCTTCGGCGGACTGAAAGTTGTTGTCCGAAAAAACGCCCGGCCCGGTGGAGAAAGCGCGCAGCCCGAGGATGTCGCCGCTGTCCACGAGGTCCTGGTAGGCAAACATGTCGTTGGTTCCGGTCTGCACGTCGAGGCCTGCGGTGACGCCGTACGCGAGGTTTGCGAGGAACGACCAGTTTTGCGTGTCCAAGATGCCGCGCCGGATTTCGGTCCAGTGGGCGTGGGTGTCAATGAAGCCCGGCACGATCGTTTTGCCGCTCACATCGAACACTTTGGAGCCCGCCGGCGCGCTGCCCTTCGCGCCGACGCTTTTGATGCGGTTGCTCTCGACGACGATGTCGGCGTTCTTTAGAACTTCGTCGCCCTTCATTGTTACAACAGTGGCGCCTCGAAGAACGATGGCGCCGTTCGGGGTTTTTCGCGGGACTTCCAGATTGACCGCGATTTCCTGGACGTCCTTCTCCTGTTCTTTCAGCTTCTTCTCTTCTTTTTTCTCATCCTTCTTTTGATCTTTCTTTTCGTCCTTCTTTGCATCCGCCGTTTGTGATGCGGCATCTTTCTTGTCGGCGTCCTTCTTATCAGACTCTTTAGCGTCCGCGTCTTTCTTGTCGCCTTCTTTTTTCTCGTCCTTCGGCGGTTCGAATGAGATGGCAGTTAGCGGCTCGCGAAAGAGGCTCGCGCCCACCGCCCAGGTGATCGTCTTGCCGCCATCGGCCCAGGCAAAATAGTCAGCGCCGATGTCGGTCAGCCGCTTGGCCGGAACGGCAGGAGTGGCCACGTTGACAGTTGGAGGTTCCCCGCCAACGATCGGCATGGCGATGACATAAAGTTGATTCATTACGTGCGCAAGCACCCACTGGCCATCAGGACTCGGCACAATGTCGTCCGCTGGAACTGGCTCTTCGAAGAAATAGAGTCCCTGGCCTTTGACCACGACGTGTGTCCGGCGGTCCGTGCCGTCGTAGCGCAGGGAGACGAGGCCCTGCGGCGTGTAAACGTAAATGCGGTCCTTGTCGTTGGTGAAATGAGGCCCGCCTGCTCCGCGCGCGGGCAAGATCAAGTTGGCGCCGCCGCCGTCGGAGGGAATCCAGATGAGGTCGGCGTTGCCCGTCTGCCCGCCGTCGAAGGTACTGTTTTCTCGGTCATAAGCATTGCCGCGCAGCAGAACAATTTTCGTGCCATCGGGCGACCACGCGGGATTGCTGTACACGGCAAGCGACTTCGACAACTGCGCCGGTGTTCCGCCAGCTGCGGGAATTTTCCAGAGCTGCCCGCCGTCGCTGGACCAGGTCACATAAGCGATGGACTTGCCATCCGACGACCAAGCGGGCTGAAATTCGCGGGCGTTTCCGGTGGTGAGGCGCTGGGGCCTGCCGCCGGGCAAGTCCATGGTGAAGAGGTGCGTCATGGCGGAGAAAACGAGTGTTTTCCCGTCAGGCGATTCGGCTGGATCCATGATCAGCCGCACCTTCACCGGCCCTTGTTCGACCGTCTGCGGAAAATCCAGCTTGGGCCCCAATTCCTGGGAGACCTGGGCCGTGAAGGGAATTACTTTCTCCGAGCCGGTGACCAGATCGAGGCGTTTGATTTTGCCATCCTGGTTGTAAACGATTTCCTTGCCGCCTGGGAGAAACGCATAACCGGGGAAAACGTCGCGAGTGAAGAGCGATTCCTGATCGTCGCGGGTGACTGGATACTTCACCCAACGGTCTTCTCCGCTTTCGAGATTGCGCAAACGCAGTCCAGACTCCGTCTCATAGCGCGTGACGTAGAGGACCTGCTTGCCATCCGGCGAGAGCACGGGACGAAAAGCGCTCTTGATCTGGCGAATGAGGTCGTCTTCGTCGCCGGTCTTGCGGTCGCGGCGGGCGATGTGCCACGTAGGGAACTGTTGGTTGTAGTATAACGAACCTAGTTTGGCGGCGTAGTAAAGATATTTTCCATCTGGAGAAGCCACTACGCCCATGGCATTAGGGCGGCGGTTCCTTTCCAAGTTCGGTGTGGGCTTGGATTTGGTGATTTGCACGCCCGTGCCGCCGTCCACGTGGTACATCCAGACTTCGCTCGAGCCGATGCCGAATTGCGCTTTCGAAACAAAAATGTATTTGCCATCGGGGGCCCAGCTCGGAGAAGTGAAGTCGTTATTCGGATCTTTCGAGACTTGCTTCACGCCAGCTCCATCGGGATGCATGATCCAAATGTTCTCGCTGCCTTCGCGGTCGGAGAGGAAAGCGATCCACTGGCCGTCTGGGGAGAACTTCGGTTGGCTGTCGAACGACATGCCGCCATCGATCAGCTTGGCTTGGCCCCCTTCGATAGGGAGCGTGTAAATGTCGCCGACTAGTTCGAAGACGATGGTCTTGCCATCGGGCGAAATGTCGAGTGAAAGCCACGTGCCTTCATCGGTAGTGAATTCCACTTTGCGATCAGACTTCAGCGGCAGGCCTTTTTTCTCGTCCTTTTTTTCGTCTTTCTTTTCGTCCTTTTTCTCTTCCTTTCTGTCCTTCTCCTGATCGGCGGCGTCCTGCCGTCTTGGGCTGGCGCTCAACGACGCTGCGCTGCCAAAAATTACTCCGAAGACCGTTGCCAATACAACGAACGACGCGTTCAGACCGCGCAGACTGGGCTGCTTCACGTTCATGATCGATTTCCTCCGTGCCGTCTTACGAAACTTTTGACCCGGGAATCACAGTTGGCGACCGACTGGTTGCGGGCCAGCCGACGGACACACCCTTCTGCGCCCTTAGACGCAAGCAATGTGGAAGCGTTTCGGCCGCACCGACCCTGGGGCTGCTATTGATCCGATTCCTCTTCGCCGCCCCGTCCACCGCGGGGTTGCGGCGGCGCGGGGACGATGTGAGGGATTCCCGCGTCATTCATCTTTTTATTCAACGCCGGCAGGTCTTCCTCTGCAATTTTCTTGACTTGGGCCGAAGCATCGTTAACCAGCGGCGTCAACTCCGCAAGCTTTTCTTTCTGATGCGCGCTTGGCGCGGCCGTAAACCCATCGAGGTCATCCAAAAGGTTCTGCACTTGATTCGGGAGCGGGTCGGGCTTCCATTCGAACGGAGGCCCTGCGTTCCCCAGCCCTTGCCGTTCACGAATAAACTTCTCCGCGACGGCGTCTACTTTTTTCTGCAGCTCATCGGCGGCTTTCACGATGTCGTCCGGAATCTTCGCGGTGTTGGGCTTTCCCGCGTCTTTCTTCCATTCCTCTCGGGCAGCCTTCAGCGCCGTCTGGATGCCTTCGATGGTCTTGCGGTCCTTATCCGTGCTTTTGGCCATGGGATAGAGTTGATCGATCAGTTCGCGTCGCGCGGAGCGGTCCGCCGCTGAAATAACAATTCGCGTGTCTTCTTCGACCATGATTTTTTGCGTGGCTTCCTTGTCCCCGGCCTTGATCTTGACGGTGTATTCGCCCGGCTCGACGAGCGGCCCGCGCGGCCCGAACCCGAAACCCGCGGCGATGGCTTCGAGTTGTTCGGGTGTCGGTTCTGCCGGCGCATTCGAGCGCAGATCCCAGTTCGTGCGATTGACACCCGCCGCACCGGGTCCGTCCATCTCTCGAATCACTTTTCCGTCTTTATCGAGCACGGTGATTTTTACTTTGCCTTCCTTCTTTTCGACTGTATCCCCTTTGGCGTCGGCCCTGGGCTTCTGCTCGGCTGAGTCTTTCTTGTCCTTCTCGTCAGGACTCTTTTTGGCGGCTTCGGCGGGCACGGCTTCCTTGAGGTAGTAGGTCAAAATCGTGCCGTACGGAGGATTTTTCGCGGTGAACATTTTTTGACCGGCGCTCCAACGCCGGTTGCGCAGGTGCCAGGTTATCGCCGGCCGGGGCGGAAAGAATGTCAGTGATGACGCCGCTGCGTTCGCATCCATCTTCTCGATCGGCGTCAAATCGTCAAGAATCCAGATGGAGCGCCCGTGCGTCGCCAGCACCAGATCGTTATCGCGGGCATGAATCTCAATGTCGTCTACAGGTACGGTTGGAAAATTGTTTTTCAACGCGGTCCAGTTTGCTCCGCGATCCCACGATGTCCACAGCCCGAACTCGGTGCCCGCGAACAAGAGGTTGGTGTTCCGCGGATGCTCGCGCACCACGTGGACGCTTCCGGCTAAATCCGGGATCCCGTTACGGATGGCTTTCCAGTTCTCGCCGTAGTCGTTCGTCACAAAAATATAGACGTTGTTATCGCCACCTCGATGGCCGTCAAACGCCAAAAACGCCGCGCCGTCACCGGTCTTCGATGCCACTACACGGCTTACGTAGGTTCCTTTCGGCACTGCAGGCGCCTTCGATGCGACATTTTTCCAGGTCTTGCCGCCGTCGCGCGTGACTTGCACGTTGCCATCATCGGTTCCAACCCAAAGTACATTGGGAGTCCGCGGCGATTCGCTCAGCGTGGTGATGGTCGGATACTCTTGCACGCCATCGTGGCGGGAGAGAGTGTTCTTGTCCGGCGTCTGGCCGAAAATTTGCAGTTTGTTGCGGTCAACACCGGTCGTCAAGTCTCCGCCGAGCCGGGTCCAGTTGTCTCCTCGATCCGTCGACTTGAAGAGATAATTTCCGCCGTAGTAGATCGTAGTATGTTCGTGGGCGGAAACCGCCACGGGCGAGTTCCATTGGAAGCGATAGTGCGGCTCTCCGACTTTGGCTTCCGGCCGGATCGACCGCTGCTGTCCGGTGCGCATGTCGCGGCGATCGATGTAACCGTCCTGCGATTCGGTGTAGACGATCCAAGGCTCCACGTTGTCGATGGCCGCATAAAATCCGTCACCACCGTGAATCACTTGCCAGTCTTCATTCACGATGCCGTCGCGAGTAAGCGTCTGGCTTGGCCCGCACCAACTGCCGTTGTCCTGCAGGCCGCCGCAGATGTGGTAGGGCTTTTCATTGTCGAGCGCCACTTCGTAAAACTGCCCGATGGCGATGGTGTTGACGAAGTCCCAGGTCTTCCCGGCATCGTAGCTCCAGTGAATGCCGCCATCGGACCCGGTGAGCATGTGATTCGAATCGGCTGGGTCGATCCACATCGCGTGATAGTCTCCGTGAATGCCATGGATGCGCTGCGTTGAAAACGTCTTCCCTCCATCCTCGGAAAAGAACATCGGCGCGCCAAGCTCCCAGATGCGGAGATCATTATTGGGATCAATGCGAATCTGGCTGTAATACGATGGCCTCGGATTGGTGTCGCCCATTTTCTTCCAGGTCTCGCCTTTGTCCTCGCTGCGATAGGTTCCGCCCTTCTCGTGCTGCACGATGGCGTAGACGATATTGGTGTCCTTGCGATAGACATCCAGCCCGATGCGGCCAGTGTCTCCGCCGTTTTCGTAAGGCATGCCCTTGGTCAGTTTCTTCCAATTTGCGCCACTATCCGTCGTCTTGTAGATGGCGCTGCCTGGTCCGCCTCCGTTGAACCCGAAGGGCGTCCGCCGCCGCTGGTACGCCGCGGCGTATAGAGTGTCCGGACTCTCCGGGTCTATCGCGATGTCGCTTACACCGGTGTCGTCGTTGATCTTCAGCACTTGCGACCACGTTTTCCCGCCATCAGACGTCTTGTACACTCCGCGGTCGGGATTCGCATCCCACAAATGTCCCAGCGCCGCAACATACACGACGTCCGGATTTTTCGGATGAATCACGATGCGCCCGATATGCCGCGTCGCCTCTAGCCCCATCTTCTTCCAGGTTTTCCCGCCGTCGAGCGACTTGTACGCCCCATCGCCCCAGGAGGAGCTCTGCCGGTTGTTCGGCTCGCCCGTTCCGACCCACACGATGGACGGGTCCGACGGAGCAATCGCGATGTCGCCAATCGTCGATACGCCTTCCTTATCGAAGATCGGCTCCCAGGTCGTGCCGTTGTTGGTTGTTTTCCAAACGCCACCCGAGGCCGTGCCCACGTATACGATGTTCGGATTGCTCTCCACCACGGCGAAATCATCGATGCGCCCGCCCATCGTAGCCGGGCCTATTTCGCGGAATTCGAGATTCTTGAATTTATCTGTGGGACTTGGCTGGTCGGCGGGCGCTGCCTTCGAAGTCATCGCAAACACGCCGAGAAAGATCGCGCAAACCAGAATCGTCCGAAGTGCATTCCACACAAGCTTCATTTCCATCCCCCTGTTTAGAAGGCCCGGCATGTTACTCCGGCTGGGCCGTTTGACGCATCAAGTGTTTTGAAAGGGCAAACCAACCCGGTGCAAAGAAAGACGCGCGATGGCGTCGCTCCGTTTCACGCGCAGGGATTCTTTCCCGATGCCATACCATGCTGTCTCTGCGTGCAACTCATGGACTTCCCTTGCCTTCAAATCCCTACGACCGCATGCTAGGCTATCCAACGGTTTTCACTGACTGCATGTTCCGAGTGAATCGCTATCCTCATTCACAGTTTCCCGCCGCGCTCTGCGTTTTTCCTTTCCTGAGTGCACTGCTTCTCATACTCACAGCCACGGCGCCACGCATCGCGTCGGCGCAACAAGGCCGCTTGTCTTCCGCCAAGGGTGGAGTCGCTAATTTGGAGGCGAAAACACAGGGCCGCAAAGGCGATGTCACAACTGCCGACGGCGACGTGGACATCCATTACGGGGACACCCGCCTTCGCGCTGACCACGTCGAATACAACGGAAAAACCTACGAAGCCACGGCGACCGGGCACGTTCAGCTTGACTACGGCAACGAGCATCTCGAAGCCGACGAAGCTCACTACAACGTCAGCACGGGTCACGGCCTCTTTCACAACGTTCGGGGAACCGTAAAGATCGAGCGGCGGCCCAATCCGGTGCTCTTGATTTCCGATAATCCGCTGTACTTCGAGGCACGGGACGTCGAGCGCTTTCCTGGAGATGTCTACCTTGTTCATCGCGCGTGGATCACTATCTGCGACCCAGAGCACCCCAAGTGGCAGTTCTACGCGCCCAACGCGCGCATTCGCCTGGATAAGACCGTCGCGCTCGTCAACGCTAACTTCCGTCTTTTCCGCGTGCCCCTGATATGGCTTCCTTACGCGACTGCTCCCGCGGGCCGCAAAGTGCGGGCAACTGGTTTCCTGATCCCCGATATCGGCCAAAGCTCGCGTAAGGGCTTTATTCTGGGTGATGCTTTTTATCTGGCTCCCAACCCGTGGATGGACGCCACGGTTGGCGCGCAATTCATGAGCCGCCGCGGCGTCCTCGAGCGCGGAACATTCCGCGCTAAACCATTCGAGAACACTTCGATTGAGTACACCTATTTTGGCGTCGAAGACCGAGGCCTTCTCAACCCGGACGGCACGCGCAGCCCTCAGGGAGGCGAGCAGCAGCGGCTGGGAATTCAATCCCTGCTTCCTGGCGGCTGGCGCTTTGTGACAGACTACAACCATCTTTCCTCTCTTACTTTCCGTCTGGCTTTCGCCGACTCCTTCGGGGAAGCCATAAACTCCGAGGTGCGCAGCGCCACTTTCTTATCGAACAATTTCCGCGGCTTCAGCCTGAATTTCGCGGGCCTCAGCGACAAAAGCTTTCTCACCCTGCCGGTCGCCGCAACAGCGACTACCCCTGCGGTTCCCGCCACTAGCGTTACCCTTCGTAACCTTCCGGAAGCACGATTTGGGTCGGTCGAGCAGGCTCCCTTGCGCAGCCTGCCCGTCTATTTCGGCTTCGATGGGTTTGCAGGCGTCGTATTCCGAAGTGATGAAGATATTCGAACTTCAAATTTCGTCGATCGCTACGAATTGGCGCCGCGGGTCACTGTGCCGCTGCATTTTGGACGATGGCTCGGTGTGACCACTTCCGCTGTGTTTCGCACCACGCGTTATGGCGATTCCTTTGATTCCGCAGGCCAGGTCAGTCCCGTCGCCATTTCCCGCAACACCGGCGAGTTCACTCTCGAACTTCGGCCGCCGACGCTTGAACGATTCTTCGACCGTGCTCCCCTGAAGAAGGGCAAGACCCTGCGACGGTACAAGCACACCATCGAACCAGCGATTACTTACCGTTACGTCACCGGAGTGAATCGCTTCGCGCAGTTTGTGCGTTTCGATTCCGACACCACGCTGACGAACACCAGCGAAGTCGAATATGGCGTCACGCAACGGCTTTTCCGGAAAGATGGTGACGGGCAGCCTCAGGAGCTGGTTTCGTGGCGCATCGTCCAGAAGCACTACTTTGATCCGACGTTCGGCGGCGCCATCGTCAATGGCCAGCGCAACGTCTTCCAGGCGTTCGATTCCATCTCGCCTTTCGCCTTCGCGTTTGGGCCTCGCAACTGGTCGCCGATCGTGAGCGATTTCAAAGTCACTCCCGGCGGTCCCTACGATCTGGAGCAAATTCTGCAATACGATCCACAGATCCAGAGACTCGTTACGATTGGTACGCTGCTGAAGGTGAAGCCGTACCGGGAATTTTTTGCCACAGCCGCTTTCTTCCGCATGGATGACAATCCGACGCTCGGCGATCTTCCTCTCCAGCCTCCTCCAGTGCAGCCAATTTTTCAGCAACCGCTTTCGAACCAGGTTCGCGGGCTGGTCGGCTACGGCAGCGAGTCGCGCAGAGGCTTTAATTTGATTACCGGTCTCGGCTACGATTTCGAAAACAAGACACTGCAGAATCAGATTGTTCAGATGAGTTACAACGGGGGCTGCTGCGGACTCGCCGTCGAGTATCGGCGCATCAACCTCGGGCAGGTGCGCGCGGAAAATCAGTTCCGTCTCGCATTCATCATCGCGAACATCGGCGCCTTCGGGAATTTGCGCCATCAGGAGAAGATTTTTTAGCGAGGGGCGTGTGTGCTGCCATGAGCATCAGCCCGGTATCTTCTGTTGTGATTTAATGTGGCGCACATGAACGACACTGATCTGGCATTTGCGTCTATCGAGGAAATCGGAAGACTTTTCCGCAAGCGCAAACTTTCGCCCGTGGAAGTCACCAAGCTTATCCTCGCCCGCATCGAGTTGGTCAATCCCAAACTCAACGCCTACATCACCGTCACCGCTGAACTTGCACTTGCGCAAGCCAAAAAAGCTGAATCGGAGTTGTTTGCGACGCACGGCCGAAAAGGACATCGTGATCGCGGCCCGCTGCATGGCATCCCTGTCTCGTTGAAGGACAACATTTACACCGCGGGCAGCCGTACCACGGCTGGTTCCAAGATTCTGAAAGATTTCATTCCAAAAGAAGACGCTGCCGTCGTCGGCCAGCTCAGGGAAGCGGGCGCGGTTTTGCTAGGCAAGGCCAACATGCACGAGTTCGCCTACGGCGTAACATCGAACAACCCGCATTATGGTCCTGTCCGCAATCCGTGGGATCTCGCGCGCATCCCTGGAGGCTCCAGCGGCGGGTCCGCAGCGGCCGTCGCCGCGGGACTTTGCTACGGAAGCATCGGAACGGACACCGGCGGCTCCATCCGTATTCCCGCGTCCCTCTGTGGCCTCTTTGGACTAAAGCCGTCTTGGGGCCGCATTTCTTGTGAAGGCATTGTCCCGCTCTCTCCTGCTCTCGATTGCGCAGGGCCGCTGGCTCGGACCGTAGGTGACGTCGCCACTCTGACGGGAATTCTGTACTCGCGCGTGGGTCGCGAGCCAAACATGGCAAAACTTTCGGCTCTGCGGACTGATGCAAGAAAGCTTTGCCTGGGAATTCCGCGTCAACTGTTCTTCGATGCTCTTTCAAATGAAGTCCGAAGTGCGTTTGACTCCGCGTTGCGCGAGCTTTCCCGCGCAGGCGTGGCCACGAAAGAAATTTCCGTCCCGCTGCTCGATGAAACGGAAGATGCGGGCAATCATATCGCCTGGACGGAAGCAACTCTCTACCACCAGCAACAGGGATATTTCCCAGCACACGCCGCGGAATACGGCGACGACGTCCGTTCAAGGCTGGAAATGGGAAACAAAGTGCTGGCGGTTGACTATTTGCGCGCGCTGGAGATTCAGAGACAATTCATCCAACAGTTGCATCTGGCTCTGGCAGAAGCGGATGTGGATGCCATCATTTTCCCTTCAACTGCGATTGAGGCTCTGCGATTGGATCAGGAAACCATCCGCCTCGGGGCGCACGAGCATCCGGCTCGCGCTTTGTTGTTGCGCCACAACCGTCCGGCAAATCTCGCCGGCGTACCAGCTGTTTCCGTTCCGTGCGGATTTACGCGCTCAGGATTGCCCACCGGTTTGCAAATCATGGGCGGTGTCTCAAGCGAGGCGCTGTTGCTCCGCATCGCGAAAATCTTTGAGCGTTCCCAGCCTCAACATCGCAGGCCGCCGGTCTAGCCTGCTGTCGTTGCAACGGCGCCTCGCGTCTTCATGATCCAACTGCCGATCACAAAGCCCAGCGTACCCGTCATTATTCCGCCGAAGACATCCGCCACGTAATGGTTTCGCACGTAAACTGTGGAAACGCACATACACAGGACGAACGGGAGGAATATCCAGAATAGCCACCTTTTGTGCCGCCACGCTCCCAACAGGGCAGCGACCGCTCCTGCTACGTGCTGCGAGGGAAACGCCGCGCCGCGCACTCTTCCGCACTTTTCGATCAGGCTGATGAGCGCCGTGAATGGTCCGCCCACGAGGTCGCCGTGCCACATGCCCGCAAAAGTAAACCACGGGCTTTGCACGGGAAAAAACATTGAGATCACATAGCCGAGGGCGTAGCCGACGGCGGAATACGTCATCACACACCAATAGCTTTCCCAGTCACGCCGGCAGTAGAGAATCCCGCCGAGAATGAGCAAAAAAACAAAGTAAGTAAAGTATGCAAATTCCATGAATTCGTTCAGAGCGGGGTGCGTAAAGCGCTCAAGCCACAACGGGGGATTCACCCCCGTCAGCCATTCATCAAACGCGATCAGCTTGGCGTCCTGCCAAGCGGGCGTCACCAGGTGAACAAGTTTTCCCAGTTCCTCAAAACAAAACAGAAAAAACAGATGTGGATACCAATGCCGCCAGAAACGCCAGAACCTTGAGGCGGCAGTTTCCCCTTGCCACTTCGCTTGCCCCCCGACTTTGGCCTCCAAGAGGCACAGCGTCAGGATCAGCGCCGCGACCAACGCTTGGACGCCGAACAACCTCACGGGATGCGCGAGATTTTCCGCAAACACGGCGATCAGCGCGCTCGATGTAGCCAAATACGCCAGCGCCACCCATTCGAATGCTCCGCACGACTCCCAGGCCGCTACTGCTTCGCGCGTGAACAGCGAAGCGATTCCTTTCTTCCCCGCTTCAGAGCTGACAGCGCTTCCTTCGACTTCCGTGGCAAGCGCTTCCGCACGCCAGGCGAGCGCTGCTTCGTCTCCTCTATAGCTCTGTCGCTGCGCCTCGTTCATTCGGCATTCTCCGGCCTCGCGAGTTCCATCCGGCAACCTCGGTGCGCTCTGTGCTCTTCGTCGCAAGGCGATTGATTGTTCTTTTCGTTCCAATTCAATACTGGCCACGCGCGCGACCGCGCAATGCTCGCAAGGTCTTTCGTTGGATTCACGGCCACTGGCCTGCCGACCGCCGCCATCAGCCACCGGTCAGTTAAGTGGTCGCCATACGCGTAGCACCGCTCCAGATCAAGCTGCATCTCTTCCGCCAGCCGCTTCGCCGCACGCGCTTTCACTTCCCCAAACATTGCTTCTCCCAAGATTCGTCCCGTCCACTTTCCGTCTTCTTCTTCCAGACGCGTGGCGCATAGGAGAATCCTTGCGGTGATTCCGCGCGCCGCAACCTCGGCTTCCATGGCCCGCGCGGCTTCCCGAGCCAACGGCTCGAGAGTGCCGCTCACCAGGACGATTTCGTGGCCCTGCTTCGCGTGCCATGCCACTCTCTCAACGGCTTGCGCAAAAAAGGCTGGGACAGGCAACCGTGGATTGCACCTCGGAGGAGCCGACGCCTGTCCCTCGGCCTGGTGGCCGCCTTTGTGCCAAGAGGAGACATGCCTGTCTCTCTCGCCACACTCGTCAAGAATATGTACACCACGGAGATATGTTTTGTTCGCCTGCAAAATTGCGTTGATTCCGCGCGGCAAAAGCCGCATCCCTTCCCTCAACCACAGAAAATAGTTTCTTATTGGAATTTCTTTCCGGTATCTCAGAATCCGGAAAAATCTTCTCTCCAGCGACGGCAGGGGCATGAGCGTTCCATCTAAGTCAAGGAATGCCGCGATGTTTCTTTCCGACTCGTTTACTTCCTTTATCTCCTTGACGCCCTTTTGCGTTTTCATGCCGCCTCCTGTGCTGGACTCTTCGCGCCGCGCGCCAGCCCCGCGTTGCTGGCAAGGTATTTCCACCCCTCCGCCAAAACAGGCAGCCCACGCAGGAGGCAAAACGCAGCCGTCATCCACGTCAGGACATGCGCCCCCACGCGAATCGTGGCGTGCGCGTCCGCAGCCAGTTCACCCACCAACGTGACCGGCCCGCGCGTAAGGGCGAGCTCCAAACCCAAGTAGCAAAAGCACAGGCACTTCATCGCCGCATACAAACCGCGGCTCCAGCGCGACGCCACGAGCGCCTGTCCCCACCACGTGCGTAACATGGCATTGGCGCCCCAGCCGGAATGCCCCCCTTTCATCGCCAGCCCACGCAGAAAATCCGTCGCTGCCCCGCGCGCAAAAAACAAAATGGGCAGCCACAGCGACACCATCCCTACAACCGCGAAATATGTGAAATAGACGTTTTCGATCATGCGGTCGCCGAGGATATCCAGTTGCGCGCCCACGGGCGTGGCCATTTTTTCCTTCCGCGCAATATGCCCATCAAGCGCATCCAGCGCGATCGCTGCTACGGTCAGCCCCAGGGCCGTAAGGTTTGCCCACGAACCGCGCCCGAACAGACACACGGCCGCAAATCCCACGGCAACCCGCAGCAACGTCACTTTGTTTGGCGTCCATCGCATATTCACCTGCCGGACGTGGTTGAGCGTCCCGCCTGATGATGGCAAGCTTCATGCCACTCCTTGCTCCAGCAAGACGCATCCGTTCAATCATTTACAGACAGTCTGAGGCAGTTAGTTCCTGCTCGACGCCAGTTAAATCCGTCATCTGTCGCGTTTTGGCTCGCTCGCATGACTTGTTCCCTTTTCACCTTTTCCGCGTCTAAAGGGAGGGTAGGAATGTTCTCTCCTAAATGATCCACGCGCGCGATGGCATCCCGAATGTCGGCGGCGCGGTTCGCCCAGCGAAAATTCCGACCCCACATTGGGGCTCTCGGCCCAGGCACGAGCGCAAGTGAGATTTGTGGGAGAATAAGGGGCGGGCTTTCGAGTCTTTCTTATTGGATGCAAAGCCTAAGGTGAGGACGAAAAACGGATGACCGATGTTTCTCTAGCAGGAGCTTTTCTCGCCGGGCTTGTCTCGTTTCTCTCGCCCTGTGTTTTGCCGCTTGTTCCCGGCTACATCTCCATGCTCTCCGGGATCGGCATGGAGCAGCTCCGCCAAGGCGAGGTTCCCAGCTCCGGCCTGTTTACTTCTGCTCTCACGTTTGTCGCCGGCTTCTCTGTTGTTTTTATTTCTTTTGGCGCATCCGCCAGCGCCGTCGGCTCTTTCCTTCTCCGGAACCGCTCGCTTCTCGCCCCTGTGGCCGGGGCTCTCATCCTTCTCTTCGGATTCCACCTCATCGGTGTGCTGATCAAATTGAATCTGCGAGCTGGCATAATCCTCGGCGTCATCCTGGTCGCTCTAGGAATCGCTGCCTATCTGCACCACGGACCTCTCTTTGCCGGTTTGGGCGCTGCCCATTTTTTCTCACTTTCGCTTGTTGGCTTTTTTGGCCCTTCAATGGCTCGTTGGCTCAATCGCGACGTCCACCTTCGCACCAAAACGACGCAGCCCGGCATCTGGAGCGGTTTCCTGCTCGGCTTCGCGTTCGCTTTCGGCTGGACTCCTTGCATCGGCCCGATTCTCGCCACTGTTCTCGCGCTCGCCGCCGCCAGCGACACCATCGCACGCGGCGTCCTGCTCCTCGCCGTCTATTCCGCCGGACTGGCTATTCCCTTTCTGCTCACGGCGCTCGGTATCAGCAAATTCATGGTCTTCTACAAGAACTTTCGAAAGTATCTCCACGCCGTCGAACTCTTTAGCGGTGCCTTGCTATTGTTCGTCGGGGGATTGGTCTTCGTGAACAAATTGACCTGGCTCTCGACTAAACTGACTTTTTTGAATCGTTTTTCACTTTAGAGGAGTGCGCCTGACAAACTCAGGGAAACCATAATGAAGAAAATAGTCCTAATCGTCTCGACTGTTCTGGTGCTCATCGTCGCGACTTATTTTGCCGACAAGGCCACGCGCGTGAAAGCCGTAAGCACGGTAAAGAACACCACGCAGCCCAACGGTGCGCCCGACGGCAAGCCCGCTCCCGAAGTCACTTTCAAAGATCTCAACGGCAAAGATGCCACGCTTGCCCAGTACAAAGGCAAAGTCGTGCTGGTCAATTTCTGGGCTACCTGGTGCGACCCCTGCTACATCGAGATTCCCTGGCTGATCGAAATGCAGCAGAAGTACGAAGCGAAGGGTTTCACCGTTCTGGGCATCTCCATGGATGAAGAAGGCAAAGCCGCCGTCGATCCTTTTCTGGCCAAGGAACGCTTCAACGTCAACGGCCAGAAACTGCCTATGAACTACCCCATCGTGATCGGCAACGACGAGGTCGCCGACAAGTTCGGCGGCCTTCTCGGCTATCCCACGAGCTTCCTCATTTCCCGCGAGGGAAAAATCGTGAAAAAGGTTCAGGGCTTGATCAGCTACGAAGAGTTCACCAAGGCCATCGAATCCCAACTCTAAAATAGTGAGCTCGATTTGTAAGCCAACGGAAAGTAGCTAACAAGAGGAGTTCCTCTCCGTTGCCGATACTCGGTTCTTGCTTCCTTCCGTTTTGCTAAACTCTTCTCCCATGAGCGTCATCGACGAAGTCCTCGCCGCCAATGAAGTTTACTCGCGCACCCATGAATTGCGCAGGCTCACGCCGCGGCCTGAGCGCAAGCTCGCCGTCCTCACTTGTATGGACACCCGCCTTTCAACTCGCACGCTGGGACTGAAAGAGGGAGATGCGCACATCATCCGCAATGCCGGCGGAATCGTCACGGATGACACGCTGCGCTCTCTTGTGGTATCGCATCATTTGCTCGGGACCGAGGAATTCATGGTCATCAACCATACGGATTGCGGCCTCATGCACACCAGCGAACAAGACTTGCGCACCAGGATCCAGAATCGCACGGGAACCGCCGCCGTCGCCCCTGCCTTTTTCTACGCCTTTCAGAACGTCGAGGAAAATGTCCGCCACCAATTGCAGAAGCTCCGCACTCATCCCTGGATTCCCCGGACTGTGGCCGTTCGTGGCTTCGTCTACGACGTCAGCAACGGCCAACTCCGCGAAATCAAAGACTTCTGATTTAGGAGGAACTCGATGAAGCGTTCTCTCTCATCTCTGATTCTTACGCTGATCTTTGTGGCCATGCATTCGTCGGCTCTGACGCAGGATCTTACCCGCTGCCAAACCTGCCTCACGCAACCGCAAGACTACGTTCTCAAGCGAGTTTCCAGCGCCGACCCCAGCGGAGGAAACGCGGACTTCCAGCCCATCGAGCCTGGCGGAACGCTCACCGTCCTCGATGTTGACGGTCCGGCTCTGCTTACTCACCTCTGGTTCACCTTGTACGCGCCCGCACGCCACCATCTGAAAGAACTTGTTTTGCGCATGTATTGGGACGGCGAACGCACGCCCAGCGTCGAAGCTCCCTTGGGCGATTTCTTTGGCCTCGGCCTCGGCGACTACTTTACTTGGGAATCCGAGCTGCTCTCCGTCGCCAATGACCGCGCCCTGAACTCATTTTTCCCCATGCCCTTTCAAAAACACGCTCGCATCACTGTGACCAATGAAGGAAGGGAAAAGGTTCCGTTGTTCTATTTCAATCTCGATTACCGCGCCTACTCCAAGCCGCTCCCCGCAGACACGCTCTATTTCCACGCGCAGTTTCGTCAGGCCCAGCCCAACCCCGGTTGGACCAATCAATGGCAGGTGAATTCCGACCGGCTCGTCGAAGAGAAGAAAAACCTGAATGGCCAGGGCAATTACGTCTGGATGGAAGCCACAGGCCGTGGTCACTTTCTCGGTGTCGCCATGTCCGTTCTGCAGAATCAGGACGGCTGGTGGGGCGAAGGCGACGACATGTTTTTCATCGACGGTGAGTCGCGTCCTTCCATCAACGGAACGGGTTCCGAGGATTATTTCCTCGGCGCTTTTGATTTTGGAAGAAGCTCGTTTTCTTACAGGCTTTTCGGCGCGCCCGTTAAAGGCGAGGAGCGTGCTGGCGGCCGATCATCCGTCTACCGCTTTCATTTCGATTCGCCAATTCCTTTCTCGAAGTCATTGCGCGCCACCATTGAGCATGGTCATGCCAACCACCGCTCTGACAATTATTATTCCGTCTCCTACTGGTACCAATCCGAGCCGCACGGCCCGTTTCCCCCTCTTCCTCCTGTCGACCAGCGCATTCCAAGACTTCAGCCCGTGGGCGGTCCCGGCAATTCCGTTGCCGCCCCTCATTGATGAGCGCGTCCACCTCGTTTTTTCGCCGCACGCCACGCGATCGGGGACCGCTCGCGCCGTTCCTTGCGGGTGGTAAACTCCTCATGTACGCTGAATTTATGCTCGACGAAAAAGACTTTCAACGAAAGGCCGACGCTGCCTTCGAGGACCTCAAGCGCCGCATGCTCACCGCGGGCGATGAACACGGTTTCGACGTCGAAGGTGAAGCCGGAAAACTCGAAGTTCTCTTTGAGGAACCCGAAGAGGCCAAATTTGTGATTTCACCCAACACGCCCGTGCGCGAAATCTGGGTCTCCGCGCTTTCTACCAGTTTCAAGCTCGGCTGGAGCGAATCGCGGAACGCTTTTGTCCACGAAAAAACTGGCGACGATCTTCTCGCCGTGATGAGCCGCGTCATTTCCAAGCAACTCGGCGCCGCGGTGACTCTGTGAAATCAGTCAAGAGATTTTTCTTCATTCTGGTCTTCGCGCTAAGCGCCGACCTCTTTCCCGCGTCATTCTCGCAAGTCCCTTCCGCTCGCGAAGTCGTCAAGCCGGAAATTTACGCCTCGCTCGATCCCGCCGCACGCGGAAGTTCGTTCCAAATCGCGGTGGTCATGAAGATTCGCCCGGGCTTCCACGTCAATGCGCGTGAGAAATCGGAGGACTATCTCATCGCCACCGATCTCAAGGCCGCGCTTCCCGCCGGCTTTAGCAGCGGCGAAGTTTCCTATCCCAAGGGCAAGCTCGAGAAATTCGCCTTCTCGAAAATTCCGCTGAACGTCTACCAGGACACAGTGATTCTGCGCATGCCTATCACGGCGCTCGCGAGCGCTTCTCTCGGCCAGCAACACATTCCGCTGAAGCTTCGCTACCAGGCCTGCAGCAGTGAACTCTGCCTGCCTCCCGTCACTCTCGCACTCGATGCGGCGCTGAACATCGTTGCTTCAGCATCCGCAGCCAAGCCCGCCCACACGGAGATTTTTGGCAAACAATAACCAGCAATCTCGGTCCCGAGGATGGGTTTTCGGCAAGAACATCCGACGCTGAAATACTTGAACGCGAAACCTTGTTCTAGACTTTGGCAAACGCGGCGACCGCGTCGCGCAAACGGCGCACCACGCGCTGCTGCCCCAGAACGACCATGGTGTCAAAGAGCGGCGGAGCCACCGCCTGGCCCACGATCGCCACGCGCGTCGCATTGATCAGGAGTCCTGCCTTGACGTCCCCGGCTTCAGCGATAGCACGCGAAGCGTGGTCGCAGGCGTCGTGGTTCCATTCCTTCAGCTTTTCCAGCGCATCCGCGAGCTTCGCTAGAAGTTCCGGCACTTTCGGATCTTTCCAGAATTTTTCTTTTGCCGCGGGATCGCGCGTGAACTCATCACTGAAAAACGCGCGCGACCACGAAGAAAAATCCGGCAGCAGACGGATTCTCGGCCGCAGCAAATCGACGGTTTTTGAGAACCACGCGTGATCTCTTCCGTCGGGCCCCGGAGTGGCTCCCGCCGCCCACTCAGGCTTCCACAGGCCGCCGCGCTTCAACTCGTTTTCAACCTCGGGCAGCAGCTCCTCGATCGGAAGTCTTTGCAGATACTGTGTGTTGAACCATTCAAGCTTTGGCCGGTCGAACACCGCATTGGTGCGGCTCACGCCCTCAAGCGAAAATTTGTCGATCAACTCTTTTGTTCGCAGAAATTCTTCGTCTCCGCCAGGAGACCAGCCCAAGAGCGCAAGAAAATTGCGAAACGCCTCCGGCAAAAACCCTTCGGTGCGGTACATATTCACATCGGTAGCGCCGTGACGTTTTGAAAGGCGCGACTTGTCCGGCCCGAGTATCAGGGGCACATGCGCAAAAACAGGAGGCTCTGCGCCCAGCGCGCCGTACAGCAGCACTTGTTTCGGAGTATTCGAAATGTGATCCGCGCCGCGAATTACGTGCGTAATGCGCATATCGATGTCGTCGACGACGACCCCTAGCTGATACATGGACTGTCCAAATTCCTCGTCGTTTTTCCCGGAGCGTAGCAGTACAAAGTCTTCGATTTCCTCGTTTGAAAACTCCCGCTCTCCGAACACCGCGTCAGGAAATTTCGTCGTTCCACCGACAGGAACCTTGAAACGGACCGCCGGCTTCACGCCCGGTGTCGATGGCTTGCCGTCACGGCAGGAACAGCGCGTGACTCGCCGCGGCCCGCCGCCCTTCGGCTCTTCATCCTGCCCCGGCTCGGCGTGGTCCCCACCGGCATATTTTTCCGCAGGGCAATAGCACAGGAAGGCGGCCCCATTGGCCAAACATTTTTTCGCTGCCGCAACGTACAGTTCCGTTCTTTGTGACTGGTAGAATGGTCCCTCATCCCAGTTGACGCCCAGCCACTGCAGGCCATCGAGGATTCCCTGGACCAGTTGGGGCTTGTTGCGCTCGGCGTCGGTGTCCTCGATGCGAAGGATCATCGTGCCGCCCTGGTGCCGCGCGAACAGCCAGTTAAACAGCGCCGTCCTGGCCCCTCCCACGTGCAAATAACCGGTGGGGGACGGGGCAAAACGCACTCTCACGGAAGATGGTTTTTGAACGGAATCACTCATATGGGCGCGTCTTTCCACTTGAATTCAATCCCTCAGTTTATCCAAACCGTCGATTGGCGTCCAATCGGCCTGTTTCGTGATGACCCTCAGGTATTCTACTGAGGGCACAGAGTCTTCGGAGCGAATCGCGCAAGCCAAGACGGATTGTTTCAGCCAACTTCAGCATTTTCCTGAGTCGGTTTATGAGATAGAATTTCGGGGTTGTGAGATTTTCGGTTTAGCAGGATTCGAAGGACGCAACCATTTAACCGTAGTTGAAATCCAATCGCCCAGACAGAACGTAGCGGTTAATTTTTGCCAGGGTAGCTGAGACGCCATGGATCAAATACCCCTATCCGGCGGAGAGTCCAGAAAAATCATCTTCCGTGCGTCTGCTTTGCTCCTTCTCGTCATGACCGTCTTCCTGTTCGCTCATTTCCGAAGCGAACGAGCGGCGACGAATGTCGAGGAATCCATCATCAAAGTGGAAAGAAAGGATTTCACGCAGACTCTGCGGCTCAACGGGACTACCCAAGCTTCGCGTTCCTTCGTTGTTCTTGCCCCAAGGCTCGAGGGAGCCCAGGTCGGCTCCATGGTCATCACCAAGCTTGCACCTGCCGGCACCCACGTGGAGAAGGGCGATGTCCTTGTCGAATTCGATCCCCAGGCGGAGGAGAGGGATTATCTCGATAAAAAAAGCACATACGAAAACCTTGTGGGGCAGGTAGCCCAGAAACAAGCGGACGAAAACATTGCGCGCGCCAAAGACGATACTGCGATGAAGCAGGCCGAAGACGAGCTCAAGCGCGCGCAGCTCGAGCTCCAGAGAAATGAGATCGTTTCGCGCATCGATGCCGAGAAAAATCAAGAAGCGGTCGACGAAGCGCAGACCACGCTCAAGCAGCTTAAAGAGACGTACCAGTTGAAGCGCGCCGCAGCCGCCGCGGCCATTCGCATTGTGGAAATTCAGCGCGACCGCGCGCTGGAGGCCATGCGCTATTCCCAAGGAAACGCCGCGAAGATGGTGGTTCACTCGCCGATGCCGGGCGTCGTCGTCTACAACACTATCTGGCTGGGCGGCCGAATGGGAACAGTTCAGCAGGGTGATCAGGTCAGGCCCGGCGTCCCGTTTCTGCAGGTCGTGGATCCATCCCAAATGGAGGTCCGCGTACAACTGAATCAAGTGGATCTCCTGAAAGTTCATCATGGTCAGCAGGCGCAGATGCACCTGGACGCGTATCCGGGTATGACTCTCCCCGCAATTCTTGAGGATCTCTCGCCGCTCGGACATACGGGGCAGTTCACGGAAGCAGTGCGCTCATTCACCGCGCGTTTTTCCGTTCAGGGCACGGATGCGCGGCTCTTACCCGATCTTTCTGCGGCGCTCGATCTTGATCTCGGCTCGCAAAAAAACGTTCTTGTCGTTCCCTGGCAGAGTATCGGTTTCGAAGGGGACCATTCCTTCGTTTGGCTGGAGACCAGGGGTAGTTTTGAGAAACGCACTGTGCAAATGGGTCCGCGAAATGATCTTGACGTGGTTGTGAATTCCGGGCTTTCCGAAGGAGACATCATCCGGCGGACTGCGATCGAGGACCAGTCGGGGCAGAGCCGGCAATGAATAAGAAATGGAAATTCGGGAAAAGAACCATGTCCAGCGCCGCCGCAGTGGTGCTGGGTGGCCTTGTTTTTGGCACTCTGCGCCTCGCCAGTCCGGCGGCCAAACTCTCTACGGCCGAGGTAAAACGAAAAGAATTCGTGGATTACCTGGAAGTCAAAGGCGAGGTCAAGGCGCTTCATTCCGCGATCATCACAGCGCCCTACGGGGCGGGCGATCTCCAAATCGTAAAACTTGCGACAAACGGAGCAAAGGTAAAGAAGGGAGACCTTCTAGTCGAATTCGACAACACAACCATGAAGCAAAAACTTGCCCAGGATCAATCCACGCTCAAATCAGCGGAAGCGGAAATTCAGCAGTCACGCGCCGCCGCGCGCTTGAAGGAGGAGCAGGATCTCACTGACGTGATGAACGCCAAGTTCGCCGCCCAAAAATCGCGCTTGGACGCCAGCAAACAGGAGATTGTTTCCGTGATCGAAGGCGAGGAGGCCAAATTGAAGCTCGCGGATGCCGAGCAGAAGGTCATGGAAACCGAAGCCAAACTCAGTGCGGACCGCTCGGCCGCGTCCGCGGATCTTGCAGCCAAGAAACAGAAGCATGATCAGGCAGCGTTTCAAGTGCAGCAGGACGACCATAGCCTGGCCTTACTCACTTTGCGAGCGCCGCTTGATGGAGTTGTCTCTCTCCAAAACCACTGGCAGCCCCAGGGTGGGCCCACTCCCTTCAAGCCGGGGGACCGGGCATGGCCAGGTGCCGCCATCGCCGAGCTTCCCGACCCGTCCACTCTAAAGATTTCGGCGCGTATCGAAGAAGCGGAGAGGGGGCAGTTGAAAGTTGGGCAGACCGGGATGGTACGCGTCGAAGCTGTCCCCGACGGAAACTTTGAAGGGCGCATCGAAACGATTAGCCCAACGGCCAGCCTGGATTTCAACGCCGGTTGGCCCGTCCCCAGGAATTTCAGTGTTGAAGTGGCACTGTCGAACAGCGATGCCCGCCTTACCCCGGGAATGGGGGCGCTTGTCCGCGTTGCGGTAGACCGCGTCGCCAACGGCATTGTGATTCCGTCTTCGGCGCTATTCCGGAAGGCGGGCCGCACGGTCGCCTATGTTCGGCGCGGCTCGAAGTTTGAAGAAACTGCCGTCGAGGTATTGCGCCGTAGCGGAGACGAGGCGCTCATCGGAAAGGGATTGCAGCCGGGAGAGCACCTGGCCTTGAAAGATCCAACGCTGACGGAATAGAAAACGATCGCCATGAATAGCCGTTCAAAACTATCGGCATTTTTTCTTGTCCTCGCTCTGGCGGCATGCAGCTCTGCTTGCCATCAAACGACCGTCCTGGCGACGGATTCCGAAATTCCAACGGCTACCGTCAAAGAGGTCGACCTTCAACTCAAGGTTTCTACGACGGGAGTCTTGCGGACCAGCGAGTCGAGGACCATCTCTGCTCCAGCCATCGGCGGCGGCACGCTGCAAATTGTCACGCTGGCCCGCTCGGGAGCACACGTCCACACCGGCGACGTAGTCCTCGAATTTGATCCCAGCCAGCAGGAATACAATCTCGGACAGAATCGCAGCGACTTGCTGCAAGCGGAGCAGGAGATCGTAAAAGCCACGGCGGACGCCGACGTCCAGGCGGCCGAGGACCAGACCGCGCTCCTAAAGGCAAAATACGCAGTACGCCGCGCGGAGCTCGAGGTCAGCAAGAACGAACTAGTGAGCTCCATCGATGCACAGAAAAACCTGCTGGCCCTCGATGAAGCCAAGCGCGCTTTGGCCCAGCTTCAGCAGGACATCCAATCGCACACCGCCTCCAACAAGTCGGCTCTGGCAATCAGCGAGGAGAAACGGCACAAGGCTCGGCTCTCCATGGAGCAAGCCGAGCAAAACATCAAGAATATGCACATCACCTCGCCCATCGACGGTCTTGTGGTCATCCACGGCAATAGGGATTCCACGGGCGGTTTTTTCATGTGGGGAATGACACTCCCGGATTATCACGTCGGTGATCAGGTCAATCCGGGAAGCTCTATCGCGGAAGTGATCGACATGTCTCACCTTGACGTTTCCGCGCAAGTCGGTGAAACCGACCGCATCAACCTCAAGGCAGGTCAATCCGTGGAAATAAAGGTCGATGCGCTTCCCGGCGAAACCTTTTGGGGCAAAGTGCAAACCGTTGGCGGGGCGACGAGCCACGAATTCTGGGACGAAAACGCCCGGCACAAGTTCGATGTGGCCGTTCAGCTCGATCGCGCCGACCCGCGGCTGCACCCCGGCTTCGCAGTTCGCCTGAATATTCTCGGAGATAATCTTTCTCGCGCGGTTTCGATTCCTGGCGGAGCTGTCTTCGAACACGACGGCAAAAAAGTCGTGTACTGCAAACGCAATCGCAGTTTCGAAATGCAAGAGGTTAAAGTCCGGGCGGTCAGCGAAGGCCGCGCGATTCTCAGTGGCATTTCTCCAGGAACGGTCGTCGCGCTTGTGAATCCGGAAAAACGCGCCGCCGCAAACAACAAGAGCAGTGGAACCTCGAATCCCAGCCTGGGTCCGACATCGAAATGAGGCTCAGCGGATAATCATGAATGCCGGTTCCATCGCCGAGCCTCGGTCCCTGCAACAATGGCTGCCCGATCTGGCCTTCGGCTTCGAAAACCTGACCAGCCACAAGTTGCGTTCCCTTCTGACCATGCTGGGCATGATTTTTGGCGTCGCCGCGGTTGTGGCCATGCTCTCCATCGGAGCGGGCGCCCAGCAAAAAGTCATGGCTTTCATCGAACAGCTCGGCGTCCGCAATCTTATTGTCGAGGCCAAGGAATCTCCCAATTGGCAGGAGTTGCAGAAGGTGCGGAAAACCTCTCCTGGACTGACTCTCATTGATTACCAGGTCATCCGAAAAAATATCCCTGACATTAAGGACGGAACTCCGCGCAAGCGTTTTGCGCCGGGCAAGTTTCTCCCAAAGCCGCAACAGGACACTCCCATCGTTTACGGCGTTGAGCCAAGTTATTTGGAGATCAGCCATCTTCGCGTCACCGAAGGCCGCTTTTTCGACGGCGCGGAAAATGCCGCCGCTGCGCCGGTCTGCGTTCTTGGGGCGGCCGCTAAAGAAAGCCTGTTTGGCGCAAGCGCGGCGATCGGCGAATACGTCAAACTCAACGAACAATGGTGCCACGTGATCGGAATCGTTGCGCCGCAGCTGGCTCCGCAGTCGGAGGTTTCCGGAGTCCGTGCCGAGGACATGAACAATCTCGTTTATGCGCCCTTGAACGCCGTTATGTATCGGCTGGAGGACTCCCAAAGCCAATTGAAGGATGAAGTCGACGGCCTCTATCTGCATCTGGCCTCGCCAGAGACGAGCATCAGCGATGCCGAAGTGGTCCGTGGCATTCTGAACTCCTCGCATCACGGCGCGGGCGACTTCAACGTCATCGTCCCCGCCGAGCTGCTCGCACAGCAAAAACGTACCGAGAAGCTTTTCAACACGGTTATGGTGGCCATTGCTTCCATCTCGCTTCTCGTCGGCGGGATTGGGATCATGAATATCATGCTGGCGGCCATTCTCGAACGCACTCGTGAGATCGGCGTACGTCGTGCCATCGGCGCCAGGCGGCGGGACATTGTCCGCCAATTTGTCATCGAGGCCACGCTGATTTCTTTCACCGGCGGTCTGCTGGGAGTCTTCCTTGGCTTTGTGATGTCAAAGGTCATTGCATGGCTCGCTGGATGGTCCACCATCGTGACCATCAGCTCGATTCTTTTGGCATTCCTGGTTTCTATTTCGGTCGGTCTGATTTTCGGCATCTATCCCGCGGTCAAAGCGGCGCGGCTCGATCCAGTCGAAGCCATTCGCTACGAGTAGTTCAAGGCGGCGGGACAATCCTTCGGGGGTGAGCAATGAGAGTAGTGGTGCATCTGTCCGTCGTTGTAGTTTTTTCCCTGCTAATTCCTGGCCTTCCCGCGCGGGCGCAAGATGCTCCACTCTTGGAAAGATGGTTGGGCATAGGCGCGCGCCAAAAACCAGCGCCTCCGCTCGCCCCGCTACAGGGCCTTCAAGACCACGTCTCCAACGGCAAGCTCGTGCTCGCTCTTGATGACGCGATCCGCCTGGCTCTCGCGAACAACACAGACATCCGGCTTGACCATTCGCAGATCGACTCCGCGCAAAACAGTCTCCATCGCGCCCACGGACCATTCGATCCATTGGTCACATCCAGTTTTGCGGACAGCCGAAGCAAGACGCCGGCCATCACACAAACTCAGGGCGCAGCGATTCCCGACCAGCTTGTCCAAACTACGGTCCTTGGATTTGCGCAAACTTTTCAGACGGGCACGAACTTTCAAACCTCCTTCAACGCGGGCAAATTATCCGACAACAATTCCCAAGACTTGGTTAACCCCTCCATTTCCACTAGACTCCAATTCACAGTTACCCAGCCTCTTCTTCGAAACTTCGGACTCTTTCCCAACCGCGCGCCAATTCTGATCGCACAGCGCAATTTGAAGCAGGCTCGTGCTTCCTTTCAGGGCGAAGTGAATGACATCATCTTGCGAGCCGTCGGAAATTATTGGAGCGTCGTCCTCGCCCGCGAATCCCTGGTCGTCCAGCGCAAGTCTCTCGAAGAAGCCCAGAAAAGCTACGACCACGATAAAAAGGCCCTCAGCCTCGGTGCGCTTCCACCGCTCGATATTTACCGCTCGGAATCCCAGGTCGCATCGCGTCGTGTAGGCGTTATCCAGGCCGAATACTCCCTTAAACAAGCCGAAGATCAATTTCGCCAGATCATTGGCGCCGACCTTGATCTCGCTACCCGCGTCCTCGACCTCGAACTGACCGACCAGCCCGAGCCCTTCGGTAACCTTCCGAACACGGACATCGCCACGGCGCTCGCTCACGCCATCGCCAACCGTCCCGAACTGGAGGCCGCCCGCCAGCAGTTGGCCGGCGATGAGTTGAGTATTCGGCTCGCTCACAACAGCTTGAAACCCGACCTGGAGCTCGCCGGCTTCTACAGCGGCAATGGCGTTGCCGGCCACCAATTCGATACTGCCACTCCTCCCAACCTCATTTCGATCACGGGCATTACCGACAGCCTCGGCCAGAGTTTTCATTTTACTTACCCGGCCTACGGCGCTTCTCTTTCGCTTAGTCTGCCCGTAAAGAATCACGCCGCGGAAGCCAACCTCGCCGACGCCGTTGTGGGCCGCCGACGCGATCAATACCAGGAACGCCGCACCACTCAGAACATCACGTTGGAGGTTACCAACGCAGTGCACGCCCTTGAGGAAGCCAAACTCACGATGGAGGCTGCCAAAGTGGCCGTAAACCTCGCGCGAGAAAGTCTTCATGCGGATGAGCGCAAGTACGAATTGGGCGCGGAACCGGTATTTTTTGTTCTCGACGCGCAAACACAACTCGCCCAGGCGGAGTTAAATCTCATTCAGGCCCAAATCAGTTTTCAAATTGCGGTCGCCCAGGTGGACCACGCAACAGGAGATCTGTTGGAGCACCATCACGTGGAAATCGAGCCCACAAGATAATTTGCTTTGTCCGGCGCAAGAGCGCTGGTCACCCTGGCCATTCAGGCAGGGTTTCGCCCTATCTCGTCAGAAGAGCAATTGAAATCATTTGGCTAGCACTCGATTCAATAATCCAGCACCGGGGAGTATCTCCCTTTGTACTGAATCGGTTACCTTTGGGATGCTGTCTCTTTGGCCACCGGTACGCCGGTACACTTGCTTCCTGAAAATGTCGTAATCCATAATCAAGTACTTTGTCTTGTGTACGGGCGCGACCTTACTGCGTCGCTGCACGACTGTCCCCGCGTGCGCGTGCTAGAGTTGTGGGTACATAGCAGAATACGAGGGGATTTTGTACCTTCGTGATTTTGTGTACCATCGTCGGCAATAGTGCGGGCGAAGAATCGAATGTATTCCTGATGCATCAGAGTTTCATATCCCTGGCGTTGTTGATCGCCACCACTTTGGTGGCGGGCTTCTTTGCGTATGTTCACAGCATCAAGCGCCAGACGTATCTGCTGCTATGGACTGCCGGGTGGGCGGTATTCGCTCTTCATTACGTGGGGCCAACCCTGGCTCCAAATTCAGCGGCGAGCCCTGTGCAAAGCGCTCTGAATCATTGGCTCTTTGCGCTTTCCGGTGTGCTCTTCTTCCTGGGAGCGCAGCTCTATTCCCAGCGTAAGTCCTGGAAATTTCCAGCGCTGGTTGTATGCATAGTCTTCGGATTCTGGGCCGCATCAAACGCTACGAGCGCAGTTTCTGTTTCCGTGCTCATTCCCGCTTCTATGCTGTACGTAGGTGTCGCCGTCGTGTTCTGGCAGGAAAGCAGGCGCCAGGAAACTTTGGCTGACCGGCTCCTCGGTGTTTCCTTCGCTTGCTGGGGTGTTCTGTGGATCGCTCTGCACATCATGAATGCGACACCGGAACTCCAGGGTCCGGGGATGAACGTAGTCGCCGCAGCCCCCTGCGCGTTCGTCGCCATGCTCATGGTCATGGCGCTCTATGAAGAGGAAAAACGCCGCATCGAACGCAACATGCTGGCGCTCTCGAATCTCAATCTGGCGACTTCCAGTTTTGTGGGTGGCGAAATTCAGCGCATGCTGTCGCAAGCTCTGGACCGCGTTCTGGGAGTTGTGCGTCTGCCGGCTGGTGCGCTCTTCCTGCATCACGGTGATCCGCAGGGCCCGACATCGGTTGTGGCTGTGGGATTGAGTGATGATTTTTGCCGCGCCGCACAGAGCGAAGGTCTGGATGATTATCTCGTTGGCCTGGTGGCGCGCCTAGGCGGACTGCTTGGGTTCCGCGACCTCCGCGACGACTCCCTTTCGGCGCTCGAAAAAGAAAAGTCCATCCGCCGGTTTCGCGAGCTGGCGCTTGCGCAGGGTCTTCGCAGCGTCGTAGCCATTAGCCTGCAAGCTAAAGAACAAGCGTTCGGAGTGCTCCTTCTCGGGACGCCGGATAGCCGGCGCTTTACGCCCGCCGAGCTCCGGCTTCTCCTCGCGCTCGGGCACCAGATTGGCATGGCGGTCGAAAACAGCTACTTGATTCAGCAGACTTCGCGGCGGTCGGAAGAACTGCACGTGTTGAATGAAATCGGCCGCGCACTCAGCTCGACGCTGAACAAAGAAGACCTCACCAGGAAAGTGTGGGAGGAGCTGCGCCGCCTCTTCGACGTGGAAAACTTCTATATCGCCGAGCTTGACCCGCTGCGCGATGAAATCCAATTCGATCTCGAGGTCGTGAATGGCGAGCGATTGCCGAAGCGCGCTCGCTCCGCCGGCAATCACCTCACCGAGTACATCATACGGACGAGGCAGCCCGTGCTCATCCGCGACAATTACGTGGGCGAGGCGAAAAAGCTGGGCGTCGAGCCTCTGCGCACAACGGGATGCTTCTGCGGCGTGCCACTCGTCGCCTACGACCACGCCATCGGCGCTATGGCCGTATATTCCGACCACGAGCGCGTTTTTGACGAAGGCCACCTGGAACTTCTCCGCGTCCTGGCCAGCGAAGCCAGTATCGCAATCGAAAACGCCCGGCTGTTCAACGACGAGCGCACCAAGGCCCGGCACCTTTCGCTGCTCAACACCATTTCCCGGAACGCCATCGCCACGCTGAATCCAGACGAGATGCTCGCAAAAATCACCGAACAGCTTGAAGCCGGCCTGACCTACGATCACATCGGCATCGGCGTGCTGGATTATGCGACGCGCGAAGTAGTGATTCAGGCTGAAGCGGGCAAACGCCGCGGAACCCTCGGCCAGCGCATACCCCTCGGCTCAGGCTTAATTGGCAACGTGGCCCGCAATGGCCAAATGGCGGCCTACCGCCCTGCGGCGCCAGCGGATGGGGCATCAAAACCGCTGTTGCCGGATTCCGTGGCGGCCATCGCATTGCCGGTTTTTTACGCCGAACAGCTCCACGGCATTCTGTTTATCGAGTCGTCCAGGCCAGTGGATTTCTCCGAGGAAGAAGTTCTCCTGCTGCGCACGCTGGCCGACCTGATTGCCGGCGCGCTTCACAATGCGCTTTCCTTCCAAAAAGCCCAGGAGCAGGCGATCACCGACGGACTCACGGGCGTCAAGACGCATCGCTTCTTCATGGAAGCGTTATCCGCGGAATGGAAACGGTCCACTCGCGCTGGCCGCGCGTTTGCGCTGGTGCTCATGGACCTCGATCGCTTCAAATTCGTTAACGATTTTTACGGGCACCTCGAAGGCGACCTTGTTCTGCAGCGCGTCGGGCAAATTCTGGAGACCAATTGCCGGCGCTCCGATGTGGTGGCTCGCTATGGAGGAGATGAGTTTGTCATTCTGATGCCGGAAACGAATATGGAGCACGCGCGGCAACTGGCCAGCAAACTCCGCGGCTGGGTGTCCGCCGATCCTTTGCTGCGCGAAAAAAACATCAGCGCCAGCTTCGGCATCGCGTGCTATCCGCTCCACGGCTCTTCGCCGCAAGAACTGATCCAGGTGGCCGACGCTTCGATGTATCTTTCGAAGCATCAGGGCGGCAACGCCGTCTCCACCGCCGATCATTTCGATCCCAACGAAGCGAAAAAATGGAAGCGCGACGTTCTCGAAGCGTATCTTGGCGTGACGCTGAAGCGACTTTTCTCGACCGGCCCTGAGGCGTTTGAAGAAATCTACCAGCGTTTGCGCCAATTCACCGAATCACTTGCAGCCACGGAACCGACCAGCGGCAAAACGGCTGCTGCTTCGTCGCAAGGTCCGCAAGCATTGCCGCAAGCCGTCCTGGACACGGTCACGTCGCTGGCGTTTGCGATCGACGCCAAGGATCACTACACGCAGGGCCACTCGCAGAAAGTCTCCGCATACGCCGCGTTGATCGCGGAAGCGATGGGGATGAAAGACTCCGAAGTGGACGAAATTCGCCTCGGCGCCTTGCTCCATGACATCGGCAAGGTTGGCATCCCAGAAAGCATTTTGAACAAAAACGGGCCGCTCAATCCCGAAGAGTGGGAGACGATGAAATCTCACGTCAGCTTTGGGGCGAAAATTCTCGATCCTCTGACGCCCCTCGCTCACATCCGCGATATGGTCCTTCACCACCACGAATTTTTCGACGGCTCCGGCTATCCGGAAGCATTGACCGGCGAGAAAATTCCTCTAGGGGCCCGCATCATTGCGGTCGCCGATGCCTACGATACGATTACCAGCGACCGCACCTATAAAAAGGCCAGGAATGCCACAGACGCGCTCGCTGAACTGGAGCGTTGCGCGAATGCGCAGTTTGACGGAGATATCGTGAAAGTTTTCGTCCGTACCATGCGGGCGCTCCCGAACCCGATTCTTGAGGTAGCGGCTGCCAGCAGCCCGATGCGCGGTTCGTGACGTGGACCTCTGCGTGAGGTTGCACGGGCCGCGATGATTTCAGACATGTTACTATCGCCCACCCGAGAAAAGGGTTTTGCCATGGAGAAATGACACGGACGGCATCCTCCTGGGCTTCAAGATCGGTCTGGGGTTCGTTCTCAGCCCTGCTGTCAGCTGGTGGATTTGTCGCAGAGTTGCCGCTTGGCGCCTCACTTTATTGTTTATGATGAAGACAGCTTGCACGTTTCAACGGGGAAACGGTGCAACGCCCACGGGATGGCTCACACGCGACGGTTTTACTGATGACAAAAACAAAAGGTGCCGCTTTGCCGGTGTTGCTCGCAGGTTTTTTCCTCTTCCTTCGTTATCTCTGTGGATTTAAAGCACTTCTAGAATTTAACAAAATTTCACTTGACAAGCGAAGTACTAGTGTAGTAGACTTATTCTTGTAAAGAACTGCGCCCCAACCGTCTGGTTGGGGCTTTTTGTTTTTGGGGCGACCCGCCCGGGTTCGTCTCCTTCGTGTCTCCCGGCTGTTGGCTGTCAGATTCTTTCTTATTCCCTCCCAAGGACAAAACTATGAAACTCAGGCAAATCGACGCTGTCCAAGTGTGCAAAGAATTCGAAGACGTTCTCGTGCCGCGTCTCAAACTCTCGGTCCTTGAGCGCGCGATCTACTCGCATCTGTTCCGCCACACCCGCCTCGCGGGCAAGTCTCGTCTTCGCTTTTCGATTTTGTGGCTCGCCAACAATATGGGCATTAGGGGCAGAAGCGTGCGCACGGCGGTGCGCCGGCTGATCCACAAAGGAGCTTTGCGCTTGATCGAACGGAGCAATCTCGGCCACTTGGTGGAGGTGACGTTGCCGAGTGAAGTCTGCGCGCCGCGCGTCAACCGAACCGGAACGACGGCCCAGGCCAAGCCGCTCCTCAACCTCGACGAGATGGATTTCATGCGCACCCGCGACCTGCGCCAGGCCATCCACGCCCGCGAAGGGAGCGTGTGCTTCTACTGTTTGCGGCAGATCCCCAGCCGGGCCCACTGCCTGGATCACGTGGTGCCGCAAGCGGCGGGTGGGAGCAACTCCTACCGCAATCTGGTCTCCTGCTGCCTGGACTGCAACCCGCAAAAGAGCAATCGCCCGGCCGAAGATTTTCTGCGCGAGCTCTACCGCGAGGGTCGCTTGTCGGCCAAGGACCTCAGCGCACGCCTTCGCGCCCTCCAGGACCTGGCCGCAGGCAAGCTGCGCCCGAAACTTTCCAGCGCGGAGGATGCGGCACGCGAGCGAAGGTAAGGCGCGCACCTCGTGATCCTCTGAAGATAGGTATTCAGCGCGCGTCGAGATCCATGTCCTTAATCGGCAAGTCCCAGTGTGCTTCCAGGATCTCGAACCGGCGCTGCTCTTCTTTCTTGTAGCTCTCCTGGTCCGGAAAGAGCTGTTTGATCAAGGTGGAGCTGTCAAAATTGTCGTTGGCGATCGCTGCGTTCTTGAAGACGATAGTGACCCGATAGTCCCAGCGGCCGTCTTCCGTGGTGTGATAGCGCGGAACGGTCATGCTCACCTTTAGCATCCGGCCCAATTCGATTTCTTTTTTCAAAACCGGATAATGGTTCTTCTTGAAGAGCGCCAAAAACTCCTCGGCATGTCCCCATTTCGTCTTGTAGTAGTATTCAATCACGTAAGGTTGCTCTTTTCCCTCGGCCGCCATTGTGCTCTGTCCTGCTCGGGCTCCGGGATAGGCAACGCTCAGTAACATAATGAACGCGAAGGCCACCATCAGCGGCCAGGACAGCCTGTGTGAAGCTTGCTTTTGCATATTCTTTCTCCTCTAAAAACAGCGCGTCAAACGTACTCGTTCCTCCCGGCAATGCAAGGCAAAATTTGCAGCAGGGCAAGCCGCAGCGGCGGAGAAAATCGGAGAGTACTTTGGAGAGAAAATAAGTGAGGCGTGGCGGCGAATCCGCGCGCCTCGGGAGACGACTGTAATTTACAGACTGGGCCGGAACCTACGGAAGGACTTGAATCGATGGCCCGGTGTTGCCGTGTTTCGCGGTGAACTGAAACTTAATGGCGCCTGTGTTGTTCGTATAGTCGGATTCGGGAATCAGAAGATCGGGATTCACGTGCATTTCCAGAACGTACGTGCCATCCACGAGGCCATCGATTTGTGCGAACTGGCACGGGATTTGAGGCGGATACTGATCCTCCCAACCGACCGAAAGTCCCTGCTGCGTATCGCAGTTCTGGTAAGCAGCGGGCCCAGCCGTGGAAAGGTACGGCGTGTCATCCGAGATACAGAATCCTTGCTTTCGAGTGGTCTTCAACTGTCCCTGAGACAATGCCAAGGCGATTAGCTGGGCATTGATGCCCGTGTTTGACGCGATGGTTAGATCCCTGTTGGCGACCCACGTATTGTATCCATCAAGGCTCCAAACGCGGTAGTCCGCAAACTGCTGGAAGTGGTAGTGCTGGTGACAGTCGTCAAAAAGGAACAGGCTTCCGCAGCTGCCGGGATTTCCGATGACGAGGTCGGCCTTGCCCACGTTTGCAGTGCTCCCATTGAAGCGCAGGAGGAGATGTTTTCCGGGCGAGGTGACGCAGTTCTCTTTGACGGTACAAGTGCTGTTGCCGAACGTTTCCTCGGTAACGAACATCTGAGCGCCCAACAACGCCTGATCCACAATCAGGTCCGGCATTTTGGGGCCAATTTGCGTGGCACACGAGCCTTGCTGAGCGCCCACCGGAGAGCCGAAAGGAGGGCAGAGCACTACGGCGAGCAAGGTTAAAATAGAAATCTTTAATCCTGGAGTCTTCATGGTTCCTTATCCTTTTTCTTAATGGAATTTGGAATCGCAAATTCCCGAGAGTGTCCCGAAATTGCCGGCTCCTAACCTCCAAACAAATGAGGGAGGCCAACCGGGCCAAAGCCCGCTTCACCTCCCTCAGATGGAATTTCTCCTCTCCCAAGGGAACCCATACACGCGTCTCAGCTCGCATCGCCTCGTCGCGTCTCTGGGAGCGGAGACACAGTCCAGTTACTGTCCAACGGGTGCGTTCCCGAAGGTCACGTCGTGCCGCAGATCGTTAGGCTTGAAGGTCACCGTAATCTGCGTATCCACGGGGCTTTGGTTTTTGTCGTCGACGGTGTTCGCCGTCACAACGTACGTGCCGGTGCCGTCAGTCACATCCTCAACGACCGTGTACTTGCCCGGCACCAGGTTGAACAACCCGGGGAAGCAGTCCTTTAAATGGGCAATCGTGTACATCTTGCCGTTGATCTGAGCGCCAAGCGGGTCGGTGACCGTGAATCCCCAGCCTCCATAGTGAATTTCACCCAAAGCCGGTTCACGAATGCCATTGCCATTCGCGTCGATGAACTTGAAAACGGACATGCAAGCTATGGCAACAACCGGGCCCTTCACCTTGAAATTGTCCACCTTGGAGAACGCCGGAACGAAGCCGTGAAAACAGCCGTTCCCGCAGGGATTGTCCACTTTCGTGGGGTCGCCAAGAAACTGTCCGACTGGTGTTACCCACGCTTTATACACTCCGCCGTTGTTCGGAGTGTCGTTGAACGGGCAGAGTTCAACGGTGACTCCGCCGCTGCCCCCAGTATTTGGGAAAGTCGGATGAATGGAAGCGGAGGTTATCAGCCCTCCCGAAACGGTCAACACCCGGAACTGTACAGCATCGGTGCTGAGCAGAGTCTTCCCGCTTGGGTCAGTCACTTGGAAGTAGTAATCCCCATCGGGAAGTCCAGCCGCCGTTGGAGGAGCGCTAGGCCCCGGCCCGCCGTCGAGATACACGCCGGAGGGACCGCACTTCGTGCTGTACTGGTTTTGGTTGACGACTCCGCCAGTAATATCAGTGGTGAAAATCGCACCCGAAAGCGGTGGGGATGCAGCATTCACCGAAAACTTAGGGATAGAAACCAACAACGCAGCAAATACTAGTGAGAAGGCTATTACTGACAGCCATTTCCTCTTCACACGAACCGTGCTCATGTATTTCCTCCATACGAAATTGAGATGGAACTGCGTGGCCCCCGGAATGACTGCAGAAGCAAGTGGACAGAGCTGTGCTTTTGAAACTGAAACTAAGTTAAAACCGTGCAATCCGGATGCCAAGGAAAATGAATTTCGCGTCTCTGATGCCTGTGGCCAGGTCGTGTATTATCAAGGACATAAAAAATGAATTTTTCATTCATTAGCACGCTGGTTGCAGTTCAGGCGCCGAAAGGACAAAATTGCTGCACACTACTGGCACGTAAACTCCATATTCTTACGTACGGCTCAGCAACATCGCATCGGAGTCCGGAGTAAAATCATTCGCGCAGGAGCGCGAACTTGCTCCATTTAAGGATCCCCGCTCGGAGGCGGCTGAATGCAATCTGGAATAATAAAGTGGGTCGGGGAACAAAAATTTGTTGCCACAAGCCCGTCTGGGCACGCGATTTCCGTCGATTCGGACCGGAGCTCAAATAAAGCACCCGGACCGATGGAACTCGTATTGTTGGCGCTGGGCGCTTGCACCGCGACCGACGTGGTCATAATCTTGGAAAAGAAACGGCAGAGACTCGAATCGCTCGAAGTAATTTGCTCCGGCGAACGCGCGGCCGACCCGCCCACGGTTTGGACCAAGCTGGAAATCCTCTATCGCCTCCGCGGCCAACTCGACGACGCAGCCGTAAAGCACGCCATCCAGCTCAGCGAGGACAAGTATTGTTCCGTGGCTGCCATGCTCAAGAAAACGGCGGCACTTTCCTGGCGCTATGAAATTCTTCCGCCAGCCTGAGTTATCTCCTGCAGTTCTGAAGAAATCCGGACTGCGCCTTGTACCCCAGAAGGCTATCGAATAAAATTCATCGTCTTTGTTCAAGTTGCCATTCGCAAGGAGCATCATGTCCCATCGCCTCGCGGCAAAAATTACGGGTGTAGCCGGTTACGTTCCGCCCAAGGTGATGACCAACGCGGATCTGGAGAAAATCGTCGAAACCAACGACGAATGGATCCGCACGCGCACCGGCATCCGGGAACGCCACGTCGCGGAGAATGGCACGGCCACTTCGCAAATGGCTACGGAAGCCGCCAAGGTGTTATTGGCGCAAACCGGAACGGATCCTGCGGAAATCGACTTGATTGTGCTTGCCAGCGTTACCCCGGACATGTTTTTCCCTGCCACCGCCTGCCTGGTGCAGGAGCGCATTCGTGCAAGAAAAGCGTGGGGCTTTGACTTGTCCGCGGCGTGCTCCGGGTTTGCCTACGCACTCACCGTCGGCGCACAGTTCGTCGGCGCGGGCACGCACAAAAAAGTGTTGGTCATCGGAAGCGATACGATGACTTCCGTGCTCGACTATAAGGATCGCTCCACGTGTGTATTGTTCGGCGATGGCGCGGGTGCCGTGCTGCTGGAATCAGCCGGCCCGAACGAAGGCATCATCGATTTCGTTCACGATGTGGATGGCGCTGGAGGAGCGTTTCTTTACATGCCGGGCGGCGGGTCGCTCCATCCCGCCAGTCAGGAGACTGTCGCGAAACGGATGCACTATGTCCACCAGGAAGGGTCGCAAGTATTTAAATACGCGGTGCGGCGCATGTCGGAAATGGCGGCCCATCTCCTTGAGAAGAATGGCTTCAAGAACGAGGACCTGAAACTCCTAGTGCCTCACCAGGCCAATCTTCGTATTATTCGGGCCACGCAGGAGCGGCTGGGCGTCGACGATTCCAAGGTGATGGTTAACATCGACCGCTATGGAAATACCACGGGTGGCACCATCCCGCTTGGTCTCCGCGACGCTGTGGACGAAGGCCGCCTCCACAAGGGCGACTTGGTGCTAATCGTCACTGTTGGCGCCGGCTACACCACTGGCGGCGTATTGCTGCGCTGGGCATACTAAGAAATTATCGGGAGCCGATTAGGGGCTGAATTAACAGGACCGCAGTGAAGCTGCGAGATCGAGATTCGCCTGAAGCCGGCGGTCAACCTGAACAGCGGCGTAGCGGGCACAGATTACGCGTTCGCGTTCGCTCCACACGGCCAAAGAGGGAATCCTCTTGCCGAGAAAGGCGTCCAGGGCCTCGATAAACCGGTAATAAACGCGAACCGGTCCTAACCCGCTGCGATTTGGGTGCAGATCGGGAGTCAAATCATGCAGGCCCGCCAATGTTTGGAAATGCTGCGGCGTAAGACGCCCATTCTCTACCTGAGCCGCAACCAATACGCGGTCAGAAACAGGCTGAGCCGCGACGCCCGCCAGCACAGCCCGCCAGTAATAAAGCGCGAACTGTGACAGGGCTACGATGGAGATCGCAAGTAGCATGGCGCTAAACATTCCTCAGCCTCTAAAGGGATTGTGGCAGCCAGCAAAATAGATGCCAATAGTCCTGAAGTACCAGTGGAGTGGAACTAACAACTGTAACCAATTGGGAACATTTCTGACTCACCTTTGTGAAATGGACTTGGGAATGGAAGTTTGCATTGCCGCGCATTTTCCAGTAACCTACCAGGAATCAATAACTTACAGAGGTATCCAGCCATGGGAAAATCCTTTCAATTCCTGCTGATCGCAGGCTCTTTTCTATGCCTTAGCGCCCTGCTGGCGCAGGGGCGGCCTTTGCCTCACGCGGCTGGCGAGCACGCAACGGACCGCGAAGCCATTGGCGCAGTCCTCCAGGCTCAGCAATCCGCGTGGAATCGGGCCGACGTTGGCGCCTTCCTGCAAGGCTACTGGCATTCTCCGGAACTGACATTCTCGGGGAGTAGTGGCGTCGCCCGCGGCTGGGATGGTGTGCTGGCGCGGTACAAGAAAAACTATCCAGATCGCGCCGCGATGGGCCAGCTCGATTTTTCAGACCTGGAGTTTCGTTTTCTGGGACCGGACGCCGCGCTCGTTTTGGGAAAATGGCATTTGAAGCGCGAAAAAGATGAAGTCGGCGGAGTGTTCACGCTCGTATGGCAGCACTTCCCGGAAGGATGGAAGATCATCCACGATCACACCAGCGCTGTGGTGGAGAAATCTCACTGAGTTTGAAACATGTAGCGCGATTTCCCACAGGAAGTAAAGGCTACAAAATTTCCAGAATTTCTTCGTAGCGTTTGAACGGCGGGATCAGGTACGCGCCGGCAAGCTCGGTGCGCGACCATGCCAGCATGTCGCGGGCAACTTTGAATCCGCAATCTCGCGCGGACGCTCCTGCCGCTTCCATGAACTTCAGCAATCGCTCGGGAATGACGATCCCCGGCACTTCGTTGTTCAAGCGCAGCGCCTGCTTGTAGCTGTTCAGCGGCCAGATGCCGATGCACACGGGGATGGATGGCTTGCCTCCGAGTTTCTTCAAGAAAGCCTGCCAGTGTTCGGGATCGAAGAGCGGCTGAGTCATGGCGAAATGCGCGCCGGCTTCAATCTTGGCATGAAAGCGCTCGATTTCGTTGTCGAGATCGTCGGCTACAGGATTGAGCGCGACTCCGATCGTAAAATTCGTCGCGCCTCCGAGAGTTTTTCCTGCCCAATCCGTGCCCTGATTCAGCCGGTGCAGCACTTTTACAAGACCGACGGAGTCGACTTCATAAACGCCGCTGGTTTCCGGGTAATCGCCAACCGACGGCGGATCGCCCGTGATCGCCAGAACATTGCGGACGCCGCCGACGGTCCACGCACCTAGTAGCGCGGCTTGCAGGCCGATGATGTTCTGATCACGCGTGGTGAGATGCGGAACGGTTTCAACGCCACGCGCTTCAAGTGCTCCGGCCACAATTAAGGCGTCCATGCCGACGCGGGCCATCGCGCCGCTATTGATGTCGATGGCGTCGACTTTCTTCGACGCCATCACTCTGTCCACTTGCTCGAAGATGCGATCAAGCGAAAGGCCTTTCGGCGGATCGATCTCCACGCAGAGGGCGAACTGCTTCGCTTGAAGCTTTTTCCAGAACTTGCTTTCCGGTTCCCGCTCGGAGACAGGAGCGGGTTTTGCCATCGTTGCGACAGAATGCGCAACGGCGTGAGTTTTTGCGGGGCGAAGCGATTTCACGGCTTCGGCCATGGCGCGGATATGAGCGGGCGTCGTCCCGCAGCAGCCGCCGAGAATGCGCACGCCGAGCCCGGCTGCTTCGCGCGCGAAGAGCGCAAAATATTCCGGAGAAGACTTTGGATAAACGATGCGGTCGCCTTCGCGCTTGGGAAATCCCGCGTTGGGCATGCCGCTGACGCGCAGGCCGTCAACAGCGGCAAGCTCTTGCAAAATCGGCAGAAGCGCCTGCGGGCCAAGCGTGCAATTCGCGCCGATGACCTGCACGTTCTTGTCCTTCAATTGCGCGGCAGCATCGGAGGGACGGAGGTCGCCGTAGATCGTGCCTTCTTCCGCATACGTGAGCTGAGCGACGATGGGCAAGCCGGAGAACGAGCGAATCGCGTCAATCGCAAGGAGCAACTCTTCGATATAAGAAAAAGTTTCGAGAACGTAAAGATCCACGCCGCGCTCTTCGAGAGCCAGCGCCTGCTCGTGAAAAATATCCAGAATTTCGTCATCCGCCGGGTGGCGAGACTGCACGCCAAGCCCCAGAGGGCCAATCGAACCGGCGATCAAAACTTCTCGGGCGGCCGATTCGCGCGCTTCGCGGGCGATTTTCACCCCGCGGCTGTTGAGCCGCTGGACTTCCTCGGCGAGGCCGAGAGGCGCGAGCTTGAAGCGGTTTGCGCCAAAAGTATTCGTTTCGATGATTTGCGCGCCCGCTTCGATGTACGCTTGGTGAACGCGGAAGACCGCTTCCGGCTCGGTGGCATTCAACTCGTCGAAACAGCGCTGCGTGCCCACGGCTTCGTACAGCATCGATCCCATCGCCCCATCCGCGATGAGAATTGCATCTTTCACCCGCTCATTGAAATCAAGAATTTTCATTTGGGAAAAGATAATCCTTCAACAGATCCAAAATCCACCTGGAACAACAAAAGCTGCGAATATGCCGACTGCATCTAGCACGAATGACCAAATAACACCGAGAGCTGCATATTTTGTATCCTTGTTACGGTCGACGAGCCCCTTGTCGAAGAAAAGATGGATCAGTAGGCACCATTCGGCAATTCGCACAGGTATAAGCAGTGCAAAAAACAACGAAGTAGCCAAATCGCCTGTCGATTGCCTCTGAATATGCGTAACTAGCAGAATGGACGTACCGCCGAAAAGAGCACCCGCGACAAGTCCGATGCCCGTACGAACTAAACCCACTTTAAGTGTGTTGATATCAGGCGACTTGAATGCCTTTTTTAAGGCCAACGCCGCGAGCGTATAGCCAGCAAATTTCACGCCCGCAAAAGCGACAAATCCTACAGGCCCGGGGCCTGCTGGCATACATCCTCCCTGTTAGCGTTTCTGTTCCATGAGGCTGGCGACGGTGCTCATCAGGTCGTACTTGGTAAGGATCTCGAAACGCGAGTCGCCCATTTCGACAAACACCGCGGGATTCTCGTGGCTGAGGATTTGTGTGACGCGCTCGACAGGCGCGGTCCGCGGCACCTGCGGCAACGGATTGCTCATCACTTCGCGAACAACGAGCTTGCGAAGATCCTTGCCCTGCAAGGCGAGGTTGAGGATTTGGTCTTCGTAAATCGTGCCGATGGGAAGGTTCTCCTCGAAAACTGGAATCTGCGAAATGTCCTGCTCCTGCATGGTCTTCAGCGCGTGAAAAACGGTCTGGTAAGGCCGCGCGATGATAAGCTCGCGCACTTTACCAGTGGCGTGCTTGGCGTTGACGACTTCCGCCGCGGTGAGCGCCGTAGCCGCGTCCACGTAGCCGCGCTCGTGCATCCACAGGTCGTTATAAACCTTGCTGAGATAGCGCGTGCCGGTATCCGGCAGCAACGCGACCACGAAATCATTCCGACCCAAATCCTTGGCAAGGCGAAGCGTCCCGGAAATGCAGCCGCCGCCGGAGCCGCCGGTGAAAAGACCTTCCAGCTTTGCCAGCCGCCGCGCGACGACGAAACACTCTTCGTCGTTTACCTGAATAATGTCGTCGAGAATCTTCAAATCCATGGTCGTTGGGAAAAAATCCTCGCCGATGCCTTCCACGACGTACGTCTTGGCTTTGATGGTCTGCCCGGTCTTGACGAAATCGTAGTAGAGCGAGCCGTAGGGATCGACGCCGACAATTTTAACGTTGGGATTTTTTTCTTTCAGGAATTTTCCTACGCCGCTGATGGTGCCCCCCGTGCCGACGCCGCAGACGAAGTGCGTGATTTTTCCTTCGCTGTCCTCCCAAATTTCCGGCCCCGTAGTGCGGTAGTGCGCCTCTGGATTCATCGGGTTGTCATACTGGTTCGGGTAATAAGAATTGGGGATTTCACGCGCGAGTTTTTTCGCAACGGAATAATAGCTGCGCGGATCTTCCGGCTCGACGGCGGTGGGACAAACGATCACTTCGGCTCCAAGCGCTTTCAGGAGATCGACTTTTTCCTTGGATTGCTTGTCGGTCGTCGTGAAGACGCATTTGTAACCGCGGACCGCCGCGACGAGCGCCAGACCCATGCCGGTGTTGCCCGAAGTGCCTTCAATGATGGTGCCGCCGGGCTTCAGCAGGCCCTTTTTCTCGGCATCGTCGATCATCGCAATGCCGATGCGGTCCTTCACGGAGCCGCCTGGATTGGTGAATTCCGCTTTGATGTAAATCTGCGGCTTCAGGCCTTGGTTGATGCGGTTGAGGCGTACCAGCGGGGTGCGGCCAACCGCTTCGAGGATGTTGTTGCACTTCATCAATGGTCTCGGTTTCTCCGCCGGATTGCATTCAGTTTAGCATTATCCCGAGGAGTTCCCCTACTGAGCCAGGCTGACGATTTTCTTACGGCCGAACAGGGAGAGAGTAGATTATTCTTTCTATGATTTCGTTACATGGGAGACCAGGATGATGCGACAGAATATTTCGAGCGGTACGCAGTGGGAGCCAATTGTGGGCTACTCGCGCGCGGTGAGGATCGGCAACGTGGTTACGGTTTCGGGAACGACCGCGACCGGACCGGACGGAAAGATTGTGGGCGTGGGCGATTTGCGCGCGCAAACGGTGCAGACGATCAAGAACATCGAGGCGGCGCTCGCCAAAGCCGGCGCGACGCTGAAAGACGTCGTGCGGACGCGTATCTTCGTGACCAACATCGCGGAATGGGAGAAAGCGGGACGAGCCCACGGAGAATTCTTTGGGGAGATTCGGCCCGCCACGAGCATGGTGGAAGTGAGCAAACTGATTGCGCCGGAAATGCTGGTGGAGATCGAGGCGGACGCCGTGGTCGAATGAGGTAAAGGAGATTAATGAAGTAAAAGAAGTAAAGGAGACAGAGAAGGTAGCGGCCTCGTCTCGCAGCCCCGTTGAGTTCCTTTCCCGCAAGGCCGGAACTTTCGGTCGCTTCGCTCAGCGGCCATGTTAGCTTCGTCCGCACCGTGCAACGTCCGTGAGGAAACAAATTCAGGGTAGAACGGTCCATGAGTGACTCTCTCTACGATTCTTTCATCGCGGATTATTACGACGAATCGCCGATTGTTAAGGGGCGAGTGCAGGATGTGGCCTTCTACCGCAACGCCGCGCGCGACTTTGGCGATCCCATCCTAGAGCTGGGTTGCGGGACAGGACGAATCACCATGGCGCTGGCGGAAGCAGGAAAGCGGATTACCGGGCTTGATCTTTCCGGGCGCATGTTGGAGCGCGCGGTGAAAAAACGGGCGGCGCTCCGCGTAGAAGCGCGGGAACGTGTTCACTTTGTGCAAGGGGACATGGCGCGGTTCGACCTCGGCGAAAAATTCCGGCTGGTTATCATTCCTTTTCGGCCATTCCAGCACCTGCTGGAAGTGCGGCAGCAGATGGATTGCCTGGAGTGCGTTCGCAAACATCTTGCGCCCGGCGGACGGTTGATCCTAGATGTGTTCCAGACGGACGCCGAGCGCATGCACGATCCCGTGCACATGCGGGAAGTGCCGCTGACTGAATATGAGACGGCGGACGGAAGGCGCGTGCGCATTAGCGAGAGAGTGACGGCGTTCCACCGCGCGGAGCAGCGGAATGACGTGGAGATGATTTTCTCCATCAAGCACCGGGACGGGCGCCAAGAGAGGCTGGTGTTCGCCTGGCCGCTACGGTATTTCTTCCGGTATGAAGTCGAGCACCTGCTGGCTCGCTGCGGATTCAAGGTTGCGGCACTGTATGGAGATTTCGACCGGTCGCCGATCCGGGACGACTCGCCGGAGATGATCTTTGTGACGGAGACCCGGTAGAGGACGACACGGAGACCCCCACCGTTTTTTGTAAGTGTTGCATCTAAAAGACTTAAATATTGCGTAAGTCCTGTGTTTGCAACACATCACGAGGGGAGCTCAGAAGTGTTGCATCTAAAGGATTTAGCGATTAACAAAACTGCGGAAACGGGGTTGGGTTCTTTTGCAAACTGCCGAGGCTAATGACGCCTCGGGCGATCACGAAAAGGGACGGAAAAGCGACAGCGAGCTGCCGCACTCCAACTAACGCCAACCAAATAGCGGCAACCGGCCGGGCTAGATGGGGCGTGGCATGCAGTGCCCCTACAAAGAAAAAACGGCAGCCGAGGCTGCCGCTCTTTGCAACAGGTCATACTTTGACCTGAAGGCATTATACCACACCACGTGAACTGAGCTGGTCCTACTACTTCGGTGAACTATCGAGCTACCACTTTGCCCGGATGCGGTACTTCAGGACGGAAGTGCCGTCCTTGGCGACGGGCAGGATGAATTGCGCCGCGAACGCCGCGGTCTTCGTGTACTTATAAGTGGAAGAAAGCATCTCCCAATCGCCGCCGATGGGTTCATTCACCTGGACGGTGAGGGGCGCGTCTTTGTGGTTGCGCAGGGTGACTTCAAATTCCATTTCCCAAGTGTGGGTGTCAATGCGCTTGTAGTCGGTCTGCTTGTGTTCGGCGACGACATCGAAAGCGTTGCCGATGTGAATGTTTACAAACTCGTCTTTGGGTGTGTGGTCGATGCGGTCTTCACCGGCAAAAAGAATGCCGCCCTTGGAGTCCTTCTGATAAACGCGGACGTTGCCGGCGGGGAGAGGAATGCCGAGCCCGGCTTTTTCTTCATTTTTGAATTTGTAGTAGACCATGACGGGATCTTTCAGCGGGGCGCCGGGATTCTGCGGGTTGCGGTAGTAGTAGCTCTGGCCATTGACCATGAATATTTTTTCGACGGGAACACCGGAACCCTGGAGCAGGCTGATCTGTTTGGTTTCTTTGTCCTCGACGGAAGTTTTGCGGCCGAGCGAGTAGAGATGATATTCGCTAAAAGCTTCCTGCTGGAACTGCTCCTTAGCCTTGGCAGGAGCGCTCATGGCCATATCCATAGCGCGAATGCGGCTCTCCGTCGGAACGCGATTCAGTTCACCGGCAACGAGCTGGAGACGCGCATTATGAAACGCCGTGCCGCTGTTGTTGACGACGGTAACCCAACCGTCGAGGTCGGCGTTCTTGTCGTCGCGCGCGACGGTAAGAACGTAGTCGGCATTCCAGGATAAATTGTTCGCGAGATAGGAAGCTTCGACCTGCTGCTTTTTCGCGCCGGAATTTTCAAGCGACATCAACAGCGTGGGGCGCTCGTAAAGATTGGCAGGGACTTCAGGAAAGCGATAGCTCTCGGCATACACGCCGGTGACAATGTCGTTGCCGATTTTCCATACGGTGCCATTGTTATCGGAAAGCAGCGTGGCTTTGATTTCTTCGCGTTTCGTCGTGCCGCTCTCCTGGTACGAACGCACCAGTGTGACTTCCTTGCCGACATATTTGTGAAGGAGCTTCGCCGGCTCGAGCAGATCGTATTCATAGTTTTGTTCGATGACGCCGAGCTTATCGGGCTCGTTCAGCGAACGAAAGTGAACCGTCGCGGGATTCACCGTGGCGGCGATATCCATGAATTTCAGGCGGAACGTGCCGCTGGGAAGCGCGAGATTGCGGACGTCGCGAATCAAGGCAATGTTGGAGTTGTAGACGGTCAGGTTCAGGTCGGTCTGATCGTTGAGGGTGGTGGTCTGGTCGGCGGTTGCGCGCGGGGCTTCCTTTTCCTGTGACGCGTAAACTTTGTTGCCGCGGGCCGCCGGATACAGCATAGCGACGGCAGCGAGAAGGGCCACCATCGAAGTCAGCCCGACCCAGCGAAACTTTGCGATATTCCCGGGGATTTTCATCACTTTCTCCTGGACCGAAATTTGCGTTCTCTCTTAGAACGATGCGGATGGAATTTCTTGCACGACGTGGAGTGGATGGGTGGAGGCGATCAGGGGCTCGGAACGGGGAGCCACGTCAGCCCGCCGTCGCTGGTTTGAAAGCTCTTTGTCGATCGAGCGTTCCAAATCGTGGTGTGGAGCGCATCGGAGGCGCGGACTCCGCCGAGATCCTCCGCAAGAGGGGACTGCACGACTTTCCAATGCGCGCCGCCATCGGTGGTTAGAAGAATGGCGCCGGCGCGGCCAACGATCCAGCACACTTGATCGGAGGGGGCGGAGCCGGTGAGCAGGTCGACGAGGACGCCGCTGACCTGGCGCGACCAGGTGGAGCCGCCATCCTTGGAGAACTCGATCATGCCAGAGCGGCCCGCCCGCCAAACGACGTTCGAGCCGGGCGGCGAGATCACACGGGGATTGGTAAATGCCCGCGCGACTTGCAGGGAATCGTTATAGCTGGAAGCAATTCCGCCAGCAACTCCCGGTTGTGGCGAGGGAACAGTAGGGGCCGCTGGAGCCTTCATTTTCTTCGCTTCTATCTGGCCGAGTGCAGCAGGTCCAGGCGCCTTTGCAGCATTGGCATTGGATTGGTTTTGCAATTGAGCGTTGGAGGCCTGCGTTTGCAATTGGACTTCGGCGCTTTCCTGTCTTGCGTTGTCCGCTGTTTTGGCGTCGCGATCCAATTGTTCCTGGGCGCGAAGCAAATCAACAGAGGAGGTGCGACCGCCATCTTTTCGCAATTCGCGCTCTTTGTCGGCGAGTGGTCTAGAAGGCGAAGCCTGTGCCAGATATTCCTGCTTGGTGTCCGTTTTCGCAGCGCCGGTAGCGCTTCTTGGCCGTGCACTGGGAAATTCATTGGCTGCGGATTGCGGCTTTGCTCTGCCAGCGTTTGACGGCGGCGATGTTTCTTGAGCCAGCCCTGAAACTGACGGCGGAGGCGGAGGGGGCGCCTGCTTCGTGGCGATCTGGATTTCCTTCAGATTTGGGGGAGCAGGCGGCTGCTTCTCGTGCAACGCGATCCAAACGAGCAGACTGGCGGCGAGAGCTCCCGCTGGAGCGAGCCATTGCCAACGGGCGCCTCGCAAGATTCGTGCGCGGCGGGATTGCTTGGGAAGAATTGCAGGAACGGCAGGCTGGCGCTGGCTGGAGGCAGCCACCTGATGCGCGGATTCCTGCTGAGCCAAGACTCTCGCTGCATCCGTGGTTTGCAAGGGAATTGCGTCCGTCGCTTCCAGGTGGGAGAGAATCGTCTGGCAATTGGCACACCCGACGATGTGCTCCTTCCAGGAATTCATTTCGTCTGGAAGCAAAGAACGCTCGTGATAGGCCGCGAGGGTTTCCGGACCGGGACATTCTCCGGCGGCTCCAAAACCGCGCGAAGGCGAATTTGCAGAGTCCTGCAAAGAACTCTCGGCACGCAGATGACGGGCGAGCGCTTTGTCAAAACTCCGATCGCGTTCGTCAGGCGCCATAGGCTTCTCCATGGTTAGAACGGCCCATTGCCGCTTTCTTGCACTTGGTTTCGCGTTTGGCCGTCACGGCGTCGGCTTTCCGGCCGCGGGGCCCGGGGATTTTGTGCGGGGCAGCAATTTGTCCAAATCGATGGGGGTTTGCCCCGCGCTGTATTCGAAACAGAGAGCGATTTCCGCATCGCTAAGACCAGGTTGAAGCGCGGAACCATTCGCCGCCCCAATACCTTGGCGAAGAATGTCTTCGACGGCCTGGCGCAAATCACGGCGCACGCGATCCAGATGCCGCGAAACGCTAGACTCGTGCTCTCCGAGCAGCCTTCCAATTTCCGCGAGCGTTTTTTCTTCTGCGTAATAGAGGCGAAGCCTTTGCTTCTCCTGTGGTTCGAGGCGTTCGAGCGCCATTTGCAAGGCGCTGGTGAATGAGGCTACGTAACGATCGCGATGCGGATCGACCGGCTGCAACTGGCTTCCGAGTGGAGTTTTGGCCTGTCCGTCGCCGGATTCGTCTTCGCCAAGATCCTCAAAGCGGCGGCCCCCCCGGATGGTGTCAATGTGCCGCTGGGCAAGAACGGCGCGGAGCCAGGTTTTCAGCGTGCTGCGACCATGGAAGTAGCGGAAGAGCGAACGCTCCGAGCCTTTGCCATCCGCTAAACCGTACAACTCCGAAAAAAGCGAATCCGCGAGATCGCAGGCTTCGGCGGAACCTGCGCTGCAACGAAGAATCGCGGCAGCGGCAGAGCGCAGGTAAGCGCGATAGGTGGCGAAAAAATGTTCCCAGGCGGCCTCGTTCCCATCGGCGCACGCAGTGGTCAGGGCGAGATCTTCAAGATGCAAAGCGCCCAGATATTCCTGGAGCTTTTGCGGCGTTACCGTTCCTGCGGACAACGCTTTCTTTGTGCTGCGCTCGAGCACGGCAGCGAATCGTTCGCGCGAAATTTCCCAGCGGCCAGCCTGTGATTGAGCGTACAACCACTCCAGTAGAGAGGTTTGGCCATCGAACGGGCGCGAGAGATCCACGCACTGATTCTCATTGCCGCGCTTTGGGAGATCCTCAATCATTGACCTGCCGGGCTAGACGGGTAAAGCCCTGATGGACGCGCACTGGCACGGGGGCTACCTTTCATCCTAGAGCATAAGCCCAGCGGCTGGAAAGTAGTGTTCAAAACTGAAACAACCCAGGTGGGAATTGCGGTATCCTATCAAGTGTTGCGTCCCCAGACTCGCAACTGAAAGTGCCTCGCCGGGTTGAAATAAGGTGTGCGATGATGCGCTCGCGGGAGCATTAGCGACTTCGCGACGCTAGTACGAAAGTCCTATTCGGACAGCCTCAGCCTCGTCGGTACTGTGGTACTGCTAAAGCGCATTCTCTACGCTGCAAATGGACTTGGGATCGCCTGAAAGCCCAAGACATTCCACTTTGCAGACCGGAAATTCACGAGGCGGCACGCGGATGACAACCATGCTTGCAGATCCACCACGTAAGACGACGATGGGCGTCGGTTTTGAGGCAAACCGCGGCCGTTCCGGCGATCCCCAGGCGTGGAAGAAGGCCATCGGCACAAAACCGGTTGCGGCACGCCTTGCTCTGCTGCCTGATTCGAAACCGCGATGGGACCGCATCGGCCTGAGCGCCGTCGGACAGCTTGCAATCGTGGGATTCCTGCTCATGCTTCCTCTGCTCTTCCCGGACCAGATGAGAACGGTATTGAATCTTCGGCCAACGGAATTGATGCAGCCGGTTACGCTAATCCCGGTCGCTCCGGAGCCACCGCCACCACCGAAGGTGAAGGCCAAGGTTCCGGAACCAAAACCGGCTCCCGAGCCGGTGAAGCTGAACCCAAAGCAGACACACGTTTTTCTGACGCCAAAAGCGGAGCCACCCAAGATAAGGACTCTCGAAGCGAAGCCCGTGGAACTCAACCCAGTTTTCGAGCAGGTGAAAATTGAAGGGCCGAAGAATCAACCGAGGCGTCCGAAAGATGAAGTGAAAGTCGGCAATCTTAGTTCAGGCAGCGCAGCGACGCCAACGGTCGTGGCCCCGTTGAACAAAGTACAGACCGGTGGTTTTGGCGATCCCAACGGAATCCCCGGCAAGGGTGATCCGAACAAAACAACGAACGTGAATCGTCTTGGCTCGCCGGCATTGCCAGGTGGACCGGGATATGGAAACGGAACAGGCGGCGACAAAGGAATCCACGGCACGGTCGCAAGCACGGGATTCGGAAACGGCGTCGCGAATCCTCCTCCAAGCAGCCCCAAGCGCGGCGCGCTGCAAACCACCGGGTTCGCGGATCAGACGGTCGCAACCGAAGCGCCGAAGAAGAGGGCGGCAAACAGTGAAAGCCCCACGACGCCTGTTGACATCCTGGACAAACCGCGTCCGGAGTACACCGCAGAAGGGCGTAGGCTAAGGATTGAAGGCGACGTCGTCCTCGAGATGATATTTCTGGCAAACGGCAGTATTCAGGTGAACCGAGTGGTAAGCGGTCTGGGCCATGGTCTCGATGAAGCGGCGACTCGCGCAGCGCAGCAGATTAAATTCAAGCCGGCAAAACGTGAAGGCCAGCCAGTGGATTTTCCGGCGCGCGTGCGAATAGAATTTCGCCTGGCATACTGAGGGGAGAGAGAAAATGCGTAAGGTAGCGACACTTTTGTCCATTGTGGTTTTGTGCGAGCTAGGGACCGTTTCCGCAAAGGGATCCCCCAGGCCAGCCGATCAGCCGCGGACCATGGACGAAGTCATTGACCGCGTAATCACCAACGAAAACCGGGCCAACCAACAGATCAAGCAGTATTCGCCGCTTGTGGAAACGTACATTCAGAACCTGAAGCCGGACAAGGAACTCGGCTACACGCCCGCCGGCGACAAATATTTCCTGGGGCGCGCCGACTTCTCCAAGGGCGTCGCGCTGGTTTCCTTGACGGACAACAACAGCAAGGGAAAGAAGATTTTCGGCTCCGTCGGCAACTTCTTCTCCTTCGCGATGCAGTTCCTGCCGGACGGCTTTCTGCAGATGATCTTCATCGACACGAATGGATTCGACAAGCAGCACTACCATTTCGATTACGTGCGCCGGGAATTTCTGGGCGAAGTGCGCTGCCTAGTGTTTGACGTCACGCCCGTGGATAAGACTGGTAAGGGCCGGTTCCTTGGGCGCATCTGGGTGGAAGATCAGGACTTCAACATTGTGCGGTTTAACGGCGCCTACGGTGGTGGCGGGCACTCCAGTTGGTATTTCCACTTCGATAGCTGGCGCACCAACGTGCAGCCGGGAATTTGGATGCCGTCGTTCGTGTATAGCGAAGAGAAGGATTTGCACTATTCGCTGGCGAAGAAATTAGACTTCAAAGCGCAGACAAGGCTGTGGGGCTACAACCTGGGCCATGCGAGCCAGGAACAGGAATTAAGCAAGATCCTGGTGGAAACGCCGGTACAGGACGACACCAAGACGGCGAATGACCTCTCCCCGATTCAGGCGCAACGCTCCTGGGACCGCCAAGCGGAAGATAACGTGATCGACCGGCTGGAGCGCATCGGGCTGATCGCGCCGAAGGGCGAAGTCGACAAAGCGCTCGAGACGGTAGTCAACAATCTCGAGGTCACCAACAACATCGACATAGAACCCGATGTGCGCTGCCGAGTGATGACGACGACGACATTGGAATCCTATACTGTCGGCCACACAATTGTTCTGAGCCGCGGGTTGATCGACGTGCTTCCCGATGAAGCCAGTTTGGCCACCATCATTGCACACGAACTTAGCCATGCCATTCTTGGCCATCGTCTCGATTCCAGCCTGGCTTTCTTCGATCAATTGCTGATTGAAGACAAGGAAACCTTCCGCCATTTTGGATTTCAGCGCACACCCGAGGAAGAAGCCGCAGCTAACAAGAAGGCGTCAGAGTTGTTGGCAAACGCGCTGAAGAACCCGCAATTGGCGAAAAGCTGGCAACTGGCGAATGCTTCGCTGTTTTTCCAGGCTCTGGAGACGCGGCAGAAGGAAATCCCGAACCTAATCAGCGCGCACCTCGGCGATCGCGTGCCGGTCATCGGTGCCCTCAGGGCCTCGATGCCGAGCGGCGATCAGAAGCCAGACCCACAGATGATCACGGCGCTTCCGATTGGCGGACGCGTAAAGCTGGATCCGTGGAACGACAAGCTGGATCTGATCAAGAGCAAGCCAATCGGCACGGTGGCAGAGCGTGAGAAGATGCCGTTCGAAGTCACGCCGTTTATGCCGTACTTGATGCGCTACATGACCGAAGCCGCGAAGCCCATTGCGGCTAGCGCGGCTACGCCGACGGATCCGAAAACCGGGGAAGCGGCGCCCGGCAAACCATAGTTGAATATTTCAAGTGTTGAAAATTCACGGCCCGGAGAAAATCGCTTCTCCGGGCCGCTTTGTTTTGCTTGGCGCGCTTCAATCTTGGGGAGAAAAGTTTATTTCGATGAAGAGAGCTCTTTCATCAGCCTGTAATTGAAATTCACGCCGTCGTAAAAGTCCTGCACGCCGACGCGCTCGTCTTTTCCATGCTCGCGATTGTCGTTTTTATCAAAGAACATGCAGGAGATTCCATAGGTAGGGATGCCGGCGATGCGGGTGTATTTTCCGTCGGTGGCTCCCGTGGACATGGTCGCGACGAGCGGGACATCCGGCCAGACAGCACCCAGAACTCTTTCCATGGCTTGGGTCACTTCCGGGAGCAGCGGCGACGGAGGCACCGGCACCACAGGCACGACTTTTCCGTCGGGAGTGAGCTGCGCGACGACGCTGATTTTCACTTTTGGGTCGTTCGAAACGCGCTCGAGCGCTTTGTGAACTTCTTCGGGGTCCTCACCGGGAAAAATCCGGCAATTGACGTTGGCGCGAGCGGTTTGCGGAAGCGCGTTTGGGGCATGTCCGCCGGAAAGCATGGTAGCAACGCACGTGGTGTGCAAGAGCGAATTGTAATAAGGGACCTCCGAGAGCCGTCGCACGGCGGCTGGGTCAGGCGGCTGCTTGGCGATGGCCTTCATATCTGAGGCGAGCTGGCCGTTCTCCATCGCGGCGTTCCGTTCGAAATAGCTGCGGGTGATTTCATTGACTTCCAAGGGGAACGAAAAGGATTGCAGGCGGGCCAACGCACCGGCTAAGTGATAGATGGCGTTGTCGGGGCTGGGGACGGAGCTATGGCCGCCGGGATTCAGTGATTCGAATTGGAAATCGACATAGACCTTTTCGCTGGCCTGGATTCCCGCGAGCCGCCGTTTATCTTTGTCCCTTTCGAATTCGCCGCCGTCCAGATTGATGCAGTATTCCGCGTCAATCCAGTCGCGATGTTCGCGGAGCAACCAATCGACACCGTTGGAAGAGCCGCCCTCTTCGTCTGCGGTCAGCGCGAGGATTAAGTCGCGGTCCGGCAGATACCCTTCCTTTTTCAAGCGGATGAAATTGGTGACCAGGATGGCGTCGCCTTCCTTCATGTCTTCGGTACCGCGTCCGTAGAAGTAGCCGTCCTTCTCAATGAATTCGAAGGGATCGGTGGTCCAGTCCGAGCGGAGGGCTTCCACGACGTCGAGGTGGCCGATGAAGAGAACGGGCTTGCGTCTTCCGATGCCGCGAAAACGAGCGACGAGATTTTTCTTGCGTTCGTTGGGACCGGCTACTCTGATGTCGCCGTCGGCGAAACCTCCGTCGCGCAGGCGTTTAGCCATGGCTTCGGCAGCTGTCGTGACGTTGCCAACGGAATCCGTGGTGTTGATTTCAATGAGCTGCTTGAAAATATCGCGCGACAATTGCTTCGTTTGATCCGGAACCTGGGTTCGGCCGCGGGCCGCGCAAATTACGATCAGACAAAAAGACAAGATCCAGCGTGTCGCAGTTGGCATTTATTCTCCTGAGGATGAATCCGCCTTGGGAGGGTAACGGCCTTGGCGCTCCTCCGTCAAACCATTTGGGCGAAGTAGCACATTTCGCTGGGTGGCGCGAGTTGCTATGCCGAGCATGCCTTCCATAAACTGGGAGAGTTCGCCTAGCGGAGGAAGAGATGACCTCAGTCATGAAACGCGCATTGCAGATTGTCCTAGGCGCGGTGATATTCGTTGCAGGAATCGCGGCGGGAACGCTGCATGCGCGCGGCGCGGCGGTACAGAACCGCTTCGGCCAGCCGAAAACGGTACTGCACGTGGTGGTGTACAAATTTAAAGACAATGTATCGAATTACGACAGGGAAAAGGCGATTAGCGGCATCAAGGATATGGCCGGAAAAATCCCAGGCATTAAGAACGTGTGGCTGAAAACTTCGCGCAACCAGATCAAAGACTTCAGCGGCGTCTACGCGATCGAATTCACGAGCGCAGAAGCCGCCGCCGATTATGCCGAGAGCCCGGTGCACGAAGCGTGGTCGAAGACGTGGCAGGAGCAAAGAGAGAACAGTCTTTCCTTCCAGATTTCGAATCCATGAACGCTCGGACGGCTAGCGTTCGCGCGCGATTCCGTATCTTCGGCGAATCATAAGATCGGCGGCGCTATCGGTCAGCAGCCGCTTGGACCATTTCGCGAATGTCGCCAGCGGCGTTACACCGTAACGGGCTTTGGGCCGCGCTGCTTCAATGGCTTTCAGCATGACGCGCGCGCAGTCTTCTGGCGTGGTTTTGGATTGTGCACGAGTGCTCGTGGCGTTTCCCAAATAAGAGGCGTAGATCCCAGCGTAGGGTCCGGTCTTGAATTTTTCCTCGTACGGCTGCGCCAAGTCCATTGCAGTACTTTGGATGCTGGTCATGATGTAGCCGGGCTGGATGAGAATGGTGTGGATGCCAAAAGGATAGAGTTCGTGACGCAACGCGTTGCTCACGGCTTCGATGGCATGTTTTGAAGCGCTATAGGCACCCTGCGTCGGCGGCGTCACAAAGCCGGAGACCGAGCTCATCATCAAGATGCGGCCTTTCCGGCGTTCACGCATTTGGGGAAGAACGGCCTGGGTCACGCGGATCACGCCAAAGAAATTCGTTTCGAATTGCCGGCGCCAGTCTTCCAGGCGGAGATCCTCGACGGCACCGACCTGGACAAATCCCGCATTGTTGATCAGCACGTCGAGCGCGCCTGCCTTCTGATAGATGGAAGGGATGGCGGTTTGCACTGACGCGTCGTCGCAAACGTCCATTTGCATGGTTTCGAGGAGCAAATGCTTTTCTTTGGCCAAAGCATCAAGTTGCGCGCGCTTGTCCGCCGAACGCCCGGCCGCGAACACGCGGTAGCCTCGCTCGGCGAGCAAGAGCGCCGCGGCCTTTCCCAGTCCATCGGTAGCCCCGGTAATCAATACTGTTTGAGTTCCGCCCGCTGCGCTCATTCTGCCCCCTCTTGGCGTTGGCTATCGTATCGCGAATTGGAGCGGGCCGCGTTGGCCTGTGAGCGTCCCGTTTTCGGCACAGCGGGCGAAGGCGCGCCGCTGCTGACGATCCTGGATTGCTAGACTAATTGCATTTCCTGCGTTCTAATCGCAGCGCTTGGTGAGCGCGCATGGTGGCCGACGAAAGCGTTTTCATGCCTGTCCCAGAAAAGAAGTGGCGGCTCGGATTCTGGAGTCTGATCGCCACGCAGTTCCAAGGCGCCTTCAACGAGAATGCGCTGAAATTTCTGGTCATCTACCTGATTCTTGCCGTCGAAAAAGACAAGGCGCAGCGCGATCAGATGGAACTGCTCGTTGGCGTACTGTTCGCCGCCCCCTTCATTCTTTTCTCGCTCATGGGTGGGTATCTGGCGGACCGATTCAGCAAGCGCGCCGTGACCATCTGGACAAAAGTGTTTGAAGTGGGCGTCATGCTGTTCGCGACGGCGGCGCTCGTGGGACCCAATCTGAAATTAGCGCTGGCGGCGATCTTTCTGGTGTGTACGCAGGGAGCGTTCTTTGGGCCGCCCAAATACGGATTGCTGCCGGAGCTACTCCCGCCGGAGAGGCTTTCCTGGGGCAATGGAGTCCTCGAACTTGGGACTTTCATCGCCATCATCATCGGGAGCGTGAGCGGTTCTTTTCTCGCCGAAGCGTTCGATGGACGCGAAGTTTACTCAGGGGCGCTGCTGCTCGGGTTTACGATTGTCGGTTTGGCGTGGAGCTTTGGCATCAGCCGCGTGCCGGCTGCCGACCCCGCAAAGAGATTTCATCTCACGTCGCTGATCGATGTCTGGTCGCCGATGAAACTGATTCGCCGCGACCGCGTGTTGTGGCTGGCGGTGCTTGGCAACACCTATTTCTTTTTTGTCGCCGGGCTGCTGCAATTCAACATTTTTATCTATGGGCAAGACGTGTTGCACATCCGCTCAACCGAGGGTGGTTTTCTGCAAGCGGCGATCGCCATCGGCATCGGCCTGGGCAGCTTTGCGGCGGGATATCTCTCGGGCGGAAAAATCGAGTACGGATTAATTCCTCTCGGCTCTATAGGGATGACGGTCTTGGGACTTTGCCTGGCGAGTCCGGATTTGTCGTTCCGAACCGTGTTGTTGCTCCTGGCGGCTCTCGGCTTCTTCGGGGGATTTTTCATTGTGCCCGTCAGCGCGCTGATCCAGCACCAGCCCGAGGAAGGGAAGAAGGGCGTCGTTATCGGCACGGCGAACTGGCTTTCTTTTGTGGGCATCGGCGCCGCGTCAGCTGTGTATTACGCGGCCACACATTTTGTCCATCTCAGCCCGGGCGGAATTTTCTTCTGGTCTGCGATTGCGACGCTGGGGGCGACGGCCTATGTGTTGTGGCTACTGCCGGATTCGCTGCTGCGGCTGATGCTTTGGATTGCCACGCATACTCTGTACCGGCTGGACGTAGAAGGACGGGAGAACGTGCCGGCGCGCGGCGGCGCGTTGCTGACGCCGAATCACGTTTCGATGGCCGACGCGGTGCTGCTTATCGCGTCCATCGATCGTCCTATCCGGTTCTTGATGTTCAGAGGCTCTTACGAACATCCGCTTGTAAAACCGTTCGCAAAGATCATGGGTGTGATTCCCATCGCGTCGGACCAAGGTCCCCGGGAAATGATTCATTCGTTGCGGCTGGCCACTGACGCGCTGAAAAACGGCGAAGTCGTTTGCATCTTCCCGGAAGGCCAGATGACGCGGATCGGGCAGATGCTGCCCTTCCGACGCGGCATGGAGCGCATCATCAAGGGCGTCAACGTTCCCATCATTCCGGTGAATCTGGACGGCGTGTGGGGTTCGATTTTCAGTTTTGCCGGCGGAAAATTTCTGTGGAAATTCCCGCGGCAAATTCCGTATCCCGTGCGAGTTACTTTTGGAAAGCCGTTGCCGTCAACCGCGACGGCGCAGGAAGTCCGCCGCGCGGTACAGGATCTGGGCGCGGAAGCGTTCGCGCGCCGCAAGAAGCGCATGCACACGTTGCCCGAGTCATTCGTCTATTCGGCACGACGGCATCCTTTCCGTTTCGCAATGGCTGACGGGCAAAGACCGAAACTGAACTGGTTTGCGGCTCTGGTAGGAGCTGTGGTGCTTGCGCGGTGCTTGCGGAAGCACTGGCAGGGACAGGAAATGGTCGGCATCCTGCTGCCGCCATCAGTTCCCGGGGCGCTTGTGAACTTCGCCGCCATGCTGATGAGGAAAGTGCCGGTCAACCTGAACTACACGGTTTCGAATGAAACGCTGGCGTCGTGCGCGCAACAGTGCAACCTGAAAACGGTTGTCACGGCGCGGGTTTTTCTGGAGAAGGTCAAGATTCAGCCGCCCGGCGAAACGATTTTCATCGAGGACGTCGCCAAAAACGCCAGCTTCAGTGAACGCACTGCCGCAGCCTTGGCTGCCAGCCTTTTACCGGCGAAAACTCTGGCGAAATTTGCGGGCTGTGACCGTCCAGCGACGCTGGATGATATCGCCACCATTATCTTTTCCAGCGGCTCGACCGGCGATCCCAAGGGCGTCATGCTAACCCACTACAACATTGCTTCGAACGTCGCGCAGCTCAACCAGGTATTCATGCTGCATGCAGAAGACCGCATCATGGGAATTCTTCCGTTCTTTCACTCGTTCGGATTCACGGGCACGCTTTGCCTGCCGGCGGCCACCGGCATCGGCGTCGTCTTTCATCCAAATCCGCTGGATTCACGGGTTATCGGGGCACTCGTCAACAAATACGCGGTCACCATGCTTCTTGCGACGCCGACGTTCCTGAATGCCTACACGCGCCGCTGCACGCCGGAGGACTTCGGAAGCCTGCGCTTTGTCATGGCCGGTGCGGAAAAACTGCCTGACCGCATTTCGCAAGCGTTCGAGGATCATTTTGGAATCCGTCCGCATGAAGGCTATGGCTGCACGGAGTGTTCTCCGGCGGTCACCGTGAATACCATCGACTTCCGGGCGGCATCGTTCCGGCAGGTTGGGGCGAAGCGCGGCAGCATCGGCCATCCGCTGCCGGGAATCTCGGTGAAAATTTTGGACCCCGATACCATGCAGCCGGTGGGACCGGATGAGCCCGGCCTACTGATCGTGCGCGGCCCGAACATCATGCGCGGCTACCTCAACAAGCCGGAGAAGACCGCCGAGGTTCTCCAGGAAGGCTGGTACAACACCGGAGACGTCGCGAGGATGGACGAAGACGGTTTCATTCGCATTACCGACCGCTTGAGCCGCTTCAGCAAAATTGGCGGTGAAATGGTGCCCCATATCAGGGTCGAGGACATCCTGCAAGAACTGGCGGGCGCGACGGAACAGACTTTTGTAGTCACTGCCGTGCCTGATGAGAAGAAGGGCGAGCGCCTGGTGGTGCTGCACACGCTGGATGAGGCCAAGCTGGAAGAATGCCTTGAGAAACTGGGGAAGAGCGACTTGCCCGCGCTATGGCGGCCGCGCAAGGACCAGTTTGTACGCGTGGAGAATCTCCCATATCTCGGCACCGGAAAACTCGATCTGCGGAAAGCGCGCGGGCTTGCGCTGGAGGTGATGCAACGCACTGTGCACGAATAGCAGAACTTTGCATGGCCACAAAGAGCGCGCTATGACGCAAGCCGAAGACTCCAACCATCGGCGCAATTTGCTCTTGCGCCTGCTCGTGACCGGAATTGTCCTCGCGCTGTGGTTTTGGACGCAGTCACTTATCGGCGCGAGAATCGCTCCTGCATCGGGAATCGGCGACGCGTTCCACAACCTGACGGCGGGACTCAATTCGTATTTTTCCAAAAATTCCGGGGCCGCTGACGCGCTGCTGATCGTAAGCTCCGGTTTGATCGACGCGCTGGGACTCTTTCTGCTGGGACGCTGGTTTTTTGGCGGAAGCGTTCGTCCATTCCTTGGATTATTCCTGCTTATGACTCTGCGCCAATTGATGCAGGCAGTCTGCGCGTTGCCTCCACCACCCAACATGATCTGGCACTATCCGGGTTTTCCTTCGCTCCTGGTGACTTACCATGTCGCGAACGATTTTTTCTTCTCCGGGCATACGGCTATCGCGGTTTTCGGGGCGATCGAGCTATCCCGGCTGCGCAGGAATTGGCTGACTACCGCCGCGGTCCTGCTTGCCTTGTTCGAGGTAGCGACGGTCCTGATCCTTCGCGCGCATTACTCAATGGACGTTTTCACGGGAGTTGTCGCGGCCTTCTGGGTGGCCGATCTCAGCTCGCGAATTTCGCCGCGCCTCGACCGCTTAATCACTGCCAAGGCGTGATCCCTGGAATCCTCCCTCGGCGCAACTTTGCCCTGCAACAACAGGGCCCTGCCCCTTCGCTTTTGTTTGGCCTTGACCTCGACTCTTCCCTGTAAGACACTCGCGGCAACGAGTGGTCCACACCTAGACGGCAGGGACCAGGTTCAGTTTCAACTGTTTGAAACGGCCCTGCGCGCAAATGGGGAATATTGTGCCCACTCTCCGGCGCATTCAGATGTCACTCCTCACATTCCTCATTCTGTCTCTGTTGGTTCCCGCTCAGGGCAGCAAAGCTGCCCAAAGGACGGCCGTACAAGCACAGGCCGCAGGACAAGCTCCCGTCACCCGGCTAATCGTAACGGTTCGCGACGAGGGCGGAGCGACCTTCAGTGGCCTTGCGACCGTGACTCTGCAGCATCTGGACAGCCCGGTCTTCTCCACGGGGACGACCATGGGCGGCCAGACAATTTTCGACGGGCTGGGCCCTGGCGAGTACACGATCGTCGTTTCCGCTCCTGGATATTTGACGGCCACCGAGCGAGTGAACCTGACCCATGGTAGTGAGAGCGAGCAGGCATACATCGCTCTGAAACGAGATTCAAGCTCATCAATAGTTGCCGCTCCACAAGGCCCTCCGGCACTCTCGCCGAAGTTGCAGAAGGAGCTCGGCAAAGCTGTCGGGGCGCTGCAAGCGAACCGGCTGGAGGAAGCCCAAAAACATGCCGACGAGGCGTACCGTCTGGCGCCGGGAAATCCTGAGGTGAATTACATCCGCGGTTTGCTGGCCGATCGCCAGGGGAAGGTGGCCGCCGCACAATCGAGCTGGGAAAAGACTTTATCGCTTGATCCCAGGCACGGGCTGACCCTGCAGGCGCTTGCCACGATCATGGCGCGGAAAGGGGATTACGCCGCAGCCAAAGGCTATCTGGAGCGAGCTCTTCAAGTTGACGCGAATTCATGGCGCTCTCATGAGTTGATGGCCGTTGTTTGCTTTCGCCAGTCCAATTTTGCTGAGGCTGTAAGCCACGCGGAACGCAGCCTTGAACTAGGCAAGAATCTTGCGAATGGCGCACGGCTGCCTCTGGCGGAATCGCTGATTCAGCAAAACCAAACTGCGCCCGCGATGGAGGTTTTGCGCGCATTTCTGGATGGGCGTCCGGCAAAAGAGCAGGCAGCGATTGCGAACAATTTGATTCAAAAATTGAGCGTCCCGGCGCCGCCTTCACCCGCCGCATCGGGGAGTAACTCAACAACTATGACGGAAACAGCGGAGCTTCCGGAGCTGCCGCTCCTGAAACCGGAACTACCCAAGTGGATTCCCCCGAACGTCGATGAATTCCTGCCGGGGGTGGAGCCCGGCATTGCCTGCCCGTTGCGGGAGATTCTCGACGGCGCCGCAGATCACGTTCGCGAGTTTATGAAGAGCGTCGACCGTATTACCGCTACTGAACGTCTGAGTCACCAGGTCGTGAATGAGTGGGGACTGGCAACACGCGAAGAAAAGCGCTCCTTCAACTATGTGGTTTCCATTTCGGAGGTGAGCCCGGGTTATCTCAGCGTCGAGGAATATAGGAATGGGACTACGGATTTGAGTGTGTTTCCAGACGCGATCGCCACTACAGGTCTTCCCGCGGCGGTGCTGGTTTTTCATCCTTACTACCGCGACGACTATGACATGCGCTGCGAAGGATTGGGACCATGGAAGGACAGTCGGGCCTGGCAAATCCACTTTTCTCAAAAGCCCAAAAAGCCAAGCCGCCTTAGAGGTTATCGGGCCGCAGTCGATGGTCCGCTGACCCCCATTGCGTTCAAGGGCCGGGCGTGGATCCAGGAGAACACGCATCAAGTGGTGCGCATGGAGACCGATTTACTGTCGGCGATGCCAGAGATCAAGCTTTTCGCGGAACACATGGATATCGAATTCGGCCCGGTCACTTTCCACAGCCAGAAGGAAAACATGTGGCTGCCTGCCAGCGCCGATATCTACTTTGATTTGCGGGGACGGCGTATACGGCGAAGGAACACTTTTACCAACTATCTGCTTTTCACCGTGAATGAAAAGCAGAGCATATCTGCGCCGAAAGAATCCAAGTCTACGGACGAGTCCAGTACCTCTGTCCCAAGATCCGTCAGACCTCTGGGAAACTGAAGAGTAAAGTACCCCGTCGTAGAGCCAGACTGCTGAAGTAGAACTGCGCGTAACTGTTTGCCTTCCGTCCGCAGCAATACTGTTGTGCGCGAAGCGCTACGGTGCTACTTTTCTTTCAATGTCGGCGGAGGTCTTCCGATGCCAACCCTTCATCAGATAAGACGAGTGTGTGCGGTGCTAGTGCTCGCCTTCCCGGGCCTTTTTCTGAATGGGCAGCAGAAAGCTAGCCCCTCGAACAGCGTGAAGATCGGTTTTCTAATGGACTCGTTGAAAGTCGAACGCTGGCAGACGGACCTCGACAGGTTCCAGAAACGCGCCGCGGAGTTGGGCGCGAACGTCCTCGCGGAAACGGCCGAAGGCGACGACGAATTACAGTTGCGGCAGGCCCAGAAGCTCCTGGATTCCGGCGTAAAGGCGCTGGTTCTCGTGCCTCACGATGCGGACAAGGCCGTTCGGATCGTCAGCGCGGCAAAGGCCAAACAAGTGCCGCTGCTTTGTTATGAGCGCCTGGTTCGCGACGCGGATGTCACATTCTTTATCGGAGTTGATGCTTCGGCAGTCGGCTATTTGCAAGCCTATTTTCTCTCTCAACGGGCGCCGAAAGGAAACTATGTCTTAATCGGCGGTTCTCCTTCGGATATCAACGCCAAGATTCTGCACGAAGCACAGATGGCAGTCCTGAAGCCAATGGTGGATCGAGGCGACATCAAGATTGTCTCGGACACCTGGACCAAGGACTGGGATCCGTCGGAGGCTTATGCGCACATGTCCGCGGCCATTGATTCGACCGCGGGAAACATCGTTGCGGTGGTCGCTTCGAATGATGGTACGGCTGGGGGAGCGATTCAGGCGCTCGAGGAGCACAAACTGGCTGGGAAAGTCTTTGTTTCGGGGCAGGACGCCGATCTAGCGGCCATCATCCGCATACTCGATGGCACTCAGACCATGACGGTGTACAAGCCGCTCGGTTCACAAGCAAAGCAGGCCGCCGAGGCAGCTGTGGCCTGGGCCAAGGGAGAAACTTTCAAGACTACGACTGACATATCGATCGGGAACAAAACGATTCCAGCAATACTCTTGAGCCCTGTCGCGGTGACCAAGGATAACGTCAAACAGACCGTCATCAAGGACGGTTTCCAGAATCTTGAGACGATTCAGAAGAGTCTGCCGAAAGAGAAGTGGCCTAAGTAGATTCGTACTAGCGCGGGGCTCAGAAGGCTATTTCAGACCCCAGAACGAAGCATCGGGCTTTACCAATTCGAATCCAGCGTCCCAAGCTTCATGGCTGCGCCAGACAACCTCGGCGTCAGCCTTGCGGCCCGTCGCGGGATGAATCAGGCGCACACGCTTGTGCAGCGGCAGATCCGCTCCCACCACAGCCATGCAGCCGGAGTGGCTTACGTCTACGGTAACGGCGTTGGCGCGTTCATGCGCTCCACCTTGTTCCCATTCCACAAGTAACTTCACTCGTGAAATAGTGCGTTTGTGGCTTCGAAGCCTCTCCCAACGCTCTTGTAGAGCGACTCCTGCGGGGTTGGTGGCGATACTGGTAGTCATTGGGGACCTCACCGTGGGTGATTTATCGGGCCCGGGGCAGGAAGTAACCATAACCCTCGGGATGGCGAAGGTCAATAGTACTCTTTCGACTGTGCTCTCCTGGCCATTAGGCCAAGAGAAGGGCGGCTCCCGCATAGAAATGGGCACAAACAAGAAAGGCCGGTTCTGGATATCCAGGACCGGCCTTTTCAATTTAATCCCGGCGGTGACCTACGTTCCCACACAGTTGCCCGTGCAGTATCATCGGCCCGGCGAGGCTTAACTTCCGTGTTCGGGATGGGAACGGGTGTGACCCTCGCGGTATAGCCACCGGAAACTTGAAACTCGCGAACGGATTCCTGAGCTCATCCCGAGCAAAGGATCGCGAGTGCGACAACAGAGTTAGGCTGGCATTACAAGTTCGACAGCAGGTCGAACAACACTGTGCAGAAAAGGCGTTACTAGCCTGCGATTCTTACGAATCACATCTGCGCTTCCTCAAAGACGGTTTGAGAAAGTTTTATGATTAAGCCGAACGGGCGATTAGTACTGGTCAGCTTCACGCATTGCTGCGCTTCTACCTCCAGCCTATCAAAGTCGTAGTCTTCGACTGCCCTTCTTATCCGCCGAAGCGGATTGGGAGAACTTATCTTAGGGCGAGCTTCATG